>NZ_NOIH01000029.1 GCF_002245655.1 Thauera propionica | reverse complement strand
GTGGTGATCGCCGCGGTCAGCGTGGTCTTGCCGTGGTCAACGTGGCCGATGGTGCCGACGTTCACGTGCGGCTTGGTACGTTCAAACTTACCCTTTGCCATGTTCGTGAGTCCTTGAGTTGAGTGTATTGATTACTTACGGCTGCTGATGACGGCTTCCGCAACGCTCTTCGGAGCTTCAGCATAGTGCTTGAACTCCATCGAGTAGGTCGCGCGACCCTGGGTCAGCGAGCGCAACTGGGTAGCGTAGCCGAACATCTCGGCCAGCGGCACCTCGGCCTTGATTTCCTTCATGCCGCCAGGGATGTCGTCCATACCTTGAACGATGCCACGACGACCAGAAAGGTCGCCCATGACGTTACCCATGTAGTCTTCCGGCGTCTCGACGACGACAGCCATCATCGGCTCGAGCAGCACGGGGCTGGCGCGGCGCATTGCTTCCTTGAAGGCCATCGAACCGGCCATCTTGAACGCGTTTTCGTTCGAATCCACGTCGTGGTACGAACCAAAGTGCAGCGTGACCTTGACATCAACCACCGGGAAGCCGGCGAGGATACCGTTGTTGAGGGTTTCCTGAATACCCTTGTCCACCGCCGGGATGTACTCGCGCGGCACTACGCCACCCTTGACCGCATCAACGAACTCGTAGCCCTTGCCCTGTTCGGCCGGCTCGAGGTTGATCACGACGTGACCATACTGGCCGCGGCCACCCGACTGCTTGACGAACTTGCCTTCGACGTCGTTCGCCGCCTTGCGGATCGTTTCGCGGTACGCCACCTGCGGCGCGCCGACGTTGGCTTCAACGTTGAACTCCCGCTTCATGCGGTCAACGATGATCTCGAGGTGCAGTTCGCCCATCCCCGAGATGATCGTCTGGCCCGACTCTTCGTCGGTGCGCACGCGGAAGGACGGATCTTCGGCCGCCAGACGACCCAGCGCCAGACCCATCTTCTCCTGATCGCCCTTGGTCTTCGGCTCGACGGCGACGTGAATCACCGGATCCGGGAAGACCATGCGCTCAAGGATGACGGGCGCCGACGGATCGCACAGCGTCTCACCCGTGGTCACATCCTTCAGGCCCACCACCGCTGCGATGTCGCCCGCCAGCACTTCCTTGATTTCTTCGCGGTCATTGGCGTGCATCTGCAGGATGCGGCCGATACGTTCCTTCTTGCCCTTCACCGAGTTCAACACGGTCGAACCGGACTCCAGTACGCCCGAATACACGCGGATGAAAGTCAGCTGGCCGACGAACGGGTCGGTCATGAGCTTGAACGCCAGCGCCGAGAACTTCTCGTCGTCCTTGGCGTAGCGGACCACTTCCTTCTCGTCCTCGTCCACACCAGCGACCGGCGGAATGTCGATCGGCGACGGCAGGTACTGGATGACCGCATCGAGCATGCGCTGCACACCCTTGTTCTTGAACGCAGTGCCGCACAGCATCGGCTGGATCTCGCACGCCAGAGTGCGAGCACGCAGGCCGGCGATCACATCCTCTTCGGGCAGCTCACCTTCCTCGAGATACTTGTTCATCAGGTCTTCGTTGGCTTCAGCAGCCGCCTCGACCATGTTCGCACGCCACTCCTCGGCCACACCGACGAGCTCGGCGGGGATGTCGTGGTACTCGAACTTCATACCCTGGGACGCTTCGTCCCAGATGATTGCTTTCATCTTGAGCAGATCGATGACACCCTTGAACGAGTCCTCAGCCCCGATCGGCACGACGACCGGCACCGGATTCGCCTTGAGGCGAGTCTTCATCTGATCGACGACCTTGAAGAAGTTCGCGCCCGAGCGGTCCATCTTGTTGACGAACGCAAGACGGGGCACCTTGTACTTCGTGGCCTGACGCCAGACAGTCTCGGACTGCGGCTGAACGCCACCGACCGCGCAGTACACCATGCACGCGCCATCCAGGACGCGCATCGAGCGCTCGACCTCGATCGTGAAGTCGACGTGTCCCGGGGTGTCGATGATGTTGAAGCGGTGCTCGGGGAGGGAGTTGTCCATGCCCTTCCAGAAACACGTCACGGCAGCCGACGTGATGGTGATGCCACGCTCCTGCTCCTGCACCATCCAGTCGGTGGTCGCTGCACCATCATGCACCTCACCGAGCTTATGGCTCACGCCGGTGTAGAAGAGGATACGCTCGGTCGTAGTCGTCTTGCCGGCGTCGATGTGAGCGGAGATACCGATATTGCGGTAACGCTCGATGGGTGTCTTGCGAGCCACGTTTTACCTGCCTTCTGTTATGCGCGCTTTTGACGCGATCAACGAATTTCTTGCGTTAGAAAACACTCGAGCCCTGTACAGGGCCCGAGATACCGCCACCGAACAGAATCAGAAGCGGAAGTGCGAGAACGCCTTGTTGGCTTCGGCCATGCGGTGAACTTCTTCACGCTTCTTCATGGCGGAACCACGACCCTCGGCAGCCTCGAGCAGTTCGCCCGCGAGACGCTGAGCCATCGACTTCTCGGCACGCTTGCGCGCAGCTTCGCGCAGCCAGCGCATCGACAGCGCCATGCGACGCGACGGACGCACTTCGACCGGCACCTGGTAGTTGGCGCCGCCGACGCGACGACTCTTGACCTCGACCACCGGCTTCACGTTGCCGACAGCAGCAGCGAAAACCTCCAGCGGATCCTTGTTGGCCTTGGCGGTGATGTGATCGAACGCACCATAGACGATGCGCTCCGCAACGGACTTCTTGCCCGACTGCATGATCACGTTGATGAACTTCGAAACATCCTGGTTACCGAACTTCGGATCCGGCAGGACTTCGCGCTTGGGTACTTCACGACGACGCGGCATGACAACCTCTCGCTAAATTTCTTTGGCCAACAATCAGGCTTTCTTCGGACGCTTCGCGCCGTACTTGGAGCGCGACTGCTTACGATCCTTGACGCCCTGCAGATCGAGGGAGCCGCGAACGATGTGGTAACGCACACCCGGCAAGTCCTTCACACGACCGCCGCGGATCAGCACCACGGAGTGCTCCTGAAGGTTGTGACCTTCACCACCGATGTACGAGATGACCTCGAAACCGTTGGTCAGGCGAACCTTGGCGACCTTACGCAGCGCCGAGTTCGGCTTCTTCGGGGTCGTGGTATAGACGCGGGTGCACACACCACGCTTCTGAGGACAAGCTTCCAGCGCAGGAACCTTGCTCTTCGAAGCTTCCATCTGGCGCGGCTTGCGGACAAGCTGATTGATTGTTGGCATAGCTTAAGAATTTCCCAAAAAACCGAGGCAGCCCACCACGGGCCGCCTCGGGCGGATTATTCCGGCTGCGACTGACTACGATTGGTCAGTCCACAAAAAGAGGCCGGAGTTTATTCCGAGACGACAGAAAAAGTCAACTGGCCTCGATGTCCTGCTGCGTTTCGACCACGGTATCGGCGGGCGCCCACGCATGCTCGGCACCCAGATCGACGCCCTGCTCCTGTGCCTTTCGGCTGCGGTGGTAGGCAAGACCCGTACCGGCAGGGATCAGGCGACCGACGATGACGTTCTCCTTCAGACCGCGCAGTTCGTCGCGCTTGCCCATGATCGCCGCTTCGGTCAGCACGCGGGTGGTCTCCTGGAACGAAGCGGCGGAGATGAACGAGTCGGTCGACAAGGAAGCCTTCGTGATACCGAGCAGCACGTTCTCGTACTGCGCCGGCAGCTTGCCTTCGGCTTCCATACGGTCGTTCTCGTCCAGCACTTCCGAACGCTCGACCTGCTCCTCGCGGATGAAACGGGTATCGCCCGGATCGGTGATGACCACGCGGCGCAGCATCTGGCGGACGATCACCTCGATGTGCTTGTCGTTGATCTTCACGCCCTGCAGGCGATACACGTCCTGCACCTCGTCGATGATGTAGCGGGCCAGTTCGCTGATGCCCTGCAGGCGCAGGATGTCATGCGGATCGGCCGGGCCGTCGACGATGAGTTCGCCCTTGTTCACCACCTGGCCATCGTGGACCATGAGGTGCTTGTCCTTCGGAATCAGGAACTCGTGGGCAGTGCCGTCCGGCTCGGTGATGACCAGACGCTGCTTGCCCTTGGTTTCCTTGCCGAACGAAACCGTACCGGTGTACTCCGCCAGCATGCCGGCATCCTTCGGCGCACGGGCTTCGAACAACTCCGCCACGCGCGGCAGACCACCGGTAATGTCGCGGGTCTTCGCCGACTCCTGCGGGATGCGCGCCAGGATGTCACCGACGCCGATCTGCTGGCCATCCTTCACGGTGATCAGCGAGCCAACCTGGAAGGTGATCGCCACCGCGTGATCCGTGCCGGCGATCTTCACTTCCTCGCCGTTGTCGTCGAGCAGCTTGACCTGCGGACGCACGCCCTTGGTGCTGCCCGTGCTCGAGCGGCGCTTCGAGTCGATGACGACCAGCGTGGAAAGACCGGTCACTTCGTCGATCTGCTTGGCAACGGTCGCACCTTCCTCGACGTTCTCGAACTTCACCGTACCGGCGTATTCGGTCACGATCGGGCGGGTGTGCGGGTCCCACGATGCCAGCTGGGTGCCGGCCTTGACGGCAGCACCGTCATCGACCAGCAGCAGCGCACCGTACGGCAGCTTGTGACGCTCGCGCTCGCGGCCCATGTCGTCGGCGACCACCACTTCGGCCGAACGCGCGATGACGACCTTCTCGCCCTTGGCGTTGGACACGTAGCGCATGTTGCCGGCAAAGCGGATCGTGCCGCCCGACTTGGCTTCGACGCCGCTGGCAGCCGCCGCCCGGGAGGCCGCACCACCGACGTGGAAGGTACGCATGGTCAGCTGGGTACCCGGCTCGCCAATCGACTGCGCGGCGATGACGCCCACCGCCTCGCCGGCGTTTACCATCGAGCCGCGGCCGAGGTCACGGCCATAGCACTTGGCGCACAGGCCGTAGCGCGTCTCGCACGTGAGCGGCGTACGCACCTTGACCTCGTCGACGCCCAGACCCTCGATCAGGTCGACCGCATTCTCGTCGAGCAGGCTGCCTGCTTCGATCACCGTCTCCTGGGTGTCCGGATTGACGACATCCTCGGCCGTCACGCGACCCAGGATGCGCTCGCGCAGCGGCTCGACCACTTCACCGCCTTCGATCAGCGCCTTCATCGCGAAGCCGTCACGCGTGCCGCAGTCGTCCTCGATCACCACCAGATCCTGCGTGACGTCGACCAGACGGCGCGTCAGGTAACCCGAGTTCGCGGTCTTCAGCGCCGTATCGGCCAGACCCTTACGGGCGCCGTGGGTCGAGATGAAGTACTGCAGAACGTTCAGGCCTTCGCGGAAGTTCGTCGTGATCGGCGTCTCGATGATCGAGCCGTCCGGCTTGGCCATCAGGCCACGCATGCCGGCGAGCTGGCGGATCTGCGCCGCAGAACCGCGCGCGCCCGAGTCGGCCATCATGTAGATCGAGTTGAACGACTCCTGGCGGACGGTCTTGCCTTCGCGGTTGACCACTTCCTCGGAGCCAAGCTGCTCCATCATCGCCTTGGCAACCTGATCGCCGCAGCGACCCCAGATGTCCACGACCTTGTTGTAGCGCTCACCGTCGGTCACGAGACCCGAGGTGTATTGCTGAGCGATCTCCTTGACCTCGGCTTCTGCGGCACGGATGAGCTCGTGCTTGGCCGTGGGAACCAGCATGTCCTTGACCGCGATCGACAGACCGGCGCGGGTCGCGAGACGGTAGCCGAACTGCATCAGCTGGTCGGCGAAGATCACCGTCGCGCGCAGACCGCAGCGGCGGAAGGACGCGTTGATCAGCTTGGAGATTTCCTTCTTCTTCAGCGGCTTGTCAATGACGCTGAACGGCAGGCCCGCAGGCAGGATCTCCGACAGGATGGCGCGGCCGGCGGTCGTCTCATAGCGGCCGATCTTCTCGATACGTTCGCCGTTCGGACCCAAGTCAGCCTCCTTGAGGCGCACGGTGATGCGCGCATGCAGGGCGATCTGGCCGGATTCGTAGGCGCGCTTGACCTCCGACACGTCGGTGAACAGCATGCCTTCGCCCGGCACGTTAACGCCTTCACGCGTGGCGTAGTACAGGCCGAGAACGATGTCCTGCGACGGCACGATGATCGGCTCGCCGTTGGCGGGCGACAGCACGTTGTTGGAAGCCAGCATCAGCGTGCGGGCTTCCATCTGCGCTTCGAGCGACAGCGGGACGTGAACGGCCATCTGGTCGCCGTCGAAGTCGGCGTTGAACGCGACGCAGACCAGCGGGTGCAACTGGATCGCCTTGCCTTCGATAAGAACCGGCTCGAAGGCCTGGATACCGAGGCGGTGCAGCGTCGGCGCGCGGTTCAGCAGCACGGGATGCTCGCGGATCACCTCTTCGAGGATGTCCCACACCACCGGCTCCTGCGACTCCACCATCTTCTTCGCCTGCTTGATGGTCGTGGCCAGCCCCATCAACTCGAGCTTGTTGAAGATGAAGGGCTTGAACAGCTCGAGCGCCATCAGCTTGGGCAAGCCGCACTGGTGCAGTTTGAGCTGGGGGCCCACGGTAATCACCGAACGGCCCGAGTAGTCGACACGTTTGCCGAGCAGGTTTTGACGGAAGCGGCCGCCCTTGCCCTTGATCATGTCGGCCAGGGACTTCAGCGGGCGCTTGTTGGCACCGGTCATGGCCTTGCCGCGGCGGCCGTTGTCGAGCAGCGAGTCGACGGCTTCCTGCAGCATGCGCTTTTCGTTGCGCACGATGATGTCCGGCGCCTTCAGCTCGAGCAGGCGCTTGAGGCGGTTGTTGCGGTTGATGACGCGACGATACAGATCGTTCAGGTCGGACGTGGCGAAACGGCCACCATCCAGCGGCACCAGCGGGCGCAGGTCAGGCGGCAGCACCGGCAGCACTTCGAGCACCATCCACTCGGGCTTGATGCCGGACTGCTGGAAGGCCTCGAGCACCTTCAGGCGCTTCGAGAACTTCTTAATCTTCGCTTCGGAGTTCGTCGTCTCCAGGTCGCCACGCAGCTTCTCGACCTCGAGGTTCACATCGAGGGTGCGCAGCAGTTCGCGGATACCCTCGGCGCCCATCACGGCGTCGAAGTCGTCACCGTACTCCTCGACCTTGGCAAGGTAGTCGTCTTCGGTCAGCAGTTGGGCGCGGTTGAGCGGGGTCATGCCCGGCTCGACGACGACGAAGGCTTCGAAGTACAGCACGCGCTCGATGTCGCGCAGGGTCATGTCGAGCACCATGCCGAGACGGCTCGGCAGGCTCTTCAGGAACCAGATGTGGGCGACCGGCGAGGCCAACTCAATGTGGCCCATGCGCTCGCGGCGCACCTTCGATAGGGTCACTTCGACGCCGCACTTCTCGCAGATCACGCCGCGATGCTTGAGGCGCTTGTACTTGCCGCACAGGCACTCGTAGTCCTTGACCGGGCCAAAGATCTTGGCGCAGAACAGGCCATCGCGTTCCGGCTTGAAGGTGCGGTAGTTGATGGTTTCCGGCTTCTTGACTTCGCCGTAGGACCAGGTGCGGATCTTGTCGGGCGAGGCGAGGCCGATGGTGATCGCATCGAACTCTTCCTCGTTCGGCAGGGTTTGCTTGAACAGGTCAGCGAGCAGGCTTTTCATCTATCACTCCATCCGGGCCACCGCATCGTGTGCGGCAGCCCCGGGATTCAATCGCAGGCGGGTTATCGGGAAGGAATCGGATGCGCTTATTCGCGGTCGAGATCGATGTCGATCGCGAGCGAACGGATTTCCTTCACCAGCACGTTGAAGGACTCCGGCATGCCGGAATCGATCTTGTGCTCGCCCTTGACGATGTTTTCGTACACCTTGGTCCGGCCGGTCACGTCATCGGACTTGACCGTCAGCATTTCCTGCAGCGTGTAGGCCGCACCGTACGCTTCCAGCGCCCACACTTCCATTTCACCGAAGCGCTGGCCACCGAACTGCGCCTTGCCGCCCAGCGGCTGCTGGGTGACGAGCGAGTACGGACCGGTCGAACGCGCGTGCATCTTGTCATCGACCAGGTGGTGCAGCTTCAGCACGTGCTTGTAGCCCACCGTCACCTTGCGCTCGAACGCCTCGCCGGTGCGGCCATCGAACAGCGTGACCTGACCGCGGACCGGCAGGCCGGCCAGCTCGAGCATCTGCTCGATCTCGGACTCCTTCGCGCCATCGAACACCGGCGTTGCGAAGGGCACGCCCTTCTTCAGGTTGCCGGCGAGGTCCAGCACTTCGTCGTCGCTGAGGCCGGCGATGTCTTCCGACTTGCCGCTGCCGTTGTAGATCTGGTCCATGAAGCCGCGCAGCTCGTCGGCCGACGCCTTGGCCTGCAGCATCCTGTCGATCTGCTGACCGAGGCCCTTGGCCGCCCAGCCGAGGTGGGTTTCAAGGATCTGGCCGATGTTCATCCGTGACGGAACGCCCAGCGGGTTCAGCACGATGTCCAGCGGCGTGCCGTCTTCCATGTAGGGCATGTCCTCGACCGGAACGATCTTCGACACCACACCCTTGTTACCGTGACGGCCGGCCATCTTGTCACCCGGCTGCAGGCGACGCTTCACGGCCAGGTACACCTTGACCATCTTCTGCACACCCGGGGGCAGCTCGTCACCCTGGGTGAGCTTCTTCTTCTTGATCTCGAAGGCCTGGTCGAAGTCCTTGCGAGTGTTCTCCAGACCTTCACGAACGGCCTCGAGCTGGGTCGCCAGGGTCTCGTCGGCCATGCGGATGTCGAACCAGTGGTAGAACTCGAGCGAGTCGAGGTACTCCTCGGTCAGCACCGCGCCCTTGGCGAGCTTCTTCGGACCACCGTTGGCCTTCTGGCCCAGGATCATGCGCTTGATACGGGCGAAAGCGTCGCGCTCGACGATGCGCATCTGGTCAGCAAGGTCGGTCTTGAAGCTGCGCAGCTGGTCGTCGATGATCGACTGCGCGCGCTTGTCGCGCTCGATGCCTTCGCGGGTGAAGACCTGCACGTCGATGACGGTACCGACCATGCCCGAGGGCACGCGCAGCGAGGTGTCCTTCACGTCGGACGCCTTCTCGCCGAAGATCGCGCGCAGCAGCTTTTCTTCCGGCGTCAGCTGGGTCTCGCCCTTCGGCGTGACCTTGCCCACCAGCACGTCGCCCGCTTCGACCTCGGCGCCGATGTAGACGATGCCCGACTCGTCCAGGCGCGACAGCTGCGCCTCGCCCAGCGACGCGATGTCACGGGTGATTTCCTCGGGTCCGAGCTTGGTATCACGGGCGACGACCGTCAGCTCCTCGACGTGGATCGAGGTGAAGCGGTCGTCGGCGACCACGCGTTCGGAGATCAGGATCGAGTCTTCGAAGTTGTAGCCGTTCCACGGCATGAAGCCGACCAGCATGTTCTGGCCCAGTGCGAGTTCGCCGAGGTCGGTCGAGGCGCCATCGGCCACGACGTCGCCCTTCGCGATGCGATCGCCCACCTTCACCACCGGACGCTGGTTGATGTTGGTGTTCTGGTTCGAACGGGTGTACTTGATCATGTTGTAGATGTCGACGCCGACTTCACCCGCGAGGGTCTCGTCGTCGTTCACCCGCACCACGATACGGTTCGCATCGACGTAATCGACGATGCCGCCACGCGTGGCCTGCACCGCGGTACCCGAGTCGACCGCCACGCGGCGCTCGATGCCGGTACCGACCAGCGGCTTCTCCGGACGCAGGCAAGGCACGGCCTGGCGCTGCATGTTGGCGCCCATCAGTGCGCGGTTCGCGTCGTCGTGTTCCAGGAACGGAATCAGCGAGGCGGCGACCGACACGATCTGGCCCGGCGCAACGTCCATGTACTGAACCATGTCCGAGGTCGCCAGCAGGAATTCACCCTTGTGGCGGCACGACACCAGGTCGCCTGCCAGCATGCCGGCGGCGTCGATCTCGGCGTTCGCCTGGGCGATCACGTACTGGCCTTCCTCGATCGCGGACAGGAAGTCGATCTGGTCGGTGACCTTGCCGTCGACCACCTTGCGATAAGGCGTCTCGAGGAAGCCATGGCGGTTGGTGCGCGCATAAACGGCGAGCGAGTTGATCAGGCCGATGTTCGGACCTTCCGGTGTCTCGATCGGGCACACGCGGCCGTAGTGGGTCGGATGCACGTCGCGCACTTCGAAGCCGGCGCGCTCTCGGGTCAGGCCACCCGGGCCCAGTGCCGAGACACGACGCTTGTGCGTGATCTCGGACAGCGGGTTGGTCTGGTCCATGAACTGCGACAGCTGGCTGGAGCCGAAGAACTCCTTGATCGCGGCCGAGATCGGCTTGGCGTTGATCAGGTCGTGCGGCATCAGGTTGTCGGACTCGGCCTGCGACAGACGTTCCTTGACGGCGCGCTCGACGCGCACCAGGCCGGCGCGGAACTGGTTCTCGGCCAGTTCGCCGACCGAACGCACGCGGCGGTTGCCGAGGTGGTCGATGTCGTCGATCTCGCCGCGACCGTTGCGCAGTTCCACCAGCACGCCGATGACGGCCAAGATGTCTTCATTGACCAGCACGCCCGGGCCGTCTTCACCCTGGGCGCCGACGCGCTCATAGAAGCGCTTGAGCCAGCCCGGCGCCTTGTCGTCGATCTTCTCGGGATAGGCGCGGCGATTGAACTTCATGCGGCCCACGGACGACAGGTCGTAACGCTCCTCGGCGTAGAACAGGCCGTTGAACAGGCCCTCGACCGCGTCTTCGGTGGGCGGCTCGCCCGGACGCATCATGCGATAGATCGCGACCTTGGCCGCCCACTGGTCGGCGGTCTCGTCAATGCGCAGGGTCTGCGAGATGTAGCCGCCGCGATCCAGGTCGTTGATGTACAGCGTGCGCAGCTCGGTAACGCCGGCGGTGCGCAGCTTGTCGAGCAGGTCCTCGGTGATCTCGTCGTTGGCGCGCGCCAGCACCTCACCGGTCTCGGGGTCGGCGATGTCGTTGGCGATCACGCGGCCGAGCACGAAATCGTCGGGCACGCCGATGGTCTTCACGCCGGCCTGGTCGATCTCGCGGATGTGCTTGGACGTGATGCGCTTGTCACGCGCGACGATGATCTTGCCATCAGGGGTGACGATGTCGAAACGCGCCACCTCGCCACGCAGGCGGTCGGGCACGAGCTCAAACTGCGCGCCGTCACCCTGCAGATGGAAGTTGTCGAAGTCGTGGAAGGTCGCGAGGATCTCTTCCGGCGTCATGCCGATGGCGCGCAGCAGGATCGTGACCGGCATCTTGCGACGACGGTCAACGCGGAAATACAGGTAATCCTTCGGGTCGAACTCGAAGTCGAGCCACGATCCGCGGTAGGGAATGATGCGAGCCGAGAACAGCAGCTTGCCCGACGAATGGGTCTTGCCACGGTCGTGCTCGAAGAACACGCCCGGCGAACGGTGCAGCTGCGAGACGATGACGCGTTCGGTACCGTTGATGACGAAGGAACCGGTCGTGGTCATGAGCGGAATCTCGCCCATGTAGACTTCCTGCTCCTTGACCTCCTTGATGGTCTCCTTCGGCGCTTCGCGATCCATGATCACGAGGCGCACGCGCGCGCGCAGCGGCGACGCGAACGTGAGACCGCGCTGCTGACACTCCTTCACGTCGAAGGCAGGCTCGCCCAGCATGTACTGGACGAACTCGAGCCGCGCATTGCCGCTGTGACTCGAGATCGGGAAGATCGAGGTGAAGGCCGCCTGCAGGCCCTGGTTGCGCCTTGCTTCCGGCAGGGTTTCGGCCTGCAGGAACTCGGCAAACGACTCGATCTGGGTGGCGAGCAGGAAAGGCGCATCGAGCACGGCCGCGCGCTTGGCGAAGCTCTTGCGGATACGTTTCTTTTCAGTGTAGGAATACGCCATGGATGCTCCGGCTAGAGGGCTAACATCGGAAAGACAGAACACAGCGTCCGCATGACATCAGGCCGCATTGCGGCTCGCAAACGCTCTGCTCTGGCTTCGGATTCCACTTGCCTGCCCAGATTGGCACGCAAGCTTCGATACAAAGCACGAAAGGGCTGGCACTCCTGAGAGTGCCAGCCCCGCTGGAAAGTCGAATGTTACTTGATTTCGACCTTGGCGCCAGCGTCTTCCAGCTGCTTCTTCAGCGCGTCGGCGTCGGCCTTCGAAGCGCCTTCCTTCACGGTCTTCGGCGCGCCGTCGACCAGATCCTTCGCTTCCTTCAGACCCAGGCCGGTGGCGGCGCGGACGACCTTGATGACCTCGACCTTCTTTTCGCCGGCAGCGGTCAGCACGACGTCGAACTCGGTCTTCTCTTCGGCGGCCGGAGCGGCAGCGCCAGCACCCGGGGCGGCGACGGCCATGGCAGCGGCGGACACGCCGAACTTCTCTTCGAACGCCTTGACCAGGTCGTTCAGTTCCATAACGGTCATCGCGCCAACGGCTTCGAGGATGTCTTCTTTGGTGATTGCCATTTCAAAAACTCCAAAAATCTAGAATGTTCAGATTGCTTGTGCGAACTGGTCGAAGATCACCGCGCTCAGGCAGCGGCTTCTTCTTCGCGCTTCTTGGCGAGAGCGGCCATGGCGCAGGCGAAGCCCGACACCGGCGCCTGCATGACACCCAGCAGGGTCGACAGCAGCTCTTCGCGGCTCGGGATCGAAGCGAGCGCCTGCACGCCGGCCTTGTCGAGCGTCTTGCCCGCGTAGGAACCGGCCTTCAGCGACAGCTTGTCGTTGCCCTTGGCGAAGTCGTTCAGCACCTTGGCAGCAGCGACCGGATCGGTCGAGATGCCATAGATCAGCGGACCGGTCAGTTGATCGGCCAGACCCTCGAACGGGGTACCGGCGATCGCACGACGGACCAGGGTGTTCTTCAGCACGCGCAGGTAAACACCAGCGTCGCGAGCCTTGGCGCGCAGCACGGTGAGATCACCCACCTCGATGCCGCGATACTCGGCTACCGCGATCGTCTGGGCATTGGCCACCTGTGCCGACACCTCAGCCACTACGGCTTTCTTGTCATCAAGATTGAGACCCACAGGTCTTTCCTCCTATCAAGTCAACACGCGAACCGCAAACAGCGCGATTCGCACCCACGGCGACCTGGATCAGGAGCGGGGCTGTATCACAGCCATAATCCTGTTCTGGGCACACCATCTGCGCAGGCCGTCAGCGGACGATTAGACGGTTGGTCGACAACCCCTTCCGCACCTGCGGTCTTTGACGATCCGTACCGACGTCGAAACGTCGGCACGGCCCAAAGTTCTGTTGCCGCCGCCTGATCGACTGGCGGCGAGTACATCATCAAGCGGCGTTGACGCTGCTCGGTTCGACGCGCACGCCGGCACCCATGGTGCTCGACACAGCGATGCGACGCAGATAGATACCCTTGGCCGCAGCCGGCTTGGCCTTGACCAGCGCATCGATGAAGGCGGACAGGTTCTGCTGCAGCGCATCGACGCCGAAGGAGGCGCGACCGATAGTGGCGTGAACGAGGCCCGCCTTGTCGGTACGGTATTGAACCTGACCGGCCTTGGCGTTCTTCACCGCGGTGGCAACATCCATGGTCACGGTGCCGACCTTGGGGTTCGGCATCAGGCCGCGAGGACCGAGAATCTGGCCCAGTTGACCGACCACGCGCATGGCGTCCGGAGTCGCGATGCAGACGTCGAAGTTCAGGTTGCCGGCCTTGACTTGCTCGGCGAGGTCGTCGAAGCCAACCACTTCCGCACCTGCGGCACGCGCGGCTTCAGCCTTGTCGCCCTGGGCGAACACGGCCACACGCACACTCTTGCCGGTGCCGGCGGGCAGCACCACGGAACCACGCACGACCTGGTCGGACTTGCGTGCATCAACACCGAGGTTCACGGCGATATCGATCGACTCGTCGAACTTGGCGGTGGCACATTCCTTCACCAGCGCCAGCGCTTCGGCGACGGGATAAGCCTGGTTGCGGTCAACCTTGGCGCGCAGCGCCTGAACTCGCTTGGACAGTTTCGCCATGATTACAGGCCCTCCACAGTGATGCCCATGCTGCGGGCGGAACCAGCGATCGTGCGCACGGCAGCATCCATGTCGGCAGCGGTCAGGTCAGGCATCTTGGCCTTCGCGATTTCCTCGACCTGGGCGCGGGTCAGCGAGCCCACCTTGTCGGTGTGCGGCTTGGCCGAACCCTTCTGCAGACCGGCAGCCTTCTTGATCAGCACGGTCGCCGGCGGCGTCTTCATGATGAAGGTGAAGGACTTGTCGGCGAAGGCGGTGATCACCACCGGAATCGGCAGACCCGGCTCCATGCCCTGAGTCTTGGCATTGAAGGCCTTGCAGAACTCCATGATGTTCAGGCCGCGCTGACCCAGCGCCGGACCGATCGGGGGGCTGGGGTTGGCCTTGCCGGCCGGCACCTGCAGCTTGATGTAGCCAATGATTTTCTTTGCCATTGCGGCTTGCTCCTGTGATGAGTGCTAGCGCACCGGACTTTCCCGGTGCTCCTCGCGATTCGCGCCCGCCGCCACACATTCGCGCGTCAACGGGCTACGGCAGGCCATTCGGCCTGCCGCTCTTGCACTCAGGTCTTTTCGACCTGGGTGAAATCCAGTTCAACCGGCGTCGCGCGACCGAAAATGGTCACCGAAACGCGCAGCTTGTTCTTCTCGTAATTCGCATCTTCCACCGAGCCATGGAAGTCCGTGAACGGGCCTTCCTTGACGCGCACCACTTCGCCGATCTCGAACAGCACCTTGGGACGCGGCTTGTCGACGCCGTCCTGCATCTGCTGCATGATCTTCTCGACCTCCTTCTCGGAGATCGGGGCCGGCTTGTTGGCCGTACCACCCACGAAACCGGTCACCTTGGGCGTCGACTTCACCAGATGCCAGGACTCGTCGTTCATTTCCATCTCGACGAGAACGTAGCCCGGGAAGAACTTGCGCTCGGTAATGCTTTTCTGGCCGCCCTTCATCTCGACGACCTCTTCGACCGGAACCAGGATCTGGCCGAAGGAATCCTGCATACCCGCACGATTCACGCGCTCGATGAGCGCGCGCTGCACCGACTTCTCGAAGCCGGAATAGGCATGCACCACGTACCAACGCTTCGTCATATCACTTCCAACCCAGAACGAGATCGTACAGAACCCATTCCAGGCTCTTGTCGGTCAGCCAAAGGAAAATCGCCATCACGACGACGAAGGCAAACACGAGACCGGTCGTCTGAACCGTTTCCTTGCGGCTCGGCCAGACGACTTTCTTGGTTTCGGTGATTGCCTCGCGCGCGAACTCGACGAAACGGCGACCCAGCTCGGAGAACCATGCGACGGCAACGCCCGCTGCCACGCCCGCAAGGACAGACAGCACGCGCAACACGAGCGGTTGCTCGGAAAGCAGATAGAAGCCGACAACGCCGGCTGCCAGCAGAGCCAGAGCCAGCGCGAACTTCAACTTATCGGCCATTGCGGAAAAGCACCCGGAAAATTATGGCAGGGGCAGAGGGAATCGAACCCCCAACCTTCGGTTTTGGAGACCGACGCTCTGCCAATTGAGCTATACCCCTGCAGCAGAGACTACAAGGCGCACCCACTTGGATGCGCCCTGCATCGACCAGCGAGACTTACTCGATGATCTTGGCGACGACGCCGGCGCCGACGGTACGGCCACCTTCGCGGATCGCGAAGCGCAGACCTTCTTCCATGGCGATCGGGGCGATCAGCTTGACGGTGATCGACACGTTGTCGCCCGGCATGACCATCTCGGTACCCTCTGGCAGCGAGATCGAACCGGTCACGTCCGTGGTACGGAAGTAGAACTGCGGACGGTAGTTGTTGAAGAACGGGGTGTGACGGCCGCCCTCTTCCTTCGACAGAACGTAGATCTCGCCCGTGAAGTGGGTGTGCGGGGTGATCGAACCCGGCTTGCACAGCACTTGGCCGCGCTCGACGTCTTCACGCTTGGTGCCGCGCAGCAGCACGCCAACGTTGTCACCGGCCTGACCCTGGTCCAGCAGCTTGCGGAACATTTCCACACCGGTGCAGGTGGTCTTGACGGTGGGCTTGATGCCGACGATCTC
>NZ_NOIH01000028.1 GCF_002245655.1 Thauera propionica | reverse complement strand
CGCATCGAACGGCCGGTTGCGGAAAGTCCTCCCTGCGTCCGCTTCTGGCCGGACTGAGACTTTCGGCCCCTCCTGCGCGGGAACGCTGCGAACCAACTGCGACCGTCTCGACCCGACCCGTTGCAGTCATTGGCGTCCGATGAAAGCTGTCATTTAACGTTCGCGCTAAGCGGGAGCCACCAGCCTGGAACTTGAGAGATGGGTTAGGGGCTGTTCACATTTGATGATTTGTGTTTACATCCTGATCTTTGGGCGGAGATCAGGATGCTTCGGATGGTACTGACAGATGAACAGTGGCAGACAATCGAAGGGCTTCTACCCGGCAAGCCCGGCGATAGAGGGCGTTCGGCCAAAGACAACCGACTGTTCGTTGAGGCGGTCATTTGGTTGGCACGCACAGGCAGTCCGTGGCGCGACCTTCCGCCCGAGTTCGGCAACTGGCATTCGACGTATGTGCGCTTTGCGCGCTGGCGCGATGCAGGCGTCTGGGATCGGGTCGCCCTCGCACTGGCCGGCGAGCGCGATCTGGCGCTGGTGTTCATCGACTCAACCATCGTTCGCGCCCACCAGCACGCCTCAGGCGCCCAAAAAAAGTAGGACCGCAGGCGTTGGGGCGCTCGCGTGGAGGCCTGACGACCAAACTGCACTTTGCCGTCGATGCCTTGGGCAAACCGCTGCGCATGATTCTGAGCGCAGGACAGGTCGCCGACATCGAGTGTGCGCACGATTTGATTGCCGATATGCCGTGCGCCAGCCTGGTTGCCGACAAAGGATACGATGCCAACGCCTTGGTCATGAGTATCGAAGCATCCGGTGCCCAAGCAGTCATCCCGCCTCGATCCAACGGCATTGCCCCCAGGCATTACGACCGCTGTGCGTACCGCGCGCGAAATCTGATCGAGCGCTTCTTCAACCGTATCAAGCATTACCGTCGGATCGCCACACGCTACGACAAGCTCGCATGCAGCTACATGGCATTCGTGCGGATCGTTTGTGCGGTGATCTCATATCGATATATGTGAACAGAACCTAGCACTTCTCAGATTTCTACCGTCCCAGATAGGAAAGGATCGTTTCAAGAAGAGCAACAATATGCTCACGAGCGCCGATAGCGGAAATCAGCAGAGCCAAAACGGCGATCCAGTTAGCCCGCCGTGCAACGCGACCAGTCTCAAGCGCGGAAGAAATAGTGGCACGCTTGCATGAAGCGATGAACTCTTGCTCCTTCTCTTGTCTATGTAGCCACTTCTTCACAACCTTCAACTCATAAGGGTCAAGATAATCGCCTCGATCCAAACGATGTCGTACTTCTTCGTATCCAAGATCGTCAAGATGGTCTGACATAACGGATCGTCGCTATCTCCTTGGCAGATGTTTTCCGAGACGAACCATATGTGACGTATTTTATTAATTCGATCTCGGCGCAGCCCAGCTGCACTCTAATAGTGTGCGGACGGGCATCCCGTCATTCGACCAGCACCGACCACGAGGCTTAAAACCCGCTGCCAACCGCTGGGCATCTGCAATATCTTCATTAGACATCTGTTGTTCTAACGAATCCATGAGGTTCCGTGCCAATTCATCTCCACTTGCCGCCGCGAGGCTTGCCCACTTATAGGCCAACACATAGTTTCGAGGTATGCCTTTCCCCGTCGCATAGCCAGCTGCTAGGAGTCCCTGGGCTCTTGGATGCCCCTGCTCGGCCGCTTTCTGGTACCAGCGAGCGGCCTCTGCATAGCTTTCTGGGACTCCGTTTCCATTACGATACATTTCTCCCAATATAACCAGTGCATCCGCATCTCCGCGCAGTGCAGCTTTCTTGAACCAGCGCATAGCCTCTACGTAATTCGTGGGTACCCCGCGCCCGTTGTAATACATCAACCCAAGGGATACTTGGGCGTTCCCATCCCCATGCTCTGCAGCCGCCCGAAGCTCCCGCAAGGCGGTCGCATAGTCTTTCCGGTCAAGCGCATTCATACCCTGTAGATAATCCGCGAAGCTAATTTGCGGCAATAGCACTAATGCGCATCCAAAAAGAAGCTTGCGTAGCATCGCTCCCCCTTTATCCTCAGCCGGGCTAATCAAAGCGTATCGCCCGGGATCGGCTGGGAGCCAGGGCCATCGCACTCGAGAGTCATCACGTATGAATTCCGAGCATTTTCATACGAATATTATTATCCCTGCCCGCCTACTTGCGCTTGAGCCGGAGGCTCGTCTTGGCGGTGTCGGTTTTGTCCGCACGAATCAGGTTCAGAGCGATTCTCTTGCACGGGGAGAGGTTCATGATGCCATTTGGCGAAGATCATACCGTCGCGCTCGAACGACCTCTATGCGGATTGGGTGAACACGGCAGCACCTGGCCTGATTGAGACCTTCACCTTTGATGCGACAAGGCCGACCGCCCCCGAGCGTCTCGACCCGACCCGATGCCGCTTTTGAGCTTTAAGGAAAGCAGTCGCTCAACGCCGAGCTAACCGGCAGGCGACACCACCTCAAAGCGTCAGCTATTGTTGCCTGTTCGGGCTGAGCGATGAATTAGACAGCTAGCTACCTGCATGGGAAACCTGTTCGTAACGCACGGCCAGTGAGAATAGCTGCGTGAAAATGAAGTATCTGCGGATTATCACGAAGATACTCTACTAAGACGCGCGCAATCTGCAAGGCTGATACTGATTCATTTATACAATATCCTTTACTCTCTTTTCTCTCCGTGGAAATTAGCGATACACCGTGAGAAAAACCTCTTATGTAACTTGTGCACGTTGCCGCCATCACAACGTCTTTCTCCGATAGTGTGCCGCCTCGGTCAACGGAGTTAATGTAATCTCCACACACAGCTAGCAATGCATTGCCGTTGGCTAGGTGAACGTCAGAATCGGTGGCAGCGTTACAAATTGGGAACGCAAAGAACATTGAAATAAATGCGATAGCTTTAATATTTTTAGGGCTTTGCATAAAGCTCCTGTTTTTCTGTGATGTCTAACAAATAGGGTTTATCCCTCGCGCCGCAAGCGCCGTTCAGCGCACGGGTACCTGCCGCGAGAGATAAGCCTTGTTGAACTGAACCGCTGCTCAAGCGGTGATGTTGGGGATTCTACGCGCGGGCCATCCACATTGGATAGCGTGGCGTTGCCCGACCATGTACAGGTGCTCGATGCTCGCCAGTTAATCGCTGCCACCGTCGCAATCGACCGCAATCGAGCCTGATCGAACGTCTGAAAGGCGGCGTCGGTCACGTTGACCACACGCGGACGTGCCACAGCCTGCCGATGCCGCCGGTGCACCGACACGGGTCGGGACCGAATCGCATGTACGTTCATGGCAGCCCATCCCGACAGCGCGGCGTAGGTGCGGCCGGATCGTAGCGCCGCGACGTAATGATCTCAACCGTACGCCAACGCCCGACCCTGCAGTGCGGGCAGCTCTTAGGATTCTCCCCACTGGCGCGGGCCATGAGGGCCTCGGCCGCCTCGATCATCGCTGGCTGCGGTGCCGGCGTCTGAAGCGCCGCACGCGCGGCGGTGAACCGGGCACGCTTGTGGCCGTAGGCGAGCAGCCCTTAGTGGCGCAGGCGCTTAAAGCCGCCCGGCAGGACTTGGCTCAGGAAGCGTGCGATGAACTCGTCGGCCGGCAGGCTGACCATGCGTATGCCGCCGGCTTCGTTGTTGCGCACCCGAAGGCGTACCTGGCCCGCATCGCGGGATACCCTCCCCGCCCGTATGGCCGCTATCCGGATCGGATGCTGACCGGCCGCACCTGGCAGGACTGAGACCTTCGCCAATGATGCGGCAAGGCCGACGGCCCCCGTCCGTCTCGACCCGACCCGTTGCCGCCGCTGGGTTTGAAGAAAGCTGCCGCCCGTCGCTGAACTAAGTTGCCCCCTCTGGAGCGGACTCGGAAGTACCGCTCGGCTGGCGCGCATTGTTACGCACAAGCTTCGGGATACGGTCCTCTTCCGGAACCTCCTTCATGATCTCCTTGAGTCGCTTCAGCGAGACTTGGTACTGGCCGTTGCTTGGCCGGGGCTTGCCTTCCAGTTCTTCCCAGACGAGGCTACCGGGGCCGTTATAGACTTCGTGGGACCTACCCTGCTTATTCAGTTGGAGAACCAGCAGGTGCTCTGGAGCGCTCCGAAGGGCAACGCGTTGGCCTTGCGTCGCTTTGATTTCGACCCTCTTCTCGCCTTTCACAGCATCCACACCCCGCGTAGAGGCTGGCAGCAGTTCCAAGCCATAGTCGTGTGCAGCCAGACATTCACCAAGACTCCCGACAAGATGACCATCTGGAGTGAAGTGTCTGCCGGGGAACATTGCTTCCAATTCACCAACGATATGATAAAGTTCTTCGATAAGCCTATAAACCTTTTCCGTATCCACTTAACCCCCTACGCCCCGATTACAATTTCTAACGACAATACTGCCGCTTAACATCGTTAACGATCAAACACCGCAATCTCCGGCCGCGCAAACAGCCGCAGCGGCAGCACCGATGTGCCAAGCCCCCGCGACACATACATCGGACACGCCACCGTCTCGTATTGCCCTGCTACGAATGGCCCACTGCCTGGCGGCAATGGGCCGAACGCCCAGCCGAATAACGTGATTTGGCCGCCGTGAGTGTGGCCTGACAAACACAAATCGAACGCTTTGTTGGGCAACCCTGCGCCAGCCGATTTCGCCGCAAAGAACCCGGGTGAATGCTGGACCAAGATCGTGAACTCCGCAGCAGTTGCATCCGGGTCCCGAATGGCGAGATCGAGGCGCGGCGTCCCCGCCGTTGCGTCATCAAGGCCGAACAGTCGAACTTGGCGGCCTTCAACCGGAAATTGCACCCCTGCATTCACCAGCAACGCGACGTTGTGGTCGCGATAGAGCTTGTGGGGGTCGTCTCAGAAAACGGAAAAAATCGTACGCTAAGCATGCGCGGAGGCTGGTATCCAGCGTTATAAGATCGGAATGGACACGCCGAGGTTTTTGGCCACGTCCTTGGGCAGAACTCCGCTGGGCAGCAGGGAGTTTCGATGCACTGAATTGACGCCTAAAAATCCGTCGTCATTTATGGCGTTATGATATTATCGGTCTGGATTGCTAGATCCTAGGCTCACGGAGGCAGTTATGATCGGCTCAATTAGTTCGTATTCCACAGCCCAGATAGGCAACGCGGCAGCATTCAAGGCGGCTTCGGCAACCGACCCGATTTCCGACGCTACGGAAAGTTCGGGCACATCGGGCACCCAAGGTGGCTCACAGACGATTTCCACACTGGCCCGACAACTGGCAGCGAGCGCCAGCCGTGCCGAAGAGCGGGATAAGACACTCACCCGTTCGGAATTGGCGGACAAGGCAAAAACCGCTTTGAGCCAGATACAGGGTGATGCTTACTTCGCCAACAAGGCCAAACACGACAGTGAAGTGCCTAAGACGAGCGACCCAGAATTATTGGCCAGAGCCAAGCAGGCGACGGAGTACGTTAATAGTGCGGCTAGAGGCGGAACCTCTGAGAAAAATCCATTTGCCGGTTTATCACGAGAGCAATTGGCGAACATCATTTATGACGATAGCGGGACTTATACAGTCAATGAACGAAGAGCGGCCTCCTATGAAGCCGATCGTCAAGAAGAAGAATGGCGTGTAAAGGTCACAACCCAAGCCATGGCCGAATACAACAGCACGGGAAAACTGACCAATTTCTTCAAATCCGTACTTGACCACTTCAAGGAACTGCCTGCCATCGAGCAGGCGCAATATCCCAAAGATTATGCCAGCGACCTACAGTCCAAGATCGATCTGGACTTTAACTACCGCACCCACCAGGCAGAAGGTAGAGGCAAAGACCCCATGAGCTTGATCGAGATGCTATTCGAGCAAAGCCCGCAACAAGCCAATGAACTCCACCAAAAATCAGAAAACACTACTAACTCACCAACCGTAAGGAGTAATCCATGAAATTGTTGCCGAAACTGCTCGCCGCCACCGCGTAGCTTGTCGAAGCCGGCTTTTGCCAAGTTGTAGGAACCTCGTCCCAATGCGGCGCCGGCCTTCCCGGCGCCTTTGGCTACGCTGCTCGCTGTACGTGCTGCGCCTGCCATTTGGCTAACGCCCATCACTGCCATTGAGAGGCCGCCGGCTAGTGCTGCTGCCGCGCCTGCTGCACCTTTAACGAGGGCGTACAGAATGGCCGCGATGATTACCAACTCGAAGGCTACCAGGAGCAGGTTTTGATCCCCGTCACCCACGACGACCTTGGTAAGTTGGGCATCGTAGATGGTAACGCCCAGAGTCAGCACGGCCGCCGTCAAAACCACGATCAGGATGTGATTGAGAACGTAGCCCATCCACGAATCAAAGAATCGCGCCGTTACCGGGAACATCAAGGACATGATGAACACCGG
Source organism: Thauera propionica (assembly GCF_002245655.1). Taxonomy (GTDB): domain Bacteria; phylum Pseudomonadota; class Gammaproteobacteria; order Burkholderiales; family Rhodocyclaceae; genus Thauera; species Thauera propionica. The sequence goes on along the minus strand of NZ_NOIH01000028.1, from coordinate 6,307 downwards.
GCCGATGGCAAACAATACCTTGAGCATCATGGTTGACATGATGATCGCAATACCGCCGACCACGACCACCAGGGTTAAGCCGATGGCGATCAGTACCGCGCAGATATACCAGCCGATAGCGGTAGGTAGCTCTGTCCAGCCCGACGCCTTCGCTTGCTCCAGGCATTGCGCGATGATGTCCATGCCCTTGCCTAGCGAGCTATCCAGCGTGGCATAGATTGATCCACCGCCGCCGCTGCTGACCGCTGCCGCCAAGGACTCTTCCAAGCCCGTGAGCGTCCCGACGACCCAATCCATGTAGGTGCCCGCATTCAGGGCAAGCGCCCCGATGATGGCGATTTTCACAGACTTGATGAGGAAGTCCGGGCCGGGCTGTTGAATCTTGCCGGCCATGATGAGATAGCCATACAGCACGAACGTCAGGGCGGCGCCGGATATTGCCCAGGGGCTAATCGTGGCGATCATGTCGGGGGCGCCTCAGAAAACGGAAAAAATCGTACGCTAAGCCGGTTGCAACGGCCGTAGTGGCCTAAACTTGCCTGCGCCGATTTTGGCGCTGCTGCGCCAGAGGTAATCACCGGTCAGGTTGATGTGCTCCCAACCCAGCGGCGACAGATACTGCAACAGGCCGTCATCGACGGTATGGCCGTTGCCGCGCAAGGCGTTCGCCGCCCGTTCCAGATAGACCGTGTTCCACAGCACGATGGCGGCTGTCACCAGGTTGAGGCCGGAAGCGCGGTAGCGCTGCTGCTCGAAACTGCGGTCTCGGATTTCACCCAGGCGGTTGAAGAACACAGCGCGAGCCAGCGCGTTGCGCGCCTCGCCCTTGTTCAGCCCGGCATGCACACGGCGGCGCAGCTCGATACTTTGTAGCCAGTCCAGGATGAACAACGTGCGCTCGATGCGGCCCAGCTCGCGCAACGCCACGGCCAAGCCATTCTGGCGCGGGTAGCTGCCGAGCTTCCTGAGCATGAGGGAGGCCGTCACCGTGCCCTGCTTGATCGAGGTGGCCAGCCGCAGGATTTCATCCCAATGGGCGCGGACGTGCTTGATGTTGAGCGTGCCGCCGATCATCGGTTTCAGCGCGTCATAGGCGGCGTCGCCCTTCGGGATGTAGAGCTTGGTGTCGCCCAGGTCGCGGATGCGCGGTGCGAAGCGGAAACCCAGCAGGTGCATTAACGCGAAGACGTGATCGGTGAAGCCCGCCGTGTCGGTGTAGTGCTCCTCGATCCGCAGGTCGGATTCGTGGTACAGCAACCCGTCGAGCACGTAGGTCGAATCGCGCACGCCGACGTTCACGACCTTGGTGTGGAATGGCGCGTACTGGTCGGAGATGTGGGTGTAGAACGTCCGCCCTGGGCTGCTGCCGTATTTCGGGTTGATGTGGCCGGTGCTTTCGGCCTTGCTGCCGGTGCGGAAGTTCTGGCCGTCCGACGATGAGGTGGTGCCGTCACCCCAATGCTCGGCGAAGGGGTGGCGGAACTGCGCGTTGACCAGCTCGGCCAGTGCCGTCGAGTAGGTTTCGTCGCGGACATGCCAGGCTTGCAGCCAAGCGAGCTTGGCGTAGGTCGTACCGGGGCAGGACTCCGCCATCTTGGTCAGGCCTAGGTTGATCGCGTCGGCGAGGATCGTGGTCAGCAGCAGGTTCTTGTCCTTGGCCAGGTCGCCCGATTTCAGGTGCGCGAAGTGCCGGGTGAAGCCGGTCCATTCGTCCACCTCCAGCAGCAATTCGGTAATCTTGACGTGCGGCAGGATCATCGCGGTCTGGTCGATCAGGGCCTGGGCGGTATCGGGCACTGCCGCATCGAGCGGCGTGATCTTCAGGCCCGACTCCGTGATGATGGCGTCCGGCAGCTCGTTGGCCGTCGCCATGCGGTTGACGGTGGCGAGTTGCGTTTCCAGCAGCGTCAGCCGGTCATGCAAGTACTGGTCGCAGTCGGTGGCCACGGCCAGCGGCAATTCACTGGCCTGCTTGAGGCTGGCGAATTTTGCGGGCGGCACCAGGTAGTCCTCGAAATCCTTGAACTGGCGTGATCCCTGCACCCAGATGTCGCCGGAGCGCAGCGCGTTCTTCAGTTCTGACAGCGCGCACAGCTCGTAGTAGCGCCGGTCTATACCGGTGTCGTTCATGACCAGCTTCTGCCAACGCGGCTTGATGAAATCGGTTGGCGCATCGGCTGGCACCTTCCGGGCGTTGTCGCTGTTCATGCCGCGCAGCACCTCGATGGCGTCGAGCACGTCCTTGGCGGCGGGCGCGGCCCGCAGCTTGAGCACGTCGAGGAATTCCGGCGCGTAGCGGCGCAGCGTGGCGTAGCTCTCGCCGATGCGGTGCAGGAAATCGAAATCCTCGGGTTGCGCGAGCTTCTGGGCTTCGGTGACGCTCTCGGCGAAGGCGTCCCAGGACATGACGGCCTCGATGGCGGCGAACGGATCGCGGCCAGCTTGCTTGGCCTCGATCAGCGCCTGACCGATGCGGCCAAACAATCGCACCTTCGCGTTGATCGCCTTGCCGGACGCCTGGAACTGCTGCTGATGCTTGTTCTTGGCGGCGTTGAACAGTTTGCCCAGGATGCGGTCGTGCAGGTCAATGATTTCGTCGGTGACGGTGGCCATGCCCTCGATGGCAAGCGCCACCAGGGTCGCGTAGCGCCGCTGCGGCTCGAACTTGGCCAGATCGGCGGGCGTCATCTGGCCACCCTCGCGGGCGATTTTGAGCAGGCGGTTCTGGTGCACCGACCGCTCGATGCCGGAAGGCAGGTCGAGCGCCTGCCACGCCTTGAGGCGCTCGATGTGTTCCAGCATGTGCCGCGAATTGGGCTTGACGGGCGACTGGCGCAGCCAGGCCAGCCAGGTCGTCTTGCCGTTGTCCCGACGCTTGAGCAGATCGTCGAGGCGGCGGCAATGCGCGTCCGACAGTGGTTCGGCCAAGGCGTCGTAGATGCGCCGGTTGGCACGGGTGATCGCCTCGGCACAGGCGCGCTCGACAACATCCAGCGTCGGCAAAATGATGTGTCGGTAGCGCAGCGAGTCGAGGATAGCGCTGACCAGCACGACACCCTTGTCGGTCTGTAAGGCCAACTCGGTCGTGGCATGGACGGCCTGCCGGTAATGCGCCAGGCCGAACGGCTCCATGCCCAGGTATGCCCGCAGTTCGAGCAGGTGTTCGCGCCGGGTTTCCTCCCGCTCTGCATACTGCGGCCAACACGCCGGATCGAGCCGCAATTGCCGCCCGATCCATTGCAGCAGGGGCGTCGGCACCTCAGCGCCGGGCAGCAGGCCCTGCCCGGGGAGGCGCAGCAAGCACAACTGCACCGCGACGCCCAGGCGGTTGGCGTCGCCGCGCCGCTGACGGATCAGCGACAGGTCGGGTTCGCTGAAGGTGTAGTGCCGGATGAGTTCGTCTTGGGTATCGGGCAGAGCTAAGAGGCTGTCGCGCTCGGCGGCGGAGAGGATCGAACGACGGGGCATGCGGTTTCCTTCTTCTTGAAAACGCTCGTTTGTGATCAGCCAGCCAAGGCAACCAGCGCGGCACGGGAAATCAAGGCGTTTCAATTCTCAAAAATAGTTCTTGAAACTCTATTCTTATCGGCATATCATTTCAACGAGTTTCGATAAGAAAGGATGCCCATGCGACCGTCCGTTGTGCTCGACATAAAGCGAAGCGCGGTGCGCGAAGCGGTGGGCCGTTTCCGAACAGCGAACCTGCGCGTCTTCGGTTCTGTGCTGCATGGCACCGACCGGGATGGCAGCGACATCGACCTGCTGGTTGACGCGCTGCCCGGTGCCACGTTGTTGGACTTGGGCGATTTGGAAGAAGAACTGAAATCGCTGCTCGGCGTTGACGTCGATTTACTGACGCCAGGCGACCTGCCGCCGAAGTTCCGGGCCAAGGTGCTCGCGGAAGCACGGCCGGTATGAACGAGAACCGCCTGCCCGATTACCTCGACCACATCCAGCAAGCCGCAACCGATGCGCGCAGCTTCGTGGAAGGGATGGTCAAGGACGACTTCCTGGCGGACAAGCGCACCCAGCAGGCCGTCATCATGAGCCTGATCGTTATCGGCGAGGCCGCCACGAAGGTGATGGACGGCCACGCCGAGTTCACCCAGGCACACGCCGAAGTGCCGTGGCGCAGCATGCGCAACATGCGTAATCGCATGGCCCACGGTTATTTCGACATCAACCTCGATGTGGTGTGGGAGACGGTTCAGGAATGGCTGCCGGCGTTGCTCAAGCAACTGCTCGTCGTGCGCCAGAATGCCGGCAATGAAGCGCGCAACGGCGACGGGATGGAGCCGTGACCCGCGATAAGACGGAGAGCAACCCGTGTTGATCGGCTATGCCCGCGTCTCGACGCAGGACCAAAACCTCGACCTTCAAACCGAAGCTTTGACCAAGGTGGGCTGTAAAAAGATTTACAACGACAAGATCAGTGGCAGTCGAGCCGAGCGTCCAGGACTCACCAAGGCACTGGAAATGCTGCGCGAGGGTGACACACTCGTGGTTTGGAAATTGGATCGCCTGGGACGCAGCGTCAAGAATCTGGTCGATTTGGTTGGCGAACTGCATCAGCAAGGTATCCAGTTCAAGAGCCTGACCGATGCCATCGATACTGGCACGCCCTCTGGGCGCTTCTTTTTCCACGTCATGGCCAGCTTGGCCGAAATGGAGCGGGAGCTGACAGTCGAGCGCACCCGCGCAGGGCTGGAAGTTGCCCGACAACTCGGCAGAAAAGGCGGGCGCCGACGGCAAATGACCGAAAGCAAGATCGAGTCGGCGAAGAAACTATTGGCCAACGGCGTCCCGCCGCGTGACGTGGCCACGAATCTTGGTGTTTCCGTTCCTACCCTGTACCGCTGGATTCCTGCCTCAGGGCGTGTTTAGTCGCGAAAGAATCGGGGGCATCATTCTTGTGGCGAAGTTCGTCGGTTTGCTGCGGGCTTTGCTCGAATAGAGTTTCGATCAGACTCAGGGGGGCTTTGTCTTTACCCTCTGCTCGGTGCGTCCGGTAGTTAAAATCCAGGTCGATTTTTGATTGCAGGTCAGCAGCATAGCCTTTCGGATATTGGGCCTGCTCAATGGCTGGCAAGCTCTTGTAATGTTCAAGAACTTCACTAAAGAAGTTGGTTAACTTTCCTGTTCTGTTATATTCGTCCATGGCTTGCTGAGCCACTTTTACGCGCCATGCTTCTTCTTGGTCGTAAGACTCACGCCAAGCAGCATGGCGTTCATTCACCGTATATATCCCGCTCTCGTCGTAGATGATGTTGGACAATTGTTCTTGCGATAGGCCGGCAAATGGGTTCTTGATCGAGTGGCCGCCTTGTGCGGCGTCATTGACGAATGCTGTCGCCTGCTTGGCTCTGGCCAATAACTCCGGATCGTCGGTTTTCGGAACCTCGCTGTCGTGCCGCGTTTTGTTGGCATAGTAGGCATTGCCGACCACCTGATTCAGGATGCTTTTAGCCTTGTCGGCCAACTCTGAACGGGTGAGAGTCTTGTCTCGTTCTTCGGCGCGGCTGGCGCTTGCTGCCAGTTGTCGGGCCAGCGTGGAAATCGTCTCTGTGCCGCCTTGCGTACCTGACGCGCCCTGATTTTCTGAAGCTTCAGAAACCCGCTCGGTCGCCGAAGCCGCTTTGAAAGCCGTAGCGCCGCCTGCCTGGGTTGTGGAATACAAACCAATCGAGCCGATCATGGCTCCCCCCTTTTGTGAGCTTGGAACCTGCACGCCCAAGCCAGTCTTAGCACATTACCATAAATAACGAAGTGCTTTCACAATCCCTCTCTGGTAGCAGCAATTCTCATTATGGCGATTGCTTGTCCTGAGCATAGGGCGTGAAAGGCTGGTCGAGCGCCTGGATCATGAAGGCGAGCATCGCGTCCCAGCTCTCGAAGCGCAGGTAGCACGAGAGCGTGCGCAGATCGTTGAAGAAGCGTTGGCGTGCAGACAGGCGCTCACGCAGCAATCGGTACTGACCATCGCACCACTGCAGCACGGTGTGCATGAGGTAAGCCAGGATGATCAGGGTGGCCAGTAGGCTGGCCAGATGCTTCTTGCCGTGGCCGTAGTGGCTCTATGCCGTTTCCAGTGGAAATTGACTTCTCAACAAATATGACGGTAGCGCCCGTAGTCGCGGGCGACGGCCGGCGCCAGGGGGTTCTGCGGTAGATGCTTAAGCTTGGACATGCGCAGGTAGGCCATGGCGATGAAGTTCTCGATGTTGCGGAAGCCTCGGGCGGCGGTCTTCGTCTGTTGGAGCAGGCCGTTCATCGCTTCGACGTAGGCGTTGCTGCGTCCGTCGAGCAT
>NZ_NOIH01000027.1 GCF_002245655.1 Thauera propionica | reverse complement strand
CGCGCTCGAAGTAGGCAAGAACGCCGCCCGGTTACCGCTTACGACCGGCGCAACCGCCACCGGCGGGAGGATGATCTGCTGGCCGCTCTCGTTGATGTTGAGGCTGCGAAATGCCTGCACGATCGAATCGGACAGCACGCGGTACTTGCCCTCGTTGATCGAGGACAGCGAGTACATCACGACGAAGAAGGCGAACAGCAGCGTGATGAAGTCGGCGTAGGAGACGAGCCAACGTTCATGGTTCTCGTGCTCCTCCTCGTGTTTGCGTCGGCGGGCCATGGTTCAGTTCCGGCCGAGGTGGCTCACACCACGTAGCCCTGCATGCGGCTGGCGATGATGCGCGGGTTGTCGCCATTGGCGATGCCCACCAGACCGTCGACGAACATCTCGCGCTGCGTCGTCAGCGCGGCAATCTGCGCGCCCAGCTTCTTGGCGATCGGGAGGAAGACGAGGTTGGCGAAGCCGACGCCGTAGATGGTGGCGACGAAGGCCACGGCGATGCCCGCACCCAGCTTGGACGGGTCTGACAGGTTCTCCATGACGTGGATCAGACCCATCACCGCACCCAGGATGCCGATCGTCGGCGCATAGCCGCCCGCCGCCTCCCAGATCTTGGCCGACTGGCGCATCTGTGCCTCCCAGGCACCGATCTCGACCTCGAGCACGTCGCGCAGACGCGTCGGGTCGACGCCGTCGACCAGCAGCTGCAGCCCCTTGCGCATGAAGGGATCCGGCAGGTTTCCGATCTGGTTCTCCAGCACCAGCAGACCTTCCTTGCGCGCGATCTGGCTCCAGTTGGCCGCCTGCTCGATCATCCGCTCGGGGCTGGTCACCGGTGGCACGAACACCCATCGCACCATGCGCATGCCCTCGACGAAGGTCCGCAGCGGGCTCTGCAGCATCACCGCGCCCAGCGTGCCGCCGATGACGATCAGGAAAGCCGTGGGCTGCACCAGCGAGGACATGTGCCCACCCTCCAGCACCTGGCCGCCCAGGATCGCCGCGAGGCCGAGTGCGAGACCGAAGACGCTGATCCTATCCATGGCGGCGAAGTCCGAAAGCGTTCATGACGAATCAGTCCTGAGCCGGCTTCTTGGGGGGCCTGCCACGCCGTGCCGGTGCCCGCGTCGCCCCTTCGCCCGCGAACACCGAGGAGCGCAGCCGCGCCACCGCCTGGCTGTGGAGCTGGCACACGCGCGACTCGGTGACACCGAGCACGGCACCGATCTCGCGCAGATTCAGCTCCTCGTCATAGTAGAGCGCCATGACCATCTGTTCGCGCTCGGGCAGGACCTCGATGGCTGACACCAGGCGCCGCCGCATGTCGGCATCGGCCAGCAGGTCCAGCGGATTGGCGTCCTGCTGCACGAGATGACGTTCGAGGAAATTGTCGTCCTGATCGTGGCTGAAGTCCTCGATATAGACGAGCTGATGCCCCCGCGCTTCCTGCAGCATGTGCTGGTACTCGGCCAGCGACACGCCGAGCGAATCAGCCAGCTCGCCCTCGGAGGGCGGGCGACCGAATTCCTGCTCAAGCATGTGGATGGCGGACTCGATGCGGCGCATGTCGCGGCGCAAGCTGCGCGGCAGCCAGTCGTTGTCGCGCAGGCCGTCGAGCATGGCACCACGGATCCGTTGCACGGCATAGGTCTCGAACTGCGCGCCAAGCCCGTCCTCGTAGCGGCCGATGGCATCGAGCAGCCCCATCATGCCGTTCTGGATCAGGTCGTCCACCTCGACGCTGGCGGGCAATCTGGACATGAGCTGGTAAGCGATCCGCTTGACCAGCGGCGCATAGGCTTCGACCAGGTGTGCCTTGTCGAGATTACCTTTGGCGTCGTACATCCATTGGGCCTGTATCTTTTTGCGGCGCGATGCAGTCCGCATACCTGACGGAGAAGTGGGTTGCCGGCATTCTCCCGCACTGTCGTACGCATTACCAGCGGGATACATCACGCCGCCATGCATGGTCAGGCACTCAGCGAGGGTTTGATCCGGCTCATCGCCTCGATCCGGCGCATGAAGGCTGCACCGGCCGCGCGCGTCGAGGCGGCGGTATCCGGCCGCGACAGGGCCGCAGCGAGATCATCGCGCTCCGCCTCGCCCACCCACGCCAGCGGCAGGCCGACATGGCGCCGCACGAGGGCTTCCAGGCTCGAGAAGAAGCGCGCTGCATCATCGCGGCTGCGAGCACGGCACACGGCGACATGCACCGAACCCGCACCTGCGGCAGCCAGCGCCTTGATCGTGCGATAGGCCTCGGTGGCACCGCTTGCGCTGGCTTCGGCCACGAGCAGGCGGCAGGGGGCGGCGCCGACGAAAGGCGACGGCTCTGCGGCGGTCTCGCAGTCTGCATGGACCAGCACGAAGGTGGCGTGGCGATGCAGGATACGCAAGGCCTCGACCAGGCAGGCGCGACGGGCGTCGTCCAGCAGCGGCAGCGCCAGCGCCGCGGCGACCGCCGAGACACGCCCCATCAGGCCGGGCGCGGGTTGCAGCACGTCGGCCAGTGTGGTGCGGCCGTCGAGCAGCTGAAGCAGGTCGGGACCGGGTGCTTGTTGCAGTGCCGTTGCCAGCCCGACCTCGCCTTCGGCTTCGTCCAGGATCAGCACCCGCTCGGCGTGACCGGCAATGCGATGGGCAGCCAGCACGGCGTTGTGTGAACGATGGCGACCGCAGGCATAGAGCGCCACGACCTGCGGTGGCGCACGGCGGAAGAGCCGTCTGAGTCCGGCTGCCTGATCCTCGCGTTTGTCGAACATGTCAGGCTCCTCCGCTGGCCGCGGCCAGCATCATTCCTGCCTCTTCATCGTTCAGGTGCCAGGGCGACTCCGCACCTTGCTCGCGCAGTGCGCGGTGCAGCAGGTAGGCCCGGTTCGGCAGGTGCAGGTCCTCGGGCACGCGCTGGCCGTTGGTCAGGTAGCGGATCTCGAGCCCGTGGCGCACCGCGACGTCGAGCGCCGGCGCCAGCGACGCGGCCTCATCCACCTTGGTGAAGATGCAGCCAGCCAGATCCTGGCCGGCGTAGGCGCGCGCCACGTCGTCCAGCGTGTCGCCGCGGGCGGTGGCATTGAGCAGCAGCAGGCGGCGAACGTCACCCGCACCGCTCAGCATGGACGCCTGCTCGGCCACCATGCGGTCGCGCTGGCTCATGCCCATCGTGTCGATCAGCACCATGTGCTTGTTGCGCAGGCCAGCGAGCGTCTGGCGCAGGTCGGCTGCGTCGCGCACCGAAAACACCGGCACGCCCAGGATGCGGCCGTAGATGCGCAGCTGTTCCTGCGCGCCGATGCGGTAGCCGTCAGTCGTGATCAGCGCGAGCCGGCTGGCCCCGTGGCGTACGACGCAGCGCGCGGCGAGCTTGGCGGTGGTGGTCGTCTTGCCCACGCCGGTGGGACCCACCAGCGCATAGACGCCGCCACGGTCGATCACGTCGTCGTCCGAGGCATGCGCGCGCATCATGCGGTCGAGCGCGGCACCGGCGGCTTCGCGCGCCTCGATCCGGCTCGCATCCTCCGGCACCGCTTCGGCCAACTTGCGTGCGGTGGCCGTGGAGAAGCCGGCCTCGAGCAGCTCGCCCATCAGCGCGGCACGCGCAGGGGCCTGGCGACGCGTCTCACCCCAGGCGAAACCGGCAAGCTGGCGCTCGATCATGCCGCGGATGCCGGACAGTTCCTGCATCAGTCGCGCATTGGTCTCCTGCAGTTCGCGCATGCGGGCATTGCCGAAGTCGTCCGCGGCCGCCACGGGCGCCGCCGGCGCGGCCGCGGGGCGGCTGCGCAGCGCGAAATCGGCGGACTCGATGCGAGGCGGCGAAAACGGCCGCACCACCGCCGGTTGTGCCGGCGCGGCGGGCGCCGGACGTGCCGCATTGCGCGCGGCGCTGGCGGCCAGCGCCGAGAGGCTGACGCGGAAGTCACCGTCGGCCGGCTCGCGCACCGGGGCCGCCGCCGGCTTCGGCGCCGTTACTGCGGCCGGTTCGCCGGCAGGCGCCTTGGACTTTGCCGCAACTGCGGCGCGATTGGCCGCCTGCAGTGCGCTCACCGCCTCGCCCGGCAGGGCCAGGATCTCCACCCCGCCATCGACGGCGCGATTGGACAGCACGATCGCATCGGGGCCGAGCGCCTCCTTCAGCGCACGGAGCGCCTCGCGGGCAGTGGGGGCAAAGTAGCGTTTGACGTTCATGGCGTTTCTCCGGGCGGCCTGACTTTTGCCGCAGCTTGAGAAGGATTATCTCGGCTTCGGGTGGCATCCCTTTGGCCGAATAAACCGCCTTTACCCCGCTTATTCGATGCTCGACCGCGTCGCCGCGGGGCCGCCTCAGCCCTGCTGTGCGCCAATCATCGCGGTCACCCGGATGGTGCGGGACTCGGGCACTTCGCTGTTGGAGATGACCTTCAGCGAAGGCACCGCGCGGCGCAGGAAGCGCGACAGCAGCATGCGCAACTGCGACGGCACCAGCAGCACCGGCGGCAGGCCGATGTCTTCCTGGCGCTGGGCGATCTGCGCGGTCTGGCGCAGCAGCGTGTCGGCCAGGCCTGGCTCGATCGCACCACCCTCGCCCCCCGCGCTCATGGCCTGCATCAGGATGCGTTCCAGGCCGGGCTCGAGCGCCATGACGTTGACGTCCGCGTTGCCCGGGAACAGGCCCTGGATGATCGCGCGCCCCAGCGCCTCGCGCACCTTGACGGTGAGTTGCACCGGGTCCTGCGTGCGAGGCGCATGCTCGGCCAGCACCTCGATGATGCTGCGCATGTCGCGGATGTTGACGCCCTCTTCCAGCAGGTTCTGCAGCACGCGCTGCACGGTGCCGATCGGCAGCAGCTTGGGCACGAGATCCTCGATGAGCTTGGGCGAATCCTTGCCGACGTGGTCGAGCAGCGCCTGCGTCTCCTGGCGACCGAGCAGTTCGGCGGCATGGTTCAGGATGACGTGGTTGAGGTGCGTTGCGACCACGGTGCTGGCATCGACGACCGTGTAACCCAGCGCATGGGCCTGCTCGCGCATGCCGGTATCGATCCAGAACGCCGGCAGACCGAACGCCGGGTCGGTGGTCTCCCGCCCCTGCAGCGGACCGGATACGTGGCCCGGGTTGATCGCCATCAGCTGGCCCGGATAGGCCTCGCCCGAGCCAACTTCGACGCCCTTCAGGGCGATGCGGTAGGCGTTGGGCTTCAGCTCCAGGTTGTCGCGGATGTGCACCGGCGAGGACAGGAAGCCGACTTCCTGCGCGAACTTCTTGCGCAGCCCGCGGATGCGCTTGAGCAGCTCGCCATCCTGGCCCTTGTCGACCATCGGGATCAGCCGGTAGCCGACTTCCAGGCCAAGCACATCGACCTGGGAAACGTCGTTCCAGCTCGCCTCCTGCGCATCGGCCCGGGGCGCCTCCGCCTGCTTGGCCGCCGCCGGCGCGGCAGCCTCGGCTTCGGCCTCCTGCATCTGCTTGTGTCGTATCCACGCCAGGCCGCCGAGTACCGCGGCGAGCAACAGGAAGACGAGGTTCGGCATGCCGGGGATCAGGCCCAGCACGCCGATGATGATTGCGGTCAGCGTCATCACCGCCGGATTGGCGAACAGCTGGCCGATGACCAGGCCGCCAATGTCGCCCTCATCGCCGACACGAGACACGACGAGGCCGGCCGCCACCGAGATGATCAGCGCCGGAATCTGCGCCACCAGGCCGTCGCCGATCGTCAGCAGCGTGTAGGTGTGGGCCGCGTCGCCCACGGCCATGTCGTGCTGCATGACGCCGACGAACAGCCCGCCGATGATGTTGATGACGAGGATGATGATGCCCGCCACCGCATCACCGCGCACGAACTTGGAAGCACCGTCCATCGCGCCGTAGAAGTCCGATTCCTGCGCGATCTCCTTGCGCCGGCGCTTGGCTTCCTTCTCGTCGATGAGCCCGGCGTTGAGATCGGCGTCGATCGCCATCTGCTTGCCGGGCATCGCGTCGAGGGTGAAACGCGCCGACACTTCGGCGATGCGGCCCGCGCCCTTGGTAATGACGACGAAGTTGATGACGGTGAGGATCACGAACACCACGATGCCCACCGCGGTGTTGCCACCGACCAGGAAGTTGCCGAAGGCCTCGATGACCTTGCCCGCGGCGTCGGGGCCGCCGTGGCCTTCGAGCAGCACGATCCGCGTCGACGCGACGTTCAGCGACAGCCGCAGCAGCGTCGTCACCAGCAGCACCGTGGGGAACACCGAGAAGTCCAGCGGCTTCCTCGAGTACATCGCCACCAGCATCACCATCACCGACACTGCGATGTTGAAGGTGAAGAACACGTCCAGCAGGAAGACCGGCAGCGGCAGCACCATCATGGACAGGATCATGATGATGAGGATGGGCGCGGCGAGCTGGCGCAGGTTGGCCGGGGTCAGCAGCTGGCGCAGGTTCAGGGTGTCGTTAAGGGCCATCGTTCACGCGCTCATTCGTCGGGGGCGCCGGGGTCCATGCCTTCGGGCACCGGCAGGTGGGTGGGGGCCTGCGGCGGCAGCCCACCCTGTTTCATCCAGTTGTCGAGCTGGTAGACGTAGGCCATGACTTCGGCCACCGCCGTATAGAGCGCGGCAGGAATCGCCTGCTCCAGCTCGCAATGCTTGTACAGCGCACGCGCCAGCGGCGGCGCCTCGAGCAGCAGCACCTCGTGCTCGCGCGCAATCTCGCGGATCTTCAGCGCAGTCTCGCCACGGCCCTTGGCCACCACCACCGGGGCACCCATGCGCTCGGCGTCGTACTTGAGTGCCACCGAGAAGTGCGTCGGGTTGGTCACCACCACGTCGGCCTTGGGCACCTCGGCCATCATGCGCCGGCGCGCCATCTCGCGCTGCATGGCACGGATGCGACCCTTGACCTGGGGATCGCCCTCCTGCTCCTTGCCCTCGCGCTTGACCTCCTCCTTCGTCATGCGCAGCTTCTTGTGGTACTGCCAGAGCTGGAAGGGCACGTCCATCAGCGCGAGCAAGCCGAGGCTGGCCGCGATCAGGACGGCGGCCAGCACGATCGTGCCGGAGAACTCGCTCATGCCGATCTCCAGCGGCGACACCATGAGGCCGAACAGGTGGTCCTTGTTCGCCCACAACACCATCGAGGCGACGCCGCCGATCAGCAGCGATTTCAGGATCGCCTTCACCATCTCGGCCAGGCCATGCATGGAGAACATCCGGCCGAGCCCCTGGATGGGGTTCATGCGGCCGAAGTTCGGTCCCAGCACCTTGGTCGAGAACAGCAGGCCGCCGAGCGCGACCGGTGCAGCGACGGCCGCCACCAGCAGGGCCGCGAACAGCGGCACCAGCATCAGCAGTGCACCGCTGAGCTGACCACGGAACACTTCGAGCATCAGTGTCACGTCGAAGACGGTGGCGCGCTCGAAGGCGAAGCCGGTACGCACCACGGCGAGCATGCGCTCGGCCATCCAGCCGCCAAGCAGCCAAAGCGTCGCCACGCCGGTGATGGTGACGAAGAAAGTCGACAGCTCCCGCGACTGCGGGACCTGGCCTTCCTCGCGCGCCTGCTCAAGCCGTCGCGGTGATGGGGCTTCTGTTTTCTCTAGATCGCTATCTTCGGCCACGGCCGACTCCATCGTCGCCCCGCCGCGCGGCAACCGGCGCGGACGCGAAACGACGTGTGCGGATTATCGACCGCGACCGGCAATATCTGCCGGTCGATAAAAGGCGGGAAACGACCGCTATTCGATCCTTGCCGCGCCCCGGTTCAGCGCGCCACGGGCAGGCGATCGATGCCGCGCAGGGTGTCGCCGGGCTTGATGCCGCGTTCGCGGAACCACCCCAGGTTCATCTCGAGCGCGAAGCGGGCCGGCGCCGACGCGCAGTGGTTGTCCTCGGTCTGGGGCTGCATGTCCTCGATGTTGAGCACCCTGCCCTGCGCGTCAAGGAAGGCCACCGACAACGGCAGGTAGGTGTTCTTCATCCACATGCAGTGCCGCGCGTCCTCGGGGAACACGAAGACCATGCCGCGATGCAGCGGCATCGTGCGACGGTTCATCAGTCCGATCTGGCGGTTCTGGAAGGTGTGCGCCACTTCGGCCTCGATGCGGAACATGCCGGCCCCGAGCTCGGCCATCGGCATGGCTTGCTGCGCCGCTGCGGTACCGGCCGCCAGCGCACCGACCAACCCGAACCCCAACGCAACCAAAGGACGCGACACCCCCGACTGAAGCTTCATCCCTTCGACCTCGAACCTGTTTGGACGCGGCGCATCTTACCCGTGCCGCCGGCGCCATGGCGAGCCGATGAGGACGCCGGCCCTCGCGGCCCCGACTGGCGGGTAGACGCCCCCGGCGCTGCGGCGCGCGGAACCCGAGGCGCGGGCATGGCCGGCGGCGCGACCTCGCGCCACTGCCCGGGCTGCAGCCCGTCCAGCGTCCACGGCCCGATCGCCACGCGCACCAGGCGCAGGGTCGGGAAGCCGATCTTCGCCGTCATGCGTCGCACCTGCCGGTTCTTGCCCTCGCGCAGCACGATCTCCAGCCACGCGGTTGGCACCGTCTTGCGAAAGCGCACCGGGGGATCGCGCGGCCACAGCCAATCGGGCGCGTCGACGCGTCGAGCCGCGCAAGGCTGAGTGTGGAAGTCGCCAAGATCCAGCCCGGCACGCAAAAGCGCCAGCGCGGCCTCGTCCGGCTCGCCCTCGACCTGCACCAGGTAGGTCTTGGGCTGCTTGTGCCGCGGATCGGCGATGTGGTGCTGCAGGGCTCCGTCATCGGTCAGCAGCAGCAGGCCCTCGCTGTCGGTATCGAGCCGCCCCGCGGCATACACGCCCGGCACGGCAACGTAGTCCTTGAGCGTGGCGCGGCCGGCCTCGTCGGTGAACTGGCACAGCACGCCGAAGGGCTTGTTGAGGAGGATGAGACGGGACATGGAGCAGGATGATACGCCTGCGGTATCGCAGGCATTATCCGGCGGCGCCCGGGTCGGCAACCGGAATGAGAAAAGCCCTGATCGCTCAGGGCTTCCCGGAAAAATCTGGCGGAGGCGGTGAGATTCGAACTCACGAGGGGCGTTAACCCCTGACGGTTTTCAAGACCGTTGCATTCAACCGCTCTGCCACGCCTCCGCAAGGGCGCGGATTATAGCACCGACTCCGCGCGCACCGCCGGACGGTCAACAGACCGACACATCACGCCAGTTCGAACAGCGCCACCGACTCGACGTGGGACGTCTGCGGGAACATGTTGGCAATACCCGCACCGCGCAACACGTAACCCTTCTCATGCACCAGCACCGCGGCGTCGCGCGCCAGCGTGGCCGGATTGCACGACACATAGACGATGCGCGGCGGACGCTGCAGCGCGCTGATCGCCTTCACCACGGCGATCGCGCCCTCGCGCGGCGGATCGATCAGCAGCTTGTCCAGCGGACCGAGCGCCGCAAGGCTGTCCTCGGTCGCCTCGAACAGGTTGGCGGCATGGAACTCGCAGCGCTCGGCGAGCCCGTTGCTGTCCGCGTTCGCCCGGGCGCGCTCGACCAGCGCCTCGCTGCCTTCCACCCCGACCATCGTCGCACCGCGCCGTGCGATCGGCAGGCTGAAGTTGCCGAGTCCGCAGAACAGGTCGGCGATGCGCTCGCCCGGCTGCGGATCGAGCAACTGCATCGCACGCCGGATAAGCAGCCGGTTGATATGGACGTTGACCTGCGTGAAGTCGGTCGGGCGGAAGTCCATCGTCACGTCGAACTCCGGCAGCGTGTAGGCCAGGCCGGGGCCATTGACGGGATGCAGCGGCGCGGCCGTGTCCGGCCCGCCGGGCTGGGCCCAGACCTGGATGTGGTGACGCTCGGCAAAGGCCGCGAGCGCCTGGCGGTCCTTGCCGCTGAAGGGCAACAGGTGGCGGAAGACGAAGGCGGTCGCGGTATCGCTGACCGCGATCTCGATCTGCGGCACGCGGTCGGCGATCGACAGGGCGGCGATCAGGCCGTGGAGTTCCGGCACTAGGGCGGAGATCTGCGGCGGCAGTACCGGGCAGGCTTGCATGTCTGCGATGTAGCTCGAGCGCTTCTGGTGGAAGCCGATCAGCACCCCGCCCTTGCTCGGCACCACGCGCACGCTCAGGCGGGCGCGATAGCGATACCCCCAGGACGGCCCGTGGATGGCCGGGTAGACGATCTGCGGCTCGACCTTGCCGATGTGCCACAGCGCGTCTTCCAGGATGCGCTGCTTGGCGGCCGCCTGCGCCACCGGATCGAGATGCTGCATCGAACAGCCGCCACAGGTGCCGTAATGCGCACAACGGGGCTGCACGCGCTGCGCACTCGGCTTGAGCACGCGCGCGACCTCGGCCTGTGCGTAGCGCGGACGATCGCGCAGCACCGTGTATTCGACCTTCTCGCCGGGCAGTGCCCCCTCGATGAAAACGGCCTTGCCGTCGACGTGGCTGATGCCGCGACCTTCGTGGTCCAGCGATTCGATGACTGCAACGGACATGGGGATCCCGATGGAAAAAGTCGCGCGATTCTACCGCGTTCGCAAAGCCGTCCGCGCCAGCGCCTATAATCCGCGCCATGAATCTGCCCACGCTCGAAACCCTGCTCGGCGGCCTGTCGGCGCGCGAGTTCCTTGCCGAATACTGGCAAAAGAAGCCCCTGCTCATCCGTCAGGCCGTACCCGGCTTTACCGGCGTCGTCAGCAAGGACGAACTGTTCGATCTCGCCTGCGATCCCGACGTCGAGTCGCGCTACATTCGCCTGCCCGCCGAAGGCCTCGAAGGCGAATGGACGCTGGAACATGGCCCTCAGAGCCGCGGACGCCTGCGCGGCAAGAAGCAGCCGTGGACCGTGCTGGTGCAGGGCCTCAACCTGTGGGTGCCCGATGGCGACCGCCTGCTGCACCGCTTCGACTTCATCCCGCAGGCGCGGCTCGACGACCTCATGGTGAGCTACGCCGTCGACGGCGGCGGAGTTGGCCCGCATTTCGACAACTATGACGTCTTCCTGCTGCAAGGCATCGGCAAGCGCCGCTGGCAGATCTCCGACCAGACCGACCGCAGCCTGGTCGAAGGCGCGCCGCTGCGCATCCTGAAGAACTTCCAGCCCGCAGAGGACTGGGTGCTTGAGCCCGGCGACATGCTCTATCTGCCGCCGCACTGGGCGCACAACGGCGTTGCGATCGGGGAGTGCACCACCTACTCGATCGGCTTCCGCTCACCCACCGCGCAGGAACTCGGCACCGTATTTCTGGGCTGGCTGCAGGAAAGGATCTGCCTCGAAGGCCTGTATGCCGATCCGGATCTTGCACTGCAGCAGAACTCGGCCGAGATCGGCAGTCGCATGATCGACCAGATCGAGCGCATGCTCGCCGGTATCCGCTGGAGTCGCGCGGACGTCGAGGCGTTCGTCGGCGCCTATCTCACGGAGCCGAAGTCGCACGTCTTCTTCGATCCACCCGAAGAGCCGCTGAGCCGCAAGCGCTTCAGCACTGCGCTGCGCGAGCGAGGCTTCGCACTGGACCCCCGCAGCCTGCTGCTGTTCTCAGCCGCAGGCTTCCACCTTAATGGAGAGCCTCTCGAGATCGATGCGGCACTCCGCGACACCCTCGCCGCCCTTGCGCATCGCCGCGCCCTGCCTGCCAATGCCTTCGCAGACGCGCCCGACGGACTCACCGAGTTGCTCTACGACTGGTACGAGAACGGCTTCGGCGCCCCTGCTGCCGCCTGACCCGGAAAGAAACGCTAACATTTTGCAGCGCACCATCCACCTGAAAGTGCGGCGGCCTACTGCTAGACTTTGATGGCTTCAAGGTCGCATTGCAGTCCCCTGCCGACGATCGCTCGACGCATCGCGGCATGTCAATTCGAATAAGGAATGAACACATGAAACACTCCCTTCTCGTCGCCGCCCTCGTTGCCATCACCGTGTCCGCCTGCGGCAAGCAGGAACAACCCGCGCCGACCGCCGCGCCCGCACCGACGGTGCAGGAGCAGGCCAAGGAAGCTGCACAGCAGGCCGTCGAAGCTGCGAAGGAAGGCGCTGAAGCCGCCAAGGAAGGCACCGCAGCCGCGGTAGAGGCCACCAAGGAAGGTGCTGCAGCCGCCGTCGAAGCCACGAAGGAAGGTGCCGCTGCAGCAGTCGAGGCTGCGAAGGAAGGCGCCGAGGCCGTCAAGGAAGGTGCCGCCGACGCAGTTGATGCGGCCAAGGCTGCGGCCGACGCTGCCGTCGAGGCGGCAAAGCAGGAATCGCAGAAGTAAGTCCACGCATCGGGCACAAAAAAGCCGGCTTCTTGCCGGCTTTTTTCTTTTCGCAACCTCCGTGTGCCGCCTTGCAGCGACACACGGCTATCCGGCTCAGCGCAGTTCGTTCTGCAACAGGCCCAGCATGCGCTTGGCCGTCTCGGAACTGTCTGCGCCGCCCTCGCGGGTCATCACGGTCACGCGCGAATTGTCGCCCAGCCCCTGCACACGCAGGCGATACTCGCTGCCGCCGACCGCGGGCTTGTCGTCGCTGCGCCAGAAGGCGAGTTTCGAGAGGAAGCCCTTCTCGGGGCTCTTGTTGTCGGCATCCGGATCGACATAGCGCACGTAGTACAGTCCCTGTGCCCTGTCCCGGTCCTCGACCGTGAAGCCGATACGATCCAGCGCGAGGCCGACGCGACGCCAGGCACGGTCGAAGGGCTCTTCCATGTTCAGGCTCACCTGGCCGTCGCTGCCCGCGGCAATACGCGCACGCTCCTCGGCGGGCGCCTGCGTCAGCGCAGCTTCGGCGCGCGCCTCCTCGGCGCCGAGGCGCACCATCAGGCGGCGCAGCATTTCGGCCTCGAGTTCAGGATCGGCCGGACGCGGCTGCCAGATCGTGGAATCCTTGGCTTCGGTGGGGTAGATCTCCATCATGCCGCGGTGGCTGATGTAGATCTCGACCGTGCCGGCGTCCTTGCCCTGCTCGAGGCGAGTACGGAACTTGTCACGCTCGGGCGTCGAGAACAGGCCGTCGAGCACCTTGCCGAGCGTTGCGCGCACGAAGTCCTGCGGGATCTTTGCGCGATCCTCGGCCCAGTCGGTTTCCATGACGCCGATTTCGGGGCTCTCGATGTTGAGGATGAAGCCCAGTTCAAGCCAGAAGTCCTTGATCTGCGGCCAGAGCTCCTCGGGCGTTCCGCCAACGACCAGCCACCGCTGGGTGCCAGCGCGTTCGATGCGCATCTTGTCGGGCGTCGCCAGGACCTCAGGACCGCTGGACGCTGCCGGCTGGCCGGCGCGATCGGCCGAGTAGGCCGAGTAGGTCGCCACGCCACGCGGCGAAACATCGGGCACGGCAAAACGGTCATCGCGCGTGGGCGCGGTCAGATCGGGCGGAATCTCGAGCGGCTGCTGCATCTGGCGCGCGCTCTTGTAGTCGATGCGCTTGGATTCGAGCAGCGAACTCGAGCAACCGGCGAGCGCCACCGACAGTGCGATAAGGGAAACGGAAGTGCGCATGGAGCGATTCATGAAGTTCCTGCAATCAGAGATTCGGATCAGACCTTGACGCCGGCCTTGCGCATGGCCTTCAGCACACGCTCGTGGCAGGAATCGGAAAGTTGCGTCAGCGGCAGGCGGATGCCGTCGCCGATGAGGCCCATGCGGGCCACCGCCCACTTGACCGGAATCGGGTTGGCTTCGCAGAACAGGTCGCGATGCAGGCCGGTCAGCGCGGCATTGACCTCGCGCAGCTTGCGCATGTCGCCGGCCGCCGCAGCGGCGCACAGCTCGTGCATCGCACGCGGCGCGACGTTTGCAGTCACCGAGATGACGCCATGGCCGCCCAGCATCAGGAATGCGGCCGACGACATGTCGTCGCCGCTGTAGAGCGCAAAACCCGCGGGCGCGCGCTCGATCAGGTCGCTCGCCCGGTCGAGGCTACCGGTGGCGTCCTTGAGGCCAACGATGTTCGGCACTTCGGCCAGGCGCATCACGGTGTCGTTGGACAGGTCGGCGACGGTGCGGCCCGGCACGTTGTACAGGATCAACGGCAGTTCGACCGACTCGGCGATGGTGCGGTAGTGGCGGTACAGCCCTTCCTGAGTCGGACGGTTGTAGTAAGGCACCACCGACAGATGCGCCGCAGCGCCGGCCTGCTTCGCGAAGCGAGCGAGTTCGACGGCCTCGGCGGTCGAATTGGCACCCGTGCCGGCGATGACAGGTACGCGGTCGGCCACATGCTCGACCGTGGCGCGAATGAGTTCGCAGTGTTCATCGACGTCCACCGTCGGCGATTCACCGGTGGTGCCGACGATGACGATGCCGTCGGTGCCCTCGGCAATGTGCCAGTCGATGAGATTGCGCAGACGGGGGAAGTCGAGGCTCCCGTCGTCGAGCATGGGCGTGACGATTGCGACAAGCGATCCGGTAATCATGGCGTTGGGCAAGACAGTAAAAATCGGATTCTAACCGATCGCTGCGGCGCGGCTAGCGCGGCGCGCAATTTCGCGCGCCTGCGCCAGCCACGAGGCTGTATCAGGATGCGACAGGGTCAGAGGTCGGCCAGCGCCTTGATGTGAGCAACGACCGAACGCGCAAGCGATGACAGGGAATACCCACCTTCGAGCACCGAAACGATTCGCTTGTGGCCACAATCCGCCGCGACGCCCTTGATCTGGTTCGTCGCCCAAACGTAGTCTGCCTCGAGCAGCCCGAGCGAGCCCATGTCATCCTCGTAGTGGGCATCGAATCCGGCCGAGATGAAGATCATCTGCGGGTTGTGGCTGCGCAGCGCCGGTACCACGACGTCACCGAAGACCTGACGGAAACCATCGCCGCGCGTCCCCGCCGGCAGCGGGACGTTGCACATGTGGGCGGGAGGATTGTCGGCACCGCTGTAAGGGTAGAAGGGATGCTGGAAGATGCCGGCCATCATCACGCGCGGGTCATTGCGGAAGATGTCCTCCGTGCCGTTGCCGTGGTGTACGTCGAAATCGACGATGGCCACGCGCTCGAGACCATGCGCTTCGACCGCATGACGCGCCGCGATGGCGACATTGTTCATGAAGCAGAAACCCATCGCCTTCGCCGTCTCGGCGTGGTGCCCCGGCGGACGCACGGCGCAGAACGCGTTCTCGATCTCGCCCGACATCACCAGGTCCGTGGCCATCACGCCCGCACCGGCCGAACGCAGCGCGGCCTTCATCGTGCCAGGGCTCATCGCGGTGTCGGGGTCGAGGTGGCGAATGCCATGCTCGGGCACGCTGTTGAGCAGCTCGTCGAAATACGAATCCGGGTGGACGCGGATGATCTGCTCGCGCGTCGCGACAGGTGCATCGTAGAACGAGATGTACATGTCGAGCCCGGCGGCGATCAGGCGGTCATTGATCGCGGCGAGACGATCGGGGCATTCGGGGTGCATCGACCCCATGTCATGCAGCCAGCACTCGCGATGCGTGATGAATGCCGTAGTCGTCATACTCCTCCCTCTCCTGTATTGAACATTCGAAGCGACCACCCCTCTATCGGGAGCAGACGTTTTCTTTGCCACGGGGCAGCAAACCCACCGCAGCGACAGCGTCTTTGTCACCTATTATCACCGCTTCCCGCCCAATTTCACAGTACGCCCGAAGATGCCAAATCACCACGCAACCCGCCTGCTCGAAGCCGCCAGCCAGCTCATTCTGGGCAAGGAGCGCGAGCTGCGCCTTGCGCTCGCCTGCCTTGTCGCACGCGGCCACCTGCTGATCGAGGACGTGCCCGGCGTGGGCAAGACGACGCTCGCCCACACCCTCGCACGACTGACGGGACTGCAGTTCCAGCGCATCCAGTTCACCAGCGACCTCCTGCCTGCAGACATCGTCGGCGTGTCCATATTCGATCGGGAGACGAGCGCGTTCCGCTTCCATCCGGGACCGGTCTTCTCGCAGCTCATTCTCGCCGACGAAATCAACCGCGCCACGCCGAAGACACAGAGCGCCCTGCTCGAGGCGATGGAAGAGCGGCAGGTCACCGCCGACGGCAGCACCCTTCCCCTGCCCGATCCCTTCTTCGTCATCGCCACGCAGAATCCGGCGAACCAGATCGGCACCTTTCCGCTGCCCGAAAGCCAGCTCGACCGTTTCCTGCTCCGCATCCGGCTCGGCTACCCCGATGCGCTTGCCGAACGCGCCCTGCTGATGGGTGCGGACCGGCGAGAACTGCTTGAAGCGCGGCCGCCGGTCATCACCCCTGCGGATCTGCTCGACATGCAGCGCGCAGCCCAGGGGCTCCACGTCGCCGACCCGCTGATCGACTACGTGCAGGCATTGCTCAGTGCCACCCGGCACCACACCGAGATCGAGACCGGGCTGAGCCCGCGCGCCGGGTTGGGCCTGCTTTCGGCTGCCCGCGCCTGGGCCCTGATCGACGGGCGCGACCACGTGGTGCCCGAAGACGTGCAGACCCTGTTCCCGCACGTCGCCGCGCACAGGCTGCACCTTGCGGGCGACGGCCGCCCCGTTCCCGCCGCGACGCTGCTCAGCCTGATGCAATCGGTTCCGGTGCGTTGAAGGCAGCGAGCCTCGCCATGGCCACATCCGCATCGACTGCCGCCGTCGACCCGCCACGGTCCGCGCTGCGCCGGCAGCTGGACCGCTGGCTGTTCCGCCTGGGCGCGCCCGAGCGCGGGCCGATCGAGCTCGTCCAGCGGCGCATCTACGTGCTGCCGTCACGTGCGGGTCTGGTCTTCGCCGTGGCGCTGGTCGTGATGCTGCTGGCCTCGATCAACTACAGTCTCAGCCTCGGCTACGGGCTGGTGTTCCTGCTGGCCGGTGCCGGCGTCGCAAGCATCCTGCATGCGTTTCACAACCTGCTCGGCCTGCGCTTGCGACCCGGCCGCTGCGAGCCGGTGTTCTGTGGCGAGACGGCGAGCTTCGGGCTCGTCGTCGAGAATCCGCGCGCGGCGCGCCGCCCCGCACTGAGCCTGCGCCTCGGCACGCGGCATACAAGGTTCGAACTTGCGCCGGGGGAAACGCGCGACGTGCAGGTCCCCGCCGCAACCCATCGCCGCGGGCTGACCCAACCGGGGAGAATGGTGCTGGAAACCTACTGGCCACTCGGCCTCATCCGTGCCTGGAGCGTATTCGTGCCGGACATGCCCTGTGTGGTCTATCCTGCCCCCGAAGCCACGCCCCCGCCCTTGCCGCCGGACGGCGAGGCCGAGGGGCGAGGACGAGCGACCAGCCGCCCGGGCGACGATGACTTTGCCGGCCTGCGTGCGCACCAACGCGCCGACTCGCCGCGCCACGTCGCATGGAAGGTCCTCGCGCGTGGCGGCCCTCTGTTGACGAAGCAGTTTTCGGGCGAAGCCGGGGCCGACCTTGACCTCGCCTGGGAGCGGCTACCCGCGCATCTCGACACCGAGGCGCGCCTGTCACGCCTGGCGGCCTGGCTGCTGGCTGCCGAGCGATCGGGACGGCGATACGCACTCCGGCTGCCCATGGTGGTGTGCCCCCCCGGGCACGGCCACGAGCACCTGCATCGCTGCCTGCGCGAACTCGCACTGCACGGCAGCGCCCGGCAGGAAAACGACCGATGAAGGGCGGCCTCTCTTCACTGCGCTGGCGCCCCGGACTGCGCCGGACCGCTGCACCGGCGATCACCCTGACGCGCCAACAGTGCACCTGGCTGCTCGCCACCGCGGCGCTGAGCCTGGCACCTCACCTGACCTGGCTGCCAACCTGGATCATGGGGTTCGGCTTCGTCCTGCTGGGCTGGCGCGCCCTGTTGCTGTGGCGCGGCAGCGCGCCCCCACCGCGCCTGGTGCTGCTCGCCCTCGTCATCGCCGCGGCGATCGGCGTGCGCACCGAGTTCGACCATTTCTTCGGCAAGGACCCGGGCGTTGCACTGCTGGCACTGCTGCTCGGACTGAAGTTGCTCGAAGTGCGCGTGACACGCGATGCGCTTGCTGCCGTGCTGCTGTGCTTCTTCCTGCAGCTCTCGCTGTTCTTCGAGGACCAGTCCATACCGGTCGCCGGGCTCGCGCTGGTGGCCACGCTGAGCGGCCTCGCCGCGATGGCCTCGCTGACCGACGCAAATGGGCGCGCCCGCGAACAGCTTCGCACCGGCACCTTGCTTGTCGTTCAGGGCGTGCCCTTCATGGTGCTGCTGTTCGTGCTGTTCCCGCGCGTCGACGGCCCGCTGTGGGGCCTCCCGGCCGACGCGTTCAGCGGCCGCACCGGGCTGTCGGACACGATGAGCCCGGGTTCGATCAGCGCGCTGGGGGAATCCAGCGAGATCGTGTTCCGCGCCGACTTCGATGGCCCGCCGCCACGTCCGGACCAGCGCTACTGGCGCGGCCCGGTGCTGACAGACTTCGACGGCCGGACCTGGCGACCGCGCGCATTTGCCGAAGGCGCGGCGCCGTTCTACGCGGTCGAGGGTCCGCGCCTTGACTACACGCTGACGCTGGAGCCGCACAACCGCCGCTGGCTGCTGGCGCTCGACGTCCCGGCGGCGGGGCCGGATGCGCACCTGTTCACCAGCGACTTCCAGCTCCTCGCGCGCCAGCCTGTACAGTCCCGTATCCGCGTGGAACTCACCTCCCACCCCGAGAGCTCTATCGGCCTGACCGAAAACGAGGCGGCGCTGGCCGCCGCACGCCGACTGCCGCCAGGTTTCAATCCCCGCACGCTCGCGCTTGCCGACGAACTCGCCGCCGGCGCGCAATCGCACGAGGTGATCCTGCAGCGCGTCATCGCCCGACTGCGCCAGTCCGAGCTGATCTACACCCTGCGCCCGCCCCTGCTCGGCACCGACGGCGTCGACGAATTCCTGTTCGACACCCGTCGCGGCTTCTGCGAGCACTTTGCCGGCGCCTTCACCGTGCTGATGCGGGCGACCGGCGTACCCGCGCGGATCGTCACCGGCTACCAGGGGGGCGAGATCAATCCGATCGACGGCAACCTTGTCGTGCGCCAGTCGCATGCGCACGCCTGGAGCGAGGTCTGGCTACAGGGACGCGGTTGGGTGCGTGTCGACCCCACTGCGCTGTCCGCGCCCCGTCGCATCGACGATGGCCTCGCCGCCGCCTTGCCCGAAGGCGAGGCCCTGCCGATCATGATGCATCCGCGGATGGAATGGCTGCGCGGCCTTCGACTGCGTTGGGAGGCCGTATCGAACGCATGGAACCAGCGCGTTCTTGGCTACAATCCGCAGAGACAGAAGGAACTCCTCGCACGTCTCGGACTCGACCAGGAGTCATCGTGGGTACTGGGTGGCACGCTTGCCGGCGCAGGCGCCCTGCTTTTCGGCCTGCTCCTGTGGTGGACCATCCGCAAGCGACGGCCGGCCGATCCGCTCGAACGTGGGTGGCTGCGTTTCTGCACCGCTCTGGCGCGGCATGGCATCGTCCGTCAAGCTTGGGAAGGGCCGCATCAGTTCGGCGTGCGCGTCGCCGCCGAGACGTCGCTACCGCCGGCTGCCCGCGCTGCCATCCGTGCCATCTGCGAGGACTATGCCCGGCTGCGCTATGGACCGACATGCAGTGCCGACGACTTGCGCGCGCTGCGCACCCGAATCAACGCCATCAGATTGCCATGAATCCGTTTCGATACCTCTCCCGCCTCTCCGCAAGGCCGCTCGGCTGGCGTCACCTGTTCGCCGGGGTCGGCCTCGCTGCGCTGATGCACGTGCATCCGGCTGCAGCCTCTTTCGCCGAGCGCGAGGACGCACAGGCCTTCATACAGGACGTCGCGTCGCGTCACGGCTTCGAGCCGGCCGAACTGCAGCGCGCACTGGCACGCGCCAGCCACGAACCTGCCGTGATCCGGCTCATCACCCCGCCCAGCCGCAAGGGCACGCGCTCGTGGCAGAGCTACCGCGCGCGCTTCCTTGACCGAACCCGCATCGAGGGAGGCCTGGCCTTCTGGCAGGAGCACGCGGTCGATCTGGAACGGGCGGAGCGTCAGTTCGGCGTCCCCGCCGAGGTCATCGTTGCGATCATCGGCGTCGAAACGGTCTATGGCCGTCACACCGGCAACTTCGAGACGCTCTCCGCCCTGGCCACGCTCGCCTTTGACTATCCGCCGCGCGCCGACCTGTTCCGCCGAGAGCTCGAGTCGCTGTTCCTGCTGGCCCGAGAGCAGGGGCGCGACCCCGCGAGCTACAGCGGCTCCTTCGCCGGCGCGGTCGGCTTCCCTCAATTCCTGCCCAGCAGCATCCGCGCCTATGCGGTCGACTTCGACGGCAATGGCCAGATCGATTTCGAGAGCGACGCCATCGACGCGATCGGCAGCGTGGCGAACTATCTCCATGTCCACGGCTGGCAGCCGGACGCCCCGGTCGCAGAACGCGCGCTGGTGTCACCCGCGTCGGATGCGGCCGGTCTCGTCGCCGCAGGCATCGAGCCCTCGCTTGATCCCGAGCCGCTCGCATCCGCCGGTGTCACGACGCTGGACGGAACCCCGGCGGCGCTGCGCGCCACCCTGGTGGACCTCGAGACACCGGGCAGCGACACCGAGTACTGGCTCGGCTACCGCAACTTCTACGTCATCACCCGCTACAACCGCAGCAGCTTCTACGCGATGTCGGTCTTCGAACTGGCCGAAACGCTGCGCCAACGCCGCCTGATCGCCAGCCTCAGGACACGTGCAGCGCAGGGCGCGGCCACGAACTGAGGTCGAGGCGGGGCGCGGCACATCAATCGCAACACCCATCCGGACTCCGCAACGATGATCGACTCGAGCCCCCCTTCCGCACCTCGTCTCCAGCCCGCCACGCTCACGCTTGCCGACATAGGCGCGGCACTCGCCGCCGGGTGGCGTCAGTTCGCCACGGCCCCGCTGCTCAGCATGGGTTTTGCCAGCGTCTTCGTCGTGCTCGGCGGCATCCTGTTCGCACTTATCGAGGCCTTGGCGATCGCGCCGATCAGCCTCTCCTTCGCCGCTGGCTTCATGCTGATCGGCCCGGCGCTGCTGGCCGGCTTCTTCGCCGTGTCCGACCGGGTCCGGGACGGACAGAAACCGGAGGTCGCCAACATATGGCAGGGGTTCAGGAAGCTGCCGCGCGGCGGATGGGTGGTGTCCTTCGTCTGCGCCCTTCTCTTCCTGATCTGGATCACCGATGCCGGCACGCTCTACGGCTTCATGATCGGACGCGAACCGACCGCCTTCGCCCGCCTGCTGCAGGCCGAGGAGTCCGTTCAGCGCTTCCTGTTCTACAGTTCGCTGATGGGCGCGGTGCTGGCCTTCATCATCTTCGCGGTGTCGGCGTTCTCGATTCCGCTGATCTACGACGGACGTGCCGATCTCGTGTCCGGCGTTGTCGCCAGCGTGCGGGCGGTATTCGGACGCTTCCCGGCAACCATCGTCTGGGCCTGCCTGCTGGCATTCGTGATCATCGTCAGCGCGGCCCTGCTGCCGCTGCTGGTGGTCACACTGCCGGTGATGGCCTACGCGAGCCGAGCGCTCTACTTCCGCGTATTTCCGCCGGGCTGAGCGGTCCGAGGCTCAAAGCAGTGCGTCTCGCGGTATGCCGTGGCGCTTCAGGATACGACGCAGCTGCCCGAGCGCCTCAAGCTGAATCTGCCGCACGCGCTCACGCGTGAGCTCCAGCCGCAAGGCCAGTTCCTCGAGCGTCAGCAATTCGCACTCGTCGATGCCGTAACGGTGTCGGATCACGAGGCGCTGCTTGTCGTTGAGCATCTTGATCCACTCGCGCACCAGCCCTTCGACTTCGGAGGAGTGGATCTGCAACTCGGGGGTTTCCGCGCGATCGTCGGCCAACGACTCCCCGATCGACAAGCTGGGGTCGATGTCGAGCGGCGCATCGAGCGAGGCCGTGTGTTCGCTCAGCAGCAGGATGTCACGCACCTCATCTACCGTCTTGTCGAGTCGCTGTGCAATCGCATCCAGCGAGGATTCGCCGTTCGAGGCCGCTTCGATGTTGCGCTGCGCACGCAACACCTGGTTGAGCTCCTTCACCACATGCACGGGCAGGCGGATCGTGCGCGACTGGTTCATGATCGCGCGCTCGATGTTCTGCCGGATCCACCAGGTCGCGTAGGTCGAGAAACGAAATCCGCGCTCGGGATCGAACTTCTCGAGCGCATGCATGAGCCCGAGGTTGCCCTCCTCGACCAGATCGAGCAGGGGGATGCCGCGATTGAGGTAATGCTTGGCGATGTTGACGACGAGGCGCAGGTTGCGCTCGATCATAGTCTGCCGGGCGGTGAAATCTCCCTCGCGAACGAGCCTCGACAGCCGGAGCTCCTCCTCCGCGGTCAGGAGGGGATTGGCCCCGATCTCGTTGAGATAGAGCTGTGTGACGTCACTGAAGAAGTCGTTCTCGATGGCCGCCACCGGCACGGTCGCGAACACCTCCACCTCGGGGGGAAGATCCGGCTCATGATTTTCCAATTCATCAAGGCTCACCGGCTCTTCCATGCGTCCCCCCTCAGCGTGCTGGCAGGTACTTCATCGGATCGACTGCCTTGCCCTGTTTGCGGATCTCGAAGTGCAGCTTCGGGCGGTCGGCTTCCGAACTGCCCAGTTCAGCGATCTTCTGCCCCTGGGTCACCTGATCGTCTTCTTTTACAAGAAGTTTGTCATTGTGCGCGTAAACCGAGTTGTACTCCTGGTTATGCTTGATGACAACCAGCTTGCCGTATCCACGCAAGCCGCTGCCGGCATACACCACCTTACCGGCCGCTGCAGCCACGACCGGGTCGCCCACATTGCCGGCGATGTCGACGCCCTTGTTCGACGCCTCGTTGTATCCGGCAATCAGGCGCCCGCCGGCAGGCCACTGCCATTCGCCCGAACCCGTCGCCCTGGGCACATCGGGCGTCGTAGCAACCGGCGGGGGCACCGCAGGCTGGGCCGCCGCCGCGGGGGATGCCTTCGACCAGGCCTCCTCCGAATAGGGCTGACGCCCCCCGACAGGCCCCTGTTTCAGCGGCGCTGCAGCCGGCGACTCTGCACCCGGTGCGGGAACCGGCGTGGCAACGGCCCCATCACCAATGGGAATGGCGGTGGCGACGGCCGTGCCATCCACGCCCGGCGGAGCAACGCGCACGGTCTGCCCCACCGCGAGCTGGTTCGGGTCGGATATGTTGTTCCAGCCCACCAGATCCGGCAAGGTCACCCCGTACTGACGTGCGATGCCGAGCAGGGTTTCGCCCGGGCGCACCGTGTGCATGCCAGGCTGCTCCGCCGGCACGGCGGAGACAGCGGGCGGAAGGCCGTTTACGTCACGCACCGGCGCAGAAACCGTGGAAGCGCAACCTGCAAGAAGGGTGATCACCAGCGCCGCCGGGATCGCGTAAATACGAGTCTGCATCCGAATTGGGTATCTCATTCCGTACCTGCGAGAAGCGGAACGAAACGTACAGTCTCGTACCAGCTTTCCCGGAAAACATTGCCTTGTCGTTCGACCAGCAGAAGCCGCTGGTCCGCTCCGCCGACCGGAACGATCAACCTGCCGCCCGGGGCGAGCTGCGCTTTCAGCGCGGGCGGGAGTCCGATCGCCGCCGCGGCGACGATGATACTGTCAAATGGTGCTGCCTCAGGAAGACCCAGACTACCGTCCGCAAGTTTCAGCCTGACGTTCGGCAAGCGCAGGGGACGAAGGTTCGCTCGCGCGCGATCCAGCAAGGGCCGGATCCGTTCGACCGCGTAGACCTCGGTCGCGAGCTGACTGAGCACGGCCGCCTGGTATCCACAGCCTGCGCCTACTTCGAGCGTACGCCCCAGCTCTCGTCCCGCGCGCAGCAGTTCGATCATGCGCGCGACCACGAAGGGCTGCGAAATGGTCTGCTGGAAGCCGATGGGCAAGGGCGTGTCGTCGTAGGCGCTGTAAGCCAGTCCTTCCTCCACGAACAGGTGCCTGGGTACCCCCTGCATTGCAGCAAGCACGCGCTCGTCACGAATTCCCTGTGTCCGGAGGCGATCGACCATACGCGCCCTGGCGCGCATCGCCTGCCCGGCATCGGTACTGCGCATGTTCACCGCTTCAGCCAGTCGAAGACAGGAGAGATCAGCCCGGTGTGGGTCAGATCAAGCTGCAGGGGCGTGACCGACACATAGCCATTGGCCACGGCGTGGAAATCGGTGCCCTCTCCTGCATCGGCCGCGCCGCCGGCGGCGCCCACCCAATACACCGTCTCGTTACGCGGTGTCACGCTGCGAACCACGGGCTCGGCCTTGTGGCGCTTGCCGAGTCGCGTCACCTTGATACCCTGCAGGCGGTCGTAGGCGACATCAGGCACATTGACATTCAACAATACGGGTTGCGGGAAAGGCTCGCGCATGAATCGCTCGGCCAGATCGCGCGCGACCCGTGCGGCCGCCGTGAAATCCGTTGCCGACTTGCTCACGAGCGACACTGCGATGGACGGAACGCCGAGCAGGAATCCTTCGGTCGCGGCGGCGACGGTACCCGAGTAAACCGTGTCATCGCCCATGTTGGCCCCGTGGTTCACCCCCGACACCACCATGTCGGGCAGATGCTCGAGCATTCCGGTGACTGCGAGGTGAACACAGTCGGTCGGCGTGCCATTCACGTGATAGAAGCCGTTCGCAGTCCGGCGCAGCGACAGCGGCCGATCCAGCGTCAGCGAGTTGCTCGCGCCGCTGCGATCGCGTTCAGGGGCCACGACCGTGACGTCGCCGAGCGTGCCGAGCGCTTCGGCGAGCGCCGCAATTCCGGGGGCAAAATATCCGTCGTCGTTACTGACCAGAATGCGCATTTGAGACCCATGGGAAGAGCCGCGATGGCGGCCAGGAGACGCAAAATGTTAGCACAGCGCTCCGGATACCCGCCCGCAGAGCCCTGAAAACAAAAAACCGGCCAAGGCCGGTTTGTTTGATTGGTCGGGGCGGCGGGATTCGAACTCGCGACCCCTTGCACCCCATGTAAAGTGGGCGCAAATCACGCTCAGCCGACACAAACAAAAAATAGCTTTTCATTTTACCCCGTTTTTGACACTCCGTGTATACCCCCACAAACACCTGCCCTGTGCCAACTGACTCCAAACCCTTGCGAACACTGGCGGTTCCAACCAGTCTCTCCGAGTATCACCGTCTCAAGACGACCCAAAGCGCCATGTAGGCTGCGCCCCTGACGGCACTGCGGCATCCCTCTGGATCCGCCACCTCTGACACCCCTGTTGACACCCCTGGAACCCGTACCGCAAGATTGGTTTATGGGTACGTTAACGGTGAAAGGCATCGAGGCGGCAAAGCTGCCCGCCGGGAAGAAAGAGCACTCGCTGCATGATGGCGACAACCTCGTTCTACGCCTACGCGGCACAGCGGCCGGCGTGAGCAAGTCATGGCAGTTCCAGTTTCGGTACGCCGGCAAGCGAGACAAGATCTACATTGGGGCCTATCCTGCCATCAGCCTGTCAGACGCCCGCATCAAGTCACAGTCTTATAACAAGCTACTTGCAGACGGTGCAAACCCAAAAACTCACGTCGCGCGGCAAAAAGCAGAGGTGCTTGCGGATCATCTTGCGGTCGCTAGGGGCGAACTCCCAAAGACACTCTCGCAGCTTTTCGAACGGTGGAAGGCTGACTACCTGCACCTTAAACACAACGACAGCGGAAAATATCTGGCGGGTATTTTTGAGCGCCACATCTTGCCTAGCGCCGGCGAGCTGCACTTAGACACTCTTCGCCCCCGACACATCAAGGCGCTGCTGGACGCCGCACGCCGAGACAAGGGGCTTACTAGGACATGCGGTGTCATGCTCGCAGCCCTGCGTCAGCTCTTCGACTGGGGCTACACATACGAGTGGGTGAACGCCAACCCGACGGTTGGGCTGAAAGCGGACGACTGGGACGGAGACGGAGATGAGGGGGATCGTGTTCTGTCGGAACAGGATGTAGTAGATCTAATGACCAAGCTACCCGAAAGCTCGATGAGTGAGCGGTGGCAGCGAGCAACACTGCTGATCCTCGCAACCACCACGCGAAGCGAAGAGACTCTGCTTGCCGAGCGCAGCCACATTGACTTGGATAAGGGAACTTGGGTAATACCCGCAGCCAACCAGAAGACCACCAGACGACGGAAGCCCAGCGACCACCTGATCTACTTGTCACCGTTCGCCCGATCACAAATAGAAGCCCTACTTGCACTGCCGGGGACGACCCGATTCCTGTTCCCCGCGCGCGTTCGAGAAGGAGAGTTAGAACGCCCGGCCAACAAGAAGACGCTTTACCATGCCCTGACTGACAGGCAGATTGGCGGCGAACAGCACACTGGCCGCGCGTCTGACACCAGCAGTCTGCGTCTCGATAGCGGGCAATTTACGGTGCATGACCTACGGCGGACGAGTGCAACATTGATGGGAAACCTCGGCGTTAACGAGATCATTGTCGAGCGATGCCTAAATCACAGCCTTCCGGACAAAGTTCAGCGGATCTATAACCGCTCCGACATGCGAGAGCTCGTTGCCAAAGCGTGGATGCAGCTCGGCGCAAAACTCGAAGAATGTTCAAAAAAGGCCGACGCGATACGCAAGGATAATGCCCGCAAGAAGGCAATCTCCCTCGCTATTGCTGCGACGGAAGGAATGATATAGATGGTCGAGAAATTTAAGCCAGGCAACCGTTTCAGCGACACTGTGAGCATTGCTGCCGCAGCGGTAGAGTGGCAGGGACTCAGTGCTGCACAACAAGCACTGGTCATCGTTGAGGATGGCCTACCATTCCTTGCAGGCGTACCCGACCTCACTGCCCGAGCGGAGGCATTGTTGGAGGCTGCGGAGAGCAGAACCATCACTGGCTTCACGCACAATGAGAATGGCGGACCAGTGCCTGCCGAGCACATTCGACTCGACCGGGAGAGCTTGCTGGCCTGGGTGAAGCGAACCAACAGTCGCTTACCACCTCAAGTGCCCCGAGAGTCGCTGCTCGACTTACCCGACGAGCAGCCGGAACGACTGCTTCGAGCTGAAGAAGTCTGGAACCGGCTCGGCATCGGTAAATCAACGTTCTACAGACGCGTGCGAAGTGGTGAGATCAAACAACCGCACCTCGATACCCCTCCCAGGTGGCGCGAGAGCTATGTCAACTCGCTGATGAGCACAAGAAAGGCAGCTGACGATATCTGAATCAGCTTACCTTTCCCTACTTAACGACCGCTACACAGGCCATGGATTTAGCATAGACGACTATCCCGCCTCAGCCTATGCGATCTTCGCTCATCGCATCGGGCATAGCTTTTAAGCCTCTTTTGGTGACCGCTTAGCTATTCATCATCATCGAAACATGCGCCTCATAGCGTGAGAATGAGTCATCACGCTTCAAGTGCGCATAGCTGGCCAACACCGTCTCAAGCCTATCGTTGAGCAGCTCCGCAACTGTGAGGAAATCTCCCGGGTAGCGGCGAAGCCAGTCCGTGGCAACGAGATGCCGCAGGGCATGGGGCCCGAATCCAGCCGAGCCTGGAATATATTTCTGAGTAACCGCCTGAACCGTAGGGCCGAGACCCTCCCATAGCCTCACACTCTTGCCCGCGACAAAGAGATAGGGGCTTTCTTTCCCATCCAATAATGTATCGCGATACTCTTCAACATACTCAGAAAGACGCGGCGCTACCCAATCCGCAACCTTGACGTTGTAGCTCTTCCCACGCTTGCTATCGCCATTTTTCAATTGATGAGGCGCCAGAACAATCCGCCAGCCATTCTCTGACGTACGTCGCAGCGACCCATGGCCATCAGATAACCAGGTAAGCGAAGCAATGCTTCGCCGTCGCAGCGGGTTCGAAAGCAACAACGCAAGCAGCAGGGCATTTCGCTTATGACGCGCCTCGGACATGCTGCCCGGAGGGCAAGCCGCGGCCGCCGCATCGATGCGTTTAAGAGCCTCAAGCACAGGTTTCAATGGATAGGGCAACGACAACAGGTCTGCAATGGGTTCGTCTGGCGCTCGGCTGACACCTTTCGCGCTCCGAACAACCTGCCGCAGATACGCGTGGCTGCGAGCACACATCGTTTGCCACGCAGCCGCATCTGCTGGACGCATTTCAAGTGGCAGTCGCTCACGAAAAACCTCAGGCTGTTGCCAGAGATATCCTGTATTGGGCCGCAGTAGACAGGCAACAAATTGAGCAAACACACGCTGCCCACTATGTCGGATACCGTCCGACCGGTCCGTCATCCACTGCAAGTAGAGCGCCAAGGCATCGGGATGAGCAAGCCACGCAAGAGTTTGTGCTGGCTTTGAACGCCAATGAATTCCACCCTCTTGAACAGGCAGACGAAACAGGACGCCGAGAAATTTGCGTAAGCTGTCAAGCAGCATTTCAGCGCTCGGGCAGACCATATTTTTTCTACGTGCGAGAGAACTGATATTGTTGAACGTACCCTCTGGAATTAATCGCCAAACACCTTTTGAAGTGCGCTCAAGCTCCGGCATGCCGCCTGTCTTGTACGAGAACAATCGATACCATTCGCACAAAAATTCATCACCTAGCTCAGACTCAGCTAATATAAATCCATGGGGTATGCACTCGGCAATACGCCGCCGATGAGATATCACAGGCGCAGCGGGTTGCGCTTCTCTGTCCTTTTTAGCTGCACGACCAGTCATTGCCGCTGATCCACGAACCGCAAGCTTGACTAAAGAGTCGCGCTCAAGCCCGAGTGCAGCCTCGACCCGATGGAGAGATGGAACACCACGTTTGTTCGCACCACCTCCATTCAGCCAGCCGCGGACCGTTGCGGCGCTCACACCTACTTGGATTGCGAAAGTCTTAGGCGCAATACCCAGGCGTGCAATCGACTCCCGTAATGTAGTACTCAGACTCGCCCTCGTGTTTGGGGGAGGCACTACGGTCGCGGCACCGCGCTCTTCGTAGATGCGACGAATGAATCTCAGCTGTGTAACTCTATCCCGCTTCGTTCGCTCAGATACGTTTAAAGCATCAACATACTCACGCAGGCGAGTATC
Organism: Thauera propionica; assembly: GCF_002245655.1. Taxonomy (GTDB): domain Bacteria; phylum Pseudomonadota; class Gammaproteobacteria; order Burkholderiales; family Rhodocyclaceae; genus Thauera; species Thauera propionica. The sequence goes on along the minus strand of NZ_NOIH01000027.1, from coordinate 7,531 downwards.
GAACTGACTCCCAAACTCGGCACCAACGTTAGCTTCAACCGTCTTGCCGCAGTTTGCTAGAAAGCCGTTTAGCGCACTCAAATGGTTACGATACTGCTGCAGTGCAGATGTTAACTCAGTATTTTCAGCGACGTTAACGCCGAAGTGTTTCTTAAGTAGATCAAGTAGTTCTGTATAGGGAAGGGCCATTGCGTTCTCCAGAGTTGAGGAGACCGCGAAAACGAAGGAGCAGTGAATTGGCTGGGTTACGTTATGGCCTTGAACGTTGAAATAACGTGAGTTCTGCAACGCATTGTTTAGTAAGATTTTTCCTTCCATCTATAGCGCTCCTGATTTTGAGTCTGAAGCGCTCACTTCCGTTATCGCGGGCTCGCTGATACTGTTGTATAGCGTCACGAGCTTCCTCTGGAGCAAAAATTTTCACGGAGGGAAATATCCGCGACCTCATGCGCACTTTTGAACACACGATCTACTTCCAAGCACGCGACGAGACTCTCTTGCAGGCAAGGGCCGCCGCTAGATCGAACGACTTGCCCAGTCGGCCTAGGAAGATGCACAACAAAGATGCACAACAAAGAACCCCCAGCTTGCTAGACGCAAGGTGGGGGCTAGAGTGCCATCTATAACCACGATCTCATGTTCAGCCGGCCTTTTCTTTAACGACTGAATAAAACCATTCTTCAGCAGCAGGCATTAATCTCGTATCTGTAGCCGACTGATACAGTAGCAAGACAAGCTGCTGAATCTCTGTCCGCGCGTCGTACAACATCTGACGCTCAACGCCAGTCTCGAGCGCATACGAAGACTCCGCGATGAAATCCAGGGCACGCTCTGTCAGCCGTCTAATCTCAGCTTGATCCGAAGAGAAATCAGCTGCTTCGATCTTGCCGGCAAGCATGAAGCACAAAATGGGCTTCAGTTGGAGATAACGAGCGACACGTCTGAGCAATTGCTCATTCGCGGACGCGAAACTGCGATCACCTGCAAGTAGCTGCCCGAGATATGCGGGACTGACGCCGAGCACTCCTGCTACATACTTCGCTCTATCGCCTTGGAAATACATTCTCTGCTTGATTCGCCCGGCTAGAGACCCGCCACCATTTTTACCTTTCATATTTCACTACCCTCGTCATTTTATGATCACAATGACGTATAGCGAAATGGAAGATCGAATAAATTCATTAGCAAGGAGCAGTAAATCTTTGCTATCAGCAGATTATTTTTCTGTTCGCGTTTGCTGCGCTAAGGTTCGGTCGAACTCGACTGACTCAGTAGGCCTCCAAGATGAAGCGTGAGCCATCAACGACAACTTTTTATAAGCGGGAAGTGAACTTACTCGGCGCGGCTGTTTACGCGCTCGGCCCTTACGATGGAGATTGGCATCGATTACTCTTGCGAGCAGCACTTCTCGCACTTGAAAGCGTTCGCTCGACAGCAACACGTGAGACTCTTGAGCAGCTTGTGCTTCAACTCAATCGATCAGACGAGTGCGCACACACGCTCACGCGTACTGTCATGTTGCCTGCACAACTGAACGCTGATGAAGTCGCGCAAGCAGTTGCTGACAAACTACCCTGCGACTCTGTTGAAGCAACACTCTTCAAGGACAAAGTTGTGGTTACTGCAACACTTCGTGGGGTAGCTGACGACGCAGCTTCATTCTTCGATGCATGCATCGACAGAGCGCTTGCCAGGGCAAAACGAGATGCTATTCGCGACCTATGAATTGATCGCTTACAGGATCGGTCTGCCGACTTGGCAAAAGAGGCAGTTGACTCGACAAACTGAGGACAAGAGACGGGGTACAAAATCGATAAAGTAACTTAATGCTTTCAGTAGAAGATTTCATGCAAATTTAAGGCAGCCAGTCGGACCGCAACGCTATACACATATGTAGTCCGTCGGCACATGCGCCTCATATGAGAGCGCTCCGAGGGCTACCGCACATGTGGACGGGAGTACAGACGCCAGCGCATGTGGGATATGTCGAACTGGGGGAAAGTCCTGAAACATCGATGAGGGGTGGCGAAGCTAGCGCCCCAGGGCGCAAGGCTCGCGGGTGAGGCGGCTCCGTCGGTCAGTCAGATCGGATGGAGAGGCTGATGAAGGCCCATCCTGCCATCGTGCTGGGAGGGCTGGGCTCAGCCTCACCATCAGTCAGAGAAGATCAAAGATCTCTGCAGGTAAAGACACAACATAGCAAAGAACCTCAAGGCTGAGCCTAAGGCTCAGATGAGGAGAGGAATCTGGGGGAGGCTCACTCAGCTCAGTTTGTTGAGTCCGTTAGATGTAGTGAGGGGGCTAAGCCCCCCCCCTAGGAGAACAATGGGCATATGGAGACGGACTCGATTAACAGAATACCTCCCAACAGGGGTCATCGAGAGCTGAAAGAGTATGCCGGGCTTGAGTAAAGACTTTGCCAAAAGCTAAAGAGCTTTAGCTACTGGCAGGTGCAGCCAAGAAGTCGTGTAGGCCGGCGAAAGCCGGCCTCGTCGCATCTGCCATGCCTTGTTGAGGCCCTCAGCGCTGATGCGCACCGTCCCTCTTCCCCACTTAGCGTTGATGCTGTCCATCGCCTTCATCACGCGCTGCGCACTCATCCCCGGCTTCATCGGCGAAAAGACTCTGTTGGCGCAGCTTGTGCGGCTGCAACTCAGTCAGCATCACCCCTGCTTTTTGGTACGCATAACCTGGTCGGTAGATGTGACCTTGCCCTCGAAATGTGAATCCCATAGCCGAGTCACATATTCGCTATTTTCGGTTGACCCGAGAGCCAGCGTTGCTCGAACTGCATCGGGCTGACATAACCCAGAGTGGAGTGCAGCCTGCTGCTGTTGTACCACAGCAGCCAGTCACTTCCAGCCCGCGAGGCCTTGGCTGACAGCAGCCCTGTCCTGAGTCAGCTTCCAGGCCAGTGGAAAAACACCCCGCAAACAGCCGCAGGATTAGCTCATTTGAAGCGTGTTGAAGCGCACGAGACCGTAGACGCTATACACAGCATCACCTTCAACGCTAACCCTACCCCTTTTGCGGTGAGGACATAGACGAGAGCAGTTCAAAAGGCAAATACACGTAACGCAACAGGGGCCATCCGAGATGGCCCGTGACCACACTGCCCGACCTGATTCTTCCAAGGCTACCCCGCCGCGCCTACTGCACTGACAACCCGAAACACGGCCTCATCATCCGCGGCCGGGAGGTGGCCAGCACCAAGAGCCACCTGCAACTCAACCCCTCAGCGCTTCGCCACTGGCTCCTGTTCGACATCGATGCCCCCGTTGCAGCCTTGGCATGGGAGCGCGCGAACCTGCCCCCGCCGAACTGGATTGCCGTCAATCCGGACAACAGCCACGCACACTGCGGCTACCTTCTCGAAGTGCCGGTCGTCACCAGCCCGGCAGGACACGACAAGCCCCTGCGCTACGCTGCAGCCATCGAAAACGCATATCGCCTCAAGCTGCAGGCCGACCCCGGCTACGCCGGCCTCATCTGCAAGAATCCCCTGCATGAGCGCTGGCGAAACTGGTTTCTGCACGACCATGCCTACTCGCTCGACGAGCTCACCGAGTGGGTATCACTCGCAAAACCTGCGCGCGCAACGGAGGAAAACGTCGGGCTCGGGCGCAACATCACGCTCTTCGACACACTGCGAAGTTGGGCCTACAGCATGGTGCTCATCTACAAGAGCGCCAACGCAACCCCGGACCTCTGGTTCCGAGCGCTGTTGCACGAGGCAGAAGGCATCAACAGCCGCTTCCCAACGCCGCTTCCCTACCCCGAGGTTCGCTCCTTGGCGAAGTCCGTTGCAAAGTGGACATGGCGGGTCTTCACCCAGCATGCTTTCAGCGAAATACAGCGCGCACGGGCTCTGAAGCGCTGGAGCGAGGCCGGCAGCGACTCGGCTGAGCACACCAAGCCATGGGAGCTCCTGGGCATTTCTCGCCGAACCTACTATTACCGCAAGAAGGCTGGGCTGCTGGTTCCGGCCGGTTGCACTGATGCCATATCAGATAACAGCGGACACGGGGGCGAGAGCGCCACAACCACTCACCCCGTAAGCGTGTGAAGCCCGCCCATCGCCATTCTCACTAGCGTTGGTGAGACGGAGCCCCACAGGTGCTCAACGCAAATCGAACAGACTTGACGAGCCCAGCCTGCACGATTGCCTGCACTCCTGAGCATTGCAGCGACACCCAGGTATGCGGATGATGAGCAAAACGAATCACACCGGGGAACAATAATGTGCGGTCGCTACGCGCTCTACGGCCCGACGTCCCGCCTGCGCGAACAATTCGGAGCGAGCATTGATGAGCTGCCGCCTGACTTCGGCCCGCGCTACAACGCGGCGCCACTGCAGGTGCTTCCGGTCGTGCGCCAGCGGCCGAACGGGAACCGCGTCGTGCACCTCCTGCGTTGGGGGCTGATTCCAAGCTGGTCGAAGGATGAAACCATCGGCACCAAACTCATCAACGCTCGGGGGGAGACACTCGCGGAGAAGCCCTCGTTTCGGGCAGCTTACAAATCAAGGCGCTGCATCATCCCAGCGAGCGGTTTCTTCGAATGGAAAGCGACCGAACAGGGTAAGCAGCCCTATTACATCCATCCGGCCGATGGGGGGCTTTTCGGCTTCGCAGGCCTTTGGGAAAGATGGGCCCCTGCAGAGGGCTCAGCTATCGACACCTTCACGGTCATCACTACCGCCGCAAACGACGCCATCCGCCCCCTGCACGACCGAATGCCCGTAATTCTTGCCCCACAGGACTACTCAACATGGCTTGCCAGGGCAACCGAACCTGACCGCCTCAGAGCCCTGATTGGGGCACGCCCCATTACTCCGGTCAGTCTGTTCCCGGTCTCGAGGGCCGTGGGCAACGTCAAAAACGACAGTCCCGACCTGATAGTCCCGGTCGAGTAGCGAGCGACTGACCTCACACCCACCGATTCCAGGCCATCCGCAGCAAGGCCGCGTTGGCGGCATGCCGGTCGAACCGCACGGGGTCGAAATCCTCGCCGGCCCACTCCAGAAGTCGGCGCCCTTCTTCATCCAGCGGTCGCTGCGAAATCTGCTCCATGAAGTCCACGTACGCCGCTGCACCGCCCACATCCTCGGGCGGACACGCTTTCTCGCCTGCAGAAACATAGGCGTAGCCACGCTGGTCCGCCTCGAGCGATTCGACACGCTCGACCACGATGCGGTGCTGCCAGCTGTCGCCGAAATCGTAGAGGTAGGAGAAGTGGTCGCCGGTGGTCGCTACGCGGTCCAATCTCACTCTGCGCTCATCAACGATGTCCCGCTCCGGGTCGTCTTCTGGGTGCGGCGTTGCGTAGGTCTTGCGTAAGCACCCGGCGAACCCACCTTCCCCCATCTGCCTAGCCCATTGAAGATCGTATCCATCAAGTTCGATGGTGGACACGATGGATGTCGTCATCCCGCGCCGGACTCGGCGCACGCACAGCGAAGCCTTCAAGCAGTCTGTGGTCTCGGCCTGCCGTGAGCCGGGTGTCTCGGTGGCCGGCGTTGCGTTGGCAAATGGCCTGAACACCAACCAGGTCCACCGCTGGATGCGCGAGCGCGGCATCGCGCCGCCGAGCCGGCGCAAGCCGCTCGGCGCTGAGCTCACGACGCTGTCTGAGCCAGGCTTTGTGCCGGTGCGGGTTGCATCCGCAGCCGAGGCGCCGGTGATCCGTCTTGAAGCGCAGCGTGGCAACGCCCGCGTCAAGCTCGAGTGGCCGATCCAGGCCGCCGATGCGTGCGGGGCGTGGCTACGCGAGTGGCTCGCATGATCCGCATCGAGGCGCTGTGGCTGTCGGTGGCGCCCCTGGACATGCGCGCAGGCATGGACACGCTGCTCGCGCAGGTGGTGCGCGTGTTCGGCCAAGCGCAGCCGCATCACGCCTACCTCTTCAGCAATCGGCGCGGCACGCGCTTGAAGGTGTTGGTCCATGACGGCTTCGGGGTGTGGCTGGCGTGCCGGCGCCTGAACCAAGGGCGGTTTCGCTGGACCGAGGGCCAGGGCGGTGTCGCACTCACCCGGGCGCAGTTCGATGCGCTGGTGCTCGGGCTGCCGTGGCAATGGCTGGGCGATGGCGGTGTGATCCGGACACTCTGAGTCCGCGCTATCGGCGGATGCCCCGATGGCGGCGGAGGCGTGCATCGGACATGATCGATCCATGCCGCTGCCCGCCGACCTCGATCAACTGGATGCCGACACCTTGCGCCGCCTGCTCATCGAGCAGGAACTCGAACTCGTGTGGCGCCAGACCAAGATCGAGCGGCTCACGCATGAGCTGGCGCTGCACAAGCGTCATCGCTTCGGCGTGAAGGCCGAGCGTCTGTCTAGCGAGCAGGTGCAACTCTTCGAGGAGACCGCCGAGGCCGATCTGGCGGCGATGAGCGAAGAGCTCGAGCAATTGCAACCGGATACCAGCAAGAGCCAGCAGCCCAAGGGGCAGGCCCGGCGCAAGCCGTTGCCGCCCGAGCTGCCGCGCACCGAGATCCGTCACGAACCCGACTCGACCACCTGCGCCTGCGGCTGCCCGATGCGCCGCATCGGCGAGGACGTGGCCGAGAAGCTCGACTACACCCCGGGCCGCTTCACCGTCGAGCGCCACATCCGGGGCAAGTGGGCGTGCGCGGCGTGCGAGACCCTCGTGCAGGCGCCGGTGCCGGCGCACATCATCGACAAGGGCATCCCGACTGCCGGGCTGCTCGCCCAAGTGCTGGTGGCCAAGTATCAGGACCATTTGCCGCTCTACCGCCAGGAAGGCATCTTCGGTCGAGCCGGGCTGGCGATCCCGCAATCGACGCTGGCTCAGTGGGTGGGCCAGAGCGGCGTGCACCTGCAGCCGCTAGTCGATGCGCTCAAGGCCGACCTGCTGGCGCACCCCGTGCTGCACGCGGACGAGACCCCGGTGGCGATGCTCGATCCGGGTGCGGGCAAGACGCACCGCGCCTACCTGTGGTCCTACAGCGTCGGCGCGTTCGATCCGATCAAGGCGGTGGTCTACGACTTCGCCGACAGCCGCGCGGGCCGTCATGCCCAGGCGTTTCTGGGCGAGTGGCGCGGCACGCTGATCTGCGATGACTACGCCGGCTACAAGACGCTGATCGCGCAGGGCGTGACCGAAGCCGGCTGCATGGCGCACGCGCGGCGCAAGTTCTTCGATCTCGCTGCCCAGGGCCAGAGCCAGATCGCCAGCGAGGCGCTCGAGGCCATCGGCCAGCTCTACGGCGTTGAGCGTGAATCGGCTGAACTCGACATCGATGCCCGGCAGCGCTTACGACAAGCGAAGGCCCGCCCCATCCTTGAGCGTCTGCATGCGTGGCTCTTGCAGCGGCGCACCCAGGTTCCCAACGGCTCGGGCATTGCCCGCGCTATCGATTACAGCCTCAAGCGCTGGGCCGCGCTCACGCACTACGTGGGTGATGGTCGCGTGCCCATCGACAACAACTGGATCGAGAACCAGATCCGGCCGATTGCGCTCGGGCGCAATTATGCGCGGCCCTCGATTATGCAAGGTTCGGTTGTAG
>NZ_NOIH01000026.1 GCF_002245655.1 Thauera propionica | reverse complement strand
CGTCAACCACTACTTCCCCCAGATCGCGCGAAGAACCTTTTTTTACCCGCATCCGGGGTCGACGTATTCCGTATCGCTGTCTAGTATGAAATCGGTTGTCCTGCGCCGACGGCATTTCCGTATCCGGAATTCCATGCCCGATCACGGCGTTACGGCGATCGACGGGACGTCGAGAAGCCCGATTCTGGGAGGCGAAGGTCATGAACAACATTCCGGAATTGCGCCTGCAGCCGCGCTGACTTGCGATGAGCGCAGGCTATCTGGCACGACTGGCGGCGCCGCGGCGGGGAGTCCTTCTCGACTGTGGAGGCCGTATTTACTCAGCGCTCGAGACGCTCGGTCTCGAGCGCTGGGAGTTTCAGATGGTGTCGACGATCGACGCCGCGCGCCGGGCGCTGCGCCAGGATCCGGGCGCGATTGGCCTGGTCGCCTTTGATGGGTGTCAGGCTTGGCCTCAGGCCGAACTCGAGATGCTGTTGGCGCGCAGCGATGTGGAGTGGGTCGCCTTGCTCGAGGAGGGGCTGCTGCGCAGCGAGCGTGTCAGTCCCGAGTTGCTGCGCAACTTCAACGATTTTCATTCCCTGCCACTCGATCGCGAACGCATGGCAATGACGCTGGGTCATGTCCATGGCAAGGCCGCCTTGCTTCCGCGGGCCAAAACGGCGTTCTCAGCGGCGGGCGATTTCGGCATGACCGGCCGCAGCGAGTGCATGCGACTCATCTACCGGCAGATCGAGAAGGTGCTCGGCGTCGATGCGCCGGTACTGATCGGCGGCGAGTCCGGCACCGGCAAGGAGCTGGTGGCGCGGGCGATCCACCAGCATTCCCTGAGGGCGGCCGGGCCCTTCGTGGCGATGAATTGCGGCGCGATCGCGCCCAATCTGATCCAGTCCGAGCTCTTTGGCCATGAGCGTGGCGCGTTCACCGGCGCTGCGCAGCGCAAGATCGGCAACATCGAGGCCGCCAACGATGGCGTGCTGTTCCTTGATGAGATTGGCGACCTGCCATTGGAGATGCAGGCCAACCTGCTACGTTTCCTGCAGGAGAAGACGATCACCCGGGTCGGCTCCACCGAGCGCGTGAAGGTCAATGTGCGCGTTATTGCCGCCACCCACGTCGATCTGCAGCGCGCCGTCGCTGACGGCCGCTTCCGCCAGGATCTCTACTACCGGCTCAATGTGCTGAACCTGACGCTGCCTGCGCTGCGTGAGCGGCGCGAGGACATCCCGCTGCTGGCCCAGACCATATTCGACGAGCAGCGAGTGCATGCCAGTCCGCAGGTGAAGGGATTCAGCAGCGCCGCGCTGCGCGCAATGATGGACTACGACTGGCCGGGAAACGTGCGCGAACTCATCAACCGCGTGCAGCGCGCGATGATCATGAGCGAGAGCCGCCTGCTGAGCGTCGCCGACCTGGGCCTGCCGGCGGCCGTGGATCCGGTCACGCCCACGCTGGAGGAAATCCGCACGAACGTCGAGCGCGAGGTCATCGAGACCAGCCTCAAGAAGCACGGCAACAACGTCTCCGAAACGGCCCGCCGCCTTGGCGTGTCGCGCGTCACCCTGTACCGAATGATCGACCGCCTGAAGATCGTCCTGTAGCCCGTTCGTGGCGCGGGGCGCGTGTCATCCTCTGTGGGAGTCTGCGAGATGAGTAAGTCCTGCGCCGATGCAACGCTGCTGCGCCCCTTGCTGGGCATGCTGATCGCAAGCCTGAGTGGTGGCGGATTCGCCGCAGATGAACCCGGCAAGGCGGACGACATCTCCGCACGCTTCGAGGCGCAGATAAGGCAGATCGAGGCGCTCAAGCGCGAACTGGCGCGTCAGGAGGCGGCGCTGTTCGATCTCAAGCGCGAGGTCGACCTCGAGCGGCGTGGGCGCGGCGTTGCGCCGACCCCAGGTCCCGAACGGGCGGTGCAGGTGGCGCAGGCTCAGCCCGCACAACCGGTCGGCCAGGCGCCCGAGGCGCCCGACCGGCCGCCCGAGGTCGCGCCGATCTTCGAGCAGCCCGGGGTGCTGACCCCGCCCGGGAAGTGGATCTTCGAACCGTCGCTGCAGTACTCGTATTCCTCGAGCGATCGCATCGCCCTCGTCGGCTACACGGTGATCCCGGCCATCCTCATCGGCCTCATCGACGTGCGCAACGTAAAGTCGAACTCGCTCACCGGGACGCTGGCGCTGCGACGCGGGCTGACGAACCGCTTCGAGCTCGAGGCCCGCGTGCCCTACGTCTATCGCTTCGACAACACCCGCGGGCGGGAGATCTTCACAGGCAGTGCGGGCGACGACATCTTCACCGACGTCGATGGTCGCGGTATCGGCGATGTCGAGTTGATCGGACGCTATCAGCTCAACGACGGCGGCGGAGATTCTCCCTATTACATCGCCTCGCTGCGCTTCAAGAGCCGCACCGGCAAGGATCCCTTCGAGGTGCGCTCAAGCTTTCTGGCTGATGGCGCCCGCATCGCGGCGGTGCAGGAGGAGTTGCCGACTGGCTCCGGTTTCTACTCGCTCACGCCGGGGCTGACTGTGCTGATCCCTTCCGATCCGGCGGTGTTCTTCGGCGGTATCAGCTACCAGTACAGCTTCAAGCGCAGCGGGGTGAAGCCGAATGTGGTGCCGGCCGAGGCGGCGGCGGTCTATGACGAAATCCAGCCAGGTGGCGTCTTCGGCTTCAACTTCGGCATGGGCCTCGCGCTGAACGAACGCTCCTCGTTCAGCATCGGCTACGACCATCTTTCGGTCGGCCCGACCAAGGCCCGGCTGGACAGCGGAGAACGGGTCCCAGGCGTGCGCGTGCAGCTTGGAACCTTGCTCCTCGGGTATTCGTACAAGATCGACAACTCGCAGACGCTGAACCTGTCTCTCGGCGTCGGTGTCACGCGCGATACGCCGGACGTGCAACTGACCTTGCGCATGCCGTTCTCGCTCTAGGCGTTGGAGCGCCCGCCGGGGCGCTTCGCGTCAGCGCATCAGCGAAGCGCGATTGAGTGCCTCCTGCATGGACTGGTGCATGCGCATGCCTCGCATCATCTCGGCGCTGTTGATCGTGGCATTGATCGTGGTCACGGTCTGGATGCGCTGGTTGTCCAAGGAGTTCTGCACGATCGTGGCGAGCGAGGTCGCGGGCAGGGACACGTTGAGGCTGTTGTTCATCCCGTTCTGGATCACTGCGACCGTGGAGCCCGCCGCCAGGGCCTTGGCCGTGACATTGCCAAGGTCCTCGACGCGCAGATGGGTCGTGCTCTGCAGCACGCCATTGATCAACACGGCACGTTCGATGCCAAAGCTCATGCGCAGGCCGCCGGGGGCGATGAAGCCACCCCGCAGCGTATCGAGCTTCTCCGCCGGGAGTGCTGCGGACGCGAGCAGATCTGCCCCGGGGTGCGCAGCCTCTCCGACGGACGGAGCCCCGGTGCCGGCGGCGCGGAGGCGCGCCTTCGTCTGCGCCAGCGCAGCCGATTCCCCGGCCAGCGTCGTCGACAGCGCTGCCAGCTTCCGGCGGATATCCTCGACCTTGACGATGACGGCAGTCACCTCCGGGACGGGCATCTCTTCGGCGGGGCGCGACATGTTGTCTGCGTTCCGGTCGGCTTGTCGCACCGGCGCCGCTTGTGCCGACATATTGCGCGCGAGGATCTCGGTCACCGGCTGGACGTGTGCGTCGATGACCTCGGCAGCCGGCTCGGTCCGCTCAACCGCGTGGGCAGGCTGTGGAGCGGCCGGGCTGCGGAAGACTTCGAGTTCGCCTGACCAGGGGTGTTCGATCAGCCGCGCCGCGCGGACCTCGGCGAGCCCGGCGCCCGTCAGTGAGAGGCCGACCATCAAGGCGATGGCGGCAATGCGCGGGTGCGGAGCGGCATGCATGGTCAGCCTCCGGTCGACTCAGAAGTCCACCAGGCTGTGCCGCGTCAGCGCATGAATCGCGCTGCTGCCGCGTTCGGCATGAAGCGGCGCCTGTGGCCTGATACGCCAGTCCTCGACGCGGTTGAACCGTGCCAGCTCAACGCGGTTCGCGACCAGCAGCAGGATATTGTTGATCCAGTAGCGCTCGAAGTCTGCTCGCGGCATGACACGTGTCCCCATCGCCGGATCGCCGAGCAGCACATCGCGATCGCGCACACCTTTTATCACCACGAAGTGCGCGTAACCGTTCTCCTGGATCAGGACGATGGCCGGGACCGCGGCCTGCGCTAGCTGGTCCAGCGTGCCCTCGATGCCGCGCGCGTCGAAACCGTGGCTGTCGAGGTAATGCTTCATGTCCAGCATCGAGAAGCCTTCGGCGCGGATCTTGTCCTGGTTGCCGCGCTCGAACATCGCCTGGAACACGCTCGCTTCATCAACCACGAGGCCGTAGTGGTGAGTCAATAGCGTTGCGAGCGCAGCGGATCCGCAGCTGAAGTCGTACTGCTGGCGCAGCGTAGCCAGGAAGCGAGCGTCCTTCATGCTCACCACCGGCATCGCCACGTTGCCACCGAGGGGCGTGACCATGCGTGGCACATCCGCCAAGGCGGGGCCGCTGGTCAGCCAGAAGAGGGTCGCCAGGGCGCAGGCAAGGCGACAGTGCGTGCCGAGCGGGCTCATCGTCCCCTCCGCTAACGGACCTCGACGTTGAGGATGACGGCGTTCTGGATCAGGACGCCGTTGCCCGAATTCTGGATCAGCATCGGCATGCCGGAAGTGTTGGCGAGCGCGCCGTCGGATACGACGTTGTGTCCGGTCACCAGGTCATAGGCCTGGACCTCGCTGACCGACCCGACCGCACGGATCTCGCTCAAGTGCGTGTCGGCGCCACCACGCTGTGTTTCGAGGATGTCGCTACCTAGCGCCTGCTGGGCAAACAGGTGCTCGGCGGCAGCGTTCGGGCGCGACATGCTGTCCGCGTGGGCCGTGCCCGGCGAGGCACAGGTGAAGGCGAGTGCGACGCCCAGTGCGATCAGTGGCAAAGCGGATCTCATGATGGTTCTCCTTGCCAATCGTGCGCTGATAAAGCCGGACGGCCAGGCCGTCCGGCTCCCATGCAACCTCAGCGGTTGAGACTGAGGTTGGCCTGCACGTTGGCGCTCTGCTGCACGAGTGCGCCGATCCCGCTGTTCTGGGCGCTGATCAGGATGCCCGCACCGTTGGTGAAGGCGCTGCTGATGCTGTTCGACATGTCGAAAGTACCCGCAGTCACGCTCACTGCACCGCCGCCGCCGCCACTGCCACCGGTGCCGCCATTGCCACTGCCACCGGTTGCGTTGCCGCCGGCGAGCGTGCCGCCACTGCCGCCGGCGCCACCGGTACCGCCGTTGCCGGCACCGCCTGCGCCACCGGTACCGCCGGTCGCATCGCCGCCGCCGGCTGCGCCACTCGAGGCCGTGCTGGTGCCAGCGCCGCCGGTTGCGCCGCCGCCGTTCGCCGTGGCGCTCGTGGCGGTGCCGCCGTTGCCGCCGGTGGCCGAGCCGCCCGAGGCTTCGCCGCTCATCGCGAGGCCGCCTTCACCGCCCGTGCCGCCCGCGTTGCTTGCAGAGCCGCCAGCGCCGCCGGTACTCGTGGCGTCGCCCGTGGTCGCACTCGCCAGCCCGGATGTGCCGCTGCCGCCCGATGCGGTGTTTGTGCCGCCATTGGCCGTACTGGCCGCGCCGTTCGCCGTGGCGCTGCCATTGGCGTTGCCGCCAGTGCCATTGCCGTCAGCACCCGTTCCGCTTGCGGTCTGGGTGTTGCCGCCGCCGTTGGCGGTGGCGTCACCGGTCGTGCCGCCGGTGGAATTCGCGGTGCCTGCCGTTCCGCCAGCACCGCCGGTCGCCGAAGCCATGTTCGAGGCATTAGCCTGACTGCCAGCCGTTTCACTGGTAGCCGAGGCTTCTGCGCCGAATGCGCCACCCCAGGCTCCGCCTCCGCCCGCGCCGCCGCCATCGGCGCCGCTGCCGCCCGCCGAACTGCCGGCAGATGCCGAGCCGACCTTGCTCATGTTGCCGGCGTTCCCGGATCCACCTGCGCCCCAAGCGCTGCCGGCAACGGCGCCGCCGGCTGCAGAACCGTCACCGCCGACCGACGTGGTGCTGCCGGTGCCGCCCATGGCCTTGCCGCCGTAGGCGTTGCCGGAATCGGCGGACGCGCCCACCTTGGCATCGGCGTCGCCGCCGCCCTTGGCCATGGCATTGCGTGCATTGCCGCCTTCGCCGCCATTGCCGCCGCTCGCACGGCCGGTGTCGGCACCACCGCCGACGGCTTCGCCACCGCTGCCAGCAGCCACGAAGCCGGTGTTGGCGTCGCCGCCGCTGGCCTTCCCACCATCAGCGTGGGCGCCGGCGTGGCCACTTTCGGCATCGCCGCCTACCGCCTTGCCGCCGCGTGCGCCGTCGCCGCCATTGCCGCCCCAGGCCATGCCGCCATTGGCGCCGTTTCCACCATAGGCGTCACCGCCGCCGGCCTTGCCGCCGTCGCCGCCATAGGCCTTGGCACCGTTTCCGCCGTTGGCATTGCCGAAGTTCACGGCGGTGTTGCCCAGGCCATGAACGCCAATCCTCGACACGGAACCCTCCAGCTTCGACAGTGCCACCGCCGTGCTGGTGTTGAATGCGTTGGCGATGCTCGAACTCGCCGACGCGCCGTTGTTGGCGGCCGTGCCGTGGTCGAGGGCCCACGCAAGGCCGTTGTTGCTGCGGTTGTTGCCCTGGCTGTTGTCGTTGTGCTCGGTGCTCGACGTGCTGTTGTCCGTCTTTGCGTAGGCGCTCGAGTATTCGTTGGCCATTGCGCCAGTGCCGCTCTGCGCCGAGGTCGCGGTCGCGTTCTGCGTGACCGGCCCGGCGATGGCCGAGGCAGACACCTCGGTCTCGGTGGTCGTGCCTGTGGTTGTGATGGTGTTCGTCGGGTTCGCTGTCGCCTGCGATGCGAAGCCGAAGGCGAGGGCGATGGAACTCGCGAGGTATTTCATCTTCATGGTGATCTCCGATCGGTGCGTGGAGGAGGCGCGGCCGTTCTGGCCACGCCTCCGGCCCGGCTTAACGGTTGAGGTTCAGGTTCGCCTGCACGTTGGCGCTTTGCTGGACCAGGGCACCAATGCCGCTGTTCTGGGCGTTGATGATGATGCCGGCGCCATTGGTGAAGGACCCGGAGATGCTGTTGCCCATGTTGAACATGCCGGCGTCGACGCTGACCGTGCCGCCCTGGCCGCCTGCGCCGCCGGTGCCGCCCTGGCCGCTGCCGCCCGTGGCATTGCCCGCGGTGAGTGTGCCACCGTTGCCACCCGCGCCCCCGGTGCCGCCCTGGCCCGCGCCGCCGTCACCGCCAGCGCCGCCGGTGGCCACGCCGCCGGTCGCATCGCCGCTGCTGGCGGTACTGGTGCCGTCGCCGCCGCTGCCACTGCCGCCGGTCGCCGCACCGCTGGTCGCCACGCCGCCGGCACCGCCATTGGCGTTCCCGCCGCTCGCATTACCGCTGGTTGCAGCGCCGCCCGCGCCGCCGAGGCCCGCGGTGTTGGTCGCGGTGCCGCCGTTGCCGCCATTGCTCGCGCTGTTGCCGGCGTTGGCAGTGGCTTCACCCGAAGTGCCCGTGCCGGCGGTCGAGGTGTTGCTGCCGCCTGTGCCATTGGCTTCGCCGCCCGTGCCGGCTGCGCTCGACGTGGCCGCGCCACCGGTTCCGGTGCCCGCACCCGCCGTCGCAGTGGCGGTCTGGTTGCTGCTGCCGCCGGTGGCGGAGGCTGCGCCGGTCGTGCCGCCCACCGAGGTCGCCGCGCCGCCGGTGCCGCCGGCTCCACCGGTGGCGGTCGCGGCGTTGCTTGCGTTCGCGCTGACGCCGCCGTTCGAGCTCAGGCTCACCGCCTCGCCGGATTCGGTCGTGGCTGGCACGCCAGTCGCCGTCGCTGTGGCCGTCGCTGCCTTCGCGCCGGCACTGCCGCCGTCGGCATAGCCACCGTCGGCCCCACTGCCACCAGCATGGCTGCCGGCCATTGCGCCGCCGACCGAGGACTTGCCGAAGGCGCCGGCGTCGCCGCCACTGCCTTTCGCGTTGCCGCCCGCCGCGAAGTCGACGGCCGTGCCATCACCGCCGATCGCCTTGGTGCCGCCAACGTAGCCGCTTGCGCTGCCGCCCGCTGCCTTGCCCGAATCGGCACTCGCACGCACGGACGCGTCTGCATCGCCACCACCACCGGCGAGGGCCTTGCTCGCGTTGCCGCCGTCACCGCCGCTGCCGCCCCGGGCGTTGCCGGAGTCGCCGTTGCCGCCATAGGCATTGCCGCCGCTACCGGCCAGCACGCCGCCGCTGCTCGCGTCGCCGCCGCTGCCGCGGCCGCCATCGGCCGAGGCCCTTGCGTTGCCGCTTTCGGCATCGCCACCGATCGCCATGCCGCCGGATGCGCCATTGCCGCCATCGCCACCAAAGGCCTTGCCACCGCTGGCGCCGTTTCCACCTGCGGCGTTGCCGCCATAGGCATTGCCGCCGTTGCCGCCGGAGGCCTTGCCTCCGTCACCGCCGTTGGCGTTGCCGGCGTTGAATGCGCTGTTGCCGAGGCCATGCACGTTGATCTTCGTGACCATGCCGTTCAGCCTGGAGAGCGCGATCGCCTTGCTGGTGTTGAACGCGTTGTCGATGCTCGACGTTGCAGTCGCGCCATTGTTGGCCGCCGTGCCGAAGCCGCTTGCCCATGCCTTGCCCGCATTGTTGCGGTTGTCGCCTGCGCTGTTGTCGTTGTTTTCACTCGTGGTGGTACTGCTGTCCGTCTTCCACACGGCTGTCGAGTACTCGTTCGCCATCGCCCCGGAGCCGCTCTGGTCCGACTGCGCGGTCGCGGTCTGGTCTACGGAGCTGGCATCGCCGGTCAGGGTGTTGGTGGGGTTGGCTCCGGCTTGTGTCGAAAAACCAAAGGCAAGCGCAAGCGCACTTGCAAGCAGACTTCGTTTCATGGCGTCCTCCACTGATCGATGACAAGGCGCTGCGAAGCGCAGGCCCTGCCGAGCGCCCGTAGCATGGCGCGTACCACCAGCCGGAAAGCGGCTCCCCGCCTCGCACGGTGGGGTGAGGCGAGCGCCCATGCGGGGGGAGGGCGTGCGTTTCCGTAGCGAGGCTGTACAGCGCTGTATCAGGATGGAGGTCCGGATACGGCGCCGGATGGCGCGCTGAGCCGCGTGATGGCTGGATTTGCGGGCGAGACCGACGTCCGGATGGCCTGTATCGGTGCCGTTACAGCGGGGCTGCGGACTGGCGCGGCGAGCGTGGCGCGACACCGTGTGCGCAGCCTGAATCCGCTATCATTTGCCGATTCGACGATGCCGGCCGTTCCGCCGCCGGCATCCGCAATCCGGAGACCCGCATGGCCGTCAATTTGAACACCCCGAATCCCGCCGATCTGCTGCCGGTTGCCGGCGTTCGCCTTGGCGTTGCCGAGGCCGGCATCCGCAAGGCAAACCGTCGCGACCTGACGGTCATCGAACTGGCCGAGGGCAGCCGTACTGCCGGCGTCTTCACGCGCAACCGCTTCTGCGCCGCACCGGTGCAGGTGTGCAAGGCGCATCTGTCGGGCGCTGCGATCCGCGCGCTGGTGATCAACACCGGCGTCGCCAATGCCGGTACCGGCGAGCCGGGTCTGGCCGCTGCGCGCGAAACCTGCGCGGCCCTGGCGAAGGCGATGGGCATCGGTACCGAGCAGGTGCTGCCGTTCTCGACCGGCGTGATCCTCGAGCCGCTGCCGGTCGACCGCCTCGTCGCCGGACTGCCGAAGGCGATCGCAAACCTGCGCGCCGACGGCTGGTTCGACGCGGCGCACGGCATCATGACCACCGACACGCTGGCCAAGGCAGTGTCGAAGCAGGTGCAGGTAGGCGGCAGGACCGTGACGCTGACCGGCATCAGCAAGGGCGCGGGCATGATCAAGCCGAACATGGCGACGATGCTCGGCTTCCTCGCCTGCGACGCCGCCGTGGCGCAACCGGTGCTCGAGGCGCTGGTCAAGGAGGCGGCCGACCTGTCCTTCAACAGCATCACGGTCGATGGCGATACCTCGACCAACGACTCCTTCATCCTGATCGCCACCGGCAAGGCTGGCAATGCGGAGATCACCGCGGCCGCGGGTGCCGACTACCAGGCCCTGCGCGATGCGGTGGTCGAGGTGTCGATCGCGCTGGCGCAGGCCATCGTGCGTGACGGCGAGGGCGCGACGAAGTTCATGACGATCGCGGTCGAACGGGGCAAGGATCGCGACGAATGCCGCAAGGTCGGCTACGCGGTGGCGCATTCGCCGCTGGTGAAGACCGCCTTCTTCGCCTCCGACCCCAACCTGGGCCGCATCCTGGCAGCGATCGGCTATGCCGGCATCGACGACCTGGATGTGTCGAAGCTGCGCGTGTGGCTGGGCAATCCGGAGGAGGCGGTGCTGGTGGCCGAACACGGCGGGCGCGCTGCGTCGTATCTGGAAGAGGCGGGTTCGCGCATCATGAAGCACGCGGAACTCACCGTCCGCATCGACCTCGCTCGTGGCAACGCGGCGGCCACGGTGTGGACCTGCGACTTCTCCTACGACTACGTGAAGATCAACGCGGACTATCGTTCCTGATCATTCGCCTCCGAGGCCGACCATCGGGTCTGCCTCTCCCGACGCGAGGCCAGCGTACGCTCGAACGAGGGACGCCGGCTTCGTCTTGTGTGGCGGTGTGTCAGTGCAGGACGCGCGGCACCGCCAGCATGAAGGGCGCGATGGCCGCGTCGAAATGGTGGCCGTCTCCTGCCACCATCTGATAGCTGCCGTGCATGGTGCCGACCGGTGTCTCCATCACGCAGCCGCTGGTGTAGCGAAAGCTCTCGCCGGGCGCCAGGGTCGGCTGCTCCCCGATCACGCCTTGGCCATGCACTTCCTGCACCTTGCCGTTGCCGTCGGTGATGATCCAGTGACGGGTCAGCAGCTGTGCCGGCTCGCTGCCGGTATTGCGGATGGTGATGTGGTAGGCGAAGACGTAGTGGTCGTCTTCCGGGCGGGACTGCGGGGCAATGTGCTCGGCGACCGCGGTCACTTCGATGCGGTAACGCTCGTCGGGGCTGTCGGGCTGGCTCACGTCGTTTGTTCTCTGTTTCGCAGGGGGTAAGCGTTAAAATAGCACTTTTGCCCGGAATCTCCGCCATGTCCCAAGTCGCCCCGTCCCCGCTCACTGCCCTGTCTCCGCTCGATGGCCGTTATCACGGCAAGGTGGCGGGGCTGCGCGATCATTTCTCCGAACACGGCCTGATCCGCAACCGCGTGAAGGTCGAGGTCGAGTGGCTGAAGGCGCTGGCGGCCGAACCGAAGCTGGCGGAAATCGCCCCCTTCTCGGCGGCGACCGTGGCCGAGCTGGACGGTGTCGTCGGCGCATTCTCGACCGATGACGGTGAAGCGGTGAAGGCGATCGAGGCCACCACCAATCACGACGTCAAGGCCATGGAGTACTGGCTCAAGAAGCGCCTGGGCCACAACGCCGAAGTGATGAAGGTGTCGGAGTTCATCCACTTCGCCTGCACCTCCGAGGACATCAACAACACCTCGCACGCGCTGATGCTGTCCGAAGGCCGCGATCGCGTGCTGCTGCCTGCGCTCGATGCTGTCATCGCCCGCTTCCGCGAGCTCGCCCACGCGCTGGCCGACCTGCCGATGCTGTCGCGCACCCACGGCCAGCCCGCCAGCCCGACCACGCTCGGCAAGGAGATGGCCAACATCGCGGCACGCCTGATGCGCGCCCGCGCGGCGATTGCGGGTGTCGCCATGTGCGCCAAGTTCAACGGTGCGGTCGGCAACTACAACGCCCACCTGTCGGCCTGGCCCGACTTCGACTGGGAAGGCTTCAACCGCCGCTTCATAGAATCCCTGGGCCTGAGCTTCAACGAATACACCATCCAGATCGAGCCGCACGACGCGATGGCCGAACTCTTCGACGCCATCGCCCGCTGCAACACCATGCTGATCGACGCCTGCCGCGACATCTGGATGTACATCTCGCTGGGCTACTTCAAGCAGAAGCTCAAGGAAGGCGAGGTCGGCTCGTCGACGATGCCGCACAAGGTCAACCCGATCGACTTCGAGAACGCCGAAGGCAACTTCGGCATCGCCAACGCGGTGCTCAAGCACTTCTCCGAGAAGCTGCCGATCTCGCGCATGCAGCGCGACCTGACCGACTCGACCGTGCTGCGCAACATGGGCGTGGGCTTCGGCCACACCGTGCTGGCGCTGGACAGCTGCCTGCGTGGCCTGAACAAGCTCGAAGCTGACCCCGCGCGTCTGGCGGCCGATCTCGACGAATGCTGGGAAGTGCTGGCCGAGCCGGTGCAGACCGTGATGCGCCGTTACGCCATCGAGAACCCCTACGAGCAGCTCAAGGCCATGACGCGCGGCAAGGGCATCACGCGCGAGGCGCTGCAGGACTTCATCCGCACCCTGGCTATCCCCGCCGAGGCGCGCGAGCACCTGCTGGCGATGACGCCGGCGAGCTATGTCGGCAAGGCCGCCGAGCTGGCGCGCCGCATCTGATCGCGACGCGCATGCGGCCCGTCCGGGCCCGCATGCTGCATCCATCTTGCGCCACCTGCGGGTGGCGTTTTCAATCCAGGAGAACCCGATGGCCTTCGCCGACAACCTCAAGACCCTGCCCGGTGTGTCGCACCTCGCCGCGCTGAACCTGATCGACGCCGCCGATGCGGTGGTCGCCACCATCGAGAACAAGCCCGGCCAGGCCGGCTCGCTTGCGGTCTACAACCACCTCGCCCAACTCTACGGTGCGATCAGCCCCGAAGCGTCGAAGAAGGGTCTCGAGCTGTACGCCGAGCACACCGAGGACGCCCGCACCAACCCCGGCAAGCACCCCAACATCGACCGCCTGATCGGCCTGATCGAGCGCGGCGAGACGCTCAAGGTCAAGCAGGTGTTTGCCGTCTGACCGCAGCAGCCGGGTGCCGCAGGGCTGGAGTGCAAAGAAAAAGGCGCCTGCGGCGCCTTTCTCACGTCCGGAAGACAGCGGCCTCAGACCACCGCTTCCTCCTTCTCCTTCTTCGGCTTCACGAACTGCTCGCGCGACACGCCCAGCCACATCACCAACGGGCTTGCCACCAGCACCGACGAGTAGATGCCGAAGCAGATGCCGATGGTCAGCGCCAGCGAGAAGTAGTAGAGCGTCTCGCCGCCGAACAGCAGCATCGACAGCACCATGATCTGCGTACTGCCGTGGGTGATCACGGTACGCGAGATCGTGCTCGTGATCGCGTGGTCGAGTACCTGCGGCGTCGTCATGTCCCGGCGCTTCTTGAAAGTCTCGCGCACGCGGTCGAACACCACCACCGACTCGTTCACCGAATACCCCAGCACTGCCAGCACCGCCGCCAGTACCGGCAGCGAGAATTCCCACTGGAAGAAGGCGAAGAAGCCCAGGATGATGATCACGTCGTGCAGGTTGGCGATGATCGCCGATACCGCGAAACGCCATTCGAAGCGCATTGCCAGATAGATCATGATGCCGATGATCACCAGCAGCAGCGCCATTGCGCCGTCGGTGGCCAGTTCCTTGCCCACCTGCGGGCCCACGAACTCGACGCGGCGCAGCTCCGGTGCCGGTCCGGCCTGGGCCTTCAGCGTTTCCATCACGCGTTCGGAGATGCGCGCCGTGTCCAGATCCTCGCGGTTCGGCAGGCGGATCAGCACATCGCGCGAGCTGCCGAAGTTCTGCACCTGCGCGTCCGGGTAGCCGCTGGCCGACAGACCCTGGCGGATGGGTTCGAGCTGCGGGGCTTCGGCGTAGCTCACTTCCATCAGCGTGCCACCGGTGAACTCCACCGACAGATGCAGGCCGCGGGTTGCGAGGAAGAACACTGCCAGCACGAAGGTGATCAACGAGATGACGTTGAACACCAGCGCACGGCGCATGAACGGGATGTCTTTCTTGATGCGGAAGAATTCCATGATGACTTGTCCTTTCGCCTCAAGCGCTTACTTGGTGGGCTTCCACACCTGGCCGATCGACAGCGCGTCGACCTTCCGGCGGCGGCCGTAGATGAAGTTGATCAGCATGCGCGACACCAGGATGGCGCTGAACATTGAGGTCAGGATGCCCAGGCAGTGCACCACCGCGAAGCCGCGCACCGGGCCCGAGCCGAACACCAGCAGGGCGACGCCAGCGATCAAGGTCGTGATGTTGGAGTCGAGAATCGTGTCCCATGCGCGGTCGTAGCCGGCTGCGATTGCCGCTTGCGGCGTGGCCCCATTGCGCAGTTCCTCGCGGATGCGCTCGTTGATCAACACGTTGGCGTCGATCGCCATGCCCAGCGTCAGCGCCATGGCGGCGATGCCCGGCAGCGTCAGCGTGGCCTGCAGCAGCGACAGCAGCGCTACCAGCAGCAGCAGGTTGGCTGCCAGCGCGATCGTCGATACCACGCCGAACAGCATGTAGTAGGCGCACATGAACACCGCGATGGCGAGGAAGCCCCACAGCGTGGAGTTGAAGCCCTTCTCGATGTTCTCGGCACCCAGGCTGGGGCCGACCGTGCGTTCCTCGATGATCTCCATCGGTGCTGCGAGCGAGCCGGCGCGCAGCAGCAGCGCGACGTCGTTGGCCTCGGTGGTCGTCATGCGGCCGGAGATCTGCACGCGCCCGCCGCCGATCTCGCTGCGGATCACCGGCGCGGTGACGACTTCGCCCTTGCCCTTCTCGATCAGCAGGATGGCCATGCGCTTGCCCACGCTTTCGCGCGTGACGTCGCGGAAGATGCGGGCGCCGGCGGCGTCCAGCGTCAGGTGTACGGCGGGCTCGTTGGTCTGGCCGTCGAAGCCGGGCTGGGCGTCGGTGAGGCGGTCGCCGGTCAGCACCACCTGCTTCTTCAACAGCAGCGGCGATCCGCCGCGCTCGGTGTACAGTTCGGTGCCGAAGGGAATGCTGCCTGCCAACGCCTGTTCGAGCAGGCCCGGCGTGTCATCCACCATGCGCACTTCCAGTGTCGCAGTGCGGCCGAGGATGTCCTTGGCCTTGGCGACGTCCTGCACGCCGGGCAACTGCACGACGATGCGGTCGGCGCCCTGCTGCTGGATGACCGGTTCGGCCACGCCGAGCTCGTTGATGCGGTTGTGCAGCGTGGTGATGTTCTGCTTGAGCGCGAACTCGCGCATCGTCTGCTGGGCCTGCGCGGTCAGCGTGGCGATCAGCCTGAGGTCATCGGCGCCGTCGTCGCGGTCGGCCAGTTGCAGGTCGGCGGTGCTGTCCTGGATGGCACGGCGGCCGGCCTCGCGTTGCTCGGCATCGCGGAAGCGGACGACGACGGTGTTGCCTTCGCGGGTGATGCCGGCGTGGCGGACGTTCTTGTCACGCATCAGGGTGCGCAGGTCGCCGGTGGTGGCGTCGAGGCGCTTGGTCAGCGCGCCCGGCATGTCGACTTCAAGCAGGAAGTGGACGCCGCCGCGCAGGTCGAGGCCAAGGTACATCGGCAGCGCGTGAATTGAGGTCAGCCAGGCTGGGGAGGCCGACAGCAGGTTCAGTGCGACGACGTAGGAAGGGTCGCTGGCGTCAGGGTTGAAGGCGCGCTCGATGGCGTCCTTGGCGCGCAACTGGATGTCGGTGCTCGCAAAGCGGGCGCGCACGCTGCTGGCGTCGGCGAAGATGCCGCCGTGCTCGATGCCGGCTTCCTTCAGCACGCCAGCGACGCGGTCGGACACCGTTGCCGGGTCGAGCTTGAGCGTGGCCTTGGCGCTGGACACCTGGACTGCGGGGACCTCGCCGTAGAAATTGGGCAGGGTGTAGATCAGGCCCCAGATCAGCACGAGGCCGATCAGGAGGTTCTTCCAGAGAGGGTAGCGATTCATCGTCGGCGGCAAACAGTATTGCGCCGGGTCACGACCGCTGCCCACATCGACAGTCAGGACCGTGCCCGGCGTGGCACGGTGGCGGGGGCTACCCCGACACCGCGGCAGTTGGGTTTACAGGGCCTTCAGCGTGCCCTTGGGCAGCACGGTGGCCACGGCCTGCTTCTGCACGGCGACCACGGTGTTGGGCGCGACTTCGACCTGCACGAAGCTGTCGCCGACGTCGGTCACGCGGCCGGCGATGCCGCCGCCGGTCACCACTTCATCGCCCTTGGCCAGTGCTTCGACCATGGCCTTGTGTTCCTTCGCGCGCTTCATCTGCGGGCGGATCATCAGGAACCACAGCACCACGAACATCAGGATCAGGGGCAGCAAGCCCATCAGGCCGCCGCTGGGGTCGCCGCCCGCGGCTTGGGCGTAGGCATTGGAAATCAGCACGTCTATTACTCCGGGTTAGCGAAAAAGCGCTCGATTATATCAGTAGCCGGGGAGCTCCCCGGCCGGGTGAGACGCCGGCGAGGGCGTCGGGTTCATTGCGTGCCGGTGGCGCGCTCGCTGCGGAAACGCTGCACGTAGGCGTCGAACTGGCCGACGGCGATGGCGTCGCGCAGCTCCGACGTCAGCGTCTGGTAGTAGCGCAGGTTGTGCACCGTATTGAGCATGCTGCCGAGGATCTCGCCGGTGCGATGCAGGTGATGCAGGTAGGCGCGGCTGAAGTTTCGGCAGGTATAGCAGTCGCAGGAGGGATCCAGCGGCCGGGTGTCGGCCTTGTGCACCGCGTTCTTGATCTTGATGTCGCCGTAGCGGGTGAACAGCCAGCCGTTGCGCGCATTGCGGGTGGGCATCACGCAGTCGAACATGTCGATGCCGGCGGCGACGCCGTCGACGATGTCCTCGGGCGTGCCCACGCCCATCAGGTAGCGCGGCTTGCCTTGCGGCAGGCGCGGCGCGGTGTGGGCGAGGATGCGCGCCATGTCTTCCTTGGGTTCGCCCACCGACAGGCCACCGATGGCGAAGCCGTGGAAGCCGATCTCCTCGAGCACGCCCTGCGATTCGTCACGCAGATCCTCGTACATGCCACCCTGGACGATGCCGAACAGTGCGTTCCTGTTCTCCAGGCGGTCGAACTCGTCGCGCGAGCGCTTCGCCCAGCGTTGCGACAGGCGCATCGACTTCGCCGCTTCGTCGCGGGTGGCGGGGTAGGGCGTACATTCGTCGAAGATCATCACGATGTCCGAGTTCAGCACGGTCTGGATCTGCATCGAGATCTCGGGCGTCAGGAAGAGCTTGGCGCCGTCGATCGGGCTGGCGAACTTGACGCCTTCCTCGGTGATCTTGCGCAGCGCGCCGAGGCTGAAGACCTGGAAGCCGCCCGAGTCGGTGAGGATGGGCTTGTCCCAGGCCATGAAGCGGTGCAGGCCTTCATGCGCGGCGATGATGTCGAGTCCCGGGCGCAGCCACAGGTGGAAGGTATTGCCCAGGCAGATCTGCGCGCCGATGTCGGCGAGCATGGCCGGCGTCATCGCCTTGACTGTGCCGTAGGTGCCGACCGGCATGAAGACCGGGGTTTCGACGATGCCATGGGCAAGCGTCAGGCGGCCGCGGCGGGCGCCGCCGTCGGTGGTGAGGAGTTCAAATTGCATCGCTGGGCTTGTCGTTCTCGGAGTTGTCCGTGCGGGTGAGGAACATCGCGTCGCCGTAGCTGAAGAAGCGGTAGCGCTGCGCGACGGCGTGGGCGTAGGCACGGCGGATGCCGTCCATGCCGGCAAAGGCCGAGACCAGCATCATCAGCGTGGACTTGGGCAGATGGAAATTTGTGATCAGCGCATCCACCACCTGGAAGCGGAAGCCCGGCAGGATGAAGATCTCGGTCTCGCCGCTGCCGGCTTCGAGCGGGCCGTCCTGAGCCGCGGCCTCAAGCGCGCGCATGCTGGTGGTGCCCACCGCGATCACCCGGCCGCCGGCCGCACGGGTGGCGTCGATGGCGTCGACCGTCTCCTGCGGGATCACGTAGCGTTCGCGGTGCATGCGGTGCTCGCCGAGGTCGTCGACGCGGACCGGCTGGAAGGTGCCGGCGCCGACGTGCAGTGTCAGCCAGGCGCATTTCGCGCCGCGCGCGGCGATGCGGGCGAGCACGCCTTCGTCGAAGTGCAGGCCGGCGGTGGGTGCGGCGACCGAGCCCGGCTCGCGGGCGAACACCGTCTGGTAGCGGCTCTCGTCGTCGTCGCCGGCGGCGCGCTGGATGTAGGGCGGCAGCGGCAGCTTGCCGTGGCGCTCGAGCAGCGCGAACAGGTCCTCGCCTGCCGGAAAACGCAGGTGATAGAACTCGCCGACGCGGCCAAGGACCTCGACGTCGAAGGCGTCGGCCAGACGCAGGGTGGTGCCGGTGCGGGGCGACTTGCTCGCTCGCACCTGCGCCAGCGCCTCGTGCGGCCCGACGGCGCGCTCAATCAGCACCTCGATCTGGCCGCCGCTGTCTTTCACTCCATGCAGGCGGGCGTGGATCACCCGGGTGTCGTTGAAGACCAGCAGGTCGTCGGGACCGACGAGATCGGGCAGGTCGGTGAAGCGGCGGTCGAGCAGGGCATCCACACCGTGCTCGTCGGGCTGCACGACCAGCAGCCGGCTGGCGCTGCGCTCGGGCAGCGGAGCCTGGGCGATCAGCTCAGGCGGAAGGAAATAGTCGAAATCGTTCAGCGTCAATGACATGGGGGAGTGCGGTCCCGGTTGGTGCTGGCCCGCTTGCTGCGATGGCCGGTATTCAGGGATAATGAGCGCCTTCCCTGCCGGGATGGCGGAATCGGTAGACGCAGCGGATTCAAAATCCGCCGCCGCAAGGTGTAAGGGTTCGAGTCCCTTTCCCGGCACCATCTCTGCGCACTTCTGCGCAAATGCCCTGTATGCGATGGCGGCTGAAGGCGCTTTGCCTTCCGTCCTTCCTTTCCTGCCGCGTCAGGGGCGAGATTCTGGATCAAGCGCTGGTGCGCTGGCAAATCCAGCGCGTGATTCCCTATCTCTATCCGATCTTCTGCCCCTTGTTCGCCGCCGCGCTGATGGCTCGCACCGCGGGGTGGGTCAGCCTGCGCTCGACCGAGATCGCGTAGTAGGTTTCGGTCACGCCGTCGGCGTCGCCCAGATGCACCATCGCATCCTGCTGGCACAGCTGTTCGCCCACCAGCGATGCACTCGGGAAGATGCCGGCGCCGGCCTCGGCGAAGGCGCGCATCAGGGCACTGTCATCGAATTCCCCCACTATGCGAGGTTTCAGGCGCGCGGCTTCGAGCCATTGCAGCAGCGGGCCGCGCACTGCAGCCTCGCCGCCCGGCAGCAGCAGCGGGGCACCGTCGAGGCAGGCGGGAAAGCCTCCTTGGAGTGTTGCGGCGAGCGTGGGCGTGGCGAAGAAGCCGATCGTCGATTCGCCGAGCGTATGGTTGTAGCCGCGCACATCCATGTTCGACGGCATGGGGCTGTCGGCCAGCACGACGTCGAGCTTGTGGATCGCGAGTTCGCCGAGCAGGGCGTCGAACTTGCCTTCCCGGCAGACGATGCGCATCGGTTCGGGCAGGTTCATCGACGGCGCCAGCAGCAGCCAGGCAATGGCCTTGGGCACGACATCGGCGATGCCGACGCGGAAGGGCACGGTGCGGCCGCTCGCTCGGCTGCGCAGTGCCTCCTCCAGTTCGTCGCCGAGCCGGAAGATCTCCTCTGCGTAATCCAGCGCGACCCGCCCCGTGTCGGTCAGCGCCAGCCCGCGGCCCTGTCGCCGGAACAGGCTGACGCCGAGCTCGGCCTCCAGTGTCGCGATCTGCCCAGACAGGGTTTGTGGGGCGAGTCCGGAACGTTCTGCCGCGCGCACGATCCCACCTGCTCGGGCGACGGTCCAGAAATGATGCAGCTGCTTGTAGTTGATCATGTCCTGCGTTCCCGATTGTGGATGCTTCGAAAAAAACGGATATACATTCTGTTGAACTGAGATTTTATCGAAGCGTCTGAGGTTTAGTATCCGTCAGGCGTCGAGCCTGAAGGCAATGCGCAACTACACAAGGAGACTCAGCATGCGAATCGATCTGCATTGTGATGGCGTTGAAGCCGCTCCCGTCCTGCGTGACTACGTGAGCCGCCGGATGAGTTTCGCAATCGGACGTTTTCGCGACCACATCCAGTGGGCGCGCGTGAAGGTCGCGGACGTCAATGGCCCGCGTGGCGGCAGCGACAAGCGTTGCGTGGTACAACTGCGCCTGCGCAACCTGCCCGACGTGGTGTTCGCGATCACTCAGCTCGACGTGCGTGCGGCGGTGGATCAGGCGGCTGATCGCGTGGCCCGCGTCCTTGCCCAGCGCGTGCGCCGCAGCCAGCGCCCTGTCCGACATCACGCGCCGATGGAGGCCCTGCCTGCCTGAAGCCGTCGTTCCAACCTTTTTCCTGGCCTGGTGCCGAAGGCCGTCGTCGTGGCCCCGGCACCCAAAACAAATCCACTTCTCCCCCGGAGGAAACAAAGCATGGAAAACCGCCTGACGATGACGCGCACCGAAGCCTCGGTGCTGTCGACCAACAAGGTCATCCGCAACACCTACATGCTGCTGTCGCTGACGCTGGCGTTCTCGGCGCTGACGGCCGGTCTGTCGATGGCGATGGGTGCGCCGCGCCTGGGCATCATCGTGACGCTTGTCGGCTACTTCGGCCTGCTGTTCGCGACCAGCAAGTTCCGCAACAGCAGCCTGGGCATCCTGTTCGTGTTCGCGCTGACCGGCTTCATGGGCTTCACGCTCGGCCCGATCATTTCCGCCTACCTGTCGCTGCCCAACGGCAGCAGCATCGTGATGCAGGCGATGGCCGGCACCGCGGCGATCTTCCTCGGCCTGTCGGCTTACGCGATCACCACCAAGAAGGATTTCTCCTTCATGGGCGGGTTCCTGATGGTCGGCATCCTGGTCGCCTTCCTGGCTGGCCTGGGCGCGATCTTCTTTGAGATCCCGGCGCTGTCGCTGACCGTTTCGGCTGCCTTCGTGCTGCTGATGTCGGGCCTGATCCTGTTCGAGACGAGCAACATCATTCACGGTGGCGAGACCAACTACGTGATGGCGACGGTGTCGCTGTTCGTGTCGATCTTCAACCTCTTTACCAGCCTGCTGCACCTGCTGGGCTTCATGAACAACGACTGACGCCGATCACCGGCGGGACTTGGGCGGGGTGGCTGCCGGAAGGCGGTCACCCCGCTTGCGTTTAGTGCAACCGGATGATTCCGGACTGCGTTTGCCCGAATGCGATGGGCACGACTTGCGCCCTGTGGCGCTACAATGGCGCACATTTTTCAGTGGGAACGGTTGGATGAAAACCACTTTTCTGGATTTCGAACAGGCAGTTGCCGAGCTCGAAGCCAAGATCGACCAGCTCCGTTTCGTCTCCGACGACCCGGCCGTGGACATCTCCGAGGAGATTGCCCGCCTCGAAACCAAGAGCCAGTCCCTGACCAAGGACATCTACGCCAAGCTGACGCCGTGGCAGATCGCGCAGGTCGCCCGTCATCCGCAGCGTCCTTACACGCTCGACTACGCGCAGCATGTCTTCACCGACTTCGAGGAACTGCACGGCGATCGTGCGTTTGCCGACGACAAGGCAATCGTCGGTGGGCTGGCGCGCTTCAATGGCGAGAGCTGCGTCGTCATCGGCCATCAGAAGGGCCGTGACACCAAGGAAAAGATCGCGCGCAACTTCGGCATGCCGCGGCCGGAAGGCTATCGCAAGGCCATGCGGCTGATGAAGCTGGCGGAGAAGTTCGGCCTGCCGGTGTTCACCTTCGTCGATACGCCGGGCGCCTATCCCGGCATCGGTGCGGAGGAGCGCGGCCAGTCCGAGGCGATCGGCCACAGCATCTACCTGATGGCCGAGCTGAAGGTGCCCATCATCAGCACGATCATCGGCGAGGGCGGCTCCGGCGGCGCGCTGGCGATCGCGGTCGCCGACCAGTTGATGATGCTGCAGTACTCGACCTA
This sequence comes from Thauera propionica, assembly GCF_002245655.1. Taxonomy (GTDB): domain Bacteria; phylum Pseudomonadota; class Gammaproteobacteria; order Burkholderiales; family Rhodocyclaceae; genus Thauera; species Thauera propionica. The sequence goes on along the minus strand of NZ_NOIH01000026.1, from coordinate 136,990 downwards.
TTCGGTGATCTCGCCCGAGGGCTGCGCCTCCATCCTGTGGAAGAGCGCGGACAAGGCCTCCGAGGCGGCCGAGACCATGGGCATTACGGCCGCGCGGCTGAAGTCCCTCGGGCTGGTGGACAAGGTCGTCAATGAGCCGGTCGGCGGTGCACATCGCGATCATCGCGCGATGGCGGCGACACTCAAGCGTGCGCTAGCCGAGGCGCTGCGCCAGGTCGATCACCTGTCGCCGTCAGAACTCGTGGCCCAGCGCTACGAGAAGCTGATGGGCTACGGCCGCTTCAAGGAACTGGCGGCCTGACATGCTGCCCGAGGCCGTTTCCCGCGCGCTGACGGCGGCGGGAGTCGGTCCTGGCGCCCGCCTGTGCTGTGCGCTGTCGGGCGGCGTCGATTCGCTCTTACTGCTCGAGGTGCTGCACGAGCTGGCGCCGCAGCACGGCTACGCGCTGCAGGCGGCGCATGTGCATCACGGCCTGAGCCCCCATGCCGACGCGTGGGCGCAGGCGTGCGCGTCGCGCTGCGCGCAGCTGCGGGTCTCCTTCTCGCTGATCCGTGTCGAGGTGCCGCGCGACGATCGCGCGGGCCTCGAGGCCGCAGCCCGTCGCGAGCGGCTGGCGGCGCTGGATGCCATTCCCTGCGACTGGCTCGCGTTCGGTCATCATCAGGACGACCAGGCCGAGACGCTGCTGTTCCGGCTGTTGCGTGGCAGCGGCGTGCGTGGCGCCGCGGCGATGGCCTCTTTTGAGCCGCCTTTGGGTGGCAGGCCGGGGCGCCTGCGCCCGCTGCTCGACTGCCGTCGCGCCGGAATCGAGGCCTGGGCGCGTGCGCGCGGGCTGGAGTGGGTCGAGGACGAGAGCAACGCCGACGTGCGTTTCAGCCGCAATTACCTCCGTCATCGCGTGCTGCCGCTGGTTGGCGAGCGCTTTCCCGCCGCGGTGCCGACACTGGCGCGCGCGGCCCGCCACTTCCGTGAGGCAAGCGAGCTGCTGGACGAGCTTGCCGCACTCGACCAGGCCGCCTGCGGCGGCGAGTCCTTGCAGCGCCGCGCCGTACTGGCGCTGTCGGATGCGCGTATCGCCAATCTGCTGCGCTGGCAGGCGCGCCGGCACGGCTGGCGGGCGCCGGCCCAGGCCAGGCTGGACGAAGCCCTGCGTCAGTTGCGTGTGGTTGCACTGGCGCACCCGCTGCGTGTCGTTCTGGGTGACATGGCCTTGTGCGCCTATCGCGACCTGCTGTGGCTCGAGTCCGTCGGGGGCGACTATTACGAGCCTCGGGACTGGTGTGGGGGAGCGACGCTTCCGTGGGGGGCAGGGCAGGTCGGTTTCACCTCAGTGCGCGGGCAGGGCATAGCGCGTTCGCTGCTCGACGAGGCACATTCGTTGCGGCTCGCCGGGCGGCGGCCGGGGATGCGGCTGCGGCTGGAGGCCGGCCGGCCACGCCGCGAATTCAAGAACCTGTGCCAGGAGGCTGGCATCCCGGCGTGGCTGCGTGATCGTCTGCCGGTGCTCTGGGTGGATGAGGCTCCGGCTTGGGTCGGCGGCATTGGGGTCGCGGCGGAGTTCGCCTGCGCCCCGGGGCACGATGGGCTCATGCCCGAATGGCGGCCCGCGCGCATCGTAGTCTAGCCGCGCATCGTCGTCAGCATCTGGGCAAGCTCGACCGCCGAGCGCACCGCCATCTTGTCGAAGATGCGCGAACGGTGGGCTTCGACAGTGCGCATCGAGATCGACAGTTCATCGGCGATCACCTTGTTGTACTTGCCTTCGAGGATCAGATCCATCACCTCGCGCTCGCGCTGGGTCAGCGTGGACAGGCGCGCCTCGATGGTCTCGCGGCTCGCGGCGGCGCGCTGGCGCTCGGCGTCGAGGGCGATCGCTTTTTCGACCAGGTCGACCAGATCGTGGTCGTTGAAGGGCTTTTCGATGAAGTGGAATGCGCCCTTCTTCAGTGCGGCCACGGCCATCGGCACATCACCGTGTCCGGTGATGAAGATCACCGGCAGTTCGCAACCGCGTGCGAGCAAGTTATCGAAGCACTCGAGGCCGCTCATGCCGTGCATGCGGATGTCCAGTACGATGCAGCCACGCCATTCTGGCTGCCAGGCCTCCAGGAAGGGTTCGCCGCCCTCCCAGGTGCGGCACGCGACGCCGCGCGTCTTGAACAGCCATTGCAGGGCATCGCGGATGGCTTCGTCGTCGTCGATGATGTGCGCGCAGACCGGATTCATGCGGATTCCACGGGTAGCGAGAGGGTGAAGATGGTACCGCCCTCGGGGGCGGGTTCGAAAGTGAGGCGACCATGATGCAGCTCGGCGATCGAGCGGCAGATGTTCAGGCCCATGCCCATGCCTTCGGGCTTTGTGGTGAAGAAGGGCTCGAACAGGCGGGCGGCGGTCTCGGGCGGGATGCCGGCGCCGCGGTCAGATACGCGCACGCAGACGTGGCGGCCTTCCTGGTTGGTGCGGATGCGCACTTCGCGGCGCGTGCGTGGGGTGTCGCGCATGGCGTCCATGCCGTTGCGCACCAGGTTGACGATGATCTGCTCGATCATCACCGCATCGGCGAGCACGGCGGGCAGCCCGGACGCGAGCTCGGTGACGATGCGCATCTGACGCTTGCGCGCGTCGGCTTCGATCAGGCCGACGGCGTCGCGGATCACGGTGTTGAGGTCGAGCGGGGCGCGCTGGGGTTCGGAGCGGCGCACGAAGTCGTGCACGCGACGGATGATCTCGCCGGCGCGCCGGGCCTGACGGGCGATGCGCTGCTGGATGTCGAGCAACTCGGCGCGGTCGAGCGCACCCGATTCGAGGCGGTTGATGCAGCCGTTGCTGTAGCTGGCGATCGCGGCCAGCGGCTGGTTGAGCTCGTGCGCCAGCGTCGAGGCCATTTCGCCCATCGTCACCAGGCGCGAGGTGGCCTGCAGGCGCTCTTCCTGCTGCAGGGCAAGCTCGCGCGCACGCTTCTGTTCGGTGATGTCGAGCACCGAACCCATCCAGCCGGTGTGGCGGCCGCGGGCATCGATCAGCGGCGCCTCGAAGACCAGCACGTCGAGCACCTCGCCGTTCTTGCGTCGGAGACGTACCTCGGTGCCCTCGCTGGGGGTGCCGCCGGACATGATCTCGTGGTGCAGCTCGAAAGTGCGCTCGATGCGCTCGGGGTCCCAGTAGGGCATGGGGGGCTTGAGACCGATCAGTTCGTCAGCCGTGTAGCCCGTCATGTTGCAGAAGGCGGAGTTCACATAGGTCAGGCGGCCCTCGAGGTCGCGCGCGCGCATGCCGGTGAGCAGCGAGTCTTCCATTGCGCGGCGGAAGGCCGATTCCTCGAGTAGCGCGTTTTCCGCGCGTTGGCGCCGCGCGAGCTGGCGCCGCAACTGCATCACGCTCCACACGATCATCCCGCCAAGCAGCACCAGCGAAGCGATCAGCAGCACCGGAATCCAGCGCGTCTCCGACCTGTAGGCCGTGATATCGAGCGTCAGACCGTGCCCCGGAGGGTCGAAGGGCATGCGATAGGCGAGCTGTGGCGCGAGCGGGGCAATCTTGGACTTGGCCGCGATCTCCCGACCGTCGGAATCGAGCACGGCAACGCGGTATCGCTCGGAGAACCACCATGGCAGTTCGCGGATCACCAGGTCGGACAGCGAATACACGCCGACGACGATGCCGACCAGGGCTTCGTCCGACCACACCGGCACGTGGATGGCGAAGTGGAAGGCGTCGCCCGCCACCGGGTAAGCGGGTCCATAGACGGGGCGGCCGATGCTGCGTGCCAGCTCGAAGCTCGTGCCTGCGGTCAGCGTGCGCAACTCATTGTCGGCGCCGCCATCCGTGTATGGCGGCATCGAACCCACGGTGTTGCCCTGTGGGCTCAGCCACGCGATGCGCACCAGTCCACGTTCCTGGTTCAGCAGATGATGAACCTGCGCCTCGGTCTGCGGACTCAGCTTGCCGCCATATAGGTCGGGGCCGAGCTGCTGCAGCTGGGCCTCATTGCGGTCGAGGTGGAATCGCAGGTTCTGTTCCATCCACAGCACGTCGCTGATCAGGGTCGCCTTCTGCTCGTCGCTGTCGTACTGGCGGGTCAGCCACACCAGCGCTGCGATTGCGATCAGGAACAGCACCAGGCTGAGGTAGGGCAGCTGCCCGAGCAGCCGGTTGCGCACGGCGGCCTTTGGCGCCTTGTCACCGCCTGGAGAGGGGGCCGCAGAGGACGCGGCCGAAGAGGATTTGGAGCTTGCGGGTTCCACTGATGCGGCATTCCACAATAGCGACAGGCGCTGCGCAATAAGGATACTGATGGCCTGCATAACAGGTTTTATCTGTTGGCGGTCATCGTCAGGGCGTTCCGTGCGCCGGGCGGAAAACGATGCGTCCGGCGTGGCGCGCTCAATTCGGAGGAGAAGAACTCATGAAGATTCGTACGCTTCTGGTTGGTCTGATGGCTGTGGGTCTGTCGGCGGCAGCGGTCGCCGCAGAGCCGATCGTGATCAAGTTCAGCCACGTCGTGGCTCAGGACACGCCCAAGGGCAAGGCTGCGGAGAAGTTCAAGGAACTGGCCGAGAAGTACACGAGTGGCGCCGTGAAGGTCGAAGTCTATCCGAACAGCACGCTGTACAAGGACAAGGAAGAGATGGAGGCGCTGCAGCTGGGCGCCGTCCAGCTCCTCGCCCCTTCGCTGGCCAAGTTCGGCCCGCTCGGCGTGCGCGAGTTCGAGGTCTTCGACCTGCCCTACATCTTCGACGGCTACGAGGCACTGAACAAGGTCACCCAGGGCGCGGTCGGCCAGCAACTGCTTGCCAAGCTCGAGCCCAAGGGCATTCGTGGTCTGGCTTTCTGGGATAACGGTTTCAAGTCGTTCTCGGCCAACTCCCCGATCAAGAAGCCGGAAGACCTGCGTGGCAAGAAGATGCGCATCCAGTCGTCCAAGGTACTCGAGGAGCAGATGCGCGAGCTCAAGTCGCTGCCGCAGGTGATGGCCTTCTCCGAGGTCTATCAGGCGCTGCAGACGGGCGTGGTCGACGGCACCGAGAACCCGCACTCGAACCTCTTCACCCAGAAGATGCACGAAGTGCAGAAGCACATGACCCTGACCGATCACGGCTATCTGGGCTACGCGGTCATCACCAACAAGAAGTTCTGGGACGGCCTGCCGGCTGAAGTGCGCACCCAGCTCGACAAGGCCATGGCCGAGTCGACCGCCTACGCCAACCAGATCGCCAAGGAAGAGAACGACAAGGCGCTCGAGGGCGTGCGCGCCTCGGGCAAGACCGAGGTCTACACGCCGACCGCCGAAGAGAAGGCCGCGTTCAAGAAGGCGCTGGTGCCAGTGCACAAGAAGATGGAATCGCGCATCGGTGCCGACCTGATCCAGTCGATCTACAAGGAAACCGGCTTCGATCCGGCCAAGCTGTAATCCACGTTTCATCTCACCCAGCAACGCCCGTCTGGCGCTTCGAGCGCGACGGGCGTTTTTCCGGGGAAAACAATCATGAACAAGCTTCTCGACCGCCTGGAGGAGTTCATCATCGGCGCGCTGATGGCGATCGCGACGATCGTGATCTTCGTGTCGGTGGTGCATCGCTACCTGTCCGGCTATGAAATTCCCGTGCTGCAGGACTGGCTGCTCGACATGAACGTCGGCTGGGCCCAGGAGTTCTGCATCATCCTCTTCGTGTGGATGGCCAAGTTCGGTGCCGCCTATGGCGTGCGCACCGGCATCCATGTCGGTGTGGACATCCTCGTCAACAAGCTCTCGGGCACGCCGCGCGCGGCGCTGATCCAGGCTGGCCTGGTGTGCGGTGTGATCTTCACGGGACTGATCGGCGTGTTCGGTGCGCTGTTCGTTTGGGAGAACGGCATGGCCTACGAGACGCTGTCGCTCCTCGGTCGCGATACGGGTGACTACTTCGAGGGACCGACGACGCCCGACCTCGAATGGCCGACCTGGATGGTGTATGCGGCCGTGCCGCTGGGCTCCTTCCTGATGTGCTATCGCTTCCTGCAGGTGATGGTGAGCTTCGCCCGCAGTGGTGAGCTGCCATCGCACGACCATGGTCACGTCGAGGGCCTTGACGAAGACCAGGATGAGAACGTGCTGCTCGAGGGCGAGGCGATCTCGATCGCCGAGGATATCGAGCACGCGAGCCGTGAGGCTGACGCCAAGCGTCCGCGTCAGGGCAACTGAGAGGGGATGACATCATGACCAACACGATTGCAATCTTCGGTCTGCTCGTCGTCCTGATGGCGATCGGCATGCCGGTGGGCGTGGCGCTCGGCCTCACGGTGCTGAGCTTCATGTTCATCTTCACCGACGTGCCGCTGGAGTCGGTGGCGCTCAAGATGTTCACCGGTATCGAGAAGTTCGAGATCATGGCGATCCCGTTCTTCATCCTCGCCGGCAACTTCCTGACCCACGGCGGGGTGGCGCGGCGCATGATCAACTTCGCCACCGCCATGGTCGGCCACCTGCGTGGCGGCCTGGGCATGTCGGCGGTGCTGGCCTGCGCGCTGTTCGCGGCGGTCTCGGGTTCGAGCCCGGCGACCGTGGTGGCGATCGGCTCGATCCTGATCCCGGCGATGATCAAGCAGGGCTACCCGGTGCGCTTCGGCGCGGGTGTGGTGGCTTCGGCCGGCGGCCTGGGTATCCTGATCCCGCCGTCCATCGTCATGGTGATGTATTCGGTGACCACCAACTCGTCGGTCGGTGCGCTGTTCATGGCGGGCGTGATCCCGGGCCTGCTGCTGGCTTTCATGCTCGGCTTGACTACGTGGTACGTGGCGCGCAAGAACAACTACCCGACCATGCCGTCGGTGTCCTGGGGTGAGCGCTTCGCGGCTTTCCGCAAGGCCTTCTGGGGTCTGATGCTGATCGTCGTGGTGATGGGCGGCATCTACTCTGGCATGTTCACCCCGACCGAAGCGGCGGCGATGAGTGCGGTTTATGCCTTCTTCATCGCGGTGTTCGTGTACAAGGACCTGACCTTCAAGCAGATTCCGCGCGTGCTGCTGGATTCGGCGAACATGAGCGCGATGCTGCTGTTCATCATCGCCAGTGCGGTGCTGTTCTCCTTCATCCTCACCAGCGAGCAGATCCCGCAGCGCATGGCCGATGCCATCGTCGCCAGCGGCATGGGGCCGATCGGCTTCCTGATCGTGGTGAACATCCTGCTGCTGGTGGCCGGTGCGCTGATGGAGCCGTCGTCGATCATCCTGATCCTGGCGCCGATCCTTTTCCCGGTTGCGGTGGCGCTGGGGATCGATCCGATCCACTTCGGCGTGATGATCGTGGTGAACATGGAAATCGGCATGATTACGCCGCCGGTGGGCCTGAATCTCTTCGTCGCCTCCGGGGTGACCAAGGCGGGCCTGACCGAGATGAGCAAGGCGGTCATGCCCTGGCTGTACACGATGCTGGTGTTCCTGATGATCATCACCTACGTCCCGAGCATCTCCACCTTCCTGCCGAAGGCGCTCGGCATGATGTAAGCGTCGCGGCCCGGTCGCATCAGGCGGCGCGGCCGGCTGGTCGCTGCAATCCCCGCAGGGCGGTCACGTCCGGCGGGGATTGTTCTTTTGAAGTCGGAACGCTTGCGTCGGCTTACATTCGCACGCACCGTGCGCGCATCGGTGTCACGCGAAACCTGTTAAAATTTCGCGCTTTTTTCTTAACCTCGCGCTTCTTTCGAGCGCAGTCCCGGAGTTTTCCATGGCAATCGAACGCACCCTGTCCATCATCAAGCCCGACGCCGTCGCCAAGAACGTGATCGGCCAGATCTACGCCCGCTTCGAAGGCGCCGGCCTGAAGATCATCGCCGCCAAGATGGCTCACCTGTCCGAGCGTGAGGCCGGCGAGTTCTACGCCGTGCACAAGGAGCGTCCCTTCTTCAAGGATCTGGTGTCCTTCATGACCTCCGGCCCGGTGATGATCCAGTGCCTCGAAGGCGAGAACGCCATCGCCAAGAACCGCGAGCTGATGGGCGCCACCGACCCGAAGAAGGCCGACAAGGGCACCATCCGCGCGGACTTCGCCGAGTCGATCGACGCCAACGCCGTGCACGGCTCCGACGCACCGGAAACCGCTGCCGTGGAAGTGGCTTTCTTCTTCCCGGGCATGAACGTTTACTCGCGCTAAGCGGTCCGTTCCAACGGCCCGTCGCGCACGCTTCGCGGTGCCTCCCGCACCGCGCGCGGCGTGTTCGGGCCGTTTGCATTACGGCGGGGCCCTTGTCCGGCCTCCGCTATGAGAGAGTGAAGTTTCAGGCATGAGCACACCCAATCCGGTCAATCTGCTCGATTTCGACGTCGATGGCCTCGTCGCCTGGTTTGCCGGGCTGGGCGAGAAGCCCTTCCGTGCCCGCCAAGTGATGCGCTGGATGCATCACGAGGGCTGCGACGACTTCGACGCGATGACCGATGTCGCCAAGTCCCTGCGCGCCAAGCTCAAGGACATCGCCGTGATCCGCCCGCCGGTGCCGGTGCGCGACTCGATCTCGGCCGACGGCACGCGCAAGTGGTTGCTCGACGTCGGCAACGCGAACGCCGTCGAGACCGTGTTCATTCCTGAAACCAACCGCGGCACGCTATGCGTGTCCTCGCAGGCGGGCTGCGCGCTCGACTGCGCGTTCTGCTCGACCGGCAAGCAGGGCTTCAACCGCAACCTCAGCGCGGCGGAGATCATTGGCCAGCTGTGGCTAGCCAACAAACTGCTGGGTGCTGCGCGAGTTGACCCAAATGAGGAGGCCCAGGACCTCGAAGCCGGCGAGAAGGACAACGGCCGCATCATCAGCAATGTCGTGATGATGGGCATGGGCGAGCCGCTGGCCAACTTCGACAACGTGGTTACCGCGCTGCGCCTGATGCTCGACGACCATGCCTACGGCCTGTCGCGCCGCCGCGTCACGGTGTCGACCTCGGGCATCGTGCCGGCGATGGACCGTCTGCGCGAGGAATGCCCGGTGGCGCTCGCCGTGTCGCTGCACGCCTCCAACGACGCGCTGCGCGACCGCCTGGTGCCGATCAACCAAAAGTACCCGCTGCGCGAGCTGATGGCTACGTGCCAGCGCTACCTCGAGCGTGCACCGCGCGATTTCGTCACTTTCGAGTATGTAATGCTCGATGGCGTGAACGACAGCGAGGCGCATGCGCGCGAGCTTGTTGCGCTGGTGCGCGACGTGCCGTGCAAGTTCAACCTGATTCCGTTCAACCCCTTCCCGAATTCGGGTTTCCTGCGCTCCCCGGCCGAACGCATCCGCCGTTTTGCCGGTATCCTGATTGACGCCGGCATTGTCACGACCACGCGCAAGACGCGTGGTGACGACGTCGATGCGGCCTGCGGCCAGCTCGCAGGCCAGGTTCAGGACAAGACGCGGCGCACGGTGCGCCTGAAACAGGTCATGGAGGATCGCTGATGAAGCGCAAGTTCGCGCTGGCCGCCTTGCTGGTGGCGGCCGTGGTGACAAGTGGTTGTGCAACGGTGCCGGCAGGTCAGAGCGGGCTGTCGACAACGGTCAGCCGTCCCATGTCGGATATCACGCCGGCGACACCGGCCGAATCACGTGCCCGGGTGCACGTCGATCTCGGCATGGCCTACTTCGAGATCGGCCGCTACGACGTGGCGCTCGACGAGGGGCGCATCGCGCTCAATGACAGCCCGGGCTATGCGCCGGCCTACCATCTGCTGGGGTTGGCCTACATGCTGATCGAGGAGAACGGCCCGGCACGGCAGAACTTCGAGGCAGCGCTCAGCGCGGCGCCAGGCGATCCGGATTTCAACAACAGCTACGGCTGGTTCCTGTGTACCCAAGGCGAGGAACTGCGCGGCCTTGAGCGTCTCGCGCAGGCAGCACGCAATCCCTACTACCGCCACGCCACACGGTCCTACACCAATGCCGGTCTCTGCCATCTGCGGCTGAAGGACGATGCGGCGGCCGAGGGCCAGTTCCTGGCCGCGGTGCAGGCTGATCCCGCGAACCGCCAGGCGCTTTACCAACTGGCCGATATCGCCTACCGCGGCGGCCGCTATGATCAGGCGCGCACGCACCTGATTCGCCTGCATCAGCAGAGCGAGCCGACCGCCGCGTCGGCATGGCTCGGCTTGCGTACCGAGCGCCGCCTGGGCAATCGCGATGCCGAGGCCAGCTATGCGTCGCAGTTGGGCAGCCGCTTTGCCGAGTCGGATGAGTACCAGTCGATGACTCAAGGGAAGTTCGAGTGAGCAACGATCAGTCGCGCGAACCGGCGGCCGACATCGCCCACGAGGACGTTCGCTCGCCGGGTGCCGTGCTGCGTGCGGCGCGCGAGGCGCGAGGCGAAAGCGTGAGCGAGGTCGCCTTCGCGCTGAAGCTCAATCCGCGTCAGATCGCTGCGCTCGAGGCCGACAATTTCTCGGCGCTGCCGGGCATGGCCTTCGTGCGCGGTTTCCTGCGCAACTACGCGCGTTATCTGGGGCTTGATCCGGCACCTCTGCTGGCGGGTGTCGAGCGCCTGGCCGGGCAGGGTGACGTGGATCTGTCGCCGATCCGCAATGCCGACGGTGAGCTGCCGATTGGCGGCAGCGCGCCGAAGCTCGGCGCCGCCTCGGTGCGCTGGATGGTGCTGCTGCTCGTGGCGGCCTTGCTGGCGGGCTGGTATTTCGACTGGTTCCGCACCGAGCCGGTGAGCGTTGAACGCATGCTGGAGACTCCTGCGGCAGATACGGCCGTCCTGGACTCGCAACCGATGGTTGTGCCCTCGGCGCCTGTCGAGGCATCGTCGGTGACCTCGATGACTCCGACGGATTCGCCTGCGGACGTGAGGCCACAGACGGACAGTGCGGCGCCAACTGAGGAAGCTGCGCCTGCAGAACCGGTCGCCCCGGTTCTGCCCGCCGTCACCGGGGCCACCGCAGAAGCGGGCGATGCGCCGGTGCAGAGCGGCTCCGGCGGCCGGCTGGCATTCCGCTTTGCCGGTGAATCCTGGGTGGAGGTGCGCGATGCGACGGGTGCCATCGTCTATTCGGGTGTCAACCGCGCCGGCACCGAGCGCAATGTGCAGGGCACGCCGCCGTTTGCTCTGGTTATCGGCAATGCGACGAACGTGGTGCTCGAATTCGATGGCAAGCCGGTCGATCTGGCGCCGCATACCAAGGTTTCGGTGGCAAGGCTCACCGTCAAGTAATTTCTGTCGATCAAGATGACGCAAGATTTCTCGCACTCTCCCATCGAAGCATCTCCCCTGGCTCGTCGGCTCACGCGCGAGGTCGTCATCGGGCGCGTCCGCGTGGGCGGGGGGGCGCCGGTCGTCGTGCAGTCGATGACCAACACCGATACCGCCGATGTGCTCGGCACGGCGATGCAGGTTGCCGAGCTGGCGCGCGCGGGGTCGGAGATCGTGCGCATCACGGTGAACAACGAGGCCGCAGCCAAGGCCGTGCCACACATCCGCGACCGTCTGCTGGCGCTCAACATGGATGTGCCGCTTGTCGGCGACTTCCACTACAACGGTCACAAGCTGCTGACCGACTTCCCAGCCTGCGCCGAGGCGCTCGCCAAGTTCCGCATCAACCCCGGCAACGTCGGCGCGGGCAGCAAGCGCGATCCGCAGTTCGCAGCCATCGTCGAACTTGCCTGCCGCTACGACAAGCCGGTGCGCATTGGCGTCAACTGGGGCAGTCTGGACCAGTCTGTGCTGGCCCGCATCATGGACGCCAACGCCAAACGCGCCGAGCCACGCGACGCCGGTGCGGTCATGCGCGAGGCGCTCGTAGTCTCCGCGCTCGAATCGGCCGCGAAGGCCGAGGAATACGGCCTTGCCGGCAACCGCATCATCCTGTCGGCCAAGGTATCGAGCGTGCAGGATCTCATCGCGGTGTACCGTGACCTTGCCCGCCGCAGCGAATACGCCCTGCATCTCGGTCTCACCGAGGCGGGCATGGGCAGCAAGGGTATCGTCGGCTCCACCGCCGCGCTTGCCGTGCTGCTGCAGGAGGGTATCGGCGACACCATTCGTATCTCGCTGACCCCCGAGCCGGGGGGCAGCCGCACGCAGGAAGTCGTGGTTGCGCAGGAGATCCTGCAGACCATGGGCTTGCGCGCCTTCACGCCGATGGTCACTGCCTGCCCGGGGTGTGGACGCACCACCAGCACTTTCTTCCAGGAACTGGCGTCGGGCATCCAGGATTATGTGCGTGCGCAGATGCCGGTGTGGCGCGAGCAGTACGACGGTGTCGAGAACATGACGCTGGCCGTGATGGGCTGCGTGGTGAACGGCCCGGGCGAGTCCAAGCACGCCAACATCGGCATCTCGCTGCCGGGTACCGGCGAATCGCCCGCGGCGCCGGTGTATGTGGATGGCGAGAAGGTTGTCACCCTGCGCGGTGACAACATCGCCGCCGAGTTCAAGGCCATCGTGGACGACTACGTGGCCACCAAGTACGTGAAGAAGGGCGGCTGAGGGCCGCGCCGCAAGATAACAACAGCGCATCGACGCAACAACGCAAAGACCAAGCACTCATGAGCCAGACCTTGCAGGCCGTGCGCGGGATGAATGACATCCTGCCCGAAGACGCCGAAACCTGGGAATACTTCGAAGACATTGTGCGCGACTGGCTGCAGAGCTATGGCTATCGCCCGATCCGCATGCCCATCGTCGAGCCGACGCCGCTGTTCAAGCGCGCCATCGGCGAGGTCACCGACATCGTCGAGAAGGAGATGTACTCCTTCGAGGATGCGCTGAATGGCGAGCATCTCACGTTGCGCCCGGAAGGTACGGCATCCTGCGTGCGTGCTACGATCCAGCACAACCTGGTGGCCTCGGCCGGTCCGCAGCGGCTGTACTACTACGGGCCGATGTTCCGCCACGAACGTCCGCAGAAGGGCCGTTACCGCCAGTTCCACCAGATCGGTGTCGAGGCGCTCGGTTTTGCCGGGCCGGATACCGACGCCGAACTGATCCTGATGTGCGCGCGCCTGTGGGAGGATCTCGGGCTGGAGGATGTCGCACTCGAGATCAACTCGCTCGGTTCGCCAGAGGAGCGTGCGCAGCATCGCGCCGCGCTGATCGCCTATCTCGAACAGCACCAGGACAAGCTCGACGAGGACGGCAAGCGCCGCCTGTACACCAACCCGCTGCGCATTCTGGACACCAAGAACCCGGACCTGCAGGCGATCGTCGAGGCCGCGCCGAAGCTTGCCGACTACCTCGGCGAGGAGTCGAAGGCGCACTTCGAGGCGGTGCAGGTCTTCCTCAAGGATGCCGGAATTCCGTACCGCATCAATCACCGACTGGTACGCGGGCTGGACTACTACAACCGTACCGTGTTCGAGTGGGTCACCACGCGTCTGGGTGCGCAGGGCACGATCTGCGCCGGCGGGCGCTACGACGGCCTGGTCGAGCAACTCGGCGGCAAGTCGCAGCCGGCCGCGGGCTTCGCGATCGGCATCGAGCGCCTGTTGTTGTTGTGGAAGGAGTGCGGTGGCGAACCCGAGCGCCCGGTGGTCGACGCCTACGTGGTGCACATGGGCGACGCTGCTGCGCGGCTGGCTTTCCGTGCGGCCGAGGCCTTGCGCGAGCATGGTTTCGCCGCGATCCTGCATTGCGGTGGCGGCAGCTTCAAGTCGCAGATGAAGAAGGCCGACGGCAGTGGCGCCCCGGTGGCGGTCGTCATCGGCGAGGATGAAGCGCTCGCCGGCGAAGTGGGGATCAAGCCCCTGCGCGGGCCGGGTGGCCAGCAGCGTGTGTCGCTCGAGGCGCTGCCCGAGGCGATGGCGGAACTGCTTTACGGCAATGAAGAAGAAGGGGCTGAATGATGGCGGTGTACGACCTCGAAGAACAGGAACAGATCTCCGAACTCAAGGCCTGGTGGGCGCAGTACGGCACGCTGGTGACGACGATCGCCATGATCGCCGCGCTGGCGTCGGTCGGCTGGCAGGGCTGGCAGTGGTACCAGAATCGGAATGCGGGTGAAGCCGGCGCGTTGTATTTTGCCGTGCAGCAGGCGGCCGAGCAGCAGGACGCGCAGAAGGCACGCGATGCAGCAGGTCGGCTGATCGGCGAGTACTCGGGCACAGCCTACGCGCAGCTCGGCGCCTTGCTCTCCGCCGGCGTCCAGTTCAGCGGCGGCGATCTCGACAATGCGCGCGCCCAGCTCGAGTGGGCGGCGGACAAGGGTAAGGACCCGGCCCTGCGCGATCTGGCGCGCCTGCGCCTGGCCGCAGTGTTGCTGCAGAAGGGCGAACTGGACGCGGCGCTCGCGCGTCTGCAGGCCGCGCCGACCGCCACGTATGCTGCGCGCTATGCCGACCTGCGCGGCGATGTGCTCGCAGCACAGGGCAAGGCCGCGGAGGCCCGTGCTGCCTACCAGGCTGCGATCGAAGCGCTGGCCAGCGGTGGCGATCAGGCCACGACCCTGCGCGAAGTCGTGCGCGTCAAACTCGAATCCCTGGAAGGCTGACCGATGAAGCTTGCTTCCCTGCGTGTGGTGCCACTCGTTGCCGCGATTGTGCTGGCGACCGGCTGCTCGTCCCTCAACCCCTTCGCCAGCGCCAAACCGAAGCCCGCCGAATTGGCGGACTTCAAGCCCAGTGCCGAGCTGGTTGCACTGTGGAGCGTCGACATCGGCGAATCGGGCGCCTATCTGTTCCAGCCGGCGGTCGTCGGCGAGAGCGTCTATGCCGCCGGCGAGGATGGCGACGTCGCCCGCTTCGACAGCGGCCGTCAGGTGTGGCGCGTGGATGCCGATACGCGGTTGTCGGCAGGCGTCGGGGCGGATGGTCGCATCGCCGTGGTGGTCACGGCCAGCGGTATTGCGATCGCCTATGACGCGGACAGCGGCAGCGAACGCTGGCGCGCCACGATCGGCGCCGAAGTGCTTGCCCAGCCTGCCGTCAGCAGCGATCTCGTCGTGTTGCGAGCCTCCGATAACCGCCTGATCGCGCTCAGCGCGCGTGACGGCAGCCGGCGCTGGGTCTATCAGCGTGCCAACCCTCCGCTTGCGCTGCGCAACTTCTCGGGCGTCGTGCTCGAGGGCAACGTGGTGCTGGCTGGTTTCCCCGGTGGCAAGCTGGTGGTGATCAACGCGGCCAACGGTGGGGCCATCACCGAGCTGTCGGTCGCAGTGCCGCGCGGTTCGACCGAACTGGAGCGCGTGGCCGACGTCGCCGGTACGCCGGTCGTGGGTCGGCGCGAGGTGTGCGCGGTGTCCTACCAGGGGCGCGCGGCCTGCTTCGATACCAGCAATGGCAACGCACTGTGGGCGCGCGATTTCTCGAGCAGCGTGGGCATGGACCGAGATGCGCGCTTCGCGGTGATCACCGACGAGCGCGATGCCGTGCATGCGCTTGATGTCTACAGTGGTGCCAGCGTCTGGAAACAGGACTCGATGGCGCGCAGGGCAGTGTCGCGCCCGCTGATCGTCGGCGATTACGTCGTCGTCGGCGATGTGGAGGGTTACGTGCACGCGCTCAGTCGAGATTCCGGGGCCTTTGCCGCGCGCGCGCGCGCCGGCGACGGTCCGCTGTCTGCGCCACCACTCGCCTACGGGCGTGGCTTCATCGTGCAGGGCCGTGACGGTGAGATCACCGCCTACGAACTGCGTTAAGGCGGATTACTTTAAGTGAAACCTACCATCGTCCTGGTCGGCCGGCCCAATGTCGGCAAGTCGACCCTGTTCAACCGTCTCACGCGCACCCGCGACGCGCTGGTCGCGGACCAGCCCGGACTGACGCGTGACCGCCACTACGGCATCGGCCGGGTCGGCGATCGCGACTACCTGGTCGTCGATACCGCGGGCTTCGACCCCGTCGCCAAGGACGGCATCATGCACGAGATGGCGCGGCAGGCCGAGCAGGCCATTGCCGAGGCCGACGTGCTGCTGTTCCTGGTCGATGGCCGTGCCGGGCGGACACCACACGACGAGCAGATCGCGGCACGCCTGCGCCGCGCCGGTCGGCCGGTGCACCTCGTGGTCAACAAGGCGGAAGGTCTCGACCGTGCGATTGTCGCGGCCGACTTCCATGCGCTGGGCCTGGGCGATCCGCTTCCGGTGTCGGCCGCGCATGGCGACGGCATCAAACAGCTCGTCGAGATCGTGCTGTCGCCCTTCCCGCTCGATAGCGACAAGGAAGCGGCCGAGGATGAAGGCCCGAAGGTGGCCATCGTCGGCCGACCCAATGTCGGCAAGTCGACGCTGGTGAACACCTTGCTTGGCGAAGAGCGCGTGATCGCCTTTGACTTGCCGGGCACCACACGCGACGCGATTGCGATCCCGTTCGAGCGCGGCGGCAAGCGCTACACCCTGATCGATACCGCTGGCCTGCGCCGGCGCGGCAAGGTGTTCGAGGCCATCGAGAAATTCTCGGTGATCAAGACCCTGCAGGCGATCCAGGAAGCCAACGTGATCGTCCTCGTGCTCGACGCGGCCCAGGATATTTCCGATCAGGATGCGCACATCGCCGGCTTCGCGCTCGAGGCCGGGCGGGCCTTGGTGGTGGCGATCAACAAATGGGACGCGGTCGACGATTACCAGCGCGACCGCCTGAAGGCCGACATCGCGCGCAAGCTGGCCTTCCTCGGCTTTGCCCGTTTCCATCAGATCTCGGCCTTGCAGGCGCAGGGTATCGGCGGTCTGCTGAAGTCCGTCGACGCGGCCTATGCGGCGGCCACAGCCAACCTGTCGACCCCGCGCCTGACCCGCACGCTGCAGCAGGCCGTCGCGCGTCAGGCGCCGCCGCGCCATGGCATGCAGCGCCCGAAGATGCGCTACGCACACCAGGGCGGCATGAATCCGCCGGTGATCGTGATCCACGGCAACGCGCTGGACGACATTCCCGCATCCTACGTGCGCTATCTCGAACGCTGCTTCATGGATGCCTTCAAGCTGCAGGGTACGCCCTTGCGCATCCAGTTCCGGACCACGCACAATCCTTACGCTGCGAGGGACTGAGCGCGCAGCGCAGGAACCTGTTTCCACACCCGGATTTCGATGCATACTGCGATGTGGCGGTGCAACATCAAATCCATTACATTCTTATAAACAGAAAATACCGAGGTTCACTCATGAGCAACAAAGGGCAACTTCTACAAGACCCGTTCCTGAACACGCTGCGCCGCGAGCACATTCCGGTTTCGATCTATCTGGTCAACGGAATCAAGCTGCAGGGCCAGGTCGAGTCGTTCGACCAGTACGTCGTGCTGCTCAAGAACACCGTCACGCAGATGGTGTACAAGCATGCCATCTCCACCGTCGTGCCGGCCCGTCCGGTCGTCATCCAGCAGCAGGAAGACGGCAACTGATCGCCCTGGCGATTTCATGCGGCCGGTCCCGCCCGGCCGCAGGGGGTGTGCATGTTTGAGCGCCCCGCATCCGGCGAGCGGGCAATCCTGGTTCAGCTTGACCTCGGCCAGGGTGCAATCGACGAACGTCTTTCCGAACTGAAGCTGCTGGTGCTCAGTGCGGGCGCGAGTGTCGAGGCCGTCGTGCAGGGCAAGCGCGCAGCGCCCGATCCCAAGCTGTTTGCCGGCAGCGGCAAGGTGCAGGAGATCGGTGAGGCACTGCGTGCGCATGAGGCGGACATCGTCATTTTCAACCATGCCCTGTCGCCCGCGCAGCAGCGCAACCTCGAGCGTCAGCTCGAGTGCATGGTCATCGACCGCACTGCGCTGATCCTCGACATCTTCGCCCAGCGCGCGCGCAGTCACGAGGGCAAGCTGCAGGTCGAGCTCGCTCAGCTCGAGCATCTGTCCACCCGGCTGGTGCGCGGCTGGTCCCACCTTGAGCGGCAGAAGGGCGGTATCGGCCTGCGCGGCCCGGGTGAGAAACAGCTGGAGACCGACCGGCGCTTGCTCGGCAACCGGGTCAAGATGTTGAAGTCGCGCCTCGCCCAGATCGAAAAACAACGCAAGGTTCGGCGCCGCGCCCGGGAACGCCGCGACGTTCTGTCTGTCTCTTTGGTCGGTTACACCAATGCGGGCAAATCGACGCTGTTCAATGCGCTGACGAAGGCGGGGGCCTATGCGGCCGATCAGCTCTTCGCCACACTCGACACGACTTCGCGCCGGCTCTATGTGGGCGGAGCGAGTGTCGTGCTGTCGGACACCGTCGGCTTCATCCGCGACCTGCCTCATGCCCTCGTTGCCGCGTTTCGCGCGACGCTCGAGGAAACGGTGCAGGCCGACCTCCTGCTGCATGTCGTGGATTCCGCGAGCGAGGATCGCGATGCGCAGATCGCCGCAGTGAACGAGGTTCTTGCCGAGATCGGTGCGGCCGACGTGCCGCAGGTCCTCGTCTGGAACAAGATCGACCTCACGCGCGCCGAGCCGGCGGTCGAGCGGGGTGACTGTGGTAACATTCGGCGCGTTTTTTTGAGCGCCCGAACGGGCGAAGGTCTTGATCTGCTTCGCGAAGCGCTTGCCGAAGCGGCGCAGCAGACCTTCCATGAAGATGCCGGCCGGGAATCCGGTACGGTGGATGAACTTCCTTCTCAATCGTGATTACGGGCATTCTCATGTCACTTAACGACCCCCGCTGGGGCGGCCAGGGCGGCGACAATGACCGCGACCGTGACCGCAACGATGGTCAGCGCGGCGACGGCAACCGCGGCAATAACCAGGGACCTCCCGATCTCGAGGAGGTCTGGCGCGATTTCAACCAGCGTCTGACCGGCATGTTCGGCGGCAAGCGCCAGAACCGTGGCATGGGCGGCGGAGGGGGCGGGGGCGGCGACGGTGGTCCGCAACTGCCGAATTTCTCCTTCAAGCAGTTCGGCGGCGGCATCGGTGCGTTGCTTGCGCTGGCCGGCGTGGTCTGGCTCGCGAGCGGCATCTACACGGTCGATGCCAACCAGCGTGGCGTGGTTCTGCGCCTTGGCGAATACGTGCAGACGACTGAGCCAGGCCTGCGGTGGCGCCTGCCGTACCCGTTCGAAACTCACGAGATCGTCGATCTGACCGGCGTGCGTACGGTCGAGGTGGGGTATCGCGGTTCGGAGCGTAACAAGGTGCTGCGCGAGTCGTTGATGCTGACCGATGACGAGAACATCATCAACATCCAGTTCGCCGTGCAGTACGTGCTGAAGAGCCCGGAGAACTACGTCTTCAACAACCGCTTCCCGGACGAATCCGTCGCCCAGGCGGCCGAAACCGCGATGCGGGAGATCGTCGGCAAGAGCCGAATGGACTTCGTGCTGTACGAAGGTCGCGAGGAGATCGCCGCGACCGCGCACGAGCTGATGCAGCGCATCCTCGACCGTTACGAGACCGGCATCCAGATCAGCCGCGTGACGATGCAGAACGCCCAGCCGCCCGAGCAGGTGCAGGCGGCGTTCGATGACGCGGTGAAGGCGGGCCAGGATCGCGAGCGCCAGAAGAACGAGGGCGAGGCCTACGCCAACGACGTGATCCCGCGGGCGCGTGGTACCGCGTCGCGCCTGATCGAGGAAGCCAATGCCTACCGCGAGCGTGTCGTCGCGAATGCCGAGGGTGAGGCGAGCCGCTTCAACCAGGTGTTTGCCGAGTACAGCCGCGCGCCGGAAGTGACCCGCCAGCGGATGTACATCGAGACCATGCAGGAAGTGATGTCGAACACGTCCAAGGTCATGATCGACGCCAAGGGCAACGGCAATCTGCTGTTCCTGCCACTCGACAAGCTGATGCAGCAGGCGGGTGGGTCCGCAAAGGCGGCGTCCATCACGCCCGAACCCCAGTCGGCGGCAGCGCTGAGTTCGAACGCCCCCGGATTGGCGTCCGACCCCCGCAACCGTGACCTGATGCGAAGCCGTGAGCGTGGAGAACGATGATGCGTGACAAGTTTCCCCTGATTGGCGGCGCGCTGCTGGTCATCATCCTGATCGCGTCGGCATCGCTGTTTACCGTAGACCAGCGCCAGCACGCGATGGTGTTCCAGCTTGGCGAGATCAAGGAAGTCATTGACGAGCCGGGTCTCAAGTTCAAGCTGCCGCTGATCCAGAACGTGCGCTACTTCGACAAACGCATCCTGACCATGGATACCGCGGAGCCCGAGCGCTTCATCACCTCCGAGAAGAAGAACGTGCTGGTGGACCACTTCGTGAAGTGGCGCATCGTTGATCCGCGCCTCTACTACGAGTCGGTCGCGGGCGACGAGGCGCGTGCGCGTACCCGCCTCACGCAGACGGTCAATGCCGGCCTGCGCGAGGAGTTCGGCCGCCGCACGGTGCACGACGTGGTGTCCGGCGAGCGTGAGCTCATCATGGATCAGATGCGCGAGCGCGCCGACCGCGACGCCCGTACCATCGGCGTGCAGATCGTCGATGTGCGCCTCAAGCGCGTCGATCTGCCCAACGAGGTGTCGGAGTCCGTTTATCGCCGCATGGAGGCCGAGCGCAAGCGTGTGGCAAACGAACTGCGCTCGCAGGGTGCCGCCGAGGCCGAGAAGATCCGGGCCGATGCCGATCGTCAGCGTGAGGTCATCGTGGCCGAGGCCTATCGCAGTGCTCAGCAGGTCAAGGGTGAAGGCGACGCCAAGGCGACCGCGATCTACGCTGAGGCGTTCGGCAAGAATCCGTCCTTCTACTCCTTCTACCGCAGTCTTGAAGCCTACCGCGCCAGCTTTGCCGGCAAGGACGACGTTCTGGTGGTGGACCCGAGTTCGGACTTCTTCCGCTTCATGAAGGACGCCGGGGGCTCCGCAAGGAACTGATTCCCCCATGGGTGCTTCCCTGTTGACTGCCTTCGCGCTGATGCTGATCATCGAAGGCATCCTTCCTTTCGTCGCGCCAGCCGCCTGGCGCGAAACTTTTTTGCGTCTCGCCAGCATGGCCGACGGTCAGATCCGCTTCATCGGCCTGACCTCGATGCTGGCGGGTGTGCTGCTTCTTTTCGTCTTGAGCTGAACCCCCATGCGCTGGGTATTGCCCGATCACATCCAGGACGCCCTGCCGTCCGAAGCCCACCAGCTCGAGACCTTGCGTCGCCGGCTGCTCGATGCCTTCCGCGTTCGCGGCTATCAGCTGGTGATGCCGCCGCTGCTCGAGTACCTTGATTCGCTCACTACCGGTGCCGGGCAGGACCTCAAGCTGCGCACCTTCAAGCTGGTGGATCAGCTGTCGGGTCGCACCATGGGTGTGCGTGCCGACATGACTCCGCAGGTGACGCGCATCGATGCGCATCTGCTCAATCGCCAGGGCGTCTCGCGGCTGTGCTATTGCGGCAGCGCCCTGCACACGCTGCCGTCAACGCTAACCGCCACCCGCGAGCCGCTGCAACTGGGCGCCGAACTCTATGGCCATGCCGGCATCGAGGCGGACGTCGAGATCCTGCGCCTGCTGGCCGAGGTGTTGCGTCTGGCTGAGGTGCCGGCGTCGCGCATCGATATCGGCCACGTCGGTCTCTTTCACGCGCTCGCTGCGCGTGCCGGCCTGGTGCCGGGGCGGGAGGAGGAACTGTTCGACCTGCTGCAGGCCAAGGACGTGCCCACGCTGCAGGTCGTGCTCGATGACGTCGCTGAACCGGTGCGTACGGCGCTACTGGCGCTGCCGGGCCTCTACGGTGGGCCGGAGGTGCTCGAGCGGGCGGCCGCCTGCCTGCCGCAGGACGAGGAGATCGCTGGCTTGCTGGGCGAACTGCGTCAGCTTGCCGCGGCGCTGGCCGACCTGCCGATCAGTTTTGACCTGTCGGATCTGCGTGGCTATCACTATCACAGCGGTATCGTCTTCGCGGCCTACGGCGCGGACTCGCCCGCGGCGCTCGCGCTGGGCGGCCGCTACGACCGCGTGGGCGAAGCCTTCGGTCGTGCGCGGCCGGCGACCGGCTTCAGCCTCGACCTGCGCGAGCTGGTCTGGCGGTTGCCTGCGCGCGGCGAGGCCGCGGGCATTCTCGCGCCCTGCGTCGACGATGCGGAGCTCGGCCGGGAGGTGGCGGCACTGCGTGCGCGTGGCGAGATCGTCGTCACCGCGCTACCCGGACATGATGGAACTTGGAACGAGGCCGGCTGCGACCGGCAACTGGTGAAGCGGGGAGATCGCTGGGCGATCGTGCCGTTACAGGGAGAGTAAGAAATGGCAAAGAACGTCGTCGTCGTCGGCACCCAGTGGGGTGACGAGGGCAAAGGCAAGATCGTCGACTGGCTGACCGACCATGCGAAGGGTGTCGTGCGCTTCCAGGGCGGCCACAACGCCGGTCATACGCTGGTCATCGGCCAGAACGAGTACAAGCTGAACCTCGTGCCCTCGGGCATCGTGCGAGAAGGCGTGGCCTGCTTCATCGGCAACGGCGTGGTGCTCGACGCGCACCACCTGCTGTCCGAGATCCGCACGCTGGAGGCGGGCGGCATCAAGGTGCGCGATCGTCTGCGCATCAGCCCGGGCTGCCCGCTGATCCTGGGCTACCACAGTGCGCTCGATCGCGCGCGCGAGGCGGCGAAGTCCGCAGGCGACAAGATCGGCACCACGGGCAAGGGCATCGGCCCCACCTACGAAGACAAGGTGGCGCGCCGCGCGCTGCGCGTGTATGACCTGTTCGACCGCGAGCGCTTCGCGGCCAAGCTCAAGGCCAATCTGGAGTACCACAACTTCGTGCTGACCCAGCACCTGGGCGCCGAGCCGGTGGATTTCCAGTCGGTGTTCGACGAGGCGATGGCCGATGCCGAAGAGCTGCTGCCCATGGTGGCGGACGTCTCTGCCGAACTGTACGCGATCAACAAGTCGGGCGGCTCGCTGCTGTTCGAAGGTGCGCAGGGTACGCTGCTCGACATCGACCACGGCACCTATCCCTTCGTGACCTCGAGCAACTGCGTGGCCGGCCAGGCCGCGGCGGGCTCGGGCGTCGGCCCCAGCCGCCTGCACTACGTGCTGGGCATCACCAAGGCGTACTGCACCCGCGTCGGCGGTGGCCCGTTCCCGACCGAGCTCGACATCGAGACCAAGGGCGTGCCCGGCGAGCAGATGTCCACCAAGGGGCGCGAGTTCGGCACCGTGACCGGGCGCAAGCGCCGCTGCGGCTGGCTGGACCTCGCGGCGCTCAAGCGCTCGATCATCATCAACGGCGTGACCGGGCTGTGCATCACCAAGCTCGATGTGCTCGACGGGCTGGAAGAACTCAAGCTGTGCACCGGCTACATGCTGGATGGCAAGCGCATCGACCTGCTGCCGATGGGTTCGGAAGAGGTGACGCGTTGCGAGCCGATCTACGAGACCATGAAGGGCTGGAGCGGCACGACCTTCGGTGCGCAGAGCTGGGACGCGCTGCCGCAGGAGGCGCGTGCCTACCTGCATCGTATCGAGGAGATCTGCGAGATTCCGATCGACGTGATCTCGACTGGCCCCGAACGCGACGAAACGATCCTGCGTCGTCATCCGTTTGGCGCCTGAGCGTCGGTTCGAAAGCTCGCGTTGGCCGCTGTCTGGCCGCGCCTGCTTCGTGATGGAAGCGGTGTCGTTCGTGCGCAGGGTCGCCCCAGGTGACCCTGTTGCCGGGGGCGCCGCTTCCTCGTTTCCGGCCAGCGTCGTGCGTGCTGCGGCAATGTCCGATTCAGCGCTGGCGGCACGGGCCGGCACGAACGGCGGCGTAAACGAAAAAAGCCGGCTTTTAGCCGGCTTTTCCCTGCAACTGGTGCCCAGAAGAGGACTCGAACCTCCACGCCTCGCAGCGCTAGTACCTGAAACTAGTGCGTCTACCAATTCCGCCATCTGGGCAGGGAGGCGCATAATAGCAAAGGTTTCTGCGCCTGCAAAGTCTTTCTTCGCCACTTCGCTTGCGGTGGCGGGTATCGGCATCGTCCGTGGAGGCGAGTGCGTTGCGGATGGCATGCGACAAACCAACGGACAACAAAAAAGCCGCTCCGAAGAGCGGCTTTCCTGTGAAACTGGTGCCCAGAAGAGGACTCGAACCTCCACGCCTCGCGGCGCTAGTACCTGAAACTAGTGCGTCTACCAATTCCGCCATCTGGGCAAGAAGACGCGCATTATAAGCACTGAAAGAAGATTGTCAATGACTCGAAGAACGAAAAACACCCAAAAGAACACCACGCCGACCAAGCGCAATGCCGCAGATCGGGGCGCTGCGCCTTCAGCGGCGCGCCAGACCGGCAGGGCCGCCGCGCCGGGCGCCGGGCGCAGCCGCGCGGCGCGCAAAGCGGCAGCCGCGCACACCAGTGCGATCCGGCAGGCCGATCCCTTCCACGAACGCGAATCGCAGAAGTACGAGCAGCCCCTGCCCAGCCGCGAATACGTGCTGCAGGTACTGGCGGAGCGCGGCGTGCCGATGCCTTTCGCCGAATTGGCGGACGCACTCGACATCCAGGCGCACGAACGCGAACACTTCGACCGCCGGCTGCGCGCCATGGAGCGCGACGGCCAGATTGTGCGCAACCGCCGCGACGCCTACCTGCTGCCGGCGAAGGCCGACCTGATCAAGGGCCGCGTCGAGGGCCACCCGGACGGCTTCGGTTTCCTGCGCCGTGACGATGGCGGGCCGGATATTTTCCTCGGCCCGCGTGAGATGCGCGAAGTGCTGCACGGCGACCGCGTCCTGGTGCGGATTTCCGGCCAGGACCGACGCGGACGCCCTGAGGGCAAGCTGGTCGAGGTGCTCGAGCGCGCCAACACGCGCGTGGTCGGCCGCATCATCAACGAGCATGGCGTGATGATCGTCGTGCCCGAGAACCGCCGCCTGGCGCAGGACATCCTCGTTGCCCCCGGCGGGCGCAAGAAGCCGGAACCGGGGCAGATCGTCACCGTCGAACTGGTGGAGCAGCCGACCAAGTTCGCCCAGCCCATCGGCCGCATCGTCGAGGTGCTCGGCAACTACGCCGACCCGGGCATGGAGATCGAGATCGCGCTGCGCAAGCATGATCTGCCGTTCGATTTCTCGGCGGAAGCCAAGGCCGAGACGCGCAAGCTGCCGGCGGCGGTGCGCAAGAAGGACTGGGCGGGCCGCGAGGACCTGACCCAGCTGCCACTGGTCACGATCGACGGTGAGACCGCCAAGGACTTCGATGACGCGGTGTACTGCGAGAAGCAGGGCAAGGGTTTCCGCCTCATCGTCGCGATTGCCGATGTGTCGCATTACGTCGAGGCGGGCAAGGGGCTGGACAAGGATGCCTTCGACCGCGGCAACTCGGTGTATTTCCCGCGCCGCGTCATCCCGATGCTGCCGGAGAAGCTCTCCAACGGCCTGTGTTCGCTGAACCCGCAGGTCGAGCGTCTGGCGATGGTCGCCGACATGGCGATTTCGATGACGGGCGACATCAAGTCCTACCGCTTCTATCCCGCGGTGATCTGGTCGCACGCGCGCCTCACCTACACCAAGGTGGCTGCGGCGCTGTACGACAAGGATCCGGTGGTGCGCAACGAACTGACCGATCTGCTGCCGCACCTCGAGAACCTCGACCAGCTCTTCCGCGTGTTGCTGAAGGCGCGCGCCAAGCGCGGCGCGATCGACTTCGAGACCACCGAAACGCGGATGATCTTCGACGACAACGGCAAGATCGCGCAGATCGTGCCCGAGGTGCGCAACGACGCCCACCGCCTGATCGAGGAATGCATGCTTGCCGCGAACGTGTGCGCGTCCGACTTCCTCGCCAAGCGCGAGCATCCGGCGCTGTACCGCATCCACGAGTCGCCCTCCGAGGACAAGCTCGCCAAGCTGCGCGAGTTCCTGAAGGAGTTCGGCCTCGGGCTCGGTGGTGGGGATGAGCCGCGCGCCGGCGATTTCGCCAAGCTGCTCGAGCAGGTCAGGGACCGCCCGGACGCGCAGCTGCTGCAGACGGTGATGCTGCGTTCGCTCAAGCAGGCGATGTACAGCCCGGACAACGTCGGCCACTTCGGCCTCGCCTACGAGGCCTACACCCACTTCACCTCGCCGATCCGGCGCTATCCCGACCTGCTCGTGCATCGCGGCATCAAGGCTGCGCTGGAAGGCGGTGAGTACCGGCCCGGCGACTGGGAGCAGATCGGCCTGCACTGCTCGATGACCGAGCGCCGCGCCGACGAGGCCACGCGTGATGTGGTCGCCTTCCTCAAGTGCTACTTCATGCAGGACCGCGTCGGCGAGATCTTCACCGGCAGCGTGTCGGCGGTCGTGTCCTTCGGCCTCTTCGTCGCCCTCGACGACATCTTCATCGAGGGCCTGCTGCACATTTCCGACCTGGGCAGCGACTACTTCCACTACGACGAGACTCGCCACGCCCTGCTGGGCGAGCGCACGGGCAAGCAATTCCGCCTGTCGGATCGGGTCAAGGTGCAGTTGGTGCGGGTCGACATGGCCACCAACAAGATCGACTTCCGCCTGATCGAAGGTCCGCTGGCGGTCGAGAAACCTGCCGCAGTGGCTGTCGAGGTCGAGGAGGCCGAGGCCGCCACGCCCCGCCGTGCGCGCAGGAAGAAGGCAGCCGTTGAAACGGTCGCGCTGGCGGCGGCTGCCGAGGCTGCACCGGACGTGGCGCCCGCCGTGGAGGCCGCCAAGCCGGCGAGGAAGGCGCGGGTGAAGCCTGCCGCCGCACCGGCCGAGGACGTGATCGCCCCGGACGCCACCGCGGCGAAGCCGGTGCGTAAGCCGCGGGCCAAGGTTCAGCCTGTGCCTGAGGCGGCGCCTGCACCTGTTACGCCGGCGCGCAGATCGCGCGCCAGGGCCGGGGCGGTAGTGCCCGCGCCGAAGGTGGCGCAACCGAGCGTGCTCGACGATATCTGGCAGAAGGCGGTCGATCAGGACGCCGCCGCGCAGAAGCTCGCGGCCGAAGAGGCGGCCAGCGTGCGGGCGGGCAAGAAGCGCAAGGCGGCGGAGAAGACGGAGGACAAGCCGGCGAAGAAGGCAAAGACGCCCGCGGCCAAGGCGAAGTCGAAGGCAAGCGCCAAGGCGAAGCCCGCGGCCAAGCCGGTGAAGAAAACCGCCGCGAAGGCGGCGAAGGCATCCGCGACCGCTGCCGAGCCGGTAGAATCGCGCGCCTCCAAACCGGCCGCACGTTCTGGCGGCAAGACCTCGACCAAGGGAACCCGCCGTGGCTAAAGCCCCAGAAACCGCCTCCACCCGTCTGATCTACGGCTTCCATGCCGTTTCTGCCAAGCTGCGCCACGCGCCGGATTCGGTGCTGGAGATCTTCCTGTCGGGCGACCGCAAGGATGCGCGCGTGCGCAAGTTCGTCGCCCAGGCGGAGGCCGCCGGTGCGCGCATCACGCCCAGCGAGGGCGACAAGCTCGACGCGCTGGTCGGCACGCGTCGCCACCAGGGCGTGGTGGCCAAGGTCGACGCCACGCGGCGCGACATCAAGCTCGCTGACGTGCTCGACAGCCTCGACGAGAACGCGCTGATCCTGGTGCTCGATGGCGTGCAGGACCCGCACAACCTCGGCGCCTGCCTGCGCGTGGCAGACGCCGCCGGCGCGCATGCGGTGGTGGCGCCCAAGGACCGTGCGGTCGGCCTCAACGCCACCGCGGTCAAGGTCGCCAGTGGTGCGGCCGACACCGTGCCCTACATCACCGTCACCAACCTGGCCCGCGCATTGCGCGAGATGCAGGAGGCGGGCGTGTGGGTGGTCGGCGCTGCTGGCGAAGCCGACAAGTCGCTCTACGAGATCGACCAGAAGGTGCCCGTGGCCTGGGTGCTGGGCGCCGAAGGCGACGGCCTGCGCCGCCTGACGCGTGAGACCTGCGATGAACTCGCCCGCATTCCGATGCACGGCAGCGTCGAGAGCCTGAACGTATCGGTCGCGAGCGGGATCTGCCTGTTCGAGGCGCGTCGCCAGCGCGGCTGAGCGGTTCCGGCGAGGCCTGCCTTTGGGGTAATCTCTCGCCCTTCGAGCTTCGGGGTGCCCGTGCCAGTCGCGGGAGAATCGGGAAAGCGGTGCAACTCCGCTGCGCGCCCAGCGCCGTGATGGGGATTGTCCGGGCAAGGTTTGCCCAGCCACTGGTCCGCAAGGACCGGGAAGGCGCCCGGACGAGATGATCCACAGCCGGAAGACCGGCCCCGAAGCGTATCGAGCAGCCGCCTGGTCGGCGGCTGTCCACTGCTCGACGACAAGGGGAATTTCATGAGCAGTCCTTCGCAGGCCGTCCAGGCCGATCCGCAGTTCAGCGCCGAAGAGCGCGCCGCCGTCTATCGTGCCATCCATACCCGGCGCGACGTGCGCGGCCAGTTCCTGCCCGACCCGATTCCGGACGAGGTGCTCGCGCGCGTACTGACGGCCGCCCACCATGCGCCGTCGGTCGGCTTCATGCAGCCGTGGGATTTCGTGCTCGTGCGCTCGCGCGAAGTGCGGCAGAAGATCCAAGCCGACTTCCGCGCCGCCCATGCCGAGGCTGAGCTGATGTTCGAGGAGGGCAAGCGCGACACCTATCGCAAGCTCAAGCTCGAAGGCATCCTCGAGGCGCCGGTCAACCTGTGCATCACCTGCGACCGCAGCCGCAACGGCCCGGTGGTGATCGGCCGTACCCACATCGGCGCGATGGACGTCTATAGCGCGGTGTGCGCGGTGCAGAACCTGTGGCTTGCCGCCCGCGCCGAGGGCCTAGGCGTGGGTTGGGTCAGCATCCTGCACCAGCAGACCTTGCGCGAGGCGCTCGGCATTCCGCAGGACATCGTGCCGATCGCCTATCTGTGCATCGGCTACGTCAGCCATTTCTACGACAAGCCCGAGCTGGAGTCGGCCGGCTGGCTCAAGCGCATGCCGCTGACCGAACTGCTGCACTTCGACGGCTGGCGGGGCAAGGCCGACGAGGCGGGCGGGCGTCTGGTTGAGGAAATCGGGCGTGTGCGGCCGATCCTGAAGTAGGGGCGTTGCGCGACCGGGCCACGCCCCGGTCGACCACGCGTGCGCGGCGGCGCTCGGACGCGCGCACGGCTCTTGCTTGTCTCCATGGGTGCGACTCCGTCGCGCAGACCCCACACCCCCGGAGGACGGCATGAAGACGGCGCTCGCATTCCTGCTCGCAGCGCGCCGCTGCGAAATCGACGATCTCGAACGGCTCGCGCTCAGTTGCGAGCTGGTGCAGGCGGTGAGCGAACTCGTGCACCAGCTGCAGCGTGAACGCGGCGCCTCGAATGTCTTCCTCGCGTCGGACGGCGCACGATTCGGCGCCCAGCGCGAGGCGCAGCTCGATGCCAGCCGGGCGGCGGAGGCCGAGGTGCGGGCCTGGCTCGACCGGCCCGAACTGGGCGGCGAGCGTGCCGGAGCGTCGGTGCTGGGCGGCGCCAGGCTGTTCACCCGCATTGCGCTCGCGCTGCATGCGCTCGATGCCTTGCCCGAGGTGCGCGCCGACGTTGCCGCTCAGCGCTGCCGCCCCGACGCGGCGACCGCACGTTACAGCGAGATCGTCGGCGCGCTGCTCGCGCTGGTGTTCGATGCGGCCGACGTTGCGGTGGACCCGGAGGTTTCACGGCTGCTGGTGGCGCTCTTCAACCTGATGCAGGGCAAGGAGTTTGCCGGACAGGAGCGGGCGCTGGGCGCGGCGTCATTCGCAGCGGGGCATCCGGCGGCCGATGCCGTGCAGGCCATCCAGTACCTGGTCGAGGCGCAGTCCCAGTGCTTCCGGCGCTTCGAGGCCTTCTGCGGCGTCGAGGTGCTGCGCCAGTGGCAGGCACTGCAATCCATCATGCCGCTGGCCGAGCTCGAGCGGCTGCGCCGCGTGCTGCTTGCGTCCGGCCCCGGGGCGCCATTGGATTCCGCCCGCGCGGAGGGCTGGTTCGCGTGCTGCTCGCAGCGCCTCGACCAGTTGCACGAGGTCGAGGTGGCGCTGGCGCGCGGCCTGGGCGAGGCCTGCGCGCGCAAGATCGCCGCGACGCGGGACGAGGCGCGCAACCAAGCGAGTCTGCTGCAGGCCTTGTCCGCCGCATCCGAGCCGCGGGCGCCGCTGGAGATGCTCATGGGCGGCGAGCTTGCCGACGAAGCGGTGCCCGCCCGCACGGCGCCAGGCGCCGAGCGGGTCGAGGCGCCGGGCGCCGAACCGCTCGGCCCGCGCCTGGGGCGCTCCATCGTCGATCTCCTCCACGCCCAGTCGCAGCGGCTGCAGGCCATGAGCGACGAGCTCGACGCGGCGCGCGCCGCGCTGGAGGAACGCAAGCTGATCGAGCGCGCCAAGGGCCTTCTGATGTCCTGCCGCGGCCTGTCCGAGGACGAGGCCTACCGCCTGCTGCGCCAGACGGCGATGAGCCAGGGGCGTCGCCTGGCCGAGGTGGCCGGCGCGACATTGGCGCTGGCGGATGTGCTCGCCAGACCCTGATCGGGGTGTCCGATCGCCGCGGCCCGCGGCCCCGACCAGGGTGGCGCGACATCGACGGCGGCGCACCACGGGCGTGCGAGGAGCGCGGCTGTTGCACTGCAGCAGTGCGTGCGGCATTTCCCTGAGTTTCGCGACGAATCGTTTCCAGGCCAGACAGCAAGCGGGTTTCGAGGCAATTCTCTTCCCTGGCACGCTTGATGCGTAAGGAAAGGCGAGGCTGAGCCAACGAGGGCTTGGCGTTCGAACAACCGACTCGAACACAGGACAACGGCGTCCATTCCCCTTCGCATCGTGCGGAGTGCGGGATGGGCGCCTTTTGCTTTTCCGCTTGCCTTTCAAGGAGCTCATCATGAAATCGCTCAAGACCGAAACGCCCGAACTGTCGCGCCGCGGCTTCATCAAGGCGGGCGCAGCCGCCGGCGTGGCCGCCCTGTTGCCCGGCCTGTTCCCCGGCGGTGCGTGGGCGGCCGGCTCGGACGCCCCCGAGAAAAAGGAGATCAGGGTCGGCTTCATCCCGCTGACCGACTGTGCCTCGGTGGTGATGGCCGCAGTCAAGAAGTTCGACGAGAAGTACGGCATCAAGATCATCCCGAGCAAGGAGGCGAGCTGGGCGTCGGTGCGCGACAAGCTGGTGTCGGGTGAACTGGATGCGGCGCACGTGCTCTACGGGCTGGTGTATGGCGTGCATCTGGGCATCGGCGGGCCGAAGAAGGACATGGCCGTGCTGATGTCGATCAACAACAACGGCCAGGCGATTTCGCTCTCGACCCAGATGAAGGAAAAGGGTGCGGTGGATGGCGCATCCCTGAAGAAGGTGGTCGCCGCCGGCAGCCCCGGCAGCTACACCTTCGCCCAGACCTTCCCCACCGGCACGCATGCGATGTGGTTGTACTACTGGCTGGCGGCCAACGACATCCACCCGTTCCAGGACGTCAAGGCCATCGTCGTGCCGCCGCCGCAGATGGTGGCCAACGCCCGGGTCGGCAACATGCACGGCTTCTGCGTCGGCGAACCGTGGAACCAGCGCGCCATCATCGACGGCGTCGGCTTCACCGCCGTTACCACGCAGGACATCTGGACCGACCACCCGGAGAAGGTGCTCGGCACCACGTCCGACTGGGTGGCGAAGCACCCCAACACCGCGCGTGCCCTGACGGCTGCCGTGCTCGACGCCTCGCGCTGGATCGATGCCTCGGACGCCAATCGCAAGGAAACCGCTGCGGTCATCGCGGCGCGCTCCTACGTCAATACCGACGTCGATGTCATCGAGGGCCGCATCCTCGGCCAGTACGACAACGGTCTGGGCAGGAAGTGGGCGGACGCCAACGCGATGAAGTTCTTCAGGGACGGCGCGGTGACCTTCCCCTACCTCTCGGACGGCATGTGGTTCCTGACCCAGCACCGTCGCTGGGGCCTGCTCGACAGGGACGTCGATTACCTCGCGGTGGCGAAGGCCATCAACCGCACCGACGTCTACAAGCAGGCGGCCGCGGCGGTCGGTGTCGCCGTGCCAGCGAGCGAGATGCGCAGCGCGACGCTGATCGACGGCGTGGTGTGGGACGGCTCGAACCCGGCGGCCTATGCCGGCGGCTTCAAGATCAAGGCCTGATGTCGTGGCCAAGGCGGAGGAACTCGAAATGACTGTCGTCGCAATGGCGGAGCGCAGCACGGGCCTGGCGCCCGCAAGCGGGACCGCGAGGGAAGGCGAGGCCGCTGGCGGCCGTGCCGAAGTCAAACCGATCACGCCGGCGGTCGTGGTGCCGAGCGGTCCGGGGTTCGCGGAAAGGGCGGGCGATGCCCTGCGCGCGCTCGCGGCCGCCCTGCTGCCGCCCATCATCGGCCTGGCCCTGCTGGTCGGCCTGTGGCACCTCGGCACGGCCAACGGCGGTGGCATCCCCACGCCGGCCAAGACCTGGGAGGCCGCGGTGGCGCTGTTCTCGGACCCCTTCTATCGCGAAGGGCCGAACGACCAGGGCATCGGCTGGAACGTGCTGGCCTCGCTCGAGCGCGTCGGCATCGGCTTCGGCATTGCCGCGCTGGTGGGCATCCCGGCGGGCTTCATGCTGGGGCGCTTCGCGGTGCTGTCGAAGATGATGAACCCCATCATCAGTCTGCTGCGCCCGGTGTCGCCGCTGGCCTGGCTGCCGATCGGCCTGCTGGTGTTCCAGCGCGCCGACCCGGCCGCGACCTGGACGATCTTCATCTGCTCGATCTGGCCGATGATCCTCAACACCGCCCAGGGCGTCACCCGCATCCCGCAGGACTATCTCAACGTCGCCCGCGTCCTGAACCTGTCGGAATGGAAGATCTTCACCAAGATCCTGTTTCCGGCCGTGCTGCCCTACATGCTCACCGGCATCCGCCTGTCCATCGGCACCGCCTGGCTGGTGATCGTCGCCGCGGAGATGCTGACCGGCGGTGTGGGCATCGGTTTCTGGGTGTGGGACGAGTGGAACAACCTCAAGGTCGAGCACATCATCATCGCGATCTTCGTCATCGGCGTAGTGGGCCTGCTGCTCGAACAGGCGCTGATGCTGGTCGCGCGCCGCTTCAACTACGAAAGCCGCTGAGCGCAGGAGACAGGACCATGAAGAAGACCGTTCAAATCCAGGACGTCGGGCAGAGCTTCGACACCAAGAAGGGCCGCTTCGTCGCACTGCGCGACATCCAGCTCGACATCCACGAGGGCGAGAGCATCGCGCTGATCGGCCACTCCGGCTGCGGCAAGTCGACGCTGCTGAACCTGATCGCCGGCCTCACCACGCCGAGCACAGGCGTGATGCTGTGCGACGGCCGCGAGATCGCCGGACCCGGTCCCGAGCGCGCGGTGGTGTTCCAGAACCACTCGCTGCTGCCGTGGCTGACCTGCTACGACAACGTCTACCTCGCGGTCGAGCGCGTGTTCGGCCGCAAGGAAGGGCGCGCCAGCCTCAAGCAGCGCACCCACGACGCGCTGGCGCTGGTCGGGCTGTCGCATGCCGAGACCAAGTTCCCGCACGAGATCTCGGGCGGCATGAAGCAGCGCGTCGGCATCGCCCGTGCGCTGTCGATGCAGCCGCGCGTGCTGCTGATGGACGAGCCCTTCGGCGCCCTCGATGCGCTGACCCGCGCCCGCCTGCAGGACGAGCTGATGAAGATCCTGTCCGACACCGGCGCGACGATGGTGATGGTCACGCATGACGTCGACGAGGCGGTGCTGCTGTCGGACCGCGTGGTGATGCTGACCAACGGTCCGGCGGCCACCATCGGCGAGATCCTCGAGGTGAAGCTCGAGCGCCCGCGCGATCGCCTGGCGCTGGCGCACGACCCGGACTTCGCCGAGTACCGCGCCGCGATCATGGAGTTCCTGTACCAGAAGCAGCTCAAGCACGCTGCCTGAATCCGCCCGACACGACGTTCGACCACTGGAATCGCCATGAAGAAACAGAAACTCGTCCTCGTCGGCAACGGCATGGCCGGGGTGCGCACGATCGAGGAACTGCTCAAGCTCGCTCCCGATCTGTACGACATCACCGTGTTCGGCGCCGAGCCGCACGGCAACTACAACCGCATCCTGCTGTCGCCGGTGCTGGCGGGCGAAATGAGCCTGCCCGAGATCATGCTCAACGATCTCGACTGGTACCGCGACAACGGCATCACGCTGCACGCGGGCAGCAAGGTGGTGAAGATCGACCGCGTCAGGCGCAAGGTCATGGCCGAGGATGGCACCGAGGCCGACTACGACCGCCTGCTGCTCGCCACGGGCTCGACCCCCTTCATTCCGCCGATTCCCGGCAACGACCTGCCGGGCGTGCTTGGCTACCGCGACATTGCCGATACCGAGGCGATGATCGAGGCCGCCGGCAAGTACCGGCACGCGGTGGTCATCGGTGCCGGCCTGCTCGGCCTGGAGGCCGCCAACGGCCTGATGCTGCGCGGCATGGACGTCACCGTGGTGCACATCGGCGAATGGATCATGGAGCGCCAGCTCGACCAGGCCGCGGCCGACATGCTGCAGGCCTCGCTCGAGGCCAAGGGCATGAAGTTCCTGCTCGCCCGCCAGACCGAGGCGCTGCTGCCGGCGCGCAACGAAGACGGTGACATGACGGCGCGTGTGGGCGCGGTGCGCTTCAGGGACGGCATGGAGATTCCCGCCGACCTGGTGGTGGTCGCGGCCGGTATCCGCCCGAACTTCGCGCTCGCCGAGTCCGCCGGCCTTTACTGCGGCAGCGGGCGGGTGCGCGGCATCCATGTGTCGGACACGCTGCAGACCGTCACCGATCCGCGCATCTACGCGGTGGGCGAATGCGTGGCCCACCGCGGCATCGCCTATGGTCTCGTCGCACCGCTGTTCGAGCAGGGCAAGGTGTGCGCCAACCACCTCGCCAACTTCGGCATCGGCCGCTACGAGGGCTCGGTGACCTCGACCAAGCTCAAGGTGACCGGCATCGACGTGTTCTCGGCCGGTGATTTCAGCGGCGGTGCGGACACCGAGGAAATCGTGCTGCACGACCGCCAGGGCGGGGTGTACAAGCGCATCGTGCTGCGCAACGACCGCATCGTCGGCTCGGTGCTGTATGGCGACACCGCCGATGGCGCCTGGTACTTCCAGCTGATGAGGGACGGGCAGGACATCCACGAGATCCGCGACCACCTGATGTTCGGGCAGAACAACCTGGGGGACGTCGGGCACAAGGGCGAGAACCGCGCCGCCAGCATGCCGGACAGCGCCGAAGTCTGCGGCTGCAACGGCGTGTGCAAGGGCACCATCGTCAAGGCGATCAAGGAAAAAGGGCTGTTCACGCTCGACGAGGTCAAGAAGCACACCAAGGCCGCTTCGTCCTGCGGCTCCTGCACCGGCCTGGTCGAGCAGATCCTCGCGTCCACGGTCGGCGGCGCCTACCAGTCGGTCAGCGCCGCAGACAAGCCGGTGTGCGGCTGCACCGAGCACTCGCACAAGGTGGTGCGCGAGGCCATCTTCGCCCACCACCTGACGACCAAGGAGGCGGTGTTCGAGACGCTGAACTGGCGCACGCCCAACGGTTGCGACAAGTGCCGGCCGGCCATCAACTACTACCTCATCTCGTCCTGGCCGCACGAGGCCCAGGACGACCCGCAGTCGCGCTTCATCAACGAGCGCGCCCACGCCAACATCCAGAAGGACGGCACCTACTCGGTCGTGCCGCGCATGTGGGGCGGGCTGACGACGCCTTCCGAGCTGCGCGCGATCGCCGACGCTGCCGAGAAATACAAGGTCCCCACGGTGAAGGTGACCGGCGGCCAGCGCATCGACCTGCTCGGCATCAGGAAGGAGGACCTGCCGGCGATCTGGGCGGACCTCAACGCCGCCGGCATGGTTTCGGGCCACGCCTACGGCAAGTCGATCCGCACCGTGAAGACCTGCGTCGGCGCCGAGCACTGCCGCTTCGGCACCCAGCTGGCGATGGACATGGGCGTGAAGCTCGAGCGGATGCTGTTCGACATGTATGCGCCGCACAAGGTCAAGCTAGCGGTGTCGGGCTGCCCGCGCAACTGTGCCGAGGCCGGCATCAAGGACGTGGGTGTGATCGGCGTCGACTCGGGCTACGAGCTCTACGTCGGCGGTAACGGCGGCATCAAGACCGAGGTGGCGCAGTTCCTGTGCAAGGTCGGCAGCGACGAGGAAGTCATGGAGTATGCCGCTGCCTTCCTGCAGCTCTACCGCGAGGAAGGCTGGTACCTGGAGCGCACGGTGCATTGGCTGGAGCGCGTCGGCCTGGAGTACGTGAAACGCAAGGTCGTCGAGGACGCTGACAGCCGCAAGGCGCTGCATGCGCGCCTGCTGTTCGCGCTGAAGGACGCCCGGGACCCCTGGCAGACCAGCCGCGAGGCCCGGGCGGTCAAGCAGTTCATTCCGCTCACGGTCGAGGCCTGAGCACCTGCGGCACACGAGGACGCAAACATGAGCAACTGGAAGCATATCTGCCCGCTGGACGAGATTCCGCCGCTGGGCGCGCGTGTGGTGCGGCGCCCGACGGGGGGCGACATCGCGTTGTTCCGTAACGCCGAGGACGAGGTGTTCGCGCTGCACGACAAGTGCCCGCACAAGGGCGGGCCGCTGTCGCAGGGCATCGTCCATGGGCGCAAGGTCACCTGCCCGCTGCATGGCTGGAACATCGGTCTCGAGGATGGCCAGGCCGTGGCGCCCGACGTGGGGCACTGCGGGCGCTTCGAGGTCAAGGTCGAGGACGGACAGGTGTGGCTCGCCCTCTGAGGGCGGCCCGTCCGACCCGCAACGCACATCGCCACCGAGGCTGAGCATGAACACGACCGAATCGTCCCCCGCGCTGCGCGAAACGCGTTCCGTGTGCTGTTACTGCGGCACGGGCTGCGGCGTGATCATCGAGCACGAGGGCGACCGCATCGTCGGCGTGCGCGGCGACCGCACGCATCCGGCCAACTTCGGCCGTCTGTGCACCAAGGGTTCGACCTTGCATCTGACGACGGGCGCGGCGGGGCGCGCGCGCCATCCGGAGATGCGCGATGCCCGCGGCGCGGCGCGCCGGCGCGTGGGCTGGGATCTGGCACTCGATACGGCCGCCGGGCGCTTCGCCGACGTCATCCGTCGCCATGGTCCCGATGCCGTGGCCTTCTATGTCTCGGGCCAGCTGCTGACCGAGGACTACTACGTCTTCAACAAGCTGGCACGGGCGCTGGTCGGCACCAACAACATCGACTCCAATTCACGGCTGTGCATGTCGAGCGCCGTGGCCGGCTACAAGGCCACGCTCGGTGCCGACAGCGTGCCGTGCAGCTACGAGGACCTTGCGGCGGCCGACCATCTGCTGATTGCCGGTTCCAACACCGCATGGGCGCACCCCATCGTGTTCCGTCGCATCGAGGACGCGAAGAAGGCCAACCCGGCGCTGACGATCACGGTGGTTGATCCGCGCCGTACCGAGACCGCCGAGTTTGCCGACCTGCACCTGCAGATCGCGCCCGGCTCGGACCTGCTGCTGTACAACGCAATGCTGCACGTGCTGCTGTGGGAGGACCTGGTCGACCGCGACTTCATCCGCGACCACACCGGCGGCTTCGATGCGCTGCGCAGCCAGCTCGCCGAGTGCTCGCCCGGCAATGTCGCGGCCGCCTGTGGCGTGCCGGCCGAACGCATCGCCGAGGCGGCGCGCCGCTTCGGCCAGTCCAGGGCAGCCTTGTCCTTGTGGTGCCAGGGCCTCAACCAGTCGCACCACGGCACGGCCAACAGCGCGGCGCTGATCCACCTGCATCTGGCGACGGGCCAGATCGGCCGTCCCGGTGCGGGCCCGTTCTCGCTCACAGGCCAGCCCAACGCGATGGGCGGGCGGGAAGTGGGGGCGATGGCCAACCTGCTGCCGGGCCATCGCGAGCTCGCCAACCCCGCGCATCGCGCCGAACTCGCCGCGGCGTGGGGTGTGCCTTCCCTGCCGGAACGACCGGGCCTGACGGCGGTGGAGTTGTTCGAGGCGCTGGGTGATGGCCGGGTCAAGGCGGTGTGGATTGCGTGCACCAACCCGGCGCACTCCTTGCCCGATCAGGCGCGGGTCCATGAGGCGCTGCGGGCGGCGGAGTTCGTCGTCGTGCAGGAGGCCTATGCCGATACGGAAACCGCCGCCTTCGCCGATCTGTTGCTGCCAGCGGCGAGCTGGGGCGAGAAGACCGGCACGGTGACCAACTCCGAGCGGCGCGTGTCGCGTCTGGTGGCCGCGGTTCCGGCGCCGGGCGAGGCGCGTCCGGACTGGGCGATTGCCGCAGACTTCGCGCGGCGCTTGCAGCGGCGGTTGGCCGGGGAGGGGGACGCGGCTGGCGGCGGCTTCGACTGGGCGGACGAAGCGGCGGTGTTCGCCGAGCATGTCGCCCTGAGCGCCGGCCGTGACTGTGACATGAGCGGGCTCTCGCACGCGCTGCTCGATGCCTGCGGCCCGCAGCAGTGGCCGTTCCCCGCAGGCGCCACGGGCGGAACGGCGCGACTCTTTGCCGACGGCGTGTTCCCGACCGGGGACGGCCGTGCGCGCTTCGCGCCCGTCGCCTTTCCGGTGCGCCATGCGCTGTTGCCGGAAGCGGTCGATGCGCGCCGCCCGCTGGTGCTGTTGACGGGCAGGCTGCGCGACCAGTGGCACGGCATGAGCCGCACCGGCAAGGTGCCGCTGCTGTGGGGGCATACGCCGCGCGCTGAGGTCGCCCTGAATCCGGTCGATCTGCTTCGTCGCGGGCTGCAGGTGGGCAAGCTGGTGCGCCTGGCGGGTCGGCGCGGCGAGGTGGTGCTGCCGCTCGCCTCGGATGACAGCGTCGCGCCGGGGCAGGCCTGGCTGCCGATGCACTGGGGCGCCGGCACGCTGGCGCAGGCGGGTGCCAACGCTCTGACGGTGCCGCTCAGCGATCCGGTGTCGAAGCAGCCGGCGCTCAAGCAGGCCGCGGTGTCGATCGCGCCCTACGTGCCCGGATGGCAGGCGGCATGGGTGGCTATCGCCCGTGATGCGGGGCAGGCGGCGCACTGGCGCAGTGCGCTGCAACCGCTGCTGGCCGGCTTCGACCATGCTTCGATCAGTCTGGCCGGCCGTGAGCGCATCGTCTTCCAGTTGCGTCTGGCGCATGCGGCCCCGGCCGACGATGCGGTGCTGCAGGAGATCGATCAGCTTCTCGGGTGCGACGCGGCACAGGCGCCGCTGGCCTTTGCCGATGCGCGGCGCGGCGTCGTCAAGCGCGCCCGGGTCGAGGACGGCCAGGTGCTGGCGCTGCGCTTCGCGGGCGAAGTCGCGGCCGTGGACTGGCTGCTGCCACTGATGGTCTCTGGCGAGCCGCTCGGCATGTTGCGTCCCTGGCTTTTCGCGCCGCTCGCCGTGCCGCCGACCGGGCTCGGAGCCGCCGATGGCGCGGCGGGGCGCATCGTGTGCAGCTGCCACGGCATCAGCGCCGGCGCCATCGAGGCGGCGCTGGCGTCGGGCGCGAGTCTTGGTGAGGTGCAGGACAAGCTGAAGTGCGGCACGTCCTGCGGTTCGTGCCTGCCGGCCTTGCGGCGCATGGCTGCCAGCGCGCAGACCGCCTGCGCCGGCAGTGCATCATGACGCCACAAAGCTGACGGCGTTCAGCCCGAGGCCGTGGCGAGGAAGTCGCCCCAGGCCTCGATCGGCAGGGGTTTGCCAAACAGGTAGCCCTGGTAGAACTCGCAGCCGTGAAGGCGCAGGAATTCGCGCTGTGTCGGCGTTTCGACGCCTTCGGCGATCGCCTCGAGACCGAGCGCGCGGCTCATCGACAGGATGGCGAGCACGATGATCTCGCTGCCTTCGTCCTGCGTCATGTCGCGGATGAAGGACTGATCGATCTTGAGCTGGGCGAAGGGCAGGCCCTTGAGGTAGGACAGCGAGGAATAGCCGGTGCCGAAGTCGTCGAGCGCGAACTGGATGCCAAGGGCACGGAGCTGGTTCATCCGCGCGACGGTCTCGTCGAGGTCGCCGAGGATGACGCTCTCGGTCAACTCGAGCTTCAGCCGGCTTGGGTCGATGCCCGCCGCTTCGACCGTGCGGTGAACGACTTCGACAAAGTCGGCCTGGTGGAACTGGCGCGCACTCACGTTGACTGCGATCGACAGGTGGCGGGTGGCCGGCGCCTGCTGCCACTGCGCGATCTGCGCGCAGGCGGTGCTCAGCACCCACTGGCCGATCTGCACGATCAGGCCGGTATCCTCGGCCAGCGGGATGAACTCGGCCGGCGAGATCATCCGGCCGTCGGCGCCGGGCCAGCGGATCAACGCCTCGGCGCCGGCGAGGCGGCCGTGGCGGTCGACCTGGGGTTGGTAGAACAGGCGGAAACCGCCCGACTGCAGGGTCTCGCGCAGGCCGATCTCCATGCGTGCGTGCGCATCGACCACGGCCTGCATTTCAGGGTTGAAGAAGCGGATGGTGTTGCGGCCATCCTCCTTCGCCTTGTAGAGCGCGACCTCCGCCTGCTTGAGCAGCGTATCGGGCGCGGCAGCCTTGCCGCGGAACAGGCTCACGCCGATGCTCAGCGTGGCGTAATGAGGTTCGCTGCCGTTCTCGCCGAGTGCGTAGGGCGCATCGAGTTCGGCGTGCAGCTTTCTCGCGATCAGCTCGGCGTGCGCGATGGCGTCGTCCTGGCTGTCGCCGATGTTCTCGATCACGATCGCGAAGTCATCGTCGCCGTGGCGCGCCACCGTGTCGTCCTCGCGCATGGCGGCGCGCAGGCGGTTGCCGAGTTCCTTCAGCAACTGGTCGCCGCTGGCATGGCCGCGCGAGTCGTTGAGCTGCTGGAAGCGGTCGATGTCGAGCAGCATCAGCATGCCCCAGGCTTCGCTGCGGCCGCTGCCTCGGATCGCCTGCTGCAGGCGGTCGCGCAGCAGGGCGCGGTTGGGGAGCCCGGTCAGCGCGTCGTAGTAGGCCAGCCGGTGCAGCAGCGCCTCGGACTGCTTGCGCTGGGTGATGTCTTCCTTGACCGCGACATAGTGCGTGATGGTGCCGTCGGGCTGCTTGATCGGCGCGATCGTCGCCAGTTCCAGGTAGTTCGCGCCGTCCTTGCGGGTGTTGTGGAACTCGCCGCGCCAGACTTCGCCGCGCGACAGCGTGGCCCACAGTTCGTCGTAGGTCTCGCGCGGCGTGAGGCCGGCATTCAGGATGCGTGGGTTGCGACCGATGGCCTCCTCGCGCGAGTAGCCGGTGATGCGGCAGAAGGCCTCATTGACGTACTCGATGCGGGCGTTGGTATCTGTGATGACGATGCATTCCGGGCTCTGCTCGACCGCCATCGACAGCCGACGCAATTCGGCATCGCGCCGTTCGATCTCTGCAGCCATGCGGTCGATGCCCGCCGTCACTTCGTCCAGTTCATGAACCGACGTGCCCTTGCCGACGCGTGTGCCGAGGCTGCCTGCGGCGATGCGGGCGACGGTGTCGCGCACGCGTACCGCCCACACTTCGATCAGCTGGTAGATGTAGAGCCGCGCGAGCAGCGCTGACAGGATCGTCACCGCCCCCAGCAGGGCG
The DNA here is from genome assembly GCF_002245655.1 of Thauera propionica. Lineage (GTDB taxonomy): Bacteria > Pseudomonadota > Gammaproteobacteria > Burkholderiales > Rhodocyclaceae > Thauera > Thauera propionica. The sequence continues at coordinate 95,837 of NZ_NOIH01000026.1, read as the reverse complement.
AGGTGGATCTGGAAACGGCGGTCGACCGCGTCGAGGGACTGCTCGAGCGGGGCGCCGATCGTCATCAGACCGCTGTCGGGCGCAAAGCCGGGCGCAGCGACACCGTACAGCCGGCGCATGCCGTCGAATCCGGGCAGCTCGATGATGCCGCTGCCTTCGTTCAACGCCCGGCGCAACGCGGCGAGCTGATCGGGGGCGACGACGTGGTCGCGCCAGCGGTCCACGTCCGGCTGGTGGGACAGGATCCTGCCGTCCATGTCGATGAGGCTGGCCTCCCAGCCAGGCGGCAGCTTGAAGTCGTCAATCAGCTTGTCCACCCAGTCGAGCGAGATCGAGGCGAAAAGCACGCCCCGCACTTCGCCCTGCGGTCCGTGCAAGGGGTAGCCGAACACCATGCCCGGCCTGCCCGATACCCGGCCGACGATGAACTCGCCGTAGGTGATGCCCCCGCCCCGCATGCCTGCCTGGAACCACGTGCGATCGGAGACATTGATCGTTGCGCTCGTCGGCCGTGCACTGCAGAACAGGCTACCGTCCGGCAGGGCCGCGCCGATGTTGGCGAAGTCGTCCCGCGAAACCAGCAGGCGCTTGGCGATCTCGCTGCAACTCGTTCCGTCGAGCGACTGCAGGTCGTTCGACCGCGCCATGATCCGCAGCACGAACTCGACCATCTTGTGCGCGCCGAGCGCTTCGCGGCGGGCGGCGGCAAGGCGCTGCTCGACCTCGGCATGTGCGCGCTCGACGGCCTGCGTCCGCCGTTCCTGGTAGTCGACCAGCACGAACAGGAACAGCGGCAGCACGGCAAGGCCGATGGTCAGCCACAGTCGCAGGTGCAGCGAATTGCGCGTCATCTCGTCCTTGGCATCGCGGGTTGATCGGGTGCTGATGTAGGCGGGGTTGAGCCGCCAGCCAGCAATGTGCCCCAATTTGGGTAATCTGTCCCGTGCGACGTTTGCGTGACTGCCGAGTGCGTCACGCTTCGTCTTTCGCGGCGCGGCGGTCGCCTCTGCCGAGGGCTTGCCACTCCGTTCGTCATAATGGCCACGCCCAAAGTAGCATCGGTATGGCAACTGCGGCTACCACGATCTCCAGGGGCAGGCCCAGTTTCCAGTAGTCGCCGAAGCGAAAACCGCCCGGGCCGAGGATCAGCGTGTTGTTCTGGTGACCGATCGGTGTCAGGAAGGCACACGACGCCCCGATGGCCACTGCCATCAGGAACGAGTCAGGATTAACGCCCAGCGCCGACGCAGTGCCGATCGCGATCGGGCACATCACCGCGGCGGTGGCGGCGTTGTTCATGACGTCCGACAGGAACATGGTGATGACCAGGATCACGACCAGCCCCGCGACGGCGTGGCCCTGTGCCACATTGTCCATCAGGGTGCGCGCGATCAGGTCGGCGGTGCCGGTGGTTTCCATCGCGCTTGCCACGGGAATCAGGCATGCCAGCAGCACGATGATGGGCCAGTCGATCGCCTCATAGACCGCGCGCGGCGGCACCGTGCGCAGGGCCATCGAGGCGAGCACGCCGATGGCGAAGGCTACAGCCGCCGGCAGCAGGCCGAGGGCCGCGACGGCGATCGACAGGGTCATGATCGAGGCTGCCTCCCATGCCTTGCGCCGGTCCGGGATGTAGAGTTCGCGCGCGGCCAGCGGCACGCAGGCGGCATCGGCGGCGAACTCCGAAATCGACTCGGGCGGCCCCTGCAACAGCAGCAGGTCGCCGGACTGGATGGCGATCCTGCGCAGCCGCTTCATCGAGCGCTGGCCCTCGCGCGACAGCGCCAGCAGGTTGATGCCGTAGCGGGTGCGCAGCATGATGTCGGTGGCCGAGCGCCCGGAGAGCGGCGAGCCGGGCAGCACCGCAAGCTCCATCAGCACGATCTCGCCCGACTTCGCCGCGGCCGTCTCGCTCCCGTCTCCATCCTTGCCAGCGGCTGTCGTGGCGATCGCACCGGCCTGGGCTCTGGCGCCATTGGCGTCCTCGCTGCCGTTCCCGGCGGCCTCCTCGGGCGTGACCGCTTCCTCCAGTTTCAGGCCAAGGATGGACAGCACGTCAGCCAGCGATTCGGCCTCGGCCTCGATCATCAGGATGTCGCCGGCGTGGACCTTGCGTCCGGGATTGGCCGCGATGAGGCGAACCTCCTTGTGCACCACACCGACGATCTGCGCATCCACATCGACGAGTTCCGCCTCGATCTTGCGCAGGCTCAGGCCGGCCGCCTTGCTGTCCGCAGGGACGCGCACCTCGGTGATGTAGGCCCCCGATTCGAAACCCTCGATGCCCGCCTGCGTGCGGGCCGGCACGAGCCGCCAGCCCACGAGCGCGACGAGCAGGATGCCGGTCAGGGCCACGGCCAGCCCGACCGGTGTGAAGTCGAACATTCCGAAGCCACCCTGGCCGGCGGTGGCGCGGAAGCCCGAGACGATGAGGTTGGGCGGGGTGCCGATCAGCGTCGTCATGCCGCCGAGGATGGTGCCGAAGGCCAGCGGCATCAGGATCTGACCCGGCGTGAGTCCGAGCCGCTCCGAGAGGTGGATGGCTACCGGCATCAGCAGGGCCATGGCGCCGACGTTGTTCATGAAGCCCGACAGCAGCGCGCCGAGACCCATCAGCGCCGCCAGGCTGAGCGTGCGGCCGGCCTTTGCCGGCAGGATGGCGCGCGCCAGCGCATCGACCGCGCCGGAGGTCTGCAGGCCGCGACTCAGCACCAGCACGCAGGCTACCGTGATGACCGCGGGGTGGCCGAAGCCCGCGAACGCGGCGCCGGGCTCGACCAGGCCACCGAGCACGCAGGCGAGCAGGGCGGCGGCGGCCACCATGTCGTGCCGCCAGCGGCCCCACAGGAAGGCGCCGACGGTTGCGGCCAGAATGACGAGGATCAGCAGTTGCTCGGGTTCCATCGGCGCCTCGGGTGCTCATGTCGGGCGGTTGGGTGCTCCCGGCCCGCCGTTTTCCCGGGGCGCCCCTGTTCCCAATATAGATGGCCGGCGCATGCCGGGTAAATCGGGTGAGGCGGCCGGGGGCGAGCGCTGCCCCCGGCGGGCGGATTCACTCGGTATCGAAGCCCAGCAGGCGGCTGTCGATGATGCGGCGGGCGACGGCCTCGGGTACGTCGGTTTCCCAGTCGCCGCGACCACGGCGCAGGCCTTGCAACACCTCGGTGACGTCGATGTGCAGGTGGCCTTCGTCGTGGGGGTGCACGGCCACGAGCTTCTCGTTGGTCACCAGGTGGGAGAGCAGGTGGCGCAGGTTTTCCGGCACCTGGACGTTGTCGAGCGTGACCAGCTCGTCCGGCTGGGCGCCCTTCGGTCGCGAGGGATAGACGTAGACGTGGGTGTTGTCGGGGAAGAGCTTGCCGAAGGCCTCGAGGATGCCGCCCTCCAGGCCTTCGTAGTACTTCTCGTCGAACAGGAACTGGAAGTCGCGTACCGACAGCACGATGCCGATCGGCTTCTGCGTGTAGCGCCGCAGGTAGGCTCGCAGGCGGAAGAAGCGGACGTAGTCTGAAATCATCACCGTGTAGCCCTGGGAGGTCAGCAGGTCCACACGGGCGAGGAAGTCGGCACCGTCGACGTTGTCGCCGCTGATCAGCGAGTTCATCGTGATCTCGGCCAGCTGCAGGATGCTGGTCTCGTCGACCGCGGCGAGCTGGCTGAACTGCTTCAGGCCGGAGGCCATCATGTCCACATTGACGCAGGTCACCGGCTTGAAGCTGCCGCGCATCACCATCACCGGCTTGCGGTAGAACAGCTCGCCCGGCACCACGACCTCGCCGTCGGGGTTGAACACCACGGCGCGCGTCAGCCAGCTGCGGATCAGGTGCAGGTTCATCAGCCGGTTTTCCACTTCCTCGAAGTAGGGGCCCGAGAAGTGGATGAGGTCGACCTCGATGCGCTCGGGCGTGAGGCCGTCGCCCAGGCCTTCGACGATCCATTCGGGCTGGTCGTGGTGGAAGAAGGCGCCGTGGATCAGGTTCACGCCGAGGATGCCGAGCGCTTCGGATTGCTGCGCGTTGGTGTCGTCGAGCATGCGCACGTGCAGGATCACATCGCTTGGCGCGGCGCCCGGGTGCAGCTGCAGGCGCACGCCGATCCAGCCGTGGCATTCGTTCTTCTGCTTGAAGCTGCGTGCGGTCACCGTCGCCGCATAGGCGAAGAAGGTGGTGTTCTTCGCCCGCACGTGGGCGAGGCGGTCCACCACCTGGGTGAACTCCTTGTCCAGCATCTGCAGCAGGCGGGCGCGGCTCACGTAGCGGTCGACATGGCCGTAGATGTCGTCGCTGACCGCCATGTCGTAGGCCGACATGGTCTTGGCGATGGTGCCGGCGGCGGCGCCGACCTGGAAGAAGCGGCGGGCCACTTCCTGCCCGGCGCCGATCTCGACGATGGAGCCGTACTTGAACTTGTCGAGGTTGACCGCCAGTGCCTTCTGGTCGGTGGTCAGGATGGTGTCGCGTTTGCGCATCGGTCTCTTCCTTGATGGGGCAGGGCCGCGGGGCCCGCCTTACTTGAGCTTGAAGCCGCGGTTGTGCAGCGCCTCGACCAGACGGTCGCGCCCGGACAGGGTCTGCGGACCGGCGATGCGCTTGGCCGAATGCACTGCCCAGGTGCCATGTACGTTCATCTGCTGTTCTTCGTAGAAGCGCGCCATGGTGGCGTTGTAGGCCTCGATGCCTGGCGCCTGGGCTTCGAGCGAGTACTTCTCGTGGTGCAGCACCACCGACTGCGGCGGCCGCGGCTTGACCGCGGCCGGCTGGGCCGGGTCCGGACGGCCGACGCACATGCCGAACACCGCGACCACCCCCGGCGGCAGGGCCAGCAGTTCGGCCACCTTCTCCGGCTGGTTGCGCATGCCGCCGATATACACGGTGCCGAGGCCGAGCGACTCGGCCGCCGCGACCGCGTTCTGTGCTGCCAGCGCGGCGTCGATGACGCCGACGAGGAACATCTCGGTGTATTCAAGCGCCTCGGCCGGGCGGCTGGTCGTCTCGGCGAGATGGCGCAGGCGGGCGAGGTCGGCCAGCCACACCAGCTGCAGCGGGGCGTCCTTCACGTGCGCCTGGCCGCCGGCGCACTCGGCCAGCGCGGCGCGGGTTGCCGGGTCGCGCACGGCCACCACGCTCCAGGCCTGCAGGTTGGACGAACTGGCGGCCGACTGCGCGGCGGCGACGATTGCGGCGAGTTCGTCATCACCGACCGGGTCCGGCAGGTAGGCGCGCACCGAGCGGTGATCGAGCAGGTGTTCGATGAGCGGCGAGCTGGCCGCCTGAAGCGAAAGGCCGAGGTCGCCGTAGCGGGCGCGCAGGCGTTGCGGGTCGAGGGGCATGAGTCACTCCGGATGCTGCGGGAAAACAGCAAGTATATTGGCGCAAGGCGGTGCTTCGGCGATCCTGCCGCAGTACGGGGAACGATTGCGCGCGCTGGTCGCTCCGCCGTCGCGGGTGCGAACGGATAGCGCCGATTTGATCTGGATGCATGAATTACGTTAACGTCAACGTAAATATGGCGCCCGGCGGGCTTTTGCCCAGCCGGAAGCCGACGGTTTTGATCACAACGAGGAGAGGGAACACCATGAGTGCTGTCGCCGAATTCATCGCCGCACGCGACTTCCTGTTGCAACACCGCAGCGACTACGCCACCGCCTACGCCGGCTTCAAGTGGCCGCAGCTGAAGGAATTCAACTGGGCGCTGGACTACTTCGATGCCATGGCCAAGGGCAACGACAACCCGGCGCTGTGGATCATCGAGGAGGATGGCCGCGAGTCGAAGCTCTCCTTCGCCGAGATGTCGGCGCGCTCGAACCGCGTCGCCAACTGGCTGCGCAAGCAGGGCGTCAAGCGCGGCGAGCGCATCCTGATCATGCTCGGCAACGAAGTGCCGCTGTGGGAAACCATGCTCGCCGCGATCAAGCTCGGCGCGGTGGTGATCCCCGCGACCACGCTGCTGACCCCGGACGATCTGGTCGACCGCGTCGAGCGCGGCCAGGTCAAGCACGTGGTGATCGGCAAGGCCCACACCGACAAGTTCGAGAGCCTGCCGGGCAGCTTCGGGCGCATCGCCGTGGGCGGCGCGCCCGCTGGCTGGAAGGCCTTCGAGGACGCCGCGGCCGAATCCGACCAGTTCACCCCGGACGGCGTCACCCGCGTCGACGATCCGCTGCTGCTTTACTTCACCTCGGGCACCACCTCCAAGCCCAAGCTGGTGCTGCACACCCATCAGTCCTACCCTGTTGGCCACCTGTCGACGATGTACTGGATCGGCCTGAAGCCCAATGACCGCCACATGAACATCTCCTCGCCGGGCTGGGCCAAGCACGCCTGGAGCTGCTTCTTCGCGCCGTGGAATGCCGGCGCCTGCGTGTTCCTGTACAACTACAACCGCTTCAACGCCAAGGCCCTGCTCGACGTGCTGGTGAAGTACGAAGTCACCACCATGTGCGCGCCCCCGACCGTGTGGCGCATGCTGATCCAGCAGGACCTGGCGGCGGTCAAGACCAAGCTGCGCGAACTGATCGGCGCCGGCGAACCGCTCAACCCGGAAGTCATCGAGCAGGTGCAGAAGGCCTGGGGCATCACCATCCGCGACGGCTTCGGCCAGACCGAGACCACCGCCGAGATCGGCAACACGCCCGGCCAGCCGCTCAAGCCCGGTTCCATGGGCCGTCCGCTGCCCGGCTACAAGATCGCCCTGCTCGACGTGGATAGCAACCCGGTGACCGAGGGTGAGATCTCGCTGGTGCTAGGCGACAGCCGTCCGGTGGGCCTGATGGTGGGCTACTCGGGTGATCCGGCGAAGACCGCGGAAGTGATGCGCGATGGCCACTATCGCACCGGTGACGTCGCCAGCATCGACGAGGACGGCTACATCACCTATGTCGGCCGTGCCGACGACGTGTTCAAGGCCTCCGACTATCGCATCAGCCCGTTCGAACTCGAAAGCGTGCTGATCGAGCACCCGGCGGTGGCCGAAGCCGCGGTGGTGCCGAGCCCGGATCCGGTGCGTCTGGCGGTGCCGAAGGCCTTCGTGATCCTGGTCGCCGGCCAGGAGCCCAGCAAGGAGCTCGCCAAGGACATCTTCGCCTTCACCCGCGAACGCCTGGCCCCGTACAAGCGCATCCGCCGCCTGTCCTTCGCCGACCTGCCCAAGACCATCTCAGGCAAGATCCGCCGCGTCGAACTGCGCAAGGCCGAAGAGGCGCGGGGTGAGAACGCGCGGGGCGAGCTGGAGTTCTTCGAGGAAGACTTCCCCGAACTGAAGGGCTGATCGCGGCCCGTACAAGGGGGCCATCATGCGCCCCCGTGCGGCCGGCATGCTGCTACAATGCCGGCCGTGGCGGGTCTCCCCGCATTGCAGCGCGGTGAACCTGGTCAGGGCCGGAAGGCAGCAGCCACAGCCGTTCCCTGCAAGTGCCGGGGGTCGGGCTCGCCACCCCGAATGCAAGAAGCCGAAGGGCGCTCCGATGTGGGCGCCCTTCGGCTTTTCGGCGTGTCGTTCAAGCCTGGTCGTTCAGGCGAGCAGGCTGTCCATCAGCATCATCGCCACGAAGCCGACGATCAGGCCGCCGGTGGCCAGCGTTTCGTGGCCGCGGCGGTGCGACTCGGGGATGATCTCGTGACTGACCACGAACAGCATCGCGCCAGCCGCGCCCGCCAGCCCCCACGGCAGGATCATCGCGGAAGCCGACACCATCACCGAACCGGCGACCGCGGCGATCGGCTCCATCAGGCCTGACACCGCGGCGACGCCGAAGGCGAACAGGCGGCTGTAGCCGGCCGTCACCAGCGCGATGGCGACGATCAGGCCCTCGGGCACGTTCTGCAGCGAGATCCCGGTGGCGACGGCGTCGCCGCTGCCCGCGCCGGTGCCGTTGAGGCCGGATGCAACCCCGATCGCCAGCCCCTCGGGGATGTTATGGACCGCGATGGCGAACACGAACAGCCACACCGCGGTGCCGGTACGCGAGCCGTCCGGCGCATGCGAGTGGGGCAGGGCGCGATCCATCGTCAGCAACAGCCCGGCACCGATCGCAAGGCCAACGGCCACCAGCAGCGCTGCGCCGGTCTGGCCCGTGCCCTGCGCCTGGGCGGCATCGAAGGCCGGCAGCAACAGCGAGAACACGCTCGCGGCCAGCATCACGCCGGCGCCGAAGCCGAGCAGCATGCCTTGCGCACCCTCGCTGATCCTGCGCATCACCAGCAACGGCACGGCGCCCAACGCGGTAGCGGCTGCGGCCATGGCGCCGCCGGACAGTGCGCCGGACAGCGGTAGCTCGAAGCCTTCCAGGCCGCGGACGGCCTGCGCGAGCAGCACGGCGAAACCGGTTAGCGCGATCAGCCAGCCGGCGAGCGCGCGCAAGGCACCAGCCGGGCTGGCGGGCAGGAAATGCAGGCGGGCGACTTTGGCTACCATGATCGGACTCCTTTCGATCTGCATGCGTCACCACCGGTCGGGGCAGCGCACGAATCAGTGAATTCAGTATGGAGTCCGCCCACCGATAGAACCAATTGAAAGCTTGAAATCGGTCGATAGGGCTTGGGTATCGAGGGGCCGACTCAGCCGGGCCGTCGGTAGCCGCCCGCCACGCCTCGTGGCGACAGCACGAACTGCCACAGTTGGTTGCTGCGTGCGCGGAAAGTGCCGGCGCAGGCGAGCAGGTAGTAGCGCCACATGCGGTAGAAGTGTTCGCCGTAGCGCTCGGCGAAGCGCGGCCAGGCGGCTTCGAAACGGGCATGCCAGGCCATCAGCGTGCGGTCGTAGTCGGCGCCGAAGCTATGCACGTCCTCGACGACGAAGCAGTCTTCCGATGCGTCGCAGACCTGGCCGAGCGAGGGCAGATCGCCGTTGGGAAAGATGTAGCGGTCGATCCACGGGTCGGTTGGCGTGCGTCGCACGTTCTTGCCGATGGTGTGAAGCAGGAACAGGCCGTCGTCGGTCAGGCTGCGGCGCGCCATCTCGAAGAAGGCGCTGTGGTTCTTGGCCCCGACGTGCTCGAACATGCCGACCGAGGCGATGCGGTCGAAGCGTTCGCTGCCGCCGCGGTTGAACTGTCGATAGTCCTGCAGCCGGAAGGCCACCGGCAGGTCGTTACAGCGCCCTTGGCCGAACTCCGCCTGCTCGCGCGAGATTGTCAGGCCGACGCATTCGACGCCGTAGTGTTCGGCGGCGAACTTCATCAGGCTGCCCCAGCCGCAGCCGATGTCGAGCAGTCGCATGCCGGGTCGCAACTCGAGCTTGCGGCAGATGAGGTCGAGCTTGGCCGCCTGCGCGTCTTCCAGCGTATTGGCCGTGGCCCAGTAGCCACAGGTATAGGCCATGCTCGGGTCGAGCATGGCCTCGAAGAAGTCGTTGCCGAGGTCGTAATGGATCTCGCCGACCTGCCAGGTGCGGCGCAGGCTCTGCAGGTTGAAGAGGCGCGCGCGCAGGGCCTGCACCCTCAGAGCCGTGGTCCCCACCTTCTCGTCGAGGCGGGCGAGCAGCACGCGGGCAATGAATTCGTCGACCTGGTCGCAGTCCCACCAGCCTTCCATGTAGCTCTCGCCCAGGCCAAGGCTGCCGCGCGCCAGGATGCGGTCCGCGGTCTGCGGGTTGTGGATGCGCATGTCCCAAGGGCGTTCGCCGTCGACCTCGATGTCTGCCTCGGCGAGCAGTTGCGCGATCGCGCGCAGCGCCGGGTCCTGTTCCCGTGGCCGAAGGGTGCGGCGCGCGCCATGATGGTGCGCCGGGAGTGGCTTGCGTGCATGGGTTTCGGCGGGCTTTTGAGTGCTCTCCATCCTGTACTCCTTGCCGTGTAAGGGTTTGAAGTCTGGAAAGGGAAGGCCGGTGGCCATCGCCGCCCGGCTTTGCCGTATTCCAAGCAGGAATCGGGCCTTCTTCTCGGGCGTGGCGTGCGGATCAGACGGTCAGTGCGAACTCGGCGCACACGGCGCACAGCAGATCGAAAAGGGTGTCGAAGTCCTGGGCATTCGGATGCATGATCGGGTCCTCCGTGCGATGCCGGGCCTGTCCGGCTGACGAGTGCAGAATAGGCAGTGGATCTAGATAGGTCCAATCGATAAGCAGGATGTTTGGAATTGCCTTCAGCTATCGAGGAGCTGCAGGGCGGGGATGACGATCGGCGCCGGACGCCCGTCATGGCTCTGCTAGAATCGCCCGCCATGAGCTATCAGGTCCTTGCGCGCAAGTGGCGGCCGAAGTCCTTCGGTACGCTGGTCGGTCAGGAGCACGTCGTGCGGGCGCTGACGCATGCGCTCGCCACGGGCAGGCTGCATCACGCCTGGCTTTTCACCGGGACGCGCGGCGTGGGCAAGACCACGATCAGTCGCATCCTCGCCAAGGCGTTGAACTGCGAGACGGGCATCACGCCCGAGCCCTGTGGCGTCTGCGATGCCTGCCGTGCCATCGACGCCGACCGCTTCCCCGATTACGTGGAGATGGATGCCGCGTCCAACCGCGGCGTCGACGACATGGCGGCGCTGCTCGACAAGGCCGTGTATGCGCCGGTACAGGGGCGCTACAAGGTCTACATGATCGACGAAGTGCACATGCTCACCGGTCACGCCTTCAACGCCATGCTGAAGACGCTGGAAGAGCCGCCCGAGCACGTCAAGTTCATCCTCGCCACCACCGATCCGCAGAAGATTCCGGTCACGGTGCTGTCGCGCTGCCTGCAGTTCAACCTGAAGCAGATGCCGCCGGGCCATATCGTCGATCATCTGACGCGCATCCTGCAGGCCGAGGAGGTGCCTTTCGAGCCCGGCGCATTGCGCCATATCGCCAAGGCCGCCAACGGGTCGATGCGCGATGCGCTGTCGCTGCTCGACCAGTCGATCGCGCATGGCGCGGGCAAGGTCGAGGAGGAGCAGGTCACGCAGATGCTGGGCACGGTCGGCGACGACCATCTTTACGCCGTGCTCGACGCGCTTGCGGCCGGGAATGTCGCTGGCCTGCTCGCGGTGGCGGATGGCATGGAGGCGCGCAGCCTGTCCTTCGATGCCGCGTTGCAGTCGCTGGCGACCCTGGTGCATCGCATTGCGCTTGTGCAGTACGCGCCGGAGGCGATCGCGGACGAGGTCGAGCGCGCCCGCATCGGATCCTATGCGGGTGCCTTCGATGCGGAGTTCCTGCAGCTCGCCTACCAGATCGCGATTCACGGTCGTGACGAGCTGCCGTTGGCGCCGGACGAATACACCGGTTTCACGATGACGCTGCTGCGTCTGCACGCTTTCCGTCCCGATCAGCCGGCGGCGCTCGGCGGACCCGGCGTCGCGCCGGCCGGCGGCGGTCAGGCACGCAGCCTGCCTGCTGCTGCGGCCGCAGGCGCGGGGGGGGCGCAGGGCGCCCGATCGGGTGGTGACCTGGCGTCGTCTTCTGCCCTCTCCGCGGCGGGGGGCGGAAATCGGGTCACCGGCGTGCCGGCGGGACAGCCTTCTCGCGCAGCCGCCCCCTCACCTACGGCGCCTGTGCCCGCAGAGCGCCCGCTGGAGAAGGCCGAACCTGCTCCCGTCGCTTCAGTGCCTGCGGCGGTCGCCGCCGTGTCGTCGGGAGCGAGCGCGCCGGTGGCGGCGAGCGAGAACGATGTGCCGCCTTGGGAAGACCTGCCGCCCGAGGCGTATGCAGAGGATTACGGCGCGGCGGCAACTGCACCCGCGCGGACACAACCTGAAGCCGCGACGCGCCAGCGCGGCGCAGAGACCGTGCCCGCGGTGGTTGCGACCGTTGAGGTCGCGCGCGCGCCCGAAGCGTCCGTTGCCCCGGCGGTTGTACCGCCTGTCTCCATCAGGCCTGCGTCGGCGACCGGCGGCGACGTCGGGTCCCTGCTCGCAATGGGTGACTGGCGAGGCATCATTCGCGCGCTCGAACTGGGTGGGCTCGTGCGCGAGCTTGCCCAGCACTGCGAGTGGGTCGATTGCGCCGAGGACGAGTTGCAGTTGCGCCTGTCGACGGCGCATCGCCATCTGCTGGACATGAACCGTGGCGCGGTCGACCGCCTGCAGGACCAGCTCGCTGCGGCCACCGGGCGCACGATTCGCGTGCGCATCGTCATCGGCGACATCGCCGGCGAAACGCCTGCCCAGCGCGACGAGATCGAGCGTCGCGCACGCCATGCGGAGGCGGTGGCCGCACTGGAGGCTGATCCCTTCGTGCGCGAACTCATCGAACGCTTCGATGCCACCCTCGTCGAAAACACCGTGAAGCCGCTGTGACGGCCGCGGCACGACAGACTTCGCGTCAAGACTCTTTTCAAACAACTCAATAACCTGGAGTGTCCAAGATGATGAAAGGCGGAATCGCCGGGCTGATGAAGCAAGCCCAGCAGATGCAGGAGAACATGAAGAAGATGCAGGAGCAGCTTGCTTCGGTCGAGGTCGAAGGGCAGTCGGGTGCCGGCATGGTCAAGGTGCAGATGACCTGCAAGTACGACGTGCGTCGCGTCTCCATCGACGCGTCGGTGATGGACGACAAGGAAATGCTCGAGGACCTGGTCGCGGCGGCGCTGAACGATGCCGTGCGCAAGGTCGAGGCGACCACGCAGGAGAAGATGTCTGGTTTCACGTCCGGCCTCAATCTGCCGCCCGGCATGAAGCTGCCGTTCTGAGTCTGCCGCGATGACGCCGTCGAGCCTCGACGAATTGATCGAGGCCTTACGCTGCCTGCCCAGCGTCGGCCCGAAATCCGCGCAGCGCATGGCCTACCATCTGCTGCAGCGCGATCAGCGCGGCGCGGCGCGGTTGGCACATGCGCTTGCGCACGCGCTCGAAGTGCTGCGCCACTGCGAGCGCTGCAACAACTTCAGCGAGGAAGCCGTGTGCCCGCGCTGCGCCAACCCGCGGCGCGACGCCTCGCTGCTGTGCGTGGTCGAGATGCCGGCCGATCTGGCGATGATCGAGCAGACGCAGTCCTACAGCGGGCTCTACTACGTCCTGATGGGGCGGCTGTCGCCGCTCGACGGCATCGGGCCGCGCGAGCTGAAGCTCGACAAGCTCATTGGTCGCGCGACCGACGGCAAGGTGCAGGAAGTCATCCTCGCCACCAACTTCACCAACGAGGGCGAGGCCACCGCGCATACCGTCGCCAGCCTGTTGACTGCGCGCGGCCTCAAGGTCAGCCGCTTGTCCCGCGGCGTGCCGGTCGGGGGCGAGCTCGAACACACCGACACCGGCACCATCGCCCAGGCCCTGGTCGAACGCCGCACCGTCTAGGCGAGCTGTTGCGTCGCAGCATATTCGGCCGCTGCCGCGGCTTTCCGACGCAGGAATGCCGCCCGGAAAGCCTTGTTGCGACTGGCGATCCGCCCTTCGTGCTTTCTCTGCTGCAGTGACTCCGTTATAATCCCGGAGTTATTTGTATCCGGGTCTTTCGTTTTCCTTTTTGGGAAGAGGGTCATGAGCGTTGATCAAAAGATGGACAGCAGCCGCCGCACCCTGCTGCTGGCGACGTCCGCCGCCGGCGGTGTTGCCGCCGTGGCAACGGCTGTGCCGTTCGTTGCCAGCCTGACGCCGTCCGAGCGTGCCAAGGCAGCCGGTGCGCCGGTCGAAGTGGATGTGGGTAAGCTCGCTCCGGGCGAGATGATGACTGTGGAATGGCGCGGCAAGCCGGTGTGGATCCTGCGTCGCACGCCCGAGATGCTGGCGTCGCTCGACAAGACCGATGCCAATGTCACCGATCCGGCCTCGGATGAGCCGCAGCAGCCGGACTACGCCAAGAACAAGCATCGTTCCATCAAGCCCGAATACCTGGTCACGGTGGGTATTTGTACCCACCTCGGCTGTTCCCCGTCCGAGAAGTTCAAGGTCGGTGCCGAAAGCGGCATGGGAGCCGACTGGCCCGGCGGCTTCCTGTGCCCCTGCCACGGTTCGATCTTCGATCTGGCAGGTCGCGTGTACAAGAGCATGCCGGCGCCGACCAATCTCGAGATTCCGCCGCACCAATATCTCGCGGATACCACCATTCTTGTTGGCGATGACGGGAAGGCATAAGCGATGACCACGAAATCCCAGGCTGTGCTGAACTGGATCGACGAGCGTTTTCCGCTGACGTCGTCCATCAAGGGGCACCTCACCGAGTACTACGCCCCGAAGAACTTCAATTTCTGGTACTTCTTCGGCTCGCTGGCCCTGCTGGTGCTGGTGATCCAGATCCTGACCGGCATCTTCCTGGTCATGCACTACAAGCCGGATGCCTCGCTGAACGCCGCCGGTGTGCCGGTGGCCTTCGCCAGCGTCGAGTACATCATGCGCGAGGTGCCGGGTGGCTGGCTCATCCGCTACCTGCACTCGACCGGTGCATCGGCCTTCTTCATCGTCGTGTACCTGCACATGTTCCGCGGTCTGCTCTACGGTTCGTACCGCAAGCCGCGCGAGCTGATCTGGATCTTCGGCACCCTGATCTTCCTGGTGCTGATGGCCGAGGCCTTCATGGGCTACCTGCTGCCGTGGGGGCAGATGTCCTTCTGGGGCGCCCAGGTCATCGTCAACCTGTTCTCGGCGATCCCGGTGATCGGTCCTGACCTGTCGCTGGTCATCCGCGGCGACTTCGTCGTGTCCGACGCGACGTTGAACCGCTTCTTCTCCTTCCACGTCATCGCCGTGCCGCTGGTGCTGATCGGCCTCGTCGCTGCACACATCATCGCGCTGCACGAAGTCGGCTCGAACAACCCGGACGGTGTCGAGATCAAGAAGAAGAAGGATGCCAACGGCATTCCGCTGGACGGCATTCCCTTCCATCCGTACTACACGGTCAAGGACATCGTCGGCGTCGTGGCCTTCCTGTTCTTCTTCAGCGCGGTCGTGTTCTTCGCGCCGGAAGGTGGCGGTTACTTCCTCGAGTTCAACAACTTCATCCCGGCCGACCCGCTGAAGACGCCGCCGCACATCGCGCCGGTGTGGTACTTCACCCCCTTCTATTCGATCCTGCGCGCGGTCACCTACCCGCTGTTCGGCCTCGATGCGAAGTTCTGGGGCGTTGTGGCCATGGGTGCCTCGGTCGTGATCATCGCCTTCCTGCCCTGGCTGGATCGCAGCCCGGTGAAGTCGGTTCGCTACAAGGGCCCGATCTTCAAGATTGCGCTGGTCATCTTCGTCATCTGCTTCTTCATCCTGGGTTACCTGGGCGTGCTGCCCCCGACCCCGGGTCGTACGCTGGTGTCGCAGATCTGCTCGGTGCTGTACTTCGCGTTCTTCCTGCTGATGCCGTGGTACAGCAAGCTCGACAAGTGCAAGGCCGAACCGGAAAGGGTGAACTTCAAATGAAAATGCGCGTGATCAATCTCATCAAGCGTGCGGCAGCGGTGCTGCTGTTCGCTCCGGCGGTGGCGCTGGCGGCGGGTGCTTCGGTGCACCTCGACAAGGCCCCGGTCAGCACCGATCCGGCGGCGCTCCAGCACGGCGCGAAGCTGTTCGTCAATTACTGTCTGAACTGCCACGGCGCGTCCTACGTGCGCTACAACCAGCTGCAGAACATCGGCCTGTCCGAGCAGATGATTCGCGACAACCTGATGTTCACCGGCGAGAAGGTCGGCGATCTGATGAAGATCTCGATGGCACGCGATGACGGCAAGGTGTGGTTCGGCGCCGCGCCGCCCGACCTGTCGGTGATCGCCCGTTCGCGCGCTTCCGGTGACGGCAGCGGTGCGGACTGGCTGTACACCTACCTGCGCCAGTTCTACCGTGACCCCGCTCGTCCGACCGGCTGGAACAACGTGATCTTCGAGAACGTCGGTATGCCGCACGTCCTGTGGGAGCTGCAGGGCGAGCAGGTCGCCAAGGTCACCGAGAACGCAGACGGCTCCAAGCATGTCGAACTGTCGCTCGCCAAGCCCGGCAAGATGTCGGCTGAGGAGTACGACAAGTCGATCGCCGACCTTGTCTCCTTCCTCGTTTGGATGGGCGAGCCGGTCGCAGAGAAGCGCAAGACGATTGGTACCTTCGTGCTGATCTTCCTCGCAGGCCTGTTCGTGCTGTCTTACGCGCTCAAGAAGAACTACTGGAAGGACATTCATTGATCGGAACGACAACCGGCCGCGAGGCCTGTTGATGCAGTCCTGACCCAGACGCACCACGCGGAACCGCGTGGTGCGCTTTTGCTTTTGTATCCCCGGAGTGGCAACACCATGATGAACCTGTATTCCGGCACGACCGACCCCTTCAGCCATCGCTGCCGGATCGTCCTGTTCGAGAAGGGCATGGATTTCGAAGTCATTGACGTCGATCTCTACAACAAGCCCGAAGACATCGCCGTCATCAACCCCTACAACCGCGTGCCGGTGCTGGTGGACCGCGACCTCGTGCTGTACGAGTCGAACATCATCAACGAGTACATCGACGAGCGTTTTCCGCATCCGCAGCTGATGCCGCCCGACCCGATCATGCGCGCGCGCGCCCGCCAACTGCTGCACACCTTCGAGCAGGAACTGTTCTCGCACCTGGAAGCGCTCGAGGCGAACCAGAAGGGCGTGGACAAGAACCGCGCGCACGTCCGTGACCAGCTCACCCAGCTCGCGCCGATCTTCACCAAGCAGAAGTTCATGCTCGGCGAGGAGTTCTCTATGCTCGACGTGGCCATTGCGCCGCTGCTGTGGCGCCTGGAGCACTACGGCATCGAGCTGCCCAAGGCCGCCGCGCCGCTGATGAAGTACGCCGAGCGGATATTCAGCCGCCAGGGTTTCATCGATGCGCTGACGCCCTCCGAGAAGGTGATGCGTCGCTGATCTGCCGACCCCCGACGCCGATGGTCGCGCCTCGCGGCCGCGGCGTCGCCTGATGGAAGACTCATGACCACGGTATCGACCAAGCCTTACCTGATCCGCGCCATCTGGGAATGGTGCGTCGATCAGGGATTCACGCCCTACGTCGCCACGCTCGTGGATGCCCAGACGCGCGTTCCGCCGGGCTATGCGCGTGACGGACAGATCGTGTTGAACCTGTCGCCCGATGCGACCGGGCAGTTGCAGATCGCAAATGATTTCATCAGCTTCCAGGCCCGCTTCGGTGGGGTGGCGCATTCGCTCGTGGTGCCGATCGCCAACGTGATCGCCGTCTACGCCCGCGAAAACGGGCAGGGCATGGCCTTCGAGCCCGAGATCACGGGCGATGACGCGGGTGTCGATGCCGATGAGACACTGGGTGAGACGCCTCAAACCGTCGTGGACATGGCCGATGCGGCCGCTGAGGCGAAGGCCGAAGCGCCCGCGGGCGAAGACGCGCCGCGCCGTCCTCGTCCTTCCCACCTGACCGTTGTGAAGTGAGACAAGCCATGGCCAGTCTTGAATGGAGCGAGAAGCTGGAGAACGGCCTCGCGCGCATGGACGACACGCACCGCGAGTTTGTCGAGCTCTATAACGTGGTTGCCAACGCGGGGCCTGACGATTTTCTCGCCGCCTACGATGCTTTCGTCGCGCACACCGAGGCCCACTTCGCCCAGGAGAACCGCTGGATGGAGGTGGTCAATTTCCCGGGCTGTCACCGCGCCGAGCACGATCGTGTGCTCGCCGTCCTGCACGACATCCGCAAGCGTGTCGCCGCAGGCGACACCTTCTTCGCCAAGCGCCTCGTGCAGGAGTTGCCGGCCTGGTTCGATCATCACACCAACGGCATGGATGCCGCGCTGGCTTTCCATCTGCAGAGCGTCGGCTACGATGTGGACAGCGGCACGTTTGCGAATGCGGAAGGCGCTGAAGGCCAGGCTGCGTCAGGTTGCGCGTGTGCGACGCTGAGCGCCGAGAGCGACGCCGAGAAGAAGGCCTGCGCCTGATGGCGGTGAGGTCTGCCTCGACTCAGCGCTGAAACGGGAACGCCACCGGCGGTTTCTCGCCCTGAATCAGCAGGGTCAGCGCCGCCGCCGAGCCGCAGGCCAGGGTCCACCCCAGGGTGCCGTGGCCGGTGTTGAGCCACAGGTTCTCGGCATGGCTGCGGCCGATGAGGGGAAGATTACTCGGCGTGGCTGGACGCAGTCCGGCCCACGGCGTCACTTGCGCCTCATCGATGGCGCCCGGGAAGTGGGCGCGAGCCCATTCGAGCAGCGGTTTGATGCGCTCGGGGCGGATGGTCGTGTCGAAGCCGGCGAGTTCAGCCGTACCCGCCACGCGCAAGCGGTCGCCAAGGCGGGAGCAGACGACGCGGCGAGATTCGTCGGTCAGGCTCACCACGGGCGCGCGTTCCGGCGCAGCAAGGGCGGCCGTGATCGAGTAGCCCTTCACCGGATAGATCGGTACGCGTTGCCCCAGCGGGCGCAACAGTTTTCCGCTGTAGCTGCCCAGGCACACGACGAAGGCGTCGGCGCTGAGCATGCCCTTGCGCCCCATTACGTCACGCACGTTAACCCCCTCGATGCGGCTGCCGCTAACTGCCAGTTGCCGGATCTCGGTGTTCCAGTGCAGCCGTACCCCCATTTCCCCCAGTCTTGCGGCGAGCGCTTCGGTGAAGCGCTGCGCGTTGCCCGACTCGTCGTCCGGTGCATACAGGCCGCCTGCGATCCCGTCCGGCCGGCCTGCGAGCGCGGGCTCCAGGGCAAGGCATTCCGGGCGTGAGCGCACTTCCACAGGAATGCCGAGCTTTCGCAGCGTCGATGCGCGCGCGGGCGCATGGGCGAATTCGCGCGCCGTATGGAACAGATGCAGGATTCCGGTCATGCGCTGTTCGTACTCGATCCCGGTTTTCTCGCGCACCGCGCGCAGCCGTTCGCCGCTGAAGAGGGCGAGCGCAGCGATCGCCTCGGTGTTGCGGCGTGTGCGCCACGGCAGGCATTCGTGCAGGAAGGACGTCGCCCAGCGCCACTGTGCCGGATCGAAGGCGGGGCGGATCTTCAGCGGCGCATCCTCGCGCCCGAGCCAGCGCAGCGCAAGCCATGGTGCAGCGGGATTGGCCCAGGGTTCCGGATGGCTGATCGAGATCTGGCCGCCGTTGGCAAAGCTCGTCTCGCGTCCGGCGCCGGGCTGGCGGTCGACGAGACTGACCTCGAGTCCCGCCTGATGCAGGAACCAGGCGGTCGTGACGCCGGTGACACCGGCGCCGAGAACCATGACGTGCATATGTCGGGGAGCGATGGATGACGGCTGTACGAGTCGGGTCCCCGAGGGAGGTTCCCGCCGTGGCCGAGGCGGGATCATAGCCCCCACAGCGCGCGGACGAAACACGCAGCGCTTTTTTTGCCGTGCGCACGGCGCGTGGAACCGGGATAATTCGCGCTGTCAGACATCACACCGCATTCACGGAGTTCTCTCATGCGTCGCGTCACCCTCACCCAGTTCCTGATCGAGCAGCAGCGCGCCGGTCGCATCACCGCCGACCTGCGCCTGCTGATCGAGGTCGTCGCCCGGGCGGTCAAGGCCATCAGCGTCAACGTGTCCAAGGGGGCGCTCGCCGGGGTGCTCGGCGAGGCCGGTACCGACAACGTGCAGGGCGAGGCACAGAAGAAGCTCGATGTGATCGCCAACGAGATCCTGCTGCAGGCCAACGAGTGGGGCGGCCACCTCGCGGCCATGGCTTCGGAGGAGGTCGAGACCGTGCACCAGATCCCCTTCGACTATCCGAAGGGCGGCTTCCTGCTGCTGTTCGATCCGCTCGATGGTTCGTCGAACATCGACGTCAATATCTCTGTCGGGACCATCTTCTCCGTATTGCGCAATCCGCCGGGGGGCGAACAGCCGACCGAGGCCAGCTTCCTGCAGCCGGGACGCGAGCAGGTGGCCGCAGGCTATGCCGTCTATGGCCCATCCACCCAGTTCGTGCTGACGGTCGGTCAGGGCGTGCATGCCTTCACCCTCGACCGCGAGATGGGCAGCTTCATCTACACGCACCCGTTCATGAGCATTCCCGAGGAAACGCGCGAGTATGCGATCAACGCGTCGAATGCACGTTTCTGGGAGAAGCCGGTGCAGCGTTACATCGACGAACTGCAACAGGGTAAGACGGGGCCGCGCGGCGTCGACTTCAACATGCGCTGGGTCGCGTCGATGGTGTCCGACGTGCATCGCATCCTGACCCGCGGTGGCATCTTCATGTATCCGCTGGACGAGAAGTGCCGCGACAAGGGCGGCAAGCTGCGCCTGATGTACGAAGCCAACCCGATGGCGATGCTGGTCGAGCAGGCCGGCGGGGCTGCTACCACCGGCCGCGAGCGCATCCTCGACGTACAGCCGCGCGAGCTCCATCAGCGCGTGCCGGTGATCCTCGGCTCCAAGGCCGAGGTCGAGCGCGTGACCGAGTATCACCGCGAGACCTGACCGCGGCAGCATGCGTCCGCGGCGCGGTCTCGCCCTCCTGCTGTTCGGTGGCGCGCTGTGTGCGCCCTTGTCGGGCGCGGCACAGCAGGCGCTCGAAGTGGGGCTGGAAGCGCCCGAGGTCGTGCGTGAGTTGCTCGAGCGCCACGTCCGCCTGCTTCGACGCAGTGACGTGACCATGCCCGACGCCGCTGCCGACCGCAGCGCGATGGCGCGCCGCGTGCGGCGTGAGGTCGGCGACCTGCTTGCCACCGAGGGCTACTTCACGCCGACGGTGCGCATCGACCGCAGCGAGGCCGGACGCTGGGTGGTCAAGGTCGAGCCCGGGCCGCGCACGACCATCGCTGAGGTGACGCTCGACTTCGACGGCGAAATCACGCGGGCGGCCGAGCAGGGCGGTGACGCGTATCTCACCCTGCTGCGGGCGCGGTGGTCGCTGCCACCGGGGGTGCCCTTCCGCCAGGGCGACTGGGATGCAGCCAAGCAGCAACTGCTCGACAGCGTGTCGGCGCGGCGCTACGCGGCGGCGCGCATCGTGGACAGCCGCGCGGAGATCGACCCGGAGCGTGCCACTGCCCGGCTCCGCGTCCGGCTCGACAGCGGGCCGGCGTTCTACCTCGGTCCACTCGAGGTCAGCGGATTGCAGGAACTGCCGGCGGATCTGGTGCAGCGATACAGCCGCCTGCGCGTCGGCGAGCCCTACGACCGCGAGGCCCTGCTGGCCTTCCAGACGGGGCTGCAGAACACACCGCATTTCGCCTCGGTCATCGTCGATGTCGAGCGCGATCCGACGCTCGCTGCAGCGGTCCCGGTGCGCGTGCAGGTCTCCGAGGCGCGTCCCAAACATCTCGCCTTCGGCGCCGGCATCTCCAGCAATACCGGCCTGCGTGCGGAGGCGAGCTATCGCGACGTGAATCTGCTGCGCCGTGGCTGGGAGTTGTCGACCGGTCTGCGTCTGGAGCAGCGCCGCCAGTCCGCCTACGCCGACGTCTTCCTGCCGCCCTCGGGCAACCATCGCGACAGCGTCGGCGCGCTCGTGGACCGCAGCGACCTCGAAGGTCTGCTGGTGCATTCGCAAGCTGTCGGTGTTGCCCGCAACACGGTACGGGGCAACATCGAGACCCAGCTTGCCCTCCGCCTTCAGCATGAGCGGCTGCGCCCCGAAGGCGGCGAGTCGCGCTCGAGCAATACGTTGACCGCGAACTGGACCTGGGTGCAGCGCGCGGTGGACGATCTGCTCGACCCGACTCGCGGCTACGTTCTCGAGTTCCAGGTGGGGGGCGGTGCAGCGATGGCGATTGCCGATCGCGACTTCGTCCGACTGTACGGGCGGGCGGTGCGCTATCAGCCGGTGGGCGAGCGCGACGTGCTGATCCTGCGTGGCGAGGCAGGCGCGACGCTGGCCGATTCGCGCGAAGGCATCCCACAGGATTTCCTGTTCCGCACGGGCGGCGCGCAATCGGTGCGCGGCTATGCCTATCAGAGCCTGGGCGTGCGCGAAGGCGAGGCGACCGTTGGCGGCCGCTATCTCGGCACGCTCAGCGCGGAGTACGTGCATTGGTTCCGCCCCCAGTGGGGTGCGGCCGTGTTCGTCGATGCCGGTGATGCGGCGGACGTACGCAAGGACCTGGACTTCCGCACCGGCTACGGTGTCGGCGCGCGCTGGCGCAGTCCGGCCGGCCCGCTGGCGGTCGATCTGGCGTGGGGGCACGATGAGCGCCGCCTGCGCCTGCATTTCGGCGTTGCCATCGCATTCTGAAGTCCGGCAGGAACGCGCGCCGGAGTGAGGTTGCGAATGACTGTGTCGCGTCAGTGCGGCTCGCGATCCAACTCCTCGGCGAGCGCCCGCAGGCGCGGCGAGATCGTGACCGGGTAGGGCTGCGCGGGCGGGTCCAGGGCACGCAGGGCGGGGGGCAGGTGCATAAGCTTGTCGGCGGCATGCTGGCGCAGTGCGTCCAGCGACTCGCGTGGCGCTACTCGACGACCGCTCCTCATCACCGGCGCCAGCAGCGACGTCGATTCCGAGGGCGACCGAATCTCATCCGCCAGGGTGATTTCGTCTTCCCGCGGCGTTCCGTGCGCATCGCGCTGGCGCCACACCTGCTTGGCATCCGGCCAGGTGGCCTTGCCTTCCGAGCGCTTGCGTCGCGGCACGCCGGCGTAGCGTTGCAGCTTGTACACCATGTCGAGGCTGGGCGCGTCGCCCGAGGTGGTCAGCATGGTACCCACGCCGAAGCCGTCAATCGGCGCGCCTGCGGCAAGCAGGGCCGCGATCCGGTACTCGTCCAGATTGCCGCTGGCGAAGAGGCGGACGTCGGTCAGGCCGCCGTCGTCGAGGATGGCGCGCACGGCCCGCGCGTGCGCGGCCAGGTCCCCGCTGTCGAGTCGCACCGCCGCCAGCCGAACGCCCCGGGCCTTGAGGGCCGGCGCCAGTTCGACGACGCGGTGCGCGGCCAACTCGGTGTCGTAGGTGTCGATCAGCAGCGTCACGTTGCCCGGCTGCGACGCGGCAAAGCGCGCGAAGGCGTCAGCCTCGCGCGCATGGGCCTCAATGTAGGAATGCGCCATGGTGCCGAACAGCGGAATGCCGAAGCGTTGTCCCGCGATCACCGTCGCCGTCCCGGCGAAACCGGCGAGATGGCTGGCGCGGGCGGCCAACAGTCCGGCCTCGCCACCGTGGGCCCGGCGCAGACCGAAGTCGACCAGCAGCCGGCCCTGTGCCGCCAGCACGCAGCGCGCGGCCTTGGAGGCGACCATGGTCGAGAAATGAATCAGGTTGATCAGCCGCGATTCGACGAACTGCGCTTCGCCGATCGGTGCCTCCACGCGCAGGATGGGCTCGTTGGCGAAGCAGGGCGTGCCTTCGCGCATCGCCCAGACGTCGCCGCTGAAGCGGAAGTCGCGCAGCGATTGCAGGAAGGCCGAGCTGAAGCGCCCGCTGTCCGCCAGCCAACCCAGTTCATCCGGGGTGAAGCGCAGGCACTCGAGATAGTCGAGGGCCTGTTCGATGCCCGCGACGAGCAGGAAGTTGCGCGCCTCGGGCAGGCGGCGCACGAACAGCTCGAACACCGCCCGGTCCTGCATGCCCTCGTCGAAGTAGGCCTGCAGCATCGTCAGCTCGTACAGGTCGGTGAGCAAGGCCTCGTGGTTCATGGCACGCGGCGCTCCAGCTGGTCGAGCGTCGTCTCACGGGCGCCGGCGGCGAGCATGTCGGCCACGGCGCGTGCGCCGTCATCCTCAGCAACATTGACTGCCCGCACGGCGTCGCGCAGCAGCACGGCGTCGAAGCCTGCGGCCAGCGCGTCGCGCACCGTTGCCTTGACGCAGTAGTCGGTGGCCAGCCCGCCGATGAAGACGCGGCGGCATCCGCGGGCATGCAACAGGTCCGCCAGTCCGGTGCGCTGAAAGCCGGAGTAGGCATCGGCTTCCGGCGTCGTGGCCTTCGACAGCACGATGGCGTCGGCCGGGATCCGCAAGCCTGGTGCAAACATCGCGCCCGGCGTTTCCGCGATGCAGTGCGGCGGCCATGGGCCGCCCGCCGCGTGAAAGGAACAATGATCGGGAGGATGCCAGTCGCGGGTGAGGATGACCGGCAGTCCCCGTTCGCGGAAGCGTTCGATGTAGCGGTTGAGCGCCGGCACGATCTCGTCGCCTTGCGGCACGCCCAGCGCACCGCCGGGCAGGAAGTCGTGCTGCACGTCGACGATGATCAGCCCATCGCCGGGTTGTAGCGGTCCCACTGCAGCGTAAGGTTCTTCCGGGCGGGTGGAGGACATCGGCGTGCTCCTTGCAGTGCCCGCGCCCTAAACAGCGACGCGGAGGACGCGCGGGGGCGTCCGGATGGCCAACGCACCCCGAAGAGGAGTATGGTTTTCACATGCGGGCCGGCATGACGTTTCCAGTGTAGTCCCTTCCTCTGGCCGGCTGAACGACATTGTTTGCGCGAGGCAAGCATGGAACGCCCTCCCGGTCGTCGCACCTGTCTTTATGACGCCGAGCAGTTGGACGCGGTTGTCGAGCGCATGGCGCTGCAGGCCGCCGCGTTGCTGCGCGGCTGCGAGCGCATCGCGGTGATTGGCCTGTTGCGCCGGGGAGCACCGCTGGCCGAGCGCATCACGACACTGATGGTCGAGCGCCACGGCATGGCCCCGCCGCTGCGGCTCGATATCAAGGTCAAGCGTTATGCGGACGACCTTGCCCTGCTGCATCCCGAGACGCAGTTGCTGGAGGACCCGGCGCATGCGGCGCTCGACCTGCAGGGGCGGAGTGTGCTGGTCGTCGACGACGTGCTCTATACCGGGCATTCGCTGCTGCGCGTGCTGGGCTATCTGTCGCGCTGGTCGCCGGC
This sequence comes from Thauera propionica, assembly GCF_002245655.1. Lineage (GTDB taxonomy): Bacteria > Pseudomonadota > Gammaproteobacteria > Burkholderiales > Rhodocyclaceae > Thauera > Thauera propionica. Next base: position 71,271 of record NZ_NOIH01000026.1, on the reverse strand, counting down.
CGAGGTGCGTGTCGCGGTGCTGGCCGACCGCGGGGTGCTGCGGCTGCCGCTGCGCGCGGACATCGTCGGCCTGCGGCTTGATGTCGCGCCAACCGACGTCATCGAATGCAATGTGCCGCCCTATGAGCCGTCGTGGCGGATCGAGCTGTTGCAGCCCGAACGCGGTGCCGGCAACGAGGACTGAGGGCATGGCGGTAACCACGGAGGGAATCCGGTGATCTTTCAGGACCGACTCGACGCCGCGCGGCAACTCGCTGCGGCCCTGTCCGCCTATCGCGGCCGGAATCCGCTGGTGCTCGCGATTCCGCGTGGGGCGGTGCCGATGGGCGCGGCACTGGCGGACGCCCTGCAGGGCGAACTGGATGTGGTGCTGGTGCACAAGCTCAGTTCGCGCTGGAGTCCGGAATACGCGATCGGCGCGATCGAGGAGAGCGGCTGGTCCTTCGTCTGCGACCCCTCCGAGGAGGACGAGGCCTGGCTGAAGGCCGAGCGCGAGCGCCGGCTCGAGGGACTGCGCCAGCGCCGAGCCTTGTATTCGCCCGAGCGTCCGCCGATCGACCCGCGCGGGCGCGTGGTCATCGTCGTGGATGACGGCCTCGCCACCGGCGCGACGATGATCGCGGCGCTGCACGCCTTACGCGCGCAGGCGCCGCAGAAGCTGATCTGCGCGGTGCCGGTGGGCGCACCCGACAGCCTGAAGAAGGTCGAAGCCCATGCGGATGAAGTCGTCTGCCTTCACGCACCCTGGGATTTCCAGGCAGTCGGGCAGTTCTATGTGCATTTCGGCCAGGTCGAGGACGAGGAGGTGGTCGCCTGCCTGCGCCAACGCCGCGCGCAAGGCGCGTAGGCGCTGGAGCTCGGCGTGAACGGGCAGACCTTTGAGCACGAGGCCGACGTCGGCGTGCGGGGCTGCGGTGCGACCCTGGCCGAGGCCTTCGCCGGGGCCGCGAGCGCGATGACCGCCGTGATCTGCGACCCGGCAGCCGTCGTGCCGCGGGCACCGGTCGAGGTCGACTGCAGCGCGCCCGATGCCGAACTGCTGTTGCTGGACTGGCTCAATGCGCTGGTGTTCGAGATGGCGACGCGGCGCATGCTGTTCTCGCGCTTCGACGTGATCGTCGAAGCGGCGGCAGATGGGGTCGTCCTGCGTGCCAGGGCATGGGGCGAGGCGGTCGACGTCGCTCGCCACCAGCCGGCGGCCGAGGTGAAGGGCGCGTCCTTCTGCGAGTTGAAGGTGGAACGGCAGACCGATGGGCAATGGCTGGCCCAGTGCGTGGTCGATGTGTGAAGACAGGGCAGGCGTTCGCGGAGACCGGCGATGGATACCTCTAGACTCAAACGGCGCGGCCCCTGCGCGTGGGAACTGCCGGCGACCGGGCGCATGCGGGTGCCGGGCGTGATCTTCGCGTCGAAGGAGCTCGTGCAGGAAATGGACGACAAGGTGGCCGAGCAGGTCGCCAACGTCGCCAGCCTGCCGGGCATCGTCGATGCGTCCTATGCCATGCCCGATGCGCACTGGGGCTACGGTTTTCCGATCGGGGGCGTTGCGGCCTTCGATGCCGACGAGGGCGGGGTGGTGTCGGCCGGCGGGGTGGGCTTCGACATCTCGTGCGGCGTGCGCACCCTGCATACGGGCCTGAAGGAAGCCGACCTGCGAGCGGTGCAGAAGCCTCTGGCCGACCTGCTGTTCGCCCGCATTCCGGCCGGTGTCGGCAGCACCGGCGCGCTGCACCTGTCGGCGGCGGAGATGGACGCGATGCTGCGCGGTGGCGCACGCTGGGCGGTGAAGGCGGGCTACGGCAGCGAGGCCGACCTGACGCACATCGAGGAACACGGCTGCGTCACGGGTGCCGACCCGGCGGCTGTGTCGGACATGGCGAAGAAGCGCCAGCGTGACGAGATGGGTACGCTGGGATCGGGCAACCACTACCTGGAGGTGCAGGTGATGGACGAGGTGTTCGACGCCGTGGCGGCCAGGGCCTACGGGTTGGCGGTGGGGGACGTCGTGGTGAGCATCCACTGTGGCTCGCGCGGGCTGGGGCACCAGATCGGCACCGACTTCCTGCGCGAGATGGTGGTCGCCGCTTCTCAAGCCGGCATCGCCCTGCCGGACCGCGAACTGGCCTGCGCGCCGATCAAGTCCGCGCTCGGCCAGCGTTACCTTGGCGCGATGCGGGCCGGCATCAACTGCGCCCTGGCCAACCGCCAGATCCTGACCCATCTCGCGCGCGAGGCTTTCGCGGCGCTGCTGCCCGGCGCCCGGCTGCCCTTGCTCTACGACGTGTCGCACAACACCTGCAAGGAAGAGACGCATACTTCGGCCGACGGGCACAAACGTCGCCTGTTCGTGCATCGCAAGGGTGCCACGCGTGCCTTCGGTCCCGGCCATGCCGAGCTGCCGCCGGCGTTCGGCAAGGTGGGCCAGCCGGTGCTGATCGGCGGCAGCATGGGGACAGCGTCATGGATCCTGGCGGGCGCGGCAGGTGCGGAGGAACGCGCCTTCGGTTCCGCGTGCCACGGTGCCGGTCGTGCGATGAGTCGCAACGCGGCGCTGCGCCGCTGGCATGGCCGCGATGTGGTGGACGAACTGGCAGCGAAGGGCATCCTGATCCGCAGTCCGAGTTTTCGCGGTGTGGCCGAGGAGGCGCCGCTCGCCTACAAGGACGTCGCCGAGGTGGTGGAGGCAGCCGACCGCGCGGGGCTGGCCCGCAGGGTGGCGCGGTTGCGGCCGCTGATCTGCATCAAGGGCTGAGGCCGCTGCGGCGACGAGCTGTGCATTGCCTGCCCCGACGTGGGTTTTCGCCAATGGTCGGAGAAAGCGCGATTTGCGAGGCTGACGCCCGTAGCGAGCGCACGAAGGGGGAGCTTGGACATGCAGCGTTCCGGGATCATCCACAAGACGCCGGCCGATCTGGCCGTAGCGCCCAATCTCGCCGACCATGCGGCGACCTGCGCCGCCTTCTCGTGGGAGACGGCGCGTCAGGCGCTGGCCGGCCTGCCGGGCGGTGGGCTCAACATCGCCTACGAGGCGGTCGAGCGTCACGCGCAGGGGCCCTTGCACGATCGCACCGCTTTCCGCTTCCTGGGCGACGAATCGGTGCGCGATGTCAGCTTCGGCGAACTGGCGCGCCTGACCAGCCGCTTCGCCAACGTGTTGCGTGCGCTGGGCGTGCAGCGTGGCGAGCGGGTGTTCGTGCTCACCGGCCGCATCCCCGAACTGTACGTCGCGGTGCTCGGCGGCCTGAAGGCGGGCTGCGTCGTGTCGCCGCTGTTCTCGGCCTTCGGTCCGGAACCGATCGCCACCCGACTCAACATCGGCGAGGGCGTGGTGCTGGTGACGACCGACGGGCTGTATGCGCGCAAGGTGGCGAAGTTGCGCGATACGCTGCCCACGCTGCGCCACGTGCTCGTCGTGGACGAGGAGGGCACGACGGCCGGACTCGCCGGTACGCAGGATCTCGCCGCGCTGATGGCTCAGGCTGCGGAAGTCTTCAATACCGAGCCGACGCAGGCCGAGGACCTCGCGCTGCTGCACTTCACCAGCGGCACAACCGGCACGCCCAAGGGCGCGATGCACGTGCATCGCGCGGTGGTGACGCACTGGGCGACCGGGCGCTACGCGCTCGATCTCCACCCCGAAGACGTCTTCTGGTGCACCGCCGATCCGGGCTGGGTCACCGGCACGTCCTACGGCATCATCGCGCCGCTGCTGCATGGCGTGACCTCGATTGTCGACATGGCCGAGTTCGACGCGGAGCGCTGGTACCGCATCCTGCAGACGCAGCAGGTCACGGTTTGGTACACCGCACCGACGGCGATCCGCATGCTGATGAAGGCGGGTCCGGAACTTGTGCGCGGCTTCCGCTTCCCGCAGCTGCGCTTCGTTGCCAGCGTCGGCGAACCGCTGAACCCGGAGGCGGTGTGGTGGGGTCTGGAGGTGCTCGGCAAGCCGATCCACGACAACTGGTGGCAGACCGAGACCGGCGGCATCATGATCGCCAACCTGCCCGCGCTCGACATCAAGCCCGGCTCGATGGGCAAGCCGCTGCCCGGCGTGGAGGCCGCCATCGTGCGCCAGCGCGAGGACGGTTCGGTGGAACTGATCGATGCGCCGGACGAGGAGGGCGAGCTGGCGCTCAGGCGCGGCTGGCCGTCGATGCTGCGCGGCTACCTCAACAACCCGGAGCGCTACCGCAAGTGCTTCGCCGGCGACTGGTACCTGAGCGGCGATCTCGCGCGGCGCGATGCCGACGGCTACTACTGGTTCGTCGGTCGCAGTGACGATGTGATCAAGTCCGCCGGCCACCTGATCGGTCCGTTCGAGGTCGAGAGCGCGCTGATGGAGCACCCGGCGGTGGCCGAGGCCGGCGTCATCGGCAAGCCCGACGAGATGGTGGGCGAAGTGGTCAAGGCCTTCGTCTCGCTGAAGAAGGGCTTCGAGGCCTCCGACGCCCTGCGCCGGGAGCTGCTCGGCCATGCGCGCAAGAAGCTGGGGGCCGTCGTCGCGCCGAAGGAGATCGACTTCCTGCCGGTGCTGCCGCGCACGCGCAGCGGCAAGATCATGCGCCGGCTGCTGAAGGCGCGCGAGCTTGGGCTGCCCGAAGGCGATACCTCGACGCTGGAGGCCGGCGCATGAAGAAACGCCAGCCAACGCAGAGCCGCCCCGCAGCCGGCGAACCGCAGCGCCTGCTTGCCGACATGCTGCGCATACGCCGCATGGAGGAGAAATGTGCCGAGCTCTACGGGGCAGGCAAGATCCGCGGCTTCCTTCATCTCTACATCGGCGAGGAGGCCTGCGCCACCGGGGCGATGCATGCACTGGCCGAGGAGGACAGGGTGGTCGCCACCTATCGCGAGCACGGCCACGCGCTGCTGCGCGGCGTGCCAATGGACGCGATCATGGCCGAGATGTTCGGCAAGGCTTCGGGCTGCTCGCGCGGGCGGGGCGGCTCGATGCACCTGTTCGACGTGTCGCGCCATTTCTATGGCGGCAACGCCATCGTCGGCGGCGGGCTGCCGCTGGCCGCCGGCCTGGCGCTGGCCGACAAGCTGCAGGGCGAATCCCGCGTGACGGCCTGCTTCTTCGGCGAGGGGGCGATTGCCGAAGGCGCGTTTCACGAATCGATGAATCTTGCCGCGCTGTGGGCTTTGCCGGTGCTGTTCTGCTGCGAGAACAACCTTTATGCGATGGGCACTGCGCTGTCGCGCTCGGAGTCGCAGACCGACCTGTGCGCCAAGGCCGCGAGCTACAACATGGACAGCTTTCGCGCCGATGGCATGGATGTGCGCGCGGTGTTCGAGACTGTCAGCCGGGCGGCGAACCAGGTGCGCGAGTCGGGCAGGCCGGCCTTCGTCGAGCTGCAGACCTATCGTTTCCGCGCCCATTCGATGTTCGACCCCGAGCTGTACCGCGACAAGGCCGAGGTCGAGCAATGGAAGACGCGCGGCCCGATCCACAGTTTCTCGGCGCAGCTGAAAGCCGAAGGCTTGCTGACCGAGGATGTCTTTCTCGCGCTCGATGCGGCGGCGCAGGTTGAGGTCGATGCCGCGGTCGCCTTTGCCGAGGCCGCGCCCTGGGAGCCGGAGGCGGATCTGCTGAAGGACGTGCATGGGCCGGCGGCGGTCGCGCACGGCGGCCGGCGATGAAGGTCAGTTACCGCGAGGCGCTGCGTGAGGCCCTGCGCGAGGCACTGGCGCAGGATCCGCGTGTGTTCCTGATGGGCGAGGACGTGGGGCGCTATGGCGGCACCTACGCCGTGTCGAAGGGCCTGCTGGACGAGTTCGGGCCGGACCGCATCCGCGACACGCCCTTGTCCGAGCTCGGCTTCGTCGGTGCCGGCGTGGGCGCCGCGCTGGGCGGCATGCGGCCCATCGTCGAGGTCATGACGATCAATTTCAGCCTGCTGGCGCTGGACCAGATCGTGAACAGCGCGGCGCTGCTGCGCCACATGTCCGGCGGGCAGTGCGCGGTGCCGCTGGTGATCCGCATGGTCACCGGTGCCGGCCGCCAGCTCGCCGCGCAGCACTCGCACAGTCTGGAGAACTGGTACGCCCACATCCCCGGCATCCGCGTGCTCGCACCGGCAACGGTCGCCGATGCGCGTGGCATGCTGGCCCCGGCCCTGGCCGACCCCGACCCGGTGATCATCTTCGAGCACGCCCAGCTCTACAACCTGGAGGACGCGCTGCCGGTCGAGCGGGTCTGGCGCGCCTGCGACATCTCGCGGGCGGCCGTGCGGCGCACGGGCACGCAGGCGAGCCTGATCACCTATGGCGGCTGCCTGCCCAAGGCGATGCAGGCCGCGGACGAACTGGCCGCCACGGGCATCGATGTCGAGGTGATCGACCTGCGTGTGCTGCGCCCGCTGGACCTCGACACCATCGCTGCATCGGTGCGCAGGACGCACCGCGTGGTGGTGGTCGATGAGGGCTGGAAAACCGGCAGCCTGGCGGGCGAGATTGTCGCGCGCATCGCGGAGGATTGCCTCTACGACCTCGACGCCCCGCCGCGGCGGGTGTGCAGCGCGGAGGTGCCGATCCCCTACGCCCGTCACATGGAGGCGGCGGCGCTGCCACAGGTGGCGCAGATCGTCGCCGCGGTGAAGGAGATGCTGAATGTTTGAGTTCAAGCTGCCCTCGCTCGGTGCCGACATGGACGAAGGCAAGCTGCTGGAGTGGCACGTCAAGCCCGGCGACAAGGTGAAGAAGGGCCAGGTCGTCGCGGTGGTCGACACCTCGAAGGCCGCGGTCGATGTCGAGATCTGGCAGGATGGCACCGTGTTCGAGTTGCTGGTCGAGCCCGGCACCCGCCTGCCGGTCGGCAGCGTGATGGCGACGCTGCTCGAGGACGGCGAGTCCGCGCCTGCGCGCAAGCCGGTCACCTTGCAAGGCGCGCGAAAAGGCGAGGCCCGCCGGAAGGCGCCGCCGCCGGAAGTGGCCGCCGAGGCGGTCGGCGTACGGCAGGCGGCCGAGCTTGCGCCGCCCGGTCGCCCTCGCGTGTCGCCTGCTGCACGCAAGCGCGCGGACGAGCTGGGGCGCGATATCGCCCGCATCGCGGGTTCCGGCCCCGGAGGCGTGGTGACGCTCGCCGACGTCGAGCGTGCAGTTGTCGTTCCGACTGCGGCGGCCGCAGCCGCGACGCCTGCCGCCGCCGCCACGCGCCAGGCGGAGATGCGCCGCACCATTGCCGCGGCGATGAGCCGATCCAAACGCGAGATCCCGCATTACTACCTGTTCGAAACCATTCCGCTTGCACGTGCGAGCGAATGGCTGGCGGGCGTGAATGCCGACCGCCCGATCACCGAGCGCATCCTGATGGCCGCGTTATTGCTGAAGGCGGTCGCCATCACGCTGAAGGGTTTTCCGGCGCTCAACGGCTTCTACCGCAACGAGCGTTTCGAGCCCGCGGACGCGGTGCACGCCGGCGTCGCGATCTCGTTGCGCGGCGGCGGGCTGGTCGCGCCGGCCCTGCACGATGTCGACAGCAAGACCCTGCCGGTGCTGATGCACGAACTGTCCGATCTGGTCCGGCGTACCCGCGCCGGCTCGCTGCGCAGTTCGGAGATGAGCGATCCGACGATCACCGTCACCAATCTGGGCGAGCAGGGGGTCGAAGCGGTGATGGGCGTGATCTACCCGCCGCAGGTGGCGCTCGTGGGCTTCGGACGAGTCGCGTCCCGACCGGTCGTGGACGAGGTCAGTGGCGAACTGCGGGTGCTGCCAGCTGTTACCGCCAGCCTTGCGGCGGATCATCGCGTCTCGGACGGCCACCGCGGCGCTCTGTTTCTTGGCGCGCTGCGTGAGTTGCTGCAGCATCCCGAGGATTTCTGAAACCGACTGCGCGAGAGCGTCGCCATGAACGATACCGAACTGCTTGCCGTCCTCATCGAGACGCTGCAGTCCATCGCCCCTGAAGTCGAGGGCAGCGAATTGCGCCAGGACCGCCCCTTGCGACAGCAGGTGGATCTGGACTCGATGGACTGGCTGAACTTTCTGATCGGCCTGTCCGAGCGGCTCAAGGTGAGCATCCCCGAAGCCGACTATCGGCGTCTGGTGACGCTGGCCGACCTGGTGGCCTATCTGCAGGGCAGGATGACGTGTTGACCCGTCTTCGGGATGAGATGAGGCTTACCTGCTCGATGCACCCATGAACTTCCTCGCCCATGCCCTGCTTGCCGGTGACGACCCCGCCCTGATCGTAGGGGGCGTGGTCGGCGACTGGATCAAGGGAACGCTGCCCGGCGCCTTGCCCGCCGATCTTGCACGCGGCGTCGCGCTGCATCGCGCGATCGACGTGTTCGCCGAGACGCACCCTGCCTTCTGTCGCAGCCGCACGAGGGTCTCTGCCTCGCGGCGACGCTATGCGGGCGTCCTCGTCGACATCTTCTACGACCACCTGCTCGCACGGGACTGGACCGATCATCATGGCGCGTCGCTGGAAGGCTACTGCGCGCACGTGTACGACCACATCGGCGGCCGCCTGCACGACCTGCCGCCTTCGGCGCGACCGGCGTTGTCGATGATGGCGCGCGAAGGCTGGCTCCAGAGCTACACGAGGATCGAAGGCATTGCCGACGTCCTGGCGCGGATGTCGCGGCGGGCGCGTCAGCCCAATCCACTCGAGGCGGGCGAGCGGGAGTTCATCGCCGACGAAGCGGGCTTCGCCAGCGACTTCGGGGGCTGGCTGCCGGAGGCGCAGGCGTTTGTCCGCGACTGGTTGCGAGGGGGCGTCGGTCGTCAGCCAGCCTGACCAACGCAGTGGGTCGTGGACGCCCTCGTGCCGGCTTATGCAGCCCCGTTGGTCGAGGGATGACAATCGTCAAAATTCCTCGCCCGAAGCGTGCAATCGTTCCTTAACTACAGCAAAATATCCGACGCGTCATTCAGCGGGCCCCGCCTTCGCAAGCAAGGCATCATGCGGCTCCCGGGTGCCGGCCCATGCGATTGGACAATGATCATGACTAGTACCGGCTCTTACGACTTTGATGCGTTGAACGACGCTGCGTTTCAGACCGAACGCTTGCGCCAGCAGGCCATGGCGGTGCGGGGCATCGAGGCCTCGATCCTGCGCTCCGCCGGTATCCAGGCAGGGCACGACGTGCTCGAGATCGGCAGTGGGCCGGGCTACGTCTCCGACCTGCTGAGTGAACTCGCTCCCGACGGCAGTCTTCATGCGGTGGAGCCGAATGCGGCCCTGTTGAAGCAGTTGCCGGCGAACGTCAGGAAGCCGCCGGCACGGGGGCTTTTCCCGCATCAAGCCTTCGGCAACGCGCTGCCACTGGGCGATGCCTCGATCGACTTCGGTTATGCGCGCTTCGTGTTGCAACACGTGCCCGGCCCACAGGCCGTCGTCGACGAGGTCTTTCGTGTGCTGCGACCGGGTGGCGTGTTTTGCGCAGTGGATTCGGATGACGGTCTGGTCATTTTCCACCCTGAGGAGCCCCGTGTGACTCAGGTGATGCAGTCGGCGCAAAGCGTGCAGCAGGGGCAGGGCGGCGATCGCTTCATTGGCCGGAAACTACCCGAGATGATGCAGCGAGCCGGCTTCTCGGCGGTGAAGGCCCATGTGATGTCGCTGACCAGCACGGAACTGCCGTTTGCCGTTCTCTTCAATATCCTGCTGGGCTACAAGGCGTCGCTGCTCGGCGAGAGCGTCGATGCGACCAAGCTCTATGAGGATCTGGCGGCAGATGTCGCGGCCGGGCGCCGTCTGGTGGCGGCCGGCGTCTTCATAGTGTCCGGACAAAAAAATGTATGACATCGAAGCGGATCAAGAACAGGAACTGAACATGGAGACGAGTTATTTCAGCTTCGAGGAAGTCTTGCCGGGCACGGCCGACTACGAGCGCTATCTCGAGGCGCGCTATGAGATCTTCTGCGAGGAACTCGGGCGGGTCGAGCCGCCGAACGCGATATCGAGCAAGGGCAAGCCGATCGAAACCGATCAGTACGATCCTTACAGCCGCCATTTCCTGGCGATGCACAAGCCGACGCAGACTGTCGCAGGTTTCGTCCGGGTCATCCTGCCCAGCTCGTTGGGGTTGAACGTAACGCCGCGCTACGTCATCGATCGGCCGCTCCCATATCCGGACGCATCCGAGAGCAACATCGGCGAAATCTCCCGCATGGCCATCGCCCCCCATTTCCGCCGTCGCCATGCTGATCAGGGCAAGATTCAGGGCAGCCCCGAAGAGGAGATGTCCGGGAAGCAGGAGGGGGCGCGTCGCCATCAGCCCGAACTGGTGCTTGGGATGTACCGTGAGGTGTATCAGCTTTGCAGGAGCCTTGGGATCGATTACTGCGTCGCCGCCATGGACAGCCATTTCAGCCGCCTGCTGGTGGCGCTTGGCTTCCCGTTTGTCCCTGTGGGGCCAGTCAACGAAGGCGTGCGCCCACCGCGCAGGGTCTTCCTGATCAGCGCCCGCGAGATGGAGCGTAGTCTGGGAGAGCGCGAAGCAAAGCTGCTGAGCTTCATGCAAGCAAGCGAAGGTCTTCAGACTGCGTCCTGATTCTTCGCATCGAGAGACACGATTTATTCGCCGCGAATACTCTTACATTTCCAGAAAAGCATCGATTCTCGGCATCGGGTATCTTCCGCAGCATTCACTGGCGGATGTTCTTTGCGGGATGCAGTCCTGGAGTTGCTGCGGAGAGAGGAGGATGGCTTTGCACCACTTCGAGTACCTGGTCGTGAGTCCCGGCTCTAGGGATTACCAGGCCTACTTGGCGCTACGGCATGCCGTGTTTTGCGAAGAGTTGAAGCGGGTGACTCCGAGTGGTGAGCAGGCCGATGGGCTTGCAATCGAAACGGACGAGTTTGATGTCCATAGCTTGCATATCCTCTGTCGTGCACGTGATACGAAGACGCTGCTTGCGTGTTCGCGCCTTATCCTGCCTAGTCCAAAGGGGCTCAATGTCAGTGCGCGTTATGCACTGAACCCGAATGTCCTGTGTGGAGTGCCGTTGGCTAATGTCGGAGAGATCGGGCGACTGACCCTGTCGCCGGTGCTACGCCGATCGCGGAGTAGTGTGTCGATTGTCGGTGGCGAGGGGTATGTAGAGGCAGCCGGGGGCGTCACGCTACCTGAACCTTCCAAGCGTGATGGCTCGCTCGTGGCGCTGGGGCTCTACCGGGAGCTGTTCCGGTTGATGAGCCTCTATGGGATTTCCCATTGTTTTGCCGCCATGGAGCCTGCGCTGGCCCGTCTCCTGACGCGTATTGGTTTTCCCTTCATTCCTGCTGGGGTCCCGAGAGCAGATGCGCAGTCACCCAGATATCCATATCTGATCGGCTTGCATGCGGCGCGTGCCGTGCTTGCGGGGCGAAACTCGAGCCTCTATGACTTCATGACGACGGGCGACGGCGTAGATGGGGAGGTGGCGCTCCGCGATTGGCCGACCGGCTGCCGACGACCGACGACGCTGCCCTATCTGGGCTCGGGGGCGCCGGTGTGATTTCCGGGCTCGCCTTTACCTAGAAGACTGACTGCATTGGCAGGCCCGGAATGAGCGGCGGAAATAGCAATGGGGGAGGCAGATTTGCATCTGCCTCCCCCATATTCTGAACTGCCCGCTTTCGATGCGGACGGCTCAGATCATCAAGCTGCCTTCTTGGCGCGACGCATCACGCCCAGCCCCGCAAGACCAAGTCCGAGCAGTGCGAGTGCGCCCGGTTCCGGAACGGTGTTCCCCGAAATCTCGGCCGTGCCGAAGTGCGTGTAGGTCACGCCATCGGGACCGACAATCGGAGTACGCGAAGGCTGGAAGCTCGACGTATAGAGAAGGTCGGTCGGGCCATTCACGCGATCCGGTTGACCGTTGGTGTCGAAATACTGCGCCGCAACGCCGCCCACGACTTCGAGGTAGCCTTCGCCAACGCCGCTAAGGCCGAGGCCCAGAGAACTGACCGCGGTGATTGAACCCTGGAGGGTCGAGCCGTCACCGTCGATGTCCATGCCGATCAGGCTGAGCCACAGGGTGCCGTCGATCGCCGACGCCGGATCTGTGGCGCTGAAGTTACGCCCTGATACGTAGACATCCACCTTGCCCCCGCTGAAACGGAAGGTCGAGCCGACCGTCGGGAGGTAATCCTCCATGAGGACGTAATCGTAGAAATGGTACGTCAGCTCGCAGTCGGGGCAGAAAATGTCCCGATCTTCGAAATTGAGTTCGTTGAACCTGCCATAACCTGAGATCGATTGGCCAGCGGCGATAGCCACGGTTTGGAAAATCGATGATTGGGCGGTCAAATCAAACGGGGAGTCAGGATCCCAAGTGACGCCTGCAACCGTCAGGGCGTTCGCTGCGCCTGCCGAGAGCGACAGGGCGGTGGCGACAGCGAGCGACGCAGCAGTGGATTTGAGTTTCATGATGATGCTCCGGTTTGGATCTGTCTTCTGTTGGAGAAGGTCTTGCTCGATAAACATAAAGCATGTGGCGTGCCAGTTTTATAAAGTCTTATGAAACAGTCAGATGGGGGTTTGGTCCGATGGGGCAGGAATCCATGTGTAAAGAATGTCGACACCTCATCTGGCATGCAGGCCGAGTCATGCCCAGGAGAGGTAGCCTCGACGTGGGGCGCTTGCCAACGGCGGTTCGCTGCTGAAAGATGGCGCAATGCCATGACTTGGTGGAGGACATCTTGCTTGCCTTTGACTATGACGCAGCCTTCAGCCGCAACCTCGGCGTCGTCAGCCCCGACGAACACCAGCGCCTGCGCAATGCCACGGTTGCGATCGCCGGCATGGGGGGGGTTGGAGGTGACTATCTGATCAGCCTGGTGCGGGCGGGGGTCGGTGGTTTTCACCTGGCGGAGTTCGACGAATTCGAGCTGGCCAACTTCAACCGGCAGTATGGTGCAAACATGGATACGATCGGGCGACGCAAGCTCGATGTCATGGTTGAGTATGCGCTTCAGATCAATCCGGCGCTGCGCATCAAGACCTTTCCTGACGGTATTTCCGACGGAAACATCGACGCGTTCCTGTCCGGTGTGGATCTGGCGATCGATGCGGTGGATGCATTCGCCGTGGATATGCATCCGTTATTGATCAATGCTGCAAGCGGGCGTGGGCTGGCGACGGTAGCAGCGGTGCCTTTGGGCCTGGGGGCGGGGGTGCTGGCCTTTGGTCCCGGGGGCATGCCGTATGCGGACTATTTCGCGATCACGCCGGATATGAGCGATGACGAGAAGATCGTGCAGTTCATGCTCGGCTTCGCGCCCGAGATGTACCACCTGAAGTACCTGGACCCGAAGTTCATCAACCTGAAGGTGCGCAAGGGGCCGAGTTCGGTGGCGGGATGCAAGCTGTGCACCGGCTTCATTGCGACCCAGGCCCTGGTTGCGTTGCTGCACCCCGAGGAGTTGCGCTGCGTGCCGTGGTACACCTATCTCGATGCGCGCCTTGGGCGCTTCCGCCACCGTCGTCTGTGGTTGGGCAACCGCAACCCGCTGCAGCGGATAAAGAGCTTCGTGGCGAAAAAACGCCTCGAGAAGTTGAGCCCGGCCGGCTGAATGGGTGATCCGGCAGCCTGCATGGGATGCGTGGGTTAGAATCCGTCTCGCATGCCGGTGCGTGGCCTGGCTGCTTGATCTGGAGGATGTCATGTTGACTGGAGCAGCCCGGCTGTCTGGCCGCCACCTGGCCCGGGTCCTGGTGTGCGTCGTGTCGGGATTCCTCCTGGCCGGTCCCGCGATGGCCGACGAGGCCGGTATGGTGCTGGCCCAGCGTGTCTATGACCGCCCCGACGGCGATGACGCGACGTCTGCGGTCACGATGGCGCTCGTGGAGGAGGGGCGGAACCCACGGCTGCGATCGATGCTGCTTTACCGGCGCAGCGCCCCGAGTGGCGAGGTGTCCACCCTGATCCGCTTCACCGAGCCGGCCGATATCGAGGGCACCGGACTGCTGACCATCGACGCCCCCGATGGGGCGTCGAACCAATGGATCTATCTGCCCGCGATGCAGCGGGTCCGCCGGGTGGACTCGAACCGCAAGGGCGGCCGCTTCGTGAACTCCGACTACTACTACGAGGACTTGCGCGACCGCAAACCGAGCATGGACGAACACCGTCTGCTTGGCCGCGAAACAGTGGGGGGCGTGGAGTGCGATGTGCTCGAGAGCATGCCGGTCGAGGCGGGCAATTCGGTCTACAAGCGGCGCGTGAGCTGGATCGATCCCGCGTCCCATCTTCCACTGCGGGTGGATTTCTTCGAGAAGGATCCGCAGGTGCCCAGCAAGCGGCTGCTGGTCGAGCGGCAGGAGCAGGTTCAGGGTTTCTGGACCGTGATGGACAGTACGCTTACCGACCTGGGGAGCGGGCATCAGACGCGCCTGACGGTACGCAGCATCGCCTACGACCGGGGCCTGCCGGAACGTCTGTTCAGCTCGAAGGCGCTGGAGGACGAGCGCATGGAGCGTGAGTTTCGCCCTTGATGGCGCCGGTATTCGGGTGTGACGGTACAAAGAACAACAATGTGGGAGTGTGAGATGCGTTTTATGCTTCAACGGCGGCATCGTGCCGTTGCGACCTGTGTGCTGGCGCTGGGCCTGACGTCGATGTCGCAGTCGCATGCCGAGGGGCTGAGCGTGCGTGCCGAGTCGCTGCGACTGGAAGTGGGGGGATTCTCCGATGATCCGGGCTCATCCGGGGCCGGCCTGCTGCGCGGGGCGGTCAGCGCCAAGGGCGGCAGCGGGGACCTGGAGTACGCGCTGGGCATGCGTCTTGATGTGCCGACGCAGTTCGGCGGGCGGGATTTCACCCGTGCGCGGGGCGACTACACCGAGAACTACCTGCGCTGGCGCGGCGACGACCTGCGGCTGACCGTCGGCACGCAGAACATCATGTGGGGTCGGGTGGACGAGATCTCGCCGATCGATCGCATGAGCCGCGCCGACCTGACGCGTGCCGTACTCGACAAGCTGCCCGACCGCCGGCGTGCGGTGCCGGCGCTGCGTGCGGAATACTTCGGCGAGGACTACAAGCTCGACGCGGTGCTTTTGCCGACCTTCGACGACGCCGTGATGCCGCATCGCGACAGCGTTTGGCACCCGGTCGACGTGCGCCGCGGCCGGATCTTCGGCATCGGGACCTTCCCGGCCCTTGTCGGAGTGCGGGTTCGCGAGGCCGACAACGACAGCAGCGGTGGCGGTGGGCTGCGCTTCACCCGCGAAGCGGATGGCCTGGACTACGGCCTGAGCATCCAGCGCGTGCGCCAGTCGCAGCCCTACTACAAGCTGATGGGCGGCACGCTGCAGGCGATTCATCCCTACAGCACCACGGTGGGGGCCGAGTTGGAGGCCGAGCGCGGCGGCGCCACCTGGCGCATGGAGGCCGCGTGGACGAGTGACGTGCCGCTCACGACGCGGAGCTTCGGCTACCGCACGGCGCCCGGCTACGACGTGGTGATCGGCGCGGAGCTGTTCCCGGGTGACGGCGAGACACGCCTGACGCTCCAGCTCGCTGCACACCGCGTGATGACCGATGCGGCGGTGCTCGACCGGACCGAGGTTTACGCCCTCACGGGCGAGATCGAGCATCCCTTCGCGCTCGGTCGCTGGCGGGCCGACCTGCGCTTCGTGGCGGGGTTGGGCAAGCGCGACTTCTACCTGAATCCGCGCCTGACCTATACCGGCATCGACCAGCACGAGATCTTCATCGCGGCTCACCTGTTCAGTGGCGCCGAGCGGACCCTGGGCGGCTTCTACGAGCGCAACGACAGCGTGTCGGTGGGCTGGCAGGCGTCGTTCTGAGGCGGCCGGGTGAGCGAGTGAGGGAAACCGGTTCGCGTCCATGCTGAGGTCCTGGCTGCAACGCATCCTGCTGCGCGTCACACAGCCCCAGCTGCTTCGCCGGCGGCCGGCGATGGCGGTCATCCTGATCATCCATCTGGTCTGCGGTGCCCTGCTGCTCCGTCTCGAGCTAAACAACGCCCCCGAGCTCTACTTTCCGTCGGATGCGCCGGCGACGGTGCTGGAACGCGAACTGCGGGCGGAGTTTCCGAACGACGAGATCCTCATTGCCCTTTTCGAGGGCGACGATCTCTATTCGTCAGAGGTGCTTGGCGCGCTAGACCGCGTCGCCGGGCGCATGGAGGCGCACCCCGATGTCGATCGGGTGTTCTCCGTCACTCGGGTCGATCACATTGCAGGCAGCGCGGACGGCTTCGTCGTCGAGCCCCTGATCGATCCGGAACGGCTGGACGAAGGCACGCCTGACGAGCGCTTGCAGCGTGTGCTGGCCGACCGCTTCATGCCCGGCTGGCTTGCGTCGCGCGACGGCAAGGCGCTCGCCTTGGTGGTGCGCACGCACAAGCTGCAGGAGAGCCGCCAGCGCCAGTCGGTGGAGCGGGCGCTCCACGATGCGGTGGGCGAGGAGGCGGTCGACGACCGGCTGACCGCGGTAGCCGGCACGGTGGCGCTCGATGCGGCGGAGTTGCGCTCGATGGTGCGCGATACGCTGGTCTTCACGCCGCTGGTGATGGGGCTGGGGCTGGCCCTGCTGTACTGGGTGGTCGGGCGCATCGTGCCGATCGTGATCGGGGCGGTGGCAATGAGCACCGTGGTCATCGCCTGCGTCGGCTTGATCGCGGCCCTCGGGCTGCCGTACACGCTGGTGACCGCGATGATTCCGACCCTGCTGTCCGCCTACACGGTCGGCAATCTGCTGCACTTCTACGCGGCACTCAAGCGCATGCGGGATGCCGGCTTCCGGCGGCCCAAGCGCGTGGTGTTCGCGCTGCAGAGCGTGCATTCGCCGGCGATGTTCAACGTGCTGACCACGGCCGCCGGCATGATCAGCCTGGTGCTGGTGCCGATTCCGCCGATCCAGGTTTTCGGTGCGATCAGCGCAGTCGGCGTCGTCGTCATCTACTTCGTGGTGTTCTACCTCGTGCCGCCACTGCTGGTGAAGTACGACCGCGGTCGCTGGCCCAAGAGCGGGGGCGGCTTTGCGTGGACGAAGCGCATTTCCTATGCGCTGGCGAGCTTCGGCATGCGCCGTGCGGGCTGGGTGGTCGGCGGCGCGGTCGTGCTGGCGGTCGCGGCGATCCCGCTGGTGTTGAAAGTGCAGGCGGAGTCCGATCTGCTGAAGTTCTTCACCGCGTCGCATCCGCTGACCCAGTCAACCGACAGGGTGGAGCGGACGCTGGTGGGCGTCACGGCGCTTGAAATCGTCATCGATGGGCCGGGGCGCGACGCCTTCAAGGATGCAAAACGGCTGCAGGCGATCAAGGCCCTGCAGACCAAGGTCGAGGCCCTTCCCGAGGTCGATCGCAGCCTGTCGATGATGGATATCGTCGAGGAGATGCACTGGGCATTCAACGAGGAGGATGAGACCTTTCGCCGCCTGCCCGACGACGATCGCCTGTTGAGCCAGCTTCTGCTGATCTACGACGGCCGCGACCTGCAGGAGCTGGTGAACAACGAATACCAGCGCATGCGCATCCTGCTCAACGTCAACGTGCATGGTGCGAACGAGATCCAGGGGGTCATCGACCGGATCGAGGCGCTCCTCGCGACCGTCGACGATCCGAATCTGCAGTGGGAGCTTGCCGGATACGGCCGCCTGTTCGCCGACCAGGAGGATCTGCTCGTCGTCGGCCAGTTGCACAGTTTCGTGGGCGCCTTCGGCCAGATCTTCCTGATCATGTTCCTGCTGTGGCGCTCGCTGCCGGCGGCGGTGATCGGCATGATTCCGAACCTGGCGCCGCTGTTCTTCGTGTTCACGCTGATGGGGGGCGCCGGTATCCCGCTGGACATGGCAACCGTGCTGATCGCGGGGGTGGTGCTGGGCATCACGGTGGATGACACCATCCACCTCTTCCACAACTACCTGGCGCGTCGCGAGCGCGGGCGCAGCGTCGTGTTCTCGGTGGCGCGCAGCTTCGAGGCCTCGGGGCGCGCGGTGGTGGCGATTTCCCTGCTGCTGGTGTCGCAGTTCCTGCTGCTCGGCACGTCCAGCTTCGTCCCGACTTCCAACTTCGGACTGTTGACCGCGACCGGCCTCTTGGCGGGTCAATTGATGGAACTGCTGATGCTGCCTGCGCTGCTCGTGCTGTGGGGGCGGATCAGAACGCGGCACCGCTTCCTGTCGGCCTGAGGCTGCGGGCCGGGCTGCGGCGGAGCCTCAGACGTCGGTTGGTCACCGCAGCGTGCGGTGGCGGCAGAGCCGCGTGTTCAGCGCACGACCATGTTGTCGCGGTGTACGACTTCGGGTTCGTCGACGTAGCCCAGCAGGGTTTCGATTTCCCCGGTCGGTTTGCGCGCGATGCGGCGGCATTCGGTCGCGCTGTAGTTGACCAGGCCGCGCGCCACTTCCTCGCCGTCTGCCGTGCGGCAGGCGACGGCCGCGCCGCGCTCGAAATCGCCGCGCACCGCGACGACGCCGACCGGCAGGAGGCTGCGGCCGCTCTTAAGGGCAGCGACCGCGCCGTCGTCGATGACGAGATCGCCCGCGAGCTGGAGATGGTCGGCGAGCCACTGCTTGCGCGCCTGCAGCGGGCTGCTGGTCGCGTAGAGCAGCGTGCCGATGGTCTCGCCGGCAGCGAGGCGCAGCAGCGGATCCTGCTCGCGCCCGCTGGCGATGCAGGTGTGTGCGCCGCTGCGGGCCGCGCGCTGGGCGGCTCGGATCTTCGTGATCATGCCGCCCTTGCTGATGCCCGTGCCGGCGCCGCCTGCCATGGATTCGTACTGGCGGTCCTCGGCGCGGCCTTCGGAAATCAGTGTCGCGGCCGGATCCCTGCGCGGGTCGGCGGTGTACAGGCCTTGCTGGTCGGTCAGGATGATCAGCGCGTCGGCCTCGATCAGGTTGGCGACCAGCGCGCCCAGGGTGTCGTTGTCACCGAACTTGATCTCGTCGGTGACGACGGTATCGTTCTCGTTGATGATCGGCACGACGCCCAGTTCGAGCAAGGTGGTAAGCGTGCTGCGGGCGTTGAGGTAGCGGGTGCGGTCGGCGAGATCCTCGTGTGTCAGCAGGATCTGCGCGGTGTGCAGGCCGTGGCGCGAGAAGGCCTTCTCATACGCCTCGACCAGCCCCATCTGCCCGACGGCGGCAGCGGCCTGGAGCTTGCTCATCTCGTGCGGGCGCTTGCTCCATCCCAGGCGCTGTATGCCTGCGGCGATGGCGCCGGACGACACCAGCGTCACCTCGCGTCCATCCGCCCGCAGTGCGGCGATCTGCCTCGCCCAGTCGTCGAGCGCGTCCTTGTCGAGGCCGGCGCCGTTGTTGGTGACGAGTGCGCTGCCGACCTTGACGACGAGGCGGCGGGCGTTGCGGATCTTGGTTCTCATCGGAGCTGCAAACCTTCGGTCAACAGGGATCAATGCGGTGTGTGGCGACGCCCCGGCAGTCGAGGGGGCGAGCGCCGGGTCAGCGCGACTCGTCGTCGTGGGGTCCATCCTCGGGCAGGTCGTCCTCGGGCAGATCGTCTTCGCTCAGGACTTCGGCCTCGTAAGCGGCATCGGCGGCGGCACGCTCAGCCTCGAGTGCCGCGAGCCGGGCGGCCTCGGCAGCCTGGCGCTCGGTACGCTCGGCGTTGATCCGGTCGCGCTCGGCGTCGAGGAAGTCCTGCAGCGCGAAGATCAGCGCCTTGGTGCCTTCGCCCTTGAGTGCGGAGATCTCGAAGTGGCGCTCGACCGGGCCATAGGCCTCGAGGAAGGCGGCGACGCGCTCGGCGCGCTCTTCCTCGGGAATCAGGTCGAGCTTGTTCAGTGCAAGCCAGCGCGGCTTGTTGTACAGCGCCTCGTCGTACTTGCGCAGTTCCTCCACGATGGCCTTGGCGTCGGCCACGGGGTCCGCTTCGGGGTCGAAGGGGGCGAGGTCGACCAGGTGCAGCAGCACGTGGGTGCGCTGCAGATGGCGCAGGAACTGGTGGCCCAGTCCGGCACCCTCGGCTGCGCCTTCGATCAGGCCCGGAATGTCGGCGATGACGAAGCTGCGGTTCTCGGAGGTGCGCACCACGCCCAGGTTGGGCGCGAGCGTGGTGAAGGGGTAGTCCGCGACCTTGGGCTTGGCGGCCGACACGCTGCGGATGAAGGTGGACTTCCCGGCGTTGGGCATGCCCAGCAGGCCGACGTCGGCGAGGATCTTCAGCTCGAGATGCAGGCTGAAGCGCTCGCCTTCCTGGCCCATGGTCTTCTTGCGCGGGGCGCGGTTGACGCTGGACTTGAAGTGGATGTTGCCGAGGCCGCCACGGCCGCCGCGTGCGATCAGCACCTTCTTGCCATC
This sequence comes from Thauera propionica, assembly GCF_002245655.1. Classification (GTDB taxonomy): domain Bacteria; phylum Pseudomonadota; class Gammaproteobacteria; order Burkholderiales; family Rhodocyclaceae; genus Thauera; species Thauera propionica. The sequence continues at coordinate 51,042 of NZ_NOIH01000026.1, read as the reverse complement.
CTCGTCGAGGTCGGCGATCAGTTCCTCGGTCTCGAGGTTGCGGATCACCGTACCCACCGGGAAGCGCAGCGTGATGTCATCGCCGCCCTTGCCGTAGCAGTCGCGGCTGCCGCCGTTCTCACCGCGTTCGGCGCGGAAGCTGCGCGTGTAGCGGTAGTCGATCAGGGTGTTGAGGTTGCGGTCGGCAACTGCATACACGCTGCCGCCACGCCCGCCGTCGCCGCCACTGGGGCCGCCCTTTGGGATGAACTTCTCGCGGCGGAAGGTGGCCGCGCCGTTGCCGCCGTCGCCGGCGAAGACTTCGATGCGGGCTTCGTCAAAAAACTTCATGCCTGATCAACCTTGATCCAAAAATGAAAAAGCCCTACCGCAAGGATAGGGCTTTTGTACTGCAAAAGCGCGTTGCGCCAGCGATCAGGCCGCTTCGGGCACGATGATCACGGTGCGGCGCTTCGACGGGCCCTTGACCGCGAACTGCACGACGCCATCCTTCAGCGCGAACAGGGTGTGGTCCTTGCCGATGCCGACGTTGTCGCCCGGGTGGTATTCGGTACCGCGCTGGCGAACGATGATGTTGCCGGCGAGCACGAACTGGCCACCGTAGCGCTTCACGCCGAGGCGTTTCGATTCCGAGTCGCGGCCGTTACGCGAACTACCGCCAGCTTTTTTGTGTGCCATGTCGGATTACCCCCTGCGCCTTAGGCCGAGATCGCTTCGATGCGAAGCTCGGTGTAGTTCTGACGATGCCCCTGATGCTTCTGATAGTGCTTGCGGCGGCGCATCTTGAAAATCTTGATCTTGTCGTGACGGCCGTGCGAAACCACGGTCGCCTTGACGGAAGCTCCGGCGACCACCGGCGTGCCGATCTTCACGGACTCGCCTTCACCGACCATGAAAACCTGGTCGATGGTGATTTCGGAACCCACGTCGGCCGGTATCTGTTCTACCTTGATCTTTTCGCCAGCGGCAACGCGATACTGCTTGCCACCGGTTTTTATCACCGCGTACATGGTGTTGCTCCAGTTGATGGGTTTGCAAAGAATCGCGCACTCTAACTGGCGAAGCTTCGAAAGTCAATGGCAATCAGCAGCATACGCTTCTTCGCCGCCATGGCAAGAGCGGTTTCGAGCCGCTCCGCAAGCGCTCAGGCGAGCGTCGCGGCAGGCAGCCCCGGCAGCAGCGCATCGAGTGCCTGCTGTTCGGTGCGGTAGGCGGCGACGTCGGCGATGCGCGGCCACAGGCCGTCGCGCTCCATGGCGTCGACGACCTGTTTTTTCAGGCCGCAGAAGGCGATCGACTGGCCCTGTGCGTGGAAGCGTTCGATCAGTCCGGCCAACGTGTACAGGCCGGTGGCGTCCATCTCGTTGATGCCCGCCGCGGACACCAGTACTACCCGTACGTCCTGTTGCGCACGTGCGGCGCGCAAAAGGCCGTCCTCGAAGGGGGCGGCGGTGACGAAGGTGAGCGGGCTGTCAAAGCGCACGATGACGAGTTGCGGATGCGGGTGGGACAGCCCGAAACGGTGCAGGTCGCGGTAGGTGCCGTCCGGATGCAGGCCGAGCAGCGCAACGCGCGGTCGCATGCTGCGATAGACCATGAGCGCGAGCGTCAGGAAGAGGCCGGTGAAGATGCCGTTCTGAATGTTGGGCGCGAAGGCCAGTGTGGCGAGGAAGGTGACTATTGCGCCCAAGCCGTCGTCGCGGTGGGCGCGCCAGGCGCGGCGCAACACCTTGAGGTCGATCAGCCCGCCGACGGCCTGCAGGATGACTGCCGCCAGCACCGGCTTGGGCAGATGCCAGAGCAGCGGGGTGAGGTAGAGCAGCGCGACGAGTACGACGGCGGCGGCCACCAGCGAGGACAGGCCTGTCCTCGCCTCGCTGGCATAGTTGAGGGCCGAGCGCGAGAACGAGGCGCTCACCGGCATGCCGCTGGTGAAGGCGGCAGCGACCTTGCTGAGCCCCTGGCCGATCAGTTCCTGGTCCTGGTTCCAGGCCTGGCGCGTTCGCCCCGAGATGAGCTTGGCGCTCGATGCCGCTTCCATGAAGCTGACCATCGCAACCACAAAGGCTGCCGGCAGCAGGGTCATCGCCAGGTCAGGCCGCAGCGGTGGCAGGCTGAGTGCTGGCAGCGACGGAGGAATTTGGCCGACCACCCCGCCGCCGCCGGCTTCGAACCCGACGAGCGCCGACAGCGCGATGCTGGCCGCGACCACGATCGGTACGCCCGGCAGGCGCGGCGCGAGACGCTTCAGCAGCAGCAGCGCGCCCAGTGCGCCGAGGCCGAAGGCCATCGAGGCGGCGTGCAGGCTGCGGTTGTCGGTCAGCATGCGCGCCACGCCCAGCACCAGGTGCTCGCCTTGTGCCAGAGTGATGCCGAACAGCGACGGTATCTGCGTCAGGCAGATGATCAGCGCGGCCGCGTTCACGAAGCCCATCAGCACGGGCATCGACAGCAGGTTCAGCAGCCAGCCTAGGCGCAGTACGCCGAGGGCGAGCTGGATGAGCCCCGACATCAGGGCCAGCAGGAGGGCGAGCGGGATCAGCTGCTCGGGGCTGCCTCCCGCGAGCGGCAGGATGCTGGCACCGACAAGCAGACTGGTGAGTGCGACCGGGCCGGTCGACAGCTGGCCGCAGGAGCCGAACAGGGCTGCGACCACTGCGGGCAGCAGGGCGGCGTAGAGGCCGACCTGGGGCGGCAGCCCGGCAAGCTTGGCATAAGCCAGCGCCTGGGGAATCAGCACCAGGGCCACGGTGAGACCGGCCAGCAGATCGCCACGCAGCCCGCCGTTTGCCCATTGCCGCGGCCAGGCAAGGGCGGGGAAAACGCGCTCTGGGTGGGTGCGCTTGGTCATGGGGGGCAGAATGGCGCAGCGGCGGATGCAGGGACGCCATGGTAGCAAATGCCCTTCGAGCGGCCGCTGACGCCCCAGATTGGGTGGTAGTGTGAACTGCGTCACACCGGGCTGCAGGCGGGCTGCGTGCGGGATCATCGGGGCCTGCCCGCGGTCACCGCCGGTTGATATGATTCAGGCACCGTCATCACTCTCTTCCCAATGGCATTCTCTGCTGAAACCTGCGTTGCCACGCACATCGGGGACCGTGCCGAGCAGCAGGATCGCGTCGGACTGTTCGCCCACCCCAAGCGCCCTGGCGTCATGCTGGCTGTCCTTGCCGACGGCATGGGCGGGCATAGCGGCGGAGCGATGGCTGCCGAGCAGGTCATCATGCGCGCCAAGCAGAATCTCGAGGTGTACGCACCCGGACACGAGACGCCTCAGGAGCTGCTGTCCAGCGTCATCGACGAGGCGCATGTCGTCATCAAGCTCACACGCTTCACCAGCGAGAAGGATCCGCACAGCACGGCCGTGACTTTCCTGATGCAGCAGGGCAAGGCGTACTGGGCGCATTGCGGCGATTCGCGCATCTATCATTTCCGTGGCGCCGAGACGGTGTCGCGCAGCGGAGATCATTCTCTCGTTGGCGAGCTGATGCGCAAGGGGCGTCTCGATGAGCAGGGGTCGCTGCGGCACCCGCAGCGAAACGTGCTGTTGTCCTGTCTTGGTGGCGAGCGCGAGCCGCGGATCGACTACGGCGTGCTCGAATCGCCCGATGCCGGCGATGCTTTCCTGTTGTGCTCCGACGGCCTGTGGGCCTATTTCACCGATTCCGAACTGGCATCGACCATCCAGTCCCTGCCGCCGCGCGAGGCGGCCGAACGCCTGATTGCCCTGGCGCGTGAGCGCGCGGGCGGTGCCGGCGACAACATCTCCCTGGTCATCGTCAAGCTCGTTCCTCCCGTCAGCGCTGCGCACTGAGCGCAGTGGGTCCTCTCAGGGCACGGCTTTCAGGGGCCTGAGCCCGTCTGTGCTCGCCCGTCCGCCGAGTGTTTCCCGTTTCGCTGCCCAATATTATTGCCTGCTGATCGAATGCCGGTAATATGGCCTTCGCGCCAGCCATCGCACGATGGGCAGGGAGAAAAAACGATAAGTGGCATCCGGCGCGAAACACAGGTGAAAACGGCTTTCGAGCCATTGATCAAACAGGGAGGAACAGCCCATGCCTCTGACCCTCGGAGTGCTAGCGGAGACAGCTTCCGGCGAACGACGCCTGTCGGTCGTGCCGGATGTCGTGAAGAAATACCTGGGCCTTGGCGTCCAGGTGGTGATGCAAAAGGGAGCGGGGGTGCCGGCGCACTTCCGCGATGCGGACTTCAGCGGGGTCAGCGTCGTCGATACCGCCGCCGAGGTCTGTGCGCAGGCGGATGTCGTGTTCTGCGTGCAACCGCCCGAGGCGGACCTCATTTCGAAGATCCGGCCGGGCAGCGTGCTGCTGGGCATGCTGCAGCCTTGGGCGAGCGCCGAGCGTGCGCGCCAGCTGGCCGAAGGCCGGATCAGCGCGTTTGCGCTGGAGCTGCTGCCGCGCATCTCGCGCGCGCAGAGCATGGATGCGCTGTCCTCGCAGGGCGCGGTGGCGGGCTACGAGTGCGCGCTGATCGCTGCCGACCATAGCCCGAAGTTCTTCCCGATGCTGACCTACGCCGCCGGCACGATCCGCCCGGCCAAGGTGCTGGTGATCGGCTGTGGCGTGGCAGGCCTGCAGACCATCGCGACCGCGCGCCGTATCGGCGCCATGGTCGAGGCCTATGACGTGCGTCCCGAGACGCGCGAGCAGGTCGAGTCGCTCGGCGCCAAGTTCGTCGACACCGGCGTGTCCGCCGCGGGCAGCGGTGGCTACGCGCGCGAGCTGACCGACGAGGAGAAGGCGCAGCAGGCCGAGCGCCTGGCCAAGGCCGTCGCCCAGTGCGATGCGCTCATCACCACCGCCGCGATTCCGGGCAAGCCCGCGCCGCGCATCATCACCGCCGACATGATCGCGCGCATGAAGCCGGGCGCGGTCGTCGTCGACATGGCGGCCGAGACCGGTGGCAACGTCGAAGGCACGGTGGCGGGCGAGAAGGTCTGGATCAACGACGTACTGGTGATCGGGCCGGTCAACATCCCCAGCCGCATGCCGGTGCATGCGTCGGAGATGTACGCCAAGAACCTGTTCAACTTCATCTCGCCCTTCATCCAGGACGGCGCGCTTGCGCTCGACTGGGAAGACGAGGTGATGGCCGGTGCCTGCCTCACGCACGCGGGCGAGGTTCGCCACGCCGGCGTCAAGCAGGTTCTCGGGCTGTAAGGGAGAGCGATCATGGAAGGAATTGCAGCGCTGTATATCTTCATGCTGGCCGCATTCACCGGTTACGAGGTGATTTCGCGAGTGCCGGTGATCCTGCACACGCCGCTGATGTCGGGCTCGAACTTCGTGCACGGTGTCGTGCTGGTGGGCGCGATGGTGGTGCTCGGTCATGCCGATCCGGATGATCCGGTGCAGCTCATCATCGGTTTCGTCGCGGTGTTCCTCGGTGCGGCCAATGCCGCGGGCGGCTATGTCGTCACCGAGCGCATGCTGGCGATGTTCAAGGGTGGCAACAAGAAGGAAGGGGGCGCATAAATGGCGAACGTGTTCATTCAGGCGTCCTATTTCGCCGTGGCCGTGGTGTTCATTCTCGGCCTGAAGGCGATGAGTTCTCCGGTGACGGCCCGCAAGGGCATCGTGTGGGCGGGCTACGCCATGGTCGCGGCGACCGTGGTGACCTTCTTCACGCCGAATCTCGGCAACGTCGGTCTGATGGTGCTCGCCATCGTGTCGGGCGGGGCGGTGGCGTGGTGGAGCGGCAAGACGGTCAAGATGACCGACATGCCGCAGATGGTCGCCATCTACAACGGCATGGGCGGCGGCGCGGCGGCGGCGATTGCCGCGCTCGAGTTCGCTCGCGGCGAGGTGCATGGCCCGGTGGTGGCCACGCTGGCGGTGCTCGGTGCGCTGATCGGCTCGGTGGCCTTCTCCGGCTCGTGCATTGCCTACGCCAAGCTGCAGGGCATCATGAAGAACGCCTTCCGGCTGCCGCAGCAGAACATGGTGAACATCGGCCTGGCCGCCGTCACCGCACTGCTGGGCCTGGCGATCATCGTGTCGGATGCGCCGTCGTCGGCGCTCATCGTGCTGTTCTTCGTGCTGGCGCTGGCGCTGGGCGCAATCCTCACCAGCCCGATCGGCGGCGCCGACATGCCGGTGGTGATCTCGCTGCTGAATGCCTTCACCGGTCTCGCCGTGGGTTTCGAGGGCTACGTGCTCGGCAATCCGGCGCTGATCGTGGCCGGCATCGTGGTGGGCGCCTCGGGTACGCTGCTCACGCAGTTGATGGCCAAGGCGATGAACCGCCCGATCTCCAACGTCATCTTCACCCCGCTGAGCGGCGCGGCTGCCGGCGGTGAGGGCGAGGCGATCGAAGGCACGATGAAGGAGTTCTCGGCGCTGGATGCCGCCTCGGTGATGCGCTACGCGAGCAAGGTCATCATCGTGCCGGGCTACGGCATGGCGGTGGCCGGGGCGCAGCACAAGGTGTGGGAGATGGCGCAACTGCTGGAAGAGGGTGGCGTCGAGGTGGTGTTCGCCATCCACCCGGTGGCGGGCCGCATGCCGGGCCACATGAACGTGCTGCTGGCCGAGGCGGGCGTGCCCTACGACAAGATCTTCGATCTCGAGGAGATCAACGCCGACTTCCCGCAAGCGGACGTGGCACTGGTGATCGGTGCGAACGACGTGGTGAACCCGGTCGCACGCACCGACAAGACCAGCCCGATCTACGGCATGCCGATCCTCAACGTCGACATGGCGCAGAACGTGATCGTCGTGAAGCGCGGCAAGGGCGCGGGCTACTCGGGCATCGAGAACGCGCTGTTCTACAAGGACAACTGCCGCATGTTGTACGGCAGCGCGCAGCAGGCCATTGGCGAGGTGATCCAGCACGTCAAGGCGCTGGAGGCCTGATCCGGTACCGCCGGCCCGAAGGCTGGCGGTAAAGGCTCAAGCTTGGGTACGATCGGGCCGTAATCGGAGGCATCTTTCCTCCGGTAGCGGCCCGATGCCATTTCTGCGCGTTCTCATCTTCATCGCCCTGTCGGGCGTGTCTGCCGCCCAGGCCCAGCAGGGCGGGCCGGCGGCTGCGCCCGGTGCCGGCGAGGCGCAGCCGGCCAAGGCGCCCGATGTTCCCGAATGGCGACGAACGGACAACTACCGCTTCCCGGCGATTGCCAAGACGGTCGCGGACATGCAGAACCTGGCGTATGCAATGCAGTTGCGCGACTACTGCGCGGACCGCCGCGTCAGTGACGACTTCGTGCGCGACCGGCTTGCGCGCTTCGGGCGCATGACCGGGCGCGAGGAAACCTGTGCGAGCCTGATGGACTACTGAGTGGCGGCGCGCAGGCCGCGGGCGAAGGCCTGTGCGCTCAGCGGCGGCCCGAACAGCGGCCCTTGCTGCAGGTGGCAGTCGAGTGCGCACAGGAAATCCTGCTGGGCGCGGGTTTCGACTCCGCGCGCAAAGACTTCGAGGCCCAGTGTTGCCGCCATGCCGGCGATCGCTTCCACCACGGCTTCGCACTCCTCGTCATGGCCGACGCCGCGTACCAGGTCCGGGTCGAGCTTGATCGTCTTGAGCGGATAGCGCTTCAGGCGCCGGATGGACGACATGCCGCGCCCGAAGTCATCGATGGCGAGGCGGACGCCCATCGCCGAAAGCATCTTCATGGTTTGCAGCAGGGAGGGGCTGTCGGTCTCGAGGATCTTCTCGTCGAGATCGAGTTCCAGCCGCTCGGGGGCGAGATTGCTGTCCTCGAGCACGAGGCGAACGCACTCCGCGAAGTCGCCGTGCAGCAGTTGTTCGGTGGCGACGTTCACGGTGAGTCTGACAGGCTGCTGGCCGGCAGGCCCGGTGGGCCACAAGCGGGCATAGCGGCATGCCGTGTTGAGGACCCAGTCGCCAAGGCGCGCGATCAGCTGCGGGTCGCGGAGCGCACCCTTGAAGCGGCCAAAGGGCAGCAGTCCCAGTTCGGGGTGCTGCCAGCGCAGCAGAGCCTCGCCAGCACACAGCCGCCCCGAGCGGGCCTCGACGAGCGGCTGGAAGTGCAGGGCCAGGTTGCCGTTGTCCAGCGCCGAGCGCAGGCCGGTTTCGAAGGCATCCAGCCCGGATTGCCAGGCCGTGCCCTCGATCATTCGCACGCCCGGCATGAGGCTGCGCAACTGGTCGGCCTCGATATGCGACGCGAAGTGCTGGGCGGTGGTGTCCACCGACCGCTGCCCGAGCCGCTGTGGGTGCGTACCGGCCGGGCTCAGGATGAGGGCGTGCAGTCCTGGCCGCAGACGCGGTGCGCACAGTACCTGGAGTTCGCGCGTGCTGCCTTCGGGCAAGGCGACGGTGATCAGGCTGCGGCGCTCGCCCTGGATCAGCAGTCGGGCACGCACGTCGAGGAAGGCTTCCTCGGTCGGGAACAGGGCGCTCAGAGAGCGACCGGCGATCTGCCGGTAGTCGCGCCCGAGCAGACGGCAGGCTGCGCTGTTGGCGTCGAGAATGAACTCGTCGCCGGTGATGATCAGGCCTTCGTCGATGAGTTCGAGCAGCGCGAGATAGACGCCAGCCTCCGCCCCTTCGGAAAGGTCGGGCACGAAGGGTTCTGCAGGGGGAGGCGCCCCGGGTGGGCGTCCTGGAATATTCACGGGCGGCAGGTTCTCGAACGGGTTTCACCAACTACGGCATCGGCGTGAGAATACTTTATGCCGCGCTGCCGTAGAGGATGGAAAAAGCCGCCCCGAGTACCCTATTTCCGGCCCAGACCACCCAGCAACACGGCGATGGGGCGTTGCGGGCGGCGCAGCGGATCGGGTTTGCCCTGTGCGACCAGCGTCGGTTGCAGTTCGGCAGATGGTGCCGCGCTCGATACCGCAGTGGGTTCGTAAGGCTTGCTGAAGTCGAAGCCGTCCGCCGCGACGGACGACTTCTGCCGCGGGGAGCGCGTGCCGGCCGGCCCTTGGCTGCGCCCGGCACTGCTGCGCGGCGCACGCGGTGCCTCCTCGACCGGGGCAGAGGCTGGTCGCCGCGCGCGCGAGCGGCTGCCCGCCTCGAAGAACTCCGTTTCCGGATCAAAGCCGGGGACGAGTTCCTGGGGAATCTCGAGCTTGATCAGCTTCTGGATCTCGGCGAGCCGATGCTTTTCCTCCGCGCACACGAGCGAAATCGCGTTGCCCTGGTGGCCGGCGCGGCCGGTGCGGCCGATGCGGTGCACGTAGTCTTCGGCCGTGTGCGGCAGTTCGAAGTTGATCACGTACGGCAGTTCGTCGATGTCGATGCCGCGCGCCGCGACGTCGGTGGCCACCAGTACGCGCAGCTTGCCGCTCTTGAAGGCTTCGAGCGTCTCGGTGCGCTGCTGTTGCCCCTTGTCGCCGTGGATGGCATCGGCGGAGATGCCGTGGCGCTCGAGGAAGTGCGCGAGGCGGCCGCAGGCGAGCTTGGTGTCGACGAACACCAGTGCCTGGGTGTCGGGCTTGTGGCGCAGCAGATGGGCGAGCAGGTTGCGCTTCATGCCTGAGGACACCGGATGCACGACGTGGGTGATCGTTTCCGACACCATGTTGCGACGTGCCACCTCGATCAGCTGCGGGTTCTTCAGCATCTGGTCGGCGAGCTTCTTGATCTCGTCGGAGAAGGTGGCCGAGAACAGCAGGCTCTGGCGGTTGTCAGGCAGCAAGGCGAGGATGCGCTTGATGTCGGGGATGAAGCCCATGTCGAGCATGCGGTCGGCTTCGTCCAGTACCAGCACTTCGACCTGGGACAGATTGATCGACTTCTGTTCGACGTGATCGAGCAGGCGGCCCGGCGTAGCGATGACCACCTCGATGCCGCGGCGCAGTTCGGCCTGTTGCGGCTTGATGTCGACCCCGCCATAGACGCAGATCGAGCGCAGGGGCAGGTGCTTGCTGTAGGTCTTGACCGACTCGTAGACCTGCATCGCCAGCTCACGCGTGGGTGCGAGGATCAGTGCGCGCGTGGCATGGCGTGCCGGCGAGGTGCTGGTGTTGGCGTGGCGGGCGATGCGGTGCAGCAGCGGCAGCGTGAAGCCGGCCGTCTTGCCGGTGCCCGTCTGGGCGCCGCCCATGACGTCGTGACCAGCAATGACGGTGGGGATGGCCTGGCGCTGGATCGGCGTCGGCTCGGTATAGCCGGCGTCGGCGACGGCTTTAAGCAGTTCGGGAATGAGGCCGAGATCGGCGAAACTCATGGGTGCCTTTGGGGTGGGCGCGGTCGACAGCCGACCGCCGGATTGCGGAAAACCGGATTATACACAGCACGCAAAACCGTTACGGGACAGGGGCTTCGCATGCGCGGCTGCCCCCGCGATCGCCGTTCAGCGCTTCAGTGTCAGGAAGGCCGTGACCTCTTCGCGGTCGTGGTACAGATGCTTGATGCGCAGGTCGAAGGGGCCGACGCTGTTGAGCCGCTTGCGGATGAGCTCGCGGCATTGTTCCACCGCCTCGAGCCGCCGCTTCATCGGCAGCTTGAGGTTGAAGATGGTGTAGCGGCAACGTCCGGTGGCGATCCATTCGGCCATCAGCGAGGCGATGCGCGAGGGCTGCTCCACCATGTCACACACCATCCAGTCCACCGCGCGCTGCGGGCGCCAGGTGAAGCCGTCTGCCTTCAGGTGTTCGACCATCTCGGTCGCCATCACGGTGTCGCGCAGCGGGCCGTTGTCGATGGCCGTGACGCGCAGGCCGCGATGCACGAGCTGCCACGTCCAGCCGCCGGGGGCTGCGCCCAGGTCGACCGCGCGCTGGCCTGCGCGCAGGATGCTGTCGCGCTCGTTGTCCTCGAGCAGGGTCATGAAGGCTTCGGCCAGCTTCATCGTCGAGCGGCTGGGTGCATTCGAGGGCATGCGCAGGCGCGGGATGCCCATCGGCCAGGGCGCGCACTGCTCGGTCTGGCCAGCAGCCAGCCAGGCCGTGGTGGCGTCGGTGAACAGCACGTGCAGCACGGGCAGGCCGGTGCGGCTGCTGCGCAGGCAGCCCGCCTTTTCCAGTGCCTTGGTCAGCGGTTCGGTGAAGCGCTTGCAGAAGCCGGAGCGCTGCTTGGCTTCGTCCGTGTCCGGGGTCTCGAGCACAACGCTGCAGAAGCGCTGTCCCGAGGCCTTCACTGCCTCGACGATGGGGGTCGCGCGGTCGCGTTCGGGCAACTCCTCGATGCGCGCGAACCAGGGCAGCAACTGGCGGGCGAAGCAGGGGCGGCGCCAGTCCGTGGCGTTGCCGAAGCTACCGAGCGGCGTGGGTTCGAAAGTTTCGAAGACGACGTAGCCGGTATCGGGTTGGGCGCGCACGTAGCCGATCAGGCCGGCTTCGGCTGCGAGGTCGTCGAGCTCTCCGGCCAGTTCTTTCTCGAAGCCGGCGCGGCAATAGCCGATCAGGCCCGAGCTAAGCAGGCCGGCGGCGGGGGTGTGTTGATTCATCGGGGTGGGGCGCGTGGGCGCGATAGGATGGCAGGGCCCGGTTCGACGGGCGAGGCTGCCGATGATAAGCCGCCGCGACCGCGCAGGCGAGCGCGGATGTGTTCGTCAGCGTGTCGCGGGCTTGGGCGTTTCGTTGATTGCCGCGCCGTCGGCCTGCGTGGGCGCCGGCTTGCCCTCGCCGGGGACGAGCTTCGACGGCACGATGTCAAGCTTGTGTTCCATCATGTAGTCGTTCATGTCGCGCCATCCGGCGAAGACCGCGGCCTTGTCTGCGGAGCCGTTGAGGGTATAGCAGTCCTCCAGCGAGCGTCCTGCGTGGCGGCACGCGCCGCCGATGGCGCGCCCCTCGGCCTCCTTCGCCGCGGCCTGTCGAGCGGGGTTAGGCAGTTCGAGCAGGTCGGCGAGCATGTCGCAGCCGCCCAGCACGGGCAGCAGGGCAACGAGGACGATCGTGTGCAGCGACGGCAGGAAGGGCGTGGAGCGCATGGGGTCGGACCGGATGGAGCTTGTGTGGTTTAACGGCAGCGACACGGGGATCTTGAAGACTGCGTCGGCAGGAGGCGCAGTAACGCCGTACTCATGACGGATGTTACAACTGCGGCCTGTCAAGACAAGCCGTGCGCTCTATAATTCGCGCGATCAAGAATGGGCGTTCGCCCGACCTCCCTCATCAAGCGCCAACTCCATGAATATCAAGCGTTTCAAGACGGTCTTCGCATCCCTTGCCGGCCTTGCCGCCGTAGGCGTTCTGACCCCCCTTGCGCAGGCAAGCGCCGAACAGCAGATCCAGTTGTACCATCGTTTGCCCGAAACCAAGGCGATGGCGGTGAAGGATCTCGTCGAACGCTTCAATGCGCAGGCGAAGGGGGTCAAGGTCGTTCTGTCCGAGGCGGGCTGGCGCGAAGGTTCCCCCCACATGCTGATCCTCGAGGGCGACGACGAGGAAAGCTTCGTTGCCGGCAAGCCGCGCTACAAGCCGCTGCATGCGCTGATGAAGGATGCCAAGGTGCCGCTGCAGACCCTGCGTCCGCCTGCGATGATGACGCGCACCCCCGTCGATGCGAAAGGGCAGCTGCTCGCGCTGCCGGTAGGACTGTCCACCCCGGTGCTGTTTCTGAACCGCGATGCGCTGCGCAAGGCCGGCGTCAATCCCGATACCGCGCCGGTCGCGACCTGGTTCGAGCTCCAGGAAACGCTCGGCCGGCTCGCCGACGCCGGCCACAGCTGTCCCTACACCGTGGCCGAGCCGGGGCGCGTCATGGTCGAGAATCTCAGTGCATGGCACAACGAGCCGGTCGCGGCGGCGCGTGGCAAAACGGTCGCGCCTTCGTTCAACGGCATGTTCCAGGTCAAGCACGTGGCGATGATGGCAAGCTGGGCACGGGCGCGTTACCTGCACGTGTTCGATCACCGCAGCGAGGCCGAGCAGCGCTTTGCTGCGGGTGATTGCGCGGTCATTGCCGCCCCCTCCGAAAGCTGGGTCGATTTCCGCCGCTCGGGCAAGGTCGACGTCGCCGTGTCGCGCCTGCCGTATCACGAGGATTTCCCGGGCGCGCCGCAGAACACCGTGGCTGACGGCCCGGCGCTGTGGGCGGCCGCCGGCAAGAAGCCCGACGAGTACAAGGCGGTCGCGCGCTTCATCGCCTTCTGGCTGCAACCCGAGAACCAGGTGGCCTGGCAACGGGAAACGGGTTATCTGCCCTTGAACCGTGCCGGCATCCTGGCTTCGCGCAGCGAACTGCTCGGCGACGACCTCGACAATGTCCGCGTCGCGGTCGAACAGCTCACGAACAAGCCGGCGACGGCCGATTCGGGCGCCCAGCCCGTGGTCGAGCGCGAACGCGTGCGTCGCATTCTCGACGAGGAGCTCGCGGGCGTGTGGGCCGACAGCAAGGCCGCCAAGGAAGCGCTGGACAACGCGGTGGCGCGCGCGTCGGTCGGCAACTGACCCACCGCGGCAGGTGGGCGCGGCTTGACGGCGGTCGACGCCGGCGCCTACCATCCGCTCTTTTTCCGCCAGCGTGTCCGCCTTGTCCGTCAAGCAGCTTTTCGCGCCGATCGCCGCCGACATGCAGGCGGTGGATGCGGTCATTCGCAACCGCCTCTACTCCGACGTGGTGCTGATCCGTCAGGTGGCGGAATACATCATTCACAGCGGCGGCAAACGCCTGCGCCCCGCGCTCGTGCTGTTCACTGCGGGTGCAATGGGTTACAAGGGCACGCAGCATCACGAACTGGCAGCCGTGGTGGAGTTCATTCACACGGCGACGCTGCTGCACGACGACGTCGTCGACGAATCCGACCTGCGTCGCGGCAACAAGACCGCCAACGCCATGTTCGGCAACGCCGCTTCGGTGCTGGTCGGCGACTTCCTTTATTCCCGTGCGTTCCAGATGATGGTCGGCGTGGACAACATGCGCGTGATGCGTGTGCTGGCCGATGCGACCAATGTCATCGCCGAAGGCGAAGTGCTGCAGTTGCTCAACTGCCACAACGCCGACGTGGTCATCGACGACTACCTGCGCGTGATCCGCTACAAGACGGCCAAGCTGTTCGAGGCGGCATCGCGCTTGGGCGGCATCCTCGGTGGGGCGGACGAAGAACTCGAGAACCGCCTTGCGGCGTTCGGCATGCACCTCGGCACGGCGTTCCAGCTCATCGACGACGTGCTCGACTATTCTGCCGAGGAAGCCGACACCGGCAAGCACCTGGGCGACGATCTCGCCGAGGGCAAGCCCACGCTGCCGCTGATCCACGTCATGCAGCACGGCACGCCGGAGCAGGCTGCGCTGGTGCGTGGCGCCATCGAGAACGGTGGTCGTGACGATTTCGCCGCAGTGCTGGCGGCCATCCAGGCGACGGGGGCGCTGGACGAGACGCGCCGCCACGCCCAGGCGGAAGCGAAACTCGCGATCGACGCGATTTCGACTCTTCCCCCTTCCATTTTCAAAGATGCGCTGCTACAATTATCGGACTTTGCAGTTGCGCGAAATCACTGATATATTAGTGGGCTTCGCAAAGAAGTAAAAAGCGTCGGGGAATAGCTCAGCCTGGTAGAGCACTGCGTTCGGGACGCAGGGGCCGGAGGTTCGAATCCTCTTTCCCCGACCACCAATTCCCGTCAAAAAACCGCCTTCGTGGCGGTTTTTTGTTTTCCGTGCCCGGCTCTCCGCGGACGCGTATTCTGGCGGCGATGCGCAAGATCATCCACTGCGATTGCGATTGCTTCTACGCCTCGGTCGAGATGCGCGACGATCCCTCGCTGGTCGGGCGCCCGATTGCGGTCGGTGGGCGTGCGGAAACGCGCGGTGTCATCGCGACCTGCAACTACGAGGCGCGCGCGTTCGGTGTGCATTCGGCGATGTCTACCTCGCGTGCCCTGCAGTTGTGTCCACAGTTGGTGCTGTTGCCGCCGGATTTCGAGCGCTACCGTGTGGCGTCGCGTACGATCCTCGACATCTATCGCGACTACACGCCGCTGGTCGAGCCGCTGTCGCTCGACGAAGCCTACCTGGACGTGACGGGCGTGGATCGCTGCCAAGGGTCGGCGACCCTGATGGCGCAGGAGATCCGCGCGCGCATCCAGGCCGAGGTGGGTATCACGGCGTCGGCCGGCATTGCCCCCAACAAATTTGTCGCTAAGGTGGCCAGCGACTGGAACAAGCCCAACGGGCAATTCGTTGTGCGCCCGGACGAGGTTGACGCCTTCGTTGCCGCGCTGCCGGTGAAGAAGATCTTTGGCGTTGGCAAGGTCACGGCAGCGAAACTGCGTCGCCAGGGCGTGGAAACCTGCGCCGACCTGCGGGCTTGGAGTCTCGCCGAGTTGACGCAGGCCTTCGGCAGTTTTGGCGCGAGCCTGCACCGTCTGTGTCGCGGCATCGACGATCGACCGGTGAAACCGGACCGCATCCGTAAGTCCCTCTCGGTCGAGACGACCTACGCGAATGACCTGCCAGATCTGGCGGCCTGTCATGCGGCGCTGCCAGCCCTGATTGCCGAGTTTCGCGCTCGGTTCGGGCGGGCGCGCGAAACCCGGCCGGTACACAAGGCGGTGGTGAAGATCAAGTTCGCGGACTTCGTCCAGACGACGGCGGAGTGTGTGGCCGCAGCGCCTGACGATGGCGTGTGGCACGCGCTGCTCGAGGAGGCGCACGCCCGTCGGGGCAGGCCTGTGCGGCTGCTTGGAGTGGGCGTGCGCTTCGTCGAGCACGACGGCGGCGAGGGTGGGCAGGAGGCGCAGATTCCGCTGTTCGACGCCCTGCCGGGCGAAGCACGCGGCAAACCATAGCCGCGCGGCCCCGGTCGGCTCAGGCCATCGTCAGGCGTTCTTGCGCTTCTGCCACAGCACGTCGCCGCGGCCGCCGGCCCGGTTGAGCACGCGGCCGAGCACGAACAGCAGGTCGGACAGGCGATTAAGGTACTGGCGCGGGGCGTCATTGACCGCTTCTTCCAGCGCAAGCGCCACCAGCGCGCGTTCGGCGCGGCGGCAGACGGTGCGGGCGTGATGGGCATAGGCGGCGGCGCGGGTGCCGCCGGGCAGGATGAAGTCCTTCAGCGGCTCGAGGTCTTCGTTGAAGCGGTCGAGTTCGTTCTCGAGATGGGTCACCTGCTTGTCGGTGATCATGCTCATGCCCGGGATGCAGACTTCGCCGCCGAGGTCGAACAGGTCGTGCTGTACGTTCGTGAGCAGCGTGCGCACGTCCTCCGGCAGTTCTTCGCACAGCAGCAGGCCGATGATGGCGTTGGTCTCGTCGACCTCGCCCAGCGCGTGGATGCGCAGGCTGTTCTTGGAGACGCGCTTGCCGTCACCCAGTCCGGTGGTGCCGGCGTCGCCGGTGCGGGTGTAGATCTTCGAGAGGCGATTACCCATGGTGTGCTCATGTCCCGTTCGTTGGTTGACGTGAACGTCAATTATAGGCGAAGCCCGTGATGGCGCGGGGCGGCAAATGGCGTGCTTAAGCTCATGATAAACTTGCGCATTCGCCTGCAGCGCGGGCCTATCGTCCAGAAAACACGCAAACTTCCATGAAATCCGCCGAAATCCGCGACGCCTTCCTCAAGTTCTTCGAGTCCAAGGGTCACCAGATCGTTGCCTCCAGCTCGCTGGTGCCGCACGAGGACCCGACGCTGCTGTTCACCAACGCCGGGATGAACCAGTTCAAGGATGTGTTCCTCGGCTTCGACAAGCGGCCCTACACCCGCGCCACCACCTCGCAGAAGTGCGTGCGCGCCGGCGGCAAGCACAATGACCTCGAGAACGTCGGCTACACCGCGCGCCACCACACCTTCTTCGAGATGCTGGGCAACTTCAGCTTCGGCGACTACTTCAAGCGCGATGCCATCTCCTACGCCTGGGAGCTGCTGACCGAGGTCTTCAAGCTGCCCAAAGACAAGCTGTGGGTCACGGTGTATGCCGAGGACGACGAGGCCTACGACATCTGGACCAAGGAGGTCGGCGTGCCGGCGGAGCGCGTGATACGCATCGGCGACAACAAGGGTGCGCGCTATGCCTCGGACAATTTCTGGATGATGGGCGACACCGGGCCCTGCGGCCCGTGCACCGAGATCTTCTACGACCACGGCGAGCACATCTGGGGCGGCCCGCCGGGATCGCCCGAGGAGGACGGCGACCGCTACATCGAGATCTGGAACAACGTGTTCATGCAGTTCAACCGCGACGAGCAGGGCGTGATGCATCCGCTGCCCAAGCCCTCGGTGGACACCGGCATGGGCCTGGAGCGCATCTCGGCGGTGCTGCAGGGCGTGCACGCCAACTACGAGATCGACCTGTTCCAGGCGCTGATCAAGGCCGCCGCGCGTGAGACCTCCGGCGCCGACATGGATTCGCCCTCGCTGAAGGTTCTGGCCGACCACATCCGTGCCTGTTCCTTCCTCATCGCCGACGGCGTGATTCCGGGCAACGAAGGCCGCGGCTACGTGCTGCGCCGCATCATCCGCCGCGCCATCCGCCACGGCTACAAGCTCGGCGCGCGCGCCGCCTTCTTCCACAAGATGGTGCCAGACCTCGTCGGCGAGATGGGCAGCGCCTATCCCGAACTGAAGGACGGTGAGCGCCGCATCATGGACGTGCTGCGCCAGGAAGAAGAGCGCTTCTTCGCCACCATCGAGAACGGCATGGCGATCGTCGAGACCGAACTGGCGGCGATGGAGGCGGCGGGCAAGAAGGTCTTCGACGGCGACACCGCTTTCAAACTGCACGACACCTACGGCTTCCCGCTCGACCTCACCGCCGACATCTGCCGTGAGCGCGACGTGACCGTTGATGCCGTTGCCTTCGACGCCGCGATGGCGCGACAGAAGGAGCAGGCACGTGCCGCCGGCAAGTTCAAGATGGCGGCCAACCTGGACTACGACGGCCCTGAGACCACCTTCCACGGCTACACGCTGCTCGAAGAGAAGGGCAACATTCTTGCGCTGTACAAGGATGGCGCACTGGTCAACGAACTGCTCGAGGGCGAGATGGGCGTGGTCGTACTCGACCACACGCCGTTCTATGCCGAGTCCGGCGGCCAGGTCGGCGACCGCGGCGAGTTGCGTGGCGCCGCCGGCATCTTCGGCGTGGAGGATACGCAGAAGATCCAGGCTGCGGTGTTCGGCCATCATGGCGTGGTGCGCACAGGCAAGCTGGCGGTGGGCCAGGGCGTGCTCGCCCGGGTGGATGTCGCTGCCCGTGCCGCCACTGCGCGCAATCACTCGGTCACCCACATCATGCACAAGGCCTTGCGCGAGGTGCTCGGCGCGCATGTCCAGCAGAAGGGCTCGCTGGTCGATCCGGACAAGACCCGCTTCGACTTCGCCCACACCGCGCCGATGACGGCCGAGGAAATCCGCGAGGTCGAGGAGATCGTCAATCGCGAGATCCTGGCCAACAGCGCGACCAACGCCGAAGTCATGGCGCTGGAGGCGGCGCAGAAGTCCGGCGCAATGATGCTGTTCGGCGAGAAGTACGCCGACGAGGTGCGCGTGCTATCGATCGGCACGTCGAAGGAGCTGTGCGGGGGCACCCACGTCGCGCGCACCGGCGATATCGGTCTGTTCAAGATCGTCGCCGAGGGCGGCGTTGCCGCCGGCATCCGCCGCGTCGAGGCGATCACCGGCGAGAACGCGCTGCGCTACGCCCAGGAGCAGGAGCGCCGCGTGCAGGGCATGTCGGCGCTGCTCAAGGTGCAGCCCGACGAGGTCGCCGAGCGCGTCGCCGGCATCCTCGACAATGTGCGTGCGCTGGAGAAGGAACTCGCCCGCCTCAAGGGCAAGCTCGCCGCCAGCCAGGGTGACGAGCTTGTGAACCAGGCGGTCGAGGTCAACGGCGTCAAGGTCCTCGCCGCGACGCTGGAAGGCGCCGACGTGCCTACCCTGCGCGACACCATGGACAAGCTCAAGGACAAGCTCAAGTCGGCGGCAATCGTGCTGGCCGCGGTGGGCGATGGCAAAGTCAGCCTGATCGCTGGCGTCACTGCCGACCAGACCGGCAAGGTCAAGGCTGGCGAACTGGTCAACTTCGTCGCCCAGCAGGTCGGCGGCAAGGGTGGCGGTCGGCCGGACATGGCGCAGGCTGGCGGTACGCAACCGGAGAACCTGCCGGCAGCGCTGGCGGCAGTGCAGGGCTGGGTGGCCGCGAAGCTCTGATCGGGAGATCCCGCTTCAAACAAAAAAGCCGCGGTCACCCGCGGCTTTTTTGTTTCAAAGGTCTGGTCAGCTCAAACCGATTCGGCATCCAATTCGCGGTCGAACTCGTAGATCAGGTCGTCCGCCAGGTCGTCCAGTTCGGCAAGCGTCAGACTGAGGTAATGCGCCACCGGCGCCCGCGCCTTGCTCCAGTCGGTGTCGTTGCGCGTGCGCAGATGCGTACTGGCCACGTGTTCGCCGATCGCATTGATCGCTACCAGCGTACGGGTGGCGTCGCCCAGGTCGTTGTGGCCGTCGAAGATCGAGTAGTCGTGGTGGCACAGAATGCCGAGACTGACCGCGTCGTTCAGGCCCCATGTGCGGGCCAGGAAGTAGCCGATGATGGCGTGGTTGGTACCGAAGGCCTCGTCCTCGACGGCGGTGAACCAGCCTTCGGTGCAGGTGTTTGCGCGAGCCAGCACGGCCTTGTAGCCGTCGAAGCGCTGGATCAGCAGCGGGATGCCGCAGTCGTGGAACAGGCCGAAGGTGTAGGCCGTTTCCGGACGCGCCGTGCCCGTGCTGCGGGCCAGCCGCGCATTGGCTGCGGCGGTGATGCGCGAATTGTCCCAGAAGCGTTCGAGCGACACGTCCTCGACGGCAATTGCGCTGCGCAGCAAAGCTTCCTGTACGAGGTTCGTTACGGTGCCGAAGCCAAGCAGGCGGGCCGCATCGGCCACCGAGGCTATCCGCTTGCCGCGGCTGAACAGGGGGGAGTTGGCGGAACGCACGACCAGTGAGGCAATGCCCACGTCCTCGCCGATGAGGGCCGCGATGCGGCGGTCGCTCGCATCCGGGCTGTTCAGCTCGTCCATGATCTGGACGAGCACCGCCGGGCAGGCTGGAATATTCACGCCCTTGAGTGCGTGTTCGAGCGCCCCGAGATCGAGGCCGTTCTTCTTGTACGACATTTTTCTTGTTTTTCCCTCGCCACACAGAGCGCTCATGATGAAGCCCCGCGGGGTGGCCGACAAGCCTTGTCACGGTGCACTGCGGAAATATTCCTCGGTGGCGGGCGTCGTCCGCGATAACGAGCAATCATGCGCCGCTGTGGGCATTCAGAAAGGCAGATCCAGCCCGGGCCATAAGCCGTCGATCGCAGTGCGGAAGGCGGACTGGATTCGCGCCAATGCGGCGGCGTCGTCCGCCTCGAAGCGCAGCACGACAACGGGCGTGGTGTTGGACGGACGGGCCAGGCCGAAGCCGTCGGCGTACTCGACGCGCACGCCATCGAGGGTGATCACGTCCTGAGCACCGTCGAACTTGGCGGATGCCTTCAGGCGCTTCACCAGCTCGAAGGGCTCGCCTTCGTTCATCTTGAGGTTCAGCTCCGGCGTGCTGACGGCGTTGGGCAGCGCCTTCAGTGCGGCGTTGGCGTCCGGGCGGACGGACAGGATCTCGAGCAGGCGGGCGCCCGAGTACAGGCCGTCGTCGAAACCGAACCAGCGCTCCTTGAAGAACATGTGGCCGCTCATCTCGCCGGCGAGCGGGGCGCCGGTCTCCTTGAGCTTGGCCTTCACCAGCGCGTGACCGGTGTTCCACATGGTCGGCTTGCCGCCGCGCGCACGGATCCACGGCGCCAGATTGCGCGTGCATTTGACGTCGAAGATGATCTCGCCGCCCGGCACGCGCGCCAGCACGTCTTCGGCGAACAGCATCAGCTGGCGGTCGGGGTAGATGATCTCGCCGTCCTTCGTCACCACACCGAGACGGTCGCCGTCGCCATCGAAGGCCAGTCCCAGCTCGGCGTCGGTGTCGCGCAGTGCGCGGATCACGTCCTGCAGGTTCTCGGGTTTGGACGGGTCGGGGTGGTGGTTGGGAAAGCTGCCGTCGACGTCGCAGAACAGCTCCACGACTTCGCAGCCGAGGCGGCGGAAGAGTTCGGGAGCGATGCCGCCGGCGACGCCGTTGCCGCAGTCGACGACGATCTTCATCGGGCGCGCGAGCTTCACGTCGCTGGCAATGCGGTCGATGTAGGCGGCGCGTACGTCTGCGGTGCGCAGCTCGCCCGCGCCATTCGCGAGGTCGTCCTCCGCGATGCGGCGGCGCAGGTCCCGGATCATGTCGCCGAACAGGGTCTGGCCGCCCAGTACCATCTTGAGGCCGTTGTAGTCGGGCGGGTTGTGGCTGCCGGTGACGGACACGCAGGAGTCGCAGCCGAGTTCGTGCGCGGCGAAATACGTGAGCGGCGTCGGCACGCAGCCGATGTCGATGACGTCAACGCCCGCGGCACGGATGCCGTCCGCCAGTGCGGTGGCAAGTGCAGGGCCCGACAGGCGTCCGTCACGCCCCACGGCGATTGCGGCCTGCTTTCGCGCCCGGGCCTCGGAACCCAGTGCATGGCCGATTGCGCGGACGGCATCGGGCGTCAGGACGGTATCGACGATGCCGCGGATGTCGTAGGCCTTGAAGATCTCGGGGGCGGGCGAGGCGTGGCGTGGTGTGCTCATCGGGTGGCTGCTTGGCGGAAACCAAAAGCGCGATTCTATGCCGGGCGGCGGTCATCCGTTCGCGTGCCATGTTTCACGCGACACTTTTCGTGCCGAGGAAGCAGGTCGCCCGATGTTCAGCGCAAGGTGTCGAAGTGGGCGAGCAGGCGCTGGCCCAGCCAGTCCTGCACTCCTGGCCAGTTGCCGCCGAGGAAGCCGACGTGACCGCCGCCCCTTGGGTATTCGAACGTGACCGTTGCGGGCAGGGCGTGCGGGTCGGGCAGGGCGTCGGCGGGGACGAAGGGGTCGTTGGCTGCGTTCAGAACCAAGGTCGGGCAGCGGATGGCGCTCAGCCACGGCCGCGCCGAGGCCCGGCGCCAGTAGTCGCCGACACCTGCAAAACCGTGCGCAGGCGCGGTGTAGGCGTCGTCGAAGGTCTCGAGCGTGCGGGCCTGGGCGATGCGGGGGGCGTCGAAACGGCCGGGGTGGTCTCCGCACTTCGCCAGGGCCTTGTGCTTGAGCGTCGCCAGGAAGTGCCGGGCATAGACGAGGTTGAAGCCGCGCCCGAGTGCCGCGCCGGAGATGCTCAGGTCGAGGGGCGCGCAGACGCTGGCTGCAGCGGTGACGAGGGATGCTGCCTCATGTTCGCGCTCGCCCAACCATTTCAACAAGGCGTTGCCGCCGAGCGATACGCCCGTGACGAACAGTGCGGCGCCATTCGCGGTGACAAGGAGTCGGCGCAGGATCCAGTCGATTTCGTCGCTATCGCCCGAGTGATAGGCGCGTGCAAAGCGGTTCGGGCTGCCCGCGCAGCCGCGGAAATGCACCACCACGCCGTTCCAGCCACGCGCCGTCACGGCGTTCATCAGCGTACGCGCGTAGTGCGAACGGCTCGAGCCTTCGAGACCATGGAACAGGACGACGAGTGGCGCCCGCGGCTCGCCCGCCCGAAGCCAGTCGAGTTCGATGAAGTCGCCGTCCGGCGTGTCCCAGCGCTCGCGTCGGTAGTGTGGCAGCGGGCCCTTGCGTGCGACCGGCCAGATGGTCTGCACATGGCCGCCGGGTAGCCACCACGGAGCGCGATACGCGGCGACGCGAGTCATCCGTCAGTGCACCACGCGCGGTGACAGGTCGCCGAAGTCGGCCGCATCGGGCACTGGAGAGGCATGGTGCATGACCATCCGCCAGCCCAGCGCGCCACGGACGTAGACATTGGTCGCGGCGATCAGCGGCGAGCGTGCCGTGGCGCCCGCAACGCGAATGTGCTCGAACACGCTGTGGATGGCCACCATCGGATTGCCGCTGATCACGGCCTCGCTGATGTCGACCTGAAGCCGCGCGCCGCCGGCCAGCATCTGGCGCCAGGTCTCGCGCACCGCCTGCAGGCCGACGATGCGGGGACCGCCCGGGTGGATGCAGGCGACTTCGTCATCCTCGGACCACACCGACATCATCGCGTCGAGGTCGGCACGCGCGAGCGCGTCGTAGAACGCCGCTTCGGCATCGGCTGCGGAGGTGTAGATCGGTTTCTTGATGCTCATGGCCGGGCTGGAAAGGACCGGGGGCCGAATACCGCGGTATTGGCCCCCGTGTTGGTCGCTTGTAAGAGATCGGTAGGTTTCGCCCCGCCGCTCAGTGGTGTCCCTTCGGGCGCTCGCCGGTGAAGACGTAGTGCGCGCTGCAATACGGGCATACGGCTTCGCCCGTCTTCAGCACGTCGAGGAACACGCGCGGGTGGCGTGCCCACAGCGGCGCGCCCGGCGGCGGGCAGTGCAGCGGCAGGTCCTTGGCGCTGATGGCGACGGCCTGGGTCTTGTCGGTGTTCTCAACCATGACGCAAATCCTCTGGACGGGAAATCAGACGTAGGCGAGCCAGTGCTCGTATTCCGGGGCGCGGCCATTGACCACGTCGAAGAAGCGGGCCTGGAGCTTGGTCGTGACCGGACCGCGCTTGCCTTCGCCGATGGTGCGGTCGTCGAGTTCGCGGATCGGGGTGACTTCGGCTGCGGTGCCGGTGAAGAAGGCTTCGTCTGCCAGGTAGATGTCGTCGCGGGTGAGGCGCTTGGATTGCACCTCCAGGCCGAATTCGCGCGCGATGGTGATGATCGAGTCGCGCGTGATGCCGGTCAGCGCCGAGGCGATCTCGGGTTCGTAGATCTTGCCGTCCTTGATGATGAACAGGTTCTCGCCCGCACCTTCGGCGACGAAGCCCTGGTTGTCGAGCAGCAGCGCCTCGTCATAGCCCATCTTGGTGACTTCGAGGTTGGCGAGGATGGAGTTCGGGTAGGTTGCGGCCAGTTTGGCACGCGGCATCGTCGAGTTGACGTGGTGGCGCGTGTAGGACGAGGTCTTGACGCGGATGCCCTTCTCCAGGCCTTCCTCGCCCAGGTAGGCGCCCCACGGCCAGGCGGCGATGGCGACATGCACCGTGGAACCGCGGGTGGAGATGCCCATCTTTTCCGAGCCGTAGAAGGCCAGCGGACGCAGGTAGCAGGACTCGAGCTTGTTGGCGCGCACGACCTCCTTCTGCGCTTCCATGAGTTCATCCTTGGAGTAGGGGATGTCCATCATGTAGATCTTGCCGGAGTTGATCAGGCGCTGGGTGTGCTCGGCGAGGCGGAAGATCGCCGTGCCCTTGGCGGTGTTGTACGCGCGGACACCTTCGAAGACGGCCAGACCGTAGTGCAGCGAATGGGTCAGCACGTGCGTGGTCGCTTCGCGCCACGGAACGAGCTTGCCGTCTTGCCAGATGAAACCGTCGCGATCAGCCATGGACATGATTGGGTTCTCCACCTCAGGAAGTTGATTCGGCAGCCCGCGTCCGGCGGGCGTAACCTGCGGATTCTAGCGCAAAGGCGGGGGTCTGCGAGCGCTGCTTTGCCGCCGCGTAAGCCTTGCTGCGGTGGGGAAAGGTACCGTGGCGCGCTAGAATGCCGGGCTGAAATCAAAGGAGTGCGAAGTGAGCGATCGCGAGTGGAAGCCCAACGTCACCGTCGCTGCCGTCATCGAGCGGGATGGCCGCTTTCTGCTGGTCGAGGAACACACGCCCGAAGGCTTGCGCTTCAATCAGCCGGCCGGCCATCTCGAGCCCGGGGAATCCCTGCTCGAAGCGGCGGCGCGCGAGGCGCTCGAGGAGACCGCGCAGCGTTTCGTGCCTGAATACCTGGTCGGCATCTACCAGTGGACGCGGCCGCAGGGCGACATCACCTACCTGCGTTTCGCCTACGGTGGCCGCATCGAGGGGGATGAGCCGGGCCGCAAGCTCGACGACGGCATCGTCCGTGCGGTGTGGATGACGATCGACGAGGTGCGTGCGACGGCCGGTCGCCATCGCAGCCCGCTGATCCTGCAATGCATCGAGGACTGGCTTGCCGGGCAGCGTCACCCCTTGTCGCTGGTGCGCCACTACTGATCCCGTGGAGCGATGATTCGTCTGTTACTGGCCGTGCTGCTCGGTACGCCGCTGCTTGCGCAGGCGATGACGCTGCGTGACGATGCGGCCAATACGGACGAGGGCCGGGTCAGCATCTGCTACAACTACGGCTGCAAGCAGCAGGAAGATGTGAGATACCCGGCCAGCACGCTGGACCGGCTCGGGCGCCGCCTTGCGGCCGCGCGCAGTGCCGCCGAGGAGCGCGCGCTGATCGCCGAGGCGCTGGGGCGGCTGTACCGGGTGGCCGCCACGCAGACCCCCGTCGGTGCGGATCGCAGCGGCAACTTTCTCGATGCGGGCGCAGATGGGCGAATGGACTGCATCGACCACTCGACCTCGACCACACGCCTGCTGCAGTTGCTCGAAGCGCGCGGGGGGTTGCGTTTCCACCGCGTGGTGGAAACCGCGCGGCGCACAAGCGTGATCTTCCAGCACTTCAGCGCGGTGATCGAGGAACTGTCGCTGGCCGAACGCCTCGAGCGTCTGCCGCCGGGCGAGGCGCTGGCCGGGTGCAACTGCACCGAGGACGGACTGGTGATTGAAGGGCCGGACGGCGCGGACGTTGCCCGGCCCGGCGAACGGTATGCGGTCGACAGCTGGTTTGTCGACAATGGCGAGCCGGCGGTCGTGCTGCCGCTTGCGGAATGGCTCAATGGAGGTGGACCGAATGTCCAGTAAGTACGGGATTCAGGAAGGAAACGGCATGAAGGTCGTGGTCGGCATGTCCGGCGGCGTGGACTCCTCGGTGACGGCGCTGTTGCTCAAGCAGCAGGGCTATGAGGTTACCGGCCTGTTCATGAAGAACTGGGAGGACGACGACGATTCGGACTACTGTTCGACGCGTCAGGATCTGGTTGATGTCGCCTCGGTGTGCGACGTCGTCGGCATCGACCTCGAAGTGGTGAATTTCAGCGCCGAGTACAAGGATCGCGTGTTCGCCGATTTCCTGCGCGAGTACGAGGCCGGCCGCACGCCGAATCCGGACATCCTGTGCAACTCCGAGATCAAGTTCCGCTGTTTTCTCGACCATGCCATGCAGCTCGGCGCCGAGCGCATCGCCACCGGTCATTACGCCCAGGTGCGGGAATGGACCAATGACGGTCGTACCGAATACCAGTTGCTGAAGGCCGAGGACGGCACCAAGGACCAGAGCTACTTCCTCTATCGCCTCAACCAGGCACAACTGGCGAAGACGATGTTCCCGCTCGGCGCGCTGTACAAGCGAGAGGTTCGCCGGATCGCCGAGCAGGCCGGCCTGCACGTAGCGGCCAAGAAGGACTCGACGGGGATCTGCTTCATCGGCGAGCGTCCGTTCCGCGAGTTCCTGATGCGCTACCTGCCGACGAAGCCGGGCGAGATCCGCTCCCTCGACGACGAGCGCGTGCTGGGCGAGCATCAGGGCCTGATGTATCACACCATCGGCCAGCGCAAGGGCCTGCACATCGGCGGCCTCAAGGGCAACCAGGACGAGGCGGGTGAACACGACGCCTGGTACGTGGCGAAGAAGGACATCAAGGCCAATGTGCTGTACGTGGTCCAGGGCCACGACCACCCGGCCCTGTTGCGCGACCGTCTGGTGGCGACCGACCTCAACTGGATCGCGGGCCGCGACCCGCACACCAACTGGGTATATACGGCCAAGCCGCGCTATCGCACGCCCGACCAGCCGTGCGAGATCGACCGCATCGCGGACGGCAGGGCCGAGATCGCCTTCGCCCAGCCGCAATGGGCGCTCACGCCGGGGCAGAGCGTCGTGGTCTACGAGTCCAAGGTCTGCCTGGGCGGAGGCGTCATCGTCTGAGCCCCGCCGGCAAGCCGGTCATCTGTTAGTAGGGCAGCGGGCCGGCCAGCGGGGGCTGGCCCTGCATGCGGGCGCGGGCGGCGAAGGTTTCCATGCGCTCGATGAACTCGCGCGTGCTCTTGGGCATAGGCACGCGAGCGCGCGTGATGAAGGTGACGAGGTCGCGCCCCTGCAGCAGCAGGCGCTGGCCGTCGGTGGCGAGCTGCTGGTCCGCGGCATTCACGCTGTGCGACAGCTGCGGTGCAAAGGCCGCGAGCTCCTCGGACGCGACGACGAAGTCCGACCACACGTCGAAGATGTCCGGATCGGTGCGAAGGGTCTCGCACTTGACCTTGGCAGCTGTCGTGAAATGGGCGATCAGGCGCTGGATGCCGTCGTACATCGGAATGGCCCCGAGGGTCGAGGACATGACGGCGCCCAGTCGGTCGATGTCGCGCAGTGTCTGGGCGATCTTGATGTAGCGGCTGTCGTAGAAGGCCTCGACCGGAATGGAAAAGGCGCGGAAGGGCTCGCCCCACAATTCGTCGATGCCTTCCTCACCGCTGCGGTGCAGGACCAGGCGCCCGAGGTTGAGCGCCTCCTGCAGGCAGAAGCCACACTCGCGCATCAGCGCATTGTCGGTGTCGATCTCGATGCCCAGTTCCTGCAGCTCGACCAGTTTGGTGAAGATGTCGGTGGCGCGGTTGAACAGCGCGCCGGCCAGCATGGCGCCCTTGACCCGTTTGCGCGCCGGGTCCTGTTCGGCCTCGTAAGCGCGCCGCGTGTCTTCCAGACGTTTGCCGGGAATGTTGATGCCGTGCTCGACGTGGTTGAAGAGGCGGCGCGTCAGCGCCTGGATCAGCTGCTTCTTCGCCTTCAGCGAATCCGCTGGTGGGTCATAGACCTTGATCCAGTATCCGTCGTAATACACGCGACGCACGCCGTCGATGACGGCCACCGTCCCCTCGGCGATGGGCGGGTTCATGTCCGTCTCGACTTTCATTGCGTCCGGAGCCGTATCCAGTGTGGTGGCTGCAGCAGTCAGGTGCTGCTGACGGGGCGATTGCCGGCGCGGGCCGAAAGACGGCGGGATTCGAGCGTGCGACGACGCTTGGCGATCACCTTGAATCGCCAGAAGGCCTGTGCGCCGAGGTAGCCGACGATGGCGCCGGAAACGGCCATGATCGCCATGCCCAGCAGCAAGGGTTGTCCGATGCCGGTGATCCAGGTCCAGGCCTGGCTGAGCGAGTCCAGTACCGCAAAGGGGGCTTCGGCCGTCTGGGCCTCGACTGCTGCCGGCACCGGCGCGCCGATGATGTGCGCGCCCAGCCGATAGGCGAAGTAGTACAGGGGGCCGTAGGTGAAGGGGTTGCTGACCAGCGTTGAGACCGCGGCGATCCACAGGTTGCCTCGCAATACCAGCGACGCGATCGCTGCCGCGGGAATCTGTGCCACCGGGATCATCAACCCGAAGAATGCACCGACGGCGACCCCGCGCGCCACCGCGCGGCGGTTGATATGCCACAGCAGCGGGTCGTGAATGCGCGGCCCGAGCCAGCGCAACAGGCGGCTCTGCTTGATGGTGTCGTGCGAAGGCAGGAAGCGTCCGAGCATGGTCCGGTCCGGGGCGAATGCGGCATCTTACGCAATGCGGAGGAAAGAACAAGCACCCCTGTTGCGGGGAGGTTGCACCGTCGGGTTCCGCCTTGCGGACGAATGATTTTCAACGAGTTTGACCACACTCGCCGTGAGGAATTCACAGTCCGGCCAACAATCGTTCCGCGGTCGCGGCTCAGAGCAGCTCGGCGGGAATGACAGCCCGCAGCACGGTCTGGGTTTCGTCGTCCCTGACCCGGTTGGTGAACCACCACAGCGCGCCCTTCTTGATCGTCCAGTCCGCTTCCTGGCCCGACAGCAGCAGGGCGGCGAGACGGCCGAGTGCGGGCTGGTGGCCGACGACCAGCGCGGCGCCACTGGCATCGGGCCATCCTGTGGCCGCCAGGATGTCGGCGACGCCGCCGTCGGGGCCGAGGCTGCTGACGATTTCGAAATCATCGGCGAAGGCGCTCGCCGTCTGCCGGGTGCGCAGCGTCGGGCTCACCAGCACGCGCAGGTGCTTGGGCTTGTTCTCTGCCAGCCAGGCTGCCATGCGCCTGGCCTGCTTGTGGCCGCGCTGCGTGAGCTCCCGGGCGTGGTCAGGGCTGCCGTCGACCGCTTCGGCGTGGCGCCAGAGCAGGAGATCCATTCGCTTCTCCGTTGAATCAGGGGCCCGCATCATGCGCCCTGCCTGTTGCAGGGACATGACGTCGCCGCCTACCAGGTCCGCCGGGCTCACCATGGTGCCTTGCCCCACAGAAGTGGCTCGCAGTCGTGCAGGACCCGCCGCCGCAGACGGGCGTAGCGCGGCGCATGCCAGCCCAGTACGAAGGCGGCCGCGACCTGCAGTGCCGGGTCCGTCGCGCTCCAGGCGAGCAGCCGCCCGCGAGCGATGTCGACGTCCTGCAGGAAGCCCAGCGTGCCCTGCGCCCGCACCAGCCCTTCCTGATAGCGCGCAACGGCCTTGGGCGGGAACAGTGGGGCAAAGAACTCGATGCCGTAGCGCAACTGCTTGAAGCCGATGCGCAGGGCGTGCAGCCGGGTCGGCTCGAGCGTGGCGGCAGCGTCGAACTGCCGGCGCGCGCGTTTGCGCAGTCGTGCCATGCGCAGCCGGGCGAAGGTGCGCAGGTCGGCTGCGGCAACGAGGCTGCCGCTGGGCAGTCGCAGCAGTTCGGTGCTGAACTCGAGCAGCATCCGACCCTGCGTGGCCATGTCGAGCGCCTTGCCTGCGTCGTGGCGTGCCAGCTCGCGCGCACGCGCCACGGCCTGAAGCAGGGCAGCATGTGACGCCGGGTCCGCGAGACCCTCCGTGGCGACGGGTTCGAGCAACTCGGTGTAGAACACATCGAGGTCGCGGGCGTCGCCGAACCGGTTGGCGTTGTCGCGCAGTCGCGCGTTCCATTGGCCGGCGAACTCTGCGGGCAACGCGGGGGCGAAGAGCTTGATCAGGGCGCGCAGACGGCGCAGCGCAACGCGCAGTTGATGGATGAAGTCCGGAGGAATCGCGTCCGCGTCCTCGATCGACAGTGCCGCTGCGGCGTTGGCCTGCCACTGGCGAACGCAAGCGAAGGCGAGGCTGCGAAAGGCTTCGACCACGTTCTGTCCGGCCTCGAGCGTCGATGCCTCGGCGCGTGCCGCGGCGAGCGGCGTGCCGAGGAACAGCCGGTAGCCGCGTTCCGCCTTGGAGATGTCGGCCGGCATCAGCGGCAGGGTCTGTGCGAGCTCGCAGGCGAGGGCGAAAAGGTCGCCAGGCTGCCCGTGTTCCAGCTCGAGCTCCAGCTCGCAGATCGGCGCCTGGCGTTCGGTGCCGTCGGGCGTGGTCACGCACACCTCGCCCTGGTCGATCATCAGCAGGATGCTGACGCCGTCGCGCGGGTTGAAGCGACGCGTCTCACGGCGAAAGCGGGTGGTGAACACCGGCACCAGTGCTTCGGCGTGACGCGCGAGCAGTTTGGCGGCGTCGGGTACTTCTACCTGCGAGAAATCGAAGCTGCCCGAGTAGGGCTGTTCCCATTCCGGCCGCTGCGACAGGCCTCCGCTCGATACCGCAGCGCATTTCACCGTCTGCAGCCAGATGCGCCCCTGGCGTCGGGTGCGCACCGCAACCCTGCGTGCCTTGAGCTGAAGCTCGGGTGTGTCGTAATACGTGTTGTCGAGGGTGACGGCGTTGCCGAGCTTCTCGGCGCCGGCCACGAGGGGATGGCGGCGCAACGCGGGCAGCGCGGATTTCGGCAGGGCGAGCTTAAGCTCGATTTCGTGGCTCATGACGCTTTGCCCCTGGCGGGGCGCTGGATGGAGGGCGGCTCGATTCTAGTCGTCCGGTCCCTGTGCGTCATGCATGGATTCATGACAGTCGGAGGCCTGTCTTCCTTACTCGCCGAACACCCGCGCCCACAACGCGATGACGGGTCGGCGCGCCGCATCTGCTTCGTCCCCGGGAATGCGCGACGGCAGGTCGTTCAGGCGTTGTCGGTGCTGCAGGCGGCGCAGTTCGCGATAGCTGTCGGCGCACGCCGCCGCCAGCTCGGCCGGAATGAGACCGAGCTCGCCACCCATTCGCAGCAGCGCGATGTTGCCGAGGTTGCCGGTGAGCTGGGGATGTTCATGCGCATGGCCCAGCACCAGGTACTGGATCAGGAACTCGACGTCGATCAGGCCGCCGGTGTCGTGCTTGAGATCGAACAGCTCGCCCCCCTTGCTGCCATGGGCGTCGCGCATCTTGTGGCGCATGGCGAGCACTTCCGCGCGCAGCGTGTCGAGGTCGCGCTTCATGCGCAGCACCTCGCAGCGGATGCGTTCGAAGGCTTCGCCGATGGCGCGATCGCCCGCCGAGAAGCGGGCACGCGTGAGTGCCTGGTGTTCCCATACCCAGGCCGATTCGAGCTGGTACTTGCGGAAGGCCTCGAGCGAGGTCGCGATCAGGCCGGAGTCGCCGTTGGGACGCAGGCGCAGATCGGTCTCGAACAGCTGCCCGGCCGCCGTCTGGCTGGACAGCCAGGTGTTGGCGCGCTGCGCGAGCCGCGTATAGACCTCGGCCGATTCCGGCGCCTCGTCGTCGTACAGGAACACGATGTCCAGGTCCGAGGCATAGCCCAGTTCCTTGCCGCCGAGCTTGCCGTAGCTGATGACGGCGAAGCGCGGCTCGTCGCGATGGCGGATCTTGATCCGGCTCCAGCAGCGCGGCAAGGTCAGGTCGAGCATGATGTCGGCCAGTTCCGACAGATGGTCGGCGAGCTTCTCGACCGTCAGCAGCCCGGCAATGTCCTGCGTCAGCAGGCGGAATACCTGGGCGTGGTGCTGTTCGCGCATTACGTCCATCTGCCGTTCCATGTCGGGTTCGAGCGCGTCGAGTTCGGCGGCAAGGCTGGCACGGAAGGCCTTCCAGTCCGGTGCGGTCTCGAGGTTGCGCGCATCCAGCATCTCGTCGAGCAGGATCGGGTGGCGAGTCAGGAACTGCGCGCCCCAGCGCGACGCACTCATCAGGTCGGCGACACGGCGCAGGGCCTGCGGATACTGCTGCAGCAGCGCGAGGTAGGCACCGCGCCGGCCGATGCCCTCCATCAGGTCGAGGCAGCGGGCGAGCGTGTCGTCCGGCCCCGGGGTGGCCGCGGCGGCCTCGATCACGCGTGGCATCAGTGCGTCGAATCGGCCCTTGATATTGTTCGGCAACTGCCGGTAGCGCGGGCTGGCATGGATGGAGGCCAGGCGCTCGGCGCCGGCGCGGGGGTGGCGGTAGCCCAGCTCGCCCAGCGCGGGGATCACGCTGTCGATGTCCTCGGCGCCGGCCCAGGTCGCGTCGAGGCTGTGGTCTTCCTCGGACGGGTCGCCGAAGACCGCCTCGAAATGCCGGCTGACGACGGCACGGTGCGCGTCCAGCGTTTCGATCAGGGCCGGGTAGTCGGCAAAGCCCATGGCTTGTGCGATCAGTGTCTGGTCGGCCTCATTGCCCGGCAGGTCGTGCGTCTGCGCGTCGTCGAGGTATTGCAGGCGATGCTCGAGCCGACGCAGGAAATCGTAGGCTGCCGAGACTTCCTGTACGGCTTCGGCCGACAGGATGCCGCGCTCGGGCAGCAGGGCGAGCGCCTTCAGCGTCGGGCGCACCTGCAGCGCCGTGTCGCGACCGCCGCGGATGAGCTGGAACACCTGGGCGATGAACTCGATCTCGCGGATGCCGCCGGGGCCGAGCTTGACGTTGTTGGCGCGGTCGCGGCGGGCCACCTCGCGCCGGATCTGCGCGTGGAGGTCACGCATGGCGTTGATGGCGCCGAAGTCCAGGTACTTGCGGAACACGAAGGGGCGGGCGATGTTGCGTAGTTCGGACCAGCGTTCGCCCAGCAGCACGCGTGCCTTGATCCAGGCGTAGCGCTCCCACTCGCGCCCCTGGGTGACGAAGTAGTTTTCCAGCATGTCGAAGCAGCACACCAGGGGGCCGGAGTCGCCGTTGGGGCGCAGGCGCATGTCGACGCGGAACACCTGGCCGTGCTCGGTGACCTCGGCCAGCGCCTGGATCAGTTGCTTGCCCAGCCGTTCGAAGAACTCGAAGTTGCTGATGACCTTCTTGCCTCCGGTGTCGCCGTCCTCGGGGTAGATGAAGATGAGGTCGATGTCGGAGGAGACGTTGAGCTCGCGCCCGCCGAGCTTGCCCATGCCGATCACCAGCAGTTCCTGCTCCCAACCGGTTGGCGACAAGGGCAGGCCGTAGCGCTCGACCAATGCGGCGCGCAGCACGCCGTGGGCATGGCGGATGGCGACCTCGGCCAGCACCGTCATCGTCTCGGTGACCTCGGCCAGCGGCGCATCGCAGTTGAGGTCGCGCACGATCAGGTGGCACAGCACCCAGATGCGCAACTGGCGCAGGGCCGGGCGCAGCGCGGCGTCGGTGGCGCCGAAGGCCGATTCGCGCGCGGCGATGAAGCGCTCCATCGCTGCCGCATCGATCGCGCCACCGATGCTCCCCGTCAGCGCCCCGCCCAGCCACGGATGGCAGTCGAGCATGCGTGACAGATAGCGCGAGTGGCGGCGGGCATCCTGCACGGGCTGGGGCAGCGACTGCGATGCGTTCTGGGTGGCGGACATGGTGCGGCTCCGGTGCCTTGGGCGTGATCGTTGGTAGAATGTGGCCCCTCGCAGCGGTTGGGGCTGGCGGGCGCAGACAAGCTAGTTTATCCGCGCCCGATGGTCCTGGTGTGTGCCTGCGGGTGCCCGGGAACGGGGCCATGCGCAATCCTGCGCGGCGCGGTCGTCCGTCCTTCCCGAGTTCCGGCCTGGCAAGCCGGTGCGACCCCTGATGAATCCGCTGCCCGAGTCCGCCCCTGCATCGCCTGCGTCGCCCGCGCTTTCCCGCCGGCGTTGGGGGCGTGTGCGTGCGGTGTGCGGCGGCGTGTTGCGCGCGTTCGTGCTGCTGTGGATCGCCTTCGCCGCCACGCTGCTGCTGGTGCGCCACGTGGCGCTGCCCTCGGTCGGCGAGTTCCGCGCCGAGATCGTGGCCGCGGCCAGCCAGGCGCTTGGCCTGCCGGTGGCGGTCGAGGCGATCGAAGGGCGTTGGGACGGCTGGCGTCCGCGCCTGGTGCTGCAGCGCGTAACCTTCACCGACGAGGCCGGGCAGGCGGCGCTGCAGTTGCCGCGGGTGGATGCCACGCTGGCGTGGTCCTCGTTGCTGCGGCTGCAACCTCACTTCCATCGCCTCGAGATTGCCTCGCCCGAGATTGCGTTGCGGCGCGAGCCTGACGGCCGCCTGCGGGTCGGAGGGCTGGCGGTTTCGGCCGACGGCGATGGCAACAGCGGCGCACTCGACTGGCTGCTGGCGCAGCGCCAGATCGTGATCCACGACGCCCGTCTGCGCTGGGACGATCGCCTGAGAGGTGCCCCTGAGCTTCTGCTCGAGCAGGTCGAGTTCCGCCTTGACCAGCGTTTCGGCCCGCGGCGCTTTGCGCTGCGGGCGCAGCCGCCGCAGGCGCTGGCGTCGACGCTGGATGTGCGCGGCGAATTGCGGCGCTTCGATCCAGCCCGTCCGCTGGCATCGACGGGGCGCCTCTATGTGTCGCTGGATCGCGCCGATCTGGGTGGATGGCGCCCGTGGGTCGATTATCCGTTGGCGCTGCAAGGTGTAGGCGGCGTTCGTGCGTGGCTCGAGTCGCATGCCGAGTCGCGCTTCGATTTTGCGCGCGGGCTGGGCTTCGCCGGGGCACCGGCACGTGGCTGGTCCGTGGCCGCCGATCTGGCGCTCGATGGCGTGCGCACAAAGTTCGGCGAGACCTTGCCCGAACTCGAGCTGGAGCGGCTCGACGGACACCTGAGCGTCGACATCGGGGCTGACGGCTACAAGGTCGCCACGCGCGGACTGGCTTTGCGCACCCGTGACGGAGTGAGCCTGGCACCGACAGACCTCGACCTTGAGCTTCGCGACGGCGAAGAGGGCGGCGGCCTCACCGCCAACCAGCTCGATTTCCACGTACTGGCGCGGCTGGCCGCACACCTGCCCTTGAGCGATGCGGTCCGCGAGCAGCTCTCGGGCTTTGCCCCGCAGGGTGTGCTGAGCGCCCTGCGCCTGCGCTGGCAGGGCGATCCCGCAGCGCCGGATGGCTGGGGGGTCTCCGCCCACTTTGCCGGACTGGGGCTTGCTGCGCGCGACAGCCTGCCGGGGCTCGGCGGACTGAGCGGCAGCCTCGACGGCGACGAGCGCGGCGGGCGCTATACGCTCGACAGCCGCGACGCCCACATCGACCTGCCCGAGGTGTTCGAGTCGGGCCGGCTTGCGTTCGCGCTGTTGCGGGCAGAAGGTGGCTGGCAGCGGCGCGACGGGCGGCTCGAGATCACGCTCGACAGCGCGCGCTTCGAGAACGTCGATGCCGCGGGGTCCGCGTCGGGCGTCTATCGCCCCCAGCGTGGTGGCGCGGGCGAGATCGACCTGCAGGCGCGTCTCTCGCGTGCCGAGGGCACCTCCGTGTGGCGTTACCTGCCGCGCGTGGTCAACCAGGACACGCATGAATGGGTCCGCACCGCGATTCGTCGCGCCGAGGTCCCCGAGGCCAACTTGCGCTTGCGCGGCGAGCTCGACGATTTTCCTTTCCGCGAGGGAGGAGGCGAGTTCCGCGTGACGATCCGGGTTGTCGATGCCCTGCTCGACTATGCGCCCGGCTGGCCCTCGATTGATGGCATCTTCGGCGAGGTGCGCTTCGAGGGGCCTGGTCTGCGCATCGAGGCCGCCCGCGGCCGCATCCTGGGCGTGGCGCTGTCGGAGGTAGTGGCCGACGTGCCGGATCTCGATGCCATGCCTTCGCCGGTGATGAGCATCGTGGGCAAGGCCGCGGGGCCGACGGCGGAGTTTCTGCGCTTCGTTTCCGAAAGCCCTGTGTCGGCACGCATCGGCGGCTTCACCGATGGCATGCGGGCGGAGGGCCGCGGCACGCTCGATCTGAGGCTGGTGCTGCCGCTGAAGGAGATCGCCGAGTCCACAGTCGATGGCGAGTACCGCTTCGGCGCCAACCGGCTGTGGCTGGTCGAGGGCCTGCCCGTGCTGGAGGATGCGGGGGGGCGCCTGCGCTTCACCGCGGATACGCTGTCGATGCCGGAGGCGCGGGCGCAGTTCCTCGGCGCGCCCGCCCGCATTACCGCAAGGACGCAGCCGGATGGAACGGTGCGCTTCGAGGCTGGCGGCGCGTTGAGTGCATCAGCGCTTGCGGCTGTGTGGGATACGCCGGTCGCGGACCATCTGTCGGGCAGTGCGCCGTGGCGCGCCGTGGTGCAGATCGACAAGGGCGCGACACGGCTGGAAGTCGATTCGGAACTGGCCGAACTCAGCTCCAGCCTCCCCGCGCCGCTGAACAAGCGGGCTGGCGAGCGCTGGCCGCTGCGCGTGCGGTTTGAGGCGCCTTCGGACGCCGCGGCGCCGGCGGCACGGACACCGCGCACGCTTTCGCTGAGCCTCGCCGACTGGCTGAGGGCCGAGCTCGAATGGCCGGGGAACGGCGGCCCGGCGCGGGGTGGATTCGCCCTCAATGGTGCCGCGCAGGAGCCCCTGCGAATGGCCGACCGCGGACTGATGGTGGCGGCGACTTTCGAGTCGCTGGACGCGGATGCGTGGCGCAGGGTGCTCGACACGGGAGTTGACGCACCCACGCCCGGCACCGGAGAGGCCGGCGCACTGCCGCTGGCGGGCGTATCGGTGCAGGCTGGCCAGTTGCAGGCCTTCGGCCAGCAGTTGAAGGACTTCAGTCTGCGCGCGGTGGCTGATGAAGGTGGCTGGAAGGCCAGGCTCGCAAGCGACCGCGCGGTGGGCGAGCTTGACTGGCGCGACGAGGGCGCAGGCGCGCTGCGCGCTCGACTGGAGCATCTGCGTGTCGGCGAGGAGCACGGAGGCAGTGACGAGGAGGCGGCGACGCCGGCCGGGGCGGCCAGCGAAGAGGATCAGACGCCGCCGCGACAGCTGCCGGCGCTCGACGTGGTCGCGGAGCGCTTCGCGCTGCGCGGCAAGGAGTTGGGGCGCCTGCAGCTGTTCGCCCGCAATCGGGCGGGGCTGTGGCAGCTCGAGCGCCTCGACCTGGCCAATGCTGACGGCCGGTTGCAGGGTAGCGGCGAGTGGCGTACCGCGGGCCGTCAGGCCACGGCGCTCGATTTCACCCTGGAAACGGCCGATATCGGGCGTTTCGCGAAACGCCTCGGATACGAAGACGTGGTGCGCGGCGGCAAGGCGACGCTGAGCGGCCAGCTCGCCTGGCAGGGCGCCCCCACGCGCATCGACTACCCGACCTTGGGCGGCAGCATGAAACTGCTGGCCGAAGCCGGGCAGTTCAACAAGCTGGAGCCCGGCGTTGGACGGCTGCTCGGCATCCTCAGCCTGCAGTCCTTGCCGCGCCGAATCACGCTTGATTTTCGCGACGTCTTTTCCGAAGGATTCGCCTTCGATGGCATTTCCGGTAGCATCGACACGGCCCGAGGCGTGATGCGCACCGAGGACCTCGAGATCCGCGGACCGGCTGCGCGCGTGCGCATGCGAGGCACCGCCGATTTGCAGGCGGAGACCCAGGACCTGCGTGTGGCGGTTCAGCCGACGCTGTCCGAGTCGGTCGCCATCGGCGCTGCGGCGGGCCTGCTGAATCCGGTGGCCGGGGTGGTGACCTACCTTGCGCAGAAGGCGCTGAGTGATCCGATCGAGAAACTCTTCGCGTACGAGTACGCGATCACTGGCTCCTGGGACGACCCCCAGGTCCAACGCATCAGCGCGACGCAGCCGGCGCCCGCGCAGTGATGCCGAGTCCGTCCGCCACGAAACGCAACCACGACCGAATCTCTGCATGAGTCCAGCACACTCCGCGCCTTTGCCCGCAACGCCCGCAGCCGGGGCCTTCCGTATCGCTGCCATACAGACGGTGTCCGGCCCCGATGTGACGCAGAACGTCGAGGTGGTTGCCGGCCTGGTGGCCGGGGCCGCCGACGCGGGTGCGCGACTGGTGGCGCTGCCGGAATACTTTCCGCTGATTACCGCCGACGAGCAGGCCAAGGTCCGCATTCGCGAGCAAGAGGGCAACGGTCTCCTGCAGACCTTCCTCGCCGATCTGGCGCAGCGGCATGGCGTCTGGCTGGTCGCGGGAACGATTCCGCTGGTGGCCGAGGCTGACGACAAGGTCCGCAACAGCACGCTGGTGTTCGACGACCAGGGCCGGCGCGTCGCCCGTTACGACAAGATCCATCTCTTCGGCTTCCAGCGCGGCGAGGAGCGCTACGACGAGTCGGCCACGATCGAGGCCGGTGGCGAGGTCTGCGTGTTCGACTCGCCGGTCGGCCGCGTCGGCCTGTCGGTGTGCTACGACCTGCGCTTCCCCGAGCTCTTCCGTGCGATGCGTGAAGTCGATCTGATCATCCTACCGGCCGCTTTCACTTACACCACGGGCCGTGCGCACTGGGAGGTGTTGCTGCGCGCGCGTGCGATCGAGAACCAGTGCTACGTCATGGCGCCGGCACAGGGCGGGCGCCATCCGAGTGGACGCGTCACCTGGGGTCATACGATGATCATCGATCCCTGGGGGGAGGTGCTGGCCTGCCAGGACGAAGGGCCAGGCGTGGTGCTGGCCGACCTCGATCCGGCGCGCATCGCCAGCGTGCGTGAGAGCCTGCCCGCGCTGCGCCATCGCTGCCTGGGCTGACGCTTAAGAACCGAACACGGCGCGATCGTTTTCGCGCCCCGCCGGTCCAACCCGGCAACGAATCCAAGGATTACGCATGAGCAAGAGCCAGAACCCGCTGAAGATCGCCGATCGCTACCTGCTGTCCCCTCACGGACTGGGTGAGGCCGAACTGGAAAAGACCTTTCGCAAGCTGATGCGCCACGACATCGACTTTGCCGACCTGTACTTCCAGTACCAGCGCTCCGAGGCCTGGAGCCTGGAGGAGGGCATCGTCAAGTCGGGCAGCTTCGACATCGAACAGGGCGTGGGCGTGCGTGCGATCAGCGGCGAGAAGACCGCCTTTGCCTACTCGGACGACATCTCGCTCGATGCCCTGGTCGGCGCCGCCACCGCGACACGCGCGATCGCGGCCGCCGGCGAGCGTCGCCGCGTCGGCATCGTGCCGCACAAGCTCAAGACCCGCCTGTACCGGGCCGACGATCCGCTCGATTCGCTCGACGACACGGCCAAGGTCAAGCTGCTGGAGCGCCTCGAGAGCTTCGCGCGCGCCGAAGACCCGCGCGTCACCCAGGTCATGGCGCATATCGCAGGCTCATGGGAAGTGGTGATGGTGGCGCGCAGCGACGGCCATCTGGCGGCCGACGTGCGTCCGCTGGTGCGGGTGTCGATCACCGTGATCATGGAAGAGAACGGCCGCCGCGAGCAGGGCAGTGCCGGCGGTGGCGGCCGCTACGACTACGGCTACTTCTGCGATGACCGCCTGCACGACTACGCGCGCGCCGCGGTGCATCAGGCCAGCGTCAACCTCGCGGCCGACCCGGCCCCGGCGGGCACCATGCCGGTTGTGCTGGGGCCGGGCTGGCCGGGCATCCTGCTGCACGAGGCGATCGGTCATGGGCTCGAGGGCGACTTCAACCGCAAGGGCAGTTCGGCTTTTTCCGGACGCATCGGCCAGCAGGTCGCCGCCAAGGGGGTCACCGTGGTGGATGACGGCACGCTGCAGGACCGTCGTGGCTCGCTGTCGATCGACGACGAGGGCAACCCGACCGAACGTACCGTGCTGATCGAGGACGGCATCCTGACCGGCTACATGCAGGACATGATGAACGCGCGCCTGATGGGAATGCCGCTGACCGGCAACGGCCGGCGCGAGTCCTTCGCCCACCTGCCTCTGCCGCGCATGACCAATACCTACATGCTGAACGGCGACCGTGATCCGGAGGAGATCATCAAGTCGGTCAAGAAGGGGCTGTATGCCGCGAACTTCGGTGGCGGCCAGGTGGACATCACCTCGGGCAAGTTCGTGTTCTCGACCGCCGAGGCCTACCTGATCGAGGACGGCAAGGTGACGCGCCCGGTCAAGGGCGCGACGCTGATCGGCAATGGTCCGGATGCGCTGACCAAGGTCAAGATGATCGGCAACGACATGATGCTCGACCCGGGCGTCGGCACTTGCGGCAAGGATGGCCAGAGCGTGCCGGTCGGCGTCGGCCAGCCGACCCTGCGCATCGACGGGCTGACGGTGGGCGGGACAGCCTGATCAAGCCCCCCGCGATGCCGTGGCCACAGGCCGCGGCGGCGCAACGTGCGTTCAGAATAGGGCCAGCTGTGGCCCTTTTTGCTGCGGTGGTGTGAAGGCCGTGGTGTTCAGCTTGCGGCGCGAACGTCCCAGCCTCAGTCGGGCATGCAGCCGGTTCATGCGCTGGCGGTAGAGCTCGGCCACCACGCCTTCGCCGCGCATGCGGCTGCCGAAGCGTGGATCGTTGGCGCGTCCGCCGCGCAGGTCGGCGATGCGGCTCATGACGTGTCGTGCGCGGTCGGGTACATGGGTGTGCAGCCAGTCCTCGAACACGTCCTTCAGCTCCAGCGGCAGGCGCAGCACGACGTAGCCCGCGGTGCGAGCTCCGACCGCATGGGCGGCCTCGACCACTGCCTCCATTTCGTGATCGTTCAGCGCCGGAATCAGCGGGGCGAACAGTGCACCGACCGGTATGCCGGCTTGATGCAGGCGGCGGATCGTTTCGAGTCGCCGCGCGGGGCGGGCGGCGCGTGGTTCAAGACGGCGTGCAAGACCATCATCGAGCGTCGTCACCGAGATCATTACCTCGACGAGGTCATGTCTTGCCAGCTCGGCCAGCAGGTCGAGGTCGCGCTCGATGAGCGCCGACTTGGTGATCAGACTGACCGGGTGGCGGGCTTCGAGCAGCACCTCGAGCAGTTGCCGCGTGAGGCCGGTGTGGCGTTCCACCGGCTGCCATGCGTCGGTGTTCATGCCGAGCGCGATCGGCGCGCAGCGGTAGCCGGGTGCCGCCAGCTCCTTGCGCAGCAAGCTTGGGGCATCGGGCTTCCAGAACAGCTTGGTCTCGAAATCCAGTCCGGGCGAAAGGTCGAGGTAGGCATGGCTGGGGCGGGCGAAGCAATAGACGCAACCGTGCTCGCAGCCGCGATAGGGGTTGATCGAGCGATCGAAGGGAATATCGGGCGAGCTGTTGTAGTTGATGACCCGGCGCGCGTTGTCGACGAAGAGTTCGGTGCGCAGCGGTGCCGGCGCGTCGTCCTCGTGCTGCCAGCCGTCGTCGAAGGCGTCGCGGCGATGGACGAGGAAGCGTCCGTCCGGGCGGATGGCACTGCCGCGCCCGCGCAGCGGCGACTCTGATGCCGCAGCCGGTGTTGCCAGCGATATCGCTGAAGAACTGGTTTTATATACAGTCATGAGGCGGAAGTGTCCGCCTCATGATTCCCGTCGTCAAGTACGAGGCAGGCGGGCGAAACCCGGTTTTCGATCCGCTCCGCCCCCGCCTGCCTCAGCTCTGGACCGGTTTCTTGATCTTGTCCTTCAGATCGCCGGTTTCGTGCTTTTCGCCTGAGCAGTTGCTCGGCAGGTTGATCTGTGCGGCCGACAGGAGGCTGGCGGCCTGGGCCGGCGTGCAGATGGAGTAGGCGAGGGCCGTGGTCGTGATGAGGGCAGCGATGGTCTGGCGTTTGATCATGTCTGGCTCCGTGGGGGCGTTCTTCATTATTCAGCGATCGTCCGCAGGACCTTCTCCGCGGAACAGGTCCGGGGTCAGGCCGTGGCGCTGCAGCAGGCGGTAGAATTCGGTGCGATTGCGTTCTGCCAGCCTTGCGGCATCCGAGACATTACCGGCTGTCAGTTTCAGGAGCTGTATCAGATAGTTTCGTTCGAAGCGTCGCTTCGCCTCGGCGTAGCCGAGCGCCTCGATCGACTTTACGCGCAGGGCGCGCTCGACGAGGGTGCGCGGGATCAGTTGGGTCGTCGCCAGCGCGCAGACCTGCTCGACCACGTTCTGCAGCTGGCGGACATTGCCCGGCCACTGGGCGGTGGCCAGGGCCTCCAGCGCGTCGGGGGCGAAGCCGCTCAGGCCCTTGGCGTATTTGACGGCCAGCCTGCGCAGGAAATGCTCGGCCAGCAAGGGGATGTCCTCACGCCGTTCGGCGAGTGTCGGCAGCTCTAGGCTGACGACGTTGATTCGGTAGTAGAGGTCCTCGCGGAACTGCCCCTCGGTCAGTGCCGCATCAAGGTCGCGGTGGGTTGCCGAGATGATGCGCAGG
Source organism: Thauera propionica (assembly GCF_002245655.1). Taxonomy (GTDB): domain Bacteria; phylum Pseudomonadota; class Gammaproteobacteria; order Burkholderiales; family Rhodocyclaceae; genus Thauera; species Thauera propionica. The sequence continues at coordinate 9,047 of NZ_NOIH01000026.1, read as the reverse complement.
TCGACCGGCTCGGCACGCGTGGCGCCGACGGGGCGTACCGCACGTTCCTGCAGCACGCGCAGCAGCTTGACCTGCAGCGCGAGCGGCATGTCACCAATTTCGTCGAGAAAGAGCGTGCCACCGTGGGCGGCCTGCAGCAGACCGGCGTGATGGTGGGTGGCGCCGGTGAAGGCGCCGCGCACATGCCCAAACAGTTCGGATTCGAGCAGGGGCTCAGGTATGGCGCCACAGTTGATCGCGACGAAGGGCGCCGCGGCGCGCGGACTGGCGCGGTGGATGGCGCGTGCGAGCAGTTCCTTGCCCGTGCCGCTGTCGCCGCGGATGAGCACGCTGGCATCGGATGCCGCGATCAGGCGCGCCTCGTCGAGCAGGGCGTGCATGCGTGTGCTGTGACTGATGAGTTCGGCGCGCCACTCCTCGTCCGCCTTTGGGCCGGTGCCGGGTGTCGGCGCCGTCCGCTGCAGCGTCTGGGAAAGGGTGGAGAGCAGCGCCTGGCTGTCGAACGGCTTCGTCAGGTAGCCCGCGACGCCGCGCGAGGTGGCCTCGACGGCGTCGGGAATGGTGCCGTGGGCGGTCAGCAGGATGACGGGCAGCGCTGGGTGTTGCTGGCGGATCTCCTCGAACAGCGCGAGGCCGTCACCGTCGGGCAGACGCACGTCGCTGAGGACCAGGTCGAAGCGTTCGATGCCCAGCAGGCCGCGGGCGGCTTCGACGCTCGCGGCCGTGCTGACGCGATAGCCGTTCGCCTTCAGACGCATCGACAGCAGCCGCAGCAGGTCCGGGTCATCGTCGATCAGCAGCAGCTGCGGGCGGCTCTGGGCGGGCGCCGCTGCCGGCTGGCGCAAGCTTGTCATGGGCGCCTCATCGCTGCGGCGCCGGGCCGCGCGGGGCGAGGCTGCGCTCGATCTCGGCCAGGGCGTCGAGCTTGCGCTGCAGCGTGGCACTACGCTGTTCGCTTTCTTCCAGCGCTGCCGTGCTGCGTTCCAGTTGCTCGGTGAGGCGCTCGTTGAGTGTCGTGAGTCGCTGCCGTTCGCCGAGCTGCTCCAGCAGGGCCCGCGCGTAGGGATGCAACGCGCGGGCGTCAGGATCATCGGCTGCGAGCAAGCCCTCGAGCAGGCTGCGGGCGCGTGCAAGATTGGGCGGGCGTTGCCCGGTGGCGCGGATCGCGCGCTCCAGCGTCTGTTCGGCCAGGTTGACCTGGGCAACAGGGTGAGGAGGTTCGATCGGTTGAACGGGCGGCGGGACCGAGGTGCAGGCCGCGAGGCCGATGAAGCCAAGTGCCGGCAGGAGGTGCCAGGCAGGCGGCAGCATGTGTCTAGGTCGCATGGGGCAGTTCGATCCGGAAATGGGCGCCGCGCTCGGCGGGCAGCGCGAACACCTTGCCGCCATGCGCCGTGATGAACTCGCGCACGATGGCCAGCCCGAGTCCGCTGCCTTTGGCGCTGCGCTGGTCGGGCTGGCTGCCCTGGAAGAAGGGCTCGAAAATGCGTTCCAGTTCATCCGTCGCGATGCCGGGGCCGCTGTCGATGCAGTCGATGAGCACCGTTTCGCCGTCGCGGGCGAGTTCGATGCGGATGCGGTCGCCCGCGGGGCTGAATCCAATCGCATTGGCCAGCAGGTTGGACAGCGCGATGCGCAGCTTGCCTGCATCGGCCTGGACCAGTGGTGCCTCGCCGTCGATGTCGATGCGGATGTTTCGCGCCTGGGTCTGGAGCTGCAGCTCGGCGACGGTTTCACGCACGAGCGGTAGCAACGCGGTGGCGCGCAGTTCGAGCCGTCGCGCATCGAACTGCGTCGCGTTGTAGTGCAGGAGCTGCTCGATGCGTTCCTGCAGTGCGCGGGTGTTGTGTTCGAGAATTGCGCTCACCTCGCGCTGCTCGGCTGTCAGCCGGCCGAGCACACCGTCCGCAAGCAGCGAGACGCCTTCGCGCAGTGAAGCGAGTGGCGTTTTCAGTTCATGCGAAACGTGGCGCAGCACCCGGTTGCGGTGTGCCTCGAGCTCGGCAAGTCGAAGTCGCAACCAGTCGAGCTGCTGGCCGACCCGGCGCAGGTCGGCCGGTCCGTCCACTTCGATGAGCTGCGTGAGCTGGTTGTCCCCGAGCGCAGCGATCGCCTTCTCGATACGTCGCAGCGGACGGAGCAGCCACCAGCCGGTGAGCGCTGCGAGCGCCATGGCGATGGCGACTGCGCCGAGGAGCTGAGCCGTCAGGCGATTGCGGCGCGTGTCGAGGGTGTCGAGCAGCGCACGTTCGTCTCTTGCCACATGCGCGCGGGCCTCTGCCGCAAGCTGTTCGTTGACCCTGGTGAGTGCCATCAAGGCCTCGGTGCTGCCGGCGACACCTGTCGCCGTGGACTGCGGCGGGCCGGCAAGTTCGTGCCCGACCGCAAGCACGGCGTTGTCGGTGTGCTGGCGCCAGGCATCGGCCAGGGAGCCGAGCGTGGGGTCGAGCTCCTCGATATGCGCGAGCGCCTTCAGGGCGTCGTCCCGCGCGGCGAAGAAGCGCTCGCGGATGGCTTCGTCCTCGAGTACGAGATACTGCCGGGCGCTGCGTTCGAGATCGACGGAGCGCTCGGCCAGTTGCTGCACGCTCGTGTTGAGGGCGATTGCCGTTGCGCTGCGTTCGCGGCCGTCGCGGGCGAACTGCTCGAGCGCCATCCAGCCGCTGACGGCCGCTGCGCCCAGTACGCCGGCGATGACGAGAAAGCTTGCCAGAAGGGTCAGGCTGAATGACGGACGCAACATTGAAGCCACTCGGCGACAGGTCGAATGCAGGCACCAGAGTGTAGGGCAGCGCAGCGTGACGTAGATCACGCAAATGCAAGCTCAGGTTACGGACGGGTCTGCCTGTCGCCGGAAGGCGACGCAGGGAATGTCTTTCGAAACATGGGCTTGTTGTCTTTAGCCGTCATTCGTGTCGGGCTACGGCGACAGCAAAGCGGGTGTCCGCAACGCTCGGTGGGCTCATGATCCTGAGGGATCGGCCGCAAGTGTCTGATGATGATCGAGAACTGCGCTCAGGCACGGGTCCTGCTAAATCGGCAGACGACCGCACCGGACGGTCCGAGCCCCAGTTCAAGGAGAAGTCATGTTCAACAAGTCGAATCTGTTCCCGAAGACCGCAGAACCCCTCAGCCCGCGTGGCCCGTCCGTTCGGTCGGGCATGGGCGTCAGCAGCAATGCCTCGTCCGGTGCAGGCGTGTCCGTTGAGTCGGCTTCGCAGCGCGACTCCGCGCCGGCTGCGGCCGTCTCGACGCCCGTCGAGGAAACGAAGGTGCCGGAGGCACTCGATGCGGTGGCCGGCGGCGGCAGCCGACTGATCGTCGGGCCCGACGTCAAGCTGAAGGGCGCCGAAATCCTCGACTGCGACACGCTGGTGGTGGAAGGGCGCGTCGAGGCGACGATGGACAGCCGCGTCATCCGTATTGCCGAGAACGGCGCCTATGCGGGCACGGTCGGCATCGATGTCGCCGAGATCCATGGGCGCTTCGAAGGCGAGCTGACCGCACGCCAGCAGTTGATCATCCATGCCACCGGCCGCGTCAGCGGCAAGATCCGCTACGGCAAGATCCTGATCGAGGAGGGCGGCGAGATCTCGGGTGACGTTCAATCGCTGGCCAAGGCCGGAGCCAAGGAGGCCCTGCGTGCGGTGGAGAGCCGCAGCGCTGACAGCAAGCCGCTTGCGGCGGTCGCTGGCTGAGGATGCTGAGTGCCGGTCGCGCCGCCTGGCGCGGGCCGGCCGGTGTCAGTTGGCGGGCGTGGTCGCGCTGGCGACAGCGCCGGCCGCAAGCTGCTCGGGCTGCCAGCTCCAGTGCTTCTCCCACGCAGCGCGCACCAGGTTCGGGTATTCGGCCTTGCCCAGGCTGCCGTTGTAGCGCCCGAGTGCGCGGAAAAGGTTGCCCTTCTCGATGTCGAGGTAATGGCGCAGGATCGTGCAGCCGTAGCGCAGGTTGGTGCGCAGGTGGAAAAGGTTGTCGTCGGGCCGTTCCATGACCTTGAGCCAGAACGGCATGACCTGCATGTAGCCGCGCGCACCGGCGGACGAGATCGCGTATTTTCGGAAGTTGCTCTCGACTTGGATCAGGCCGAGCACCAACTGCGGATCCAGGCCAGCGCGTGTCGCCTCGTAGTGGATGCTGGTGAGCAGTTCGGTGCGGTAGCTGGCGTCCGGGATGCGCTTCTGCAGGCGGCGCGACATTTCCGCCAGCCACTGCGCGCGTTCACCCGCGTCCGGAATCGGTAGCGCCGGCGCGGCCGCGTCACTCACCGCTTTGTGCAAAGCTGCACGTACGCTGGCCGCCAGCGGTTCATACTGCTGCGCCCCCGCGACTGCCGTGCCGCTAATGAACGCGAACAGCAGCGCGGCGGCGAAACGGGGCAGTGAGCTTGGGGGGCGCATGCGGGGTCAGGCCTTGCCGAGGGCACCCAGCACGTGGGCGGCAATGTCGCCGGCCCCCAGCTTGGTTGCCTCCGGGTCGCGACGGCCCTGGTACTCGACCAGGCCTTCCTTCAGCCCACGGTCGCCGATGGTGACGCGGTGCGGTACGCCGATGAGTTCCCAGTCGGCGAACATCACGCCGGGGCGTTCGTCGCGGTCGTCGAGGATGGCGTCCACGCCGGCTGCAATAAGCGTGTCGTAGAGCTTCTGTGCCTCGTCGCGCACCGCCTGCGACTTGCCCCAGCCCACCGGGCAGATCACCACTTCGAAGGGCGCGATGGCCGTCGGCCAGATGATGCCCCGGGCATCGTGGTTCTGCTCGATCGCGGCGCCCAGGATGCGGGTGACGCCGATGCCGTAGCAGCCCATCTCGAAGTGCTTGGGTTTGCCGTCCTCGTCGAGGAAGGTGGCGTTCATCGCCTTCGAGTATTTGGTGCCGAGGTAGAACACGTGGCCGACCTCGATGCCGCGCTGGATGGCGAGCACGCCCTTGCCGTCGGGGCTCGGGTCGCCTTCGACCACGTTGCGGATGTCCGCCACGAGGTCGGGCTCGGGCAGGTCGCGGCCCCAGTTGACACCGGTGAAGTGGAAGTCGGCGTCATTGGCGCCGCAGATGAAGTCGGCCATGTGGGCGACCGTGCGGTCGGCGATGACCTTTACCGGCTTCTTCAGCCCGATCGGGCCGAGGTAGCCCGGCTTGCAGCCGAAGTGCTCGAGGATCTCCGCCTCGGTGGCGAAGCGGAAGCCAGCCTTCAGGCCTTCAAGCTTGCCGGCCTTGACCTCGTTCAGCGCATGGTCGCCGCGCACCAGCAGCAGCCACACGGTGACGCCGGCGGGGTTGCCCTTGTCGTCCACGTCGTCGGTGGCGAGCACCAGCGACTTCACCGTGGTCGCCAGTGGCACGCCCAGCAGCTCGGCGACGTCTTCGCAGGTGGCCTTGCCCGGCGTGGGCGTTTTCTGCAGCGCCGTGCCGGGCTCTGCGCGGCGCGCGAGCAGAGACACCGCCTCGGCCAGCTCGATGTTGGCGGCGTAGTCGGAGTCGGGGCAATAGACGATGGCGTCCTCGCCGGTGTCGGCGATAACCTGGAATTCATGCGAGCGATCGCCGCCGATGGCGCCGGTGTCGGCCGCCACGGCGCGGTACTCCAGGCCCAGGCGGTCGAAGATGCGCTTGTAGGCTGCGAACATGATGTCGTAGCTGCGGCCGGCGGCTTCCTCGCTGCGGTCGAAGGAGTAGGCGTCCTTCATCGTGAACTCGCGCCCGCGCATGACGCCGAAGCGCGGACGGCGCTCGTCGCGAAACTTCGTCTGGATCTGGTAGAAGTTCTTTGGCAGCTGGCGGTAGCTCTTGAGCTCCTGGCGCGCGATGTCGGTGACGACTTCCTCGGACGTGGGCTGCAGCGCGAAGTCGCGCTCGTGGCGGTCCTTCAGGCGCAGCATCTCGGGGCCCATCTTGTCCCAGCGCCCGGTTTCCTGCCACAGCTCGGCGGGCTGGACCAGCGGCATGGTCAGCTCCATTGCCCCGGCGCGGTCCATTTCTTCGCGGACGATGGTCTCGACCTTGCGGATCGCGCGCAGCCCCATCGGCATGTAGCTGTAGATGCCGGCGGCGGCCTTGCGGATCATGCCGGCGCGCAGCATCAGCTTCTGGCTGATCACTTCGGCGTCGGACGGGGCTTCCTTGAGGGTGAAGAGATGGAACTGGCTGGCGCGCATGAGGGTCTTTGCGTAGAAGGCATTGTCGAGCGCGCGATTCTAGCGCAAGGCACCGCCTCGGAAGGACTGGATCAGGTTCAGGCTAGTCGATGCACAGCGGTGGTGCGCTTTCAAACGGACCCCAAGTGTGAAAAAATCGGCGTCAATCAACCGAATTTGAAGGTTAGTCATGCTTGATCGTGAAGGCTTTCGCCCGAACGTCGGCATCATTCTGGTTAACGCGCGCAACGAGGTTTTCTGGGGCAAGCGCATCCGCGAGCATTCCTGGCAGTTTCCCCAAGGTGGCATCAAGCACGGCGAGTCGCCGGAGCAGGCCATGTATCGGGAGTTGTTCGAGGAAGTCGGCCTGCGTCCGGAACACGTCAGGATCCTCGGTCGCACGCGGGGCTGGCTGCGCTATGAAGTGCCAAAGCACTGGATACGGCGTGAGTGGCGCAATACCTACCGCGGACAGAAGCAGATCTGGTTTCTGTTGCGGCTGGTAGGGCGCGACTCAGACGTCTGCCTGCGCGCGAGCTCGCATCCGGAATTCGATGCCTGGCGATGGAGCAATTATTGGGTGCCGCTGGATGCGGTGATCGAGTTCAAGCGGCAGGTGTACCAGCTGGCGCTGATCGAACTCGCACGCATCCTGTTTCGCTCGCGTTCGTTCGAGTTGCCTGACAGCTACCGCCTGCCCGAGCCTGAGGTGCCGGTGCCCGTGGTGCTCGGGGGTTCGCAGCATTGAACAGCGGTCGGTGAAGCCAAAATCCCTATGGAGATCTCCGCGAGTGAGTTCCCGCGCACAACGCATCATCGGCGGGGCGCTCGTCGCCCTCGCGTTCGCTTCTGGCAGCGCGTCTGCCGGACTGTTGGTCGAGGCAGACCCGGACTGGAAGGAGGGCGAGGCGGCCATGCCGCCGGCCGTCGACGAGTCTCGCCTGAGGAGCTTCTTCGTCAGCAGTGCTTCGGCCAACCAGTTCTTCGTCGATGAGGGCAGTGTCAGCCTTGGCGAGGATCGTGTTGTGCGCTACACGCTGGTGGTTCGCACCACGGGCGGTGCGGAGAATGTCACCTTCGAGGGCATCCGCTGCGCAACCGGCGAGCGGCGCATCTACGCGAGCGGCCGCAAGGATGGCACCTGGACGCCGATGAAGAACAGCGCCTGGCAGCCCATCAGCGACAACGCCTACAATCGCCCGCGTGCCGCGCTGGCCTACGAGCATTTCTGTGACGGGCCGGCGGCGCCGCGCAATCGCGAGCATGCGCTCGAGTTGCTGCGCAATCCGCGCGATCCGTCCAAGTCCTACGGAGTCCGCTGATGATCGATCAGGCTGTTATCGAGTTTGACAAGGCGTTGCGTACGGTCTTCGCGCCGGCACGCAGCGTGCGTCCGGTGCCGGGGGAGGCGCTCCCGGAGGCCGAGCTTGACGATGCGGAGCGTCGCCATGCGGCGGCGCTGATGCGCATCAACCATGTGGGCGAGATCTGCGCGCAGGCGCTCTACCAGGGGCAGGCCTTGATGTCGCGCGACCCCTCGATCCGGGATGCGTTGAAACAGGCTTCGCATGAGGAAACCGAGCATCTGGCGTGGACCGAGCGCCGGATCGGCGAACTGGGCGGACGCAAGAGCCTGCTCAATCCGCTGTGGTACGGCGGGGCGCTCGCCATTGGCCTCTTGGCCGGCCGTTTCGGTGATCGCTGGAACCTGGGGTTTCTGGCGGAAACCGAGCGTCAGGTTGAAAACCACCTCAAGGGCCATCTGGAGACGCTTCCTGCCCAGGATCACAAGTCGCGCGCGATCGTCGAGCAGATGAAGATCGACGAGGTCGAGCATGCGGATACTGCGGTCGGGTTGGGCGCGCACGAGTTGCCGGCGCCGATCAAGGGGGCGATGAAGCTGGCGTCGAAGGTGATGACGACGCTGACGTATCGCATCTGACCGGTCAGGGGGGGGCGAGGCGGGCTCGCCCCGCGCGTGACCCTCAGTCGGCCTCGACGATTTCGCACTCGTGCGTGATCTCGGCCGTCTTGCCAAGCATGATCGAGGCGGAGCAGTATTTCTCCGCCGAGAGGTGGATGGCGCGTTCGACGGTTTCGCGCTTCAGGTTGCGGCCGGTGACGGTGTAGGTGAAGCGGATCCGGGTGAAGACCTTCGGGTCGGTGTCGGCTCGGTCGGCTTCTAGGCGCACGCTGCAGCCGCGCACGTCGTGGCGGCCGCGCTTGAGGATCAGTACGACGTCGAAGGCGGTGCAGCCTCCCGCGCCCGCCAGCATCAGCTCCATCGGCCGCGGGGCAAGATTCCTTCCGCCAGCGTCCGGCGCGCCATCCATGGCGACGAGATGGCCGGTACCCGTCTCGGCAATGAAGCTCATGCCGTCAACCCACTTGATGGTGCATTCCATGTGATTCGATCTCCTGTCGGGGTGTCGCGTCCCGCGCGTGTCGCGCGGTGTGTGTTCTGGCGCGCGGATTCTACAGGAGTGACGCGGGCCTGCTCGCTCTCTCGCATCGTGAGGCGCTGACCTCGATCGGCAGATGCCCCGGTTTCAATACGCCTGCGTATTCATGCAGTGCACAATATCGATGGAATCCGGGTGGTTGCCTCGAGGGTGGCAATGGGCTATCGGACAGGTGAGTGTTCGAAAATTTGATTTAAAACAATATTATGGCGAGACATAAGGAGGATTTATCAGAAAATCAAAACATTTATAGTGCGTTGCACAAAATAGTGCTTGCGTGGCCGTGGGGTGGTCAGGATAATTCGCCTCAGTCGGATCGCTGACGCGGCAACAACGACGCGCCGATCCAAATGGTGTCTCCTCCACCCTCCTCCTTTGGTGTGGATTTAACGCAGTCCTCGCGGACTGCGTTTTTTTTGGTTCATCGCGCCTTTCCGGGGAAGGCGGCCTTGAT
>NZ_NOIH01000025.1 GCF_002245655.1 Thauera propionica | reverse complement strand
GCGCCGTAGGAATCTCCGGCCTTCAGGCCGGAGAGGATGTCAACAGATCGCGCAGCGTCTGCTCGCCGACCACTGGAAACACCACGTCGCGCACCACGCCGTCCGGCTGGGCCAAGGTGGCGTCGGCCAGATTGAACAGCAGGTTCTGCTTGCCGGACACGCGCTTGAGGTCCTCCAGCAGTTCGCGTTCGACCTTGCGTTCGGCACGCGCGCCGATCTGGTGGATGGTCTCGATCAGCAAGTCCACCAGGTCGTCGGTCAGGCTGCGGGCGCGCAGGTGGACGAAAGCGGCCAGCCAGGTGAGGCGCGCTGCATCGGGATGTCGGCGCAGGTCGCGGGGAACCTCGACCGACACACGCTGGCGGCAGCGCTCCAGGTCACGCGGCGAAGTCCGGTCGAACAGATCGGCAGACAGCTCGATCCCCCGGATCAGTTCGAGCTTCGCCAACTCATCCTGCATGCTGGCAAGGCTTGGGCGGCCGGGACTGCCGCGCAGTTTCAGCAAGACGGCCGGCGCGTTGCCTGCGGCTTCGCCTTGAGCATCTTCAACGGCGCTCTCCCCGTGGCCCGATTCTTCTGGGCGCAGCAAGGCATCCAGGCGTTCGCGAGTCGCGGGCGGCAGCCGCCCATACACGCAGCTATGGAAGCGGTCTTCGTGGGAGCGCAACGCACTGCGCGCGATGCGCTCCATCCGGTCTGGTTTCGGCGGCTCGATGGCGAGTTCGCGGCAACGTCCTTCCAGCCGCTCGATCATCGGCTCAATGTCACCGCCAACTTCTCCGGCAACATGATCACGCAGCCACTCCGTCAGCATCTCGGCATCGGCTACCGTCGCTTCGCGGAAGCCGAAACGCACGCGGATTTCGCCGCGCAGCCGCTCGGCAGTGCGGCCCGTGAGGAAGGCTTCGCCATCGATGGGCGCGGGTGCGTCGAGTTGTTTGGCGAGCGCGGCTATGCCCTGTACCTCGACTTCGGTTTCGTCGCGCGGAAAACGGCCGCGATCGCGGAAGAAGGTCAGCAGGATGGCAAAGCCCAACCGGTTCGCCCGGTTTTTGGTCATCACCAGTTCGCGTTCGGCTGGCGCCAATACCCACTGATCTTCCTTACTGCCGCCGCCGTCCGCCATACCGCTACGCTCCTGGGGGCACTGACGCGGGCCAGCCGGCCCGCGTCAGAGTTTCGATCAAGGTGGTCCGCTTCACGCCGAAGTTGCGGCACACGGCTGCCTTGGACATGCCACCTTCGAGCGCGGCGATAATGGCATCCAGCTTCTCGCCGGTGATTGCCTGCGGCCGCCCACCGATCCGGCCACGTTTGCGGGCAGCAGCCAGGCCGGCAACGACACGCTCCTGGATCAAGGCGCGCTCGTACTGCGCGAGCGCGCCGAACACCTGGAATAGAAACTCGCCCGATGGCGTGGTGGTGTCCAGATTCTCCGTCAGCGAGCGGAACGCCACCCGCTTGTCCTTGAGCGAGGTCACGATGGTGAGTAGGTGCGACAGCGATCGGCCGAGCCGGTCGAGCTTCCACACGACCAGTACGTCGCCGGGCCTGACGAATTCGAGCGCCTGCACCAAGCCGGCGCGGTCGTCCTTCGCGCCGGAGGCGTAATCCTCGAACAGGTGACGCGGATCGACGCCGGCGGCGAGCAGCGCGTCGCGCTGCAAGTCCGTGCTCTGCCGGTCGGAATCTGACGACACGCGCATGTAACCTACTAACATAAGCGGAAAACCATCAAGACGCGGTTTCCGCATGGTAGCGTCTGGCGACACAGTTTTCCGCACAATTTTGCGGCCACTCGGAGCTTGGTGCAGAGGGCTGTTGAAGATCTGTCGACAATCAAATGTTTTCCGACAGGTCTTGGCATAGCGCAGGCCCGCCTTGCAGCGTTCTGTGAGTAGCGCTTAGTAAAGACGACGTATATACTTTGTTAGTATTAAGTAGCAGGAGGCCCCGATCATGTCAAAACAAGCCGTTTTCACGATGAAGCTGGAGCCCGAGTTGCGCGCCGAGTTCATGGCCGAAGCCGAAGCGGCCCATCGCCCGGCGTCGCAAGTCCTGCGCGAGTTGATGCGCGAGTTCATTCAGAGCCAGCGCAAGTCGCGCGAGTACGACGAGTTCCTGCGCCGCAAGGTCGAGGCCGGCCGGGCTTCAATGCGCGCTGGATTGGGGCGATCGAACGATGAAGTTGAGGCCGAATTCGCCGCACGGCGTGCCAGTGTGGCGAGGCAGTCGTGAGAGTTGTTTGGACGCCCGAAGCGCAGCAAGACCGTGCCGATGTGTGGGACTACATCGCAGCCGACAATCCGCGCGCGGCGGCCCGGATGGATGAGATTTTCAGCGATGCGGCCGCCCGGTTGACCCAGCACCCCATGTTGGGCAAGCCGGGAATCGTTCCTGGCACCCGCGAGTTGATCCCGCATGAAAGCTATCGCCTGGTGTACCAGATCGACGGCGAAACGGCGTGGATACTGACGCTGGTTCACACGGCCCGCCTGTGGCCGCCTGTGCGCGATTAAGAAACAATCATGGCAACGATGAAACGGCGCGTTGACTGACTGCTTTCGAGCCAGACCGCGGTCGGCGGCAGGCGGCCAGTGGACTAAACCGCTCGCGCGGTAGGGGTGTGCTGAACCGTTCGTGACGAGCATCGAAGTTCGTGGTTTCCATCGGCAGCAGGCTTGCCATGTTGGGAGATGAGGCAATCGGCCTCGTCTTCGACAGGAGCAAGCCATGGATACCCCGACTCGTCCCGTCAGCCCCTTGCGCCAGCGCATGCTCGACGACATGCGGATGCGCAAGCTCACCCCCAAGACGCAGAGTGCGTACATCCGCGCGGTGTGCCGGTTCACGCGCTATCTGGGGCGCGCGCCCGATACCGCCACGGTGGAGGACCTGCGCAACTACCAGTTGCACCTGGTCGATACCGGCACCTCGCCAATGTCGCTCAACGCCGCGATCAGCGGGCTGAAGTTCTTCTTCGACATCACGCTCCAACGCGGCGAGCTGATGGCGCGAATGCAGCCGGTCCGGCTGCCACAGCGCCTGCCGGTGGTGCTCAGCCGCGAGGAGATCGCGCGCCTGATCGCCGCCTGCAACAATCTCAAGCACCAGACGGCGCTCTCGCTCGCCTACGCGACCGGACTGCGAGCGAGCGAAGTGGTCTCGCTCAAGGTCAGCGACGTCGACAGCGGGCGCATGACCCTGCGGGTCGAGCAAGGCAAGGGCCGCAAGGATCGCTACGCGATGCTCTCGCCCTTGCTGCTGGAGCGGTTGCGCGTGTGGTGGCGGGTCGCCCGGGCGCAGGGCAAGATGCTCGATGGCGGCTGGTTGTTCCCGGGCCTCAACCCGATCGAGTCACTGAGCCCGCGTCAGCTCAATCGCGCTGTTCAGGCCGCCGCCCTGGCGGCCGGCATCGACAAGCGGGTGTCGATGCACACGCTTCGCCACTGCTTCGCGACCCACCTGCTCGAGCAGAAGGTCGACATCCGCATCATCCAGGCGCTGCTCGGCCACAAGAAACTCGACACCACGGTGATCTACACCCAGGTCGCCACCGACCTGCTGCGCGAAGTCGTCAGTCCGCTGGAGACCTTGCAGTCGGCGTAGGCGCATCGTGGCTCGCCCCGCACTGGAGGTCGCGGACATCTTCCGCGCCTTCGGGCCGGCGTGGCGCCTCGCCCAGCACGGTCACCTGAGCCTTGGGCAGTTGAAGGTCATGTCGGCCATCGAACAGTGCCGCACTGCGGCGCTGGGCGGGCACGTGCTGCGCTGTGAGGCCTGCGAGCAGATCGACATCAGCTACAACTCGTGCCGCAACCGGCACTGCCCGAAGTGTCAGGCGCGGGCCGCCCAGCGTTGGCTCGAGGCCCGGCAGGCGGATCTGCTGCCGGTCGAGTATTACCACGTGGTCTTCACGCTGCCGGCGCCGATCAGCGCGTTCGCCTACACCAACAAGGCGCTCGTCTATCGGTTGTTGTTCGAGGTCGCCGCCGAGACGCTGCTCACCATCGCTGCCGATCCGAAGCACCTTGGCGCGACGATCGGCGCCACGCTCGTGCTGCACACGTGGGGCTCGGCGATGACGCACCACCCGCACGTGCACGGCATCGTCCCCGGCGGCGGCCTGTCGGCCGACGGGCAACGCTGGATTGCCTGCCGGCATGGCTTCTTCTTGCCGGTCCGCGTGCTCTCGCGGCTGTTCCGGCGGCGTTTCCTGGAAGAGCTGGCGAAGGCGCATCACGCCGGCGTGCTGCGCTTCTTCGGCGAGTTCGCCCCGCTGGCACAAATGGCCGCGTTCCTGCGCTGGCTCGCGCCACTGCGCACGAGCGAATGGGTCGTCTATGCCAAGCGGCCCTTCGCCGGCCCCGAGGCGGTGCTCGCCTACCTGTCGCGCTACACCCATCGGGTGGCGATCTCGAACCGTCGCCTGGTCTCCCTCGACGGGGGCTGCGTCTCCTTCCGCTGGAAGGACTATCGCGCCAAGGGGCGCACCCGCCACAAGACGATGACGCTCACCGCCGGGGAGTTCATGCGCCGTTTCCTGCTGCACGTGCTGCCGTGCGGCTTCCACCGCATTCGGCACTACGGCTTGCTCGCCAACGTGGAACGGCGGCAGAACCTGGCTCGTGCGCGGGGACTGCTTGGCGCAACGCCTCCAGACGAGCCACGCACCATCGCCTCGGCGCCGGAAGCCACCGCGCTGTCGACCACGCCCACCACCGGCTTCGTGTGTCGCTGCTGTGGATCGGTGATGCGCGTGATCGAAACCTTTGCTCGGGGTGCGACGATCCGCGCGCCACCACTCCGTGGGGTGACCTCATGACCGGGCATCGCTTCCACGCCCGCAGCCTTCCGCCAGCACCCGTTCGGACGGGCCTGGTCAAGACCCGCTGCGCCCGCCACTGGCATTCACATCACAAGCCGCGCCGCGCGGACCTCGCCCGCGCAACCGAGGGCGGGCAGCGGCTTCACGCAACACGCGGCGCCTGGCGCAGCACCACGCACATCGCGTACCTGCGCGATTGGGCGGCGCTCAAATGCCCATAGCGCCACGCCCCGACTGAACGGCCTCGCCTCGTCTCGCGGTTTCCTCCCCCGGGCTTTGTCCAACGCCTGCCCACCGACCTGGGGCGGATCTTCATCGCCGCGAGGCAGGGGCAGGCGTCGAACAAAGCTGAACAGAAGCGGCCATTGGTTCTTACGTTTGAATTCACTACCATTGTGCGCCGATAACAACCCCGTGAGTCCGATTTCCCTATGCTGAAGAGCACCCTTCTGGCCTTTGGTCTCTTTATCGCGCTCTCAGCGCGTGCAGAGAACCAGGCAATCGCCCAGCTTTTCCAGAGGGCAGGAGTCGATGGGACCATCGTCATCGAGTCTCTAACCACCAGACAGCGCTTGGTTCACAACGATCCTCGTGCGCAACAACGATACCCGGCAGCTTCCACGTTCAAGGTACTCAATACCTTGATTGCTCTCGAAGAGGGCGCCATTTCAGGTGAGAACCAGATCTTTCACTGGAACGGTACCCAGTATTCGATTGCGAATTGGAACCAGGACCAGACTCTAGACAGTGCGTTTAAAGTGAGTTGTGTCTGGTGCTACCAGCAGATTGCCCTTCGAGTGGGGGCACTCAAGTACCCAGCCTATATTCAACAGACAAACTATGGTCATTTACTGGAACCCTTCAATGGAACGGAGTTTTGGCTGGATGGCTCTTTGACGATCAGCGCGGAAGAACAGGTTGCCTTTCTCCGACGGGTTGTTGAGCGAAAACTACCGTTCAAGGCGAGCAGCTATGATTCCCTGAAGAAAGTCATGTTCGCCGATGAGAATGCCCAGTATCGCCTTTATGCAAAAACGGGTTGGGCGACCCGCATCACTCCCTCGGTGGGTTGGTATGTTGGCTATGTTGAAGCACAGGACGATGTTTGGCTGTTTGCCCTGAATCTTGCTACCCGCGACGCAAATGACCTGCCCCTACGAACGCAGATAGCCAAAGACGCGCTGAAGGCGATAGGTGCGTTTCATGCGAAGTAACGTCGGCTCCTGGGAGACGCTCAGCGTCAGGTTTGGGTCGGGTGCCGTCGCGTGCGCAGCGTCAAAGCTGACATGACGAATACGTGAGAAGGGCCGATGCTCGCCGTCCGGTCAGGCTGTTGAGTCGCCCCTGCAGGAGTCACAGCGCTCGTATGTCACGCGCCATCCGAGACGTCAGTCGGCCTCATCCAGACCGGAACAATTTGAACGTGAACGCCCGGCTGCCATTGCCGTGATCGAAATGGCGGCTGGTGACACGACTGCTTGATCTACCCCTACAGATAGGGCGCAGCCACTGCCGCGCTGATGAGGCAAACGTGCTTCAACACGGCGCTTACCGCGTTACCCCGCTTGTATGAATTCCTGATGGCGCTCTCGAGCAAGCTGGTAGCCGCGTGGGCGGATCGGGCTCTGCGCGCCAGAATGTCGAGCGCACCCGCACCCCACTCCCCGTTCAGCAAGGGCATCTTCCCCGACGTGGAGATGTTGGAGCCAGAGTGACCAGTGTCCTGCTAATTAAAGAAATCCGCGTAAACTTAACTAGTGTTCCGCACTAGTTAAGCGGGCTTAACTAGGACCCCACGACCAACGCTCGTCTAACGGAGCACCGCCGTGATCGGCGCCGTCGAAGTCGACCGTGACGCCGCCTGTCTGGCAGCGGCGTATGTTCTCGGTCACTGTGGGCTCGGTTCGATCTCTATCGGCCAGTGACCTGCGGTTCGGGCATCCAGGATCGTGATCTCGGCGATTCCGTTTGCTGTAAAGCCGATGTTCACGTTCCACCCGAGTGAAACATCCCTCACGATCGGTTCCTCCGAGAAGCCGATGCACAGGATGTCATCTTGCTCGTCGTATCTGATCCTCATCGATGCGCGTCCCTTGCTTCATGTCTACAGGTGTTTCCGTGAGCGCTGCCTCAATCCTCATCTGGGAGTCGGAGAGCAAGCGCTCGGCTTCGCGGGGTGGGAACCCGAGATCCAGAAAGACGTTGCCGCCAATCGGCGTAACGTGAGAGCTTGAAACTGTGTTTTGAGTATCATTCATCCTAGATGGCCCTGCGCAGCGAAGCATCAGATGGTTAGCATAGAGTTCCGCTCTCGCGGACTGTGGGACGATCGAAGCTCGTCCGCCGAGTTTCCTGGTCGGATCTCTTCCACCCGGACTGTATCAATTCGGCATGGTCATCGTACGCCACAAATCGACCAGTATCCCGAAGTGAGTTGTCCGTCTGGCTTCGCGAGTGGACCACGGCCGCCTCAAAGGGACGGATGCTCGGCTAGTTTTTGGAGGAGGACTGTGACACCTAGGCTGTTGTGGTCCACGCGAGTGGTCTTCGACGTCACAGATCGGTGTGCCAAAAGCGCTATGAAATCAAGCTTGAGGTCTTTTAAGCCCAGAGAAACCACAAACGATTGCGCTGGACGCCGTGCAATTTCTTTAGCCTCATAACCCGGACAAGGACCAGCTGATGAAGATTCAAGGAAAGACCGTCATCGTCACCGGGGCGGGATCGGGGCTGGGGGCGACTACGGCCAGGCGGCTGGCGAACGGGGGCGTCAGAGTGGTACTTGTTGATCGCAACAAGGCCGCAATCGAGCACGTGGCCGCCGAGATCGGCGCGAATGCGCTCTGCGCCGAAACGGATGTCACCGATCCTGCCAGCGTGCAGGCCGCCATTGATTTGGCAGTGAATCGTGGTGGCGGGCTGAACGGTTTGGTGAACTGTGCGGGCGTCGCTCCGGCTGAAAAAATCCTGGGGAAGACTGGAGCACATCCATTCGAGTCCTTCGCCAACACGGTGAATATCAACCTGATCGGTACCTTCAACACGCTGCGCCTCGCCGCGGAGGCGATGAGTCGCAACGTAGCCGACGAGTCCGGTGAGCGCGGTGTCATCGTGAACACCGCATCGGTCGCCGCCTTCGAGGGGCAGGTCGGGCAGGCGGCCTATGCGTCGTCCAAGGCCGGAATCGTGGGGCTGACGCTGCCCGCAGCTCGGGAGCTGAGCCGCTACGGCATTCGGGTGATGGCAATTGCGCCGGGCATCATGGAGACACCGATGCTCATGTCGATGCCGACTGAAGTTCAGGAGTCCCTTGGTCGCATGGTTCCCTTCCCGCCGAGGCTGGGAAAACCCTATGAATTCGCAGCCCTGGTGCAGCATGTTTTCGAGAACACGTATCTGAACGGTGAGGTCATCAGGATCGACGGCGCGATCCGGATGGCGGGGCGATGACCCAGTAAAGCGCACCACAGGAAAAGCCGAAGAACAACTTGCATTGATTTTCGCTCTCGCTCACAGGAGGATGACTTGAGCGGCTGCAACATCTCCATTTGCCTCAAATCCGCAAGGTGGGCACGAGTGCCTGCGGTCTGCGAACGTTTCCGCTACGTCGCCGCCACATGCTGAGCAGGTTGGGGATGTGCCACGAGGATCGACGGCTTCCACAACGCTACTGGCGCTCTCAGCCTTGTAGCGTAGCATGGTGAAGAACGTCGCCCATCCGGCGCTCAGCTCCCCCCCTTTCCGGTGACGCCGTCGCTTCCTGCCTCTCAACCTTGGCTTGGAGTTGTGATAGCTGACTGCTGAGGGCGCCGTTGCGCTTCGCAAGGTCATCGATCTGCGCCTGCTGGGTCTCACGAATCAGCCGTAGCTCGGTCCTTAGTTCTACCAGCTCGATTTCGCGCTCGTGCACGGTGTTGCGCTGGCGCTCGATCAACTCGTCTGCACTTTTCGCCCTTGTTCTCATGGAGTCGATCTCCATGAGAGATCGACGCTCAAGATCACGGTAGTGGTCATCGGCCCGCTTCATTGCGCGGTCGTGCTCCTCGGTCTGCTTTGCGGCAGCTTCTCGCACCAGCTTCACCTGAAGCTCGAAGTCCTCGCGTTGAGCCTTGAGGTTGCGCTCGTGAGTGTCACGAAGGTGCGATAGCTCCTCCTGATGATCCATGTCTCGTTTCTGGAGGTGCCTTCTGAGTTCATCCAGATCCCGACGGAGGACTTTGATTTCCTCCTCAGCATCGGAGAGCAGGGTAGAGCGGTGCGACAGTTCCAGCCGAAGATCGACATTGTCCTGCTCGGACTTCGTCGCAGCCGCCTTGGACTGAGCCAGTTCGGCCAGCACTGAGTCGAGCTTCTCCCGCATCTCGGATCTCATGTCCTCGTGCGCCTTGCGCTCCTTTGCGAACTGGTTGTCCGCCTCCAGCGATGCCGTCTCCCAGAACGCTTCCATCGCCTTCACGACTGTTTCGGGCAGCGAGGGGATGACGCGCCGGCGGGCATGCTGGGCGAACACATGCTCAAACCAGCCGTTCACGTCCTTCTGGACGTCGGTGTCCGAGCCACGGGGGTAGTGCATCTTCACCGAACGCAGCGAGGGTTTGATGCCCTGCGCGGAGAGCTGATCGCACACCTCCCACACTGCCTCGCGCCGGCTCTTCGGCTGTTCAGTTTCGGTCTTGTTCATGGCGAATCGTCTCCAGTAGCGCTTGGATGGTATCCAGGCAGGCATCCAAATCCTTGCGAATGTCGCCGGCCGCGAACCGAAGCACGCGCCAGCCGCTGATAACCTGCAGGTTCTGCCGCACCCGGTCGCGCTTGAAGTCCTCGAGGTGCTTCCCGTGATGTCGGAACCCGTCGACCTCCAGCGCGATGCGCGCCTCGGGCAGCGCCACATCGAGCCGGTAGCGCCGGCCCGGTACGGCGCCCTCGAACTCGCGCACCGCGGTGGGCCATCGCGCCACGACCGCATCCCAGAGCAGATCGTGCGGCGTCGGCCCCGAGCGCGACGAAGGTGGCCTGGCAGGCTGACGTCGGCTGTCCGCTGAACCGGGCGCAACGGCGGACGCATCGCGCAGCGCGAGCTTTTCTTTGGCCGGGGAAAGCGGGGTCACAGACGCGATGCGCCATGCACCGCGACCGAGGTCTTGAAGTGAGCGGAAACGTAGGGACATTGGCAGGCATTGATAAGATAGTAGCCTTATTTGATCATGTGCGCTACGTCGCACAAGTGTTGTTTTGCGTCGCGTTTGTTACCCTTCAGGGCATCCGTTCACGATAACGACTATTATCATGAACAGAGGCCGTCTAAGGATACCCGCCAGCAATTACAAAAAATTGGAGATGGTTGGCGCGATGCGGGATGAGCCGCAAACCCAGTAGCGGCGCGGAATCGGGTCGGCGCCAAATTGGGAAGTGTCCATATATTTGACACGCCCAGGGCCAGGCATCGCCCCTCACCGAACGCACTGACAAGACCAAGTACATCCGAAGATGTACATCGCCCCCGACCTGGCCTAAAGTTCATACGCTGTACATCCTTGCTGGAGCCACCCATGCGCACCACACGCGCTTTCAAGAACGGCAACTCACAGGCCGTTCGAATCCCGGCTGACCTGGCTTACGAGCGCACGGACATGGAGCTCGAGATCGAGCGCGAGGGCGATGAGATCCGGATTCGGCCCGCTCGACGCTCGCTGGCAGGCGTGCTGACCAAGTTCGCCCGGTTCTCCCCCGACTTCATGGCCGAAGGACGCGGCGATCAGGAGCAAGCCGAACGGGACGCGCTGTAATGCCGCGCTACATGCTCGACACCAACATGTGCATCTACTTGATGAAGAATCAACCGGAAGAAGTCGCCCAGCGTTTTGCGACGTGCTACGTCGGCGACGTAGTGATGTCAGCCATCACCTTCGCTGAGTTGGAGTATGGCGTTGCCGTGTCGGCTGATCCGGAGCGCGAACGCGCCAACCTCCAGGCCTTGGTCGAGGACATCCCCGTGGTCGCCTTTGACGCTCAGGCCGCCCTTGCCTACGGCCCGATCCGGCTGGCAACGCGTGAGAACAAGAAGGATGCGCTCGACAAGCTGATTTCCGCGCACGCCGCGGCCCTTGGGGTGACGGTTGTGACCAACAACCTGAAGGACTTTGCGCGTTACCCCGGCGTTGCGACGGAGAACTGGCTAAAGCCTGCAGCCCAAAAGTAACGGCAGCCACCACGCGATGAATCCACGGATGAAGGCTGGCCGCAGCGGTCCGCGACGTGGATTGCAGCGCTGGAAGCACATTCTCCGCTGCGTGCGGGCGCACGTGCCTCATTCCGATGGACGTTTGCCCCACTGAGCGGCGACACTGGCCGGTTGCAGGGACACGCCCTGCCAGTCATCCCACGTGGCGAATGTAGTGCTCCAATTTCTGGCGGATGACTTCGATGTCCTCGACTTCGCGGCGCCTCAAGCGACGCCCCTGACGGGCGAACTCTTTGACGCTGAATTCGACAAGCTGTATGCCGTGCTGCGGAAGGACATCACGTCGCCGCTGGTCGTAGATGGCCCTCTGTAGTCCGCGAGGCACACCGCTCACGGTCAATCTACGGTCGAAAAACGGCACCGCCTCGGAATGCTGCCTTTCGTGATATTCGATCACCAGGGCGAGACGTGGATAGTAGGCATCGACCGGCAGCTTTCGCCCTGTGTCGCCGAGCAAGAATGCGAACCGATGCTGACGCTCGGACGGGGAGTGCAAGACCCCATCGCACAGGTTCAGAACGTAGACCTCGTCACGCATTGCTTGTACCTACTAAAAGGACATGCCGGTCAGGCCGACACTTCGATCTGCACAATGAGCGCCGGCCAGGCCCCTGTGCTCGCGGATTTCCGACTGCCCGACTCAAGGGGTAAGCCTCCATCGCCCCGTCTGGATACTCGATGCGCTCACACATTAGCGTCCTTGTCGGAGGTTGCTCTGCAGGCATCGCGACCTTTCCCAGTAGCGCCTCGAGGGTCGTCCCGGAGATCGGAAATAGAGCACGTTACCGTTGTGAGAGGCGTCTGGAGGGTATCAGGCGCCGTGCTCATGATGCCGGCGCGGCAAGGTTCAACGCCTTACCAATCTCAGTGGCAACGCCACGGGCCGTCACCTCATCCAGTCCGGCAGCGAGGACATAAGCCTTGCCGCCAGCTTCGACTTCAATCCGGTACGCGACCTTGGCGAGTGCTCGACGACCCGCCAGCCCCATCGTGACGCCGGTCGGAATACCTTGATTGGCGTCGTAGACGATCTCGACACCCCCAGCGAACTTGTTCCTGATAGGGGTTCTAAGCCGGAACCGCCGAAAATTCCGTCAGCCGATCAACGTGGCTTGTCCCGCGCCCGGTCGATGGGGTGGACCCAACAGTCGTGTCACTAGCCGCCATTTCGATCACGGCAATGCCAGCCGGACGTCACGTCCAGATTGTTCCGGTCTGGACGAGGCCGACTGACGTCTCGGATGGCGGGTGGCATACAACTGCTGTGACTCCTGCAGGGGGGCAGCTGCCTGACCGGACGGCGAGGATCAGCCCATCTCACGTATTCGTCATGTCAGCTTTGACACTGCGCACGCGACGGCATCCGACCCGTTGCTGTCGTTGAGCGTGAGGGAAAGCTGTCGCTCAACGTTTGAGCTGAGGGGATGACGCCGGTATGGCGCTTGGCCCGACGGCCGGATGATGGGCCACACCGGCTGGCGGGCCAAGTGCCATGCCGGTGGCGGTCCACTCGAGCGAAGGGTTAGGCTTCACTGCGCTTAGCGTTGCGCCTCTTGTTGAAGACCTTCTTTGCAGACGAGACGAGCCGACGGAACTTGGAAGGTCCAGCGAATGACGCGGTTGCCGCTGAGGCTGAGCTTGCGGTAACAGTGGCGGCAAGAATCCAGCCGCGGCTTGCAAGGGTGGCGCGCCGAAAGCGGCGGTGGTGTTTGCGGACGTGGAAGCCGGCGAGGACTCGTAGGGGAATCAGTGTTACGGCGGTGACGAGCATCCCTTCCCCGATGTCCAAAGGAGCGCCCGGCGCGCTCAGCAAGGGTGAAACTGCAAACTTGCTGAGTAGAACCGCTCCTGCTACGGGAAGCATGATGAGCATGAGGGCCTTGCGCGGTCCCCACTGCCACCACCACAACGGCAGAGCGTAGTAGAAGAGCACGGCGAAGAAGAACCCAGACCACGTGCTGCGGCTCTCGTCTAATGCACAAAGGGCTACCAGCTTGGTGTCCTTTCGAAGAACATGCCATGAGCGAGGCGCAGCTGTGCTCTCCGACGGTGAGCGAAGCAGTGCTAGAAGAACTGCAAACAGCACGGCCGCGCCTACCATTTGCAGAACTCCCAAGAGAGTAAGGTACTGGCGAATCTCGGACACTTCTGACGCCCACTGGTACCGTGTGAAGCCTAACGTCGCAAATCACCTGCAGCAAAAGGCAGAGCGACAAAGGAGCGGCGCCTTTTGCTGTCCGAGTGCATTTGCCTTGTTAGGTGATGACATCGTTATTGGATTCTAATGCAGCAACTCTAATCGAGATCCATAATGTATTCGCCGGTGTCAAGATTCATTTTGTCTCCGCCACCCATATCCATAATGTACTCACCTGTATCGAGATTCATTGAATCTCCGCCGCCCATATTCATTTGGTATTCACCTGTATTGAGATTCATTGAGTCTCCACCACCCATATTCATATGGTACTCGCCAGTATCAAGGTTCATTTTATCCCCACCGCCCATATCCATAATATATTCGCCAGTATCGAGGTTAAGCTCATCGCCAAAACACGGCATGCTTATTACAAACAAACTAGCCAACACCATTCCGATGGTGTTTTTCATTGCGGTACTCTCCTATTTCTCAGATGCTATTGAACGCCTAACGTAGAGCTGACCGGCGCTGCGCGGCTTTATCGCGCAGCGTCCAGCGACCGAAGGGCGCGAGGTCGAGCGCCGGGTTGGGCACTGGGCTTGCAAGCGCACCGACAGACGAACAAGCCCAGGAGTCGGCGCTGGCTAGACGGCGCCCGCTTGACGGCTGAAGGCAGCGAATGCCTGCGCGCAACGAGGACAGGTGGATGGTCATTGGTTCTTCCCATCTCGTGGGAGATCCCACCGGCTGCCAATAATTGCACCAACCAGCAAGCCGCCACCGACCAGAAGTGCGCCTAGCGTGACGGAGTACGCACCGGGCCACCACGTATGCAATGCGTAGGCAACGAACCCGCAAATGGCTGTCCCAACAACTGCGCCGAGTACGGTTGCAGGCATGAACAGAAGGTCGAAGAAGGTCATGCTTCCGGTGCCCAACGTGTAGGCGACCGGCCTCGCGCGGCCTTGTCGCGCGAGGTCGACCGGAAGGTTAGAGGTTTCGTTCACGACAACCATGAGAATAGAGAGCATCCAAGACACGCCCCCTCCGCGCAGTAATCGGTCTTTCTTCCGGATGCGTCCTTCCCAGACTTAGGCTGGCGAATCTCTTCTGCGGCCTGGGCACACAAGACGAAACGACGTCGCATTTGCCGCCAACCAACAACGAGCCCATGTTGTTGGAAGGCGACCTTGGCATGAGCTGAACATGATTGGTCACCGTGGTGTACCCGGAAAGCACACACGAAGCCCTTGTGAGGAGAAATGAAGCGTTGATATGCCGTGATAAGTGAGGCAACGACAGTGGCGGCGCACGACGTCATTGATAACCTCTAACGAATAGGGTTTATCCCTCGCGCCGCAAGCGCCGTTCGGTG
>NZ_NOIH01000024.1 GCF_002245655.1 Thauera propionica | reverse complement strand
GTGGGCGCGGGCGGGCAAAGAACGCCGCTCAGTGACCGGTTACGCTTCTTGTAGCTGGCGAGGAACAACCAGTTCTGCGGCATCACAATCTGCACCACACCTGCCGCACCGCGCTGCGACAGTTCCAGGCAGCGCTCCAGGAACACGTTGGCGAGGTCGTTCTTGGCGTCCGGGTAATGCGTTTCGCAGAAGGCCTTCAGCGCGTCAGACTGTTTGCCGCGCGCCAGATACGGCACGTTGGTCACCACCAGGTGGTATCGCGCATCCAACAGCCGCGCCGCATCGAGCAGGCCGCGGGCGGTCAGGGCGTTGTCCCAGGCCTCAATCTGCACCTCGTTGCCCTCGCCCCACAGCGTGGCCGGGCGCTCGGTGGACAGCGCCCGCTCCAGCAGCGCGCGCAAGGTGTCGAAGCTGGAGGTGGCGAGGTCGTTCTTCAGGCTGCGCGCCGGGTCGAGCAGGCTGCCCAGCAGCGGCGCCTGCGAGAAGCTGTCGTGCAGCAGGCGCAGCTCCTGGCGCAGGTAGGCGGCGTTGGGCACCTCGTCGGGGACCAGCGCCATCCAGTCCGCCGCCCGCGCGGCGACCTTCAGCCCGCAGCAGGCGATGTTGGGCGCCGGCATGTCCGCGCGCACGCCGAGCGGCTGGCCGGCCTCGTCCGGGAAGCGCCAGGCGGCGAGCGCCAGCGCGAACACCGCGATTTCCACGCAGCGCGGGTCCAGCTCCAGGCCGTGCAGGTTGTCGCGCAGCACCGCATCCACCGCCTCGCGGGCGGAGAGGTGTTCCGCCGTCATGCGCATCGGCACCAGCAGCAGGAAGGCCGCCACCAGAAAATGCCCCGAGCCGCAGCAGGGGTCGAGCAGCTTGAAGTCGGCGAGCGTGTCGGGCCAGCCTTCGAACTTGCCGGCGGCAGGGGTGCCGTCCTCCAGCGTGCGCAGATAGGTGAGCGGCACCGGGCACGGCGTGTCCGGGTGGCGGGTGAGCCACCAGACGCCGAGCGAGTTGTGCAGCAGGAAGTCCACCATGTAGGGCTCGGTGAACATCTGGGTGACGGCGGGCAGCTCGTCCGCGCCAATCTTCACCTCGGAGGCGTTGACCTCGTCCTTGCGCCGCGCCTGCCAGAACTGATACACCCAGCCCAGGCTGTCGCTGGCCTGGAAGACCTCGGGCGGCAGGCCGCTAAGCAGTCGTTCCAGCTCGCGCTGATGCTCGGGCGCGAACACCAGCTCGAACACCGGATGCTGCGGCTTGAACACCTGCGGCAGCATGCGCGCGGCGAGCTTGCCGGCCAGTTCCCATTCGCTGCGCGCGCCCATCGCCATCTCGGGGTGGTGGTCGACCATCTCGCGGCAGTCCTGCAGCGACACCGCCGCGCCCGGCTCCCACAGCAGCAGGCCGTTTTCGGCGAGGAAGCGGGCGAACAGCATGCGGTGCCAGTGCTCGTAGGCCACCTCCCACACCAGCCGGCGCAGTTCCTGGGTGTCGTCGCCGTGCTTGGCATCGCCCAGGCTGCGGCCGTGGGCGCGCAGACGGCGGCGCAGGACGCGCTGGGCGTCGTTCAGGTAGTCCGGCGCCCTGCCCTCGCCCACCGCGAGCTGCTGCAAGGCGGCACGGGCGGCGGTCTCGGCGATGTCGCGGGCGGACTTGACGGTGTTTTCGAGTTGGGTGCGCAGCGGCTTGGCGAGCGGTTCGTTTTTGTTGGTGTTCATTGCGCTAACGAGGTAACAGAGGTAACACCGCGCCGTCGAGCAACGGCGCGGACTGAACGTGACAAGAGCGCGTTACGGGTTTTTCGACTTTTCAAGCAAGGCGTGCTGGTCTGGAACGAACACGTCAATCTCGGTTTGTCTGACACGTCGACTTGCGGGTCGGTGCGCAGCCAAGCCGGTTGCCGGCTTGTAGATGTCCAAACCTCGACCAAGCTTGAACAGCACCCCGTGGTCGAACATGACGTATCGGTCATGAAGCCCCGTTTGCCGTTCGATGGTGAGCGTGACGCCGAAATTTTTGAAAAGGTCGGTAGCCGTGTTATCCAGCGCCCGGTCTTGATGACCCACAGACTCAGGGGGCGCGAAGGCAGTAAGGATGGCAATTTCCTTGGGCCGCGCGACCTCCGCAATCAGTAGCAGGAGCTCGTTGAGATTGCGAATCTGGTGATGTGCGGCGAGATAGGGGTCGATGATAACGACCTTGTTGCACCCCTTAAGCAGCCCCGCCTCAAAAACCCGCTCGAAAGGCCATCCGATTTCACCGTCACGCAGACGGTGACGGCGAACAATGTTGGTAGCAGATTGCTGTAGTTCGACGAACCAGGCGTTCGAATCCAGCTCATCGGGCAGATTGACGCGCTGTCGTTCGTCGGTTTGAGCGGCCGAAGGTTGCAGCTCTGGTGCGACAACTGGCGCACCAGATTCGATGTCCTGGGTCGCCTCGAACAAGGTGTCACAGGCAAGCAGGACCGGCTTCAGTTCGTCATCGATGCTGTGCGTCAACGACTCCGCGGCATCCTTCTGTCCCACAACAACTGCCGCCGCCGCAGCCCGGATGTTGTCAGCCGCCTGCTCCAGCAGGGTGTGAACCTCGTTCAATGCATCCCGTGGTGCTCCTGCCGCCTCGTCCATCAAGAAGTCCCCAAAGGCCTTACACCGAGCACGCAGGTGATTGGCCAGCGCCTCTTGAAGCAGCGCCTTCACATCACGGTAGAACGCGCGTACCTCTTGCGACTGCGCGACGGTGGTGCCCTGACCAAAGATGTTGCTGACGCGGTCGCGTCGTTCACTGATTTTCTCGGACACTTCATCGGTAACGAAGTCGTCCAACAGTGACATAACCTGCAGCTCTTCGTTGGCAATGAGCTCGTTGGCTCGCTCAATCGAGCGCTCCAACGACTCCTTGAGCTTGGCGGTAACGTCGAAGGGCATGGCAGCACCGAGTTCAAGCTCGGCGGAGATAGCTGCGCCATCGGCGGAAAGGCGGCCCAAGAAGACTTCGAAATCGTGGGTAAAGTCGGCGAACAGTTCGGTCTGCTCAGCCAGAAGCTCCTGCACCTTGGGGAAGATGCGGTTTGCGACGCGCTGCTGCAGCCCGCGCATATAGCCCCAATAGCCGGAACGTCGGGTACGCCAGTGTCTGCCGACGTCGTCCGATTCGAAGGCTGCGAGCTGCTGCTCAGCCAGCAAACCGATGTTCTCGATGAACAGCTCCCGCTGCTTCGAACTTTGAGCCAACCGGTCGCGTAGCAGCTCTACCTGCTGCTCAACAGCCCCCTTAAACCGTTCGCAGCCCTCCCCAAATTGAACACGAAAGGTGTCGAGCTTCTTCTCAGCCACCTCCTGGTCCTTGATACCGCGAATGGCGAGAAGCTTCTTGTGAAGCACTTCCTGAAGGTCGAGCAAGACCCCTTTAGCGCTCACGCTGATGCCCTGGGCTGCCAGCGCGAGACGCGACTCCGTCGACAGCAGATGAAGCAGCTGATGCTTGAGGCTCTCGACGCCACCCGGGTCGTTGTCCTCAATCGCATACTTCACTGGACGACCAGCCTTCCAGTGACGATGCATCTGGGCTGATGTGAATGCCAAACCGACCTCACCCAGTTGCTCTCGATAACGGCGCATAGCAGGTGAATCATCGGAGCCGAGGTCGTTGAGCGTTGCCGCAATCTCAGCAGTGATGCGGGCCCGCTCCTTCTCTATTCGCAGAGAAATCGAATCCGGGTCCTCATCTTCGTCGAGACAAGCATCTACGTACTGGTCATAGGTGTGGTCGACCTGCGTAATGACCACGATAAGCTGCTTGACGGTACCTTTGCGCAGCAGGGTAAGCAGGAAGTCCTTTTCTGACTGACCGTAGGCTGCCCCTGATTTGGTCAGGAAAAGCACCGCATCGACATCTTCAACGGCCTTCTCGGTTAGGGAAACACGGAACCGCTCGGTGTCATCCAGCCCAGGGGTGTCGATGAGCAGCACACCTTGGTCGAGAATCTCCGCCGGTGAAGTGATTTCGATTTTCTCAACGA
Source organism: Thauera propionica (assembly GCF_002245655.1). Classification (GTDB taxonomy): domain Bacteria; phylum Pseudomonadota; class Gammaproteobacteria; order Burkholderiales; family Rhodocyclaceae; genus Thauera; species Thauera propionica. Next base: position 21,488 of record NZ_NOIH01000024.1, on the reverse strand, counting down.
GGCAATGGTGCGGCTTAGACCCAGACGTAAACTCCTTGAGCCGCGAACGAAACTCGGATTCCGCCTTCTTTCCGCCCTCTGCGGCCAACTCGACCGTCAGGCTGAAACCACCTGCCTTGACGAACTGTGCTTCCAGGGACTTTAGGTCGAACGGCTCGGCATCCTGCCCATCGGCAGTCTTGCGCGGTTTCGCGAAGTTCTTCCACATCTTCACCCGGTGAGCGTCGATGTGTTTCGGGTCGTCCTCGTAGAGCTTTTGCAGGCCAACCCAGGTCTCCTTGGGCACGAAGTGGACCGTGGCCTTCACACGGTCGCCATGCTTGAAGGTCGTGATTGCCGCGGTCTCAGGGCTGGTGTCCTCCCCTGCGAGACGCGCGCCGAGCAACTCATTCACAAAGGACGACTTGCCGGCTTTGAACCGCCCAACAACAGCGACCTTATAGTCTTCGGGAAGGTTCTGTGTCTTTAGAATCTCGCCAAGCGCTTCGGACGCTCGCTGGCATTCCTTGCCAATCTGCGCCAGGGGCTCAGTCGAGCGCCTTACAAGGGCGTCTCTGACTTGGCCAAGATGCATCGTCAGCGTTTGAATATCGGAACGTAATCTCTTCGGCGACTTCATTGACACCCCCTGATGTTGTTCTAGAACTTCCTTACGGTTTGACGTGCTTCCCTGCTCTCAGAAAGTCACTGGCCCAACCTGAACCTTCGAGAGCAATAACTGTTCGACTTCTAGCAACCAGGCCTTCACTTCATCAGCGTCGTTAAGCGTGCGCTGCGGCAGCTTGACCTGAACGACATTCGGCTTGAGGAGCTTGGCAGCATCCATGCGTACAGCAGCGAAGCGGGTCGTAAGTGCCTGGGTACGCTCAATCCAGCGCTGGAGGTCGCATTCGTCCAGCGCATCCAAGAGCTTATCGGCGGTGGAGAGGTCAAGACTGGCGGGCGAATCGATGTGGTGAGCGCGAATCAGCTCTGCGCGCTTTTCGCTGCCGAGCTTTTGCCAGTTGCTGTCGGCTTCAAGCTGCGCCATCTGTGCCTCAAACTCATCGCGGTAGCCGTCGAGCTTGGCGTTAAGGGCCTTACGCAAGAGGTCAGTGGTGCGCTCCAGCACCGGGCGGACCGGGTCGGGCTCGGCCAGCAGGCTACGCTGCGCGGAGATAGCCGCAACCTCGGCCTTCAGCTCGGCATAGGGGCCGAGCGAGGTGGCGTACTCCAGCAGTGCGTCGAGTTGATTCCAGAGCGGCTGGCGCTTCTGAATGAGTTGAGCGGTCTGCTCCCATTGCTTGGCCAGCGCGGTGAGTTCATCGGCCTTGGAAACGAGCTCCAGCAAGAGACCATTGCCGCTCGCCTGCTCCAGGGCGATGAGGACTGCGGCGCTGGGCGGCTCGGGCTGGGGCGCGGGACCGCCGGCTGCAGCGGCTAGGGACTTGAGCTTGGCAATGAAAGTCGGCGCCTTGGCCAATTCCTCACCGGGTTGGCATCCGACGCCAAGATTCTGGAACAGGGTGCGAATCGTGATTTTCTGGATGGGGGTGATGTTGACCGATTCCGGCTCGAAGAAGGTCTGTGTGAGCTTTTTGCGCTCCAGCGATTTGGCGTCGACCGCTTTGTGTGCGCTGTCGCGCGCCTTGAGCTCACCGGTGGCGAGCAGGATGTAAAGAGCACCTTCGACGGTGTCTTGCGGCCAGCCATAGGGGGGGGATTCGAAGTGGTCACGAATATCCCCACCCTTCTTGCCCGCGCCCAGGAAGCCCAGAACCTTCTGGCACACCGGGTGGGACTTGGGCTCTTGCAGATGGCCGACGGCGCGCATGGCCTCGGCGTTGCCCTTGCGGGCTTCATCCAGCACCTTGTCCCAGCCCTTCTGGTCGGCGATGTCGAACTCGCGATAGAGCCGGATGACCGAGGACTTCACCGCAGCGTTGAGACGCTCGGCCAGGTCGTTGCCCTGGGTGACCTCCTGACCGCCGGCCTGGAACACACGAACGCCCGCAAACAAGGTGTTGAGCAGGGTCTCGATTTCTTTCTCGGCGTTGCGCTGGCGGCTCTCCATCGAGCGCTGCGCGTTGCGCCCCTCTTCTGTGTTCGGCGTGCCCTTTCGGCTGAGCGTGGCCTTGGCGGCCTCCAGGGTCACGATGGCGTTGGCGAGGTCCGTCTTGCTCTGCGCCGGCATGTAGGCGAAGAGCGTCGGGTTCTCTGCGCTCTTCGTGCGCGCTTCGGCGATGACCGACTTCTCGTCCGTCTGCCAGCCATCCTGAATCCAAAGATAAAGCGCCTTGTCGTGGTCTTTCGGCAAGGCTTCGTCGAAGCAGGCCGAGAGCGTACGCGCCTCGAGCGCAGAGCCCTGGACCGGGCGCACCTTGCTCAACACGGCACGGAAGCGTGCCTTGAAGAAGTCCGCGCGCTTGACCTCGATGTTCTGCGGCGAAGCCTTGAGTTGAGATTCTTGAGCGCGGAACTCGTCGTACCAGGCGCTCGACTCGCGCGTCTGCAGGTGATACTCGGCACCACTGGGGCCATCGAGCGCCATGACCAGGTGGTCTATCTCCTGCAGTTCGTGCAGGAGGCCAGGGATGGCTTTGCGCAGGTCGGCCGAGCCGCGTTTGAGGTCGGTGACCAGCAAATCAGCCAACACGTCTTCGGTCGGTTTGAGACCGATTGCGAGTGCCTTCTCCGCAGGAAGCTTGTTGATGAGATAGATGAGCTTGAGCAGCCGCGCCTTGAGCTGGGCGGATTCATCCCCCGCGGCGAACTTCTGCACGCCCTCGAAGATTTCCCTCGACAGCTGGGCGGTGGAAACCAGGTTGGCGGCAATCTGGTCGTAGAGGAAGTCGCCCGAGACTACGTGGCCCAGCGGCCGTTCGGCAGTTTCCAGTGCGGCTTCGTGCACCACACGCAGCTGGCTGCGCAGCTGAGCGACGGTACCGGTGGCGTCGATGGTGCGCAGGATGTTTTCCCAGAAGCGGCGACGCACCGGCAGGATGGGGTAGTCGGCAGTGATAACCGCTTCGTCGTCGGTGACGTGTTCGAGCTTGGTGCCGCGCAGGTGGCGGGAGATTTCGCCCAGGTTGTCGCGCCAGACGCGGTCGATTTCGGGCTGGGCGGTCGCCTTCTTGGCGAGAATGATTTTGCGGGTAACGTTCTCGACGTCCCAGTCGCCCAGGGTGACTTGCACCGGGAAGCGACCCATCAGCCGCTGCAGGTTGGGCATGCCGGACAGAGCCGACTGACCGGTACCGACGAACAACAGCTGACCGTTGAAGTGCTTCGAAAGCGACTCGGTCACCTCCTGCACCATATAGGCCTTCTGTGCATCCGAGCCGATGTACTGTTGAACCTCGTCGAGCACGACCAAGGTCAGCGGGAACTTGCCGTCTTTCGCCAACGCGCCCTGAATGGCGGCGACCATCTCGCCGTTGGTGACGTCGGTGACCTGCGGGAACTGGGCCTTGATGAGCTGGCGCAGCCCCGATTCGCTCTCTGCCAGACCAGGGTTAGCGTGCAGCAGCGCCTTGGACAGATGGCTGGAGACGTAGAGGTGGGGCAATTCGTGAGTGAGGGTGCGGCCCGCCGCCTCCAAGTTGGACTGCACCGCATCAAGCAGCCCCTCGTGCTTGAGCCACATCACGAAGCGTGCCTGTGCGAACTGCTCTGGCAGTCCCTTCGACTTGAAGATGATGCCCAGCAGCGCCAGGCGGACGTTGTCCCCTGCCCCAGCACCGAGCTTGCCAGCCGCAGCATGCAGCCCGCCGTTGCGCTTGCCTTCGGTGCTCAGTTCCTTGAGCTGGTCTGCAACCGCGTTAGGAAGGTGCGCAAGACCACGAGCCGAGGCGCCACCGGGCAGTTGCAGGTCGGTCCACAACGCACGCAGCATCTTCGCCAGGTGAGACTTACCCGAGCCGTAGAAACCCGAAATCCACACGCCGGGCTGTTCGGACTTGGTGCCGAGGTTGCGCAGGAAGGTCGAGAGGATGGTCTCGATGCCCTTCGCGTACTGGCCATCGCACACGAAGGTTTCAAGCTCGTAGCGCAGCACCTCGAGGGCGGCGGCGGAGTGGTCCTCAGAGACTTCGGCCACACCATTGTTGGCCAGCCGGTTTTGCTCGGGGGATTTGACGTAGATGTCGCGGTTCAGCACAGCGTGTTCCCTTGTTCTTGTTGTTACTACAGCTTCGTGTTGCTCAGGCTTCCTTGGCCAGCAGCGGCACGGCGAGGTAATTCCAGCCGTCCCGCGCGTCAAGTAGCCGGTAGGCGTGATTCTCCGGGTGGTACTCACCGGGGAAGAAGACGACCAAGCGACCGCCCACTGCGTCCTTGATACCTTCCACGACCGACGACACTCGCGCCAGTCCGAAGAGGCTGCCAACACCCATCAGTGCTACCACCGTGTTCGGCGTAGCCTCGGCGGCAATGGTCGCCTTGATGCGCTCAACCAAGCCATGGACGAACTCGGTGATTTCACCTGCCTGATAGCCAGTGAGGTCCTCCGGGCACTCGAAGTAGGCATCGCGATACTCTTGAGCCGCCATCCACTCGGGGAAGGCGTTGGTGACATCCAGGAGCAACCATTCGTGGCCGGCTTCGAGCGTCGCCAGACGGAATTCGTCGATGTGCGCCCGTAGCCGCAGCTCGTCGGTCTTGTCATACACCGCGAAGATGACGCGCTGAATGGCCGCCAGGCCACCCGCCCACGGCACCGAGATGTGCTCCCGATAAGCACCGACCAGTTTCGCTACCTTGCTACTCATGCAGCCACTGCTCCTCTTCGGCAGTCAGGAAGCCGGGGAAGCGGACTTCCTTGACCCCGCCAGCATTCAGGAAAACGATTTGCCCACGATGCGAGGCAGAGTTTGCCAGGGCCTCTAGCTCACTAGGCGAGCTACATAACAGCGTCATCCAACGTGAGGAGAACAACCGCTGTCCTGTCAAACCTTCAAGATGCCCCAAGAATAATGCATAGGTGATGTTGGATGGCGTGACATTCGGCATCGTCCGGACCTTTCTTGCCCGGCCAGCCAAGTAGCCGGCCTGAGTCCAGCTCCCGTTGATGTTCTGGGCGATGGACTTGAGCGTCGCGGGACTAAAGCGGTCTGGCTCGGCTGTTTCAATCAGCGTCTCGACCTCCTCTCGCCGCACCGACTCCCCCGGTGCCTTGCCAAGCACAAACGACTCCGACAGCCTCAAGACGGGGTCGCGGACGAGAGCCAGACAAATCGTCAGAACCGGACGCGCTTGCTCATCTGCAGCCCACAGCCTTCGAAAGACTCGGAACACCGGAATGGCGGGGTCCAGTCCGTAGAGCTCGGTCAGATGGCCGAAGGTGAGCACGCGAGACTTTTGAGTCGGCTTGCCCAGCACATTGAAGTCGATGACCTCCGCTCGGTAGCCATCACGCGCCGTATCGGGCGTGGTGTGCTCGAAGAGATGCGTCAGCTCATCGAACATCATGGTGCGCGCAGCATGAACACCACCGCGCCCAAGCCGATAACCAAGCTTGATAAGGGTTTCGTTCGAGTTCACAGAGCGCCGCCTGAAGTGCGTCGGTTGGAAGCGGGTCGTTCTTCCGTCAGCAAGGGCCGAGGGATAGCATGACGTTCGCAGTAGTCGATGAGCAGATGCTCAATCATGTTGCTGAGCGTGCGATGCTCGCGCTCGGCTGCAGCCCTGAGCATGGCCTTCATCTCGGGAGACATCCGGAGGTTTATTGCCTCTGTCTTGTGTCGTGTCATCGGTGGGCGCTATCCGGATAGTGTCTTTACATTGTGCAGACTCTACCGACCTCGTTCCGGAATGTAAAATATGACGTAACTCGCTCATGTAGTGAGCCGGCCATCGCTCACACTCTCCGCAGCCAACCACGAGGCCGTACTCATGCAAATCGCTCCGGAAACCGCTCTGTCCTTGTTGCACCTGTCAGCATTTGGCACGTTGGCAACCCACTCGCACCAGCTTCGCGGTTACCCGTTCGCCACTGTCGTGCCCTACGCACTCGATGCCGCCCACAACCCAGTGCTGTGCATCAGCGCGCTGGCCGAGCACACCAAGAATGTTCTCGCCGACCCACGGGTGAGCCTTTCAGTCGTGCAGCCCGGCGCTGAGGACGTGCAGGACACCGCCCGCCTCACGCTGGTCGCCGACGCCGTGCGCATCGAATCGGACGAGGCCTTGTGCTCGCGTTACCTGCGTTACCTGCCGAAGACCGAAGACCTACTCGCGCTGGATTTCATGTTCTTCCGCCTTCAGCCAAAGCGGATTCGCTACATCGGCGGCGTCGGGCGCATGGGCTGGGTCAAGGAAGCGGACTGGGCGTCTCTACCCGCACTGCCCGCCGATTTGGAGGAGCAGTTCCTCACGGAAACGCGCCCTCAGCTGAATGCACTGGTGAGGCTTCTCGGTGCGGACTGTTTCGGTATCGACTACGAGGTGAAGGGAGAGCGGCACCGGCAGCGCTTCCCAGACGCACCGCTCATTGCGGAACGGTTTGCCACCGCGGCACCCCGGTTTGCTGCGGAGTTGTGTTGAGACCGGTCGGCAACAATAAAGGCGGCCACCTGGGCCGCCATCTGAATCATCACACCGTCAAATTACTCGTTCCTCCCGAATTCCCGGACGGTCGCTGAACCGAACCCGTGCATCGAGCATCTCCACCGATATCTTTACCGGCCGCTTGGGGTAGGCCAGCAGCTTCAGCCGCAGCAGTTCTTCCTCCAGTGCGTCCTCACTGGTTTCACGGTTCCAGCATCGTATGACCGCATCCCAGCGGTAACCCATGGCCTTAAGGTCATCCTTGACCTCGAAGGGCGAGTTCACGGCCCAGATGCGGTAACGCTTCTGTGCGGAAGCGCGAAGAAGTTGCCGCATGGCCACGCCGCCTGCCTTCTCCAGCGGGCGCTGAAGCACCTCCAGCAACGCCAGGCAGTCGGCCTCGGCCCGGTGCGCCTCGTGGAAGTAGCCGCACTGCATCAGGATGTAGTCGAGCTTCTGTGAGCCAAAGCCTTCCTCATACCAGGCGACGTCCTTCACCGAACACGCCCAGGGCAGTCCGGCAAAGACAGGCAGCCGCTTCTCCAGGAAACGCCGGTCGAAGCTCGCGTTGTGTGCGATGACCAGCCCGACATTCTTGAGCAGTGCCTCCACCCGCAGGTCGTCGATACGCTGACCGGCCACCATGGCGTCAGTGATGCCATGCACTCTGGTCGTCTCCGGTGGTATCGGGCCACGGGGTTCTTCCAGACCGCCGTAGCTCTCCAGTACCTCGAATGCCAGCCCTGACTGCGCCCCAACCGCCACGACAACGAGTCCGAGCTCGATGATTTCGTCCCGCTCGGCATTCATGCCGGTCGTCTCGGTGTCAACGAGGGCCATCTGTACGACCTCTTCTTCACCATCCCACACCCCGACACTGCAACGGGGCTGCAGACGGCGCAGCACCTTGTAGTCCGGGTGCTGCTCCACCTCACGCGCCAGTTGCTCAATGGCATCGGTATTTCTCATCACATTCACCTTGCTCATCCTCTTGTGACCTGGAGCCAGGTATAGCGACCGGTCACCTGCTGCGATAATGCGGCTGCTCTAGCTCGCGTGGTGAGCCACTACCCTCGGCACAATGGCACTACCTTGACCCAGCACGTGGAGGCCCGCCATGTTCGACCTGCCCATGACTCATCATGCCACCCGCCGCCTGCAGCAGCGCGGCATCCCCGAGGACGTTCTGCCCTTGCTGATGCGTTATGGCGCGCATGAGTACGACAAGCGTGGCGCGCGCGTGGTGTATCTGACGCACAAGAGTCGCCAACGCCTACGCAGGATGCTGGGAGCCGAAACGTACGGTCGGCTTGAGCCCGCGCTCGATGTGTATGCGGTGGTCGACACCGACGGCGCCGTCGTGACGGTCGGCCACCGCACGCACCGCATCAACCGTAACTGAAGGAGAACCGACCATGCTGGGAGCAGTCATTGGAGACATCGTGGGCTCGGTTTACGAGTGGAACAACGTCCGCCGCAAGGACTTCGGCCCCCTCTTTCACGAGAATGCCTTCTACACGGACGACACAATCTGCACGATTGCCGTGGCCGATGCACTCGTGAACGCCCGGAACCCAGGCGAGGCACTCATGGAATGGGGTCGTCGGTACTTCGATAACGGCGGCTGGGGTGGCATGTTCTCGCACTGGCTTGCTCGCGGCGAAGTAGAGCCCTACAACAGCTACGGCAACGGCGCAGCCATGCGTGTATCCCCCGCAGGGCTGCTTGCCAACTCCGTCGACGAGGCACTGGAACTGGCCAAGGCAGTCACAGAGGTCACGCACAATCATCCAGAAGGCCTGAAGGGGGCCGAAGCCACGGCACTAGCGATTTTCCTAGCCAGGCAGCGCGTAAAGCCGCAGAACATCAAGGTCGCCATTACCGAGCGGTTCGGTTACGACCTCGAGCGAACCCCCGACGATATCAGGCCCACTTACCGCTTCAACGAGACCTGCCAGGAAACGGTGCCTCAGGCCCTGGTCTGCGCGCTCACAGCGAGCGACTTTGAGGACGCCATCCGCAACGCCATTTCAATTGGCGGGGACAGCGACACCGTTGCCGCCATCACCGGCGGTGTAGCCGAAGCGCTCTTCGGTGTTCCCGAGGACCTTGCCGCCATTGGATGGTCATATCTGCCGCAGGACATGCGTTTAACGCTGACCGTGTTGTACCAAAAGGCAGGTATTCTTCTGTAGCCCTCTCGCACAGGAGACCTGATGGACCGGACAGAACGCTTCTACCATATCGACCGCCTGCTCAATGAGCGTCGAGTTGTGCCGGTCCAGGTTTTTCTTGAGGAGCTCGAGGTCTCCCTCGCCACTTTCAAGCGCGACCTCGAGTACCTGCGCGAACGGTTCAATGCGCCCATCGTCTGGGACCGTGACGCAGGCGGATACCGATTCGATGCGCCGGCATCCGGTCCGCGTTATGAACTGCCGGGCCTGTGGTTCAACGCTTCGGAAGTCATCGCCCTGCTGACCATGCGGCAGATGCTGAAGAACCTGGAGCCGGGACTTCTTTCGGCGCACGTAGAACCATTGCTTACCCGCCTGCGTGCCATCCTCGGCGAAGGCGAACTGCCCATCGAGGACATCGACAAACGCATCCGCTTCCACCGCCAGGCCGGGCGCACCCACGACTCCCAGCACTTTGCCCCAATCGCGACCGCCGTTCTGCAGCGCCGCCGGCTCACCATCGACCACTACGTGCGTGCGCGGGACGAGACCGTCACCCGGGAAGTCTCCCCGCAGCGACTCACCTTCTACCGCGAGGCCTGGTATCTGGACGCCTGGTGTCATCTGCGCAATGAACTGCGCAGCTTCGCGCTGGATGCCATCCGCAGCGTAACCCTCTCGACCGAGAAGGCGAAGGAGGCAAGCGACAAGGACATTGCCCGCGTGCTCGACGGGGGCTACGGCATCTTCTCAGGCAAGCAGGTGGAGTGGGCCGAGTTGGAGTTCACTTCTGAACAGGCACGCTGGGTGAGCAAGGAAGTGTGGCACCCCGACCAGAAAGGTCAGGTGCTGGAAGATGGCCGATATCGGCTGCAGGTGCCGTTCAGCAATCCGACCGAACTGGCAATGGACATCATGCGGCATGTGCCTGCAGTACGAATCCGAGCGCCGGAAAGCCTCCGGGAGCGGGTACGCCAGTTGCTGTCGGCCGGAGTCCGGTCCATCTGAGACTCGACTATGTGCTGCCCGGTGGATCAGCACAGTCGCGCATGATCCAGGCTCGAAAATCGAGTGGGCGTGGATCGACGCCCGTCAAAATGGTCACACCCTCCGTCAAAACGGTCACAAATTCCGTCATTTCGGTCACAGGAAAACGAGACTTTCCTTTTATTTTCTTACCCTTACACGACAAAAGCTAACGCTACTAGTATTACTAAAAATACTAGGGGCCTGCCTTGCGGAGGCGGCCCCAGTCGTGGAAAACGTCTCCGAGAACTCCTGGCCAGGACTGCGGGGGTCAGCAGCCGCGCCCGATGCGTAACCGCTGGGGAGCTAAGTCGATTGTCTCTGCCCAACGCGCGCAGGTAGCCATGTACCCGAACGGTCCCCACTGAGCGACGGCCCCCTCCTCCCCCTCCCGGGCGCCCGTCCCCAATCGGCCTGCACCTTATCGAATCCAGCGTGCCTCAGGCAGCTACCCCGTCCGACACAGCACGAAAAAACGCCGATCTACGGCCGATCCGCAGCCATTTTTCACTCATCACGATCATCGAAATTGGCGCCATCCGCCAAATTTGGAGCCCACTCGCGGCGGTGATAATCTGCTGTATATCGATACAGTCATTCACCACAACCCACGCCACTGGAGGCTTTGATGACCATTTCCATGACAAATAACACGGCCGCTCTTCCGCTCGCACAGACGCTGCCCCCCTTCCTTCAACCCGCCCCTTCCGACACCGACGGCACACCGAGCCGACGCGACCACTCCGCCACTGCCCTGCGCCGCGGGCGCCTTCAGCAGAGCGCTAGAAAGGACGCCGCCACGCTCAGAAAGGTGGAGGTCGATAGCTATACCTCGTCCCAATCACTCTCTGAGACGAGGCGCTCCATGCCGCTAGATCCAACCCTGACGACCCCGACGACCCCGACGACCCAGGAAGCTTCCACCCCCACCAAGCCGGTTGACGCGATTCTTCACAGCCTCGCGGCTAACCGCGAGCTCGCGACAAAGAAGGCAGTCCGCGAGGCCTTGCGTGAAGCCGGGCTGCCCGGCCGTCCCGCATACATCGATCAGGTGTTCGCCTATCGTGCCGAGCACAATAAGCATCGATGGACGCGCACAACGCGTCGGGCCGTGGCACACACTGGCAAAGAATGTCCTGCTCGTCCGCAGACATCGGCACCGTCGAAACCGGTGCTTCTACCCAGCGGCACCCCGCAGGAACGGATCAACTCCAGACGACGCGCAACCTTGAAGTCGGTCGCAGTGAACCTTCTTCGGTACGGCGCAGCAGGCGGTAGCTCCTTTAACGTCAACTTCTCCAACGATCCGTCCAAGATCGGCTACATCGTCGACATGGACTGCAACTGGGACACCTACGGCGGAAGTTTCAAGGGCTGGCGTGCAAACGAGGACCACCATACGGTGACCATCCCCTACCAGTGGCTCACACGTGTCTTTGATCGTGACCTGGAAGACCTTTCCGGCCTCCTGACCCTAGATGCCATTCCCGTGAGCTCCGGCTGCCCTGACATCGAGCTTTACAGGGCCGTCTGGGCACGCCAAGGGCGCGGTTTCAGTGTCATTAACGAGCGCGGCTTCATCGCTCGTTGCGGCGACTACGACTTCCATGCCGACACTGCCGAAGGTGCGCTGAAGGGGATTCGCCGGAAAATGACAGCTGCCGGCGAACGGGCCAAGCCTCGCTCACCCCTCTCCATCACGAACGAGGAATTCATCAAACGCTTTAGCCGTCGTGACAAAGATTGCATGGTCGGCCTCGATGACGCGCGCGAATCCGGAAGCTGCGAAGACGGCATCCTGCAATGGTGCGAAAACGTGGGTATCGACCCTGCACGCGGATCCATTCCTCTGCACGAAGCTCTGGAAGCATTCTCCCGAGAGCCTCAGACCGAGGTTCGGCTCGCGGTCATCCAAGCTGCACGGCGTTATCGCCGTGAGCAACGGGTTGCAGCACAAGCTGCGTAAGAGCCTGCAGCGGGACGCCTACCAGCCCTTGGGCAATCCAAGGGGCCTGGTGGGCGGCTAGCCCAAGCCCCACAGACCCCGCACGATATCAACAGAAGACGCGCACTCCGCGAGCAAAGCCGACACCATGACTACCGACACCACTCCCCACACCGACCCGCTCGCTGCAGCCGTCGCCGCGATGCATCAACTGGCAGCAACTGATTGGGCGACGATGATGCACACTCTGGAAGCTGAAGAACGGCCCGGTCCGGTCCCAAGCACTTCAGTCCTTGAGTATGCATACGCCGGCGCGTTCCTGAGCGAACTCGGCTACGCCGGCAACCATGACTCCACCCGCCTCTGGAAGATCGACACCACCGAGCTCCAGGCCGCCCACCGATTCATCCTTGGTATCACTCGGTCACCACGAAGTACGAGAATGGGACATGCCGTCAGCAGGACGTCCTCGAGAAGCGGTCCAACCGACCTACCTGGCCAGGAGTTTTTATGGAGAGAAGCTATCCCCGTGACCCCGAGTGGGAGGCGATGCCGGATGTGGGCCTCGAGGTCTGGCCGCACAGCCCTCCCGACACAGCGGCCTACGGTGAGGCTCGAGCTCAAGCGCTCCAAGCCCCCGAAGTCGAGAAGCCCTTTTCTGAAAACCTCGCCAATGAAGCGCTCGATATACCTCGCTCCCAAGAGCGCGCCCTGAGCTACCGCGTGTCAGCGTTGATGGCAAGTTTGGCCCGGCTTAACCATTGTGATGATGAACCCACTCAGGCGGACATGAGGCTGATCCAAGAGCAGCGGATGCTCGTTGCGATGCAGTTGGCCGGTAGCCCGAGTCTTCAGCAGCGGCTGACTAATCCTGCGTGGGTGGCGGACTGCTGGTCAGATGCGCTCGCATCGCTGGGTGCGATAGGCGTTCGAGTCGAGAATCTGCCCGAAGACTGTCCATGGGACCAAGATGCACTGCTGGACGGACCCCAACCAAATGGGAGGAATCGGTGAAGGCCTGCGACCTATGGACGAGCAAAGCGGGTGGCTTCGCCCGGCGTCCGACCAAAAAGGTCGGTCGGCGATTGTCAAACCGAGAAGCTCACGATCGTCACTGGCCCCAGCACTCACTGCCCCAAAGCACGCAGCCTCGCCCGGTAGTCGAGCGGTTCGAGATGCACGGATGCCGTTAGAGACCCACGAAGGATAAACAAGCCTGGAGCCTGAGCGAAGTTGAAGACTCTGTAGAGGCAGAAGGCATCTTCAGCCTCTTCGGAGAACTCGACCTCGTTACGACTGACGATGAACGGGGTCAGTTGGCTGCCATTCGTCGTCTTGACCTCAATGAAGCGAGCCATCTCGTCTGACTCAAAGGACATGATGTCGTAGCCCGTTCCGTCACCGCAGCGGTCGGATATCCAGTCGATTTTGGCTGCTAGATCGGGACGAGACTCGTCTTCGAGTCGGCTCCCTTCATAGCCCACGACCCAAGCCTCACCGTTTCGGCCGAGGGCGCGGTTGTGCTCGTCCCGCGCCGCGTAATCGAGCCGTCTGGGAAGGCGGTCTAAGCGCCGCCGCTTCGGCAGGACTTCTGGCCTGGGAGGCTCAATCAGGACTCCGCGGTACGTTCGATTGCCCGGGGTCGTACGGTCCTCGATGGCATCAACGACAACGCGTAGCTCCTGATGGGACCGTCGCACATGTTCGATGACCACCTCACGCAGCAGATCCTAGAAGTTCGAGCGAGGCTTGTAGCCGCGGATATACGGAAGGCCGAGGTGGTCGAGGACGGCTGAGATGTTCTGGTGCTTCATCTCAACAGAGCCCTTGCTCCGGGCGCTTAACCGCTGCCGCAGGGTCTCGTTGTGCTCAGATTTGTTGTAGGGCTGGTTTGTAGCCTCCAAACGCAGCATCTCGAAATAGTCTGCGACGGTGGCTTCAACCTCTTCGCGACTCCAGTCGCGCCCCACCCGAACAACCTCGAATCCCAAGCTGGCAAGCAGGGACTCCACGGTTGCCTCGCCACCCGAAAAGTCAGAGGCAGTTAGCGAGCCGCGGTCTGGAAAGGCATACCCATACGCAGCCCCGACGATGGCCTTTGAGTCGTAGAGGCGGCCGGTGGCGTTGTCACGGAGCATGTACTCGCGGGACTTGCCGAAGCCGTACTTCTCGAGGAAATACTTTCGGCCGACCCTGTCGTACTCCGCCATTGCAGCACGAACGGCGCCTTCGTCGCGAATATCGTAAAATGCTCATGCCATCTCCTCCTACCAGCCCCCAGGTTACCAGGTGTGGCCCGTTCGGTTGGTCGTGAGGGCAACGATCCGCGGCAGTAACGGCGTAGGCAAACGCCCTGGCGCGGGGGCGCCAGGCGTGCTCAAACCTTCCTACTTAAAGGCGCTGAACAGCCGTTTAGAACTCGAGGGCGATTTTTCCGAAATGTCCACCCGAGCGCTGCAGATGGAAAGCCTCGGCGATGTCGGGCAGCGCGAACGACCGATCGACCACAGGCTTCATTCCAGTCGCCTCGATTGCACGGACCAGATCGAGCTGATGCTGTCGGCTACCTACGATGAGACCTTGAAGCCGCTGTTGGCGAGCCATCAGTGCCGCCGTCGGAACTGGACCACCCAGACCCGTGAGCACGCCGATCAGCGCAATGTGACCACCGATGCGAGTCGCCGCAATGGACTGGGCCAGCGTTCCAGGGCCACCCACCTCGACGACATGGTCGACACCTCGTCCGCCGGTGAGCGCCAGCGCCCGCTCCGCCCAATTTTCCTCACGGCGGTAATTCACGAGGTGGTCAGCACCCAACTTGCGGGCCCGCTCGAGCTTCTCGTCGGAGGATGAGGTAACGATGACTGTGGCCCCCATCGCTTTGGCAATTTGCAGCGCAAAGATCGAAACGCCGCCGGTACCCAGCACCAGCACCGTCTCGCCTGCGCGCAGTCCCCCGTTGACGACAAGGGCACGCCATGCTGTGAGTCCTGCAGTGGTCAACGTGGCAGCTTCGGCGTGGCTGTAGCCTTTAGGAGCGTGGGTAAAGGCAGTCCATGGCATAACAACGACCTCGCGGGCGTACCCATCGACACCATCGCCCGGGGTTGTTGAAAAATCGGCGAGCGGAGGGTCACCGTTCAGCCAAGTCGGGAAGAAGGTCGAGACCACGTGGTCACCCGCAGCAAACTCGGTGACGCCCGAACCGACAGCCTCGACGACACCAGCGCCGTCGGACATGGGGATGCGGCCATCTTCTGTCGGCATATGCCCAGCCACGACGGCCAGGTCGTGGTAGTTCAGAGAGCTCGCGTGGACTCTGACGCGTATCTCGCCCGGGCCAGGCTGCCCCGGGTCATCCAGAGTCACAACTTCCAGCTTGTCCAATCCCGCAGGACTGCGTAGTCGAATCGCTTTCATGGGTTGCCTCTTCATGAGTTGTAGTGAGAGCCGCGTTTGTAGCGGGTCAAGAGACCATGTCGCAGGTCGACGGTTCAGAACGCCCCCGTCCGCGCGGCCGGTAGTCACCAAAAGCCTCCAACACCAGAAAGCGCATACTAGGTCGATGCGATAATGGTTTAGTCGTTTGATATAACCTCAAGCCATACAATATCCGAGGTAGTTTAAGCCTGCTTAACCTCCTCGCCCGCGGCTCCCAGGCCAGGACAACCGGTTTTTCGCTTCAGCGTCTGCGAGTGTTCGAGCTCGTTATGCAGCACCTGATCTGCTGACCGTAACTGATCGTCTCTCACCACCAACGCCTGCAGCCAAAGAGTAAGCCAGATCATGACAAACGCAAAAAGAAGTGAGCCCAATGCAACGCCGAAGAAACGGCTCACCCTCCGCTTCAAGACGGCTGAGGACGTGAAAGAGTGCCGCAAAACGCTGGGACTAAACCAGAGTCAGTTCTGGAGTCCCTTGGGGGTGACGCAGTCCGGCGGCTCGCGCTACGAGTCGGGCCGCAGCATCCCGAAGGCGGTGCAGATGCTACTGCACATGGCTTACGGGACAGAGAAGCAGGCTCAGGACCTGCTCGGCGAGCTCAGATCAGAGAAGGGGTGACGGTCCGAGCGTGCAACCGTAGCCCCGCCCCTTGATCCGCAGCTACACGCTTGATCCGTCCGCAACCTCAGTGCGCCACTCCGGCCCGGCCGACAGCGAGACGGAGCTTTGCTCGTGCAGCGTCAGGATTTCGGTATCGTCATGGCTGTACGCCGGTGAGCAGCAGCAGAGCAACTTCAGCGGCGCATCCCCCATCGCCTCGACGCAGTGCGCGGTGCCAGGAGCGATGCACAGGGTGTCGCCAACCTCGATAACGAATGTCTCGTCCACCAAGGGTCATTCGGCCACGGCCAGAAGTTACGTGATACAACTCCTCCGTCTTCGCGTGCCGGTGCAGATGCGTTCTGGTGCCAGGAGGTACAGTAGCTTCAGCCAAGCTCTGGGCTCTGTTTCCGTGGACTTCTGGATGCATCAGCTCCCGAATCTCGGGTTCATCTTTCGTGATGTAGCTCGTTACCTCACCATACCTTTGTCGCATCGCTCCCCCGTCCACTCTCGCTCATCTGTCTCATCCAGAAACTGACTTGGCCGATCATCGTTACTTCCTTGTCAGCAGTCACCGCCTCCGACCACCGTGCCCACCTACCTCACCACCACTTACCAAGAGCGCGAGCAGGCCAAAGCGCTCGGTGCCCGTTGGGACGGAGGCGCCAAGCGCTGGTACGTTCCTGACGGTCTCGACCCGGCGCCCTTCGCGAAGTGGTTACCCAGCGACCACCCCGCACTTGTAGATCTTCCTTCACCTCTCTCCTCTGCGTTACCAGCCACTCAGGCCGCTCAATCGTCGAGCGTGACCCTCGCGGACAAGGGGATGAGCCTCTCCTCCCTGCTCGCAGGCGTGGCTCAAGCGGTCGCCCAAGCCTACGAGGCCGGCGTGTGGGCGAAGGTCGAGGTCACGAAAATCGACTCGCGCCGCGGGCATGTGTACCTTGAGCTCGCGGAGCGAACTGGTGAGGGCGTGGCCATCGCGCAGGCTCGTGCGATGATCTGGGCCACCACCGCGAACAAGATCATCCCGGTGTTCGAGCGTGTAACCGGCAGCGTACTCACCGCCGGCATCAAGCTGCTCGTTCGCGCCAAGCCTACCTTTCACGCTCAATACGGCTTCAGCCTCGTCATCGAGGAGATTGACCCCGAGTTCACGCTCGGTGAGCTTGAGGCCAGAAAGCGTGAGATTCGGGCACGGCTCCAACGGGAAGGTCTGTTCGACCTGAATCGACGGCTGACGCCACCATGGGATTTCAACCAGGTCCTCGTGGTCGCGCCGCAGGGTGCGGCCGGGCTTGGGGACTTCGATGCTGAGGCACGGCGCCTGCAGGAGTTCGGGGTGTGCGCTTTCGAGTATGCACATAGCCGTTTCCAAGGCGAGGGAGCGGCATTTGAGATTCGTGCTTCCTTGCTGAAGGCGCTGGCTTCGTGGCCGAGGCAATGGGGTGATGCCCCCGACGCCATCGTCATCATTCGGGGTGGCGGTGCCGTCAACGACCTGGCGTGGCTCAATGACTACGATTTGGCACGTTGCGTCTGCGAGGCGCCTGCGCCTGTTTTTGCTGGCATCGGACACGAACGGGACAGCACAATCCTCGATGAAGTCGCCAATCGGTCGTTCGACACGCCGTCAAAGGTGATTCACGGCATTGAGCAGACGATCCGGCAGCGCACCTCCGAGACCAAGGCGTCCTTTGAAATGGTCTCCCAACTTGCGGAGCGCACTTTGCACCTTGCCCGCAGCGCTGTCGCGCAAAGAGACACCGAGGTAAATAGTGGGGCCCAGCGGACGCTTGGTGCAGCACGGGACTCCGTGACGTCGCTGACCGCCGAGGTCAGGTTGTCGGCCCTGCAAACGGTACGCGGGGCGGCCGAGACCACGCGGGAGGCGCTTCATGAAGTGAAGCATGAGGCCCGCAGTCAGCTGGCACAGGCAAAGGAGACTCTCCCTACACTCCTGACCGAAGTGCGGATTGAAGCGCACCAAGCCCTCGAAGAAGCACGAGGAGCGTCCCGAACGAATTTTGAGGCGGTACGGGAACGTGGAGGACGCCAGGTTCGTGATACTGATGCCTCACTTGAAAGAACGCTGGCCGATGTCGGGCGCGATGCGAAACGTAAGATCGAAGCCGCCAGAGTGGAGTCAGAGGCGTTTCTGCGCGAAATCGCCGGCCAGGGTCCGCAGAAGACGCTCAACCGGGGGTTCGCCATCGTCAAAAACGCAGACGGCAAGGCGGTCACCAGCGCAAGCCATCTCGACGAGGATGAACGGATCGAAATCCAGTTTCGGGACGGAAGTGTCCCGGCACAGACAAGGGCACGAAAACAATCATGACCACTACATCATTTCGCGACGCTTACACCGTGCTTCAGCAGCACGCCGAGACCTTGAGGAACCAGCGTGAGCCCGACATCGACAACTTGCTTACGATCGTCACGCAGTCCGTAGAGGCTTACAAGGTGTGCAAGGAGCGCATCGACGCCGTGGAGAAGGCACTAGCTCAAGCGCTGAATGGCGCGAACACAGACAGCTCTCGCAAAGAGACATCCAGTGGCGAAGACAACTGGCTAGACGAACCCCGTGATTCAGCGCCCGGACAGCAGAACGCCGGTTTCAATGAGGATGACGTGCCCTTTTAGATGCCGTCGGAGCGGCATCGCTCAGACCCCGACCCATCCCTCGTAGGCCCCCTGACCGCCGGAGCGCTCCAACCCCGTGCATCCGAGTCGCCCGCCTGTCCAGGCCCTCGCGCGCGCGTTCTTCCTAACTTAGGCATAGTGCTTAACCCCAAACATCCTCCCTTGGCTAGGAGGTTCTTTTGTTTAGGATTTATTCATCCCGGAGGTCTTCCGGAACCGTTTTCCAAGTCTCGGGCAACATTCATCCCTACCCACCGCGCAAGTGGGTGAGGATGAATTTTCCCGTATCGCCATGCTTGGTGGCGCCCGGTGCGAGGTTGTTGGTCACCCCTCGCTAGCCCGCAGCTATCCGGTCTGTACCATCGACCGCTGGAGACCCCTGCGCTGGCACCTCGAGGGCAACGACACCTCAAAGCCATCTCCCGGGTTCCGACTACTCCAGTATCTCTGTATCGGATGAAACCACCACGCGCCCACCGGTTACCCCTGCCGCTGCGATGCGTCGCCGTCCGATCCAGGCCGTTTGCATAAACGCTCAAACGCGTTTCAATGCCTTACTCCTGCTCGTCAGCTACACCGTGTTGCGGGATGCGATTGCATCAAAACGCGTAGCGAGCCGGCAAACCACGCCGACTGACTTCAGAGTCTAGCCACCATCCGCTGCACAACAAAATTTGGCGGCAAGAGGATCCGTGACGGAGTGCTTGGACTGCGCCTGGCAGCGGCCACGTAAGGGGCCTTTTGAGCGTCATCGGAACCGGGGACGTTGCCAACATCAACGCATGTTTGAACCTTCCCGTAGCATCCCGCCTGCTCATTGCTGCTGAGATTTACCTCGTTCCCTGAGCGTCTCGACCCGACCCGTAGCCGTCATTGGCGCCTGCCGCAAGTTGTCGCTCAACGTGGAGTTGAGGGGTCTCGCGGGGCTTTTCGCGCGAGACCCCTATCGACCGCAGGGTTTGCTCTACGGCTGCTTCTGCTCGACAAGGCGAGCACCTTTGAGCAAGAGATTGATGGTTACCTTCTTGCTCGGAAAGTTAGGAGCATCGTCGCCGGCGACCTCCAAGGCGTCGATGGCGATAAGAGCTTCGTTGCTCTTTTGATTCCAGGTAACTTTGGCCTTGAGATTTCTGACGCCGCGCCAGCCTTTACCAGCAATGGGCATGACATCAATAAGCGAAAAATGCTGTTTGCCTTTTTCATCTGTTTCCGGACTAAAGACGGCGAAATACTGTGTGTGGTTGTTTCCACCACCGAAGCCCTCGACGGTAAACACCACCAGGGTAAGCTCCTGGCCTTCACGGGGTTTCACAAACTGAACCATTGTCGCGTCGGGGTACCAAACCGCATAACTGTCTCGCAGCAGTTCGGTGAGCCGTTGAACCTGCGCGAGCAGCGGTTTTGGTGCCTTGATCGAAGTAGGCTCGGCAGCCACTAGCGCGCTGGTGGCGAAACATAGAAGAAGAACAAACAGTCGGCGGATCATTGGGGCTCCATAGGGCTAACGTCTGAACTCAGGGGCAGGCCGAGGGCCAAGCCCCGGAGCGAACTTGCAAGCGGTCCTCTGGAATGGTTTGTTAGGCTCGGGCGTTACCATCCTATTTCGGGGCACCTCTGAGTAAGCGCCAGACTATGGCCACGGCGAACAACACCACATGGAATCCAACATAGAAAAGGTAGATGCTTCCAGGGGTACTTTCGACGGTCTGCGCACTTACCACTTCACTTGTGGCCGATGAGTGTACAGCCTCGGCAACAATCAAGCTGGGGCTGAGGAAGGCAGTGCTCACAATATTAAGGCCGAAGGTCACGCCTGCGAGAGTGGGTTGGCTCCGAAATGCTATTAGAGCCAAGATAGAACACAACATTGCAAGGAATACGCCAACAACCGGAACGATTATGGAAAGACCCGCAAATACCAAGGCGATGATCGCCAGTGCTTTCATGTTGATCTCCTATTTTTCTTTCAGATAACAACCGCCTTCATACGCGCCGCTGCCAACGGCTGTGACGACTGCCGGATTGATGGCAAAGGGCGACATCAGCACGGCTCCGGGTGTACCGAGAAATCCGGCGCCTCCGGCAACAACGCCTGTGCCCCCCGATTTATTGGCTCGGTCGACAGTCACAGACACCAGTCGCGGCGGTTTGCGCAAGGCCCCCGAGAAGTAGTAAGGAAAAAAACTTCTTTTTCACGGTCAATTCTCCTAGATTGAGTTGAGCCTAACTTTTTTCTGGCGACGGTTCTACCGCGCAACATCGGAATACTTGATAACGTGTTCTGCGAGTTACTGTTTAGAAGCAGAGATTACGCGAAACACAGAATAACAAGGCAGCAGAAGCAGCAGTCGGCAGCTTCCCGAGTCGAGGCGACCGACTTCGCATACAGATCCGTAGCATACCGCTTCGCCAGGATGACCGCTATCCAGAACGGGTGACCAGTGACGGTTTCTGGCCGGACTGAGACGTCTGCCCGTCCCCGCATCACGGCGAACCATCTGCGACTGTCTCGACTCGGCCCGATGCCGCCGTTGAGCTTCTAGGAAAGCCGTCGGACGATTTAGAAGTAACATCGTTGTGAGGCTTCATCGCTCAGCGTCTGTATGGCGCTACGCGGGTTCGTCGGTGCAAGCTGCGGGGTTCAGGACTTCGTAATTTTACCAAGGACGGGTGGGACGGAGGTTTTTCGAGGCGCCCAGAAGTCAATTTTCACTGGAAACGGCATAGAGCCACTTGAAGCGGCTGATCTATATCCAGAAGGCTGGAATCGAGGCTTTCTGACGCCAGAACTGGGCCGAATCGCCGATGCCCGGGGCAATTCGAGGCAAAAACGAGGCAACTCCGCCAAGAAACGTGGTGTTTTGCCAGAAAAATTGGACCGAACTCGGTCGCCGTCATCATTACGCGGTGGGATTTACTGAAAACCTCGGGTTATTCGAGGAGCCCGGTAGTAAAATTTTCGTTCAAGCTCTAATCAAGCTCTCCAGACGCATCGTTGCTGGCTACCTCAGATGCAAAACGGCCTACAATCTGTGAAACGAGGTGAGCCGTCATAATGCCGGCCAAAAGAACTAACGAAATAACTAGTCGGCCCTGAAATATTCAATTTCCCGCTTTCAGCGGCTGAT
>NZ_NOIH01000023.1 GCF_002245655.1 Thauera propionica | reverse complement strand
CGGCCATTATGCCCAGCGCCCAGTTATGAACAGTCGGCTCACGGCGATGCTGGGGATGGCCCGGCGGCTAGCGCCTGATCCGTAGCGTCGACGAACCCGGGGCTGGACATAATTCCGGCGCTGGCGCAGCACGGCAACTCCTCTTTCGGATAGGAGTTTGCCATGCCCAAGATCCCTTCCCTGCATGCGGTGCTGCAAGGCTGGTTGCTCGACGGTCCGCTGGCTGCGTATGTGCCGGCCTACGTCGAACGGCTGGAGCGCGGTCGCTACGCATCCAGCACGAGCCGGCGATGGCTGAACGCCGTCGCGCACTTCGCTCACTGGATGTCGCTGTGCCGGTTGCCGGTCGACCGGCTCGACGAGAGCCGCATCGATCAGTTTCTTCAGGATCACCTCCCGCACTGTGGTTGCCGAGGACCGGTGATGCGCCGTCCGCGCGAGGTACATGCGGCTTTGATGCCCCTGCTGGCCATTCTTCGCCAGCGCGGCGTGATCGCGGACTTGCCGACACCGTCGGGTCCGATCGCCGAAGAGCTGAGCCGCTACGACGCATACATGCTCGATACCCGTGGGTTGGCCAGCGGCACCCGTTCGGTCCGACTGCGGATCATCGAGCGGCTGCTCGTGCACAAATTCGCGGGCCATCCTCTGAATCTGCAAGAACTGCAACCGCAGGACATCCGCCGCTTCGTCGCCGAGCAGTTGGAGTTGCGCAACACGATCAGCAACGCGGTGACCATCAACGCCGCCTTGCGTGGCTATCTGCGCTGGCGGGCTACGTGCGGTGATTCGGTGCAAGCCTTGCTGGGCGTGATCGCTTCGCCCGCCAACTGGACGCATGCGTCGCTGCCACGCGCGCTGCAGTCGCGTGAGGTCGGCCGTGTCCTCAATTCATTCACCCCGGCGCTGCGCGCGCCCAAGCGCGGCTATGCGATCGTCCGTCTGGCCCTCGATCTGGGCCTTCGCTGTATCGAGATCAACCGGCTACAACTGGACGACATCGATTGGCAGAACGGCACGCTCACGCTGAGGCGGACGAAGTCTCGCCGCCAGGATGTGCTGCCACTGCCAGTCCCCACGGGCAAGGCGCTGGAGGCGTACCTGCGCCACGAGCGACCGCTCACCAGCAACCGATCCGTGTTCGTGCGTTGCTTGGCTCCACACGATGCACCGGTCAGCGTGGATGCCATCCATCGGGTGATCCGCGACGCCTTCAGCCGCGCCGGTATCCCGCATGGCCGGGCGCACGCCCTGCGCCACACCTTGGCCTGTCGGCTGGTCAACAGCGGGGGCTCGATCAAGGAAGTCGCCGACGTGCTGCGGCACCGCTCGCTGAACACTTCGCTCATCTACGCGAAGACCGATCGCGCTGGCTTGGCAGAAGTCGCCTTGTCCTGGCCAGGGAGCCCAGCATGAGCGCCCACATATCCCTTCTCGAGCGGATCGAGACGTATCTGGCCGAGCGCCGTCGCCTCGGGTTCGAACTTCAGCACATGGGTCAGGCGCTTGTCCGGTTCGCACGCTATGTCGAGGCAGTCGGTCACCACGGACCGCTTACCGTCGAGGTGATGGCTGCCTGGGCGCGGCAAGTCAAGGGTGGCCGAGGTGACCGGGGCACGGCGGCTCGCGCCTTACGTCTGTTCAGGCCGTTTACGCGCTGGCTGCAGCAGTTCGAGCCGGCTACCGAGGTCCCCGACGAGGCGACCTTCGGGCCGGTCCCGGGTCGGGGCACCCCACACATCTTCCGCGACGAGGAGATCGAGGCCTTGCTCGAAGCCGCCGGGCGACTCGGGCCGCCACTGCGCAGTACCGTCATGCGGACCTTGTTCGGACTGATCGCCTGTA
Organism: Thauera propionica; assembly: GCF_002245655.1. Taxonomy (GTDB): domain Bacteria; phylum Pseudomonadota; class Gammaproteobacteria; order Burkholderiales; family Rhodocyclaceae; genus Thauera; species Thauera propionica. Next base: position 4,472 of record NZ_NOIH01000023.1, on the reverse strand, counting down.
CGGGTCTGCGCATCTCCGAAGCCCTGGCGTTGGTCGACGCGGACGTCGACCTCAGTGTCGGCGTGCTGACCGTCCGCTGCAGCAAGTTCGGCAAGTCGCGCCTGGTACCGCTGCACCCGAGTGCCGTAACGGCCCTGCGCGCCTACCGCCTTGAGCGCACGAAGTACGTGCCGGCCGATCCTGAGGGGCCGTTCTTCATCGCCACCCGTGGCCGCCGGCTCGGTCGCGCGCTCAGTGATCGGCAGGCCCACCGTATCTTCGATCAACTGCGCCGGGAACTGGGCTGGGTCGCTCGCGGCGGCCACGGTGCAGCCCGCATCCACGACCTGAGGCACAGCTTTGCGGTGCGTCGCCTGTTGCGCTGGCATGAGCAGGGCGAGAACGTGCACGAGCACATGCTTGCGCTGTCGACGTACATGGGGCACGCCAAGGTCTCTAACACGTACTGGTACCTCACGGGCACGCCCGAACTCCTGCAAGTGGTGGGCAAGCGTTTCGAGCACTTCGTCGATCCATACGAAGCGGGGGAGGACGACGATGGTTAAGCCCGAATCAGTCCAGGCGCCCAGCTTCGCGGCCCTGGTGCAGGCGTTCTTCGCCGAGCACCTGCAGCAGCAGCGCGCGATGAGTCCGCGTACCGTTGCCGCGTATCGCGATGCCTTCGTGCTGTTCCTCGACTTCGCGCAAGCGCGGCTACACAAGCAACCCACGGCGATCCGGCTCGAGGAGATCACGCCGGCGCTGATCCTGGCCTTCCTTGATCACCTGGAGCGCGAGCGGGGCAATACGGTGAGAAGCCGCAACGCTCGACTTGCGGCGTTGCGGGCGTTCCTGAAATTTGCCGGTCGGCGCGACGTGAGCGCGCTGCATGCCGTCGAGCAGTCGCTGGGCGTACCGATGAAGCGCTTCGAGCGGCAGATGCTGGGCTTCCTGTCGCGCGAGGAAGTGCTGGCGATCATCAGCGAGCCCGACGACTCATGGACGAGCCAGCGCGACCATCTGCTGCTCAGGATGCTCTACAACACCGGCGCCCGGGTCTCCGAGATCATCGGCGTGACGCTGGCCGACGTGGTGCTCGATGGTGCCGCCTGTGTGCACCTGCACGGCAAGGGGCGCAAGCAACGCACGGTGCCACTGTGGCGATCGACCGTGAGGCAGATCAGGGCGTGGCTGCGGTTCAATCCGCAGTTGCAACCCACATCGCCACTGTTGCCCAACCGCGATGGCCAGGCGATGACGCGCGGGAACGTCACTCAGCGCCTCGCCCTCGCCGTCAAGGCCGCGACCGCCGCGCAGCCGCAGCTTGCGACGCGCCGCATCTCCCCGCACATCATCCGCCACACGACGGCCATGCACCTCCTGCAGGCCGGCGTGGACATCAGCGTCATCGCGCTGTGGCTGGGACATGAGAGCCCGACGACAACTCATCAATACGTCGAGGCTGACCTGGCGATGAAGGAGCAGGCACTGGGGAGACTGCAGGAACCAGACGCCGCGATCCGGCGTTACAAGGCGCCTGACTCGCTGATCGAGTTCCTCAAGACCCTGTAGTTATGTGCAGGCCGCAGGCATCGCGCACAAACGCTGCGCTCGTGCGATGACGCGGCCCGCACCGCAACTGTTCATAACTGGGAACTGGGCATAATGGCCGTTATGGATAGCTGATCATAACGGCCACAAGCTGTCATTCAGCGGTGTCGCCCGAAAGCAGTCAGCTCATACCGACTTGAAGCAAAACGTCAATCGGAGAGCGAACACCGGCGCCCCCGACCTTAAGGACGTGCGTTTAGATCATCGTGGTTGAAACGTCGGAGTGACCGAGTAGCTCTTGTACCGTGCGAATGTCGTAGCCGCCCTGCAGTAAGGCGGTCGCGAAGGAATGCCTCGGAGTGTGGGGTGTCGCAGGCTTGGCGATGCCTGAACGTGTGACAGCTCGTTTGAATGCCCGCTGAAACGTTTGATCATAGAGGTGGTGGCGCCGCACCAGGCCGGTGCGTGGGTCGACCGAATGAGCGGTACGACGGGCAAACGACGCGTTGGGCGCGGGCGCCCAATGTCCTTCATCCATGGCAGATCAACGCCGATTACTTTCCATAGAAGTAAAGCAGTGCTGCCAAGGCCTGACGATGCGTCGATGCATACACCCCGCGCTCGCAGGCGAGCCTCGACAGAAAGGCCTCGACGGCAGCACCATCCAGTTGTGCCGGGTGCGCCGTGCCGTGGAAGCCAATAAACGCTCGTACCTAATGGACATAGGCCTGTTCTGTCCGTAGGCTGTAGTGCTGATACGGCAGGCGCTCCCGCAACTGGTCTAGAACCTTGACCAAGCGCAACGGCGGCAGAGATTCAGTGTTGGTTTTCATAGGGCGCCATTACTGTATTTGCATACAGAATAGCCCGTTAATCATCAGCAGACAAGCGGGGCTCGCCCGCACCACGGAGACAATGTTATGCAGCATTTCTGTCTCCCTAAAACAAAGTAGGGGGCGACATGCCAAAAAGCTGGTGGGGGAAGACAATATTCTGGTTGGTTTTGCTTATGGTGATCCCCGCAATCTGGCGGGTGATGTCTGGTCAAACGCAACGCATGAAAGACGCGAGGCTAGCGAATGATGCATATCAGTCATGCATGGATGCAGCAGAAAAGGAATATGCCGCTGCAATCTCATCAAATGACGCTACAAAGCTTTCTTCATTTACTGAAAAGTACGGTGTGGAAAAACACTCAGAAAACAAAAGCTGGTCCGGTGTTGTTCATTATGCAGATGAGCACTGCGGCTATTTTGCTCGCAAAAAAAATGCGGCCGGCAACCCCTAACAAACGCCTCGAGAGGGACGCTCCAACTGCCGGCTTCGCCGCCTGTTTCCGCGCCCCTCAAGCTAAATGTTGGGCGGCTCAGGCTCCGAGTACGTTCCGTGCTTACTGAGAATGATGTGGTGCAGGCTGTTGCCGGACACCTCGAAGGCGAGGGCTATCGAATCGTTAGGGCGCTTTCCACTAACCAACGTGGGATAGACATTGTGGCCGAGCATCCTGCGACAAAGAAGCAATTGCTGGTCGAGGCAAAGGGTGGCACCAGTTCGAAGGAAGGAACCGCCAACTATGGCAATCCTTTCACCTCCAACCAAGTCAAGACGCATGTTTCCGTCGCGTTCTACTACGCCGCTATGCTTCGCCAAAAGCATTCGACTAGTGGCGCTGAGATTGCGCTAGCTTTCCCCGACGACAAAGCACATCGAACGCTTATTGAGGGTATTTCCTCGGCACTCAACGTGCTGGGAGTTTTCGTGTTCTTCGTTGATAGTTCCCGTCGTGTAACGGTGCTTCGGTGATCGCGCCGCCCAACCTATCATCCCACCGGACCTTGCGCATAAAGCCGCGCAAGGCTAGTGAATTCAGACGTTGAGCGTCCGCTTCCTCTGGAAGCGAAGGACCGCGTAGAGTCGGGGGTCAGTCAGCGACGGATGAGAAAATGACAGACCTGTCCCTCCAGCCCTAGCGAGCGTGCAATCACCAACCCTTCTGCAGAGTCGAAATGGAATTGTGCGCAATAGAGCATGGCCCATATGGTGATGTTCGGTTCTTCTACCTGTTGGCCTATCTCGCGGTTTTTTTGCTGTTCGTTTATCTGAGCTGCTGGCGTAGACATGCGCAAAGCCGCTGACCAGGTCATCCGGCGAGCGGGGTTTGGTCTGGCAGTGCTGCTGGCGTGCGTACTGCTCTACGCTTCGCTGGTCGAGCCTAACTGGGTCGAGGTTACGTATCATGGTGAGAGCCCCGCAGGTCGGGCACCGATTCGCATCGCCGTGCTCTCTGATCTTCACCTCGACGGAGTGGGCTACCGAGAGCGTGCCGTTATCGAACAATTGCGTGTGGTCCGCCCAGACATCCTCATCTTGGCCGGTGATGTGGTCGATGAGCCTGGCGATCTGCCCGTCCTACGCGCACTCCTGTCGCAAGTCGACGTGCCGCACGCCGTCGCGGTACTGGGAAACTGGGAGTACTGGGGCGATGTGCCGCTTGAGCAATTGCACAAGGGGCCGTCTCAGAATTCGGAAAAAATCGTACGCTAAGCGAGAAAGTGGCTACCAGAGCAGCAATTCTCATTATGGCCTTTGGTCTATCCTGACACCTTTACCGGATAGGAGTTTTCGCCATGTGCGCCGCCCGTACTGTCATCCCAACAGCACTGAGCCAGGCCGGCCTGATCGCTCAGCCGACGACGCAGTGCAGGTCAATTGGTGCGAGCTCACCAGTACCACTGAGAACGGACGGGTGCTGTACCGCAACGCCTTTGCCACCTCCCATGCCGTACGTGCCGACAACGTCGCCGAAGTCGTCGCCGCAGGCCGGGCGAGATGGAAAATCGAGAACGAAAACAACAACGTCCTCAAAACCAAGGGCTACCATTTCGAGCACAACTACGGCGGCTCTATGCCGTTTCCAGTGGAAATTGACTTCTCAACAAACA
>NZ_NOIH01000022.1 GCF_002245655.1 Thauera propionica | reverse complement strand
GCGTGATCGAGCGCCTGATGTCGGATCCGTCGCGGATCGTGCATATCCGGCTGCATCTGAACCTGGGGCAACGGGTACGCTTCGTGGACGGAAAAGCGCCGGGCGCCGCGCTGCAGCTTCGAAGCGGCACCGTGGTGGCGATGAAGGACACCCAGCTCACGGTGCAGGACGACGCCACCCGTGCGACCTGGACGCTGCCCTACGCAGCAATCGAGCTCCCCGCCGACAGCCGGGCAGAGCCCCGGTCGCCGATGCCTAGGTCCGCCCAACGTCCCACCCGCGAGGACTTCCGCGTCGGCGATCGCGTCAGCTTCGAGGACCGCCACCTGCAGACGCGCATCGGCACCATCGTGCGCATCAACCAGAAGACGGCCAGCATCGACTGCGAAAACGAGCCCGGCTGGCGCGTGTCGTTCGCACTGCTCAGGCACGTCGTCGATCTCTGAAGCCCCCGGCTCCGCCGGGGGACGGGGTTGCTCGGACGGTTACGTTTCGGCGTCCATCTCGCGGTCGAACTCGTAGATCAGATCGTCCGCCAGGTCGTCGAGTTCGGCGAGCGTCAGGCTGAGATACTGGGCCACCGGCGCCCTTGCCTTGCTCCAGTCGGTGTCGTTGCGTGTGCGCAGGTGGGTGCTGGCCACGTGCTCGCCGATCGCATTGATTGCCACCAGCGTGCGGGCGTCGTCGCCGAGATCGTTCAGACCGTCGAAGATCGAGTAGTCGTGGTGGCACAGGATGCCGAGGCTCACGGCGTCGTTCAGGCCCCAGGTTCGTGCCAGGAAATACCCGACGATGGCGTGATTGGTGCCGAGCGCCTGGTCCTCCACGTCGGTGAACCAGCCCTCCGTGCAGGTGTTCGCCTGGCCGAGCACCGCCTTGTAGCCGTCGAAACGCTGGATCAGCAGCGGCATGCCGCAGTCGTGGAACAGGCCGAAGGTGTAGGCCGTTTCAGGTCGTGCTGCGCCGGTGCTGCGGGCCAGCCGCGCGTTGGCTGCGGCGGTGATGCGTGAGGTATCCCAGAAGCGCTCGAGCGAGACGTCCTCGACGGCGATCGCGCTGCGCAGCAGGGCTTCCTGCACGAGGTTGGTCACGGTGCCGAAACCCAGCAGGCGGGCCGCATCGGCCACCGAGGCAATGCGTTTGCCGCGACTGAACAGGGGGGAGTTGGCCGAGCGTACGACCAGCGAGGCGATGCCCACGTCCTCGCCGATGAGGGCTGCGATGCGACGGTCGCTCGCGTCCGGGTTGTTCAGCTCGTCCATGATCTGGACGAGCACCGCCGGGCAGGCCGGAATATTGACGCCCTTCAGCGCGTGTTCGAGCGCCCCGAGATTGAGACTGTTCGTCTTGTACGACATTTCTCTTGTTCTTCCCTCGCCACACAGAGCACTCATGATGAAGCTGCGGGCGATGGCCGGCAAGCCTTGTCGCGTTGCACTGCGGAAATATTCCTCGCGGGTGCGTGTTGTCGGCGGCGGCAGGCCCTTGCGGGCCACCGCGGACGTTCAGAAGGGCAGGTCGAGCCCGGGCCACACGCCGTTGATCGCAGTGCGGAATGCTGACTGGATCCGGGTCAGTGCGTCCGCATCGTCTGCCTCGAAGCGCAGCACGACGACCGGCGTCGTGTTGGACGGACGGGCCAGGCCGAAGCCGTCGGCGTACTCGATGCGCACGCCGTCGAGGGTGATCACCGCTTGCGCGCCGTCGAACCGTGCCGATGCTTTCAGGCGCTTCACGAGTTCGAAGGGCTCGCCTTCGTTCATCTTCAGGTTCAGCTCCGGCGTGCTGACGGCGTTGGGCAGCGCCTTCAGGGCGGCATTGGCGTCCGGACGTGCGGACAGGATCTCGAGCAGGCGGGCGCCCGAATACAGGCCGTCGTCGAAACCGAACCAGCGTTCCTTGAAGAACATGTGGCCGCTCATTTCGCCGGCCAGCGGGGCGCCGGTCTCCTTGAGCTTTGCCTTCACCAGTGCATGCCCGGTGTTCCACATCGTCGGCTTGCCGCCGCGCGCGCGGATCCACGGCGCCAGGTTGCGCGTGCATTTGACGTCGAAGATGATCTCGCCGCCCGGTACGCGCGACAGCACGTCTTCGGCGAACAGCATCAGCTGGCGGTCGGGGTAGATGATCTCACCGTCCTTGGTCACGACGCCGAGACGGTCGCCGTCGCCATCGAAGGCCAGCCCGAGTTCGGCGTCGGTTTCGCGCAGCGTGCGGATCACGTCCTGCAGGTTCTCGGGCTTGGACGGGTCGGGGTGGTGGTTGGGGAAGCGGCCGTCGACGTCGCAGAACAGTTCGACGACCTCGCAGCCGAGGCGGCGGAAGAGTTCGGGGGCAATGCCGCCGGCAACGCCGTTGCCGCAATCGACGACGATCCTCATCGGGCGTGCGAGCTTGACGTCGCGGATGATGCGCTCGATGTAGGCGGCGCATACGTCCGCGGTGCGCACTTCGCCCGCGCCATGGGCGAGGTCGTCCTCCGCGATGCGGCGGCGCAGATCCTGGATCATGTCGCCGAACAGGGTCTGGCCGCCCAGGACCATCTTGAGGCCGTTGTAGTCGGGCGGGTTGTGGCTGCCGGTGACGGATACCTCGAGCGAGGTGGCTCGTGGGGAGCGCTGGAGACGACCGCTCAGCTCTTCAACGAACGACGGACGGTTCGACGACTGTGAAGCGACCAGGCTCTGAATCATTGCCCACGCAAGCAACCCTCCTTCATGGGGCACCTGCTGCTCCTATCGTCGATCTTGCACGTAACTCTGGCGGGAACATCCGGACCGTGCGGGACGAGATTGTTGCGATTGCTTCCTGGTTGGCTGAGCCCAATGCTCGTCGAAGAACGTGCGATCCCTTGTTGCTCGCGGAGAGTACGGCACGCAATGCACGGATTTTTGCCCAGCGGTATGGGAGCAACGGCGAGGATAGAACGCTCGAGGCGATCGGGATGCGCTTTGGCGTCACGCGCGAGCGCGTGAGGCAGATCTGCGCGAAGATGCTTGGCCGCTCTTCCGGAGTCCGCTTTTCCGGGGGCCGCTTTGCGACGCCAGTCATCGATCAGTTAATTGCCGACATTCAGCCCCTGCTTCCGGCAACGTTTTGACATCCTCTCCGCCCACTCGCTTCGCTCGCCGCGCAGCGGGAAGGGCGGGGATTCCTGCTGGGCTAGGCCGCACGGCCTACCCCTTCGGTGGGTTCTCGCTTCACCGGGCGGCCTGACTGCACCTGTCCCTCCACGAGCGCGTGGCCGTCGCCGGCCAGAACCGCGTGTCCCGCGGCCAGAATGTTCTTCGCGGCATTGACGTCCGCGTGGTCGGTGTGGCCACAGGACCGGCACCGGAAAACTTCGCCCTTGCGGTTGTCTGCATGGGTGTGAGCGCAGGCGTGGCAGCGCTGCGAGGTGTAAGCGGGGTGGACGAGCACGAGCACTCCATCGCGCCATTCGAGCTTGTACGCGAGCTGGTCCTTGAACATCGACCAGCCCTGATCGAGGATCGAGCGGTTCAGGCCCGCCTTCTGACGCACCCGCTTGCCGGGCGCCTCCTGCGAGCCTGCGGCCGAGGCGCTCATCGATCGAACCTTCAGATCCTCCAGGCACACGAGCGCGTGTTCGCGGGCGATCTGCGTCGACAGCTTATGCAGGAAGTCCGCCCGCTGCCGGGCGATCCCCTGGTGGATCTTCGCCACCCGGGCTTGTGCCTTGCGAAGCCGGTTCGAGGGGTGCAGCCGGAACCCCTTCGGGAAGGGTTTCCCTTTGGGAATGCCGGCGGCGACTTTCGCAGCTTCGATCTTGCGGGCGACGGCCCGCTGGTAGCGACGCAGCCGTTGTAGTGATCGTTTGTGCGCCTCGAGCGGTGCGATCCGCCGCCCGGTGTCGAAGGCAGCGAAGTTTGCCACCCCACGATCGATGCCGCAGGCCTTCGGGCCGCGCTCGAGCGCCTTGGGTTCGAACGCGCAGGCGATCGACACGTACCAGCCATCGGCCTCGGCGCGCAGCGTGGCCGTGATCGCTCGCCCCTCGATGGGGCGGCTCGCCCGGTAGCGCAACCAGCCCACCTTGGGAAAGCGGATGCGCCCGTTGGCCGCGTCCACCGAGAAGCACTTCACATCGGTCTCGCGCAGACCGATCGGGTCGCCGCGGCGCTTGAACTTCGGGTAGCCGCCTTCCTTCCTGAAAAAGCGTTGGAAGGCGCCATCGAGCGCACGCACCACGTTCTGCAGCACGTGCACCGGCACCTCGGCAAGATAGGCCGTCTCCGGGGCCTTGCGCCAGGTGGTGACCCACTGGCACATGCCCGCGAAGCCGGCATACTTCTCGCCACGCTCGCGTCGAGCCTGCTGCTCGGCCAGGGCGAGGTTCCACACCTTGCGGCTGCACCCTGCCCAGCGTCGTAGCACCGCCTCGGCCTTGCGGTTGCTCCGCAGCCGATACCGGTACGCACGATGGAAGCCCGCTCCCTCACTCATGCGATCAGGCTCTCACGTCCGGTCCGAATTTCAAGCCCCCAGTTCGCCTGCAGCGAGCGCGCTATCCTTCCCCGGCCTGAAGTACCGGGGCTGGACGCGCATTTCGGTCATTACTGGGGGAGACTTTCGCGGAACGGCTCGGGCCGGGACAATCGATCCTCGGGTTGTATGAGTTCGGGACGGAGGTGCTTGCGACCAGGGTGTTCGAGGTGCAACGCAACGTCACCGGTCACACCATACTCCGCGATGAGCCTGTTGCTTGTCGGGTCGGGGATTCGCCCTCGTCCTCGGGCAGAGCGATTTACGAGATGTCGTGCAAGATGATTCGTACTTGCGGTGCCGCTCAGGCTCAGTTCGTGTACGGACTCTGTGCGCATCAAGGCGCCGTGTTCAACTACGCGAGTTTCCAGGGCCTCTTGCAGGCGCTGCCCGGGTTTGAATGGCTTGAAGAGCGGACGGGATGGTTCTGGCTCGGACAGTACGGGCCGGCTGAGAACAAGGCGCTTCACGTAACGTGGAAAATCCTTGCCGTCAGTGCCCTAAGAGTGGATATCGCCCATGTCGTGTCCGCACTGGCTCGCTCGCGGCGGCGCATCAACGTGACCGTGGAGGATGCCTTCGAGCTCGAGGTTGATGCGCCCCGCAGTGTGTTGGTTGAGCTGATGCGTAGAACGCCAGGGATAGAGATTCGCCAGATGGACGACCTCGTCCCATCTGCCCCCATACGTCCAGAAGAAGTCCTATCCCAAACTGAATTGCTCGTGCGCGACGCCCTCCTGGCACGTGGCGGAATCGGGAGCTGGAGCGAACTCAGGCAAGCGCTTTGTGGCGATCTTGGCGTGCTACCGATAACTTTTCACATGACGATCGGCACATCCCCCATCATTGAGACGCTCGATCACGGACTGTATCGCCTCGTGGGCAACTTCATCGGCACAGAGGCGGCCCTGCGCACGTTCCAACGCTGGCAGGCTAGTGCGAAGGGGTCTGCGTCCACGCAATCGAATGGCTCGAAGGCGTCTCAAGATGAGGTCGTGGTTGTGCATCTGAAGCCGCCTCCGGTCATCTTTCGCTCAGGCGCCTTTGATGCACCGTCCTCACTGAAACCTTTCCTGCTGCCCGACACGTCCTACAGCGTCGACGGGTTTGAGCGTGCAGTAGCGACCCGCTCCTATGACGACGGACGCGTTCTTCGAATTAGAGGGATGCACCGTGCACTCGCTCAACGTGGGATCGGACCCGGCGACACGGTCCGCGTCGAGCTATATCCCGCGGCGAGGCGGTTTGTGCTCAGCAAAGCACAGGGCGAGTCGGTTGATGTCGAGGAGTTCGTGGAGGACGACAACGGGGCAGACTGGGATCCGGCTGGCGCCTGAGCGGATCCGGCGCTAGTGTTCCGAGCCAGCAACGAAGCGTTCGTCGCACGCAAGAAAACCAACGTCGGCAACGAACCATCGCCCACGGTCGCCGGGCTCGACCATCGCCAGCGTAAAAACGGGTTGAGCCGCATGACGCCACGCGGCGATCGCCGGGCCGTACTTGCCTTCGGCGATGTGCGTGACCTCGGCGCTCATCAGCAGGAATGGTGCACCGCGGAAATTGCGTAGCCGAAGCGGACTGAGCGGTTGATCCTGACGCTTGGGCGCAGCAAGGCGCCCGAGCACCAGGATCCGGCGACGCGCCTCGGTTGCACGCTTGATCACCGCAGCGTTGTGGGCGTCGGCCTTGCCGCCCTCATTGGTCTCCCCGATCACTAGGTTCTGCGCGAGCAGCTCGCCGTTGATTTCGATCTCGGTGGCGGCCGTACGCAGTCGGTTCAGTACGGTGAACATGTTGCGCTTGCCGGCCCAAGACGGCTTCCATTCGTTGAGGCCGGCCGTGTTCCAGAGCTTAATCAACAGGTACTCGAGCGAGACACGATGAATCCGTGGGCTATTCCTTGGCCCGCCGGCTCCTGCTCCGCCCATCGATGGCGAATGCGTGGGCATCGCGAAGCCCAGCGGCAGGCGATCCCGAGGCGTGTCATCTTGTGCCGGCTCATCCGTGGTTTCCGGAAACGCATTCTTCGGCCCGGTGGCATCCCGGTGAAAGCGGCACTCCTTGGCGTGAGACTCACCCTGGTTCGGGAACGCCTGAAGGTGGTACCTGCCGTCCCGCTCATGCACAGACAGTTGTCGCACCCGGTCATCGACGAGGCACAGGCAATGAACGGGAGTGCCCGCCGTCTTGGCCCGACCGAGCACAGACTGCCAGAAGTAAGCCTTCTGTGGGTCGGTCTGTGCGCGGAAACCGTAGGTTTCCTTTCCGATCTGAACGGGGAATGTGTCGTGTCTCAAGGCCGTGTTCAGACCCCGTTGCAGATCACATTCGCTGTCGCAGCGATCAAAGAGTTCCCTTGCAAGGAAACATCTGAAGATCCAACGAGCTTACCGTCGAAATCCTGTTCGTGAATCGTCCCGAATCCGCGTTTGCAGTCGGATTGAAGAATGGCGTAAACGCCGTACATGGTCTTGCCGGTTTTCTTTTCATGAAATGCCGACAAGGCAGAGATTGCAGGCTTGGACTTATATTTCGTTTTCTTGATCGTTCGCGTGTTTACCCAGAACTCGTCGCCGCCATCCTTTGCCCGTGCGGCCATGAACCACTCGTCATCTTCCATTGCTCGCGATACTTTCCCTGTAGTTTGATCCCAACCGGCACACGCAGCAGTTCCGAGGTGGTCTGTGACAGTGGTGCCAAACCGTACATACTGGGCTCTCCTAGTGAACTCCCCTTGCATGTTGTTGTAGATAACGTATCCATACCCCTGCTTACACGACGTCAAGGTGACGGCAGCCTGGCTGTACGTCAGTTTTCTTGACGCGTTGTTTGTCTCCTGAAGGATGTATCTGTAGGCGACATCTTTCTTCCCATCCAACGCGGTAAGACTGCCACTGGCCTTCTGTCCATGCCACTTAAAATCCTTGGTCGATGTAATCTCGAACCAGTTTTCGTCTTCGTTATTGGCCCACGCCGTGGATGCCAGTGTCAGTGCAGAGATGAGCGCTAGGGTTTTGATCTTGATCATGGAAAGTCTTACTTTCGTTCTTGATTGGCTAACGGGCTGTATTGAAGATTCGATTCTGGGGCGAAACGGAGCAATTACAAGACTTCTAGCATGAGGCGGGATGAGCACTCAGCAGCTATGTACGCGTGCATCTGACTTATTTCACAGATCAACAAAGAATATGTCGGTCGCAAGCGAAAACGGTAGTTTCATGGCATTTGTGTGCTAGGGCCTCATTGCTGCTTTCACCGATAGCTATACGCGCCCTTTGTGATATCGGTAGTGAGTCGCTGCACCTCGGCATCGGACAGATCGAACCGCTTTACGGCCGACTTCGTGGCGACTGCAGCGCTCATGCGCGTTAGCGCCTCCTTCTTCTGCGCGGTTGATGCCAGACGCTTGAACCGCGACTCGTAGACCATGAAGGACTCACCGCTTTTGCGGTGGTGGCAGTTCAGGCATCCATATGTGTCAAGCGAGACGTGAGCAGGCTTCTGCAGCGGCAGGACTCGATTCACGTACCAGTTCTCAAGGATCAGCCTGCGGCCACCCTTGCTGTCAACATATTCATAGGCTGCTGTTGCGCCCCAGATGAGAAAAGCAGTAATGGTGGCCGGCGACAATTAACCTGACCGCCGGCCAAAGTAATTGACGCCGGGCACCGTGTCGGCCACGGCAAGGCAGTGGAACGCCACGGTGGTCAACAGCCAGCGCGCATGCTCCATCGATATGCCGTAGGCCTGAGCGATGTAGCGTTGGTGGCCGACGATCTTGTCGAGCATGGGCTGGGTCGCCGCCAGACGGCGGATCACGTTGGGTACGCCTTGCCGTCGCCAAGATGCTTGGGCTTGAGCATCGGCGTCTCGTGGGCGTGCAGCACCACGTGGCGACGCAGTTCGTCATCCAGCGCCTTTACCATCGGCTGCAGTTGCGCGCCGCACGCACCGACCCACTGTGCCAGCGTCGAGCGGGCAACAGTAAGTCTGATGCTCTTTGCGCATTCAGATGAATGCATTACGCCCATACGAAATCCGAAATCAGCTCGGCCGCGCACAGCAGATGGCAGTTGTCTATGGCTGTAAATGCGCTTCCCGCAGAGCCATGTCCTCTCTCAGAATACGCTGGATCTCCAGTATCGCGGCCGCGCTCTGTTGCACGCTGTGCCCCGAAATAATGACTTTCTCGGACTGTGCGCCGGGAAGATGTGCGCTGCGATAAGGCACAAGACCGTCATCGGAATCATCGAGGGCCACTTCGGAATTGGCTTGGGCCACGATCGAGTGATAGCGCACCTGGGATGAGATGGGAAAGCCCGCCGCCGTACGCACGAACGGATCGTTTTCGTCGAGATTGTTCACGCTATTGGGAATGGTTGCCAGGCTTTCATGGCTGCTGGCCGCCGCATTGGGCACCAGCGTCTGGGCGAGCTCTTCGAGCACCGTAACGGGAAGTCGAATGAAACTTGCCATCCAACGTCCCAGGGGTTTTGCCGCGATTGACGTGCCCCGGTGGGGCGCTGCGATGAAGATGGCGCGGCTGATGTGCGGAAAAGGTTCAAAACGCAGCATCGGATCTATGCGCTCGATCTGCTTCGGTGTTAGCCGACCGCGGTCCCTGGCCAGCTGGACTAGCGACTGATCGGTTGATGACACCATCAACCGCGCGATAACGCCGCCCATGCTATGCCCTATCAGTACCAGGTCGGATGATGCCTGTGCCTGGCCGGAAGGGTCGAAATGAGCCAGCGTCTCTTCCAGCGCCTTCCGAATCGCCGCGTGGTTTATGGCAATCGGCATGTTGGTCGGATAGTAGACCTGCCAGATCTGGTAATGCTGGCGCAGGGTCTCATCGCCCAGGATTTCGTTGGCGAGCTCCACCCAGGCTTCCGGGCTGCTGGCTAGTCCGTGCAGCATGACGATGATACGTCTGTTCGGATCGTAGGGTTGCATCAGGTAGACGTGCGGACGGTCGATGCCACCCTCGCGCCCAAGCAGGCTGCGCAGCGACTGCCGGTTGAAGTTGGCGCGGGCCAGCCACAGTCCGTAGCCGGCGGTGAAATTGGCCGCCAGCGGTACGCGCTGCCCGCGCAGCATGATGGCCGACTCCACATAGGGGTCATGCACCGTCAAACGGACAGTGCGGGTATGCAGCACGCTGTCCAGGTCGTCTCCGTCCGGGTGCAGCAGAATCGTCATGGACGGCGCGGGCATCTCGCTCCAGGGTAGAGGCTGCTGATTGCGTTTGGCCGCTGGACGGCCATCCCGGGTGGGGGCGGAAGTCAGGGGTTCGTCCGGCATGACCGCCACCAGCTCGGCGCCGAAACCGTCGCGCCGGTAGAGGCTGCGCAGTCCGCGGAAAGACAGGGACGAGGCTGGCAGGAGTTCGGCTGGCACCGCCGTACTGCCCGGCAAGCGCGCGCTGCGCATATCCAGCTGCAGCTCCCAGCCTGCAATGTTCCAGCGGGTCTGCGCTGGCAACTGCGTAGACATTTGTTGCCGAACCTCGAACATCCCGGTGGCGGCACGTTCGACCGCATAGTTATACCAATCCCGCACTTGCGTCTGGCGATCCTCGAAGGCTCGCTCCCCAGGCGTATGGTCACCGAAGAACAGGTAGGCATAGGCATAACGAATGGTCTCAAGCCAGGCGGCTTGCTGCTCTGATCCGGGCTTCATGGCCTGAGCCTGCGCCAGCCACAGTTCGGACAGTGCAGCCAGGCGTCGATCCGCGGCAACGCCGGTCACGGCGGCCAGGGCCTCGACGCAATCCGCTGAGATCGGTTTTGCGCAAGCCTGCGCATCCAATGCCGCCACCCTGATGGTCTGGGTCGTCGCCTCGCTGAGTTTGCCGCGTGTCAGGATATCGCCGCGCTTGAGTTCGATGGCCTCGCCCGCATCCAGTGTATGAACCTCAACCACTGGGCCGAACTCACGCAGGATCGAGCAGCCCCCCAGCAACAGCGGGGCAATGACGAGCCACACTGCCATGCGGCAAGACTGCTGGAACCTCATGGAGATACCTCGTCGGCCGGCACGCCGGGCACACCTTGTCGAATCGACATCGAGAAGTCGTCTCCTGATGCGTCAGAGGCCAGTGCGCGTTCGTTGATGTGCCCCAGTGCCTGCAGTTCTGCGTAGCGATGGCCGGGCGTCAATCCGTGCAGGTCATGGATGTATTCCGCAAAGTGTCCGGACAGCAGCAGGCGATAGTCCGCCGGCAACGCTGGCGCAATGAGCCGAGCCAGCTCGAATACGATGGTCGTGCAGTTACTGGTCAAGGTGTTGTAAAAGCGCGGTGTGCGCCGCAGTTCATTGGCCGCGTGCAGATACTCCAGAAACAACGCGCGGACATTCGCCTGACTCATCTGCAACCGATAGAGATAAACGGCCTCGCCTCGCGCATTGCTGCGCGTACGCACAATGTCGCGCTCATCGGCGGCTACCAGGATCTGCTCGAACTGACGGAAGAATCCGCCGATCGCCGAGAAGGACTCGTGGCGCTCCTTGCGTATTTCCAGTGAGAACACCACCCGCTCGCCACCGTCGAAGCCGAACGACACCAGTGTGTGCGCAATGTGCGGCCCCATCCAGTAGGAAAGTACCAGATCGGCGCTACGCAGGCGGGTAAGGTCGTAGGTACGGTTCTCCCAACGCGGCGTGTAATCGGTTTCACTGCGCCATTCGAAGTTGCGTACATTTTTCAGTTGAACATGATCGCCGTCGATCCTGGCCTCCAGCAACTGGGCGACATCGTCAGCCCATGGGCGTTGGTGTGATGGCTGCAGCGTTCCCCACCACATGAGCAGGGCTGCCGTTGCGGCCCCGAACACGAATCCGGCGATCCTGCGTGTCCGTCTTTCAAGCAAGCCTGCCAGCGACACGGCGACGGACAGCCCCGAGGCAGACCACGCCAGAGTGGCGATCCAGCGAGCCGCTGGATGTTGCGGCATCTGGTGCCACAGGGCCAGCGCGCCCCACGCAGTCAGCAATAGCACCGCAATGCCGATCACCAGGCGCATGGGGAGGTGTCTGGCTTTTTGCCTTACCTTGCTCATCAAGGCTGCAAGAGCTCAAGCAGCAGCTGCCGATGCGCATCTCGTACCTGCACGAGCTCTATGGAAGGGTTTCCCCTGGATAGCATTGACGAGTTCAGCCATAGCAGTGCGGGAGCGAGCGCCAGCGGGAAAAAGTGCTCGGTCAAGACACCCGGACGAATGATGCCCCGTTCTATGTTGCGTTGGATGATGAGCTGCGCCCGCTCTTTCAGTCCGTGAGCAACTTCGTTGTGCCAACGCTGCACCAGCTCTGGTGTTCTGGCGCTTTCGGCCAGAAGCAGCCGGTAAATCGACATCGTGGCAAGGGAGCTAAAGGTCGCGTATAGGCGATCCAGGTAGACATCTACCAGCTCTGGCAACGTCAGATCTTCATCCGGGAGCCAGCCCTGGAAATCGCAAATCTGCTTTGTCGTGCGTTCGAGCAAGGCATGAAAAATTTCTTCCTTGCTTTTGAAGTGGGCGTAGATGCCTGCCTTGGATAAGCCCGCACATTCCGCCAGGCGCTCCATCGACACGGCGTTGTATGTCCGATCCGCAAACTCGATCAACGCCGCATTCAATATTTCCTCTCTCCTGGCCACAGAAGACAGATAGCGGCGCTTGCCTGGTACGTCGTCTTTGTTGGTTGGCATACAAAGGTCCCTGTTCAAAAATTGACTGGATTGTCCCATGGGCTGGTCACCGGTTCCACCATGGGCGCATGGTCAGCCCAGGCTGAGCACTTCCAACTGGCGGGTGTGCAGTGCCTAGTGAACGGCTAATTGCGTTTTCGGGATTGTAAGGTATAATCACAAACAACCGTCCAGTGGTTTTCTTTATAGTGTGCGATAACGCGCACTATTCGCAGGGACGCATACGAACCCGGAACGCCGGAAAATGAAGCAGGAGAGCCCCATCGACCGGTCGCTAGAGGCGAGAGTGCAGACATTAATAGGGAGGTGGCGTGAACAGCCATCAAAGTCGCGCTCGATTGCAGCGTTCGTTGGTGACCGACATGCCTGCGCGTCGCTGTACGTGGGCGGCTACTCCTCTACAACCAGGCCCTATCAGCCCGAACCCCGTACGGAACGTGATCATGCCTCCAGCTTTTCCTTTATTGTCTGAGTTCAAATTGCGCACTGCCTCGCTGGCACTGAGCGCCGTCGTACTGACCGGCTGCATGTCGCTCGCTCCTGCTCCTGATACCCCGCCGCTGCCGGTACCCGAGGTTTGGCCTGGTCATCTTGAATCGAGCACCGAGGGTGCCCACGCGGGAGAACTTGCCTGGCAGGCCTACTTCACGGACCCTTTGCTGCAACGCCTCATCGAGACCGCGCTGGAGAACAACCGCGATCTGCGCCTGGCCGCGCTGCGTGTCGAGGAAGCCAGCGCCGCATTCCGCATTCAGCGCTCGGATCGATTTCCTGCCGTGGGCGTGGGTGCCCAGGGTGGACGCGCCCGCGTCCCTGGCGATCTGAACATGTCGGGCCGGTCGCAGGTGGGCGGCGAATATCGGGCCGAGGTGGGTTTGAGCACCTGGGAGCTGGATCTGTGGGGCCGGGTCCGCAACCTGGAAGACGCCGCCCTGCAAAGCTGGCTGGCTTCCGACGCGGCCCGCCAGGCCGTCCACCTGGCGCTGATCGCCCAGGTGGCCGACGGTTATCTTGGCTTGCGCGAGATAGACGAACGCGTGGCTATCGCCCGTCAAACCGTCGCGACCCGCGAGGAGTCCTATCGCATTTTCCGGCGCCGCGTTGAAGTCGGCTCGACCTCGAAGCTGGACCTCACTCAAGTCCAAACTTTGCTGAACCAGGCTCAGGCGCTGCTAACCCAGCTTGAGCAAGCACGCGCCACGCAACTGCACGCGCTGGCACTGCTGGTAGGTGCCGATCCTGGCCCGCTGCCCACCAAGGCACCCTTCGATGAAACAACGGTGCTGGCCGAACTCCGGGCCGGCCTGCCCTCGGAGCTGCTGGTCAGTCGCCCGGACATCATTTCCGCCGAACACCAATTGCGTGCCGGCGATGCCAACATCGGCGCGGCCCGTGCGGCGTTCTTGCCGCGCATTGCGCTGACCGGCAGCTTCGGCACGGCCAGCTCCGACTTGAATGGCTTGTTCGATTCCGGCAGTCGTGCCTGGACCTTCATGCCTACCTTGTCGCTGCCCATCTTCGATGGCGGGCGGCGGCGCGCAAACTTGGAACTGAGCGAGGTGCGCCGCGACATCGCCGTCGCCGGATACGAGAAAACCATTCAAACGGCCTTCCGCGAGGTGGCTGATGCACTGAGCGCCAAGTACTGGCTGGCTGAGCAATTGACGATCCAGCGGGCCAATCTGGAAGCACAAAGCGAACGCGCACGGCTGGCCAAGTTGCGCTACGACAACGGCTCGGCCGCCTTCTTGGAAGTGCTGGATGCCCAACGCGATCTGCTGGGAGCCCAGCAACAACTGGTACAGGCGCGCCGCGCGCTGCTGTCCAGCCAGGTGGCGCTGTATGCCGCGCTCGGCGGCGGCACCCTCGCCGCAGCCGGCGAGGCACAGGGTGCGGCCTCGACTCCCGCTTCCACCCCATCAACCCGTTAAGGCACGCCGAACCCATGACTGTCTCCCCCTCTCTCAAGAAAAAACTCCTGGTCGCTTTCGCTGCAGCGGTTGTTGCCGCGCTGGCCTGGTGGAGCTGGACGAGGTTTACCGACAGCGGCCCGGGCGAAGGATTCGTCAACGGCAATGGCCGCATCGAAGCCACCGAGATCGACGTGGCCACCAAACTTCCCGGCCGCATCGAAGACATCCTGGTGCGTGAAGGCGATTTCGTCACAGCCGGCCAGCCACTGGCCAAGATGCGGCTGGAAACGCTGGAAGCGCAGCGCGACGAGGCCCTCGCCATGCGCCAGCAGGCCGAGCACTCGGTGACCGCAGCGCAGGCACAGGTGGCGCTGCGCGAAGCCGACGTTGTTGCCGCCCTGGCCCTGGTCGGTCAGCGCGAGTCGGAGCTCGACGCTGCCCAACGGCGGCTGAAACGTTCGCAAACCCTGTCCCAAGAGGGCGCCGCCTCGATACAGGAGCTGGACGATGACCGGGCACGCGTACGGGGCGCACAGGCGACGCTTGCGGCCAGCAAAGCGCAGGCCGCCGCTGCCCGCGCCGCGGTTGAGGCCGCCAAGGCGCAGCTTGTCGGCGCGAGGTCCAGCGTGTCCGCTGCCACGGCCAGCATCAATCGCATCGAAGCGGACATCCGCGACAGCGAACTGCGTGCCCCGCGCGACGGGCGGGTGCAGGTGCGGGTGGCGCAACCCGGCGAGGTGCTGGGATCGGGCGGACGCGTCCTGAATCTTATCGACCTGTCGGACGTCTACATCACCTTCTTCCTGCCCGAGACCGTGGCCGGCCGCGTCGCGCTGGGTTCCGAGGTCCGCATCATTCTGGATGCCGCGCCGGAGTTTGTTATTCCAGCGAGCGTTTCCTTCGTCGCCAGTGTGGCGCAATTTACTCCCAAGACGGTAGAAACCGCCAGCGAGCGGCAGAAGCTGATGTTCCGCGTGCGCGCGCAGATTTCGCAGGAGCTGCTGCGTGAACACCTGCAGCAGGTCAAGACCGGTTTGCCCGGCGTGGCCTGGGTCAAGCTCGACGCCAATGCCGAGTGGCCTCAAAACCTCTCCGTTCGCGTGCCGGAGTAAGGTATGAGCTACAGTGCGCAGCTCGCGACCGTTGCCAGTGCCCATCAGGTAAGCCTGCGCTACGGCGACGTCATCGCCCTGGATGGCATCGATCTGGACATTCCCGCCGGACGGATGGTCGGCCTGATCGGCCCCGACGGCGTAGGCAAGTCGAGTCTGCTCTCATTGCTGGCTGGCGTACGTATCATCCAGGAGGGCACGGTCGAGGTGCTGGGTGGCGACATGGCCAGCAAGGCCCATCGCAAGCAGGTATGCCCGCGCATCGCCTACATGCCGCAGGGACTGGGCAAGAACCTGTACCCGACGCTCTCGGTCGAGGAGAATCTGCAATTCTTCGCGCGCCTGTTCGGTCATGGCGCCGCAGAGCGCCGCCAGCGTATCGATGAGCTCACTCAGGCCACTGGCCTGTTCAAATTCCTGGAGCGCCCGGCAGGCAAGCTGTCCGGGGGCATGAAGCAAAAACTCGGCCTGTGCTGCGCGCTGATTCATGACCCGGATTTTCTGATTCTCGATGAGCCGACGACTGGCGTGGACCCGCTGGCGCGCGCGCAGTTCTGGGATCTGATCGAGCGCATCCGCGCCGATCGCCCCGGCATGAGCGTGATTGTGGCCACGGCCTACATGGATGAGGCCCAGCGCTTCGACTGGCTGGCCGCCATCGACGACGGCAAGGTCCTCGCCACCGGCACGCCGAAGGAATTGCTGGCAAGAACAGGCAGCCCGAACCTGGAAGAGGCATTCATCCGCCTGCTCCCGGAAGAGAAAAAGCGCGGACACCAAGCGGTAGTCATTCCCCCCTTGTCGGATGGCGGCGCCGACGACATCGCCATCGAGGCCAAAGGGCTGACCATGCGCTTTGGCGACTTCGTTGCCGTCGATAGCGTGTCCTTCCGCATCCGGCGCGGTGAAATCTTCGGCTTCCTCGGCTCCAACGGGTGCGGCAAGTCCACGACGATGAAGATGCTTACCGGCCTGTTGCCGGCGAGCGAGGGACGAGCCTGGCTGTTCGGCCATGAAGTGAACCCGCATGATCTGGGCACCCGCCGCCGCGTCGGCTACATGTCGCAGGCATTCTCGCTCTACAGCGAAATCACGGTACGCCAGAACCTGGAGTTGCACGCCAAGCTGTTCAGCGTGCCCCCGAAGGACATTCCGGGCCGCGTCGAAGAGATGGTGGAGCGCTTCGGGCTGGTGGACGTCATCGACAGCCTGCCGGCCAGTCTGCCTCTGGGCATACGCCAACGCCTGTCGCTGGCGGTCGCCATGGTGCACAAGCCAGAACTGCTGATTCTGGACGAACCGACTTCGGGCGTCGACCCGGTGGCGCGCGATGCGTTCTGGCGACTGCTCATCGAGCTGTCGCGGCGTGACCGGGTGACGGTCTTCATTTCCACCCACTTCATGAACGAGGCAGAGCGCTGCGACCGCATGTCGATGATGCATGCGGGCAAGGTGCTCGACAGCGACGTGCCCGCCAGACTGGTCGAGAAGCGCGGCGCCAAAACCCTTGAAGAGGCCTTCATCGGCTACCTCGTCGAAGCCGAGGGCGGCACGGCGGCGCCGGCCAGCCAGCCCGGGGCCGCCGATCACGAGGAGCAACCATCGGCGGCGCCCGCTGAACACGGCGGGCACGGCTCTGGCGGTTTCAGTCTGCAGCGAATGTTCAGCTATCTGTGGCGCGAGACGCTGGAATTGCAGCGGGACCCGGTACGCGCCACGCTGGCGCTGGGCGGTTCGCTGCTGCTGATGTTCGTGATCGGCTTCGGCATCACCATGGACGTCGAGGACCTGAGCTATGCGGTGCTCGATCGCGACCAGACCACGCTTAGCCAGAACTACACGCTGAACTTGGCCGGCTCGCGCTACTTCACAGAGCACCCGCCTATCGTCGATTACGAGGATCTCGACCGGCGTATGCGCAGCGGCGAACTGTCGCTGGCCATCGAAATCCCCCCTGGCTTCAGCCGCGACGTGTTGCGAGGCCAGAACGTGCAGATAGGTGCCTGGATCGACGGCGCCATGCCGCAACGCGCGGAAACCGTCCAGGGCTACGTTCAGGGCATGCACCAGCACTGGCTGCAGATACAGGCCAGCGAGCGCGGCGGCGCCAGCATGGCTGGCAACACCAACGTCGAGACGCGCTTTCGCTACAACCCCGATGTCAAGAGCCTGCCGGCCATGGTGCCTGCGGTGATCCCTCTGCTGCTGCTCATGCTGCCGGCCATGCTGACCGCGCTGGCGGTGGTGCGCGAGAAAGAGACGGGATCGATCACCAATCTCTACGTGACGCCGGTCACGCGCATCGAGTTCCTGCTTGGCAAGCAGTTGCCCTATGTCGGCCTGGCCATGGTGAACTTCCTGCTGATGAGCCTGCTCGCAGTGACCATCTTCGGTGTGCCGGTCAAGGGCAGCTTCTTCACCCTGGCGCTGGCCGCGCTGATCTTCTCCTTCGCCGCGACAGGCATGGGGCTGCTGGCCTCGGCCGTCACGCGCAGCCAGATCGCCGCCATGTTCTTTGCCATGATCGGCACCCTCATACCGGCCACCCAGTTCGCCGGCCTGATCGATCCCGTGTCCTCGCTTGAAGGCTCCAGCAAGTTCATCGGCGAGATCTACCCCGCCACGCACATGATCTCCATCAGCCGTGGCGTGTTCAACAAATCACTCGGCCTGGCCGACCTGACGGGGCCGCTGTGGTCGATGCTTTTGTCGGTCCCGGTGATTCTCGGCGCAGCCGTTTTGCTACTCAAGAAGCAGGAGCGTTGAGATGCGCAGAAGAAACCTGGCCAATATCTACGACCTGGGTGTTAAGGAGCTGTGGAGTCTGTGGCGCGATCCGATGATGCTCGTACTCATCATCTATGTGTTCACCGCGTCGGTCTACACCAGGGCCACGTCCATGCCGGAGACGCTGCACAACGCGCCCATCGCCATCGTCGACGAGGATAATTCGGCGCTGTCCCAGCGGGTTGCCTCGGCCTTCTACCCCCCGCAGTTCACCCAGCCGGCCATGATCGACTATAGGGACGTGGACCCGGGCATGGACGCGGGGCTGTACACCTTCGCTCTGGTCATTCCGCCCAACTTCCAGCGCGACGTGCTGGCGGGGCGATCGCCTGCCGTGCAGCTCAATGTCGACGCCACCCGCATGAGCCAGGCCTTCACCGGCAGTGGCTATATACAGCAGATCTTCACCGGCGAAGTCAATGAGTTCGTCAAGCGTTACCGCGGCACCGACGCGCCACCCGTGGATCTGGCATTGCGCGCACGCTTCAACCCGGCACTGGACAAGGCCTGGTTCGGCTCGGTGGTGCAGATCATCAACCACATCACGCTGTTGTCCATCATCCTGACCGGCGCAGCGCTGATCCGGGAGCGCGAGCACGGCACCATCGAGCACCTGCTGGTGATGCCGGTTACACCCGCGCAGATCATGCTCTCCAAGGTCTGGTCGATGGCCCTGGTCGTGCTGATCGCCTCCTTCCTGTCCCTCAATCTCATGGTGCGCGGCGTCCTGGGCGTTCCAGTCGAGGGTTCCATTGCACTGTTCTTCGCTGGCGCGGCGCTCAGTCTGTTCGCCACCACGTCGATGGGCATCTTCCTCGCCACCCTGGCGCGCAACATGCCGCAGTTCGGTATGTTGATGATGCTGACCATCCTGCCGCTGCAGATGCTCTCGGGTGGCACCACGCCACGCGAAAGCATGCCCGAGATCGTGCAGAACATCATGCTGATCGCACCCACCACCCATTTCGTGGAACTGAGCCAGGCCATCCTTTATCGGGGCGCGGGGCTGGAGACGGTGTGGCAGCCCTTCCTGGCGCTGGCCCTGATCGGCACGGTGCTGTTTTTCCTGTCGTTAGCACGCTTTCGCAAAACGATCGGCCAGATGGCCTGATCGTCTGACCGCCCGATTGGGCACTCAACCCAGTAAGGAGTTTGACCATGAGCAATGAAACCATCCCCCTCAACCTCTTCAAGGCGAACCTGGAACTGCAACTGCGCCTGCAGCGCCTGATGCAGGAAAACGGCCAGCAATGGCTGGAGAACGCCACGCGCGCAGGCAGCGAAAACATTGCCGAGTCCGGCACTGAGATCGAAAGCCTGCTCAAGGCCCAGAACTGGCAGGAGTTGGCCACGCTGCCCGCGCAGGCCTTCTGGCGTCAGTTTCAGCACCAGATGGGTGGCGCGCAGGCACTAACGCAAGTCGCAATCAAGAATCAGACCACCTTCACTCAAGGCCTGCAGCAAGCCATTCAGGACTGGCAGAAATCGGTCACGCAGGCCGTAGGCCAGGCAGATGCGATATTGCCGTTCCAGGATATTTTCAAGCAATGGGGAGCGGTGTGGGCCAAGGCACAGGACAAGGACGCACCAGCCAAGACAGGTGGTCGCAATGCCGGCTGAGCAACGCACTGCACTGGTCACCGGCGGCAGCGGCGGCCTGGGCGAAGCCATCGCCCGGGCCTTGCACGATGCGGGCCATACCGTGCTCATCGTCCATTCGCCGGGCAATGCCAGCATTGGCGCGTGGCTGAAAACCCAAGCCGGCGAAGGTTACGACTTCGCCGCCTACGGCGCGGATGTGGCCGACCATGCCTCCTGCCAGGAGCTGGCCGGCCTCATTCAAGCAGACGGTCACCACATCGACATCCTGGTCAACAACGCGGGCATCACGCGTGATGCCACGTTCCGCAAGCTGAGCTACGCCGATTGGGATGCGGTCCTGCGGGTCAATCTCGACTCCGTTTTCAACGTCACCCGGCCATTCATCGACGGCATGCTCGAACGCGGCTGGGGCAGGATCGTCAACATCTCCTCGATCAACGGCTCCAAGGGGCAGTTCGGCCAGACCAACTACTCCGCCGCAAAGGCCGGCATGCATGGCTTCACCAAAGCCCTTGCGCAGGAGGTGGCGCGCAAGGGCGTGACGGTCAACACCGTCTCGCCGGGGTATCTGGATACGAAGATGGTGACGAGCATGTCGGAAGAAGTGGTCAAGCAAGTGATTGCCGGTATTCCCGTGGGTCGTCTGGGACGGCCTGAGGAAATCGCTGCACTGGTTGCATTCATCGTCAGTGAATCTGCGGGGTTCATGACCGGCAGCAATGTATCGATGAACGGTGGCCAGCATATGTACTGAGTGAGGAAGGGCCAGCAAGACGATGTGCCTGCGGCCCCTTGCCATTCAATTTTTCAGTTTCATCACAGAAGGAGTGCCCATCGCCATGAATCGAGACACCACGACATCACCAGCGGCCGATTGGGGGCAGTTGCTGTGGGACCCGTTGCGACTATCGGCGATGGCAACCGAGTATGCAGTGGATGCCTGGCAGCGATCCATTCTGTATGCCGACGTTCGCCGCCAACGCGGCAACCAGTACCTGGAGCATTTGCAGGAGCAGACGCCGAACGTACTCGACTTCGCCTCCGAGGTCATCATGTCCGGGCTGGACCTTCCGCAGCCGGTCAACTATGGCCTCGTACGCATCCTGCCGCCAGCCGACGCGCCGGCCGATCCCAAGAAGCGGCCGTTCGTGGTGGTCGATCCCCGCGCGGGCCACGGCCCAGGCATTGGCGGCTTCAAACCCGATAGTGAGGTCGGCGCGGCCCTCAAGGCTGGTCATCCCTGCTACTTCGTTGGCTTTCTGCCCGATCCCGTTCCCGGCCAGACCGTCGAGGACGTCATGCGCGCCGAAGCGGCCTTCGTGCGCAGGGTCGGCGAGCTGCACCCCGGCAGCCGCGGCAAGCCCGCTGTCATCGGCAATTGCCAGGCGGGCTGGCAGATTCTGATGGCAGCCGCTGTCTGGCCCGAGCTGTTCGGGCCGATCATCGTAGCCGGCGCGCCGCTGTCCTACTGGGCCGGTGATAACCCGATGCGCTACGCGGGCGGCCTCACTGGCGGTAGCTGGTTGACGGCATTGACCAGCGATCTGGGCGCCGGCCGGTTCGACGGCGCCTGGCTGGTACAGAACTTCGAGAACCTGGACCCGGCCAATACGCTGTGGAGCAAACAGTACAACCTGTACGCCAAGGTCGACACGGAAGGCCCGCGCCACTTGCAATTCGAGAAGTACTGGGGCGGCCACGTGTTCCTGAACGATGTGGAAATACAGTACATCGTCGATAACCTGTTCATCGGCAACAAACTGAGTACGGCGCAGCTGGTGACGTCTGATGGCGTGCGCATCGACCTGCGCAATATTCGCTCGCCGATCCTGGTGTTCTGCTCCTATGGGGACAACATCACGCCACCGCCCCAGGCCCTGGGCTGGATCACCGACCTGTACCGCAACGACCTGGACGTGCTGGGACATGACCAGACCATCGTCTACGCTACCCATGACAGCATCGGACATCTGGGAATCTTCGTCTCCGGCAGCGTCGGGCGTAAAGAGCACCAGGAGTTCGCTGAGAACATCGACATCATCGACGTGCTGCCGGCAGGCATTCACCACATGCAAATCGATGAGCATCCCGACCCAGTGCAGGAAGGAGACCCAACCAGTGACGTCTTCCTGACGCGGATTCGCCGCAGCAGCATCGATGAAGTCCGTGAGATCGTCCGTCCCGACCCTGAGAACGATCGCCGGTTCGCCGCCGTTGCGCGGATCTCCGAGGTCAACCTGGCTTGCTACCGCAGCTTCGTGCAGCCATGGATGCGTGCCCTGGTCACGGACCAGGGTGCGAAGTGGCTGGAGCAGCTGCATCCGCTGCGCATGGGCTATGAATTGTGGTCTGACAGGCATCCGCTCGCCGCCGCAGTACATGAGGCTGCGCAACACGTGCGCGACCATCGTCAGCCCGTCTCCGAGGCCAACCCTTTCCTGCAACTGCAGGCGCAGTTTTCCACCGCCGTCGAACAGATGCTGGATCAATTCCGTGATTGCCGCGACCAGATCTACGCACAGGCGTTTGACACGCTGTACAGCCTGCCGCTGGTGCAGGCCATGACTGGACAGAGCCTGCACGACGATGCACCGCCGCGGGCCCATCCCAGCGAGACGCCCGAGCACCGCCAGTATCTGGTGCAAGAATTGACCCGCCTCGAAGGAGCCGTTCACAGCGGTGGGCTGGTGGAAGCAGCCATACGGGCACTGTTCTTCGTGCTGGCCGAGCGTGGCGAGGCCGATGAACGGCATTTTCGCCACGCAGAAGAGCTGGTGCGCCCCCAACTGGGCAACGACTTCGACATGCAGGCCTTCCGCCACCTCGTGCGTCGCCAGGCTTTGCTCATGAGGCTCCACGAGGACGCCGCGGTGTCCGCCATCCCCGGGCTGCTGAACAACGTAGCGCCTGATGACATCCGACAGGTTGCGGGGATGATCGCGCAGGTGCTCGGCAGCGGCGATGCGCTGTCCGCACCAGAGCAAGCCAAGTTGAAGCAGGTGTCTACCCTGTTCGAGCAGGCGATCCGCCGGGCGCAGGCGGCTTCGGCGCCCGCTATGCCCTCTGCCCATGACGCACCCTCTGCGGTCGCGGACACGAAACCCAAGACCTCCTCGCCAAAGCCGAAGGCGCCTCAAAAGACAACCGCGTCCAAGACACCCGCCGCGCCGCAGACAAGACAAACACGGCGAGGAAAAAGCACATGACGACTTCGCCCAAACCGGTCGATGCCACTGCCGATGCATGGCATGTCCTGCGCAACCGCACCTTCGACGAGATCGCCATCGGCGACAGCGCCAGCCTCGAACGCACGTTTTCTTCGCAAGACATCCACATGTTCGCGCTGCAATCGGGTGATGTGGATCCAGAACCTGCTGTGTCCTCAAGCGCTCGGGGCACCACGGAGGCCATTTGTGCAAACGCCCTGATCTCGGCTGTGCTGGGAACACGGCTGCCGGGGCCTGGAACCCAATATGTCAGCCAGAGTCTGTGCTTCCTCGGAGCGGTTCGGCCCGGTGACAGGCTGACCGTGCAGATGCAGGTGACCAGCAAGGACACGGCCACCCACCATGTCACGCTGGCCTGCACCTGCACCAACCAGACGGGGGTGGCGGTTTTCCAAGGCCAGGTAGAGGTCGTGGCGCCCACTGAGCGCATGGAACGAGCGCGCACCGCGTTGCCGGAAATACACCCGGATGCGCAGGGCCGCACAGGCCTGCAGCACCTGCTGGCGCATGTCGCGCACTTGCAACCGATTCGGGTGGCCGTCGCCCACCCGTGCGATGCCCCCAGCCTGTCCGCCGCGCTCGAAGCGCGCCAGGCGGGGTTGATCGAGCCGGTGCTGGTCGGGCCACGGGTGCGGCTCGAAGCAGTCGCCACCGAGGCCGGGTTGGACCTGACCGACGTCGCCATTGTGGACGTCCCGCACAGCCACGCCGCTGCGCAGCAAGCTGTCGCCTTGGCAGCCGCAGGTGAAGTCGAAGCCCTGATGAAAGGGAGCCTGCACACCGACGAGCTGATGTCCGCGCTGGTTTCGGCAGCAGCGGGGTTGCGCACCAAGCGCCGGGTCAGCCATTGCTTCCTGTTGCAGACACCTGCCTATCCGCGCCCGTTCATCGTTACCGATGCGGCGATCAATATCGCCCCGACTCTGGAACAGAAGGCAGACATCATCCGCAACGCCATCGAGCTGGCGCAGGTAATCGGCGTGCGCGAACCCAAGGTCGCGATCCTGGCCGCGGTCGAGACGGTGAGCCCGACGATGACCGCCACGCTGGACGCGGCGGCGCTGTGCAAGATGGCTGATCGCGGCCAGATCACTGGCGGCCTGCTCGACGGGCCGCTCGCCTTCGACAACGCGGTCTCCATCGCCGCTGCGCGTACCAAGGGGATCGTCTCCGAGGTTGCCGGGCAGGCTGACATCCTCGCCGTGCCTGACCTGGAGAGCGGCAACATGCTTGCCAAGCAGTTGATCTTCCTGGGCGGAGCAGCCAGCGCTGGGATCGTCCTTGGAGCCAAGGTGCCGGTCATTCTGACCAGCCGTGCCGACTCGCGTGATACGCGCATCGCCTCATGCGCGATCGCACTGATGCTCGCCCACCACTATCGGCTGTCACCCCCTTGAGCCGACTTATCGGCAACTTATTAACCCCCTCTTTTTAATCCACCCCTTTGGAGGAAACACCATGCAGTACTCATTCTCTGGCCGCGTAGCCCTGGTCACCGGTGCAGGGTCTGGCATTGGCGAGGCCATTGCCCGGCTGCTTGCAAGCAACGGCCTGAATGTCGTCGTCTCCGATGTCAGCGCCGACAATGCGCAGCGCGTCACCAGCCTCATCAACGCCGAGGGCGGCCACGCCGTGGCCAACGTGGCCGACGTGGCATGCATCGATGAGGTCCAGGCTGCCGTGGCCTGCGCGGTCGATACGTTCGGCGACCTTCATTTTGCCGTCAACAACGCCGGTATCGGTGGCGACCAGAGCCCGGCGGGAGAACTGGACCCTGCCGCCTGGCGCCGGGTGATCGATGTCAACCTGAACGGCGTGTTCTATGGCCTGCGCCATCAGATTCCCGCCATCCTGCGCTCTGGAGGCGGCGCCATCGTCAACGTCTCCTCCATCCTCGGAGTGGTGGGCGACGCAGCGAACCCCGCGTACGTCGCAGCCAAACATGGCGTGACCGGGCTGACCCGCTCGGCAGGACTGGCCTATGCGTCCAAGGGAATCCGGATCAATTCGATTCATCCCGGTTACGTGCGTACGCCCATCCTGGATTTCCTGGATGAATCGGCCCTCCAAGAGGCCGTTGGCCTGCATCCGATCGGTCGCCTGGGTACACCGGACGAAATCGCCCATGCCGTGGCGTTTTTGCTGTCGGAAGGAAGCAGCTTCCTTGTGGGCACCCAGCTCATCGCCGATGGCGGCTACACGGAGCGCTGAGTCTGAAGACGATGAGACAGCAGACACCCCCGCACACCTCGGCGAAGTCGCGCGGACGGCGCGCAGAGAGGACGACCTGATGGACGTCACCATGGCCCGCTCCGGGCGCCGCGAACACGGACTGATCCTTGTGCTGAACTGCGGTTCATCCAGCATCAAGTTTGCGGTGTTCGATTCCTCGGCCGCGCCACTGCCGCGTCAGGCATTGTGGAATGGCAAGGTGCAGGGAATCGGCGGCGCCAACCCGGATTTCGGAGAGACCGGAGTTGCGCCGTTCTCGATCGAACTGGACACGGCACATCCGTATCGCGCCGCACTGCGCCTCATCCGCGATCGTGTCAGCCGGCGGCTCGACGGCCGCCGGATCGGTGCGGTCGCCCATCGTATCGTCCACGGCGGCAGTAAATACTTCATGCCCGTGCGCGTGGACGCGAATGTCCTGGCCGACCTCAAGGGCTACATTCCTCTGGCCCCGCTGCACCAGCCATTCGCGCTCGAAGCCGTGGAGATCCTGCTGCGGGAGCAGCCAGATCTGCCACAGATGGCCTGCTTCGACACGGCCTTCCACCACACTTTGCCCCAGGTCGAGAAGGTCCTGCCGTTGCCCTATGCCGCATGGGAGCGCGGTCTGCGTCGGTACGGGTTTCACGGCCTGTCGTATGAGTACATGGCAGTGGCCTTGCCCGAACGCCATGGCGACGCCGCGCGCGGTCGCACCGTCGTTGCCCATCTGGGCAGTGGCGCCAGTCTGTGCGCCATGCGTGGACTCAAAAGCGCGGCCACCACCATGGGCTTCTCCGCGCTTGACGGCCTGATGATGGGCACCCGCACCGGCGCGCTCGATCCGGGTGCGGTGCTCTACCTGATGGAAATCGAGAAGCTCTCACTGGAGCAAGTGGGGCGCGTCCTCTATCACGAGTCCGGCCTGCTCGGCGTTTCGGGAATCTCGGCCGAGCCGCGCGTCATTGTCGGACACGAGAACGATGCAGGCGAAACGGGGGAGCGAGCGCGCTTGGCACTGGCCCTTTACGTGCGCCGCATCGTACGCGAGATCGGGGCCTTGGTCGCCGTGCTGGGTGGCCTGGACATGCTGGTGTTCACGGCGGGTGTCGGTGAACACAATGCGTTCATTCGCGAGCGCATCTGTGCGGCGCTGGGCTTTTTGGGCATTGCCTTGGATACCGATGCCAACGCCAGCCACGCGGCGAAGATTTCCAGCGATCACAGTCAGGTCACCGTGGCGGTCGAGCCCACCAACGAAGAGTGGATAGCCGCCAGCCATGCGCTGTCCTGCCTGGACAGGGAGAAGGCGCGATGACGATCGATGCCTTCCATGGATTCACGCTCGCCATCCTGCTGTTGTTCGTGGGCAAGGGCTTGGTTGCGCGTTGGGGCATCTTGCGTCGATACAGCATCCCGGAATCCCTGGTGGGCGGCTTGGCCTGCGCCCTGGTTGTCTTCGCCCTGTACTACGGTGCGGGGATCGTCATCAGTTTCGATCTCGAAGCGCGTGACGCGCTGCTGCTGTACTTCTTTGCGGCCATTGGCCTGGGTACCGACGCCCGCACGCTGCGCCATGGTGGACGGCCCTTGCTGATCCTGTCGGGGTTGGCCATCGGGTTCATGGTGCTGCAGAACCTGGCCGGGATGGAGATGGCACGCGCCTTCGGCCTGGATCCGCGCACCGGGCTGATGGTGGGATCGATTTCCCTGACAGGAGGCGTGGGCACCACCTTGGCCTGGTCCGATCACTTCGTTCACAACCTCGGCATTGCGCAAGCGCAGGAACTGGGATTGGCAGCGAACATGATCGGCCTGATCGCGGCCTGCACCATCGGGGGCCCAGTCGCAAGCTTGCTCATGCGTAGGCATCGGCTTCAAGCCTCTGGGGACAGCGCCCTGGAAATTGGCACGCTGCACAGGGATGAGCAGCATGCCCGCCTGGACTACTACGGCCTGCTGCTGGCATTGCTCTGGCTCAACTTCGCCTTGATGTTGGGATACGGAATCAATGCCTTGGTCGCGCGTACCGCCGTCACGCTGCCCGCCTTTGTGGGCTGCCTGCTGGCCGGAATTCTCCTGCGCATGGCGGCCGACTGGATGAGGCCAAGTGGGCGCGGACGTTTATGGAACTGGCCGAGCATGCAGCCAGGCATCGCCCTGGTTTCCGACATGTCATTGGGCCTGTTTCTGACCATGGCGCTGATGGGACTCAGGCTCTGGGAACTGCAGCCCGTGCTCGCCTTCATCACGGCGGCGATGCTGGTGCAGATTGCCTTGGTCATCGCATTCGTTTTGCTGATTGTTTTTCGGGCAATGGGCAAGGATTACCAAGCCGCCGTGGTGTGCGCGGGTTTCGGCGGTATTGCGCTGGGATCTACCGCCACTGCCATCGCCAACATGACGGCGGTGACTCGGGAGCATGGTGCGGCACGCGAGGCGTTCATTGTGGTGCCCTTGGTATGTGGGTTCGTCATCGATATTGCGAACGCACTGGTAATCAGCCTGATGGCCGGTTAGGCGAAGCGAAACAGCGGAGCGAGCTGGCAGATGGATACATCGCTGACGCGCTGGCGAGGCGTCGTCGCCCAGGAAATCGCAATCGACTCCCGTTTTCAAGCAAGGGGCTCTTTCTACTTGTGCAGAAATAGAGGTAATACGCTTTGACGAATAAAAAGAACGGCAATATCGACTCAGCCATCAATCCGAAGTTGGATGGGGATGCCCATGTCGCTTGGGCACAGGCTTGGTCGTCTATTTCGCCGGAGACATCGTTGCTCGCGTGGGTGGACTGGGCGAGCCATTTAGCAAACAGTCCTGGCAAGCAAGCCGAGCTTTTGGCGTTTGCAGCCTCCCTGTCCGAGCAATGGATGGCCGTATTGAAGAAGAATCCGGCCAACCCGGACCGGGGAGCCACCGCTCCTGACCGGTCACCTGTCAATGACCGCCGCTTCAACGATCCTGCATGGGATCAATGGCCCTACGACCTTTTCCGCAGTTCATTCGTCAATCAGACCAAATGGTGGGAGCAGGCCACGCAGGGGGTGTGGGGAGTGGATCCGAAACACCAACGCCTGCTGGCGTTTGGCGCCAAACAGTGGCTGGAAATGCTTTCGCCCGCCAACGCTGCGGTTTTCAACCCCGTTGTCCTGAAAAGAACCATCGCAGAGCAAGGCGCCAATCTAGCGCGGGGGACGTCCAACTTTCTCGACGACTTGCGTCGGCAACTATCCGGCCAGCCTCCCGCGGGAACGGAGAACTTCGTCGTTGGGCGCGACGTAGCGGTCACGGAAGGAAAAGTCGTTCTGAGAAATCGACTGATCGAACTGATTCAGTACACGCCCACTACCGAGAAAGTCCATCCCGAACCGATCATGATCATTCCTGCCTGGATCATGAAGTACTACGTACTGGATCTGTCACCGCATAACTCGCTGATACGGTATCTGGTTGCGCAAGGGCATACGGTTTTTTGCATCTCCTGGAGAAATCCGGATGCTGAGGATCGAGATTTGGGCATGGATGAGTACCTGGAGTTCGGCCTGCATGCAGCGCTGGACGCTGTGACTTCCGTTGTCCCCGGGCATGGAGTCCACGCGGCTGGTTATTGCCTGGGCGGAACGCTACTGGCCATTGGTGCTTCAGCCATGGCGCGTGATGGCGATACGCGGCTGGTGTCGGTAAGCCTGCTTGCCGCACAGACGGACTTCAGCGAACCGGGCGAGCTGAGTCTTTTCATCAACGAGAGTCAAGTGGCGCTGTTGGAAGCCAGCATGGCTCAAACCGGTTATTTGACCTCCGACCAGATGAGCGTAGCTTTTCAGCTACTGCGCTCCTACGATCTCATATGGTCTCGCATGATTGACGAATACCTATTGGGCGATCGCCGGCCAATGACCGACCTGATGGCTTGGAATGCCGATGGGACTCGCCTGCCCGCGAAGATGCATTCGCAGTATCTCCGACGCCTTTACCTGAATAACGATCTCAGCGCGGGGCGTTATCCCGTCACGGGTCGCCCCGTTTCAGTGGGAGACATCGCTGTGCCGGTGTTTTGCGTCGGCACTGCCTCGGATCATATTGCGCCTTGGCGCTCGGTTTACAAGCTGCATCTCCTGTCTTCGGCCGAGCTGACTTTCGTGCTGACCACTGGAGGACACAACGGCGGCATCGTGAGCGAGCCCGGCCGAGGTAAGCGCCAATATCAAATCCATACCCGCGCGGCCGGTGATGGATACATGGCGCCGGATGAGTGGCAAGCGACGATGCAGACGCATCCGGATTCCTGGTGGCCCGCATGGTCGGCGTGGCTGCGAGAGCGTTCCGGTGATGTTGTTGCGCCTCCGCTCATAGGTGCTGAATCCAGTGGATACCCCACTGTTTGCGACGCCCCAGGGGAATATGTACGCAACTGAATAAGCGCATACCGCGTCCGCTATTGCGACACGGTATACGCAATATCTGTTCGTCACCCCGTTTTACTCTGATAACTGGAGACATTCATGTACTCAAGAATCCTGGTTCCGCTCGACGGAAGTCCTACTGCCGATTTGGCGCTCCACCACGCTGCGGTGCTGGCACGCCTGAATGGCGCAACCATCGTCTTGCTGCACGTCATCGAGGAGATGAAGCACAGCAACGGCTTCGAGAGGCCGAGGATCTATATTGAAGAAGTGAGGCCGGGCTTCCTGGCGGCCGGGCAGAAGCTGCTGGACGAGGCGGCGCTGCGGCTGAGGCAGGGAGGCCTGGCGGTTGAGACCGTCCTTCTGGAAAGCAAGGGCGAGCGCGTCTCGGTGCTCATCGCTCAGCAGGCACTGACTACTCAATGCGAGTTGGTGGTGTTGGGTACCCACGGACGCCGGGGCGTGGACAGGCTGCTGATGGGAAGCGATGCAGAGCAGCTCGCTCGCATCGCACCAGTTCCGGTGATGCTGGTGCGCCAGTCCCAATCGGTCATTGTGACTGCAACCCCTGGGCAGGGTGGCACGCCAGCGTGACGAAAGTTCAGTCCGCCGACCCCGCTGAATGGAGGCTGGAAGTCGCAGCCTCCTTGCTGCTGCTATTGCTGAGCGCCTCCGCACAGGCCCAGTCCTGCCACCAGGACAACCCGCTGCGCTCAACGGGAACGCTCAATCTGCGGATCGACAACGACATGTTCGGCGGCATTGGACAAGACCAAGGGTACTCCAACGGGTTTCTCGTCAGCTGGGTCTCCCCCAACCTTGTGGACTATCGCGATGACCCTTGCCTACCCCGTCTCGTCCGTGGGCTGAATCGTTTTCTCACGGTGCTGCACCCCGAGGGTTTTGACGAACAGAACATGACCATCGGCTTCGGGCAGATGATGTACACCCCGAGCGACAAAACGCGCAGCGATCTGATCAAAGACGACCGCCCTTTCGCCGGCGCAATGATGTTGAGCCTCGGCTACAACGCGCGGCGCGGCGATACGCTGCGCACCTCACAAATCCGCGTCGGTGTTGTGGGCCCTTCCTCCTTGGCCAGGCAAACCCAGAACTGGTGGCATGACACCATCGGCGTCGACAAATTCAATGGCTGGCGACACCAACTGCGCGACGAGCCTGTACTGCAATTGCTGCACGAACGCCGAACGCGAGTCTTCAGGCAAGAAAACGTCAGCGGTTGGAGCTGGGACCTCACCCGCCACTGGGGCGGCAGCTTCGGCAATTTCGCCACCTACGCGAATGTCGGGGGAGAATTGCGCTATGGCCTGCGCCTGCCGGACGATTTAGGCACCGCGCCGCTGCGGCCGGCCGGAGAAAATACCTCGCCCGTGCGCACGACCGCTGGAAGCAACTGGAACGGACACCTCTTCGCAGCACTCGACGCCCGCTGGGTTTTGCACGACATCACGCTGGATGGCAATACCTTCAAGTCCAGTCATAGTGTTGATAAACGGCCATTCGTGGCCGATGTCGGCTATGGCATCGCGATGACTCAGGGCAACTGGCGCATCGCGATAGCCCGCTACCACCGCACACGCGAATTCCGGGGGCAAGACGAAATCCCGGTCTACGGAACGATCACTGTAGGACGGAAATTCTGATGCAGATCAGTTCCTTCCTGGACTCAACACGGGCCATCCCGTCGTTATTCGTCGGCACGAGCCTGGTTGCCCGGATGAAGCATCGACTCCGACCAAGCGCCTGAGTTTCGATAAGCGACCAAGGACAACTCACAAGAAAGGAGACAACTGCATGCAACGACTCACCCTTGCCCTTCCAGGCAACGAAGATTTCGCCCGTCGTCTCGCGCAGACATATGGCGGCGATGTCGGCCGCATCGAAACGCGCCGATTCCCCGATGGCGAGAGCTATGTCCGACTGCATGGCGAACCTACCGGCCAGATCGTGGATCTGATTTGCACGCTGACCCATCCTGATCCGCAATTCCTGCTTCTGGTTTTTGCCGCGGACGCCGCACGCGAGCTCGGCGCGCGCGAAGTGAATCTGGTTGCACCATACCTGGCCTACATGCGCCAGGACAAACGATTCCATGACGGCGAAAGCGTGACATCGCGGTCTTTCGCACGCATGGTCTCATCGACGTTCGACAAGCTGCTTACGGTGGATCCACATCTGCACCGCTATCCAACGCTCTCCGCGCTCTACACGATTCCCACCACTACCTTGCATGCCGCGCCGCTGCTGGCCGACTGGATCGCCAATCATGTCGAAAAGCCCTTGATCGTCGGCCCCGATGAGGAAAGCGAGCAGTGGGCCGGCTCCATCGCCTCCCGCATCGGCGTGCCGCACGCCGTGCTTCGCAAGACACGCCATGGCGATCGCAGCGTGGACATCGATGTTCCCGACCTGTCGGTCTGGCGTGACAGAACGCCGGTGCTGGTGGACGACATCGCATCCTCGGGCCGCACGCTCGCTGTCGCGGCGCACAAACTCGCCGAACAAGGAATGCGCAAGCCGGAGTGCGTAGTGGTGCATGCCCTATTCGCCGAAGACGCCTGGAGCCAATTGACGCCGCTGTTCGCTCGGATCACGTCCACCGACGCGGTGCCGCATCCGAGCAACCGGATCGGTCTGGCTTCGCTGATTGCCGGCGCGCTATCCAGCGGCCAGACCGATCCGCGAGCCTGATCTTCCACCTATCCCGCTATTTTCAAGGAACCCGAGATGCCCTCTCAGGCTAACCTCGCAATCGATTGGCGTGCCGGTTACGGGCCCATCGCGCACCAGTCCGAAACCATCGAACGTATGCAGACCCTCGTGCACCGCATGGTTGCGCAAGGGCGTGTGGCAGATGAAGCCTCGGCCCATGCGCTGCTGGCTGCAGCCGACCGGGTGGCCTGCACGGCCATGAGCGTAGTGGCGCATATGACCTATGCCCGGCGCATCGACCGAAGCGGCTGCCCACTGGGCTCCGATGATTTCAAACAAACGCCCGAAGGCCACACCGGCGGCTCGCTCAACATGGTGCCAGCCTTCGTGGGTTATCTGTTGGCCAACGCGCTGACCGGGACGACACGCGGCTGGCTCATGGGGCAGGGGCACTGCGTGGCCGCGATCGAGGCGGTGAACGCACTGACCGGCGATGTATCCGCCGCCCAGCGTGGACGCTACGACCGCAGCGAGGCGGGCCTGTCGCGTTTGATCGCGGACTTCTACTCCTATGCCATCGATAAGCAGGGTCGGCCCGCGGTACCGCTGGGTAGCCATGCCGGGCCGAACACGGCCGGCGCGATCTCCGAAGGCGGCTATCTGGGGTTCGCCGGGCTGCAGTATGTGCACACGCCGTTGCCGGGAGAAAGCCTGGTGGCATTCCTCAGTGATGGCGCTTTCGAGGAACAACGTGGCTCGGACTGGGCGCCGCGCTGGTGGCGCGCCGAGGACTGCGGCTTCGCCATCCCGGTCATGATTCTCAACGGACGGCGCATCGAGCAGCGCACCCAGATCGTGCAGGAAGGTGGCGCTACCTGGCTGGCCGAGGACCTGCGCCACAACGGCTTCGATCCGGTCATCGTTGATGGACGTGATCCGATGGCGATCGCATGGGCCATTGTTGAAGCCGAAGACACGCTGAGCGCCTTCGCCGCACGCTCGGACCGGCGCTATCCCGTCAAGCTGCCCTACGTGATCGCCGAGACGGAGAAAGGTTTTGGCTTCCCGGGCGCGGCGACCAATGCCGCCCACAACCTGCCGCTGGACGGCAATCCGCGCGAGGATGCACAGGCACGCGAGGCCTTCAATGCAGGGGCTGCGGCGCTGTTCGTGCCGGAGACCGAACTGGAAAACGCGCTCACCATTCTTGCGAATCACGGCCAGAGCCGGCGCTCGCGCGAAAGCGAGCACCCCATGGCCCGACGCCATCCAGCGAGTCCTCAACTGCCGATGCCGACCTGGGGGCCAACGGAGGTGTCGGGCAGCGCCATGTCCGCACTGGACCGTTGGTTCGTGGAGCTGGTGCAGGCAAATCCACAGTTGCGCATCCGGATCGGCAATCCCGACGAACTGGCCAGCAACAAGATGGGGGCCACTCTGGCGCTGCTCAAGCACCGCGTCAACGTGCCCGAACCCGGCGTCCCGGAATCGACGGATGGCTCGGTGGTCACCGCACTCAATGAAGAAGCCGTTGCGGCCGCCGCCCTCGCCAACAAAGGGGGGCTGAACCTGATCGTCAGCTACGAGGCATTCGCGGTCAAGATGCTTGGATTGATGCGCCAGGAGATCATCTTCGCGCGTCGGCAGAAGGAGCTGGGCCAGCCGCCAGGCTGGATCTCCGTCCCGCTGATCGTCACATCCCACACCTGGGAGAACAGCAAGAACGAGCAGTCACACCAGGACCCGACCATTGGCGAAGCATTGCTGGGGGAGATGTCGGACACCGCACGCGTGTTGTTCCCGGTGGATGAAAACACGGCGTGCGCCGCGTTGCGAGCGGTCTACGCCAGCCGCGGCCAAGTGGCTTGTGTGGTGGTCTCCAAGCGCGACACGCCGAATCACTTCAGTGCCGCCGCGGCTCAATCGCTGATCGAGCATGGAGCAGCCCATGTAGCCGGCGATCCGTCCACCGCACAACTGCAATTCGTAGCGATTGGCGCCTACCAGTTGGAGGAAGCGCTCAAAGCCCATGCCCGCCTGGAGCACCATGGGCTTGCGTCGTGCATCACCGTGGTGGTCGAGCCCGGCCGTCTACGCATTCCGCGAGACGAACTTGAGGCCGCCTTCGTGCTCGGTGACGAATCCCTGCAAGCGCTCTTCCCGCCTCACCTGCCGCGCGTGTTGATAAGCCATACCCGCCCTGAGCCGATGCTGGGCGTGCTTCGCCGCATTGACAGCGGCCCTTCGAAGACGCGGGCTTTGGGATACATCAACCACGGCGGCACCCTCGATGTGGCTGGAATGCTGATCGCCAATCGATGCACCTGGGTGGATGCCATCTATGCCGCTGCGCAAGTGACCGGCTGGAACAGTTCGCAGGCTGCTGCTGCCGCGACCGACGCGTGAATTTCAAGTGGTTCTGACACGGTCCGCAGTGACCGCGCCAGCTCCTGATTTCACAACCCACCAACAAGCGAGGAGACAACTTCATGCTCTCACTGACCAGCCTGGGCGGTGCCGGTACCGTCACCGGCTCCAAACACCTGATCACATATGGCAGTACCCGCATCCTGATCGACTGCGGACTTTTCCAAGGACTGAAGAACCTGCGCGAGCTGAACTGGCAGCATCTTGTCGTTGAGTCCAAGGACATCGATGCGGTTGTACTGACGCACGCGCACCTGGATCATTGTGGATATCTCCCCCGATTGGTGCTGAACGGGTTCCGCGGGAAGATTTTCTCGACGCCAGCCACACGGGACGTCGCCGAACTCATCCTGCTCGACAGTGCTTGGTTGCAGGAGAAGGATGCCGAGTTCGCCAACCGGAAGGGATTTTCCAAGCACAAGCCAGCCCTTGCCCTGTATCGGGTCCGAGATGCCGAACGCACGCTCTTGCAGTTCAAGCCCGTGCCACTGCATCAGGAGACGGTATTGCCGGGCGGTGCACGCCTGGTTCTACGCAGGGCCGGCCACATTCTTGGAGCGGCGACGGCGCAGATCGACATCGGCGGCAAGCGTTTGGTGTTCTCCGGCGACCTGGGCCGCTATGACGATGCGGTCATGCCTGATCCTGAACCCGTCACGGAAGCGGACTACATCATCATCGAGTCCACCTATGGCAATCGTCATCATGACCGTTCCGATGCCGTCGAAGCGCTAGGCGACATCATCGAGCGTACGACTCGCCGCGGAGGCACCGTAGTGATTCCCGCTTTTGCCGTAGGACGCGCGCAGTCGTTGATCTATGACCTATGGCTGTTGCGACAGCGCGGTCGGCTCCGCAACGTGCCCGTCTATCTGGACAGTCCCATGGCCACCAGCGCAACTGCGCTGCTGCACCGCCATGCCGACGACCACAAGCTCGCTCAACACGATTTCGAGACGGCATTCTCAGAAGTCACATACGTGCGCGACGTTGAAGAGTCCAAGGCGCTATCGGCGAATCGATACCCCAAGGTGATTATTTCCGCCAGCGGCATGGCCACCGGCGGCCGCGTGCTGCATCACATAGAAGCGTTTGGCGGTAGCCATCAGAACACGCTGCTGTTCTCTGGATTCCAAGCAGCAGGTACGCGCGGGCGCAAGCTGCTTGAGGGCGCTCGCGAAGTCAAGATCCATGGACGCTGGATGCCGATCAAGGCAGAGGTCGCCGAGCTTGCGATGTTGTCGGCTCATGCCGACAGCGATGAGCTGATGCGATGGCTGCGCGGCTTTACCAAGGCGCCGGAAAGAGTGTTCATTGTTCACGGTGAATCTGATGCCTCTGAGGCGCTGCGCGAACGTATCCAGCGCGAACTCAATTGGCACGCATCGGTGCCCATGCAAAACCAGGAGTTCGCCCTGTGAGTGCCCGCATCACGCCCCAGACACCCGCCTTGCAAGCATTGCGCATGCGACTGCATGCCCAGCATCAACCCGTCGTCTTGATGCGTACCGATTGCCATGTCTGCCGTGCCGAAGGGCTGGCACCGCGGTCACAGGTACTGATCATTGCCGGCGACCGCACTGTGCAAGCGCTACTGTACCAAATCGACAGCGATCTGCTCAAAACCGGACAGATCGCTCTGTCCGAGGCCGCCTGGGATGCCCTGGACATTCATGAGGGCGATCTTGTGCAGGTTCGGCATCCTCCGCTGCTCGAATCGTTGTCGGCCGTGCGTGCGCGAATTCACGGCCACCGACTGCAAACGACGGAGTTGCAGGCGATCGTCCGTGATGTGGTCGATGGTCGCTATACCGATGTCGCACTTTCGGCCTTCCTGACCGCAACGGCGGTACTGCCTCTGGATATGCAAGAGACCATCCATCTCACCCGTGCGATGGTCGATGTCGGGGATCACCTGCAATGGCAGGCTCCGATTGTTGTGGACAAGCATTGCGTGGGCGGATTACCGGGAAATCGCACCACGCCGTTGGTGGTTGCCATCGCCGCAGCCAATGGATTGGTGATGCCCAAGACCTCATCACGCGCCATCACCTCTCCCGCTGGCACCGCGGACACCATGGAAACGCTGGCTCCTGTAGACCTGGACCTGGATACGCTCAGAAAGGTCGTGGAGAAAGAGGGTGGATGCGTGGCGTGGGGCGGCGCGATGCACCTCAGCCCCGCGGACGACATCTTCGTGCGTATTGAGCGTGAACTGGATATCGACACGCAAGGACAACTGATTGCCTCGGTGTTATCCAAGAAGATTGCAGCAGGGGCGACCCACATCGTGATCGATATTCCGGTTGGGCCAACCGCAAAAGTCCGCAGCCGGGAAACTGCCGAGCATCTTGCGCATCACCTTTCGGAAGTCGCCGCGTCATTTGGCCTTGTATTGCGTTGCCTGTTTACAGACGGGAATCAGCCTGTCGGC
Organism: Thauera propionica; assembly: GCF_002245655.1. Taxonomy (GTDB): domain Bacteria; phylum Pseudomonadota; class Gammaproteobacteria; order Burkholderiales; family Rhodocyclaceae; genus Thauera; species Thauera propionica. Next base: position 10,610 of record NZ_NOIH01000022.1, on the reverse strand, counting down.
AGAGGTATCGGCCCGGCGTTGGAGGCGCGCGACGTGTTGGCCGTGTTGCGCAACGAGGCGGATGCGCCGCAAGACCTATGTGACCGCGTGGCGTTGGTGGCGGGCGCGGTGCTTGAGCTTGGCGGCGTCGCCAAAGAAGGGGAGGGACTTCGGTTGGCTCATGAGACGATCAGCAGTGGCCGCGCGTGGGAAAAATTTCAGAGAATCTGCGCGGCTCAGGGGGGATTTCGTGAGCCGCCCCAAGCTCTCTATGTCGAACCGCTTTTGGCAACCACTTCAGGCCGAGCAGTACACATCGACAACCGTAAGCTTTCTCGTTTAGCCAAATTGGCCGGTGCGCCTGAGAGTCCAGCCGCAGGGATTCAATTGCAGGTGCGCTTAGGTGACGAGATAACACGCGGACAACCATTGATGTTTTTGCATGCGCAAACCTCTGGAGAGATGGCCTATGCACTCGCATACGTACAAGACATTGGGGACATTGTAAAGATTGACCCTTAGCGCCGTAGATAAACAGGGCTCTTGAATGCTCGGTCAAACACAGCCCGATCTCTCGTTTGGAAAAGTTGAACGCCTACATCTCATGCTCAAGAACACATGAAAAAACATCGCTTAAAAGAGGTTTTCAACGCGCATAGCGTGGAGCAAACAGAAGGAGGTCGTCAGCGCCTGTATAGGAACATTGCTCATGGAACTGCGGCATCTGCGTTGCTTTATCGTTTTGGCCGATGGCCGGCGACAATTAACCTGGCCGGTCAAAGTAATTGACGCCAGGCAAGTAATGGCCAGGATGCGGAAATTGCGCCTCCTGCGCCGCTCCCTTAGCTCCTCTCTTTGTTTCATCTCTTCGATCTGGGCTGGAGTTGGTAGCGAGGCCAGGTACGCTTGATGGCGACGTTGCCGCTCCTGTTCTTCAGCTTTTTCCCGGCGCAGCCGTTCCTCTTCAGCCAGCTTCTGCCGACGGACATGGGGTGCGACGGACAGTGCTTGTCGCTCAGTGGGATTGGCGCCAGCCTTCGCCAAGGCCTGTAGCGCACGATCGAGATCTCGTTGGAGGTCGTCGGAGTAGGCAATCTGTTCTCGAAGGTGCGCCTCAAGTTCTTGCACCTTGCGGGCGAGTTGATTGCGTTCCGCGGCAACCTCGTTGATCTCCTGTCTCCACTGACCTTCCTTGATCGCAAGAATGTTCTCGCCAATCGCTCGCTCCGCTGCTTGCCCAGCCAGGTATCCCAGATCCCAACTCATTAGCTACCTCTGAACTTGGGCACCTTGCGCCCATTGACCGTGACATCTCCGCTGCGAAGCGCTTGACCCGCCTCCTCGAGCCTGCGAAGGTGGGCGGCAGCCGCCTTGGTCGAGATCGCCAGCGCTTCACCGACTTCGGCCGCGCTCATCGTCTTCGTGCAGATCAGACGATGTACGTCCTCACGGCTTGCCGAGCGCTTTACCTCTTCGGGCTTGGCGCGCTTTTCCTGCAGCGGGGTCACCCGTCTCACGGGCGCGTTGGCGGGACGATTCAAAGGTGTGAGGCCCAGCAGGTGCTCGATCACCATGCACCTCCTTGGCCTGTGCAGCAGCAGGGGCTGCACCGCCAGGTTCGAGCGCGCTCGGTAGGGGTGGAAAACTTCGACATGAACGATCCTCGATGCGATGGGCGAAACAGGCCGCCCGTACAGCATCGTTATACCGAAGGCACCCGTGCAACATCCCTCCGTAAAACAGCGCATTCGGCGTGTTGTATGACGCCCAGCCCGCGATCAGGGGCGCTCGGAGCGTGTCGGGGGCGCCCTGCTCGAGCTCGGTGATTTGCGCGTTCAACGGGCTGCCCTCGCGTCGATCTCGGCGACGAGCTCGGCGAGCAGGGAACGCAGCGCGTGGTCGTCGTACCGGCCGACGAGTGCGGCCAGAGATTCACGGATGGCGTTGTGCTCCCCGGTCGCCGCAGAACGATGAACGGCCTGGTCGTCGGGGTGGCTACGCTGTGCGCCCGAGGCCAGGCCGGCGACATAGGCGACGTCGGCGCTTTCCGCTTCGGACAGCCTGCGGAATGTGTCACCGGTGTGGCCCCACAGTTCTCCGGTTTCCAGATCGACGATGGCGTACTTGTCCGGACAGCGGGTCTCGAGGGTGATGGTGACCGGAGCGGGCTGGCAACCGACCACGCGCTGAAGCGGGATGAGCTTTCGCTGCTCCGCGGCGGGGCCCGGGTCGGGGATCTCCTCGATCGCGTTGGCTCGAAAGTAGTGCACCCACTGCGAGCCGGTGCGCTTGCCGGCACGTGGCAGGCGATCGGCGTACTCCCAGTTCACGTTAAAACCCGCACCCAACGGCTTGCTGAGCGAGGTGACGCGGCGCGCGGCGGTCTTGAACCGGAAGACGGCGCCCGGGCGGATCTGTTCGATCGAGACAGGCATCGCTTAGTCCTCACACTCGCAGGCAATGCACGCCGTGTCGTCGCCCATGTCGCAATGCGAGCACTTGAGGCTATCGCAGTGCGGGCAAGGCATGAGCTCGCCTTCGTACTCGGTGGCGCCGCAGGCGGGGCAGGACGGATGGTCGATGGGTTTCATGCGCGATCTCCTGAGTGAGTCCTTCCAAGGTGCCACAGGAGGCCCGCTCTTCAAGTGATCGACCCAGGGATGGGCGTCATTTCCGGCTGGTCACGCGGCCGGGGCTCCATCGCCTGCCGACGCAACGGCGGCGCTTGGCTTTGCCCGATACACCATGCACACCCGACCGCTGCGATCGCGCTGCCTTGTCCGTTCCACCTTGCCGGCGGTGAGCAGGATGCGCAGGTGCTCGTTCACCGACTTGATGCTGATCTGCAGCTGATCGGCGATCTCATTGACGCTGTGCGCCCGCGCCTGGATCAACTCGAAGATCTGATCGCGCCGCGGGCTCGGGCGCAGGATCGGCGCATCCTCGGGTTCGTCGTTGTCGTGTAGCGGCCGGATCTGGCGCACCGGGGCGAGCGGCGAGCGCGGGTGCGGCGCGGCCATCCCCAGCGCCATCGCCAGCAGCGGATTGCATTTCTGGCGCCGCCCGGACGGCTTGCGGCTCGTGCCAACCTCGCGCTGCGGCTCCTTCACCTGTCCCTTTGGCAAGGGTGCAGCCGCTGCGCACCCGCTACGGGTTTCGATAGCCGCACAAACGCTCATGCCGCACCCCGCATGATGTACTGGTCTCCCGACCTGAACGCACCAGCGCTGACGCTCGCGAAAAACTCGTTATCGACGCCGTTTCGCATGACAGCCATGGAGACGAGCGCATCAGCGTCTTCCTTGGACTTCTTCTCTGCCACCAGGCGCACGACGTTCGTCTGCAGGCTGATGGCCACTACATCGAAAAGCATAGGGGGTGTTCCAGTTCAGGGGGATGTCGTTGAGTCTTGCACAGGAACGTGGAAGTTCAACCGCAGTGCATACCGATCACCGATCGCCCTGGCCAAGACTCAGGCAACGTAGCGCCAGTAGTGCGCTCGACCGTGCTTGTTGGCCGGCTCGGACCCGTCCAATCGGACGATGTGCCAACCCACCCCGAAGGCCGGATGGTGCGGATCGGTCTCGCCGTCGAGGTGACAGAGCGTATCGAAGGCCCATCCAGGAGGCGGGCAGCAGTCCCGGACTGAGGCCCAGTCGCTTGTGATCTCGAAGGGGCGACCCGGGCGAGTTTCGATGCCCTCGCACAGCAGCGCATAGCGACGAAGGCTGCCCAAGGCATGCCGAATCGCGCTCATCGTGGGAGGAGCGCAATCCCGCTCGGCGTCCGACGCCTGCGAACCCATACAGGGATGCGCCAGGAGCGATCCGATCAGGGCGGAGATGGTTGCTGTCTGGTTCCGATAGAGGACCTGTGCCCATCGCACGCGCCGCTCGCCGTCCAGAACGGACTGAGGAAACACAGGAGCGGGGTCCAGGTGCCCGCAATCGAGGCAGCGCAGCCCGTCCGTGTCGGCCACCAGAAGCCCAGGTGCGTCGAACACCGCGCGATGCCCGCTCTCGGAGCAGTTCGGACAGCGAGCGGGCAAACCCGGTGTGTCGCCGAGCCCGAACTGGTGTTCGTTCACCGACTGAATGAACGCCGGATCGAAGGGGGCATGGTGTCTGGGCACTACAGGGGTCTCTCAGTTCTCAGCGGCGCGCTCCGCCGGCTCAGCTTCAGCTAGCGGTTGCGCAGGCTCAGCGTTCGTCGGGTTCGGCTCTTCCGGGTTCGGCTCAGCCTGCAACGGCGCCTCAACGCCTGCCGCAGCAGTCCGGGTGCGCATCTCGTCGAGGAAGTGCTGGGCTGCCGGGTTATTCGGCGCCTCGGCCTCGATCGTGCGAAGCACCTGCGGCATCCACTTGGGCCGATATTCTTCCTTCATGCTTTCGAAATCCCGCGTATCCACCGGGTTTCCTTCGCGCAGCACATGCTTTCGGCCAAAGAACGGCGACGAGGGCGAGTCGCCGACGTTCAAGATCGCCCGCTCCTCCTTCTCGGGGCAGCGCTCCTTGGTGAGGATCAGCGCGTAGCCAATCGGCTTGTCCGGTTCGGGCGCCAGGATGACGCCGGTCGAGAGCTGCTCCTCCTCCCAGTCCCGGGCGTACTCGACCATTACCCCTTCGTACTTGCACTTGTCCGTCCACATCGGGGCCTGCTCGGTCATGGAGACCGCATAGACCTTCACGTCCTTCTGGATGAGGATGTCTTCGTCTGCACGGGCGACCACGTTCAGGGTCTGGGCGGCGATGTTGGCGGCAATGAAGATGGCGTTGAGCGCGTCGAGCATGGTGTTCGATTCGGATATTGAGGTTGTGGTCAGGGAAGGAAAATGAGCGGCAGCACAGGGTAACGAACAGCTTGAGCGCGACCGCGCATGATAAATGAATGATCGGGATTTCGCTTATGCCGCGGCGATTGCGCGCCAGGAAGATCGGGGCGGGGTGGGGTAGGCGGCGGTGACTGCGGGCGGAATCCAGTCGTAGCGGCGCGGCAGGCACAGCAGCTCGCGCACGCTCTCCATCACCCCCGGCGATTCCTCCTCCTCGGCCCACACGGACAACCAGCCGCGATCGTTGTCGGCGACCGGCTGACCAGGGCGCCAGCCAAGGCCCTCGACCAGCAACCACAGAATGTCCACGGTGAGCGCGGCCTGGCGGGCGGCCCGCTGAACATGTGCCCATTCGGCTTCGGTGAGCCGCGTCGGCCCCTCGTGCGGAATCTCGTCGGCAAGCACGAACTCGGACCAGTCGCCGTCGACACCCGTTTCCGGAAACGGGGTGCCGTACTTCTCGCACCACAGATCGCGCGCCTGCCCGGACGCCTGCTCATTGAGCCGCCCCATCGTCTCGGCGTTCACGACCCGCAGCCGCGGCAGGACCACCTTCACGTATCGGCCCGTGCCGCGCTCGAGGTAGATCCAGATCGTGCTCTGACGCACATCGAACTCGGCGGGCATCTTCAGCGCGAGGCGCGCAAGCATGGCCGGCGATAGCTCTGACATAGGGCGCTCCGGAACCCCCAATCTGGGGCGGCGTTTGAGATCAGACCGTTATACCGGGATGCGCCAGTCGGCCTTGCCCCGTAAAACAGCTCAAAACGGGGGTTTTGTGACCTGCAAAATCAACGCGGGCCCGCATCGAACATCCGGCGCCTGAAGATCGGCTCGACCCGGCTGGAAGTGGGAGCTTCATCGCTAATTAAAAAAAATAGGCTTAAACTTAATTAGTGGCCCGGTTAAGTAAAGCGGGCTTAACTAAGGACTCCCATGACCGACAGCCCAACGCAACAGGACGTGACCTCAAGGATCGGGCGCTACGTGACGACCGTGGCCTTCGATGAGGCCGTGAACGCCTACGTGCCACCGCCGTTGCCCCCCAATCCGCCCCTCGCGCTGTCACCGATCCTTCTTCAGCGCTTGAGCGAGGCTGACAGGGCCATCGGTCGCCTCGATGGGGTGGCGATGCTGCTCCCGGACAAGGCGCTATTCCTGTACATGTATGTCCGCAAGGAAGCGGTTCTGTCATCCCAGATCGAAGGGACGCAGTCGACGCTCGACGATCTCCTTCAGTTCGAGAACGCCGCGCTCGCCGGGAAGCCGCTCGACGACGTCACCGAGGTCTCGAACTACGTGGACGCGATGATGTACGGGCTCCAGGTCATTCGGGATCCGACTGGTCTTCCGCTCTGCCTGCGCCTGCTTCGGGACATGCACGCCCGCCTGTTGCAGCGTGGCCGAGGGGAAGCCAAGAATCCCGGCGAGTTCCGCCGCTCGCAGAACTGGATCGGCGGCACCCGACCGGGGAACGCCCATTACGTGCCTCCGCCGGTCACCGAGATGGAAGCGTGTCTCAGTGACCTCGAGCGCTTCCTGCACGACGATTCCGCGGCAATCCCGCCGCTCATCAAGGCCGGTTATCTGCACGTCCAGTTCGAGTCGATTAACCCGTTCCTGGACGGAAACGGGCGCCTCGGCCGCCTGCTGATCGCCCTGTTCCTGGTGGAGAAGAAGGTTCTCCATGAGCCGCTCCTGTACCTCAGCCTCTACCTGAAGACCCACCGGGAGGACTATTACCGCCTCCTGCAGGAGGTCCGGCTCCGCGGGGACTGGGAAACCTGGACGGAGTTCTTCCTCACCGGGGTCGCCGAGACGGCCAACAACGCGTACGAAAGCGCGATGCGCATCGTCGCGCTGTTTCGCGCCGATCGGGAGCGAATCGCCGCATGCGGTGAGCAGACCAACTCCATGCTCCGCATCCACGAGCTGCTCCAGACACACCCGTTCCTCAATGCCGCGCAGGCACAGGAAAGGACTGGACTCAGCGCCCCCACGGTCAACAAAGCCTTCGATGCGCTCGAGGCCCTCGGGGTCGTGGGAGAAATCACAGGGAAGCGGCGCGGGCGCGTGTTCGCCTACGCTGAGTTCCTCAAGATCCTCGAAAGCGGAACGCAGTTGCGTCAGGCGGGCGGATAGGCCGGCTGTCTCGTGTCGCGCCCGACTTCGATGGCGTGTTTCCGGAAACGCGTGGGCGCACCGTGATGCAGCACCAATCCGGGCTTCAGCCTGCCGTTCAGCCCGGACCGGGGCCGAACATCCAGCGCTTACAGATCTCCTCGACCCGGTTGCACATCGCTTCGTCGAACTCGCCGATGTGGCAGGCCTCGACATCGATCCGAAGCTCCCTGGCCAGCCAGGTGTAAGCGTCCACACGGCTCATCCGTCCCGATTTCCAGAACGGATCGAAGAGGGCATGTGCCCGCGCCTTGGCCTTGCGAAGTGAGGCGTTGGCGAGGCGGCCGAGCGGCTGCGTGCCGTCGTATCCGAACCGTCGGTTCGGTGCGTGGCAGCCGACGTGGGCACCGCACGGGGCGCAACGCCAGAAACGCTTGGCGTGCAGTTCCGGACGGCCACGGTAGATCACGTCCCCGCGGACCAACTCAGCCGGCGTGTTGCAGTACGGACAGGACACGGCGGGGCGGTGGTCAGCGACCTCGACATCACACCCGAGCGTGTTGAGTGACGAGCTGGGCGAGCCGCGCAGGAGATCGTGCTGGGTTTGATTGCTCACGGATAAGGATGGGGATGGGTTGATGGGAGACGACCACACAGGCATGCACCATGCGGCCCACAGATGCCAGCCAACCTACCGGATGAGGCCGCGACTTCAAGGCACGCGCGTGTCGATCCCGATTTATGGCCTTTTTCCTGATCTGGATAATTCGTGCGTCGGGCCCAGAAACAACAAAGCGCGGACGTGCCGCGCTTCGTCTCAAACTGCTTCGGTGGCGCCGGACTACACGCTCGCGGGCTCGGGGTGCTCTCTTGTGTAGCGAGGCAGATCCTTCAGGACATCAAACTCCGCCTCTGTGATCTCGATCGCCCACTCGGGGATGACCGGATCGTTTTCGCTCCGCAATTGGCCTTCCCCCGTTGGGGTGCTTCTCTCCACCGATTCCTTGACGATTACCCGACCATCGGCCAGCGCAAACGCCGCGCAGTAGTGACTCCGCGATTGATCGCAGGCTGAGAGGCCTCTGTAGATCCCCAGCGCCTCCTCAAGTGACCATTCCCAGCTGAGGACAAGATGGTTGAAGTTCAGCAATTCATCTTCGAGTTCTTGACCAGCACGCGTGCGCTTATCAGGGTAACCGACATAGCAGGGCACCTCGAAAGGTGGGAGCTTGGTAACGTGATGGCTCAAGGGAGGGAGCTCCATCAGGGACAACTTGCTCATTCCTTTGATGCCGTGCGCATCCTCGACCCTGCGAAACGTGAGGCCCAGGCCCCGTTCTCGGTCAAAAGTGAAGCCTCGAGCATTCAGTCGCGATAGCGCTTTCTTCGCTGCGTTGACAGCTTGGTGTGCCCGCGCGTAGTGGTCCAGCGCACGCTGTACCTCGGGCCGATCAGCATCAAGAAGATAGAATTTGTTGAGCATCATGCCACCTCCATCGCGGGCACAGTTTTGACCTCAATTTCCAGGAGGGGGACCCCCTGGGGCTCATCCGTCACTTGCGTCAGCTCCCCACCCAACGCATCGACCAGCGACTCGAACAGGCGGCTCAGCTCGCCCGCCATCAGCGCGAACTCGGCCTGGAACAACGCCTCGGCATCCTCGTCCTTGCCCTCGAGCGATTCCTTGGCGACGTCGAGCAGATCGATGCGCTTCACCTCGCCCTTGTCCGTCAGAACAAACGACACACGGTCGTCGAAGGTCATCGCAAGCCGCGTGGGCAACTTGCCCGCTTCCAGGTGATCCTTCACGTGCGCCGACTCCAGCCCATGACGCTTGAAGCTCGCCTCGGCCTTGTCTTCCGAGACAGACTTCAGCGAAAAGTCCGAATCGAGCGTGAAGCCTTCGGGCGCTTCGCCGGCCGCCAGCCAGTCGGCCATCGCCGACACCGGGGTGCGCTCAGTGCGCAGTAGCGTCAGCGGGAAGCTGTCGAGCGTGTGACGCAGCGTCTCCAGTACATCTTCCGCACGGGACTGCGACGACGCATCCACGACCAGCCAGCCGCCCACCGGGTCGATCCACGCATACATCGTCGAGCGTTTGGTGAAGGCGCGCGGCAGCAACTCCTGGAGCACGGCCTCCTTGATCTCGTTCATCTGCTTCTTGCCCGGCTTGAACCCCTGCTGCTCGGCGATCAGCTGAGCACGCTCCTCGGCCTCCTGCTTGACCACCGCACCGGGCAGGATCCGGCTCTCGAACCCCAGCGCGACCAGCCACTGACCGCCCACCGCCGCCACCAGCGACTCCGTCTTGTTGGGCGACACCCAGCCGCGGCTTTCCATGTCCTGGCTGCCGCACGGCTGAAAGGCTTTCTTGGCCAACTGCGCCTCCAAGTCCTCTGCCGTCATGCCCCAGTCCTTCGCCAGCCGGTACACCTGCGCATTCTTGAAAAACATCTCGTTCGCTCTCCTGTGTGAAAAACCGTTTTGTGCCCAACCCACCGTACCGGCAAGTCGCGCCCGTTCAAGTCCTACCGTTGTGATTTCCTAGCCAGACAGAGGGGTGACAGGGCTTGGTGCCAACCGGGGCCGCTTCCCTGGTCCCGGTCGCCCCTCAACGCCTCGCGTCAATTCAGGACGCGATGCGCTCCCGAGCCACCGATGTCCTCGCCCGACATCCACCGACGCACGACCAGGCGCTCCACGCCGCGCTGTGTCAGCGAAAGGCTCGGGCGCTCCTCGTCGCTCATGGACACCATGCCCACCACCTCGATGAGCCCAGCCCGTTCGACTGCGACAAGGTGCGCCGCATGCTCCAGACCCAACATCGCCGCCTCGATCTCATCCAGACCCGACAAGGTGCGCCCACCGCACTCGGCCGCATACCCAAGGTTCGTCGCCAGCAGCAGATCGAGCACCAGCTCGTTCTCAAGCTCCGCGTCCTCGTCGGACAGCATCACTTCCAGCCGATCGATCAGCTCTCCAAGCGCCTCATGGGACAAGGTGCAGAGCCACTCCCCAATCACGAACCCGTCGATCTCCGGTAACGCCTCCAGGTGGGCACGCAGATCCGCCTCGAACAGGAACGCGCTCATCGCCGCACCCCATCACAGGTAGGCCTAGCCAGACAGAGGGGAGGGAAGGCGTTCATGGGGCGTTTCCGGAAACGCACTTGCCGTCCGTCGATGACACCCATCACGCACCTCCCGCCGCCAGATGCGCCTCGTCCGACTCTGCCGACGTAGCTGCCGCCTCGACATCCGGAGCATCGCCCTTGAGGTCCTCAAGTCGCAGGATCTTCCTCAAGCGCGCCTTTTCCAGCTTCTCCGATTCGGTCAGCAGGGTTCGGCTATGCAGCTCAATGAACCTTGTCCACTTCGCCATGTGCCGCTTCTCGGCCGGGCTCGGCTCGCGCTCACGACCAAGTAGCCCACCCAGATAGGATGAACTGATCGAGACCCGTGCATGGCCAGCCATCTCCGCCACCGCCGCACGCGCAAGCTCAACCTTGTCCGGATCGGCCTGCGCAAGCACCTCACGGGGATTGGCGACACGAATCGGGGCCGGAACCCCTGCCAGCTCCTCGAAGAGATTGCACAAGGTCTCGTGCCGCAGCCCGTGCGCCGTAACGCCCAGTCCGTAAGCGGTAACCGGGCGGCGTTCTTGCCTACTTCGAGCGCGG
>NZ_NOIH01000021.1 GCF_002245655.1 Thauera propionica | reverse complement strand
GGCTCTATGCCGTTTCCAGTGGAAATTGACTTCTCAACAAACATGACGGTAGCGCCCGTAGTCGCGGGCGACGGCCGGCGCCAGGGGGTTCTGCGGTAGATGCTTAAGCTTGGACATGCGCAGGTAGGCCATGGCGATGAAGTTCTCGATGTTGCGGAAGCCTCGGGCGGCGGTCTTCGTCTGTTGGAGCAGGCCGTTCATCGCTTCGACGTAGGCGTTGCTGCGTCCGTCGAGCATGCCGCGCACGACGCCGCCGAGGTGCTCCTTCAGGGTGAGGGCCAGCCGCTTGAAGGGCTCCAGGCGGCTGCGGCGCGCCCAGCTCAGCCATTTGCTCATGGCACCTTGCGCGATCTCCTCGCTGTTGCTCGCGGCTGCATCGCGATAGACCAGCCGCAGTGCCTGCTTCAGGCGCCACGCACGCGCGCTCTTCAGATTCGAGCGTTGCAGCCAGTGCATCGCCTCGAACTGGGCACGGGTCCAACTCACTGGGTTCTTGCGCATCCCCCACAGCAGCTGACGCAGCGTCTTCTTGCTCTGTGCGCCGACCGCTTCGCGCACCGCTGCCGCCGAGCTACGCATCTCTTCGCGACGCACCTCGTCCATCGCCGCGTTGGCCAGCGCCACGACATGAAAGCGGTCGTAGCTGATCCGGGCATTGGGCAGCGACTGGTCGATTCCCTTGGCGTAGGCCGCGCTCATGTCGATACAGGCGTGCTCAATGGCCAGCGGATCGCCGCCGTGCGCACGCATGTCCTGGGCAAAGGCCTGCAACGTAGCGTGATCGCGCCCCGGGGTGGCAAACAGCAAGCGCTTGGCTTCAAGGTCATGCACGACGGTGATGTACTCGTGACCACGCTTGACGCTGGTCTCGTCGATCCCGACGTAGCGCACGCCCGACATGTCGTCCTTGGCACGGGCCACCTCGACGTAATGGCGCACGCGGCCCCACAGGCGCTTCGGGGCAACCCGCAACTGGTTGGCCGCCTGGCGCACCGGCATCTCTCGGCACAGCGACAGACTCAGCGCCTCGAACAGCAGGGTAAAGCCGCTCCCCTCACGCGCCCACGGCACCGGCAACTGCGTGGTCTTGCCGCAGCCGTTGCACTGAACGCGCGGGATCGCGGCATGCAGCCACGCTTCGAACTGAAAGAAATCCAGGTGACGCCAGCTGCGCCGCACCCGGTCGTGGATCAGCTGGTGCTCGGCCCCACACGCCGGACACGTGGCACGACCGCCGGTGTGCTCGACCTCGAAGTCGATCCGCCGCTTGGCTGTGTTGAGCTCGACCTTGGCGACGTACCAGGGCGGCTGCAGGCCAAGTGCGGTGGTGAAGAGAGCTTCGATCTGGGAGTTCATCGGGCGCGAGGTCGGCGTCAGTGTCGGGCGGTTGTACCACCGAGGGTCATGTTTGTTGAGAAGTCAATTTCCACTGGAAACGGCATAGAGCC
>NZ_NOIH01000020.1 GCF_002245655.1 Thauera propionica | reverse complement strand
GCGCCGAACAGCGCCATCGCCACACCCTTGAGCAGGGCCGCGCGTGCGCGCCACATCACCCCCCACGACAGCACGGTCAGCGACAGCGTGTAGTTGGCGGCGTCGCCGGCGAAATCGAGGGCATCGGCCCACAAGGCGACCGAGCCGGCAGCCAGGCCGGCGACGAATTCGACCAGGAACATCGCCGCGTTGACGATCAAGGCGATCCACAAGGCCCGGCGGAAGCGTGGGCTCGCCGCGCTGGCATCGCAGGCGGAATGGGAACAACAACCGGACATGGCGTTCTCCTGTTGGCGGGAAGAGGGGCAGGCCTGCATGACACACCCTGTAGCCGCTACAGGGTCAACGGGCTATGCTGACGACACGCCGCAATGAGGAGAAGCCGTGATGAAGATCGGTGAATTGGCCAAAGCGGCCCACGTCGAGGTCGAGACCATCCGCTACTACGAGCGGATCGGGCTGTTGCCCGCGCCTGCCCGCAGCCACAACGGCTATCGGGCCTACGCGGGCATGCATCTCGAGCGCCTGGCCTTCATCCGTCACTGCCGGGCGCTGGACATTGCCCTGGCCGACGTCGCGCGGCTGCTGCGCTTCGTAGATGACCCCTCCGCCGAGTGCGGTGAGGTCGATGCGCTCATCGACACCCAGCTCGCCCGTGTCCGCGCGCGCCTCGACAGCCTGCGCACGCTCGAAGACCAACTCGTTGCCCTGCGCAGCCAGTGCGGCGCCCCGGATCGTGCTGCGCAATGCGGCATCCTGCATGAGCTCGAAGCACCGACGCTAGGCGATGCCTGCGTGTGCCACGGAGAGCGTCCGCAGTGATGTGCAGGCCTGGGCCGGTTCGTTCATGGTCGCGATGGGGGCGTCAGTCTCCGTCCTGCGGTTAGAATCGCCGCCCATGCGCCATTGGTTTGCCATCCTGCTCCTGCTGCTCGTGCCGCTCCAGTTCGCCTCGGCGGGCATGGAGGCGTACTGCCTTCAGTCGAGTGGACTCGCGACCAGCCATGGCGGCCACCCTCCGCATGGCTGCCAGATGGATGAAGGCGATATCGGGAAGGAGGGCAGGCTTCACACCGACTGCGCCTTCTGCCAGGTTCTGGCGGGCGCGGTGCTGCTGGATGCAGGCCGCCTGCCGCTGACAGGCGCGGGCCAGGTTTTCGTCGACACCGTGCAGGATAGCCTCGCTTCGGCACCGGTGGCCGAGCCTGAACGCCCCAAGTGGCGCCGCGCTGCCTGAGCGGCAGCCCCCCCCTTTGCTTCTCCCGTCGAGCACGCACCGCCCTGTCGCGGCGGCGTGCTCCATTGCGGACTTCTCTGCACGCCTGGGGATGCCGCACCTCCCGTAGCCCGGGAGGCAAACCTTGAGACCGACTCAATGCAAGACAAACGAACCCAATGGTGGTGGCTGATGGCCGCCTGGGCGGTGGCCCTGATATCCACGCTCGGCGCGCTCTTCATCGGTGAGGTGATGGGCATGACGCCCTGCGTGCTGTGCTGGTACCAGCGCATCGCGATGTTCCCGCTGGCCATCATCCTGAGCATGGCCGTGTTCACCGAGGACCGGCGCGGCGCGGTGTATGCGATGCCGTTCGCGCTGGCTGGCCTCGCCCTCGCGGCCTATCACTGCGCGCTGATTGCCGGCTGGGTGCCCCAGTGGTGGGTGCCTTGTGGCACCGGCCCCTCGTGCAGCCAGCAAGCCCTGGTCATCCTTGGCGACATCCAGATTCCATGGCTGTCGCTGGCGGCCTTCTTCGCTATCGCCGCCGCCCTGACGATCTATCTGATAAGGACCCGTAAATGAACACACGAAAACTGCTGGCACTCGCCGTGCTGCTGATCCTCGGCCTGGCGTTCTACTTCGGCATGGACGCCTACCGTGATCGCACGCAGGCCGAGCAGGACACGCGCGTCGCCGTGGAAGCAAGCCGCCTCGTGCGGATGCACACCCCGATCATCGGGCCGCAGAACGCGCCGGTCACCATCGTCGAGTTCTTCGACCCCGCCTGCGAGACGTGCCGCGCCTTCTATCCGCTCGTCAAGCAGATCATGGCCCAGCATCCGGGCAAGGTCCGCCTCGCGCTGCGCTATGCGCCCTTCCACCACGGCTCGGACCAGGTGGTGAAGCTGATGGAGGCGGCACGCAAGCAGGGACTCTACACCCCTGTGCTCGAAGCGCTGCTGGCCGCGCAACCGCAGTGGGCGGACCATGCGGCGCCCAATCTCGATCTCGCCTTCGAGGCAGCCGCGCGCGCCGGCCTGGATATGGGGCGCGCCCGGCAGGACATGGAGACGCCCGAGATCCAGGCCGTGATCGCGCAGGACGTCGAGGATCTGACCGCACTGCAGGTGAACAAGACCCCCACCTTCTTCGTCAACGGACGCAGCCTGCCCAGCTTTGGTCCTGAGCAACTGGCAAGCCTGGTGGCCGAGGAGGTCGCCACGTCGCGCCCGTAACGGGCTGCTGGCACAGCGCTGGGGGCACAATGGAAGCGACCGCGTTCAGCGTGCCCCGTTTTTTGGGAGGCCTGCCGGATCTGGCGAGGTCATGAACAACATCTACGTCATCCACGCTCTGCTCGCGGCAGCCTTGTTCGGTGCGAGCACCCCGTTCGCCAAACTGCTCGTCGGCGAGATGTCGCCCTGGTTGTTGGCGGGATTGCTGTATCTCGGGAGTGGAGTCGGGCTGGCTGTGGCGCGGCTGATCCGCGACCGCACCTGGCGCCCCTCTGGACTCGCCGAGGGCGAATGGCCCTGGTTGCTTGGCGCGATTTTCTTCGGTGGCGTACTCGGGCCGCTCGCATTGATGTTCGGCCTGATGCGTACCAGCGGCTCGACGGCTTCACTGCTGCTCAACCTTGAAGCGGTGCTGACCGCCGTGATCGCCTGGGTTGTCTTCAAGGAAAACGCCGACCGCCGCATCGTGCTCGGCATGCTTGCCATCGTGGCGGGCGGGGCGGTGCTCTCCTGGCCGGGCGGTGATGCGGGGACAAGTGATTGGTACGGGCCCTTCGCCATCGTTGCTGCCTGCCTGTGCTGGGCCATCGACAACAACCTGACGCGGAGAGTCGCAGCCTCGGATGCGCTGTTCATCGCCGGTGCGAAAGGTGCGGTGGCGGGCTCGGTCAATGCAGGGCTGGCGTTCGCACTTGGCGCCAGTCTGCCCGCTGGCCCGATCCTGCTCGGGACCCTGGCCGTCGGTCTGCTGGGCTACGGCATCAGCTTGGTGCTCTTCGTGCTGGCGCTGCGCGCACTGGGCACGGCGCGCACCGGTGCCTATTTTTCCACGGCACCCTTCATCGGCGCGGCCTTTTCCCTTGTGCTGCTCGGTGAATCGACCTCACCGGCATTCTGGCTCGCTTCCGCCCTGATGGTCTGGGGCGTGTGGCTGCACCTCACCGAGCACCACGAGCACGAGCATGTGCACGAGCCGATGGAACACAGTCATCGGCATGTCCACGATGCGCACCACCAGCACGAGCATGACTTCGGATGGATCGGCGAGGAGCCTCACGAACATTGGCACCGGCATGAGGCGATGGTGCACAAACATCCACACTTTCCGGACATGCATCACCGGCATTTGCATTGATCGACTCAGCACCGACGTACTACTCGCAAGTTACAGGTTCAGGCGGCGGCTTGGCTTAGTAACCTGACGCAGAACCATCGAGATGACGAGTGTCTCTTACGGGTCGGTAGCACCAGCTGGCAGGATGGAGAAGCCGCCGTTCACCGTCGCCTGACGCTCGAACGACAGGTGAGCAGCACATTGCTGCCTGACTGCCCCATCAAGCCACCGGCAGCTGAGGCCAAGTTGTATGAGTTGCACCTACGCCGGGTTTCGGATTGAAGCAGCCGTTCAGACGATCGCTTTCAGTTCGAATCAGAAAGCCATTGGCGGAATTTGCATGCAGCTTGTCCGTGCCCGCAATCCGCGGCGAGGCGCGTTCCGCATAGCATCAAGGCACCACAGACGTCTCGAGAGGACAACAACATGAAGGCATTCCAGGACTACTACCCCGAGAACCTCGCCCACTGTTACGGCTGCGGCCGCAACAATGAGCACGGGCACCAGATCAAGACCGTCTGGGATGGCGACGAAACGGTGACCCGTTTCCAGCCGAAGCCGGAGCACACTGCGATTCCCGGTTTCGTCTATGGCGGCCTGCTCGCCTCGCTCATTGATTGCCACGGCACGGGTACGGCCGCGGCGGCCATGTATCGCGCCGAGAACCGGCCGATGGACAGCCAGCCCCCGTTCCGTTTCGTGACCGGGTCACTGCACGTGAGCTATCTCAAGCCCACCCCGCTTGGCCCGGAACTCGAGATCCGGGGTCAGGTAAAGGAGATCAAGGGCCGCAAGGTCGTGGTCGAGGCGACCGTCTTCGCCGATGGTGTCGCCACGGCCAAGGGCGAGATTGTCGCGCTGCAGATGCCCGACACCTTCACCAGTGCCGCGGCAAACTGAGTGACCGCGTAAAAAAATGGCCCGCCGAAGCGGGCCAAACCCGAAATCACCCCCGCGCCTTGCGGCGCGAGAGGCAACCACGACGCACATCCTGATTTCGGGGAGGGAGATCGTCTGCAGCACGAAGCTGCCGAGGCTCAGGCCTTGGCGGAATCGCGACGGAACACCAGCGGCGCGCCGCCGTGCGAGCGCTTGACCATCCACTGCGCGAGCGCCGAATCCATGTAGTCGGCATGGCCGGGGAACCAGTCCACCAGCGCCTGTGCCAGCTCGCGCACCAGGACGACATTGCCCGCGGCAAGCTCCTGCTGCACTTCGCGCACCGAGGCCAGCACCTTGGCGTGCTCGTCAATGTGGCAATCGGCGGCCGGGAAATCCGTGCCCCTCATCCAGCCGTCTTCCTGCTCGAAATGGGCCACGGCATGCGCGGCAAACGCGTCCAGGGCTTGCGCCAGTCCGGCGTCCGGCGCCGTCAGCAGCGTATCGACCAGGGTCACGAACTCGCGGTGGGTGTCGTCCATCGCCGTGTAGCCGAGCAAGTAGCGGTCCGTCCAGTCGAACCCCGGGGGCGTTTCCGTCATGTCTGTCTCCGATGATTGCCGGACGCTTCGCCCGGCTGTCAGCCGCCCAGCCCCACCGGAGCTGGCGCCATATTCACGATGCGGGTGAACAGCGCGGCATACTCGCCGGCCGCACCCTGCCACGGATTATCGTTGGCCAGGAAGGCAGCGTCGATCTCGGCCCAGTCCTCCGCCGTCAGGTGCTTCCGGGCGAGGGGAAACACCAGGTGCTCCTCGGTGTTCATGTGCTGCCACTCGAACTCGATGTAGGCCTTGAGCGCCGCCTGGTAGGCGGCGAAGGCCGACGCGCCCGCGCGTCGGTAGGCTTCCAGCGCGGCGCGCAGTTCAGCGATGCGGGCGTCGCCCTGCGTGTGTTCCTGTTCGAGCTGCTCGATGACGGGCAGCACCTCGTCGCAGCGCTGGCGCAGCTTGGCGAACAGGTAGGTGTTCTCCTTCGGGTGGTGCACCTTCTCGGGCACGTTCTCGATGTAGTCGATCATCGACGCCATCAGGTCGAAGTCGGGTGTCAGCCGCCCGGCCTCGATCCCGCTGGCGAGCGCACGCAGGCCGCTCAGCATCGCCGCCAGGGCGCGGTGTTCGTCGTGGATGATGTCCAGGGATTTGTAGCTCATGGTTGGGTTCCTTGCGAACGCGGTTCGGGACTCAGACGCCGAGGTGCTTCTGGATCAGTTCGGGCTGCGCGCGGATCTCGTCGCTGCTGCCGTCGAACACCACCTGCCCTTTCACCAGGATCATCGCGCGGTCGCAAATGCTGGTGACCGCGCCGTGGTTCTTGTCCACGATCACGGTGGCGATGCCGGTCTTGCGGATCTCCTTGACGATGCGCCAGATCTCCATCGCGATCAGCGGCGCCAGGCCTTCGGTGGCCTCGTCGAGGATCAGCAGGTCCGGGTTGGTCATCAGCGCGCGGCCAATGGTGAGCATCTGCTGCTCGCCGCCCGACAGTTGCCAGCCACCGTTGTTGATGCGCTCGCCCAGACGCGGGAAGGTCGCCATCACGCGGTCGAAGGTCCACTCGCGGCGACCGTCGATGCCGGCGCGCGCCGACATCAGCAGGTTCTCGCGCACCGTAAGGCTCTTGAAGATGCCGCGCCCTTCCGGCACGTAGGCGATGCCCTGCTGCGCGATCTGGTAGGTGCGCGCCTTGCTGCGGTCGTCGCCGCGCACCATCACGCGGCCGTGGCGCGGACGCACCAGGCCCAGCATGCTCTTGATCAGCGTCGACTTGCCCATGCCATTGCGGCCCATCAGGGCGATGCCTTCGCCTTCGCGGATGTTGAAGTCGATGCCGTGCAGGATGTGGCTGGCACCGTAGTAGGTGTGAATTTCCTTGGCTTCGAGCAGCATGTTAGACATGGAAGCTGTCCTCCGTACCCAGATAGGCCTGCTGGACGGCCACGCTGGCCTTGATCTGCGCGGGGGGGCCGCACTCCAGCAGTTGCCCGTTGACCATCACCGTGATCATGTCCGCCACCGCGAAGACGGCGTCCATGTCGTGCTCCACCAGCAGGATGCCGCGCGTCTGGCGCAGGCGCTTGAGCACCTCGACCATGCTGGCGGACTCCTCCGAGCCCATGCCGGCGAGCGGCTCGTCGAGCAGCAGCACCTGGGCGTCGGTGGCCAGCACCATGGCGATCTCCAGCTGGCGCTGCTCGCCGTGGCTGAGCACGCCCGATACCCAGTCGACACGCTTGCCCTTGGTGCGCAGGACGAAGAGCCCGATCACGAAGGCGGCGAGTGCTGACAGACCGATCGAGGCCGGCAGCACGTACCACAGGCTGGCGGCTTCGTACTGCGGGCTCAGGATCGCCACCGCGTAGGCGGCGATGCCGAAGTAGGCCGCATGGCCGAAGCTGACCAGGCCGGTGAAGCCCACCAGCAGGTCCAGGCTCATGGCGAAGATCGCCATCACCAGGATCTTGCCGACGATCTCGATGTAGAAGGACTCGCCCGACAGCGGCACGCAGGCGATGATCGCGAGCGCGACGAGCTTGGGAATGAGGGAAGCGTGTGCGTTCATGGTCTCAGCCTTTCTTCAGGATGCCTTCGGGGCGCCACAGCAGGACCACGGCCATCACCACGTACACGACGATGCCGTACAGCTCGGGAACCGGAGACAAACGACATGAGCATTTCCTACGAGAACCTGTGCGCCTTCCTGTACCGTGAGGCCCGTTACCTGGACGACCGCGACTGGGACAGCTGGCTGGCGATGTACGACGAGAACTGCACCTTCTGGATGCCGTCCTGGGATGACGACGGCGAGCTGACCGAGAATCCGCAGACCGAGATCTCGCTGATCTGGTACGGCCGCCGCGCCGGTCTGGAAGACCGCGTGTTCCGCATCCGCACCGAGCGTTCGAGCGCGACCATCCCCGACACGCGCACCAGCCACATGCTGGCGAACATCGAGGTGCTCGAGCAGACCGACCGCCAGGTCAAGCTGCGCTTCAACTGGCACACGATGAGCGTGCGCTACAACCACACCGACCACTTCTGCGGCACCAGCTTCTACACCCTGGACGTGTCGGGTGAGCAGCCGCTGATCAAGGAGAAGAAGGTGGTGCTGAAGACGGACTACATCCGTCACGTCATCGACGTTTATCACGTCTAACAACGAGGGTCTGGCGCCGCTGCACGCCGCTTGCGACGGCAGCGGCCGACCACGCCCCGACACGGAGACAACCATGACATTCAAGATCGCGCTGAACTTCGAGGACGGCGTCACCCGCTTCATCGACTGCAACGCCAGCGAGACGGTGGCCGACGCGGCCTACCGCCAGGGCGTCAACGTGCCCATCGACTGCCGCGACGGGGCCTGCGGCGCGTGCAAGTGCAAGGCCGAATCCGGCAAGTACGAGCTGGGCTTCTACATCGACGACGCGATGAGCGAGGAAGAAGCCAGCCTCGGCTACGTGCTCACCTGCCAGATGAACCCCAAGAGCGACTGCGTGGTGAACGTGCCCGCCTCGTCGGAAGTGTGCAAGATCAGGCACGCCACGCTGACTGCCGCGGTGGCCGAAGTGCGCCAGCTGTCGCCGAGCACCATCAGCCTGGTGCTGCAGGGCGACGGCATCAGGAAGCTGGCTTTCCTGCCCGGCCAGTACGCCAACCTGGAAGTGCCCGGCACCGCGCAGACCCGTGCCTACTCGTTCAGCGCCATGCCGGTCGAGGGCAAGGTCAGCTTCCTGATCCGCAATGTGCCCAACGGCCTGATGAGCGGCTACCTCACCGGCAACGCCCAGCCCGGCGACTCGATCAAGCTCGCCGGCCCAATCGGCAGCTTCTACCTGCGCGACGTGGTGCGCCCGGTGCTGATGCTCGCCGGCGGCACGGGGCTGGCTCCCTTCCTCGCCATGCTCGACAAGCTGGTCGCCAGTGGTGGCAGCGCGCACCCCGTCCACCTCATCTACGGCGTCAACACCGATGCCGACGTGGTCGAGCTCGATCGCCTGGACGCCTTCAAGGCCGCCCTGCCCAACTTCAGCTACGACGTGTGCGTGGTGGCCGACGACAGCAACTGGCCGAAGAAGGGCTACGTCACCGCCCACATCGAACCCGCCCATCTCAACGAAGGCGAGGTCGACATCTACCTGTGCGGCCCGCCGCCGATGGTCGAGGCAGTCGCGCACGACCTGCGCCAGCGCAAGGTGGAGCCCAAGAGCTTCCACTACGAGAAATTCGCGGCCAGCGTCTGAGCGCTGCCCATTCCGTCAGGAGCGACAATGGCAAACCGTTTCAAGAACAAAGTGGCCGTGATCACCGGTGCCGCACAAGGCATCGGCAAGCGCGTCGCCGAGAAGATGGCCAAGGAGAAAGGCATCCTGGTGCTGGTCGATCGGTCGGAGATCGTGCACGAGGTGGCCCAGGACCTGTCCGGTAAGGTCGAGGTGCTTAGCCTCACTGCCGATCTGGAAAAGTTCGCCGAGTGCCAGCGCGTCATGGACACCGCCGTGGCGAAGTTCGGCCGCATCGACATCCTGGTGAACAACGTCGGTGGCACGATCTGGACCAAGCCCTACGAGCACTACGGTGAAGAAGAGATCGAAGCCGAAGTGCGGCGCTCGCTGTTCCCGACGCTGTGGTGCTGCCGTGCGGCCCTGCCCTACATGCTGGAGAAGGGCAAGGGCGCCATCGTCAACGTGTCCTCGATCGCCACGCGCGGGGTCAATCGCGTGCCCTACGGGGCAGCCAAGGGCGGCGTGAATGCCCTGACGGCCTGCCTCGCCTTCGAGACCGCCGAACGTGGCATCCGCGTCAACGCCACCGCACCCGGCGCCACCGAGGCCCCGCCGCGCCTGGTCCCGCGCAACACCCAGGAACAGAGCGAACAGGAAAAGCACTGGTACAAGCAGATCTACAGCCAGTCGATCGACAGCAGCCTGATGAAGCGCTACGGCACGCTCGACGAGCAGGCCGACCCCATCCTCTTCCTCGCTTCCGATGACGCTGCCTACATCACCGGCACCGTGCTGCCGGTCGGTGGTGGCGACATGGGCTGATTGCGGCGTTCTCTCCCTCCCCTCGGACGCCGTGGCCGCGCTGCTCCCTTCGGACAGCGCGGCTTTTTTTACGCCCGCCGAGAGCGGGTCCGCGCCATCAAAAAAACTTTCGTATGACGCTATAGACACACCTTTTATTCGCCAATAAACTCGAGATTATTCGATATCTCGACTATACGTACACCCAAGAAGCCGGAGTCGCTTACTAACGGCGCCAGCCCGCAGCCCTGGCGGAGAGGAGAAATAGGATGACCCACGGACTTCGGTCTCGCATGCATGCACGCAGCTCCACCCCGGGAGCCGCATGATGCCCCTCCAGTTCCTCAACTGCGCCAGCAGCGTCTTCGCCGCCGCCAACCCCTTCGAGGTTTCCGAGTACGTGCGCGCCAACGTGGGTTCGCACAGCCTGCGCCTGTCCAACGCCGGTGACGCCAGCGCGTCGCTGAGCCACCGCCGCGCCGGCATGCTGGACCTGTGCCGCCTCAGCTACGGCGCACAGGCGCGCATCCTCTCCGAGGGTCTGGGCGACATCTACCATGCCCAGTTCATCCTGCGCGGCCACTGCCGCTACACGCTGCCCGACACCACGCTCGACCTGTCCGCGGGCCATGTGCTGGTCATCAACCCGGACGAACCGCTGGACCTGACCTACTCGGACGACTGCGAGAAGTTCATCCTGCGCATCCCCTCGCCGATGCTCGACGACGCCTGTGCCGAGCACCGCTGGTTCAAGCCCAACGAACGCATCAAGTTCAGCCAGGTGCCGCACAAGTTCGAGGACATCGACAGCCTGCTGATCCTGCTGCGTCTGCTCTGCGAAGAGGCCGAATCGGACATGGCCACCCCGCAGATGCTGCAGCACTACAACCGCGTGGTGACGACCAAGCTGATGGTCATGCTCAAGCACAACGTCAGCATGGTCACGCCGACCCAGCGCGCTCCCAGCTTCGAGCGTCTGGTCAATTACATCGACCGCAACATCAAGCTCGAGCTCACGGCGGAACAGCTGGCCCAGTACGCCGGCCTCAGCCTGCGCTCGCTCTACATGCTGTTCGAGAAGAACACCAAGACCACGCCCAAGAACTTCGTGCGCCAGAAGAAGCTCGAGCAGGTTCACGCCATCCTCACCAACCCGGCGCAGTGCTGTCCCAACGTCACCGCCGTGGCGCTGGAATACGGCTTCACCCATCTGGGCCGCTTCTCCGAACTCTACAAGTCGACCTATGGCGTGCTGCCTTCGCAGTCCATCCGCTGTCGCCAGTCCTGAAACACCCCAAGCACGGAATCACCCATGGAACGCCTTGCGATCAATCCCCCTGAACTCTTCTCCGGCAAGGCTTTCAGCCAGACCTTCTCCATCCGCGGCCACGAACGGCTGATCTTCGTCTCCGGCCAGGTCGACTGCGACAAGGATGGCAAGGTGCGCAATCCGGACGACCTCGAAGCGCAGCTCAAGGGCACGCTGGACAACCTCGAGATCGCGCTGCGCGCGCAGGGCGCCGGCATGCGCGATCTGGTCCATGTGACCATCTACGTGGTCGGCCTGCAGCCCGAGCAGACCGCCCGCATCCGCGAGATCCGCTCGGCCTACTTCGATCCCGAGTGCCCGCCCGCGGTCACTCTGCTCGGCATCGAGCGCCTGGCCTTCCCCGGCCTGCGGGTCGAAATCGACATCATCGCCGCACAGTAAGTCCCGATGATCGCGCATCTCGAACGCCCGGCCGGGCCCGCGCCCGGCTGGCGTCGTCTGCTTACCGACCTGGGTCCGGGCTACCTCGCAAACGGCCTGATCGGTTTCATCTTTTCGGCCACCGGGCCGGTCGCCATCATCCTCGCCGTCGGCACGCGCGGCGGGCTGACGCAGGCCGAGCTGGCGTCCTGGGTGTTCGGCGTGTTCTTCATCAACGGCCTGCTGACGCTGGCGATGAGCTGGCGCTACCGCATGCCGCTCGGCTTCGCGTGGACCATCCCCGGCACGGTGCTCGTTGGCCCTGCCCTGCAGCACCTGAGCTTTGCCGAAGTCATCGGCGCCTTCTACGCCACCAGCGCGGTGGTGCTGCTGATGGGCCTGAGCGGCTGGGTCAAGCGCTTCATGCAGGCGCTGCCCATGCCCATCGTCATGGGCATGGTGGCGGGCGTCTTCCTGCGCTTCGGGCTGGATCTGGTGCGGGCGCTGCACAGCGACGTCGGCATCGCCGGCCCCATGGTGATCGCATTCCTGCTGCTGTCGGCTGTTCCTGCCCTGGGACGCCGTCTGCCGCCGGTGATCGGCGCCCTGCTCGCCGGCGCACTCGCCATCGCCCTGCTCGGACGCATCGACGCCGCAGCGCTGGGCAGCCTTGCACTAGCCCAACCGCTGGTGCAGGCGCCAGTCTGGTCGGTCGCGGCAATGGTCGAGCTGGTCGTGCCGCTGGCAATCACCGTGCTGGTGGTGCAGAACGGCCAGGGCGTCGCCGTGCTGAAGGCCGCCGGCCACGAACCGCCGGTCAACACCATCGCGGCCGTGTGCGGCATCGGCGCGGCGCTCAGCGCGGCGGTCGGCGCCGTCAGAACCTGCCTGACCGGCCCCACCAACGCCTTGCTCACCTCGTCGGGCGAGCGCCACCGCCACTACATCGGCGCCCTGTGCTTCGGCACCTTCGGCATCCTCTTCGGCCTGATGGCGCCCACCTTCACCGGCCTGATGCTGGCCGCGCCGGCCGAATTCATCATGGTGCTGGGCGGTCTGGCGATGCTGCGCGTGCTGCAGGGCGCCTTCCTCGCCTCCTTCGGCGGCAAGTTCTCTCTCGGCGCCCTCATCAGCCTCCTCGTTACCGTCGCCGACATCAGCCTGTTCAACATCGGCGCGGCATTCTGGGGTCTGGTCGCAGGCTTTGCGGTGTCGTGGCTGATGGAAAAGGGCGACTTCATCGCCGCGGCGCGAGGCTAGCACGGCGGCTGCGGCCGGGCCGATACGTGCTGGCCGGAAGCTGACCTAGGATCGGAAACCGGCCTGACCCGGACCTTCCTCCCATGCGTTGCCTCGATCGAGGATCAACGGCAGCCATGTGGAAGTTGTTTCCAGTAGCGGCAGCCGGCCATCATGCTCAACACCGAATTACGAGCAGCTATCCATTACGGCCGGCTCGTTACGACCGGGCACCTTGCCGTGCGGCGGCCTGTTCGCTGCGTAGCGCGGCCAATTCCGCACGCAAGGCCCTGATCTCGACCAGCACCTCGTTGTGATCGACCTCGACCAGATCGCGCGTTTTCGCCTGCTCTTCCTGCTCGACCGCGCTCATCGCGTCCACCACGATGGCGATGAAGAGGTTGAGCACCGCGAAGGAGGTCAGCAGGATGAACAGGACGAAGAACACCCAGGCATAGGGATGCGCCTCCATGACCGGGCGGGCGATGCCCATCGACCACGACTCCAGCGTCATGACCTGGAACAGGGTGTAGAACGATGCCCCGATGGTGCCGAACCATTCCGGAAAATCGGCGCCGAAGAGCTTCGTGGTCATCACCGAGGCCACGTAGAAGACCAGCAGCAACAGCGTGACCACCGAGCCCATGCCCGGGATGGCCTTGAGCAGCGCACTCACCACCTTGCGCATCGAGGGCACCACCGAGACGAGCCGCAGCGCACGCAGGATGCGCAGCGAACGCAGCACCTGCAGGCCTTCTCCCGTGGGGGCAAGCGTGATCGCGACGATGGCGAAGTCGAACACGTTCCAGCCGCTGCGGAAGAAGCGCTGTCGGTAGACGACCAGCTTCATGACGATCTCGACCACGAAGATGAGGAGCGCCGCCCGATCGAGCGCCAGCAACAGGTCGCCGGCCTGGGCCATGACCGAGGGCGAGGTCTCGAGCCCCAGCGTGATGGCATTGATGACGATGACGGCGATGATGAAGCGCTGGAAGCGCGCGGATTCGACGATGCGTTGTAGCGTAGCGATCATGTCAGGTATCGAAGGGATCGTTGCGTTGAGGGCCGCGCGCCACCCCACCGTGGAGCGGCACGCGGCATACGGTCAGGCCTGTGGCTTCGTCTTGCGCGCCGTGTACCAGAGGCTGGCGAACACCGAGCATGCCAGGATGGTGGCGACCACCGACAGCGACACCAGCACCGGGATCTTGAACCACTCGACGATCAGCATCTTGGTGCCGATGAAGACGAGGATGGCGGCCAGGCCGTACTTCAGCAGTTCGAAGCGGTCGCCGAGGTCGGCCAGCAGGAAGTACATCGCGCGCAGGCCGAGGATGGCGAACAGATTCGAGGTCAGGACGATGAAGGGGTCGGTGGTGATGGCGAAGATCGCCGGAATGCTGTCGACCGCGAAGATCACGTCCGAGATCTCGACCAGCACCAGGGCAAGGAAGAGCGGCGTCATCATGCGCACACCGTCGCGCATCACGAAGAAGCGCTCGCCTTCGAGCTTCTCGGTAATCGGATAGTGGTTGCGGATCCAGCGGATGAAGGGGTTCTTCTCGAGATCCGGGTCGTGCTCGGAGAACCACGCCATCTTGATGCCAGTGATGACCAGGAAGGCGCCGAAGAGGTACAGGATCCAGTGGAATTCGCTGATCAGCCAACTGCCGGCAAAGATCATGATCGTGCGCAGCACGATGGCACCGATGATGCCGTACAGCAGCACGCGGCGCTGCAGTTCCAGCGGCACCGCGAAGAAGCTGAAGATCATCATCCAGACGAAGACGTTGTCGACCGCAAGCGACTTCTCCACCAGATAACCGGTGACGAAGGCGAGCGTCTTCTCGTTGGCAAACTCGCGCCCGACGCTGCCGTCCAGATACCACCAGAGTCCGAGGGCGAACAGCATCGCCACGGTGACCCAGGCGAGCGACCATCCCGCCGCTTCCTTCAGCGACACCCGATGCTGCTTGCCGCCACCGAAGGCGAAGAGGTCCACCAGCAACATCGTCACCACGATGGCGGCAAAGGCCGTCCACATCCACCACGTTCCGATCGATTCCAAAGCGCGCTCCGCACAAAAAGAAAAAGGGCCTGTTCCCGAAGGACACAGACCCTTGCGTATGCTTTGCGCGCACGGACCTTGCCCTCGGGCAAGGTCTCGCTCGCAACTAAATCGTTGCCTGCAGCACCGGGAAGACGTCTTGCGACGGTCTGCCGTGATGACGATGCTGCAGCGTGAAAAGCTACTCCCCTTGATGGAGCGCGAGTGTATGTTGAGTCACGGCAAAGTCAAGGGGGCCGGCGGCTGGGATCGGGCGGCTGGACGTTCAACGCATCTCGAACGCCTCCTGATGAAAGCGGAAACGGCTGGCACCCATTTCATGCAGCCCCTTGCGCAGGCTGTCGGCCAGGCCCCGGGGGCCGCAGAACCAGACCTCGGTGACTGCCTCCTTTCGCGCCCGATCATCCAGCATGGCCGCGCTCAGTCTCTGCTGGCGCGCGCTGCTGATGACCTTCAGGCGAAGCGACGGAAGCTGCGCGCACAGGGTCTCCAGGCGGGCGACGAACGGATCGGATTCGCGGTCGCGCACGCAATAGTAGAAATCTGCGTCGGGCGCCTGCTCCGGCGCGGCCTGCAACGCCTCCAGCCAGGCAATGAAGGGGGTCACGCCAATGCCGCCGGCAATCCACACCTGATCCCGTTCTTCGTATCGGGTGGGCAGATTGAAGCAGCCGTATGGCCCTTCGAGCTGCATCGCCTGACCGGGCTTAAGGCGTTGGGCGAGGCCCCGGGTGTAGTCGCCCAATGCCTTGATCTGGAAGGTGATGCGGCAGTCTCCGCGATCGGCGCTGGCGATCGTGAAGGGGTGCGCGCCCTCGAGACGGTCGAAGGTGGCAAAGGCGAACTGGCCTGGGCGGTGTCCGCGCCATGCGCCGTCCAGCCGGCAGGTCACCTCGGTGACGCCCTGCCCCGGCTCGGCAACCGACTCGACGACCCCGCCGACGCGACGGCGGTGACCGATCCGGCCCATGAGGGCGAGCAGGCTGGCAACCGCGCCGGCGGCGATCAGCCCTGCCAACATCAGCCCCACCGGCTGCGTCCAGTAGTCGAGCGGCGCGAGGAAAGCGGCATGGAAGGCGAGCGCGAGGTACAGCACCGGCATCACCTTGTGCAGGTAGCGCCAGATCTTGAAGGGGAAGCGCTTCCACAGGGTGAGGACCAGCATCGCCAGCAGTGCGTAGATCGCGAACTCGCCGAGTTCCTCGGCGACGTCGCGCATGGCTTCCAGCACGCTGCTGCCGTGATCCTTGGGCAACCGCCCCTCTCGGCCCCACAGTGCCTTGATGACGTCGTCCGACATCTCGACTAGCCAGTGCAGCGCGGCGAACGTGATCGCGAGGATGCCCGCCCATTTGTGGACGCGATAGATGCGGTCCATGCCGCCGAAGGGTCGCTCCAGCCAGACGGGCCGCGTGGCGAGCACCATCGTCAGCGACATCAGCGCGAAAGACCACAGGCCGGTCAAGGTGAGCGCCTGCTCGCGCACCACCCATACGTTGGCGGGCAGGCCGGCAACGGTGCCGGCCGTCGAGAACAGTTGCCAGGCCCAGGCCAGCGTGACCAGGGCAACGAAGGCGGTCAGAAAGCGCTTCATGGCCGCCCCTTCAATCGTCCTCGAAATAGCCTTTCTCGGCGTCGATGTGGCACGCGGCACAGTTGGCCTTGCTGCCGACGTCCTTGCGCGTCCAGTCGGATCTCGGCACTTCGTCATGCTCGCGCACCCACTTCGGCAGTTCGGTGATGCGAAGCGGTGCATCCCCTGCCCGCAGGCCGCGCAGCAGCTTGCTCGCCTGTCCTGGCGCATCGCCGGCATGATCGACCAGATACCGCGTGATTGCGGCGGTGGTCTCGGCATCGAGGCTGGCGTCGTCGCCGAAGTGGTTCTCGAGGCCACCCATCATGCGCTTCCACGAAGCCGCCGGCAGCATCGACGGCGGAAAGGCGATGTGGCAGCTGGCACATTCCTGCAGGGTGCGTGCGTCGGTGACTGGCGCGTAGTAGTCGTCGTCGCCGGCCTGGGCGCGCCCGAACAGCAGCACGGTCACGGCCAGGGCGGCGACACCGAGGGCAAGGGGGCGAAGGGCGGTGGCTTTCATGATGTTCTCCGGGAAGGTTGCTTACTGACTCGTCATCCAGGCGAGCCAGTCGCCCTTTTCGCGCGGCGTGCATTCGCGGCCGAGCACCTCGGTGCAGTTGCGCTTGAACCATTTCTCGACCTTGGCCGGATCGCTGTAGCGAGTGGCCACCGCGGATAGCGCCATCGGCTCGATGGCCTTTCCGGTGCGGGTCTTGCCGGGCGCGCGGGCATCGTCACCGTGGCACGAGGTGCAAGCGGGGGTGTCGGGCTTGCCGAGGCCATAGCGGGTGCGGTGCAGGGTTTGGCCACGCTCGGCGGAGAAGCCCGCGAAGGCGGCGTCGGCAGCACGCGCCTCGGCGGCGTAGCGGGCGATGAGATCTGCAGGTGGGGCAGCGAGTACGCCGGCGCTCGCACCGAGGCAGCACAGGAGCGCAATCGCGCGCAATTTGCTGTTCATGGTTCGTTCCTTGATCTGGGCAGATGGCTTGACCGGACGGGCATCACGGATGCCCTTCGTCCTGAATCGGTGCCCAGTGTGCAAGTGCCCGAATGAATCGAACCTGAACGCGAGACGTCAGTGCCGCACGGACGGCGGACGGGAGCGCGGACCCGCGCCCCGGCGCGGTACTCAGCGCATGTCGAACAGTTCCTGATGGAAGTCCTTCGCCGCCAGCCCCCTGGCGAAGAACCCTTCGCGCAGGGCCTGGCCGAAACCGCCAGGCCCGCAGAACCAGACGTCCGCCTCGGCCCATCCCGGCACCGTTTCGCAGATGCGTGCGACATCGAGGCGGCCGTCGCGCGCGCTGATCAGGACATGCAGTTTCACGCCCGCCGCCTGCGCATCGCGCTGCAGCCGCTGGATGAACTCGTCGTCGGGTTCGGCGGTGCTGTAGAAGAGATCGACCTCGCGCCCGTCGGGCATCACGGCCAGCGCCTTCATGCGGGCGATGAAGGGCGTGATGCCGATGCCGCCGCCCACCCAGATCTGCCTGCGCTTGTCGCTGGCACCGGTGTTCGCGAAATCGAAGCGGCCATAAGGCCCCTCAACCGTCACGAGGTCGCCGACCCGCAGCAGTTCGGGCAAGCGGGCGGTGTAGTCGCCGATGCCCTTGATCAGGAAGAACAGCCGGCCATCCCCCTGCCAGCCCGACGAGATGGTGAAGGGGTGCGCCCCTTCGTCCGTGGAGAAGGTCACGAAGGCGAACTGCCCCGCCTCGTGCCCAGGCCAGCGGTCCTTGAACCGGATCGCCACCTTGAGCACCCGGTTGTCGGCAAAGTTCACCAGTTCCTCGATCTCGCCGACCGCCTTGCGCCGATGACCGACGCGCCCCGTCAGCGACACCGCGGCGGCAACGCTGCCGCCGGCCATCAGAAGGGCGAGCACGACGCCCATCGGCTGGGTCCAGTAGCCAAAGGGCGTCAACACCACCGAGTGGAACACGAGCGCAAGATAGGCCAGCGCCAGCAGGCGGTGGGTCTTGAAGAAGAGCCGGTAGGGGAAACGCTTGACGAGCGCGATCACGATCAGCGCTACGGCTGCATAGAAGGCCCACTCGCCGACCGATTCCGCCAGGCCGCGCTGTGCGCGAAAGAAGATCTCCACCGGGTCGGTCAGTTCGGGTCTCGGCCCGCGTTCCGGCTTGACCAGCCAGCCCCAGCCTACCGCCCATTTGGTGCCCTGCGCCCACAGCCAGTGTACGACGGAGAAGACGAGACCGGTGATGCCCAGCCACTTGTGCAGACGGTAGGTCTTGTCCAGCCCGTCGAGCAGGGGTTCGATCCGCACCGGGCGCAGCGCCAGGATCATGCCCACGCTCATCACGCCCATGCCGATCACCCCGGTGTAGTTGATCGCCACGGTGCGCAGGGCGAAGTATTCGTAGCCGTTCGGCAGCAGCGGGTCGGCCAGCCACCACAGCAGGCTCAGCAACAGCAGGAGTCCCGCGTACGCAAACTGGATATGTTTCATGTCCACTCCATTCGGTTAAAGCCAGCAGCGGATTCGCCGCTGCGGGTCGCCCAGCCAACAGGCGATCCGGTGGAAGTATTCACGATGATCGTCCATCTCGCCTTGTGAAAAGGCAAACAAGCGCTCGATCCCGGTGTCACGCCGCCAACACAGAACCGGCAGTTCAGCTTGGGTTCAGGGTCGTGGCGTCATGCTCCCGCCGGTCATGACCACGGAGTCCTTTCGATGAAGACCACGACCCTGCTCTCCGCCCTGCTGCTCGCGGGCGCCGCCGGCATTGCCGCTCAGGCATACGCCGCCGCGGACGACCCCGCCCTCCTGTCGCGGGACGCCTGCACCACCGTTCGCCACGAGCTCGACGCCATCGACGCGCATCTGCGCGAGTCACAGGCCAATCCCGCGGGACAGTCCCCCGCTTCCGACGGTCCCGGCAAACTGGCGCTCGCCCTGAGCCCGCACCTCGACGCCTTGCAGACACGATTGCCCGCACAAGGAACGCAGCGCGCGCAGGCGAGCATGCTGCTGAGCGACATGCGCGACGCCCTGGTCCTGATCCGCGGCGCCTCGCATGCCGACGCGCGCCAACTCGCGATCATGCGAGTCGAAGGCGATCTTCGTCACTACAATGGGGTCCTGAAATCACTGGCGTGCCCCACGTCCAGACCAACCGCCCTATGAGCCGATGACATCCTTCACGCCGCGCCAGGCCCTGCTGCTCTCGCTGGCCGCAGCACTGACCACGATCGTCATGAAGACCGGGGCCTGGTGGCTCACCGGCTCGGTCGGCTATCTGTCCGACGCACTCGAGTCGGTGGTCAACCTGGCTGGCGCCGGTTTTGCGCTGTGGATGGTGTCCTATGCGCGTCAGCCCGCCGACGACGAACACCAGTACGGCCATGGCAAGGCCGAATACTTTTCGGCCGCCTTCGAGGGCGGCCTCATCTTCATCGCCGCGCTGATCATCCTGCTCACCGCGGGCGAGCGCCTGCTCAACCCTCAACCGGTCGGCGCGCTAGGCCTCGGCACCCTGCTGTCGGTCGGCGCGAGCCTGATCAACTTCTTCGTCGCCCGCGTGCTGCTGGAGGTTGGCCGCGTGCACCGCTCACTGGCGCTCGAGGCGGATGCCCGCCACCTGATGGCCGACGTATGGACCACGGCCGGCGTGGTCTGCGGCGTCGGCCTGGCCTTCGCCACCGGCTGGAGCTGGCTCGACCCCCTTGTCGCCGGCGCCGTCGCGCTCAACATCCTGCGCGAAGGCTGGGAGCTGATGCGGCGTTCGATCGACGGCCTCATGGATCGGGCGCTGCCTGAAGCCGAGATTGCCGCGATCGAGCGCACCCTTGGCGAAAACTCGCCGCCGGGATGCTTCCATGGCAAGCTCACCACGCGCGCGGCGGGCGCGATGCACTTCGCCCACGTCGAGCTGTACGTACCCGGGGACTGGACGGTCGCGGAGGCCCATGAACTCGCCCACGCGCTCGAGCATGTGGTGGAGGCACGCACCGGCGCCCGTCTTGCCATCCACCTTGAACCGTTGCCCTCTTCGGGCCCCTCATCCGCTGTGACCGTTCAGGCCTGACACATCGCATTTGAAACAGATCGATCAGGGGTGGCATTCGGCCATCGTGCGGCCCCGAGCAACAGAATAGCGGCACGCGCCGCGAATCGTGCGCGTCTGAAGAGGTTCCGCGAATGAACACTGCCGGTAGCGCCTCCCCCTCCGGACTCAGCGCCGAACAGGCCACTCGCCAGCTCGCGCTCGATGGGCCGAACGAACTGCCCCGACAACCGCGCCGGACGGGCTGGCACATTATGCTGGAAGTAGCGCGTGAGCCCATGTTCCAGCTGCTGGCAACAGCGGTGTCGATCTACTTCGTTCTCGGAGACCTTGCGGAGGCCAGTGTGTTGCTGGCATTTCTCGCCGTCATTGTGGCAATCACCCTGGTGCAGGAGCGGCGGACAGAGCGCGTGCTCGAAGCATTGCGCGACATGACCAGTCCTCGTGCGTTGGTTTGGCGGGACGGCGCGCCCTGTCGTGTGGCCGGTCGCGAACTCGTGCGCGGGGATCTCATCGAGCTGGCGGAGGGCGATCGCGTTCCAGCCGACGCGCGACTTCTTGTATCCAATGACCTGGCGGTGGACGAGTCGCTGCTCAGCGGTGAGTCCCTTCCAGTCGCCAAAACGGCGTTGGCGGCCAAAGGTGATACGCGCTCGACGGCTTCAAGCCGGATCTTCGCTGGGACGATGGTGGTTGCAGGGCGGGCTTTTGCCGAAGTTACGGCAACCGGCGCCCGCAGCGAGATCGGCCGTATCGGAACGGTGCTCGGAAACATCGAGGCCGAATCGACCCCTTTGCATAGACAGACGCGACAACTCGTGCGCTGGTTCTCGGTGCTCGGCCTGGTGGTGAGTGCAGCCGTGGGACTCCTCTTCTTCGTCACCCAGGGCGACTGGCTGGGCGCAATGCTGGCTGGCATCACAATGGCGATGTCGATGCTGCCCCAGGAGTTCCTGCTGATCCTCACGGTCTTCATGGCCATGGGTGCCTGGCGTCTGTCGCAACGCCGCGTACTCACACGCCGCGCGGCCACGATCGAAGCCCTGGGGGCCGCGACGGTCCTGTGCACCGACAAGACCGGCACGCTCACGCGGAACCAGATGGGCATCGAGAGGCTGGTCTGCTTCACGGCCGAGGGGGCGCTGCGCTGGCAGGCCGGCGAAGGCTTCCTGGACGAGCCGTTTCAGTCTCTGCTTCGCCATGGGATGCTGGCCTGCGAGGAGGCGCCCTTCGACCCGATGGAGCGGGCATTCCACACGCTGGCGCAGTCCGCTCTCGCGCCTCTCGCAGAAAAACCGGTGCTCGTGCACGAATACGGACTGAGCCCCGAGCTGCCCGTCATGGCCCACGTGTGGCGCATGGCCGGCCAACAGGACCACACGGTGGCTGCCAAAGGGGCCCCGGAAAGCATCGTCCGCCTGTGCAACTTGCCGGAAGCATTGCGGGAACAGGTCCTGAAGGAAGCGAGCGCCCTGGCCGAGCGCGGCATGCGCGTACTGGCCGTCGCCTCGGCCTCCTTTCGCGGCACCGACTGGCCAGTGAGCCCGCAAGGTTTCGATTTCCGCCTGCTCGGCCTCGTGGCCCTGGCCGACCCGCTGCGCGACACGGTTCCGCGCGCCGTGCAGGAGTGCCGACGCGCAGGCATTCGCGTGCTGATGATCACTGGCGACCATCCGGGCACCGCTTGCGCCATCGCGCGCCAGGCGGGCATCGATGGCGATGCAGGCTTGCTGCTCGGCGACGAGGTGGCCAGGCTGGATGACGCAGCCCTGCAGCGTGCGGTGAGCACCACGACGGTCTTTGCCCGCGTTGCCCCCCAGCAGAAGCTGCGCATCGTCCAGGCGCTGAAGGCCAATGGTGCGGTGGTCGCGATGACGGGCGACGGCGTCAATGACGCGCCCTCACTGAAGGCAGCCCACATCGGTATCGCCATGGGCAGCCGCGGCACCGACGTCGCACGCGAGGCGTCCTCGCTGGTGCTGCTCGACGACGACTTCGGCACGCTCGCCCAGGCGGTTCGGCTGGGGCGGAGGATCTACGACAACATCGTGAAGGCCTCGCGCTTCGTCTTCGCGGTGCATGTGCCCATCGCCGGCCTGACGCTCATCCCGATGCTGTTCGGCTGGCCGCTGATGTTCACACCGATGCACATCGCGTTCCTCGAGATCGTCATCGATCCCGTCTGTTCGATCGTGTTCGAAGCGGAGGACGAGGAACCCGACCTGATGGAACGCATGCCACGCGCCCCGTCCGCTCCCCTTTTCTCACCGTCGATGATTGCCCAGAGCCTGCTCCAGGGCTGTGTCGTCCTGCTTCTGGTCGGCGGCTTCTACGGCTGGCTCCTGCATGAAGGCCTGTCGGACGATACGGCGCGCGCAGCGGCCTTCATCGCCTTGATCGCGTCGAACATCGCACTGATCCTGGCGAACCGAACACTTCGCGGCGACGTCAGGGCCGTGTTCCAGACCGGCAACCGAGCCTTGTGGACCATGGCCCTTACGATACTGGCGCTGCTCTCTGCTGCGCTTCTCTTTGCGCCTATGCGTCGGCTATTCGGGTTCGCGCTGCCGGATCTCGCACTGCTCGGCTCAGCCATTGGCGTGGGCGCCGTTGCCCTGCTTGCGCTCTTGGCTCAGCAGCACTTGATGGCTGCAATCATGCGCTCACGCCAGTCCATGACCTCCAGCCCCTGAACGCTTCCCTTGCTGCACATGATTCTGCCAGCAGGCATCGAGCCTGCCGTATGGACGCAAAAAAGCCGGCTCGAAGGCCGGCTTTCAATGTCTGGTGGGCGGTACTGGGATCGAACCAGTGACCCCTGCCGTGTGAAGGCAGGATTTTAGGTTAATTTGAGTTCGTCAAAGTCCGTAAGTCACTGTTTTTTCTATAACCAAGTTCCTTGCAGTTCGCTCAAGTTCGTGATAATTTTCCGTACAGTTTCCGTACAAGCAAAATGACTATGACGAACGACATCACCACGGCAGGCGGTAGAAAGCGCCTTGCGCCGCGCCGAGAACCCTACTGGCATCGGATCACGGCCGGTAACTTCCTGGGCTATCGGAAGCTGGAGGATGGTGATGGCACGTGGGTAGCTCGCCACCGTGACGAGACCGGGAAACAGCACTACAACGCCCTTGGAACGTTCCAGAAGTTCGACGCAGCCGAGAAGAAGGCGCGCGAATGGTTCGACCAGTGCGAAGGCGGATCGCCCGAGGTGCTGACCGTGGAGCAAGCCTGCAAGCGGTACGTGGAGGACCGCCGCAACGAGAAAGGCGAGAACACCGCAAAGGATGCCGAGGGGCGTTTCCGTCGGCTCGTGTATGGCAGCGCCTTCGGGAAGATCGAGCTCGCCTCGCTGCGCACCGCGCATATCACCGACTGGCGCAACAAGCTGGTGGACATTGACGAGGACGACGACGACCCGGACGCCGAGCGCAAGGCGAAGGACTCCGCGAACAGGAACCTCGCCACGCTCAAAGCCGCGCTGAACCTCGCCTATCGGATGGGCTTCGTATCGACCACCGCCCAATGGGATCGCGTCGAGAGCTTCCAGAAGGTCGGCAGGCGCCGCGAACGGTTCCTCACCGTGGCAGAGCGCAAGAAGCTGATAGCGGCCGCCTCGCCGGCTCTTACGCGCCTTCTGCGTGCCGTCCTGCTGACTGCTGCGCGACCGGGAGAACTGGCGAGCGCCACCGTGGGCGACTTGGACCCCGCTGGCCTTCTGACCCTACAGGGCAAGACCGGGCGCCGCATCATCCCGCTATCGCCCGACGCCCTCGCCCACCTCAAGACCTGCGCCGGCAAGCGACCCCTAGAAGCGCCGCTGCTGACACGCGCCGATGGAAAGGCATGGACGCGGTTCGACTGGCGCGACGAAATGAGCGAGGCCCGCACGACTGCCGGCCTCCCTGATGACGTGGTGCTCTACAACCTGCGCCACGTCGCCATCAGTGAAATGATCGTCGGCGGTATCGACCCGCTGACCGTGGCACGGATCGCCGGCACATCCGTTGCGATGATCCAGCGCCACTACGGACACCTTGCCAAGGAACGCATCGTCGAGAAGTTGGCGAAGGTGAAGATGTTGTAACCGCCGCCTGACGGACTCAGGCAAGGCGAGCCGGCAACGGTCTGGACCACCGCCGCCGACTCTAACCATGAAGCAATCAAAGGAGAATCACATCATGGCTACCACCGAACATAACATCTTCCTGAACCCTGCCGAACTGGCAACGGAGATTCGCGCCGTCATGGAGGCAGACAACCAGTTGCACCGTGAAGAACTCGCCAAGCGCATCGCAACCAAGATGCTCGAGGCCGCACGTCAGCCTGCCCCTCCACCGGAGGTAATCACTCGGTTCGCAGGCATTGATGGCAGAGGGATCGAGAGCCGCCTGGACGCGCTAGGCGCGATTGATCGCCGCCTGAACCAGATCAAGGGCATTGCGGCATTGCTTGGCATGGCCGATAGGATCTTCCACGACGTTCCGGACCATGCGTTCAACAATGCTTCATGGGCGCTGCAAGATCTGGCCGAAGAGACTGAGGAGCTTGTGCGGATTCTCGGGAAGATGCCGGCAGACGATCCGCCGAAGCAACTGAGCGCGATCTGATGACATACGCCCGGATCGCTCCGGGCACGATCACGCCGCGCCTAGGTCGGCCAACCGAAAACGGGGACACCCTGCCCCGCTGGCGCGGCACCTATCACCAGGGTTCGCCGCATGGGTGGGCGTATGGAAATAGATGCGCGACTGCAAAGCCTGATCGACGCGACGGCACGCCAATACATCGAGATCAGCACGACCTGGCTTGATCAGCGCAGGGAGAACTGCGCCTATTCGCTCGGTGACGCCGCGACC
Source organism: Thauera propionica (assembly GCF_002245655.1). Classification (GTDB taxonomy): domain Bacteria; phylum Pseudomonadota; class Gammaproteobacteria; order Burkholderiales; family Rhodocyclaceae; genus Thauera; species Thauera propionica. The sequence goes on along the minus strand of NZ_NOIH01000020.1, from coordinate 1,179 downwards.
TATGACACTGCCGAATGGGTGCGATTTCTGAGATGGGAAATTGGCCTGATCGCATCCAATGAAGACGGATCGCCCGATGACTACGAGCGTCTAGACGCACTCATGGGACGAATCGCGCTCATTTCATCCGCGATGGCAGGCATAGATACTGCGGAGTTCGCTGCTTACAAGGTTCAAGGAAAAGGCGCCGCCGCAAAGTGGGCGCGAGACCCGAGAGCAGCCGAGAAAGCAATGATTCGCGCGAGGTGGGAATCCTGGCCTGATCGACTTGCGCACAGGCGATACAAGGCTGCATTTGCTCGCGCAATGCTGGACCAATGCCAACACCTGACCGACGAAAAGACCATAACCGACTGGTGCAGGGAGTGGGAGCGCAAAGAATCGGAGTCCTGCTAGCACAAAGGTTTTTTGCTATTCGGATGAAGTAAAAAATCAGGGCGTACTTCAACAAACGGAGCACGCCCGAAATGAACACCACCAGCACCACCGCGCACGCTCAACAGTGCGCCCCCTCCCCCGCCGCGCCGGCCGTCTATTCCGTCAAGGACTTCTGCGCCGCGCACGGCATCACCAAAGTCACCCTCTACAAGCTGCTGAAGGAAGGGATCGGCCCACGCATCATGAAGGTGGGCACGCGCACCCTGATTAGCCTGGAAGCTGCCGCCGAATGGCGCCGCCGAATGGAAGAAGGCGCGCAAGTCATGCCCGGCCGCCGTACCTCGTCGCACTGATGGAGGGCGCAGGCAATGACCGAAAAAGAAAAGGGCGCGATCCCTTTCGAGAGCGCACCCCAAGGGGACACTGCTTCCGTTGATTCTATCGCACCTGGACCCGAGCGCGGCATCTACAACCCGCTGACCTGGCGCGCTGACCCAATCGCTTGCAAGCGTGGTGAGATCGGCCGCACAACACCCGAGGCGCTGGCCTGGCTGGCATTCACCGGCCTGATGATGCTCGCCGGCTGGCTGTGGGAGGGCGCGCGATGAGGCCGAACGGACACGACCCCGAGCGCGCCCGCCGTGCCCTGTGGAGTCTGGACGCCGGTGCAGAGCGTAACGAGTGGGTGCGCGCCGCAATGGCAGCCAAGGCCGCCGGCCTGACGTTCGAGGACTTCGACCAGTGGAGCGCGACCGCAGGCAACTACGCAGGGCAAGCCGACTGCGCCGCCGTGTGGCGAAG
>NZ_NOIH01000002.1 GCF_002245655.1 Thauera propionica | reverse complement strand
TAATTGCGCTTATGCAAAGGTTGGCATAAGCGCAAGAACTGGCTCTTCGCGGGTAGCCTGCGGGCGGGCCAGCGCGCGGCTGCCGTCATGAGCCTGATCCAGTCCGCGCGACTGAATGGCCACGAGCCCTTCGCGTACCTGAAGGATGTGCTCGAAAGACTGCCGAGCCAGCCCTACAGCAGGATTGGCGAACTGCTGCCGCATCGCTGGCAGCCAGCCGTCAGCGTCTGAGCGAAACGGCAAGACGGGTTCGCCGGGCGCTTACCCCTGACCTGCCCCCGTCCTTAGTACCAACGCTTGGTTAGCAAAGGCCCGGAATTTCACTCTTGCGGAGCAGGCAGACGGGTGGTCCCAAGCGTCGTGCCCGCTGTCTTGTGGGGATGGCGGGTGCTGTGCGGCGTACAGACGCCACTTGCCTCAGCCAGAAGCACTGACTTTCAGCCATTCAATGTCGCGGGGTGTCTGCTGCGATGTTCAGGTTGTGGCGTCCAGCAGTGCTTCGAGTTCGGCTGGTGACACAGGGCGACTGAGGAGGTAGCCCTGATATTCGGCGCAGCGGGCACCGCGAAGGTGGGTGAGTTGAGTCTCGTTCTCCACGCCTTCGGCGATGACATCGAGACCCAGGTTGCGGGCCATGGACAGGATGGTGGCGACGATGGCGACGTCGTCGCGGTCGTCGGGGATGCCCTCGACGAAGCTGCGGTCGATCTTGAGGCGGTCGACGGGCAGCTTCTTCAAGTAGCTGAGCGAGGAGTAGCCAGTGCCGAAGTCGTCGATCGCCAGTGTTACGCCGAGCGATTTCAGATCACGCAAGGTGGCGATGCACTGTTCGACGCGTTGCAGGAGGTGGCCTTCGGTGATCTCGAGCTCAAGCTGCGTGGGCGACAGTCCTGTTGTCCCGAGTACCTCGCGCACGAGCTCGACCAGACCGTCGCGCGAGATCTGCTGACCGGACAGGTTAACCGCGATTCGCAGACTGCGCCCCTGTTTTTCCCACTGATAAGCTTGCGCGCAGGCCGCGTTGAGCACCCACGCGCCGATCTTGCTGATGAGGCCTATTTCTTCCGCGAGGGGTATGAAGCGGTCGGGCGGAACGAGTCCCCGAGTCGGGTGTTGCCAGCGCACCAGGGCCTCGACACCGACAATGCGACCGGTGGCGCAGTCGGCTTGCGGCTGATAGACGAGGCGCAGCTCACCACGCTCGACGGCCTGGCGCAGATCACGTTCGAGTTCGAAGCGTTCGCGGCTCTGACTGGCTTGCTCGGGGGTGAAGAACTGGAAGGTGTTGCGCCCGACTTCCTTTGCCCGATACATCGCCGAGTCGGCGCAGCGCACCAGCGTATCGATCGAGTCGCCATCGGTGGGGAACAGGCTGATGCCGATGCTTGCGCCGATGAAGAGGTCGTGGCCGTCCACCCGCGATGGCGTTTCCAGCGCGTCGAGCAGTTTCCGGGCGACACGGGCCGCATCGTCGGCGCCACCGAGTTCTTCCAGGATCACGACGAATTCGTCGCCGCCGATGCGAGAGAGGGTGTCCTCCTCGCGCAAGGCGGTGGCAAAGCGTTCGGCGACAATTCTCAACAATGCGTCGCCGACAGGATGCCCGAGGCTGTCGTTGACGTACTTGAAGCGGTCGAGGTCGATGAACAGGACGGCAAGCGAGGTTCCGTGCCTTCGTGCGCGATCGAGTCCGTGCGCCAGACGGTCGGTGAGCAGGGTGCGGTTCGGGAGGTCGGTGAGGGGGTCGTGATGCGCGAGGTGGCGAATCCGTTCCTCGGCCTGCTTCTTTTCGCCGATATCGGTGAACATGCAGACATAGTGGCGGATGACGCCACTGGCATCGCGAACCGGGGTGACGCTCTGCCAGGCGGGAAAGACCTCGCCGGAACAGCGCAGGAGCTCGGTCTCGCCCTGCCAGCCGTTGTGCGCATCGACGCGCTGCCACAGCAGTTCGTCGCATGAGGCGCGCTTTTCGGGACGGAACAGCGCCTCGCACAGCGGTTTTCCGTGCAGTTTGGACTGGCCATAGCCGGTGATGCGCACGCTCGCGCGATTGGCTTCGATGATGCGGTGCGAAGCATCCATGATGAGGACGGCCTGCGGGCTGGCGTCGAACACGCTGGCGGCAAGCAGCCGACTTTCGCCGAGCTCGGCAAGGTCGCGCGCCTGCTGCAGCACGCGTTCGGCCATGGGGCGGATGGTGCGTGCGGTAAGCACGGCGCCGGCACTGACCAGCAGTGCGATCATCGACAGTGGCAGCAGGATCTGCCACAGCACGGGGCGGTAGAAGTCGGTCGCCGGGATCGAGTAGGCGAAGCTCCAGCCCGGCATCTCGCGGATGGCCGTGTAGAACACAATTTCGTCGGGACCGTTCTGTGCTACATGCTGCTGGCCTGCCGGGCCATCGACTGCGCGACGCAGATAGCCTGGCGCTGACTCGGTGGTGTCGAACACACGGACGACGGTACCGCTCGGCCCAAGTTCTACGGTGGTACCGCTTTCGCCGTTGAATACCAGCAGCCGGGTGCGTGGTAGCGAGCCATGCGCGCGCGTCAGTGGGGCCTGCAATTGCGACAGCCCGAAGGCGAGGACGTCTGTCCCGACACGTTCGCCATCGCGTGACAGGATTGGCGCACTGACCAGCAGATGGGGCCCGGCGGCGGTCGCGACCGGCCCGGTGCGTCGGGTGGCGATGGGGTCCTGGCCGGCGAGAGCCTGGGCAGCGTCCGGCAGCGCGATACCGAGTTCGAGTACCGGGTTTCCTTCCGCATCGAAGCGGACCATGCCGGCGATGTTTCCCGCCTGGTCAAGCGCCTCGCGAATGCGTGGCGCCGAGAACTGGGCCATCTCCGCCAGGCTGATTTCCCAGCGGTTGTACTCGGCCAGCTTGTCGCGCACGGCACTGCGGCTTGCAATCTGTCGGGCAAGCTCAGTGGCCTTCTCGAGAAACTGGCCAACCGCCTGCGCCTGCGCGCGCACGCCTTCCATGTGCGAGCTGGATACCAGCGTGTGCGCATGGCGATACATCGGGATCGCGGTGGCAAGCGCCACGAGCAGGCCCGTGATGAGAATACCCATCACGGCAAAGCGGTGAATGCGCCGCTGCAGGTGAACGCTTTGATCCAGATTCATGCGCGGCCGATGCGGATCTTCTCTTGAGTCGAGCCACTATGCTGCCACGGATGTCATCGACTGCCCATCCCGGGTGGATGAGCAGGCGGCGGAAGTCACCAGCTCAAAGGAACTTCTGCACGCATGCCGCCTGCCAGTGGCTCATGCCGGGGCCTTGGGTGCAGGTAGCGGCACGACCGGCAGGTGCTTCACTGCCTTCACCAGGATCTTGTAGATGTCCATGTCGAACGTCGGCCGGCCGCGTTCGAGCACATCGGCCAGTTCGCCTTCTTCGCGCGCACTGCCGAGATAGCGCCAGCCGTCGACAACGTGAAGCGTCGCTCCCTCGCGCAGGCCGATCGGCCCCGTCCACGACCAGCTCTCGAGCCTCAGGCCGTGCAACGCTTCGATCAGGCGCAGGCCGTGTGCGGCGGGCGCCTCGCCGCCGTTACAGGCGCCTCGGCAGCGCTTGAGCTGGAAGTCGAAGCAGCGCGCACCGGCGGTGTGCTTTTCGAGCCCCAGCAACGGCGGGCACAACGCGTGGTCGCGGGCGAGTGCGCGCAGGCGGTTGATGGCCTCGCGCCGGCTGCGGAACAGGCCGAAAAGATCGTCGTGCCGGCCGAAGTCGAGGTCGACCGCGTGCAGGAGTTCGAGTCGCCAGTCGCCGACGATGTCGGTCGCGAGCCGCCAGGTGCAAAGGTCACGGTTGCGTCGCAGCAGGCGGTTGTGGGTGGGCTGGAGTTGTTTGATGAGCTCCGCCTCTTTCAGCAGCGCGCCGATCTCGCCAGCGGTCTCGATCCAGTCGATGCGTCGTACCTGCTGGCTCAGGCTCAGTTCGCGGTCGCTCTGGTGGTCCGCGGCAAAGTGCGACAGCACTCGGCTGCGCAGGCGCGTGCTCTTGCCGACGTAGAGCGGCAGGCTGGCCTGGCCATCGCGCTCGCCGTAGAAGAGATAGACGCCCGGGGCGTCGGGCAGGCCGGCAAGTTGCTCGGCGTCCAGGTGCGGCGGCAGGCTCGGATGGCCGATGAGCTCGCGCACCTGCTGTTCGATGTGGCCGGGCGCGAAACGATCGTGGATCTTCTGCCAGAACTGCCACAGCAGTGTGGCGTCGCCCAGCGCACGGTGGCGGTCACTGACAACCAGCCCGTGGCGCGTGATGAGGTGGTCCAGCCCGTGATGGCGATGCTCAGGGAACAGCCGCCGCGACAGCTTGACCGTGCACAGTACCTGCGGCCGGATGTCGAGCCCGGCGCGGCGAAAGGCCGCGCGCAGGTGACCGTGGTCGAAGCGCGCGTTGTGGGCGATGAAGAGCCGGCCGTCCAGACGATCGAAAACCTCGTCCGCGATCTCCGCGAACCGGGGGGCGTCGGCCACCATGTCGTTGTCGATGCCGGTCAGGCGCTGGATGTAATCCGGGATGCCCGATGCCGGACGGACCAGCGTGGACCACTCGCGCACGCCGTCCTCGTCGACCTGGACGATGCCGATCTCGGTGATCGATTCAAGCTGCGCGGGGCCGCCGTTGGTCTCGATATCGACGAAGGCGAGGCCGCCGGGAGCGGCGCGAAGGAGGGGGGGCACGCTTGCTGAAGACACGCGGCAATAGACTGGGCCACGACGCGGAAGGTTTCCGGCGCTCTGAGGCTCGTCGTGAACGTCAGCGCGCGCTGAACCCCGCGTCCTCGACGGCCTGGTAGATGTCGGCCGAGGAGACGAAGGCGCCGTGCTCGATCGTTGCCTGTCCGGTTTCGAGCGAGATCTCGAGATAGCTGATGCCCGGTAGGTCCTGTATGGCGTTGGTGACCAGGCGCAGGCATTGCTCGTCGCGCATGCCGTCGATCGTCAGGGTGGTGGTCTGCATCGTTTGAATTCCGCGCGAAATAGCCTGCATGGTGTCCCCAGGACGGCCTCGACGCAAGCGGGCGGCAGGTCGCGGCATGCCCGCTTCGCCGCGACGAATGACGGCCAAGTGTTGAATAGTGGGCGCTCATTCCCCGCTTTGGGTGCGACAATCGCAAATCGCCGTTTTTTCGGCCTGCCTCGTACCGTGTCGGTGCAAGTCGGGTCCTTTGCCGATGTCCCAACAAGATTGCCTGCGCCGCGTCCTTGACGATTCCCTGCATCTCGCGGCGAACGATGCTGTTTGCGTGGGCGCGATTGCCCGTGCCGACCTGCTCGAGTGCTCGCCCGAACTGCCCGTGTTCGAGGCGGCACGCCTGATGAGCGAGCGTCGCGTCAGCTCCATCGTCGTCGTCGATGACGACGATGTGGTGGGCATCTGGACCGAACGCGATGCGCTCGCCATCGACTTCCGTGATGTGCGCGCATTCTCGCGGCCGATTCGCAGCGTGATGAGCACGCCGGTGCGCACCGTGTCGGCAACGATCGGTCTGCATGAACTCGCGCTGCGCTTCCGCGAGGAGCATGTGCGCCACTACCTGGTCGAGAATGATCAGGGTCGACCCTGCGGCATCGTCTCGCAATCCGATGTCGTGCTCAACCAGGGGGTCGAGCACTACCTGCGCCTGCGCAAGGTGGAGTCCTTGGTCAAGGGCGGGCTGCGCACCCTGCCGGCGGACGCCCTGCTCGGCGAGGCCACGCGCTGCATGCGTGAGCATGCGACCGACGCCATCGTGGTCGATTTCGGACCCGAGGCAGCCGAGGATCCGTTGGGCCGCTACGGCATCCTCACCGAGCGCGACGTCACGCGCATGGTGGCGCAGTGCGAGGCCGAGCAGCCACTCTACGCGGTCGCGAACCGGCCCTTGCTGACAGTGCAGGAGCACGACAGCCTCTACCGCGTGCGCACGCTGCTCGCCGAGCGTCGCTTCCGCCACATCGGCGTGCTGCGGGAGGACGGCACCCTGGCCGACCTGATCAGCTTCGGTGACATCATCGGCGGCATGGAGCTGGCCTACCTGCACGAGCTGCAGCACGCGCTGCAGGCGCGCGACCAGGCGCTGCACTCGTCGCAGCGCAGCCTGCGTCTGGCCGAGAAGGTGATCGAGAATTCGCTCGAAGGCGTCATGGTGACCGATGCCGAATCACGCATCGTGTCGGTGAATCCCGCCTTCTGCCGCCTCACCGGCTACAGCGCCGAGGAAGTCGTCGGCAAACGCCCCTCGATGCTGTCCTCGGGGCGCCATGACGGCGCCTTCTATGCCCGCATGTGGGAACGGCTCAAGGCCGAGGGGCAGTGGGAGAGCGAGATCTGGAACCGGCGCAAATCGGGTGAGATCTATCCCGCGCTGCTGCACATCGCGGCGATCACCGACAACGACGGTACGCTGACCCACTATGCGGCGCTGTTTACCGACATCAGCCCGCTGAAGGAAACCGAGGCGCGCATCCGCGACCTTGCCTATTACGACCCGCTGACCGGCCTGCCCAACCGCCGCCTGCTCGAAGACCGCCTGGCGGTCGAGCTGGCGCATGCATCGCGCTCGGGCAAGCGGCTGGCGGTGATGTTTGTCGATCTCGACCGCTTCAAGCGCATCAACGACAGCCTCGGCCACGAGATTGGCGACCACCTGCTGATCGAAGTGTCGAAGCGCTTGCGCGCCTGCCTGCGCGAGGACGACACCGTCGCGCGCATGGGTGGCGACGAGTTCCTGATCGTGCTGTGCAACCTCGACGGGCCCGAGGACGCGGTGGTGACCGCGCGCCGCATCGTCGAGGCGTTGCGCCGGCCGGTGGTCATCGACGGTCGCGAGCTGGTGGTGACGACCAGCATCGGCATCAGCATCTGCCCCGATGACTCGAAGAACGCGACCACGCTGATCAAGAACGCGGACGTGGCGATGTACCGCGCCAAGGAAGACGGGCGCAACAGCTACCAGCTCTACCAGCCGGCGATGAACGCCCGCTCGCTCGAGCATCTGGCGCTGGAGACCGCGCTGCATGGTGCGCTCAAGCGCGACGAGCTGCTGCTGCATTTCCAGCCGCTGATCGATCTGGAGACCGGCACGGTCGTCGCCGCCGAGGCCTTGCTGCGCTGGTGCCACCCCGAGCTCGACCTGGTGTCGCCGGCGGACTTCATTCCGCTGGCCGAGGAAACCGGGCTCATCGTGCCGATCGGCGAATGGGTGCTGCGCAATGCCTGCGAGCATCACCGCGCGTGGCGCGAGGCGGGTCGTGGCGAGCTGCGCATGATGGTGAACATTTCGGCCCGCCAGTTCCGCGACGACGCCTTCGTCGATGTCGTGGACCGCGTGCTGCAGGAGACCGGCATGCCGCCGGCGCTGCTGACGCTCGAGGTGACCGAGACCATGCTGATGGACGACGTCGATTCGTCGATCGTGCGCATGCACCGGCTGCGGGCGCTGGGGGTCAATCTGGCGCTCGACGACTTCGGTACCGGGTATTCGTCGCTGGCCTACCTGAAGCGCTTCCCGATCGAGGAACTCAAGATCGACCGCCTGTTCGTGCGCGGCATTGACCGCAACACACGCGATGCTGCGCTGGTGGCGGCCATCATCTCGCTTGGGCACAGCCTGGGCTTGCGCGTCGTGGCCGAAGGCGTCGAGAGCGAAGATCACCTCAAGGTGCTGCGCGAGCAGGGCTGCGATGTGGCCCAAGGCTTCCACTTCAGCGTGCCCTTGGCCTGGCCGGCCTTCATGGCCCTGGGCTAGCGCGCGGCCTCGAGCGCCTGCCAGGCGGCCCGTACGACCTCGGCGCCGTAGCGCCGTTCCAGCCGGCGCACCGTGAAGTGGCCGCGGCTGACGTCCTGGAAGTGGTTCATGAACATCAGGTTGATGCCGGCGCCAGCCGCCGCGCCGATCCCAGGCACCAGCATGCCGGCGGCCTTCTGCGTCAGCTGTACCTTGTAGCGCGCGGCCACCAGCGTGATCAGCCGCACCAGCGCCGGCGCGCCTTCGCTTGTCAGCCCCTTCTCCGCCAGATGGCGGGCGGCCTCGCCCACCGTTGTCGCCAGCGCCGCGCGGACAGCGTAGTAGCCGGACTCCGCCGCGTCGTCGCTGCGGCTGCTGCCGCCAAGCGCGAACACTTCCAGCGCGGCCAGCCGCGTCCGGGCGTTGCCGATGTCCTCCCCCTCGGCGCGGGCGATGTCGAGGATGGCGCGCATGATCAGCACCGTCGACACCGGGATCTCCACCGCCAGTCCGGCCAGGCCGAAGGCGCCACCAGCGCCGCCGCTGACCGAACCGAGCAGCTTGTGAAGGCGCGGCGAGGCGTCGCGCGCTTCGGGCTTGAGTGTCTTCGCCGCCGTGTCCATCGCCTTCAGCAGCGCGTCGTGTGCGATCGCACCGACCTTGCCGCGCCAGCTTGCGGGCAGGTGCGCCATGCCCTTCTCGAGCGGGCTGCCGACGAGGCTGCTGAGCCGTGCGGTCAGGCTCGGGCGCTCGAGCAGCGCGCGGGCGCGGGCGAGGGTGTCGAGGTCGGCGGGGGAGAGCAGCGGTGTGGTCATGCGGGCCGCGTTGGGGCGAACGTCACTGTTCGGTCAGACGCGCGCCGGCGTCCTGCGTTCCGCAACACCGTGCCGGCGCTTCAGGACGGCTTGCCGGTCTCGAGCGACTGCAGGATCGCCGCGCCCAGCACCGCTGCCGACTGCGCACCCGACACCGCCAGCTTGCGGTTGAGGATGAAGAAGGGCACCCCCTCGATGCCTTGCTTGCGCACGCCCTCGGCCATGCGCTTGACCTTGTCGATGTCTTCACGGCCATCGAGGTAGGCACGCACCGCATCGCGACGCTCGCCGCACGCGGCGGCAATGTCAGCCAGCGTGTCCTTGTCGCCGATGTCGCGGCCCTCCTGGAAGTGGGCGGCAAACAGCGCGCTCGCCAGCATGCGGATGCGTGCGGGCGTCTGGCCGATGGACTGGGCGCGGTACATCAGGCGGTGCGCCTGCAAGGTGTTGGGTCGGGTCTGGATGCGCTCGAAGGCGTACTGCAGGCCGTCGTCGGCGGCGGCGTCACGCACCTGGTCGAGCACCGCCTCGGCCTTGATCGGGCCGCCGAACTTGGTTTCGAGGAATTCGCGGTAAGGTTCGCCGGCCGCGGGCGTGTCCGGGTTGAGGAAGAAGGGCAGCCAGTTGACGCGCACGTCGAGGTCGGGGCGCGAAGCCTTCAGTTCCTCTAGGGCGCGGTCAAGCCGCACCTTGCCGAGGAAGCACCAGGGACAGACGAAGTCGGAAACGAGGTCGATGTTCAGGATCATGGCGTCGGGCCGTGTGGGGGCGGGCAGAAGGCGGCAGCGTAGCCGCTCTGCCGCGCGAGGTCAGAGAAAGCGCGCGATGAAGCAGGGCTGTGCGGGATCGGCGCCCGGCGGCAAGGGCAGCCACACGCGCCGGCCGCTGCCCGGGATGCGCGTGACGGCGTCGCCGTTGGCGTCGACGATGCGGTCGAGCAGCAGTTCATGATTGCCGCCCGGTTGCACGAACTCCAGCCGGTCGCCAACGCCGAAGCCGTTCTTGACCTCGACTTCGGCCAGGCCGCGTGCGGCGTCCCAGCCAACCACCTCGCCCACCAGCAGGCTGCGGCCCGATTCGGAGTGGCCGCGCAGGTAGTTCTGGTGTTCGGGCGTGGAATGACGCTGGTAGAACCCGTCGGTGTAGCCGCGGCTGGCCAGCCCTTCGAGCTCGCCGAGCAGGCGCGGGTCGAAGGGGCGCCCGGCGACCGCGTCCTCGATCGCGCGCCGGTAGCCCTGGGCCGCGCGGGCGACGTAGTAGGGGCTCTTGGTGCGGCCCTCGATCTTCAGCGAATCGACGCCGATCTCCACCAGGCGCTGCACGTGCTCGATGGCGCGCAAGTCCTTGGAGTTGAGGATGTAGGTGCCGTGCTCGTCTTCTTCGATCGGCATCAGCTCGCCGGGGCGGGTGCCCTCTTCCAGCAGCCAGACCTTGCTGCCGCCGATGTGGCGCGGCCCGCCGCCCAGCGCGAGGCCCTGCACGGTGTCGAGCTTGCTGCGGGTGGCGGTGCCGACCGCGCCAGCGTCCCTGGGATTGCCGATCGGCGTGTTGCCGCGGGCCTGCAGGTCGCCGGCGCCGTCTTCGCCCGCCTCGTGCAGCTTGTAGTCCCAGCGGCAGCTATTGGTGCACGTGCCCTGGTTGGGGTCGCGGTGGTTGAAGTAGCCCGACAGCAGGCAGCGGCCGGAGTAGGCGATGCACAGGGCACCATGGACGAACACCTCGAGCTCCATGTCCGGACAGGCGTCGCGGATCTCGGCGACCTCGTCCAGCGACAGCTCGCGCGACAGGATGATGCGCTTCACCCCCATGGACTGCCAGAAGCGCACCGAGGCGTAGTTGGTGGTGTTGGCCTGCACCGACAGGTGGATGTCCGTCTCCGGCCAGCGCTCGCGCACCATCATCATCAGGCCGGGGTCGGCCATGATCAGCGCATCGGGCTTCATGGCCATCACCGGCGCCATGTCGTCCTCGAAGCTGCGGATCTTGGCGTTGTGCGGGTAGATGTTGGCGACCAGGTAGAACAGCTTGCCGGCGGCGTGGGCCTCGTCGATGCCGGCGGCGAGCGTGTCGAGCTGGCCGAAGCTGTTGTTGCGCACGCGCAGCGAATAGCGCGGCTGCCCGGCATACACCGCGTCGGCGCCGTAGGCGAAGGCGGTGCGCATCATGTCGAGGGTGCCGGCGGGCGCGAGCAGTTCGGGGCGGCGGTGAAGGGGTGTGGGCATCGAACCGGACTCTTGGTCTTGAAGGCGGGCATTCTAGCCGAGTGTGCCGGTTGCGCCGTCCGCAGGGCGCAGGCCTTTTCAGCTGGTTGCGGTGCCGGCCATGCCGCCCAGATGGTGGGCGGCGCGGTGGAGATGCGACAGGAAGTGGCGGACCATGACGGACATGGCCATTTCCTCGCGCACCATCACGCCCAGCGTGAGCCGCAGCGGACCTTCCTGCAGCGGGACGACGTCGAAGTAGCTCGAGGTCACCGGGTGTCGGGCGAGGGGGGCCGGCATCAGCCCGATGAAGTCGCCCGAGCCGAGCAGGGCGAGCAGCGCCAGGGTCGAATTGACCGTGGCGGCCACCGGCGGCGGGGGCAGGCCGTTGCGGCTGAACAGTTCGCGGGCGTAGCCGGTGGCGCCAGACAAGCCCGTGTACACCCAGCGCGCCTCGCTCAGTTCGGCCAGCCGGGTGCAGCGGGCCTGCGGATGGCCCTTGCGTACCGCCACCACCATGTCGATCGGCAGCAGGGGCTCGACCAGGTATTCGCCCTGCGCCAGGCCTTCCGGGATCGGGCCGATGGCGACGTCGGCCTCGCCCTTGCGCAGGTAGGCGAGCTGGGCGATGTAGAGCTCCTCGCTGATGCGCAGGCGCATTTCGGGGAACTGCTGGCTGAAGGTACGCACGGCTTCGGGCAGCACGAGCATCACCGCCAGGGGAACGGCGGCGATGCTCAACTCGCCCACCATGCGTCCGCCGAGCTGGCCGATCTCCTCGACCGCCCGGGTCAGCTCGCGGTCGGCCGCGCTGGCGCGCTCGTACAGCACCTTGCCCTGGGCGGTCGGGATGACGCCGCGCGTCGAACGCACGACGAGGGACGCGCCAAGCTCGACCTCCAGTTCGCGCAGCATCTTGCTCAGCGCCGGCTGCGACAGGCCGAGCCGGGCGGCCGCCTTGCGCAGGCTGCCGTCGTTGATTGCGGCCACGTAGGCCTGGAGTGCGGAGAGTTTCATGGTGTTGTGATAACCGCCGGTTATCGCGCTACTGATCCAGACATCTTATCCACAGTGGGATGCCTGTCTAGACTCTGCACGCACTTCGGGCTCGGGCGGCTGGTCTCGCCCGCGGCACACGATCGACCAGGAAGGAGACACCTGCATGGCACGCATCATCGGCGGCATCGCCTGCTCGCACACACCGACCATCGGCTTCGCGTTCGACAAGAACAAGCAGGACGATCCGGTCTGGAAACCGATCTTCGACGGCTTCGCGCCGGTTCGTCAGTGGGTGAAGGACACGCAGCCCGATGTGCTGCTCTTCATCTACAACGACCACGTCACGTCGTTCTTCTTCGACCACTACTCGGCGTTCGCGTTGGGGATCGGCGACCACTACGCTGTGGCCGACGAGGGCGGCGGCGCGCGCGACCTGCCGCCGGTGGCGGGCCATCCCGGACTGGCGCAGCACATCGGCCATTCGCTGATGGCGGACGAGTTCGACATGTCCTTCTTCCAGGACAAGCCCTTGGACCACGGTTGCTTCTCGCCCTTGTCGATGCTGTGCCCGCATGAACCGGCGTGGCCGGTTTCGATCGTGCCGCTGCAGGTCGGCGTGCTGCAGTTCCCGATCCCCACAGCGCGGCGCTGCTTCCGGCTTGGGCAGGCCTTGCGTCGTGCGATCGAGAGCTATCCGGAAGACCTCGCGGTCGCGATCGTCGCCACCGGCGGCCTGTCGCACCAGGTGCACGGTGAGCGGGCCGGGTTCAACAACACGCCTTGGGACGAGCAGTTCCTGGCGCTGTTCGAGCATGACCCGGTACGGCTGACGGAGCTGACTCAGGCCGAATACGCCACGCTCGGCGGGCTGGAAGGGGCCGAGGTGATCATGTGGCTGGTCATGCGCGGCGCCCTGTCCGCCTCGGTGAACAAGATCCACCAGACCTATTACCTGCCGTCGATGACCGGCATCGCCACCGCGATCTACGAGAACCGGGCCGCCCCCGCGGTCGCGGGCGAGGTCGAGCGCCACCGCGCCCATGTTGCCACGCAACTGGCGGGCGCGCAGGCGCTGGCCGGCACCTATCCCTTCAGCCTGGCCACCAGCCAGCGCGCCTACCGCCTCAACCGCTTCCTGCACGACATGATCGTGCCGGCGCATCGCAAGCGCTTCCTCGCCGACGAGGAAGCGAGCTTCGAGGCCGCCGGGCTGATCGAGCAGGAGCGTGACCTGGTTCGCAGGCGGGACTGGCGTGGGCTGATCCACTATGGCGTGATCTTCTTCATGCTGGAAAAGCTCGGGGCTGTGCTGGGCGTGTCCAACCTGCACATCTATGCTGCCATGCGTGGAGAATCGCTCGAACAGTTCCAGCGCACCCGGAATGCGCCCGGGGCGCTGTACTCGGTCGCCGGCAGGGAAGCGCCTGCCCTCGATTGGGACGCCGGCAAGCGTCCCGAAACTGCATGACCCGACAATTCAAGCCCCGAGGAGGAGACATCGATGAAATCCCGTACCCTGATTGGCCTGCTGGCTGCCGCGCTGCTGCCTTTGCCCGCCGCCGCACAGGAGGTCGTGCTGAAGGTTTCGCACTTCCTGCCGCCCAGCTCGCTGGCCCAGACTCAGTTCATGCAACCCTGGTGCGACAAGATCGAGGCGGAGAGCAGGGGCCGCATGAAGTGCCAGATCTATCCGTCGATGCAGCTCGGCGGAACACCACCCCAATTGCTCAACCAGGTGCGCGACGGCGTGGCGGACATCGTGTGGACGCTGCCGGGCTACACGCCGGGCCGCTTCCCGGTGTCCGAAGTGTTCGAACTGCCGTTTTTCACGACCACGGCCGAAGCGTCCTCGCGCGCTTTGTGGGATTTCTCCCAGGCGCATGCCGCCAAGGAGTTCGCGGGCACCAAACCGATCGCGATCTGGGTGAATGGTCCTAACGTACTGCATCTGCGCAGCAAGCAGGTGAAGACGCTGGATGAGCTGAACGGCCTCAAGGTTCGTGCGCCGTCGCGCCTGGGCAACAAGATGCTGGCTGCACTGGGCGCAACGCCAGTGGGCATGCCGGTTCCGCAGATGGCCGAAAGCCTGTCCAAGGGGGTCATCGAGGGGGCGCTGGTGCCCTGGGAGGTGGTGCCGGCGACGAAGACGCAGGAGTTGACCCGCTACCACGCCGAGTTCAAGGGGCCCAAGGCGATGACTGTCGCCACGATGGTCTTCCTGATGAACGCGAAGAAGTATGAGAGCCTGCCCGACGATCTCAAGAAGGTGATCGACGACAACAGCGGTGCCGCAACCTCCGCCTGGGTCGCGACTCAGTTCATCAAGGCCGACGTCATCGGCCGTGAAGCCACCGTGGCCAACAACAACACCATCTACGCCATCGAGGGTGCGGAGTTGGCGCGTTGGGAAGCCGCGACCCGCCCGGTCGTCCAGGGCTGGATTGAGGAGCTCAGCGCCACCGGTGTCGACGGCAAGGCCATGCATGACGCCGCGGCGGCGCTGGTAGCGCGCTACAGCAAGAACTGAGCGCGCCGCGCGATGCGTTCGGGCCATCCACGCACGGTCTCGTGCGCGGATGGCCCGTCTTGTTTGTGGCGCAATGCGTTCAGGTCTTGGGGCGCAGCCAGTCCAGCACACCGTGCGCGGCCGCCGCTCCGCTGGCGAAGCAGGCGGTCAGCAGGTAGCCGCCGGTCGGCGCTTCCCAGTCGAGCATCTCGCCGGCGATGAAGACGCCGGGCCGGACTCGCAGCATCAGGTGGGCATCGAGCGCCTCGAAACGCACGCCGCCTGCGCTGCTGATGGCTTCGTCGAGCGGACGCGGCGCCGTCAGCCGCAGCGGCAGGGCCTTGATGCCGGCCGCCAGGCGCAAGGGGTCGTCGAAATCGTCCCTGGAGAGGCATTCACGCAGCAAGGCGGCCTTGATGCCCTTGATGCCGGCCTGTCCCTGCAGGTGGCTGGCCATCGAGCGGCTGCCGCGCGGGCGTGCGAGGTCCGCCCCAAGGCGTTCGAGGCTTCGGCCGGGGGCGAGATCGAGTCGCAGCGTGACCTCGCCCTGCGCGGCGATCGCGTCGCGCAGCGGCGCGGAAAGGGCGTAGATCAGACCGCCTTCGATGCCGGTGGCGGAGACGAGGCATTCGCCGGCCCGCTCCTGTGCTTGGCCAGAGGCATCGGTGAAGCGGGCCACGACCGATTTCAGCGGCTGGCCGCGGAAGCGTTCCAGAAAATGCGCGCTCCAGCCCGTGCCGCCTTCGCCGCCCGCGGCGACGTCGAAGCCGCAATTTGCCGGCCGCAGCTCGGCAACGTCGGTGCCGGTGGCGCGCAGCAGCGGCACCCAGGCCCCGTCCGAGCCGAACTTGGCCCAGCTGCCGCCGCCAAGGGCGAGGAGCAGGGCGTCGGTCTCGACCCGGCGCTCGCCCTCGGGCGTTGCGAAGCGCAGGTGCTGGCGCAGCGGTGTGTCGCTGGTCGGTGCGTCGTTCGTTGGGTTGGGACCGTCATCGCCATCGCTGTCGGCCCAGCCGAGCCAGCGGTGGCGCACGGCGAACTGCACGCCCGCGGCGCGCAGGCGTGTCAGCCAGGCGCGCAGCAGCGGGGCGGCCTTCATCTCGCGCGGGAAGATGCGGCCCGAGGTCCCGACAAAGGTGTCCACCCCCAGTCCGTGTGCCCAGTCCTGCAGCGCCTGCGGACCAAAGGCCTGCACCATGGGCACGAGCACCTCGCGCCGCGCACCGTAGCGCGACAGGAAGGCGTCCAGCGCCTCGCTGTGGGTCAGGTTCAGGCCGCCACGTCCGGCGAGCAGGAACTTGCGCCCGACCGAGGGCATGGCGTCGAACACGGTCACGCGCACGCCTGCAGCAGCAAGCGTCTCTGCGGCGATCAGTCCCGCCGGACCGCCGCCGACGATGGCGACGTGTGGTGTCCTCGGCGGCGCAACGGGAGGGCGAGCGCCGGCGTTCATGACCTGGGTTCCGCCGCGTCTGCCGGGAAGATCAGGCTCATGATGCCGGTGCGAATCGGCGGCGGAAGCCTTCGGGCACCGCCGTCTTGCGCCGTTCGCCGTAGTCGAAGAACACGATGCCGGTCTTGCCGCGCGCGACTTCCCGTCCGCTGGCTTCATCGGTCAGGCGCCACACCAGGTCGCAGCCGAATTCGCTGAAGTCGTCGGCCGCCATCTCCACCACCATGGTCTCGCCGTGGAAGGCTTCGGAGCGGTACTGCACCGCCGCATCGGCGACGACGATGCCGACACCTTCGATGTCGAGCTCGGTGTAGCCCATCGATTTCAGGAAGCGCACCCGCCCCTCGGACACCAGGCCGAGCAGCTGCGCATTGTCGAGATGGCGCCCGTAGTTGATGTGCGAGATCAGCAGCGCAATGGCGGTGCGGAAGGGAAAGCGGTCGGGCAACTCGATGCGGACGCGGGCCATGGGGGCAGTTCCGGACGTAGACGTGAAGAGGCCCGAGCGTAACGGCCCGGGCCTCGACGTTGCAAGCAGCACGGCCTGTCGGCCGCAGCGGATCAGGCTTGCGGCGGAATGCGCAGCACCTGGCCCGGATAGATCTTGTCCGGGTGGGTCAGCATCGGCTTGTTGGCCTCGAAGATGGCCATGTACTTGTTGGCGTTGCCATAGAACTTCTTGGCGATCGCCGACAGGGTGTCGCCCCGCACAACGGTGTGGAATTGCGCTTCGGGTTCGCTGCGCGCCACGGCCATGCGGTCCTCGACCCTGGCGACGCCGGCGACGTTGCCCGCAGCAAGCAGGATCTTCTCGCGCGTCGCCTGGTCGGGCGCCGTGCCCGTGACCGTGACGACCGAGCTGGCGCCGTCGAAGCTGATCGCGAGGTCGGCCGGCGCAAGCTGCAGCGCGCTGATGTAATTGTGGATGGCCGCCGCCGCCTTGGCATTGGCCGCTGCAGGATCGGGCGCGGCTTGCGCTGCCTTGGCCTCACCGCCGCCGAACAGCTTCTCGCCCGCTTCCTTGACGAAATCGAAGAACCCCATTTTTGCCTCCGTGATCATCCGTATGACAGGGCACTCAGGATAGACGATTCATGGCGGGCGAGCGCATTTGCCGAAAACAAATGATGTACGTTCCCCGTGGCGCCACGCCGCGCATCGGATCTGTCATGGCGTTCGGCTAGAATTGCAGCGCTCAGGCCGGTCGGTTCGTCTTTTCAAGGGGGTGCAGCACATGTTCGATCAGGAAGACAGCGAACTCAACGTCGTCATGGGCGTGGTGTTCGGCATCATTGCGCTGGTCATTGCTTTCGTCATTGGCCTCGGTGCGTATCAGCTGCGTGGCGCGCAGGCGCCGGTCGAGCCGGCCACCGATATGTTCGTGGAGGTGGCAGAAGTCGGCGAGCCGCTTGTGAAGATCCATTTCGACCTCGGCGAGACGGTGCTGCCTCCTACGGCTGCGGCGCAGATCGACACCGTGGTCGCCGCGCTGGCGGCAGCGCCCGAGGCCCATGCGCTGCTGTCCGGCTATCACGACGAAACCGGTGCCGCCGCGATCAATGCCGAGGTGGCGAGGAATCGCGCCCTTTCGGTGCGCGAGGGCCTGCTTGCCGCCGGCGTGCCGGCCAAGCGAGTGCTGATGCGCCGCCCGGCGGTGACCCTGGGCGGGGAAGACGCCGCCGAGGCGCGCCGGGTCGAGGTGCGCGTGCAGTAAGCATCACCAGCGGCGCGTTTTCAAAAAGGCCGGGCTTGCCCGGCCTTTTTATGCCCTCAAGTAGTGCGCGCGCACTGCAGAGGTGCAAATACAATGACGTAAGGATGGTTGGCGGCCTGTCATTGAGATTTGCGCACCAATTGTGTGAATTTGATGCACAATATTGGTGAATTCACGCGACCGCCTCGGGTAAAACCGAGGCGGTCGCGTGCGCGTGTCCATCCACCAAGCAGGCCAAACATCATGAAATATCAGTCTCTCGAGGAGTTCCTGGCTTACGTTGAGCAACGCAACCCCGGCCAGCCCGAATTTTTGCAGGCGGTGACCGAGGTGATGGAGAGCCTGTGGCCCTTCATCTCCGCCAACAAACGTTATGCCGAGCATTCGCTCCTCGACCGACTGATCGAACCCGAGCGCGTGATCATGTTCCGCGTCTCCTGGGTGGACGACAAGGGTGAGACGCAGGTCAACCGCGGCTATCGCATCCAGCACAGCTCGGCCATCGGCCCCTACAAGGGCGGCCTGCGTTTCCACCCCTCGGTGAACCTGTCGATCCTGAAGTTCCTCGCCTTCGAGCAGACCTTCAAGAACGCGCTGACCACGCTGCCGATGGGCGGTGGCAAGGGTGGTTCCGACTTCGATCCGAAGGGCCGCAGCCCGGGCGAGGTGATGCGCTTCTGCCAGGCCTTCATGAGCGAGCTGTATCGCCACGTGGGTCCCGACACCGACGTGCCGGCCGGCGACATCGGCGTGGGCGGCCGTGAGGTCGGCTTCATGGCCGGCATGATGAAGAAGCTGTCGAACAACGCCGCCTGCGTGTTCACCGGCAAGGGCCTGACCTTCGGCGGCTCGCTGATCCGTCCGGAGTCGACCGGCTACGGCACCGTGTATTTCGCCAATGCGATGCTCGAGCACGCGGGTCGTGACATCCGTGGCATGCGCGTGTCGGTGTCCGGTTCGGGCAACGTTGCCCAGTACGCCATCGAGAAGCTGCTCGAACTCGGCGCCAAGCCGATCACCTGCTCGGATTCGAGCGGCACGGTGATCGACGAGGAAGGTTTCACCACCGAGAAGCTGGCCGTGCTGATGGAAGTGAAGAACCACCTCTACGGCCGTGTGTCCGACTACGCCGCCCGTGTTGGTGCCCGCTTCGAGCCGAACGTGCGTCCGTGGCATGTGCCGGTCGAGGTGGCCCTGCCGTGCGCGACCCAGAACGAACTCGACGCCAATGACGCCGCCACCCTGGTCAAGAACGGCGTGATCGCCGTGGCCGAAGGCGCTAACATGCCCAGCACGGCCGAAGCCGTGAAGATCTTCGAGCACAATGGCGTGCTGTACGCGCCGGGCAAGGCCTCCAACGCCGGCGGCGTGGCCACCTCGGGTCTGGAGATGAGCCAGAACGCGATGCGCATGTCGTGGACCCGTGAAGAGGTCGACGCCCGCCTGAAGGAAATCATGCTCGGCATCCACGCCGCCTGCCTGAAGTACGGCAAGCGCGAGGACGGTTCGGTGAGCTACGCCGACGGCGCCAACGTCGCCGGCTTCGTCAAGGTGGCCGAGGCCATGCTCGCCCAGGGCGTGATCTGATCGCCTGACTCCGCGGCGCTGCGGCGCCCGGCAGCACGCCAAGCCCGCCTGTCGCGCCTTACGCCGACAGGCGGGTTTTTCGTTCACCGGACCGTCTGCCGCGATCAGTTAAACTGCCGCCCGATCCCACGCCATTCAGGAGCCCGCCCCATGATCCAGGCCAGCATCGTCCCGGTCACGCCCTTCCAGCAGAACTGCAGCATCCTTTGGTGTGAGAAGACGAAAAAGGCGGCGGTGGTGGACCCCGGTGGCGACATCGATCGCATCCTCGCGGCGGTAGCCAAGCTGGGGGTGACGGTGGAGAAGATCCTGATCACTCATGGCCACATCGATCATGCCGGCGGCACGGCCAGGCTGGCGCGCGAGCTCGGCGTGCCGGTCGAAGGGCCGCAGGAAGAGGACCGCTTCTGGATCGAGGGCATGCCGCAGCAGAGCAAGATGTTCGGCTTTCCCGACGTCGAGACCTTCGAGCCGGACCGCTGGCTGCATGACGGCGACACCGTTACCGTCGGCGAGGAGAGCCTCAAGGTCATCCACACGCCGGGCCACACGCCGGGCCACGTCGTCTTCGTGCATGAGGGCGCGCGCCTGGCCATCGTCGGCGACGTGCTGTTCGCCGGCTCGATCGGCCGCACCGACTTTCCGCGCGGCGACCACCAGACGCTGATCCGCTCGATCCGCGAGAAGCTGTTTCCGCTCGGTGACGACATCACCTTCATTCCGGGTCATGGGCCGACCTCGACCTTCGGCGAGGAGCGCGAGACCAACCCCTTCGTCGGCGCCTACGGCTGAGGCGCCCGCTCCGGGTGCCGGGCGGTTGTCGGCGGTCCGATTCCGGCGCAGTATCCCGGCGGTGTAAGCAGCGCGGATAACAACCGGATCACGACAGGGAGTGAAAGATGAGCACGCAAGAGAACGACAAGGGCTATCGGTGGCGTTTCTTTCGCTCCGGTGGCTTCGACCAGGTCCTGATCGAGAACGCGGACGACCTGCGTCACCTCGGTGAACTCGACCAGAAGCTGTGGTCTGTGCTGGCCTGCCCCACCTCCGGGCTCGAGTTCGACACCCGTACGCTGCAACTGCTGGACACCGATGGCGATGGTCGTATCCGCGCGCCCGAGGTCATCGCCGCGGCTAACTGGATGTGCGCCGTGCTGAAGACGCCGGACGTGCTGTTCCGCGGCGTGGATGGCTTGCCGCTCGCGGCGATCGCGGACGATCACCCCGAGGGCGGAAAGCTTTTGGCGACGGCGAGGAAGGTGCTCGCCTACATGGGCAAGCCTGACGCCGACTCGGTCGCGGTCGCCGACCTGGCTGACCCGTCCCGGCTGTTCGCGCCCGATCACTACAACGGCGACGGCATCGTGCCGGCCGAACTTACCCCGGACGCCGAGCTGGCGAAGACGATCGGCCTCGTCATCGAGCATTTCGGCGCCGTCGAGGACCGCAGTGGCAAGCCGGGCATCGACCAGGACAAGGTGAGCGCCTTCTTCACCGCGGCGCAGTCGGTCGTGGACTGGCATGACCAAGCCGCCGCAAATCCGGACAGCGTGCTGCCGCTGGGCGAGTGCACGGCGGCCGCGGCTGCGGTGTTCGATGCCGTACGCGCCAAGGTGGAGGACTACTTCACCCGCTGCCGCCTCGCCGCCTTCGACGAACGCGCCGCCACTGCGCTGAACCCCGCCGATACCACCTACGTCGGCCTTGCCGTGCAGACGCTGGCCACCGACACCGAAGGCGTGGCCGCGCTGCCGCTGGCCCAGGTCGGTGCCGGCCGTTCCTTGCCGCTGCAGGATGGGCTCAATCCGGCCTGGGAGGCGCGCATCACCGCGCTGCGCGAGGACGTCATCAAGCCCATCCTCGGCGAACGGACCACGCTGTCCCACGCCGAGTGGCAGGACATTGCCGCACGCTTCGACGCCTATCGCGCCTGGCTGGCCGCGACGCCGGCGACGCCGCTTGCAGCCGTGCCCGCCGACACCCTGCGCGCGCTGCTCGCCGGTTCCGCGCAGGCCGAGCTGACGGCGCTGATCCAGCAGGACCTCGCGGCCGAGACCGCCGCCGCCCAGGTCGATGCGCTCGAGCGCCTGGTGCGCTACAACCGCGACCTGGTCACGTTGCTGCGCAACTTCGTCACCCTCAGCGACTTCTACAACGCCGGCAACAAGGCCATCTTCCAGGCGGGCACGCTCTACCTCGATCAGCGCAGCTGCGAGTTGTGCCTGCGCGTTTCCGACATGGGACGCCACGCCGCGCTGGCGCCCTTGTCCGGTGCCTACCTCGTGTATTGCGAATGCAGGCGCGAAGGCGAGGCGCCGATCACCATCGTCGCGGCGATGACCGGCGGCGATGCCGACGAAATGATGGTGCCGGGCCGCAACGGCGTGTTCTATGACCGCCGGGGGCGGGACTGGAACGCAGCCGTGGTCAAGGTGGTGGAAGCGCCGATCAGCGTGCGCCAGGCCTTCTGGTCGCCATACAAGCGCGTAGGCCGCATGATCGGCGACCAGATTCAGAAGTTCGCGGCTTCGCGCGACAAGGCGGTCGAGGACAAGGCGGCGGCCGGCGTGGCCGGTGCCGGGGCCAAGGTCGAAGCGCCCGCGCCCGCTCCAGCCCCCGCGCCCCAGGCCTTCGACATCGCCAAGTTCGCCGGCATCTTCGCCGCCATCGGCCTCGCGCTCGGCGCCCTGGGCACTGCACTGGCGGCGGTCGTGACGGGCTTTCTGTCGCTGCCCGGCTGGCAGATGCCGCTGGTGATCGCCGGCGTCATGTTGCTCATTTCCGGACCGTCGATGCTGCTGGCCTGGCTCAAGCTGCGCCAGCGCAACCTCGGGCCGTTGCTCGACGCCAACGGCTGGGCGGTGAACACCCGCGCCCGCATCAACATTCCATTCGGCAGTGCGCTCACCGGTGTGGCAAGCCTGCCGGCGGGAGCTTCGCGTTCGATGGCAGACCCCTATGCGGAGAAGGAAACACCCTGGGGCACCTGGATGTTCCTGTTGATCGTGGTCGTCATCGCGATCGTGCTGTGGCGCCAGGGTGTCTACGACCGTTTCCTGGGCTGAAGCCCCTTCCGATGGTCGGGACGCAGGGGTGGGTGCGTAAATTTAAACGATCGTTTGAATCCTGCCGGGGCGATGTTAGAGTCGCTGTCCGGCAGACGCCCCTGCGAAGGCGTCCCGATCCATTCAAGGAGACTAGCCCATGAGCCTTCCCGCCAGCCTGCGCGGCCGTTTCAGCGTGCCGGCGATCGCCGCCCCGATGTTCCTCGTGTCCGGCCCGGACCTCGTCATCGAAACCTGCAAGGCCGGTGTCGCCGGCACCTTCCCGGCCATGAACGCCCGGCCGGCGGCGCAGCTCGACGAGTGGCTGACGCGCATCGATGCTGAACTCGCTGCCCATCGCGCGGCCAATCCCGATGCGCCGTGCGCGCCGCACGGGGTCAACCTGATCCTGCATGCGTCCAATGTGCGGCTGCAGGAAGACCTGGAGATCCTCGTCCGTCACCAGGTACCGATCGTGATCACCAGCCTGGGGAATCCGGCCGAGGTCGTGAAGGTGGTGCACGGCTACGGGGGGCTGGTGTTGTCCGACGTCGTCCATGCCTACCATGCGCGCAAGGCGATCGCGGCGGGCGTCGACGGCATTATCGCGGTGGCTGGCGGCGCGGGCGGGCATGCGGGCGGGCAGAACGTCATCAGCCTGGTGCGCGAGATCCGCGAGTTCTGGGACGGCCTGCTGGTCGCGGCCGGTGCGATCTCCGACGGCGCGGCGATCCGCGCGGTCGAAGTGCTGGGGGCGGACCTCGCCTACATGGGCACGCGTTTCATCGCTACCCGCGAGGCGATGGCCCAGCCGGAATACAAGCAGATGGTGGTCGACTGCGTCCCGG
Source organism: Thauera propionica (assembly GCF_002245655.1). GTDB lineage: Bacteria > Pseudomonadota > Gammaproteobacteria > Burkholderiales > Rhodocyclaceae > Thauera > Thauera propionica. Next base: position 186,288 of record NZ_NOIH01000002.1, on the reverse strand, counting down.
CCGACATCGTCTACACCGATGCCATCTCCGGCACCAACGCCAACTTCATGTGGCAGAGCCTCGAGCGTGCGGGCTACCGGCGCGAGGAACTGGCCGCCGGCTTCGGCAAGGGCAAGCTGCACGACCTCGCCGAGGAGGCCAAGGCCTGGCGCGACGTGTGGAGTGCGGGCCACGGCGTGGCGACGATCCACGATGTGCCGACCACGGCCGAGCTGGTGGCCCGCCTCGCGCGCGAGTACCGTGCCGCCTGCGCCCTGCCGCCGAGTGCGGCGCTGACTTCGGTGTGATCAGTTCGGCGTGATCACGGCAGCCTGCTGCGCGGCACCAGCCGGGCAGCGGTGCAGGGGGCGGATCGGCTGCTATGCTTCGCCCCCATGCTTTCCTTCCTCCAGGTCCTCTCCAGCGGAATCGCCATCGGCTGCGTGTACGGCCTGGTGGCGCTGTCCTTCGTGCTGGTGTTCAAGGCAACCGAGACGGTCAGCTTCATGCAGGGCGACCTTTTGATGCTGGGCGGCTTTGCCGGGCTGGCGCTGCACCTCGCGGCGGGCTGGCCGTTGGCACTGGCGGCCGTTGGCGCGGTGCTGGCGGTGGCCTTGCTCGGCGCCGGGCTCGAACGGGTTGCGCTGCGGCGTGCGATCGGCCAGCCGCATCTGGTCGCGGTGCTGCTGACCTTCGGCCTCGGCATGATGATGCGCGGCGGCGTGGCCTCGGTGCCGGCTGCGGCGCAGGACATGTACCGCCTGCCCTTCGCGGCCGACACCCTCGGCATCGGCCCGCTGGTGCTGGCAGCAAGCCATGTGTGGGTCGTGCTCGCCACCGTCGTGCTGGTGTTGCTGCTCGCGCTGTTCTTTCGGCATACCCGCGCCGGCCTCGCGCTGCGCGCCTGCTCCGAGGATGCGCGCGTCGCGGCGCTGATGGGCGTGCCGGTGGCGCGCATGCACACCCTGGCCTGGGCCCTCGGCGCGGGGTTGGCGGCGGTGGCCGGCCTGCTGCTGGCGCCGATCACCTTCGTGCACCTCAACATGGGTTTGATCGCGCTTAAGGCCTTTCCGGCGGCGGTGCTGGGCGGGCTCACGAGCCTGCCGGGCGCGCTGGCCGGCGGTCTGTTTCTCGGCGTGGTCGAGGCGCTTGCAGGGCTGGTGCTGCCGGAGGGGGCGAAGGACGTCGTGCCCTACGTGCTGCTGATGGCCGCGCTGCTGCTGTTCCCGCAGGGCTTGGCCGCGGGGCGTGCGGGCGGGGGCGGGCGATGAGCGCGACGCCGGTGGCGGCCCCGGAGGGGCTGCGCGTGCTGCGTGCAGCCTTCGTCTGGGGGCTGCTGCTGGCGCTCGCGGTGGGGTGGCTCGGCGCCGACTTCGCCTTCAGCCAGGCGACGCTGGTCGCGACCTACGCCATCGCGGGTCTCGGGGTGGTCATCATCGTCGGCCAGGCGGGGCAGATCGTGCTCGGGCAGGGCGCGCTCGTCGCGCTCGGGGCCTATGCCCAGACCCTGCTGGTGCAGGCCGGCGTGGCGCCGCTGCTGGCCTTGCCGCTGGCGGCCACCGTCGGTGCGCTGGGCGGCGTGCTGGCGAGCCTGCCGGCGGGGCGACTCGGCGGGCTGTACTTCGGCATGAGTACGCTCGCCTTCGCGCTGATCGTCGAAGAGGCGCTGGTGCGCTGGGAGTCGCTGACGCACGGCGCGGCCGGCCTGATGGTGCCGGGCTTCGGCCTGGCGGGCTGGCAGGCCGACACGCCGCTGGCGCAGGCGGCGGTCAGCATCGTTGTACTGCTTATCGCGCTCGCGCTCGCTGCCCGCCTGCTTCGCTCGCGTCTCGGGCGCGCGTGGCGTGCGGTACGCGAGGACGAGGCTGCCGCCGATGCCTGCGGCATCGCGCCCGGCGCGGCCAAGCTGCGCGCCTTCATCGTCGGCGGCAGCCTGTCGGCACTGGGTGGCAGCCTTTACGCGCACTGGATCGGCTTCATCAGCCCCGAGCAGTTCGGCCTCGTGTTCTCGTTCGAGCTGCTGATGCTGGCGTTCATCGGCGGCGCGCGGCGCCTGTCCGGTGCGGTGTGGGGCGCGCTGGTGGTGGTGGCGATCCCGCAGGCGATCGCCGTGCTGCGCGACACCCTGCCCGGCGACTGGGCGCGCTCGGCGGGGCTGGAACTGGTGCTGTTCGGCGCGATCATCGTGGCGGTCGTCCTGCTGCGGCCGCAGGGGCTGGCCAGCGGCCCGCGCAGCGGATGACGCCGGCACCCGCTTGCTCGCAATTCTGGATCATTCGACAATCCGAGCCCTGTGAAGCGGCGTGACTGCCGCCTTGTATTCCTCCAGGAGATCCTCCGCGATGAAACGCTTGCGTCGCCTCGCCCTTGCCCTGTTTGCCGCTCTGGCCGGCACCTCCCTTCATGCGGCCGATGTCGCCGGCGTCAGCGCGCGCGAGATCGTCGTCGGCCACATCTCTGACCTGTCGGGGCCGATCGCGATGCTGGGCACGCCGGTGCGCGACGGAATGCTGATGCGCTTTGACGAGGCCAATGCCGCCGGCGGGGTGCATGGTCGGAGGTTGCGGCTGGCGGTCGAGGACGCGGGCTACGATCCCAAGCGCGGCGTGCTGGCGGCGCGCAAGCTGGTGCAGCGCGACAAAGCCTTTGCCTTCATCGCCACGATGGGCACGCCGGTGGTGATGGCGACGATGCCGGTGGTACTCGAGGCCGGGCGCCTGCACCTGTTCCCGTTCTCGCCGCACAAGGCGACCTACGAACCGCTGCACCCGCTCAAGTTCCAGAACTTCGCGCCCTACCAGGACTACATGGAGGCTGCGACACGGCACATGGTGCAGGCTGGCGGCTATCGTCGCACCTGCCTGCTGTACCAGGACGACGACTACGGTCTCGAGGTGATGAAGGGCGTCGAGACAGGCCTCGAGAGGCTCGGCCAGACGCTGTTCGAGCGCACCGGTTACAAGCGCGGCGCCACCGACCTGTCGAGCCAGGTCGCACGCCTGCGTGCGGCCGAATGCGATCTGGTCGTGCTTGCCACCGTCGTGCGCGAAACCGTGGCAGCGATGGCCGAGGCGAGGCGCATCGGCTGGAAGGTCGATATGCTGGTGACGGCGTCGGGCTATTCGGCCCAGACGCACGAACTCGGCGGTGACGCAGTCGAGGGCCTGTACGGCGTCAGCGTGCTGCCGCACCCCTATGCCGAGGGCGCGAACAGCCAGCTCGCCGACTGGATCGAGCGCTACCGCGCGCGTTTCGGTGCGGCGCCCAACGTCTGGAGCGTGATGGGCTACTCGCTGGCCGACATGTTCGTGCGTACCGCCGAGGCGACCGGTCGCGACTTGACGCCCGAGGCGTTCGCGCGCACCCTCGAACGCCTCGAATTCACCCGTGATTACTTCGGCAGCCCGTCGTACCGCTTCAGCGCCGACGACCACCTCGGCAACCGCCATGGGCGTCTGGCACAGATCCGCAACGGGCGCTGGGAGCTGATCACGGACTACCTGCGCTGACTTTGCGCGCTGTCATTCCTGGCTGAAGGAGGCCGATGAGCGCCCCACGTACCATTACCGTCGCGTTCACCGGCGCGTCCGGCCTGCCCTATGGGGTGCGGCTGGTCGAATGCCTGCTTCAGGCCGGACATCGCGTGTGGCTGCTGTATTCGCAGGTGGCGCAGATCGTCGCGCGGCAGGAGATGGACTGGAACCTGCCGGCGCGCCCGGCCGAGGTCGAGGCCGAGCTGTCGGCGCGCTTCGGCGCCGTGCCGGGCCAGTTGCGCGTGTTTGGCCGCGAGGAATGGTTCGCGCCGCCGGCGTCGGGCTCCAATCCGCCGGATGCGATGGTGGTGTGCCCGTGCACCATGGCCACGCTGGCGGCCATCGCCGGTGGCTTGAGCCAGAACCTCATCGAGCGCGCGGCCGACGTCGTGATCAAGGAAGGACGCAAGCTGGTGCTGGTGCCGCGCGAGACACCGTACTCGGCGATCCATCTCGAGAACATGCTCAAGCTCGCTCGCCTCGGGGTGTGCATCCTGCCGCCCAACCCGGGCTTCTATCACCATCCGCAGTCGGTCGCGGATCTCGTGGACTTTGTCGTCGCACGCATCCTCGACCAACTCGGCGTCACGCATGCATTGATGGCGCGCTGGGGCGAGGACCCCGCGCAACCTGGGAATCGAGATTGATGAGTGAGTCATCCACCCTGCTGACGCGCCTGCCGCTGTTCCCGCTCAAGACCGTGCTGTTCCCGGAGGGCGTGCTGCCGCTGCGCGTGTTCGAGCCGCGCTACATGGACATGGTCACGCGCTGCATGAGGGAGGGCACGCCGTTCGGCGTGTGTCTGATCGCCGCCGGCGACGAGGTCGGCGAGGCCGCCGTGCCGCATCCGGTGGGCACCGAAGCGCACATCGAGCAGTGGGACATGGAGCAGGCGGGGCTGCTGACCCTGCTGACGCGCGGCGGCCGGCGCTTCCGCATCGTTGATCATGAGGTCGAACGTGACGGCCTGCTGGTGGGCGAAGTGCGCTGGCTCGACGAGCCCGCGCCGCAGCCGATGCCCAATGCCCAGCTCGATCTGCTGCCGCTGCTGCAGACCATCGTCGCCGAACTCGGCGACCGCCTGCCGCCGCCGCACCGCTTCGACGATGCGGGCTGGGTCGGTGCGCGCTACGCCGAATTGCTGCCGGTGCCGCTGGAAGCCAAGCAGCGCCTGCTCGAGCTCGACGACGTGGTCAGCCGGCTGGAGATCCTGCAGCAGTTCCTGCGCGAGCACGGGCTGCTGCCGAAGCTCGCCTGAGCCTGTTTCAGTCCGAAAACAGGTCGGGGGTTTGCAGGGCGTCGAGGATGCGGCGCACCGGCGTGGGCAGCGCGGCATCGCCTGCGCTGGCAAGCGGCTGCCACAGCAGCGTGGGTTCATCGGCCAGCGTGTGCGGTGCCGCATTTGCTGTGGCGTGCAGTCGGATCGGCTCGATGTCGAGCACGAAATGGGTGAACGCGTGCGTCAGCGGGGCCAGCAGCTGCGGCGCCGCGCAGGCGAGCCCGAAACGCTCGGCAGTCCAGGCTCCCACGTCGGCCACTTCGTCCGGAATCTCGGGCAGGGCCAGGAGTCCGCCCCAGATCCCGGTCGGGGGCCGACGCTCCAGCAGCACCCGGTCCTCGCGCGTGATGACCGCAAAGCGCGCCTGGCGGCGCGGCACGACCTTCTTCGGGCGTGGCGTTGGCAGCTCGGCAATGCGGTTCTCCCGGCGTGCGACGCAGTCCTCGGAAAAGGGGCAGCGCGCGCAGGCGGGCTTGCCGCGGGTACACAGGGTGGCGCCGAGGTCCATCTGGGCCTGAATGTAGCGCCCGACCTCGCGTTCGGGCAGCAGCGACTCCGCCAGCGCCCACAGCCGGCTCTCGACCGCCTTCTCGCCAGTGAAACCGTCCACGCCGAACACCCGGCACAGCACGCGTTTGACGTTGCCGTCGAGGATGGCGGCGCGCTCGCCATAGGCGAAGGCAGCAATGGCGGCGGCGGTCGAGCGCCCGATGCCCGGCAAGCCGGCGATCTCCGCCGCGCTGCGCGGAAAGGCGCCGCCGTGCGCCTCGATGATCGTGCGTGCCGCACGGTGCAGGTTGCGGGCGCGCGCGTAGTAGCCGAGGCCGCTCCACAGCGCCATCACGTCCTCCACCGGCGCGGCGGCGAGGCTGGCGACATCCGGGAAGTGTGCGAGGAAGCGCTGGTAGTAGGGGATGACCGTGTCGACCTGGGTCTGCTGCAGCATGATCTCGGACAGCCAGATGCGGTACGGGTCGCGCGTGCCCTGCCAGGGCAGATCATGGCGGCCATGGTGGCGCTGCCAGGCGATCAGACGGTCGGCGAAATCTCTCATGTCACGGTTTTTCCTGCGTTTTTTGTGATGAATCAGGGCGCCCACCCTCGACGTCGGTCCCATGGGCGGCCATAATCCGCGCCTTCGTTCGTATTACTACAGGCGCGGATCTCACCGCCACGACACCCCCATGACCCAGCAGACGCTCCCCGGCGAGGACTTTTCCCGCCGTTTCCGCAACGCCCTCGGCATGTTCGCGACCGGCATCACGGTGGTGACCACGCGCACGCCGGCCGGCGAACCGATCGGCCTGACGGTGAATTCGTTCAACTCGGTTTCGCTCGAGCCGCCGCTGATCGTGTGGAGCCTGGCCAATGACCTGCCGAGCCGGCCGCTGTTCGAGGGCTGCGAATACTACGCGATCAATGTGCTGGCCGAAGACCAGATGGACCTGTCGCAACGTTTTGCCAGCCGCAACGGCGAGAAGTTCGCCGGGCTGGAGATCGACGCCGGACAGGGCGGCGTGCCGCTGCTCAAGGGCTGCTGCGCCCGTTTCGTGTGCCGCAACACCGTGCGTCATGACGGCGGCGACCACATCGTATTCATCAGCGAAGTGGTCGATTTCGGTCGCGAGGAACGTCTGCCCCTGCTGTACTTCGGTGGCGCCTATCGCCGCGTCGCCGCCTGAGTCTCCGTGTCGCCGGCGCTGCGTTCAGGCGCGCTTGCGGCTCTTGCCCGCCTCCTCGACCAGTTCGATGCGATAGGGCACCGAGGGGTCCAGTGCCAGCGCCAGCAGCGACAGGCGGCGCAGTGCGGCCTCCGGGGTTTCGTCAATGCTGCTGCAGGCCTCGCGGCAGAATGCCCCCTCGGGATGAAAGTTCCATGCTGCGGCCGGCACGATGCGGCAGTCGGCGATGCATCCCCCTTCCATCCTGACCCAGCACAGCAGCACGCCACGCGCCGTGCTGACGCGGGCCATGCCGACGCCGGGACCCGCCGAGGCATCGAGCAATGGGGGGACGTCGTCGGTCAGCGGATAGCGCATGCGGCTGGCGCAGTCGGCCAGGTCGATGATCTTCGAGAACAGGCGAGCCGACAGCCGGTGGCCGCGGTCAAGCAGCAGTCGTACCAGCGGCGAGGCCGCGTGCCGCGCCAGCGGGCCCGTTTCCGCCGGCTCGCCGGCGAAGGTCGGATGCGCGACGAATTCGTCCGACGGCCAGGTCCCGATCGTTGCCACCCAGGCGGCAGCCGTCTGTGTGCCGAGGATGGCGACGCCACGTCCGGCGCTCGGTTGCGATGGGCCGAGCTCGATCATGTCGCGCAACACCGCACCAAGGATGCTGCCGGTGTCCGCCCGCTCGATGAATTCGGCGAGGTTGTGCGGCATGCGTATGCGGTTGAAGAAGCCGGCGAGCATCTCGCGCGCCACCAGGTCGAGTACGTCGCCGCCGAGCTCGAAGCACGAGGCCGGGTCGGTCTTCGTCGTCAGGCGACGGTGGAATTCGTTGTAGCGGGTATGGCGCGCGTCATGTCCCAGCGCCTGCGGCCATTCGATCAAGAGCCGCCGCAGATGCGTGTCGGCCGCCTCGGCAGCCAGTTCGCGTTCGATGGCGACGAGCTTGGCGTGATCGTGCGCGGCATTGCCCTGGGCGGCGGCACAGGCCTGGCCGAGCGCCAGCGCATGCGCACGCGGGCTGTGCGTGGCGAGGGTGGCGAGCGTGTCGACCGCCGCAGCCGGATCGAGTCCGACGAGCCGACGACTCTGGGCTGCCGAGCCGGGTATGGCCACCGTCGTCCTGACGATGCGGTTGGCGCGGCGGTGTGCGGTGATGCGGACAACGCCTTCGTCGTCGCCGGATGGTTGCTGCTGCATTGCGGCCCTCGGGCACGGGTTCCTTCGTGGCGCAAGGATAGCGCGGAAGTCGGTCGCACATGCAGCCCGCGCGGCCTTTCATCGTGCGGCCGAGGCCGCCCATCGGCAGCACTTTATGCCACATGTCACGCCAGCGTGTTACGAAATGCCCCACAAGCCGCGACGGTGCTAGAATCCGCCGCGTAGATCGGACTTCCCAGAAAACTCCACTCACACCAATCGAGGAAAAGCATGAACAAAGGTGAATTCGTCGAAGCCCTGGCTGACCGTATGGACGTTTCCCGCGCCCAGGCTGATCGCGCGCTGTCCGCCGTGCTCGACATCATCGCCGAGCAGCTCGGCAAGGGCGAGAAGGTTGCGTTCACCGGCTTCGGCTCGTTCGAAGTCTCGAAGCGCGCTGCCCGCACCGGCCGCAACCCGCAGACCGGCGCCACCATTGAGATCGCCGCGTCGAGCGTGCCCAAGTTCACCGCTGGCGCTACGCTGAAGGCCGCGGTCAACAAGTAATTCGGACGGGGCAACACCCCTTCCAGGGCGGGTCGGCGCCGTGTGTGCCGGCCCGCTTTTTCTTTCCGGTCAAGCACTTTTCGCAAAAATCCGGCGACAGCGGCAGCGAAAGCCGATATACTTCACGCCGTTGTGCAATGCAGCAGCAGGGCCATAGCGGTTTTTGGCGCGGACAAGGATGCCCGCCAACCCGGCCCGAGGGACTGTAACCACAGCCCCATCGCCCCCGACCTCCCGCCGAACCCCATTCGTTCTTCCGATCGTCTGGCATCGTGACAACCGGTTGGTGCCGATGCGCGGTCTACCCGGCTTCGATGAAGCCGATGAGACCAGCCACGCCCATCGCGCGTTTGTCGCCCTTGCGATCCCGCTTCCGTTCCGGATGATCCGGTACGGTGCGGCGCGATGCCATTGAGGCCCATTCCAGGGCCCGAACCCGTCCGGCCCTCGTATCGATCGAGGCCGGCGCGCAAGACACAGGAAGAATCACATGACTTTCCAGAGCCTCGGCCTCGCCGCAGAACTCCTCAAGGCCGTTGAACAGACCGGCTACACCACGCCGACTCCGGTGCAGATGCAGGCCATTCCCGCCGCCATCGCCGGTCGCGACCTGCTGGTGTCCAGCCACACCGGCAGCGGCAAGACGGCCGCCTTCACGCTGCCCGCGCTGCACAAGATCATCGATCGCCGTCCCGCCCAGGGCAGCGGCCCGCGCGTGCTGGTGCTGACGCCGACCCGCGAACTCGCGCTGCAGGTCGAGAAGGCCGTGCAGACCTACGGCAAGGCCCTGCGCTGGCTCAATACCGCCTGCCTCGTCGGCGGTGCGCCGATGTTCGCCCAGATCAAGCAATTGCAGCGCCAGTGCGACGTCGTCGTCGCCACGCCGGGCCGCCTGCTCGACCACCTGACCCGCCGCAAGGTCAAGCTGTCCGACGTCGAAGTGCTGATCCTCGACGAAGCCGACCGCATGCTCGACATGGGCTTCGCCGAAGACATCGACGCAATCGTCGCCGCCACCCCGGCCAAGCGCCAGACCCTGCTGTTCTCGGCCACGCTCGACGGCGTGGTGGGCAGCATGGCTACCCGCATGACACGCGACCCGCAGCGCATCGAGATCGAAGTCGCCCAGGAAGACCGTGGCCAGATCGAGCAGCGCCTGATGTTCGCCGACGACCTCGGCCACAAGAGCCGCCTTCTGCACGCCCTGCTCGGCGAGGAAGGGATGAACCAGGCGGTGGTGTTCACCGCCACCAAGCGCAGCGCCGACGAACTGTCGCTGTCGCTGCAGGAGAAGGGCATTGCCGCGGCCGCGCTGCACGGCGACATGCACCAGACCCAGCGCAACCGCACGCTCGACCGCCTGCGCCAGGGCCGCATCGGCGTGCTGGTGGCGACCGATGTTGCCGCGCGCGGCATCGACGTCGCCGGCATCAGCCACGTCATCAACTTCGACCCGCCGCGCCAGGCCGAGGACTACGTGCACCGCATCGGCCGCACCGGTCGTGCCGGTCGCGACGGCGTTGCGATCACACTGTCCGGCCCGCGCGAAACCGGCCTGATCCGCGCCATCGAACGCTTCACCGGCGGTCGTCTGGAAGTGCACACCATCCCGGGTATGGAGCCCTCGCCGCGCAAGCCGGCTGGTCCGCGTCCGGCCGGCAACGGCGGTCGTCGCTTTGGTAGCGGCGGTGGCTACGGGCGTCCGGGTGGAGAGGCGCGTCGCAGCAGTGGCGGTTTCAATCGCGATGGTCATCCGTCGCGCAGCGAGCGTAGCCACGGCGACCGTCGCTCGCGCGGCTGACCGAGTCTTGACGCCGGCCGGTTCGCCGGCCTCGTGAACCGTCACGGCCCCCTTCAGCGCATCCGCTGTCGGGGGCCGTGGGCCGTCTACGGTCTCACCCGCCGCGGCTCAGTCCGGAATGGCTGCGCCGTTGGCCACCACGACCGCGAACAGGTCGGCGAGTGCAGCCAGTGCCGCGGACTGCAGGGTCGCCGCTTCGATGACGCTGCCGTCGGGCGCGGGCAGCGCGCGCGTGGCCGTAGCGGCGGCCGGGACGGTCACCGCGTAGCCGAGGTTGAAGGCGCCGCGCGCGGTGGAGTTGATGCACATGTGGGTCATGAAGCCCACGATGACGAGGTTCTTCACCCCCGCCGCCTTGAGATGTCCGTCGAGTTCGGTGCCGACGAAGGAGTTCGGATAATGCTTGACCACCACCGGCTCGCCGACGACCGGTGCCACCTTGTCGGCGATCGCGCCGCATTCGGCCTTTGGGTCGTAGGGCGACCCGGGGCCGGCATCGTGCTGGATGTGCACCACCGGCACCCTCAGCGCGCGGGCGCGGGCGAGCAGCCGTGCGCATTCATCGAGTGCCGGCTCCACATCGGTGAGTTGCATGACGCCACTGCGGTAGGTGTTCTGGGCGTCGACGATGATCAGGGCGGACTCGGACAGGCGGGCCGGTGCGACAGGCAGGCCGGACAAGTGGCGCAGGGTGGGCGATGCGGTGCTCATGGGCAGGATCCTCGCGAGGTCATGGAACGTGCCATGAGACTACATCCCGCCGTGTGCCAGCGTAAATGTGCGGCGATGCGCTATGCTGCTGCAAATTTGCAGGCGCTGCGCACATGAACTGGGACGATCTGCGTTTTCTCGTCACGCTTGGCAGGGAGGGCACGCTGGCCGCGGCTGCGCGTCAGCTTGGCGTGGACCAGACCACCGTCGCCCGCCGCCTGCGCACACTCGAGCAGGATCTGGGCACGCCGCTGTTCGAGCGCAACGACGGCCTGTGGCGGCCCACGGCGGTCGGTGGCCGGGTGCTGGAGCGGGTGGGGCGCATCGAGGAAGACGTGGCCGGGATCAGCCGCCTGGCCGAGGCCGGCGCCGCTGCGGTCGGCGGCGTGGTGCGGATCACCGCGGTCGGCGCCTTCATTGGCGACTGGCTGGTGCCGCGCCTGCCCGGCCTCTACACCCGCCACCCGGAACTCTGCGTGGATCTCGTCGCCAGCAACGACAACCTCAATGTCGCCCGCCGCGAGGCCGACATCGCCATCCGCCTGGCGCGCCCTGCGAGTGGTGACCTCCTGATCCGCAAGCTGGCGGACGTGGGTTTCGCGCTCTATGGGGCGGCGCGCGGAGACCTGCAGGTCAGTGCCGGCGACTGGGTGGCATACAACGAGGATCTGGCACATACGCCGGAGATGCGGCGCCTGAAGGCCATGCTCGGCAGTGGCCGTATCCGGCTGCGTGCCAACAGCGTGCGCGGGCTGGCCAGGGCCGTGGCGGACGGCGTCGGGCAGGGCCTGCTGCCCTGTTTTCTCGCCGACCCGGACCCGCGCCTGGCCCGCCTGTCCGGACCGCACCCGGTTCTGAGCCGGGAACTCTGGATGCTGATCCATCCGGATGCGCGCCCCTTGCCTCGAGTGGCTGCAACGGCGGACTGGCTGGTGGCGTGCTTTGGCGAGGAGGCCGGGCGGCTGTCGGGAGTCCTGGTGCGTCCATAGCCGTGGACGAAACCGGCGCCGCGCCCGGGCCTCAGAGCATGCTGTCAAGGAAGGCGCGCGTGCGCGGATGCTGCGGGCTGGCGAAGAACGCCGCCGCCGGCTGCGACTCGATCAGCTCGCCGCCGTCCATGAACACCACCCGGCTCGCCACTTCGCGCGCAAAACCCATCTCGTGTGTCACCACCAGCATGGTCATGTGTTCGTCGGCGAGCTGGCGCATGGTGCGCAGCACCTCGCCGGTCAGCTCCGGGTCGAGCGCCGAGGTAGGCTCGTCGAACAGCATGATGTCCGGCTCCATCGCCAGCGCGCGCGCAATCGCCACGCGCTGCTTCTGGCCGCCGGACAGCCGTGACGGGTAGGCATCTCGCTTGTCGTACAGGCCCACCTTCCTCAGCAGTTCTTCCGCCTTGGGCAGGATCGCCTCGCGCTTCAGTCCCTTCACCGTGACCGGCGCCTCGATGACGTTCTGCAGCACGGTGAGGTGCGGGAACAGGTTGAAGTGCTGGAACACCATGCCCATGCGACGGCAGATGCGGCGGACCTCGGCGTCGGCGACGTAGCGCGCGTGGCCGCTGGCGTCGTTGTCGGCGAGCACGTCGCCTTCGATGACGAGCCGTCCGGCGTCGATGGTCTCGAGGTGGTTCAGGCAGCGCAGGAGGGTGCTCTTGCCCGAGCCGGAGGGGCCGATCACCGCCACCACCTCGCCCTTGGCGAGCGTCAGCGACACGCCCTTGAGGACCTCGTGCGCGCCGAAGCGCTTGCGGATGCCTTCGGCGAGAATCATCGGCCCATTCACCGTTGCGGGCTCAGTCATAGACGGCATGGCGTTTCTCCAGGCGCTGGAACAGCCAGGTCAGCACCAGCGTCATCAGCAGGTAGAAGCCGGCGGCGACGATGAAGGGGGTGATCGTGAAGTCGCGCTGCACGATGCCGCGCGCGGCGCGCAGCAGGTCGTTGAGCGCGAGCACGTAGATCAGCGAGGTGTCCTTGACCAGGGTGATGGTCTCGTTGCTCATTGGCGGCAGGATGCGCTTGACCACCTGCGGCAGCACGATGCGGCGCATGGTCTGGCTGTAGCTGAACCCCAGGACCTTCGCGCCTTCGTACTGGCCGCGGTCGATGGACTGGATGCCGGCGCGGAAGATCTCGGCGAAATAGGCGGCGTAGTTCAGCGCGAAGGCCACGATCGCTGCCGGGAAGTCCGGCAGGCGAATGCCGATCACCGGCACGAAGGGCAGCGCAAAGTAGATGAACAGCAGTTGCAGCATCAGCGGTGTGCCGCGCATCAGCCAGATGTAGCCATTGACCGCCTGACTGGCGACGGTGAAGCGCGAGATGCGGATCAGCGCCAGCGCCAGGCCGAGCGGCACCGCCAGCGCGAGCGTGATGAAGAAGAGCTTGAGCGTGACCAGCGAGCCTTCGGCGAGCGGGCCGAGGATGCTGAGGATGTAGTCCATGAGCGGACTCCGGGAAGTGCGCGGGGCGCGAAGCCGGCGGGGCGGTGAGCCCGGTCGCGAGTCCGGAAGCGGCGATCGCGGCGCCGGCAAAAAATGCGGCGCCGTGTCAGGCGCCGTGCAGCGTCAGGAAGGGGCGCAGGCGTACCGGATCGGGCACGCCCTGCGCGACTCCGGGGCGGCTTACTTGATGATGTCCTTGCCGAACCACTCGGTCGAGATGCGTGCGGCGCTGCCGTCGGCCTTCATGTCGTCCATCGCCTTCTGCAGCCTGGCCAGCAGCTCGGTGTCGTCCTTGCGGGTGCCAACGCCGTATTCCTCGGTGCCGAAGTGGTCATCGAGCACCACATACTCGCCGGGCTTCTTGGCGGTGTAGTAGCGGCCCACGACTTCGTCCAGCACCACGGCGTCCAGGCGACCGGTGGTCAGGTCCATCAGCGCGGTGACGTTGTCGCCGAACTTCTTCAGCTCCTTGAAGGAAGCCGCGATCGGGTCCTTCTGCACCGCGTCGATCGCGCTGCTGCCGTCCTGGATGCCGATGACCTTGTCGGCGAGGTCGGCCTTGGTCTTCACCGCCGAGTTGGCCGGCACCACGATGATCTGGTGGTTCTCCATGTAGGCGGTGGTGAAGCCGATGTTCTTCCGGCGCTCTTCGGTGATGGTGAGGCCGTTCCACAGCGCATCGACACGCTTGCCGTTCAGTTCGGCCTCCTTGGCGCTCCAGTCGATCGGCTTGAACTCGACCTCGATGCCGAGGCGCTTGGCAGCTTCCTTGGCGAGGTCGATGTCGAAGCCGACGAGTTCGTTCTTCTCGTTGCGGAAACCCATCGGCGGGAAGTTGTCGTCGAGGCCGATGACGATCTTCGTGGGGGCCGCGGGCGCAGGGGCGGCGGTTTGCGTGGCCGGCGCGGTTTCGTTCTTGCCGCAGCCGGTGAGCAGGACGCAGGCGGTGAGGGAGAGCAACAGCAGCGAGGAAAGTTTCTTCATGGTTTTGCCTGAGCGGGTCAAGAAGGCGCGCAGGATGGGCACGCCGGAACGCGGTACCGCGGGTGGCGGCACCAAAGGCGTGATTCTCGCTGCGATGCGGCAACTGAGCAACCTCGCCGACGCCCGGCACGGGCGATCAATCGGCGCGGATCGACTGCATTTGCGTGCGCCAGTCAGGTCTTGCGTCCCGCCTGTCATCGTCGCGGTCGCGATCCCGAATGAGGCGCGGTGAGTCGCGTCGGTCGTCGCGCTTTTCACCGCGCGGTTCGCGGCGCTCGCCGGCCGTGACCGGGCCATCGCCGCGGTTGCGCGAGGCGCCGAGCAATGCTGGCGTGCGCACCTCGCTGCGTTGTCGTGTGCCGTCGGCGTCGCGATCACGATCGCGGCTGAAGCTGTCGCGCGACCCGGATGGCGAGCGGTCACGTTCGCGGGCACGATCACGGTCATCACTGCGGCGCTCTTCGCGCCAGTGAGACCTGCGATCGTCGTCGCGGCCATGGTCACGATCGCGAACAATCGGTCGCGGATGCGCGTGCGGCGGGCGCCAGTAGCCGGGCACCCAAACCTGGCGCGCACCGACCCGGTTCCAGTAGCCGTCGATCCAGACGTAGCCGACCGCCGGCGGGTAGCCGCGATACTCCACGCGCGGCGTCGAGGTGATGATCACCGTCTCGTCGCCGTAGCCGTAATAGACGTCGCGGTGTTCCCGGACTTCGTAGCGTTCGGCGGGCACGACTGCGCATCCGCCCAGTGCCGCGCCGGCGGCGAGGGCAAGGGGCCACAGTCGGAATGGAAAGCGCATCGCATCGTCCTTTGCACGTCGGCTGGAGGCGGGCGCCGGGGCGATCGCCCCGGCCACCCGGTCCAAGCCTCCCTGCTGTCTCGGATCGAACGATAGGCCGACTCGTCGCCCTTGTGTGTATCGCGCGGTAATGAGTTGTAAGGCGGCATGATGCCGCGACGGACCTGGCGTCCACGGCGGGCCGGGCCGCCGGTCTCGCGCCCGTTTCAGCAGATCCGGGGGAGTTGCTCGCCGGCGAGCCAATCCACCATCCGCCGCCCGCCGACGCCGGTGCGCAATTGCACGAAATGCTGCGGGTCGGCGGTGATGATGCCGATGCGCGCCGCCTCGCTGCCGAGCGGATGGGCGCGCATTGCGGCGAGCAGGGCATCGGCGTGTTCGGGCGCGCACAGCGCTACCAGCTTGCCTTCGTTGGCGACATAGAGCGGATCGAGCCCCAGCAGCTCGCAGGCCGCCCGCACCTGCGGCGACACCGGGATCGCCACCTCGTCGAGTTCCATGCCCACCCCCGATTGCGCGGCGATCTCGTTCAGCGTGGTCGCCAGGCCGCCGCGGGTGGGGTCGCGCAGCACGCGGATCGCGTCGGCAGGCGCGGCCGCGTACAGCGCCTCGACCAGGCCGTTCAGCGCCGCGCTGTCGGAGACGATCTCGGAATCGAAGGCGAGCGATTCGCGCTGCGCCATTATCGCCATGCCGTGCTCGCCGAGGCGTCCCGACACCAGCACCACGTCGCCCGGCCGCGCCCGTGCGCCGCCCGGGTCGCGCCCGGCGGGCAGGGCGCCGATCCCGGTGGTGGTGATGAACACGCCGTCGCCCTTGCCCTGCTCGACCACCTTGGTGTCGCCGGTGACGACCTGGACGCCGGCCGCGCGCGCGGCGGCGGCCATCGATTCGACGATGCGGGCGAGATCGGCGAGTGGATAGCCTTCCTCCAGGATGAAGCCGGCTGCCAGATACAGCGGGCGCGCGCCCATCACCGCGAGGTCGTTCACCGTGCCATGCACCGACAGGCTGCCGATGTTGCCGCCGGGGAAGAACAACGGGCTCACCACATGGCCGTCGGTCGACATCACCAGGCGCTCGCCCGGACCCGGGGCAGGCAGCACCGCGCCGTCATCGCCGCGTTCCAGGTAGTCGTTGGCCAAGGCGCGCGCGAACAGTTCGGTGACAAGCTGCGCCATTGCGCGTCCGCCTGCGCCGAAGGCAAGGTCGACGCGACCCTTGCGCAGGTCCAGCGGGCGGGCGTAGCCGGGTTTCACGGTGCTCATGCGGTTTCCTGGTTCCGGGACGCGGCTGTGTCGGTGACCTGCACCGGCACGTCGCGAAAGCGCCCGTAGTTGTAGTGCGCGGCGCAGGCGCCCTCGGAGGACACCATGCACGAACCCATCGGCGTCTCGGGCGTGCACACGGTGCCGAACAGCTTGCAGTCGATGGGGGCCTTCACCCCGCGCAGGATGGCGCCGCATTCGCAGGCCTTGTTGTCCGGCACGGGCGTGTAGTCGAGGCCGAACTTCGTTTCGGCATCCCAGGCCGCGAAGGCAGGACGGATGCGCAGCGCCGAATCCGGCAGCGTACCCAGTCCGCGCCATTCGAAGCTAGCACGCGGCTCGAAGACTTCCGCGACCAGAGCCTGGGCCTTGAGGTTGCCGTCACGGGTAACGGCGCGGGTGAATTCGTTTTCCACTTCGGCGCGGCCGGTATTCACCTGGCGCAGCAGCATCAGGATGGCCTGCATGACGTCAAGCGGCTCGAAGCCGGCGATGACCACCGGCTTGCCGTGGGTCGCGGCGAAGGCCTCGTAGGGCCGGCTGCCGATGATCGTCGACACGTGGGCCGGTCCGATGAAGCCGTCGATGTGCACCGCCTGCGGGGCGTTGCCGCCGGGCGGCTCGAGGATGGCGGCGATCGCCGCAGGTGTCAGCACGTGGTTGCAGATCACGCTGAAGTTGGCGAGACCCTGTTGCGCGGCCTGGCGCAGCACCAGCGCGGTGGGCGGCGTGGTGGTCTCGAAGCCGATGGCGAAGAACACCACCTCGCGTCCGGGTTCGCGCTGGGCCAGTGCGAGCGCGTCGGCGGCCGAATACACCATGCGCACGTCGGCACCAAGCGCCTTCGCCTTCAGCAGCGACAGGCCGTCGGACGCGGGCACGCGCAGGCAGTCGCCGTAGGTGCACAGGATGACCCCGGGGCGCGACAGCGCCAGCCGGATCGCCATGTCCACGCGGCCGATCGGCAGCACGCAAACCGGGCAGCCGGGGCCGTGGATCATGCGCAGCGTGGGCGGCAGCAGGTCGGCGATGCCGTAGCGCGACAGGGTGTGGGTGTGGCCGCCGCAGAACTCCATGAAGGCGTAGTCGCGGCCGGTGCCGGCCTCGTGCGCGATCGCGCGCGCCAGGCCGGCGGCAAGCGCCTGGTCGCGGAACTCGTCGACGTACTTCATTGCGGTGTGGCCGTGTCGTCCTGCGCGAAGGCTGTGGCCGGATCGAGCCCGGCCTCGGCGAACAGCGCCAGCGTCTGCGCGGCTTCCTCGGGGTCAAGCTTCGTGAGCGCGTAGCCCACGTGCACGATCACGTAGTCGCCGACGGCCGCACCGTCGATCAGCGCGAGCGAGATCTCCTTGCGCACGCCGCCGAGCTCCACGCGGCAACGGTCGCCGTCGAGCAATTCGACGATGCGGGCGGGAAGGGCGAGACACATGTTCAGGTTTCCTTGGCAGCGAGTTGGTTCAGGGCGACCCAGGCCTGGCCCAGCGCGAGGCCGGCGTCGCCCGGCGACAGGCGTCGTGCGCCGAGCACCTCGCAGCCCAGGGCCGGCAGGCTGGCGTGCAGTGCAGCGGACAGCAGGCGATTGTGCAGGCAACCGCCGGACAGCACCACCGTGTCGCAGCCCGTGAGGCGGCGTGCCGTGGCGACCCATTCGGTCAGTGCGGCGGCCAGCGCGGCGTGGAAGCAGGCCGCGCCCCGCCCGGCATCGGGCTCGTCGGCGAGGCGCAGCAGCAGGGGGTGCAGGTCGAGTTGCAGCCTGACGTCGGGTGGCAGCGCGCCGATCGATGGTGAGGCTTCGGATGAGGGATCCGCGGGCCCGTGCGTTACCGTCACCTGCGCGATCCGCCAGTCGTCAGGCGAGACGGCGGGCGCGGTGCTGCGGGCGGCGAGCTGTTCGAGGGCGATGGCGGCCTCGGCCTCCGTCTGCATTACTTCGCACAGCCCGAGCAGGGCGGCCGCGGCATCGAAATGACGACCCAGGCTGGAGGTGGCCGGGCACAGGGCTGGGCGCGCGAGGACCTGGCCGAGCATCGCTGCTGCCGGCTGAGTGGCGAAGCGGCCCGCGATCTCGTCGCCGCGGCCGCAGGCGTGCAGCAGGGCGGCGGCCATGCGCCAGGGTTCGCGTGCGGCGCGGTCGCCGCCTGGCAGGCGCAGCGGACGCAGGTGGCCGAGGCGCACGAAGTGTGCGCCGGCGACCCACAGCAGTTCGCCGCCCCAGGCTTCGCCGTCGGTGCCGAGACCGACGCCGTCGAGCGCGAGGCCGAGCACCGGGCGCGCATCGAAGCGTGCGTGCTCGGCAAGCACCGCGGCGACGTGGGCGTGGTGGTGCTGCACGCCGATCGCCGGCACCCCCAGCCGCGCCGCGAGCGCGGCGGCGACGTGGGTGGAGTGGAAGTCCGGGTGGAGGTCGTGGGCAACGGCGCGCACGCGGCCATCCGCCTGCGCGAGCAGCGCTTCGGCAGCCGGCTCGACGCCGCGGCAGGCGTCGGCGTTGTCGAGGTCGCCCAGATTGGGGCCGAACCGCGCGCGATCGCGTTCCAGTAGGCAGGCCGCGTGCTTGAACCAGGCGCCGAGCGCAAGGATGGGCAGGGGGTGTCCGTTGCCGGCGAGCCCTTCGGTGAAGCGGATCTCCGGGCCTGGCGCCAACTCGCCTCCGCCGCTGGCCGGTGCCGGCGTCACGACCGGGTTGCTGTGGGGCGGCCGCGGCTGTGGATCGGGCTGGCCGCTCATGCCCGTCGCGCCGACGCGTGTGCGGCAGCCAGGCCGGCGTCGATCCACGCCAGCCATTCGTCGATGCCTTCGCCGCTGGTGGCCGAGCTGCGGATCACGCGCAGCCGCGGATTCACCCGCAGCGCGTAGTCGATGGCGCGTGCGGTATCGAAGCGGAGATAGGGCAGCAGGTCCACCTTGTTGAGCAGCATCAGGTCGGCGGCGGCGAACATGTCCGGGTACTTCAGCGGCTTGTCCTCGCCCTCGGTGACCGAAAGGATCGCGACCTTGTGCGCTTCGCCGAGGTCGAAGGCCGCCGGGCAGACCAGGTTGCCGACGTTCTCGATCAGCAGCAGGCTGCCATCGGCGAGCGCCATGCGCGGCAGCGCACGGGCGACCATGTCGGCATCGAGGTGACAGCCCTTGCCGGTGTTGATCTGCAGCGCGGGTGCGCCGGTGGCGCGGATGCGCTCGGCGTCGAACTCGGTCTGCTGGTCGCCCTCGATCACCGCGGCCGGCACGCGTCCGCCCAGCGCCTGCAGGGTGCGTACCAGCAGCGAGGTCTTGCCTGAGCCCGGGCTCGAGACCAGGTTGAGCGCGAAGATGCCGCGCGCCCGCAGCCAGGCGCGGTTCTCGGCGGCGCGGGCGTTGTTCTTGCCGAGGATGTCGCGCTCGATCTTCAGCATCTGCCCCTGGCTCAGGCCGGGGGCGTGCGCCCGCGCGGGGCCGGTGCCGAAGTCGAGGTGGTGATGGCCGGGCTGGGCGGTTGTCTCGCCAGCCGCAGCGATCCGCGTTGCCGTGGTGGCGGATGCGCTCCCGGACGGGGGCGCGGCGTCTGGCCTGGCGGTGGTGTCAGGGCCGGCGAGTGGTCGCCAGGCGCGTGTCGCGCCCGGTCCCGGGCGCGCCGACGTCTTGCCGCCACCGAGCGCGCCAATGCGTGTTTCTCCTGTCCCGCAACCACACACCGTACACATGGTTCCACTTCCCTCCGTTCGGTTTGCCCGCCGCCCGGCAACCGATGCCCCGTTCAGTCCACGTCCAGCGCCTTGACGCGCATTTCGTCGCCGGCGGTCACGTCGAGCTGATAACTGCCGCAGTGCGGGCACGCCTCGTAGCGCGCATGCATCGGTGCCGCCGTCGCGCAGACCGGACACCAGCCGGCTCCCGCGATGGGCTCCACCACGATCGAAGCGCCTGCGGCCGGCGTGTCCTGCAGCACCACGTCGAGGCAAAAGCGCAGCGCCTCGACCTCGACGGTCGCGAGTTCGCCGATTTCGAGGATCACGCGGCGGACCCTGCCGAAGCCGTTCGCAGCCGCCGCATCCTCGATGATGCTGCGCACGCCTACGGCCAGGGACATCTCATGCATGGGGCTTCTCCTCCTGGCTCGAGCTTACCGCTACGCGGTGGCAGGTGTAAGCATTGTCCGCGACAGCGGGTCCGGGTACGCGAAGCGGATAGAATGCGCGGACACGTTTTTCCACCCGGATCCCCATGTCCTCGATCTCCCGTTGCCTCCTGCCGAGCACTGCGGCCGTCGTGCTGTCCGGCTGCTCCTTGTTCGGTTCTTCGGCCCCCTCGACGCCTTCCGCGGGTCGGGCTGCCGTGCTCGAACTCGATCCGCAGCCGCCGGTCAGCTTCCGCTGCGGCCAGCGCGTCGCGAGCCTGCGCCACTTCGGCGAGCTGGCGACCCTCAGCGTGGACGGCCGCAACTGGACGCTGCGCCCGGAGCGCACCGCCTCGGGCATGCGGATGGTGTCGGTGGATGAGGACGACACCGAGATCTGGGTGAAGGGCAACGCTGCGCGCCTGCGGTTGGACGGCGCGGAACAGCCCGAGTGCCGGATCGAGGGCGCGAAGCCGCTGTTCCGTGCGGTTGGTAATGAGCCGGGCTGGCGGCTGGACATCGGCGCGCAGGGTATGGAACTGCTTGCGGATGGCGGCGAACTGCGCGCGTTTGCGGCCGGGCCGCTCGTCATCGATACGTCTGGACAGCGCAGCTACCAGGGCATTACGGCCGGTGGCGAACTCGTTGCGCTGGTGATCGACGGTCTCTGCCAGGACAGCATGAGCGGCATGCCGCATCCGAAGGTGGTCGAGGTGCGTTGGCAGGACCGCGTGCTCAAGGGCTGCGGTGGCGACCCGGCAGCGCTGCTGCAAGGCGAGCCCTGGCAGGTGAACGACATCGACGGCAACCGGGTGCAGGACCCGGCGCGTTTGACGCTGGCCTTCACGGTCGACGGGCGGGTCGCCGGCATCGCGGCCTGCAACCGGTATACGGGCAGTTACGCGCTGTCGGGCGAAGGCCTGCGCCTGTCACAGCTGGCGGCAACGCGGATGGCCTGCGCGCCGGCGCTGATGGACGAGGAGCAGCGCTTCATGTCCGCGGCGGCGCGTGTCCAGGGTTTCGCCCTGACTGCGAACGGTGTGCTCGAGCTGAAGGCCGGTGACCGCGTCGTGATGCGGGCCCGACGCAACTGATGCCTTGACGTTCCACCGCCCCGCTTTGCCACGATTCCGCGTACGATCGCCTGCCCGGCGCTGTGCGCCCCAATCCAATGCCACCCGCACTCGTGAGGCGGCCGATGGAGAAGCAATGCCCCTGTTCCAGAACTCCCGTCTTTCCGTCCTGACTGCCGCGCTGGCCGCGGGCTTGCTCGCTGCCTGTAGTTCCGATGCACCGTCGACCGCGCCCGGGTTTGTTTCGCCAGAGATGCTGGCTGCGGCCGAAGCGACGCATCAGCAGGCGCTGCGGGGTGTGGATGAGCGTGAGCAGACCTTCACCGCGCGTTTCGAGCTGCGCGAGGATGGGACGGCGGTGGATGGGACGACCGGCCTGACCTGGATGCGCTGCACGGTCGGCCAGGCCTGGCAGGGCGGCGTGTGCGCCGGCGAATCGACGCTGATGAGCTGGGACAAGGCGCAGAAGGCGGGGGAGGAGATGGTCTTTGCCGGCCACGCCGACTGGCGCCTGCCCACCCGCGATGAACTGGCGGGACTGATCTACTGCAGTTCGGGCATGCGCCGGGCGCCGGACCCCGACGGCGTGCCGGGGAGCTGCGAGGGCGGTTTCCGTGCCCCGACGCTGCTCGTCACGGTGTTCCCGAACGCGCCTGCGCACAAGTACTGGTCGGCGACGCCGGACGAGCGCTACCGCTTCGCGGCCTGGGGCGTGTCCTTCTACAACGGCGCGACTGGCATCGGCACGCACACCGACTACGTCAATGTGCGGCTGGTGCGCGGCACCGCCACT
Source organism: Thauera propionica (assembly GCF_002245655.1). Lineage (GTDB taxonomy): Bacteria > Pseudomonadota > Gammaproteobacteria > Burkholderiales > Rhodocyclaceae > Thauera > Thauera propionica. The sequence goes on along the minus strand of NZ_NOIH01000002.1, from coordinate 164,152 downwards.
CCGGCGCCGCGACAGTAGGCGCGCGGTTCAGCTGCGGCCGGCACGGGCCGCGGCGACCTCCTCGGGGCGCAGGCGGGCGGCGAGCTTGTCGAGCACGCCGTTGACGAACTTGTGGCCGTCGGTGCCGCCGTAGCCCTTCGCCAGTTCGATGGCCTCGTTGATCACCACGCGGTAGGGCGTGTCGATGTTGTGGCGCAGCTCGTGCGTGCCCAGCAGCAGGATCGCGTGCTCGATCGGCGACAGCTCGACCACCGGACGCGACAGCAGCGGCTCGAAGCAGCCGCGCAACTCGTCGGCACTGCCGATGGCGCCGCGCAGCAGGCTGACGAAGAGCTCGCGGTCGGTCTTGTCGAGGCTCTCGCTTTCCGATTCGAGGTGGCGCTGCACGGTGGCCATCGTGTTGCCCGACAGCAGCCACTGGTAGACGCCCTGCAGCGCGAGTTCGCGCGCGCGGCGGCGTGCCATCTTGCTCGTCGGGTTGGGGGTGCCGGCGCCTTCGGGCGCCGGGCTGGTGTTGTCCATGTCGCTCATCGCACCACCTTCAGCAGGTTGGCCATTTCCACGGCGGCGCGGGCGCAGTCGGCGCCCTTCTCGCGCATGCGCGCGATCGCCTGGTCGTCATCTTCGGTCGTCAGCACGCCGTTGGCGATCGGCAGGCCGGTGTCGAGACCGACACGGGTCACGCCCGCGCCCATCTCGTTCGAGACCAGTTCGAAGTGGTAGGTCTCGCCGCGGATCACCGCGCCGAGCGCCACCAGTGCGTCGTACTTGCCGCTCTTCGCCATGGTCTGCAGCACCAGCGGGATCTCCAGCGCGCCCGGCACGGTGACGATGCGGATGTCGCTGCGCGCGACGCCGAGCTGCAGCAGCTCGTCGGTGCAGGCCGACAGCAGGCCTTCGCAGATGTCGAGGTTGAAGCGCGCCATGACGATGCCGACGCGCACACCGGCACCGGCGAAGTTTGGGTCGATCTCGTCAATGCCGTCGTAGCGGGCGCCCTGGCGGGCGTTTTCGGGTTGGTTGCGTTGCATGCGGTTCTCTGTGATTCGGTCAGTTCTTGTCGACGAAGCCGGTGATTTCGAGCCCGAAGCCGGTCATGCTCGGAATCTTGCGCGGACTGGCGAGCAGACGCATCTTGCCGACGTTCAGCGTGCGCAGGATCTGCGCGCCGACGCCGAACAGGCGCGCGTCCCACTTCACCGGGCGGTCCTGGGTGCCGTTGAGGTTGGCGAGCAGCTCGCGGCCCGACATCGGGCGGTAGAGCAGCACCATCACGCCGGCTTCGGCCGCCGCAAGGGTCGCCAGCGAGTCGTTCACCGGGAAGCTGTGGCGGCCGCTCGCCGGGTCGAGGAAGTCGACCACCGAGATCGGCTCATGCACCCGCACCAGGGTCTCGCGCCCGGGCACGATATCGCCCCGCGACAGGGCGAAATGCACGTCGCCCGAGGTCTTGTCCTCGAAGGCCGACAGCGTGAAGCGGCCGTGCGCGGTGTCGACCTCCTTCTCGCTGACCTTCTCGACCAGATGCTCGGTGGCGGCGCGGTATTCGATCAGGTCGCGGATGGCGCCGATCTTGAGGCCGTGCGCCTTGCCGAACTCGATGAGATCGGGCAGGCGCGCCATGGTGCCGTCGTCCTTGAGGATCTCGCAGATCACCGCGGCCGGCTCCAGCCCGGCGAGATGTGAAAGATCGCAACCGGCCTCGGTGTGGCCGGCGCGGATCAGCACGCCGCCTTTCTGCGCGGTGAGCGGGAAGATGTGGCCGGGGGTGACGATGTCCTCGGGCTTGGCGTGGCGGCCGACGGCCACCTGCACGGTGCGTGCGCGGTCGTGGGCTGAGATGCCGGTGGTGACGCCGGTGGCAGCCTCGATCGACACCGTGAAAGCGGTGCCGTGCGGGGTGCGGTTGTCGCGCACCATCTGCTGCAGGCCGAGCTGGCGGCAGCGCTCGTCGGTGAGCGTCAGGCAGATCAGGCCGCGGCCGTGCTTGGCCATGAAGTTGATTGCTTCCGGCGTGACGAATTCGGCCGCCATCACGAGGTCGCCCTCGTTCTCGCGGTCTTCCTCGTCCACCAGGATGACCATGCGGCCGGCCTTGATGTCGGCGATGATCTCGGTAATCGGCGCGAGTGCGCTCATGCTGTGTCCTTTGTCGATGTTCTTGCGGGCGTTCTGACGACCCGTTGCGGTGTGCGTGGTTCAGCCCTGCGCGGCCGCTTCCTCGCTGCGCCAGGCGAGCATGCGCTCGACGTAGCGCGCGATGAGGTCGATCTCGAGATTGACCTTGCTGCCAGCCTGCAGGTGCTTGAGGTTGGTCATCGCCACGGTGTGCGGGATCAGGTTGATCCAGAAGTCGCGGCCCTCGACGCGATTCACCGTGAGGCTGACGCCATTGACGGTGATCGAGCCCTTCTTCGCGATGTAGCCGGCGATGGCTGCCGGGGCGCGGATCACCAGCTCGTGGCTCTCGCCCACAGGGGCGAACTTCACGACCTCGCCCACGCCGTCGACGTGGCCGGTGACCAGATGCCCGCCCAGGCGGTCGGCCAGGCGCAGCGCCTTCTCCAGGTTCACCTCGTTGCCCACCGCGTCGAGGCCCACGGTGCAGTTCAGCGTCTCGCGCGAGACGTCGTACTTGAGCCTGAGGCCGTTCATCTCGACCACGGTCAGGCACACGCCGCTGTGCGCGACGCTGTCGCCGACGATGACGTCGGACAGGTCGAGGCCGTTGGTGTCGACGGTGAGGCGGATGCCATCCGCGAGCGGCTCGATATGTTCGATGCGGCCGACGGCCGCGACGATGCCGGAGAACATGAAGGGTTTGAACCGAAAGGGGAAAGGCGGGATTGTAGGGGAAAAACCCCGCCCTCGCTCAGAGCGCCCGATCCAGCACCGTCGCGAACGGCTCCGCCTTCATGAAGCCCACGACCCGCATCCCTTCGCGCTCCTGGCCCTCGGCGTCGAAGAAGATGATGCCCGGCGGGCCGAACAGGCCGAAGCGCTTGAGCAGTGCCTTGTGTTCGTCCTCGTTGGCGGTGACGTCGGCCTTGAGCAGCAGCATCTGCCCCATCCGTTCGGCCACGCGCGCGTCGCTGAAGGTGAAGCGCTCCATCTCCTTGCAGGACACGCACCAGTCGGCATAGAAGTCGAGCATCACCGGGCGGTCGGTGGCGGCGAGTCGCGCATCAAGCTCGGCGACGGAATTCACCTTCTCGAACTGCGGCACGTTCACCGGTGCGGCGGCCTGGGCGCGCAGGATCGACAGCGGCTGCAGCGGATCGCGCGAGCCGGCCAGCGCACCGACCAGGATCGCCGCGCCCGAAAGCAGCAGCACGACCCCGACGCCCTTCCAGAAGCGCTGCCAGCCTTTGGCCTGCGGCGGCAGCGGATCGATGGCGTGCAGGAAGATGGCCGAGAACAGCAGCAGCGCCGCCCAGCCCAGCATCATCGCCAGCGGCGGGATCACCGGCGTGATCATCCACAGTGCGACCGCCAGCAGCATCACGCCGAAGGCTTTCTTGACGCCTTCCATCCACGGCCCGACCTTGGGCAGCAGGCTGCGCGAGGCCACGCCCACCGCCAGCAGTGGCGCGCCCATGCCCAGCGCCATCACGAACAGCGCCCAGCCGCCCAGCACCGCATCGCCGGTCTGGGCGATGTAGAGCAGGGCGCCAGCCAGCGGCGCGGCCACGCAGGGGCCGACGATGAGTGCCGACAGCACGCCCATCATGGTCACGCCGCCCAGGCTGCCGCCCTTGTTGTGGCTGGCGGTGTCGGCCAGCTTGCTCTGCAAGGACGACGGCAACTGCAGCTCGTAGAAGCCGAACATCGACAGCGACAGCAGCACGAAGACGAGCGCGAATACCGACAGCACCCACACGTTCTGCAGCGCCGCGGTCAGCATCGTGCCCGACAGCCCTGCCGCGACGCCGGCCAGCGCGTAGGTGACGGCCATGCCCAGCACGTAGGCCAGCGACAGCACGAAGGCGCGCATGTGCGAGACCTTGTGGCCCTGGCCGACGATGATGCCCGACAGGATCGGGATCATCGGGAAGGTGCAGGGGGTGAAGGCCAGCAGCAGGCCGAAGCCGAAGAAGCTCAGCAGGATCAGCGGCACGCTGGCGCCGGACAGCAGGCGCGCGATGTCGCCCGTTTCGTCGCTGGAGACGGCGCTGCCGGATTCCGGGCTGGCGTCGGCGACCGGCGCGGAGGGCGAGGCCGGGCTGGACACTGACGCAGAAAAGCCCCCGCCCATGACCTTGTCGAGGAAGCCGCCGCCAGCCTTCTTCGGCGGCGCGGTGAGGTCGATCGCTGCGGTCTGCGCCGTCGGCGGATAGCAGATGCCGCCATCCCAGCAGCCCTGGCTGGTCGCGATCAGTTCGAAACGCGTCACGCCCGCCGGCGCCTGCACCGGCAGCAGGATGCGCAACTCGCCGCGGTGGGTTTCCACGTTGCCGAAGAAGTCATCCTTGTGCGTCTTGCCCGCCGGCTTCTCCGCCGGGCCGAAGCTGACGTCGGCGGGCTCGGCCTCGAAGCGGAATTTGTCGCCGTACAGGTAGTAGCCCTTGGCCACTTCGAAGACCACCTCGACCGTCTGCGCATCCAGTGCCTGGGCGCGCAGCTTGAAGGCCTTCTCGGGTTCGATCGGGTCGGCGTGGGACAGGCCCGGCAGCAGCAGGCTGGCGAGCAGTGAAAGCAGGATCAGCAGGCGGTGCATCGTGTTCTTCGTGGCGGGGAGTGAAGGGCGGGGCTCAGGCATCCGTGGTGACCTCGCGCGCGACCCAGTCGAGATAACCAGGCAAGCCCAGCACCACAGGGACCGCGACGATCTCGGGAAGTTCGTAGGGGTGGCGGGCGCGGATCGCAGCCTCGAGCGCAGGGTAGCGCCCGGCGGTGGTCTTGATCAGCAGCGGCACCTCCGTCGTGGTCTCGACCGCGCCTTGCCAGCGATAGACCGAGGTGCAGGGCGCGAGGATGTTCACGCAGGCGGCGAGCCGCGCCTCGATGAGCGCAGCGGCCATCGCGTCCGCGCTGTCGCGGTCGGGCAGGTTGGTCAGGACAAGCAGCGTATCGGCCATGGCGGTCTCCGGGAGACAGAGCGCGATTGTCCCAGAGTCGCCCGCCGTTTGACCTGCGCCGAATCAATTGGGCGACGCGCGGGGGGGGCAGCCGATACGGCCGGTCTCAGCCCGCTGGCGGCGTGGTGTCGACGAAGCTCGGTCGTGCCAGCAGGCGTGCGGCGTAGGTGGCCAGCGCGGGGTGACGGCCGCGCCAGTCGAGCGTCGGGAAGCGCAGGTCGAGGTAGCCGAGTGCGCAGCCGGCGGCGACATCGCCGATCTGCAGCGTTGCGCCATCAAAGCCGCGCCGGCTGCCGACCCGCGCCTCGAGTTCGACCAGCCCGCGTTCGATCTTGTCGTGCTGGCGTTCGATCTCGCGCGCGCTGCGCTCGCCATCCGGGCGGCGCGATTCCAGCAGTGCGGTGACGGCGGCGTCGGTGATGCCGTCGGCCAGGGCCTCGGCCTGGCGGGCGCGCACGCACGCGAGCGGCTCGGCCGGCAGCAGCCAGGGTTCGGCGCCGAGGGTTTCGAGATAGCCGACGATCACCGGCGAATCGAAGAAGGCCTCGCCATCGTCCGCGACCAGCACCGGGACCTTGCCGAGCGGATTGAGCGTCGGCACGCGCGTGTTCGCTTCCCACGGCGAATCGACGACGAGTTCGAACGGCAGCTTCTTCTCCGCGAGCACGACGCGGATCTTGCGTGCGTAGGGGCTGGTGAGCGAGGCGAGCAGCTTCATGGGGCGAGTCTCCGTGTGAAGGCTGATTGGTGGGCGCAGCAGGTTTGCGGCGGTGCCGTCCGCCAGTGCAGGCCGTATTGTCACAGAGTTTGTGCCGATGCTTCGGCCCTCGAAAGGGCGCCGGGGAAATCGCAGTAAAGTGTGATCGGGTTCGCAAGAGTTCGATCAAAAATCCCTGAAAAACGGGAAAATCGGCAAAATGGGAATCGTCATCACCCGCCTGATCTGCCCATGAGCATCCACACCGACCTTCGCAGTGTGATCTACGCGCTGTCCGATGCGCTCGACCTGGTCGGCGTGGACGATGTCGCGCATGGCAAGCGCGTCGGCATCATGGCGGCCGAGTGTGCGGCGGAGCTTGGCCTGGGCGGGCAGGAGCAGGATTTCCTGTTCGACCTCGGCATGCTGCACGACATCGGCGTGTCCTCGACCGGGATCCATCGCAATCTGGTCGAGCAGTTCGACTGGGCGGGCTCGCAGCAGCATGCCGAGACCGGCTACGCCTTGCTGAAGGACTACGCGCCGCTGGCGGCGATGGCCGTGCCGGTGCGCTATCACCACACGCACTGGAGCCAGCTGCAGGACAAGGGGCTGGACCCGGCAGTGGCGCGGGCGGCCAACCTGATCTTCCTCGTCGACCGGGTCGATGCGCTGGCGGCGCCGCACTATGCAAGCAACGGCGTGCTGCCGCACATGCACCAGATCCGCGACGAGATCGCGCGCAACGCCGGTGGCCGCTTCGCGCCCGAGCTGGTCGCCGCCTTCCTGACGGCATCGGCGCGTGAGGCCTTCTGGCTCAGGCTCGAGCCGCGCTCGATCCAGGCTGCGCTGCAGGATCGCCTGGCGCTGGCCGGCGAAGGCAATGCGCCGACGGGCAGCCTGCGCGAGCTTGCACGCATCTTCTCGCGCATCGTCGATGCCAAGAGTCCCTTCACCGCCGAACACTCGCTGGGCGTGGCCGGCGTCGCCTGCCTGCTGGCCCGGCGCCTCGGCGTGGCGCCGGACAACGTCGACAAGCTCGAGATCGCCGCCCTGCTGCACGACCTGGGGAAGCTGCGTGTGCCCGACGAGATCCTCGACAAACCTGGAAAGCTCGATCCGGCCGAGCGCCTCGTCATCAACAGCCACAGCTTCGAGACCTTCCAGATCCTGCGCAACGTCAAGGGCTTCGAGGAGATCGCGCCGTGGGCGGCGTACCACCACGAGGAGCCCGGCGGCAGCGGCTACCCCTTCCACGTCGATGCCGCCACCTTGCCGATCGAGGCGCGCATCCTGCGCGTGGCCGACATCTTCCAGGCCATGGTGCAGGATCGTCCCTACCGCGCCGGCCTGGGCGCGCAGGAGGCGCTGGCCTTCTTGCAGAAGCTCGCCGGCGAGGGCCGCATCGACCGCACGGTTTTCGCCACGCTGTCGGCCTTCATCGACGAGGCCATGCGCGCCGCGCGGCCGGGCGCGAGCCGCGACGTCCAGTCCGAAGGAGCCGATCATGTCTGAGCTTGCCCCCGATCGCGCGACCATCCTGGTGGTCGACGACAAGCCCGAGAACCTGCGCGTGGTCGGCGACCTGCTGCGCGACACCTACCAGGTGCGCGTCGCCAACTCCGGCGCGCGCGCGCTCGCCGTCGCCGACAGCGCGCCGCGTCCCGACCTGATCCTGCTCGACGTGATGATGCCGGAGATGGACGGCTACGAAGTCATGCGCCGCCTCAGGGCCAATCCTGCAACCGCCGACATCCCGGTCATCTTCGTCACCGCGCTGAATGCGGATGAGGATGAGGAGCACGGACTGGCGCTCGGCGCGGTGGACTACGTCACCAAGCCGCTCAAGCCCGCGATCCTGCTTGCCCGCGTGCGCAGTCAGCTCGAGCTCAAGCACGCGCGCGACCGCCTGCGCGACCAGAACGACTGGCTCGAGGCCGAGATCGCGCGCCGCATGCGTACCAACGAACTGATCAAGGACGTCACGCTCTACGGCCTGGCGGCGCTGGCCGAGGTGCGCGACAACGAGACCGGCAACCATCTGCACCGTACCCGCGCCTACATCGAGACGCTGATGGCGCATCTGTGCGAGCACCCCGACTACGCCGCCGCACTCACGCCGGAGGCTCGCCAGATCATCGCCAAGGCCGCGCCGCTGCACGACATCGGCAAGGTCGGTATCCCCGACCACATCCTGCTCAAGCCGGGCAAGCTGACGCCGGACGAGTTCGAGATCATGAAGACGCATGCCCGCATCGGCGGCGACGCGATCGTGGACGCGGTGAAGCGGGTGGTGGGCGAGCGGGTCGAGCATGCGGACCTGCCTGCGCCGGAGGACTTCACCTTCCTCGAGGTCGCGCGCGACATCGCCACCCATCACCACGAACGCTGGGACGGCAGCGGCTACCCCGACGGCCTGCGCGGCGACGCCATTCCCCTGGCAGCGCGGCTGATGGCGGTGGCCGACGTGTTCGACGCGCTGACCTGCCGGCGCCCCTACAAGGCGCCCTGGCCGCTGGAAAAGGCCGTGGCCCTGATCGTCGATGGGCGCGGCTCGCACTTCGACCCGCAACTGGTGGATGCCTTCCTTGATTTGAAGGATCGCTTCGCCGAGATCGCCGTCCGCTACGCTGATGACGCCTGAGCCCTTGTGCGAGACATCATGAGGCCCCGTCGCCGCATACCGCTGCTGGTCTATCTGCTGCTGCCGGTCATGCTGGTGCTCGGTGCCGCGGCTGCGCTCAACATTGGCGCGCTCGACGACCTGCAGCGCAAGCAGCGCGTGATCCAGTCGGCGCAGATGGAGGCGCTGGGCGGGGTCGATGATGTGGTCGAATTCAGTCACGGCGTCTTGTTCCTGCACCGCAAGGCGAGGGAGTTGATCCACGACGTTGCACAGGGGGCGGTCGACGAGGAGGCGCGAGCGATCCGGCGTGCCGAGGTGTTGCGCGAACTGCGCGACATGCAGCGTCTGCTTGCCTTCGCCGCCGAGCGGGGCCATCCGGCGCACATCGCCGCCCAGTTCGCCGAAGAACAGGCTCGCTTCGAGGACTATCGCCGTTTTCTTGTGCCGGCCCTGGATGCCCGGCCGGCGCCCGAGCGGGTACTGGATCTTATCCGCCAAGCTGACCGGCTCCACACCGAACTTGCCGATCATCGCGCGCTGCTGTCCTCGGCAATGGTGCGCAGCGCGGCGGAAGGCCTGCATGCGCTGGAGCACAACCTCACGGATCACGTCGAGCAGGCCACGCTGCTGACCATCGTCGGCATGCTGCTGGTCGCCGGGCTGTGGTTGCTCGGCGCGTTCTGGCTCAACTGGCGAATGGCCACGATCACGGACTCGCTCGGCGCGCTGGCCGGGGCCGACACCGAGGCGCCGGTGCTCGACCGGCTCGAGCGTTTACACCACGGTCATGGCCTGCTGCAGGATGTGGCGGAGGCGGTGCTCGCCTTCCGTGACGTCATCCGGGCCCGGCGTGTCGCTTCGCAGGCGCTCGCGCGGCGCGAGGAGATCTACCGCTCGCTGGTCGACCAGTCGAGCAGCGGCATCGTGCTGGTCGATGTCGAGACCCTGCATTTTGCCGAATTCAATGACGCGGCCTGCGCCTCGCTGGGCTACTCGCGCGAGGAGTTCGCTCGCCTCAGTCTCTACGATGTGCAGGCCAACTGGTCCAGGCACGAAGTGGACACGCGCCTGCGAGACATCCTCGTCACCGGCTCGGCGTCGTTCGAGAACCAGCGCCGGCGCAAGGATGGTTCGGTGCGCCATGTGTGGGTCACGATCAAGGTCATCGACATCGGCGGACGCAAGTACCTGTCCTCGGTATGGACCGACATCACCGAGCACATGGAAGCGCGGCGCGAGCTGCTGCGCTACCAGAACGAACTCGAGGACCTGGTGCGCGAGCGCACCGCGGAGCTGACCGTGGCGAAGGCAGCGGCCGAATCGGCCAGCCGCGCCAAGAGCGCCTTCCTTGCCAACATGAGCCACGAGATCCGCACGCCGATGAACGCCATCATCGGCCTGAGCTACCTGCTGCGCCGCGATCCGGCGCTGCAGGCGCAGCGCGCGCAGCTCGACACCATCCACGCGACGGCCATGCAGTTGCTGTCGATCATCAACGACATCCTCGACTTTTCGCGCATCGAGGCCGGGGCGGTGTCCATCGAGCTGGTGGATTTCGATCCCGATTCGGTGATCGACAACCTCGCCGCGCAGGCGCGCGACCTCTTGGCGCACAAGCGTCTCGCGTTCGAGGTCGACACCGAGCGCCTGCCGCGCCGCCTGCTCGGCGACCCCTTGCGGCTCGGTCAGGTGCTGCAGAAGTTCGTCAGCAATGCGATCAAGTTCACCGAGGCAGGCCGCGTCGTGCTGCGCGGCCTCACCGTGCCGCACGACGACGGGACGCAGTGGGTGCGTTTCGAGGTCGAGGACACGGGCATCGGCATCCGTCCCGAGCAGCAGGAAAGGTTGTTCCAGGCCTTCGAGCAGATCGATGCGTCAACTACCCGGGCTCACGAGGGCACCGGTCTTGGCCTGGTGATCGCGCGCAGCCTGACGCGCCTGATGGGCGGTGAGATCGGCGTGCGCAGCTCGCCCGGCGTCGGGAGCTGCTTCTGGATCGAAGTGCCGCTGGCAGCCGTGGGTGAGCTGGCGGGAGGCGGTCGTGCGGACGCTGCCCGGCGCAGGCCCGGCGCAGGCCGGGACGACGCGGAATCGAGCCGTTTCGAGGGTCTGCGGGTGCTGCTGGCCGAGGACAACGCGGTCAACCGCGAGGTGGCGCTGGCCTTGCTGCGCCGCACCGGCCTGGAGGTCGATTGCGCCGGCAACGGCCAGGAGGCGGTCGAAATGGCCGGCCGCGGCGGCTACGACCTGATCCTGATGGACGTGCAGATGCCGGTCATGGACGGGCTCGAGGCGACCCGCCGCCTGCGTGCCGAAGGCGCTTGCAGCGTGCCGATCCTCGGCATGACCGCCAATATCTTCAAGGAAGACCGCGAGGCCTGCCTGGCCGCCGGCATGAACGCCCACCTGCCCAAGCCGGTCGAGCCGCAGATGCTCTACGAAACGCTACGCCGCTGGCTGCCCGCCGTGCCGGCGCCGCGGACCGGCGCATTTGCTGCCCCGTCGGCGGTCGAGGCGATCGACTGGGACGCGCTGCGCGTCCAGGTCGCCACGCTGGCCCGCCTGCTGGCCGAGGACGACATCGAGGCGCTGCAGGCTTTCGACCGCTGCCGCGCAGCGCTGGAGGGCCTGTTCGGTGCGACCCTCGCGCCGCTCACCGCGCACATCCAGGGTTTCACCCTGGATGAGGCCGCGCACGAACTCGAGGCGCTGGTCGCGCGCGAGCCGCGCCTCAGGCACTGAGCGTCGCGCTCAGGCCGTGTCGGCACGGCTGACGTTGCGCGCGATCACATCGCGGATCACGTGCAGCTTGCCGTGGAAGAAGTGGTCGGCGCCGGGCACCACGGTGACGGGCAGCTCCTGCGGCCGTGCCCAGTCGAGCACGTTGGCCAGCGCCACGGTCTCGTCGTTCTCGCCGTGGATGACCAGGGTCGGGATGTTGGCCGGCGCTGTCGGCGTCTCATAGTGGCGTCCGCTGCCGGTGGTCGCGCCGGCCGCCATGCCGACCAGGATCAGCTGGCGCGGCGGCGCGATGCCGTCGGCGAGGCGGTTGGCGACGCGCGTCAGCACGTAGCTGCCGAAGGAGAAGCCGCCCAGCGCCAGCGGCAGGCTGCCCCAGCGCGACTGCGCCCAGCTCAGCACCGACAGCATGTCCTCGGTTTCGCCGACGCCTTCGTCGTGCGTGCCTTCGCTCTTGCCCACGCCGCGGAAGTTCGGCCGGAGCGCGGCGAAGCCCAGGTCGCGGAAGCTGCGCGCCAGCGTGTGCGCCACCTTGTTAGTGTTGGCGCCGCCGAACAGGGGGTGCGGATGGCACACCAGCGCAATGCCGCGCACCGTCTCCGGGGTGTCGATCAGCACCTCGATCTGGCCTTCGGGGCCGCGCAGCAGGGCGGATTCGGTGGGCAGCGGGCGGCTCATGCAGCGTCCTCCGGCAGGCGCAGGCGCTCGACGACGCGGCCATGCACCAGGTGGTTGTCGATGATGTCGTCGATGTCTTCCTTGTCGACGTAGGTGTACCAGACGTTGTCCGGGTAGACGACCAGCACCGGGCCTTCGTCGCAGCGGCCCAGGCAGCCGGCCTTGTTCACCCGCACGCTGCCCTTGCCCTTCAGACCGAGCGCGGCGGTGCGCTCCTTGGCGTAGGTCTGCAGCTCGCTGGCCTGGTGGTCGTTGCAGCAGGTTTCGCCGGCGGCGCGCTGGTTACAGCAGAAGAAGACGTGGTGTTTGAAGTAGCTCATGGTGTCTCGGTGTCTCGCAGCGGTTCGGGTGCACCGGTCGGCGCACCAAGGGAGGACGGATTATAGGCCGCGTGTGCTGTGCCCCGCCCGGGCGGTCAGGTGTTCGCCGCGCCACAGGCCGAGCGCCGACAGGTAGGCCAGCGCGACGAAGGGCCACAGGCTGTCGACGAGTTCGGTCAGGCCGTGGAAGTTGAGGATGTTGCTGAACTGGGCCAGGCGCTGGTTGTAGGCCAGGTAGGGGTTCTCCGGCATCAGGTTGACCAGCGCCGTCGCGGCCAGCAGCGCGGTGCCCGCCAGCGCGTGCTGCAGCAGGCGTGGCAGCAGCAGCGTCAGCGTGAGCACGGCGCCCCCGATCACCAGGCCGCGTTCGGCACCCGGCGTGAGCCAGGCCAGCGGCGCGCCGGGCTCGAAGAAGGTGGCGGTCGCCAGCGATTTGGCGCCGACGCCCAGCGCCAGCAGCAGCACGATCGGCAGCGGGTTGCGCCCGCGCATCATGCAGCGTGCGAACAGCCCGACGGCGAGGATCGACGCCGCGGTGAGCGCGGTGTCGAAGGCGATGAAGCGTTCGGGCTGGAAGGGCAGCGGCGCGGCAATGCCCAGCAGGCTGCGCAGGTCGCCGCTGGAAAACAGCAGGTCGGTGGCGCTGAGCTGGCCGAGCAGCCACAGCCCGAGCAGGATGAGCCCGGCTTCGCCGGTGCGTCCGCCGATGATCCATTCCGTCCGCCAGCGGTGAAAGATGCCGCGTGCGCCGAACCACGCCTGTCCCCAGCGCACGCCCAGCATTGCGCCGAGCAGGGCGCCGAGGATGTTGCCGCCCAGGTCGAGGTTGCTGGCGATGCGGCTGGGCAGCAGGTTCTGCGCAGTCTCGAGCCCGAGGCTGAGCAGGCCCGCGAGCAGGGTGGCCAGTACGATGCCGCGCCCTGCGGGCCATCCGGCCGGCATCGCCGCGGCGGCGAGGAAGCCGAAGGGCAGGTAGCCGAGGATGTTGAAGATGAAGTCCTCGAGGATGAAGTACTTCGGCCAGGGGGCGAGCAGGTAGTCGAACAGCGGCAGTCCGCTCGCCTGCCAGCCGGTCAGCGGATGCAGGCAGGCGTAGGCGATCAGCAGCGCGTAGGCGAGGGCGAGGTTGCGGGGCAGCGAGGCGGGCGCGGTTCGGGTCATCGGGATGGAACGTCGGCAGACGGCGCCGGCTGGGTTCGCGAAGCTGCCCCGTGTCGTTTCCGGGCCAGCCGTTTTCTGAGCTGTCCCGATTCTGCCAGTTCCCGGCGCGGCATTCCTTGATGTGTGCGGCGAGGCGACGCCGCACCGGGGTGGTGCGTGATGCGCCGGGCTGGTGCGCGCTGGCGGGGGTGGAGCCGGTGTCCACGGACCCGCAGCGAGGGTGGGGGCGCATCGCCGTCCGCGCACGCTTCTTGCTGTCGGAACGGCATTGCCCATCTGCGCATCGCGAGGCCTTCGTGTCCATCCACGTCAAGCTGAACCACGTCACCCACTACCGCTACGACCGCCCGGTCAGCCTGTCGCCGCAGGTCGTGCGCCTGCGTCCGGCGCCGCATTGCCGCACACCGATCCATGCCTACTCGCTGAAGGTCGAGCCCTCCGGGCATTTCATCAACTGGCAGCAGGACCCGCAGTCCAATTACCTGGCGCGGCTGGTGTTTCCGGACAAGGCGACCGAACTGCGCATCGAGGTGGATCTGGTGGCCGAGATGTCGGTCATCAACCCCTTCGACTTCTTCCTCGAGCCAGCGGCGGAGAAGATTCCCTTCGCCTACGACGAGGGTCTGAGCGTGGAGCTGGCGCCCTATCGCCTGAAGGCGCCGGCCGATGCGCTCGGACCGAAGTTCCTCGACTACCTCGAATCCATCCCGCGCGAGCCGAAGGCCAGCGTCGATTTCCTGGTCGGGCTCAACCAGCGCCTGCAGCAGGACATCCGCTACCTGGTGCGGCTCGAACCCGGCGTGCAGACGCCGGAGGAGACGCTGACGCTGGCGAGCGGGTCCTGCCGTGACTCGGCCTGGCTGCTGGTGCAGCTGCTGCGCCACCTCGGGCTGGCGGCACGCTTCGTGTCCGGCTACCTGATCCAGCTCACCCCCGACGTGAAGTCGCTCGACGGGCCGTCCGGCACCGAGGTGGACTTCACCGACCTGCACGCCTGGTGCGAGGTCTACCTGCCCGGTGCGGGCTGGGTCGGCCTCGACCCGACCTCGGGCCTCTTTGCCGGCGAGGGCCACATCCCGGTGGCGTGCACGCCCGAGCCCTCGTCGGCGGCGCCGATCACCGGCTTCACCGACGAATGCGAGTGCGAGTTCGAGCACATCATGAAGGTCGAGCGGGTGTGGGAGGCGCCGCGCGTCACCAAGCCCTACACCGACGAACAGTGGGCCGCGATCGAGGCCCTGGGCCACCGTATCGACGGCGACCTGACGGCCAGTGACGTACGCCTCACGCAAGGGGGTGAGCCGACCTTCGTGTCGCTTGACGACCGCGACGGCGCGGCCTGGAACAGCGACGCGCTCGACCCGCAGAACCGGGATGCCAGCAAGCCGAGCAAGCGTACGCTGGCCGAGGACCTGATGTTCCGCCTCAAGGATCACTATGCACCGCAGGGCCTGCTGCATTTCGGCCAGGGCAAGTGGTACCCCGGTGAGCAGCTGCCGCGCTGGTCGCTGAACTGCTACTGGCGCCGTGACGGCGAACCGATCTGGCGCGATCCGGAGCTGTTTGCGCGCGAACTCTCGGACACCGCGGTGGACGAGGCCATGGCGGCGCGCTTCCTTGCCCGCGTCGGCGAGCGCCTGGGCGTGGATGCGCAGTGGATGATGCCGGCCTTCGAGGACGCCTGGTACTACCTGTGGCGCGAGCGCCGGCTGCCGACCAACGTGGACCCGCACGACTCGCGCGTCGACGATCCGCTCGAGCGCGCGCGCCTGACCAAGGTCTTCGACCGGGGCCTGAAGCAGGTCATCGGCCATGTGTTGCCGATCGTGCGCAATCACGGCGGTGCCGGCCGCTGGCAGAGCGGTCCGTGGTTCCTGCGTGCCGAACGCCTGTACCTGATCCCGGGCGATTCGCCGATCGGCTACCGCCTGCCGCTGGATTCGCAGCCCTGGGTGGGCAGGGGCGACTTCCCGTGGATCCATGCCGCCGACCCCAACCAGGCCTTCCCTGCGCTGCCCGCCCACGCCGAACTGCGCCAGCAACTGCGGCCGACCGGGGTGACCGTCGGCGCCGACAGTGGCCTTGGCTTTACCGCCCACGGCGGCGGCTGGACGCCCGGCCGGGCCGAGCATGCCGGCTTCCATGGCGTGCAGGGCGAGGCCGCCATGCCGCTTCCCGGTGCCGCCGAGGCCGCGCTGGCGAGCCGCGACGAACGTGTCGACCCGGCGCGCCGCCCGGCGCCCTTCGAGTCCGCCGCCTGGATCACCCGCAGCGCGCTGTGTGCCGAACCGCGCGGCGGCCTGCTCTACCTCTTCATGCCGCCGACGGTGGCGCTGGAGGACTACCTCGAGATCGTCACTGCCATCGAGGACACCGCGGTCGAGTTCAAGCTGCCGGTGGTGCTGGAGGGCTACGAGCCGCCGTCCGACCCGCGCCTGGCGAGCTTCCGCATCACCCCCGATCCGGGCGTGATCGAGGTCAACATCCACCCTGCCGCAAGCTGGGACGAACTGGTCGAGCGCACCACCACCCTGTACGAGGAAGCCCACCAGTCGCGGCTGTCGACCGAGAAGTTCATGCTCGACGGCCGCCACACCGGCACCGGCGGCGGCAACCACTTCGTGCTCGGCGGTGCCACGCCGGCCGATTCGCCCTTCCTGCGCCGGCCTGACCTGCTGCGCAGCCTGGTGAGCTACTGGCACAACCACCCCAGCCTGTCCTATCTGTTCTCCGGGCTGTTCATCGGCCCGACCTCGCAGGCGCCGCGGGTGGACGAGGCGCGCCACGACTCGGTGCACGAACTGGAGGTCGCCTTCCAGCAGTTCCCCGAGGTCGGCAAGGCCGTGCCGCCCTGGCTCATCGACCGCCTGCTGCGCAACCTGCTGATCGACGCCAGCGGCAATACCCACCGCGCCGAGTTCTGCATCGACAAGCTCTACAGCCCGGACAGCGCCACCGGGCGGCTCGGCCTGCTCGAGCTGCGCGCCTTCGAGATGCCGCCGCATGCGCGCATGAGCCTCGCCCAGCAACTGCTGCTGCGCGCGCTGATCGCGCGCTTCTGGCAGCAGCCCTATGCGCCCGGCCGTCTGCGGCGCTGGGGCACCGAACTGCACGACCGCTTCCTGCTGCCGCACTGGGTGGCGGAGGACTTCCGTGACGTCGTCACCGAGCTGCGCGAATCCGGCTATCCGATCGAGTTCGACTGGTTCGCGCCGCACTTCGAGTTCCGCTTCCCGAAGTACGGCGAGTTCGCCGCGCGCGGCGTACAGGTCGAGCTGCGAATGGCGCTCGAGCCCTGGCACGTGATGGGCGAGGAGGGGGCGCCCGGTGGTACGGTACGCTATGTCGATTCCTCGGTGGAGCGCCTGCAGGTGAAGGTGTCGGGACTGAACGATGACCGCCATGTGCTGAGCTGCAACGGCCGCGCCGTGCCGCTGCAGCCGACCGGCGTGGTCGGCGAGTTCGTCGCCGGCGTGCGCTACCGCGCCTGGCAGCCGCCGTCCTGCCTGCATCCGACCATCGGCGTGCATGTGCCGCTGGTGTTCGATCTGGTCGATGGCTGGATGCAGCGCTCGATGGGCGGCTGCATGTACCACGTGGCGCATCCGGGCGGGCGCAACTACGAGAGCTACCCGGTGAACCCGTACGAGGCCGAGGGCCGGCGCCTGGCGCGCTTCACCACCACCGGCCATACGCCGGGCCGGATCGCGCCGGCGGCGGCGGAGCGCAACGCCGACTTCCCGTTCACGCTCGACCTGCGTCGACAGGGCTGACGAAGCATGCAGGTCCAGCCGCACAGCCCGCCCCAGCTGCTCGCCGACTACGCTGCACGGCCCGATCGCTACGACGAGCTGTGCCAGCGCATCGGCAGTGTGGTGGTGCTGCGTCCGCACTGGCGCGATTTCTTCCACGGCCTGGCCGCGATGCCGGCGGCCGAGACCGCGGCGCGGCGCACGGCCCTGCGCCGGCAGATCCACGAGAACGGCATCACCTACAACGTGTATGCCGATCCGCGCGGCTTCGAACGGCCGTGGGAGCTCGATCTGCTGCCCTACATCCTGCCGGCGGCGGAATGGGCACAGATCGAGGCGGCGGTGCTGCAGCGCGCGACGCTGTTCAACCGCATCCTCGCTGACCTCTACGGCGAGCAGAGCCTGTTGCAGCAGGGCCTGATTCCGCCGGCGCTGATCTACGGCCACAGCGGATTCCTGCGTCCGCTGGTGGGGGCGAAGCCCCCGCGCGACCTGTTCCTGCACTTGTACGCGGTGGACCTGGCGCGCTCGCCGGATGGCCGCTGGTGGGTGGTGGCCGACCGCACCCAGGCCCCTTCCGGCGCCGGCTACGCGCTGGAGAACCGCGGCGTGGTGGCGCGGGCGCTGCCCGAGCTGTATCGCGCCGCCGGCGTTCAGCCGCTGGTGCCCTTCTTCGAGACCTTCCGCGACGGGCTGGCGACGCTGGCCCCGGAGGCCGGTGCAGAGGAGAAGGGCGGCGAGGGCAGGACCGAGGACGGCGACGCCCCGCTGATCGTCGTACTGACGCCCGGCCCTTACAACGAAACCTATTTCGAGCACGCCTTCCTGGCGCGCGAGATGGGCTTTCCGCTGGTCGAGGGGCAGGACCTGACGGTGCGCGACGAGAAGGTCTTCCTGCGCACGCTCGAGGGCCTGCGCCGGGTGCATGTCATCCTGCGCCGCGTCGACGACATCTGGTGCGACCCGCTCGAGCTGCGCGACGATTCGGCGCTGGGGGTGGCCGGACTGGTGGCGGCGGTGCGTGCCGGGCAGGTTGCGGTCGCCAATGCGCTGGGCAGCGGCATCCTCGAGACCGGTGCGCTGCTGGGCTACCTGCCGCGCCTGGCCGAACACCTGCTCGGCCAGAAGCTGAAGATGCCTTCGGTCGCGACCTGGTGGTGCGGCGAGAAGGCGGCCTGCGACTACACGCTGAAGCACCTGCGGGAACTGGTGGTGAAGCCGGCCTACCCGACCGTGGGCGCCGGTCCGCTGTTCTGTCGCGACCTGCCGGCGGCGGAGCTCGACGCCCTTGCCGCGCGCATTGCCGCTCGCCCGTTCGAATTCGTCGCGCAGGAGATGGTGAACATTTCGCAGGCGCCGGTGCTGGCGACCGAGGACGAACCGGCCGCGGGCCTGGTGGCGCGCAACATCGGCCTGCGGGTGTTCGCGGCGGTCGGCCCCGACGGTTTTCGCGTGATGCCGGGCGGCCTGGTGCGGGTTGCGCCCGAGACCGACATGCGTGTGGTGTCCATGCAGCACGGGGGCGGCAGCAAGGATGCGTGGGTGCTCAGCGGCCCGGCCGCAGCGACGGGGCCAAGTCGGCGCCCCGCGGTGCCGGGGCAGATCGCGCTGCGCGAGCGCAGCCTCGCCGCGCCGGGGCTGGCCAGCCGCGTGGCGGAAAGCTTCTTCTGGCTCGGGCGCTACAGCGAGCGTGCCGACGGCGCAGCGCGCCTGGGGCGCGAGACGCTGGGCCGCCTCGGCGGGCTGGCCGTGCTCGATCACGTCGGGCCGGCCGCCGGCGAGGCAGGTGCGCAGGCGGATTCGCCCACGGTGGCTGCGCTGGCCGAGCTGTGCCGGCGCTGCGGCGTGCTGCCGCGGGCAGGCGAGGATACGGAGGGCGGCGAGGGGACCGAAAGGGTCGAAGGCAGCGCTGCCGCGCAGGTGCTGGCGTGCGCCCTGTTCGACGACGCGCGCAGCGGCAGCGTCGTCACCAACCTGCGCATGGTGCTGCGGCTGGCCTCGCAACTGCGCGACCGCCTGTCTCCCGACAGCTGGCGCATCTACAACCGCCTGGCGGGGTTTGCGACGCCGGTGACCGAGGCGCCCGGCCTGGGCGAGGCGATGCACCGCCTCGACGAATCGCTGCTGTCGTTGGTGACGCTGTCGGGTTTCGTCATCGAGAGCATGCCGCGCGATGCCGGCTGGCGCTTCCTGTCGATCGGCCGCCGCATCGAGCGCCTGCAGTTCCTCGCCTCGGCGCTCGCGGTGCTGCTGGCCGTGCCGCACCGCGGCGCCCTAGAGGCCCTGCTGGCCGTGACCGACGGCGAGATCCGCTATCGCAGCCGCCATGCGCGCGGACTGGCGCCGCGGCCGGTGGCCGAACTGGTGATGTTCGACGGCGACAATCCGCGCGCGCTGCGTTACCAGCTCGATTCACTGATCGACCACCTGGCGCGCCTGCCCGACGGCGCCGCGCTGGGCGAACCCCTTGCGGCGCTGATGCGGGAGCTGGACGCGGTCACGGACTGCGACTGCCTTGCCGGCCTTGCCGCCGACGGCCAGGCGACGCACGACGCCGCAGCCTGCGGCGCGGTCTTCGGGCTGCTCCAGCGCATCTGGTCTGCCGGCAACGCGCTGTCGGACGCCATTTCGCAGCGTTACTTCACCCACCTGGACGCGCGCAGCCATGCCACGGCCTCCCGCTGAACGGCCTGCCGACGCGATGCAGTTCTATGAGCTGCTTCACGACACGACCTACCGCTACACCAGCCCGGTGCTGCTGTCGCAGCAGGTCGCGCACCTGCGGCCGCGTGAAATCCTGCGCCAGCGGCTGGTGTCGTACGTGCTGGAGATCGATCCGGCGCCGGCGCAGCGGCGCGAGCGGACGGATTTCTTCGGCAACCCGGTGAGCTGCTTCAGTCTTTACGCCCCGCACGACCGGTTGACGGTGCGGGCGCGAAGCCGCGTTGGCGTGCTGGCGCCGGACTGGCCGGCCCCGGCCGCCAGCCTGCCGTGGGAGGCGGCGCGCGACTACCTGCTCGACGCCCTGTCGGGCCATGCGCCGCTGCAGGCCGAGGCGCGCGACGCCGGGCAGTACCGCTTCGCCTCGCCCTTCGTGGCGCTCGGTGCCGAGGCGGCGCGCTACGCGGACTACGCCCTGCAGTGCTTCACGCCCGAGCGTCCGCTGCTCGAGGCGGCCGCCGCGCTGTCGGCGCGCATCCACGCGGACTTCCGCTTCGATCCTGCGGCGACCGACGTCGCCACGCCGGTCGCCCAGGTCTTCGCCGCGCGGCGCGGCGTGTGCCAGGACTTCTCGCAGCTGATGATCGCCTGCCTGCGTTCGCTCGGGCTGGCGGCGCGCTATGTATCGGGCTACCTGCTGACCGAGCCGCCGCCGGGGCAGGCGCGGCTGGTCGGTGCCGACGCCTCGCACGCCTGGGTGGGCGTGTGGTGTCCTGGCGTGGGCTGGGTGGAGTTCGATCCGACCAACGACATGCAGCCGGGGGATGGCCACATCACGCTGGCCTGGGGACGTGACTATGGTGACGTGTGTCCGCTGCGCGGTGTCATCCTCGGAGGGGCCGGGCATGCGGCGGAGGTGGCGGTGACGGTGATGCCGGTGGAGGCCGCATGCGACGACATTCGCGCACCACATTGATGCATCGGATGCCGTGGTGGTGCGCACCACCGCAGTGCCCGCCGCGGTTGCGGCCGTGCATCTCGTCGCGAAGCCGCATCCGTGCGTGCTTGGCGGGGTTGGCACGCTTTCTGCTGAATGGCCCCCGAAGGGAGCCCAATCATGACCGCAGACAGCAAGATGACCGCCGCGAAACCCTACGATGAGATGCACGCCCCTGACGGCTCGGTCCGTCCGCACTACCTCGCGTACGCCGACTGGCTGGCCGATACGCCGCGCGAGCGTATCGAGCGCAAGCGCAGTGAAGCCGATGTCGCCTTCCACCGCGTCGGCATCACCTTCAACGTGTATGGCGCCGAAGGGGGGAAGGAGCGCCTGATCCCGTTCGACCTGCTGCCCCGGATCATTCCGGGCGACGAATGGACGGCGCTGGAAGCCGGCCTGCGCCAGCGCGTTAAGGCGCTCAACGCCTTCCTCGCCGACATCTACCACGGCCAGGAGATCCTGCGCGCCGGCCGCCTGCCGGCCGACCAGGTGCTGAACAACGCCCAGTTCCGCCCCGAGATGAAGGGCGTCGAGGTGCCGGGCGGCCTGTACGCGATGATCGCCGGCATCGACCTGGTGCGTGCCGCGGGCGCCGACGGCAAGGGCGAGTATTACGTGCTGGAGGACAACCTGCGCGTGCCCTCGGGCGTGAGCTACCTGCTCGAGAACCGCAAGATGATGATGCGGCTCTTTCCTGACCTGTTCTCGCGCTACAACGTGCAGCCGGTTGAGCACTACCCCGATCTGCTGCTCGAGACCCTGCGTGCGGTCGCGCCCGCCGGCGTGCTCGACCCGACGGCGGTGGTGCTGACGCCGGGTGCCTTCAACAGTGCCTATTTCGAGCACAGCTTCCTCGCCCAGCAGATGGGCGTCGAGCTGGTCGAGGGGCAGGACCTGTTCGTCAAGGACGACACGGTCTACATGCGCACCACCCAGGGCCCGCGCCGGGTCGACGTGATCTACCGCCGTCTCGACGACGACTTCCTCGACCCGGAGGTGTTCCGCCCCGACTCGATGCTGGGCGTACCGGGCCTGATGTCCGCCTACCGCGCCGGGCGGGTGACGCTGGCCAATGCGGTCGGCACCGGCGTGGCCGACGACAAGTCGATCTACCCCTACGTGCCGGAGATGGTGCGCTTCTACCTCGGCGAGGAACCCATCCTCAACAACGTGCCGACCTACATGCTGCGCGAGCCGGACGACCTGGCCTACACGCTGGCCCACCTGCCCGAGCTGGTGGTGAAGGAAGTTCATGGCGCCGGCGGCTACGGCATGCTCGTCGGCCCGGCCGCGACCAGGGCCGAGATCGAGGACTTCCGCCTGCGCATCCTCGCTGCGCCCGAGAAGTACATCGCCCAGCCCACGCTGTCCCTGTCGACCTGCCCGACCTTCGTCGACGCCGGCATCGCACCGCGCCACATCGACCTGCGCCCCTTCGTGCTGTCCGGGGGCAAGGAGATCCGCATGGTGCCCGGCGGCCTGACCCGCGTGGCGATGAAGGAAGGCTCGCTGGTGGTCAACTCCTCGCAGGGCGGGGGCACCAAGGACACCTGGGTCGTCAATTGAATCCGATCGCGCATCGAATCACGCCGGGAGAATCATCATGCTGAGCCGCACCGCCGACCACCTGTACTGGATGGCACGCTACACCGAGCGTGCCGAGAACACCGTGCGCATGCTGGACGTGTCCTACCGGATGTCGCTGCTGCCGCGCAACAACGGTAGCCACGACGACGGCTGGGGGGCCATCCTCGCCATC
Organism: Thauera propionica; assembly: GCF_002245655.1. GTDB lineage: Bacteria > Pseudomonadota > Gammaproteobacteria > Burkholderiales > Rhodocyclaceae > Thauera > Thauera propionica. The sequence continues at coordinate 141,681 of NZ_NOIH01000002.1, read as the reverse complement.
AGCGAGCTGACCGAGGCCTTCGCCCGCACCGGGCGGCCGCTGACGCCGCGCGACGTCATCGAGTTCGTCGTACTCGACCGCAATAACCTGTCGAGCGTGTGGAACTGCCTGCGCGCCGCGCGCGAGAACGCGCACGCGGTGCGCGGCACGCTCACCGCGGAGATGTGGGAAACCACCAACGCCACCTGGCTCGAGATCCGCGACATGACGCCGGAGAAGCTGCAGGCCACCGACCTGGGCGAGTTCTTCGAGTGGGTGAAGTTCCGCTCGCACCTGCTGCGCGGCGTCACCTTCGGCACCATGCTGCACGACGACGCCTTCCAGTTCGTGCGCCTGGGCACCTTCCTCGAGCGCGCCGACAATACCGCGCGCCTGCTCGACGTGAAGTACCACAGCCTGCTGCCGCAGAACGAAAGCCCGACCAGCACCACTGACTACTACCAGTGGGGGGCGCTGCTGCGCTCGGTTTCGGCCTTCGAGACCTACCGCCATGTCTATCGCGACGTCATCACGCCGTACAAGGTCGCCGAGCTGCTGATCCTCAACGATGCCATGCCGCGTTCGCTTCATTCCTGCGTGGACGCGGTCAACGACATCCTCGGCCAGATCGCCAACCTGCATTCGGCCGAGGCCGCACGCCAGGCGGGCGAACTGCACGCGACCCTGCACTATGGCCGTATGGACGACATCTTCGACACCGGCCTGCACCCGTGGCTGGAGCGTTTCCTCGAGCGCATCAACCGCCTGGGGGACCGCATCGGCGACAACTTTCTCGTTCCGGTCGCCGCCTGAACGCTTCATGGCGCTGCCGCCCGCCGATCCGCCGGGCGTCGTCGTCGAGCAATGACCTGACAGGATTGCCTGCATGACCTACTGCGTTGCGATGTGCCTCGACGAGGGGCTCGTCTGTCTGTCCGACTCGCGTACAAACGCGGGCGTGGACCACATCAACACCTTCCGCAAGATGACGGTGTTCGAGCGCCCCGGCGACCGCGTGCTGGTGCTGATGAGCGCCGGCAATCTCGCCATCACGCAGTCGGTCATCAACATCCTGCGCGAGCATGCGGCGGTGCAGGACCGCCAGAGCCTGTGGAACGCGCCGACGCTGTTCGAGTGCGCGCGCCTGGTCGGTGACACGATCCGCCGCGTGCACCAGCGCGATGCCGAGGCCCTGCAGCAGTTCGGCGTCGACTTCAACGCCTCCTTCATCCTCTGTGGCCAGATCGCCGACGAGCCGCCGAGGCTGTTCAACATCTACGCCGCCGGCAACTTCATCGAGGCCTCCAGCGACACGCCGTATTTCCAGATCGGCGAGTCCAAGTACGGCAAGCCGATCCTCGATCGCGTGGTCAGCAGTCGTACCTCGCTCGACGAGGCCGCCAAGTGCGCGCTGATCTCGATGGATTCGACGATCCGCTCCAACCTGTCGGTCGGGCTGCCGCTCGACCTGCTGATCTACAAGCGCGATGGCCTCAAGGTGAGCCGCCATGTCAGCATCGACTGGGACAACCCCTATTTCGACATGATCCACGGCCAGTGGGGTGCCAGCCTGCGGCGAGTGTTCGCCGAACTGCCCGACCCCGACTGGACGACCTGGCCGCAGGAGATCGAGCCGCGGCCGCGCATCCAGGAAGGGTCCGGGGTGCCTCTGCGCGAACCGGCCGCGGGCGACGTGTCCGCCGACTGAGGCGCGCTTCAGTCGCGGGGCCGCGGCGGCGTCGCTCCGGCATCCGCTGTCCGTGCCTCCAGGTCGCGTGCCTCCTCGCGGCCCAGGATGCGCCCTGGCCAGGGCAGCAGACCGGCTACGCGTCGGCGGTACGCCGCGTAGGCTTCGCCGTGGAAGGCGAGCAGCTTGCGCTCCTCGAGCAGCGAACCGAGCCACAGGTACAGCGTGATGCACAGCGTGCTCACGAGTCGTGCCTCGTCCATGTTCCGCGTCCACAGGATCACCAGGCCCAGGCTGTACCAGGGGTGGCGGACGTAGCGATGCAGCGGCGACAGCCGCAGGCGGCCGGGGTCTTCGGCCGCGCGGTGCGCCTTGCGCCACTGTGCGCTGCCGCTGAACACCGCCATGTCGTAGTAGCGCAGCGACCACAGGAAGCCCGCCACCGCCGCCAGCGCCAGCCCGTTGGCCACCCAGGCCCACACGCCACCCCAGCTCCACAGCAGGGAGCCGCGCCAGGCGAAGGTCAGCCACAGCGGGGGCAGCAGCAACAGCACCGCCAGCAGGTTGAAGCCCAGCCGGTAGCCATGCGCCCGGCGCGGCCAGCGCGCGGCGACCCAGCGCTTGACCGTCAGCGATGCGAGCGCGGAATGCAGTACCGCGTACGCGCTCCAGGCCATTACCAGAAGTACGAGTTGATCCGCCGACAGCGTCATGGTTTCGAAAATTCCCGCATAAAAAACGCTTGCGTAAATCCATGTTGCAGTGCAACATAAAACCACACCGCAGGACTGCTTCGGTGTCACCTACGCAAAGGAGTACACCATGAACGCCTCGCCCGAGAAAATGCTCGCCTCCCTCAAGACCACCGCTGAAGCGCGCGTCTCCGACCTGTCCGCCGCCGGCGACAGCCTGATGTCGGCCGCCGAGCACCTGACCGCCCTGAACCTGAACACCACGCGCGCCCTGCTCGACGACGGCATCGCGCTAAGCCAGGCCCTGCTCGCCGCGCGCGACCCCAAGGCACTGATCGAGCTGCAGCTCGGCACCATCACTCCGGCGCTGCAGAAGAGCTTCGCCTATGCCAAGACGGTCGGCAGCGTCGCCAGCCAGACCCAGGCTGAACTGCTGAAGCTGGTCGAGGCCGGCATGTCGCAGTGGCTGCAGGGCGTGATCGTGACCCTCGAAGGCCTGAACCGCAATGCGCCTATGGGTTCGGATCTTGCCGTCACTGCGCTGAAGACCGCCGTGGTCAATGCTTCGTCCGCCTACGAAGGCGCGACCCAGCTGGTGCGGCAGGTGTCCGAAGTGGCCCAGGCCAACGTCGACCAGGCTGCAGCGGCCACCTTCGACGCGGTCAGCAAGGGCACGACGGCGACCGTCTCGCTGCTCAAGACCGCAGCCTGATCGTTTCGCCCGCAAGACAGGAAGGCCAGCCCGCGCGGCTGGCTTTTTTACGCCCGGGGATCGCTTCTGCCGCAGGCGGGCGCGCAAAAGCAAAACGCCAACCCCGAAGGATTGGCGTTTTGCTTGCGATGCGTGGCGGAGTGGACGGGGCTCGAACCCGCGACCCCCGGCGTGACAGGCCGGTATTCTAACCAACTGAACTACCACTCCGGGGCTGCATGCCTTGCGGCGTACAGCAGTGAAACTGGAGCGGGAAACGAGTCTCGAACTCGCGACCTCAACCTTGGCAAGGTTGCGCTCTACCAACTGAGCTATTCCCGCATGAAACCGTATGTCGGCAGGGCCCGCTTGGTGCCCATGGGCAGGATTGAACTGCCGGCCTCTCCCTTACCAAGGGAGTGCTCTGCCACTGAGCTACATGGGCAGACCCCTGCCTGCTCCCGAACCTGCTACCTTCGGGAGCAAAAAGGCCGACCCTCGCGAATCGGCCTTTCATCTAATCTGGTGGGGGCACTAGGACTCGAACCTAGGACCAATTGATTAAGAGTCAACTGCTCTACCAACTGAGCTATACCCCCGGTGCCTTGCGGCTGATCGCCGTTACCGTCGATCAAGAGCCGCGAATGATACCGATGACTTTCCCGCAGCGCAACACCTGCAACGGAATTTTTTCAGGCCAGGATGCGGCCAGCGCGGCGTCGCGTGCCGACCCCGGCGAGGCCGCCCAGGCCTTGCGAGCCGTGCGCATGGCAGATGGCGCAGGCCAGCGCATCGGCGGCGTCGGGGCTGGGGCTGGCGTCGAGCGTCAGCAGGCGCTGCACCATGTGCTGCACCTGCTCCTTGGCGGCCTTGCCATAGCCCACCACCGACTGCTTGACCTGCAGCGCGGTGTATTCGGCAACCGGCAGGTCGCAGGACACCGCGCCGCAGATCACCGCGCCGCGTGCCTGGCCCAGCAGCAGGGTGGACTGCGGGTTGACGTTGACGAACACCTTCTCCACCGCGACCACGTCGGGCTGGTAGGTGGCGATCACCTCGCGCACGCCATCGAGCAGGGTCTTGAGGCGGCCGGGCAGTTCGCCGTCCCTGGTCTTGATGCAACCGCTGGCGACGTAGCGCAGCTGGCTGCCGAGCTGGTCCACCAGGCCGAAGCCGGTGATGCGCAGCCCCGGGTCCAGCCCGAGGATGCGCGTGGCGACGTTGCGCGAGGCGGTGCTCAAACCTGCACCGCAGTACCGCTGACGCACACCATCAGCATGCCGTTGTCGGCGCCCAGCACCTCGTAGTCGACGTCGATGCCGATCACGGCGTTGGCGCCGAGCTTCTTCGCCTCTTCCTGCATCTCCTCCATGGCGATGCGGCGTGCGTCGGCCAGCGTGCGCTCGTAGCTGCCGGCGCGGCCGCCGACGACGTTGCGGATCGATGCGAACATGTCCTTGAACAGGTTGGCGCCGATGATGGCTTCGCCATTGACGACGCCGAGGTACTGGCGCACGGGACGGCCGTCGAGCGTGGCGGTGGTGGTCATCAGCATGGTGGTCCCTCCGTGAAGTGGAGCGTGCATTCTAGCCCTTGCGTGCCAGCCAGACTCCGGCCACGGCGATGGCCATGCCGGCGAGCGCGAGCGCGCTCAGGGTCTCGCCGAACATCGCCCACGCGATCAGCGCCGTGGTGGGCGGCGTGAGGTAGAACAGGCTGGCGACATTCACCGCACTGCCGCTGCGGATCAGCAGGTTGAGCAGGCTGATGGCCCCCAGCGACAGCACCAGCACCAGCCACAGCAGGGCGAACACGAATTCGCCGTCCCAGGCGATCTCCATCGTCTCGGTCTGGCTGGCGAGCAGCGCGGTGACCGCCAGCGAGGGCACGAACTGCACCACCGAGCCGGTGCGCAGGTCGAAGCGCGGGCAGAAGCGCTTCTGGTACAGCGTGCCGGCGGTGATGCCGACCAGCGCGGCCAGCGCCGGCGCCAGCATGTGGCCGAGCTCGGCGAGGGCTGCCGCGTCGATCGTGGCCTTGCTGCCCACTACCAGGCCGACGCCGGCAAAGCCCATCGCCAGCCCCAGCCATTGCCAGCGCGATACCCGTTCGCCCAGCAACAGGCCCGCGGCGGCAGCCGTCAGCAGCGGCTGCATGCCCACGACCAGGGCCGACACGCCGGCCGGCAGCCCGCGATGGATGGACATGAACACCCCGCCCAGGTACAGCGCATGCACCAGCAGCCCGGTGACGCCGATGTGGAAGGCCTCGCGCGGGCTGGCAGGCCAGGGTGCGCGCATCGCCAGCGCCAGCAGCGTCATCAGTGCGATCACCAGCACGTAGCGGGTGCTCAGGAAGGTCAGCGGCTCGGCATAGGGCAGGCCGAACTTGGCACCGATGAAGCCTGTGCTCCACAGCAGCACGAAGAGCAGGGGCGTGACACGCTGGAACAGGGAGGCGGTCGTCATGTCGGTAAGGGGGCCGGAAAAGCAAAAGCGGCGCCGGGCGCCGCTTTGCGGGGGATGCGGAACGAGTGGCGACAGCTTACTCGTCGAACTCCGCCGAGGTATAGACTTCCTGCACGTCGTCCAGGCCTTCGAGGGCGTCGAGCAGCTTCTGCATGCGCACCGCGTCGTCGCCGGCCAGTTCGATGACGTTCTCCGGCTTCATCGTCACTTCGCCGAACTCGGCGGTGAAGCCGGCTTTCTCCAGCGTTTCCTTCACCGTGGTGAATTCCCACGGGCCGGTGATGACTTCGATCGAGCCGTCCTCGTTGGTGACGACATCCTCGGCGCCCGCCTCGAGGGCGGCTTCCATCAGTGCATCCTCGCTCGTGCCGGGGGCGAACAGCAACTGGCCACAGTGCTTGAACTGGTAGGCCACGCAGCCGTCGGTGCCCATGTTGCCGCCGTACTTCGAGAAGGCATGGCGCACGTCGGCCACGGTGCGGGTCTTGTTGTCGGTGAGGCAGTCGACCATCACCGCCGAGCCGCCGATGCCGTAGCCTTCGTAGCGGATCTCTTCGTAGCTCACGCCCTCGAGTTCGCCGGTGCCTTTCTTGATCGCGTTGTCGATCTTGTCCTTGGGCATGTTCACGCCCTTGGCCTTGTCCACCGCCAGGCGCAGTCGAGGGTTGAAGCCCGGGTCACCTCCGCCCATCTTGGCGGCGACGGTGATTTCCTTTGCCAGCTTGGAGAACGCGGCGCCGCGCTTCTCGTCCTGACGCCCCTTGCGGTGCTGAATATTGGCCCACTTGGAATGACCAGCCATATGACCCTCGATACTGCCGTAAGCGGTTGAAAGTGGCGCAGTATACAACCCGGGGAAGGTCGGCTGCACCTGCGCGGGACGCGGAACATGCGGCCGAACCGCGATAATGACAAGGGATTTCGACGGGAGGGACGATGCGTAAAGCGATGTGGATCGTGGGGATGGCGCTTGCGCTGCTGGCGGGAGGCGTATGCGCCACGGATGCGGGCGAGCCGATCTACGGTGGCTGCGTGGATGCGCGAGGGGCGGCAGTGCCGGCCCTGAGCGACGACCAGCTGCCTGCGGTGGTCGCCACCGGCATCGAGGCGGGGCGGGCCGTGATCCGCTACAACCCGGCCGCGCTGCCGCGGCTGCTGCCGGTGACCCGCAGCTTCCTTTTCGCGCAGGCTTGCGCACGCATCAACCTCGGCTATCCGGCGCTTGGCGAACTCGATGCCGACCAGGCGCGGCGGGCGGACTGCGCGGCCGCCGACAGTCTGCGCCGGTCCGGCCTGCTCGCGGCGGGCGCCCAGCCCGCCCTCGAAGCCGATCTGAAGCTGGCGGAGGACGAATGGGCGTGGGTGCCGGGTCCGCGCCGCGGCTTCACGCTCGACGCCTGCCCGTCCGGTTCGGGCCGAGGGCTGTATGGCGAACCGGCGGCCGGCCAGCCGGGCTGGAATGCCTGCGTGCGCGCCTGCGCCGCACCGCTCTACCGCTGCCAGGCGCGCTGCGCGGCAGGCCGCTGCGCCGATTGCGAATCGGCTTACGCGAGCTGCATCGCGGGCTGCGGAGCGCCCTGATACACTCGGGCGCAATACGACCACCCCGGGGGATGCGATGACCGAAGCGCTGCTGATTGCCAAGACCGCCGACAAGGAGATCCACCTGCTGCCGCGGCTGGCCAACCGCCACGGCCTGATCACCGGGGCGACCGGCACGGGCAAGACGGTGACCCTGCAAAAGCTCGCCGAGTCCTTCGCAGCCATCGGCGTGCCGGTGTTCGTGGCCGACATCAAGGGCGACCTGTCGGGCATCGGGGCCGCGGGCGTCAAGTCCGACAAGCTGATGCAGCGCCTGGCCGCCATCGGTATCACCGAGTTCACGCCGCGTGCCAACACTGCGGTGTTCTGGGACGTGTTCGGCGAGCAGGGTCACCCGGTGCGGGCGACCATCTCCGACATGGGGCCGCTGCTGATCGCACGCCTGCTCAACCTCAACGACACCCAGACCGGTGTGCTGACGCTGGTGTTCAAGATCGCCGACGACAACGGCATGCTGCTGCTCGACCTCAAGGACCTGCGCGCGATGGTGCAGTACGTGGGCGAGAACGCGAAGAGCTTCACCACCGAGTACGGCAATATCTCCACCGCGTCCATCGGCGCCATCCAGCGCAACCTGCTGGCGCTGGAAGAGCAGGGCGGCGACGTGTTCTTCGGCGAGCCGATGCTCGACATTGCCGACCTGATGCAGACCGACGCCGACGGCCGCGGCGTGATCAACGTACTGGCGGCCGACAAGCTCTTCCACTCGCCCAAGCTCTACTCCACCTTCCTGCTGTGGATGCTGTCCGAGCTGTTCGAGCAGTTGCCCGAGGTCGGTGACCCCGACAAGCCCAAGCTGGTGTTCTTCTTCGACGAGGCCCACCTGCTGTTCAACGATGCGCCCAAGGCGCTGGTCGAGAAGATCGAGCAGGTGGTGCGCCTGATCCGCTCCAAGGGCGTCGGCGTGTATTTCGTCACCCAGAACCCGCTCGACGTGCCCGAGACGGTGCTCGGCCAGCTCGGCAACCGCGTGCAGCACGCGCTGCGCGCGTTCACGCCGCGCGACCAGAAGGCGGTCAAGACCGCGGCCGACACCATGCGCCCGAACCCGGCCTTCGATGCGGTGGCGGCGATCACCGAACTGGGCGTGGGCGAGGCGCTGATCTCCTTCCTCGACGAGAAGGGCCGGCCGCAGGTCACCGAGCGCTGCTTCGTCATCGCGCCCGATTCGCGCCTCGGCCCGCTGACCGAGGCCGAACGAAGGGCAGCGATCGCCGGCTCGGTCATCTATGGCCACTACGAGAAGGTGGTCGACCGCGAGTCGGCCTATGAGATGCTGCGTGCCCAGGCGGAGGGTGCGGCGGCACGCGCCGGGTCGCAGGCCGCCGAATCCGCGAAGGCCGGTCAGGGCGGCGGGCTCAACGAAATCCTGTTCGGATCCACCGGCCCGCGTGGCGGCCAGCGTGACGGGCTGGTGCAGATCGCGGCCAAGACGGTGACGCGCACGATCGGCAGCAGCATCGGCCGTCAGATCGTGCGCGGCATCCTGGGTTCGCTGCTCGGTGGCAGCAGCCGGCGCTGAAGCCGCTCAGCCCGCCTGCCAGGGGCCGCAGCGCAGCTGTCCCTTCAGGCTGATGCAGCTGCGGTTGCGGCCGCTTTCCTTGGCACGGTAGAGCGCCCGGTCCGCGGCATTGACCAGCTCGTCCGCGTCCTTCATCGAGGCGTCGCGGGCGGCGATGCCGACGCTGATCGAGAGCTGGATCTCGTGCCCGCCGACCTTGATCGCGAGCACCTCCACCAGCTTGCGCAGACGTTCGCCGGCGCCGAGCGCGGCGCGCAGGTCGGTGTTGTTGCACACCATCAGGAATTCTTCGCCGCCGAGGCGGCAGACGACGTCGTCGCGGCGCGCCGAATGCTGTAGGGTCTGCGCCACCTCGCGCAGCACCTGGTCGCCCACGGCATGGCCGTAGCTGTCGTTGATGCGCTTGAAATGGTCGACGTCGATGACCAGCGCCGCCATCGGCTGCGCCGAGCGTCCGCTTGCACTCCACGCCTTGTCTAGCTCGCTCATGCCGGCGCGGCGGTTGGGCAGGCCGGTGAGCTGGTCGGTCATTGCCGCATGCGACAGGCGACGGTTGCTGATCGCAAGCTCGGCGGCAAACTGGCGCAGTTGTGCGCGGTCCTTCTCCCAGGCCTCGAGCAGTTGCACGTAGTGCCAGGCGGCACGCAGGCGGGCGCGCAGGGAGCGCAGGTCGACCGGCTTGGTGAGGAAATCGTCCACACCGGCCTCGAAGGCCTCGGTGACCTCCTCGCGGGTGTCGATGCCGGTCAGCATGATGATGTAGATCGTCTGGCCCCATTCGGTGGCGCGCAGGGCACGGCACAGCTCGATGCCGCTCATCCCGGGCATCAGCCAGTCGGTGATGACGATCTGCGGCATGAACTGCAGCGCCATCGCCAGGGCCTCCTCGCCGCCGCTTGCCGATTGCACGGTGTGGCCGAGCGAATCGCCCAGCACGCCTTCGAGCATGCAGCGCATCGTGGCATCGTCATCCACCAGCAGCACGCGCAGCGCGGCCGGGCTGTTGCTGTCCTCCGGGCGCGGGGCCTGGCCGGCGCACATCTGCTTGAAGCTCGGCAGCGCCGAAGCCGGCACCTTCAGCAGTTCGCCCCATTCGTGCCAGGCGGCCACGATGCCGTCGATGCGGGCGCCGAACTGGTCGGCGTCGAGGCCGATCTTCCCGCCCAGCAGCAGCAGGTCGGCCGTGTGCCGGTTGCGCTCGGGGTCCGGCGAAATGCCCAGGTCGCCGATGCGCTTGGCGAGGTAGAACAGCTGGGTCAGCTGGTGCGGGCGCGAGCCGGGCGTGAACGGGGCCTTGTCTGGCGCGTCGTGATGGTAGATGGGCTCGATCAGCGCCAGCGGCAGGCCCCAGTCGGACAGCAGTGCCGCCGTCAGTTCGTTATGGTCGGTGTGCAGGCGTTCGTGCTCGAGTTCGGCCAGCCTGTCCGCCGCGTCCGCCTCCTTCAGCAGCGTGGCGTACTCCTGCGGATAGAGGGTCGCCAGCGCAAGCCGTCCGATCTGCGAAAGCAGGCCGCAGGCGAACAGCTCCTCGGCCGCGCCCGCGCCCGTCATCTGGCTGAATTCCTGCATCGCCAGCGCCACCAGCAGCGAGTGCGACCAGAAGCGCTCGTAGTCGAATCCCGCGCAGGGACCGGAGTGGTACTGGTCGATCAGCGAGAAGCCCATCGCCAGGTTGCGCACCGTGCCCATGCCCAGGCGCATGATCGCGTCGGTGACGGAGGCGATCGGCCGGCCGCCGCCGGTGCTGGCCGCGTTCGCATTGCGGATCAGCCGCCCCGCCAATGCCGGGTCGGTCTGCGCAATGTGCGCGATCTCGGTGATCGTGGTGTCGTCCTTGCGGCACATCTCCAGGATTGCGAGCGCAACGCCCTTCGGGCTCGGCAGCTCGCCGGTCAGCGGGATGTGTTGCAGTTTCTTGAGCATGAGGCTTTCGTCAGACGTGGGTACATGCCGCACTTGATGCCGGCATGTTAAACCGGACGGCGGAAGGAGGGGGCGGGCGGTGGATGTGCGCGCTGGGCTTCCTCATCGCGCCAGCTCGGCCTGCAGCGGCAGCAGTTCGGCGGTCGCGCGCCGGTACTCGTCGTGAGCGCGCGCGAACAGGGTTCGGGCTTCCTCCAGTCGGCCGTCCTTGCCGGCGCGTTCGAGGTCGATCAGCAGCTGGTGGAGCGTCATTGCGCCGACGTTGGCCGAGCTCGACTTGAGGCTGTGCGCTGCACGGTGGACGGCGGTTCCGTCGCCGCTGGCCAGCGCGTGTTCGATGTTGGCGAGCAGCTCGGGGCTGGAGCCGAGGTAGATGCCGATGATCCGGCCCGCGAGCTTCATGCCGCCCTGCGGATCGAGTTCGCGGAACTGCGCGAGGAACCCGCGATCGATGGCCGGCAATGCAGCGTCGCGGGCGGTTTCGGGCTGCGGAGGGGCCGCCGACGGAGGGCCGTCATCGTCGGCCTTGTCTGCCGGGATCGCGATCCAGCGCGCCAGCGCCGCGCGGAGCTGGTCGAGTGAATAGGGTTTGGCGAGGTAATCGTCCATGCCGGCCTCGAGGCAGCGCTCGCGGTTGCCCTCCATCACATTGGCCGTCAGCGCGATGATGGGGATGCGGCGTTTGCCCGCCTCGCGCTCGCGGATGGCGCCGCTGGCTTCGTAACCGTCCATCCGCGGCATGTGGCAATCCATCAGGATGAGGTCGAACGCGTCCTGCGCAGCGGCCTCGCTCGCCGCCAGGCCGTCGCCGACGACGGTCACCTCCAGCCCCAGCCGCGTCAGCATCGCCCGTGCCACATGCTGGTTGACCGGGTTGTCCTCGGCCAGCAGCACCCGGCCCGTCAGCGCTGCTGGCGATGGTGCCTCGGCGGCTTCGGTGGCTGCAGCGGACGTCATTCCGACGGTTGTCTGCGGGTGCAGGGCGGCGAGCAGCGCCTGGCGCAGTTCGGCGCGGAATACCGGCTTGTGCAGCCAAGTGAGTGCGAGCGCCTGCCCGCCTTCGCGCAGTTCGGCACGGGCGTGGCTGGTGCGCATCATGACCAGCGGCGTTGCCGACAACGCCGTCAGGCTGCGAATCTCGCGCGCCAGCGCCATGCCGTCCATGCCGGGCATTTGCAGGTCGATGAGCACAAGGGCAAACGGCGTACCGCCCGCAGCGGCTTGGCGCAGGGGCGCGAGCGCATGTTCGCCGCCGTCCGCGCACTCGACGAGCATCTGCCAGGCCTGCAACTGCGCACGGAGTGCCTCGCGCTGCGTGCGATTGTCGTCCACGACCAGGACACGCAGGCCGGCAAGCTCACCGGCCTCGGTCGGCTTGGCGCTGGCGCCGGCCGGCAGGGTGAGCTCGATCGAGAAACAGGAGCCCTTGCCGGGTTCGCTGTCGACGCCGATGTGGCCGTCCATGAGCTCGACCAGGCGGCGGCAGATGGCGAGCCCGAGTCCGGTCCCTCCGTAGCGGCGCGTCGTGGAGCCATCGACCTGCGCGAAGTGCTCGAAGATGCGCTGCTGGGCATGCTGCGGAATGCCGATGCCGGTGTCCTCGATACGGAGCTTCAGGCGGCAGCCAGCGGGCGTTTCCGCAAGCAGTCGGGCTCGCACCACGACCTCGCCCTGCAGGGTGAACTTGATCGCGTTGTTAAGCAGGTTGGCGATGACCTGACGGATGCGGAACGGGTCGCCCCGCACGCGGCGCGCGGTGTCGGCCGGCAGGTCGAGGACGAGCTCGAGCTGTTTCTCCTCGGCCGGTCGGGTGAACATCGACACGCACTCCTCGAGCAGCTCACCGAGATCGAACTCGACCTGTTCCAGCTCGAGCCGCCCGGACTCGATCTTCGAGAAGTCGAGGATGTCGTTGATGATGCCCAGCAGGTGTCGACCCGAGCTGTCGACCGCCTCGGCGAAGCGCCGCTGCTCCCGGTCGAGCGGGCTGGCCAGCAGCAGCTCGGTCATGCCGAGCACGCCATTCATCGGCGTGCGGATTTCGTGGCTCATGGTTGCCAGGAAGTGGCTCTTGGCCAGGCTTGCCGCCTCGGCGGCGTCCTTGGCCTGCTGCAGTTCCTGGGTGTGCTGGGCAAGCCGGGTGTCGCGTTCGGCGATCTGCTCGAGCATGCGGTTGAAACCGCGCGCCAGGGCGTCGATCTCGACGATGTGGCTGCGCTCGGCGCGGGCCTCGTAGTCGTCGTGCGCCACGCGCTCCATCTGTGCGGTGAGGCCGGCCAGCGGCCACAGGATGCTGCGGTTCAGGCGGCGCAGCAGCGTCGCCGCGACCGTCATCGCCAGCAGCGCGGCGAGGATCGTGATGGCCGCGTAGCTTGCGGCCTGCAGGTAGATCGGCCGCAGCTGGACGTCGAGTTGCAGCGTGCCGAGTGTGCGGCCCTGCTGGGTGATCGGCTTGGCGACTCGCAGCGCGGAGAGCGTGAAGCGGCCCGTTTCCCCGGCGGGCAGGGGGGTGAAACGGCGTTGATCCGCCGCCTGCCCGGTCCGCCTGTACTCGGCGACGAGGGCGTGGTCGTTGTCGAAGATGGCGGCGTGCAGCACGTCGGGCGATTGCTGCAGCGTGTCGAGGACGCTGCGGGCCGATTCGGCGTCGTCGAACATGAGGCTGGCTGCGGCGTTGTCGGCCAGCACACGCGCCATCGTGCGCGTGCTCGACTCGAGGGCGAGGGCGCTGATGACGAGGTTGCCGATGATGAGGATGAACGCGACGAGCCCCACCGCGAGTCCGAGCGCGATCAGGTTGGCGCGACGCATCTGCTTGCCGAGCGTGATCGGCAGCGGCGACTCCGGTGTCTGCGGGGCGGGCGGGGTCATTGCACGACCTCGGTGGCCAGCCGCAGCAGCTTGGCGCTCAGGTTCAGGCCCTGGCGTCGGGTGGCGGCAAGGTTGGCCGAGAAGGTGACACGGCCGGCGGCGGTATTCATGTTCAGCATGGCGCCGTGCTGCAGGCTGCCTGGCGCGTCGGTGACGACCAGGGTGGCGTTGCGGCCCAGCACGTCGAACAGGCGCGGCAGGTTGCCGACCATGGCCGGACTGACATAGACGAGGTCGCAGCGCGGCAGCGCCTCGACGCTGCGTGCCCGATGCACGGCGATACGGCGGCTGCCGATCGCGGTGCCGGCAAGCGCGTCGAGATGGGCACCGAAGGGGTCTTCGCCATAGACACAGAAGGCCAGCGTGTCGCCGAGCGTCTCCGGCCAGTCGGTGAAGCTGGCGAAGTTGTACAGGAAGGCCGCCTTCAGCCGGTACTCCTCCGCGCTGTCGGCGTGCGCGCGCGGCATCGCACCGAGCGAGAACGCCGCGAGCAGGCAGCCCGACAAGAGCACCGTCAAGGTACGCATGCCATAGCGGAGGCGTGAAGGCGCGGACAGACGCATCATGGCCTCAGAAGCGGTACTCGAGTCCGAGGCGCACGCTGCGGCCGTCCTGCTCGATGTCGCGCTGCCAGTTCAGGCGCGGGATGGCGCTTGGATGCGCGTACTCGCGGTCGAACAGGTTCAGTACGGTGAGCGAGACCTCGAGCCCCTTCGCCCAGCGTTCGGCGACGAGGTGCAGGTTCGACAGCCAGTATCCGGGAATCCTGTCGCCGACGCCGTTGTAGCGGCTGCCGTCGTGACGCAGTTCGTAGCCGAGGCGCAGCGAGGTGTGCGGGATGGGCGTCGAGAAGTTGAGCTTGGCGAGCACTTCGGGCGAGTTCTCGACCTTGTCGCCGTATTCGGCGTCGAGCTTCTGCAGAGCCAGGCTCGTGCGCAGGCGCGCCCCCGTGCGCCAGCTCTGGCTCGCCGACAGCTCGATGCCCTTGGCGCGGGCCCGGCCGGCCGACTGGAACTGCGGCAGGCCACTGACCGGGTCTTCGCCGAGGCGGATCATGTCCTCGATCTGCCAGCGATAGAGCGCGGCACGCAGGTGCAGCTGATCGGTTGCGGCATGGTCAATGACGAGTTCGACCGTGTCGATGGACTCGCCGTCGAGGTTGGGGTTGGCCGCCTGGGTGCCGTCTTCCTCGTAGTCGCGTTCGTAGGCGTTCGGTTCGCGGTGTGCGCGGCCCAGTAGCGCCTTCAGCGTGGTGTCGGGACGTGCGGCCCAGATCAGGCCCAGGCGGGGGCTCAGCTCGATGTCGCCGTCGCGGTTGCGGTCCACGCGCAGGCCTGCGGTGCTCGACAGTGTGTCGCTCAGGCGCCATTCGTCCTGCACGTAGAGGCCCGCGCGGTAGCCATCGCGTTCGATCGCGGTGTCGTTCGCGCGGTAGGTCAGGTCGTGGACATACTGGTCGATGCGCCCTTCGTTGCGGTACTCGGCGCCAAAGGACAGCGTGTGACCGGCGAAAGCGGTCGAGATCAGCTGCAGTTCGATGCCGCGCTGTTCGCTGACGGACGTGTAGCCGTAGGGCGCCCCGTCGTAGAAGAAACGGCCTTCGTAGCGGTAGTCCGTGCCGTACAGGCGAGCCGACAGCGTCAGGTCGTCGCCGATCTGGTCGCGGTACTGGAGCTGGGCACCAGTGTAGCGGTCGCGCTGCTTCTGGCCGTCCCTGAGCGGGTCGGACATGAAGGCCGCGGTGGGGTCGTCCTTGCGGCGGTCACCGCTCATGAACTCCAGCTTCCACGGGCCGCGGCTCAGCAAGGCGTTGAAGTCGGCGTCGCGTTCGCCGTCCATGCCGCGCGCCGTGCCGCGCACGCCCGCAGCGCCGAAGTCGTAGAAATGATCCTCGCCGCGCGACACCAGGCCCGACATCGACACGAGCACCTCGAGGTCGTTGTCGAGCAGCTTGCCCCAGGTGGCGCGCGCCGTGCGCTCGGCCTGCGGCCAGCGGTAGGACACCGCCACCTCGCTCCCATCGACCGTCTGGCCGGTGCGCGTGACGATGTTGACCACGCCCAGCATCGCGTTCTGACCGTAGATGGCGCCGCCTGGGCCGGGAATGAACTCGATGCGCTCGATCAGGCTCATGTCGAGCGGCAGCGTGCGGCCGGTCGGGCCACCGTCGTAGAGGGGCTCGTTGAAGCGGTTGCCGTTGATCGCGATCAGCACCCGCGTCGTGTAGTCGCCCGGCGTGCCGAAGCCCCGCACGCCGAGAAAGGAATACTGGCGGTCGTAGGTCGTGAAGATGCCGGGCAGGCTGGCGAGCGCCTCGTCGATGGTGCGCCAGCCGAAGGCCTTGATCTCGTCGCGGGTGATGACGCTGACCGCTGCGGCGACTTCCCGCTGTGTCTGCGCGTAGCGTGAGGCGCCGACGACGTTGACCGCCATCAGGTCCTCGAGGCTCATGCCGGTGAGTTCACCGGCGGCCGATGCGGCCGTCGTGCCGATCAGACCGGCAATCAGCAGGGCGCAGGTGACTGCACGATGGCGCGCCTCGCGGGCAGGGCGTGCGCAGGGCGGCTGGGCGTTAGCGGAAGCGTGTCGCGTCATGAGCGGACGGGTCTGCGGGATGTCGGGCCGGGTCCGGGGGCATCGGGTGCCCGTGCGGATGCGAAAATTCACCCCGTATCATATGCCGCAAGACCGCCTGCCCGAGTGCGATTGGTCACGGCCGCAGGCTGAACTGCGACCGTGAGCGGCTTCAGTTATGCAGTCCGAGTCGGCGGCAGATCTCGGTCGTGGGGCCAGCCATGTTCATGCTGTAGAAGTGCAGTCCGGGCGCGCCCTCGGCGATCAGCTTCTCGCACAGGCGGGTGACGACGTCGAGGCCGAAGGCGCGGATCGCATCCGCATCGTCGCCGTAGCTCTCGAAGGTCTTGCGCATCCAGCGCGGGATCTCGGCACCGCAGGCGTCGGAGAAGCGTGCCAGCTTGCTGAAGCTGCCGATCGGCATGATGCCGGGCACGATCGGGATGTCGACGCCCAGCTTTCGCACCGCATCGACGAAGTACAGGTAGGCGTCGAGGTTGTAGAAGTACTGCGTGATCGCGGAGTTGGCGCCGGCCTCGGCCTTGCGCTTGAAGGCGAGCAGGTCGTCCTTAGGGCTGCGGGCCTGGGGGTGCCATTCCGGGTAGGCGGCAACCTCGATGAGGAAGCGATCGCCGGTCTCGGCGCGGATGAACTCGACCAGCTCGTTGGCATAGCGGAACTCGCCTGCGGCGCCGGCGCCCGAGGGCAGATCGCCGCGCAGCGCGACGATGCGGCGGATGCCGGCGTCGGCGTATTCCTGCAGGATCTCGCGGATGCTGTCGCGGGTGGAGCCGATGCACGACAGGTGCGGTGCGGCCTCGTAGCCGGCGGCGGCGATCTCCTTGACGGTGGCGAAGGTGCGCTCGCGGGTGGAGCCGCCGGCGCCGTAGGTCACCGAGAAGAAGGCGGGCTTCAGCGCTGCCAGCTTGTCGCGTGTGGCGCGCAGCTTCTCGGCGCCTTCCGCGGTGTTGGGGGGGAAGAACTCGATCGAGATGTCGATGCTCATGGTGTGTCCGGATCGGTGTCGCCATCCGGTGTGCGGATGGCGTGGAAGAAGAACTCGCGGTTGCCGTCGCCGCCGGTGATCGGCGAGTCGAACCAGTCGAGGATGATCAGCCCGGCGGCGTGGGCCGCTTCGCGCAGGCGGGTTTCGACCTCGGCGTACAGCGAGGCGTCGCGCACGATGCCGCCCTTGCCCAGGCCTTGCGGGCCGACTTCGAACTGCGGCTTGACCAGCGCCAGCACATGGCCGTTGGCTGACAGCAGCGCAGCCCATTGCGGCAGCAGCAGGGCGAGCGAGATGAAGCTGGCGTCGCACACCAGCAGGTCGAACCCGTGCGGCGGGCAGTGCGTGCCGAGATCCGCTGCGGTGAGCTGGCGGGCGTTGAGGCCTTCGAGCGTGACGCAGCGGTGATCCTTGCGCAGGCGCGGATGGAGCTGGTCGTGGCCGACCTCGACCCCGACCACCTTCGTCGCGCCGGCCTGCAGCAGGCAGTCGGTGAAGCCGCCGGTGGACTGGCCGATGTCGAGGCAGGCTGCGCCGCGCACATCCAGGCCGCTGCGCGCGAGCGCGCCTTCGAGCTTGAGCGCGCCGCGGGAGACGAAGCGGTCGCTGTCGTCCGGAACCACGTCGAGCCGGGCATCCGGCGGCAGCTCGTGCGCGGGCTTGGTGACCGTCTGGCCCTCGTGGCTCACCCGTCCGGCCTCGATCAGCGCGCGCGCCGCGGTGCGCGACGGCGCCAACCCCTGCGCCACCAGCAGCTGGTCGACCCGCAGCAGGCCGTGGCGATCGACCGGCTGTTTGTGCTCGGCCGCATGGCGCGGCCGTCCCTGGCGGGCATGGAAGGAGTTCATGCTCATCGGGACGGCCTCCGGCGTCGCTCAGTAGCGGTACGAGTCGGTCTTGTACGGGCCCTGCTTGGGCACGCCGATGTAGGCCGCCTGCGCGTCGGTCAGCTCGGTGAGCTGCACGTTGAGCTTCTTCAGCTGCAGGCGGGCGACCTTTTCGTCGAGGTGCTTGGGCAGGGTGTAGACGCCCACCGGGTAGTCGGCCGTGCGGGTGAACAGCTCGATCTGCGCGATCGTCTGGTTGGCGAAGGAGCTCGACATGACGTAGCTCGGGTGGCCGGTGGCGCAGCCGAGGTTAACCAGGCGGCCCTTGGCGAGCAGGATGATGCGCTTGCCGTCAGGGAAGATGATGTGATCGACCTGCGGCTTGATCTCTTCCCACTGGTACTTCTCGACCGAGGCGACGTCGATCTCGTTGTCGAAGTGGCCGATGTTGCACACGATGGCCTGGTCCTTCATCTTCGCCATGTGGTCGTGGGTGATCACATGGTAGTTGCCGGTGGCGGTGACGAAGATGTCGGCCTTATCGGCGGCGTACTCCATGGTCACCACGCGGTAGCCTTCCATCGCGGCCTGCAGCGCGCAGATCGGGTCGATCTCGGTCACCCACACCTGGGCCGACAGCGCACGCAACGCCTGCGCCGAGCCCTTGCCCACGTCGCCGTAGCCGCACACCACGGCGATCTTGCCGGCGACCATCACGTCGGTGGCGCGCTTGATGCCGTCGACCAGGGATTCGCGGCAGCCGTACAGGTTGTCGAACTTGGACTTGGTCACCGAATCGTTGACGTTGATCGCCGGGAACTTCAGTTCGCCGCGCGCGTGCATCTGGTACAGGCGGTGCACGCCGGTGGTGGTCTCCTCGGTCACGCCCTTGATCTGCGCCAGGCGGGTCGAGTACCAGGTCGGGTCCTGCGCCAGCTTGGCCTTGATGGCGGCGAAGAGCACGGTCTCCTCTTCCGAGCCCGGCTTCGCCAGCACCGAAAGGTCGGTTTCCGCGCGCGCGCCCAGGTGCAGCAGCAGCGTGGCGTCGCCGCCGTCGTCGAGGATCATGTTGGAGTAACCCCCGTCCGCCCATTCGAAGATGCGGTGGGTGTAGTCCCAGTAGTCGGCCAGCGACTCGCCCTTGACCGCGAACACCGGGATGCCGTCCTTGGCGATGGCGGCGGCGGCGTGGTCCTGGGTCGAGAAGATGTTGCACGAGGCCCAACGCACCTCGGCGCCGAGCGCGGTCAGCGTCTCGATCAGCACCGCGGTCTGGATGGTCATGTGCAGCGAGCCGGTGATGCGCGCGCCTTTCAGCGGCTGGCTGGCGGCGTATTCCTCGCGGATCGCCATCAGGCCGGGCATTTCGGTTTCGGCGATGCGGATTTCCTTGCGGCCCCAGTCGGCGAGCGACAGGTCGGCGACGACGAAATCGGTGAAGTTCTTGTCAGCCACAGCGTTCATGTGGAGCTCCATGCTATGGCCGGGCGGGAGGGGGAGGGCAGCGCGAACTGGCTGCGAGGGGCTCACCCGACATCCCGAACCCGGCAGGGTTGAAGACGATTAGCAGGGTGAGCGCCGTTGAACTGCAACCCGCCATGGGGCGGGGTCCGAGCCTGGGGGCCTGGGCCGGACGGCCCGGCGCCTCGCAGCGCTCCTCGGAGTCGTTGGATTATAGCTGATGGCGACCGGCGTGGATCGTGATGCAGGTGGCGGATGCAGGCGCAGTGGTGGTCAATGCGCTATCTGCGTCCCGGGCGTGACATCGTGCCTAAAGGCTTCCGTCATGCTGCCGATATGCTTATGAAAATATTCTTATTTATGCCCGGACTCCGGTACCGGGTCGAACTCCCTTACTGCACGCACGAGAACGAAGATGGCATCCAAGACCCTTTCCGTACGATCGCAACTCGTATTGCTGGCCGCCTCGACCTGCGGTCTCTTCCTGCTTGCGCTGGGCGGCGCGCTCTGGCAGATGCAGCTTGGCGGCGAGCGCCTGTCGGGCTTCATCGACACCGAACTCGCCGTCGAGCGCGACGTGACACGCACCTATGCGCAGGGCCTGCAGATGGGCCAGGCGCTGCGCAACATCCTGCTCGATCCGGCCAACCCGAAGGCCTACGAGAACTTCGACCAGGCCAAGAAGCAGTTCGACGGGATGCTCGCGCAGATCGTCGCGCGCGGGCACGTCCTCGAAGGTGGCGCCGCGGCGGCCGCACGCATGCAGGAGATCGTGCAGCGCTGGGCGCCGCTGCAGGCGCAGGTGATCGCGAACGTGCGGGCCAATGACCTGCAGGCCGCGCGCGAGGTGCTGGTGCGTGGCGAGACGCCGGCCTGGCGCGAGATCCGTGGCGAACTGATGAAGCAGATCGAGCATCTCGAGAAGCTGACCACCGGCATGCGTTCGGATTCGGCCGAGGCCTTGAAGCGCAGCCGCCTCGTCGTGCTGGGGCTGGGGGCCTTTGCGCTGCTGGTGTGCGTGGTGGCCTCGGTGCTGGTGACGCGCAATGTGCTGTGCCGCCTGGGTGGCGAGCCCGCCTATGCGGCGGAGGTGGCGCACCGCATCGCCGACGGCGACCTGCAGCAGCGCGTCGTCATCCGCGGTGGCGACCGCCGCAGCCTGCTTGCGGCCATGCAGGACATGCAGGGTGGGCTGGAGACCATCATCCGTGGCATCCGTGCCGATGCCGCGCGACTCGTCGCCGCGGCGGACACGCTGCGCAGCAACGAGGAGAAGGTGGCCGCCGCCTCGCTGGCGCAGACGGATGCCGCGCAGGCCATCGCGGCCTCGATCGAGGAGCTGAGCACCAGCATCTCGGTGGTGGCCGAGCATGCGAACGACGCTGACCGGCTCAGCGGCAACTCGGAGGCACAGGTGCGCGACAGCGTCGCGGTGATCAACCAGGCGGTCGAGACGATCGGCCTGGTGGCGCAGCGCATGACCGCGTCGGCCGCCGTGGTGACGGATCTGGGGGTCAGTGCGGAGAGCATCTCGAACATCGCGCAGGTCATCCAGGAGATCGCCGAGCAGACCAACCTGCTGGCGCTCAATGCGGCGATCGAAGCCGCGCGCGCGGGCGAACAGGGGCGCGGCTTCGCCGTCGTCGCCGACGAGGTGCGCAAGCTGGCCGAGCGCACCCGCCAGTCGACGCACGAGATCAACGCCATGATCGAGCGCGTGCAGGCCAATGCCCGCCAGGCCGTGGGGACGATGGAGGACGGCCGTCAGCTGGCCGAGCGCGGAGCCGAGAATGCGGAGCGTGCGCGTGTTGCCGTGGCCGCGCTCGAGGGCGGCGCGGTCGAGGTGCGCGAGGTGGTCGGTTCGATCAGCGTCGCGCTCGGCGAGCAGCGTCAGGCCAGTACCGACATCGCCCAGAGCGTCGAGCGCATTGCCCGCATGAGCGAGGAAAGCCACGGCGCGACGCGCGATTCGCTGCAGCGCGCCGGGGAGCTGAGCCAGCTCGCCGACGCCCTCGAACAGGCGGTGCGCCGCTTCCGCGTGTCTGCCTGATCAGCCGGCGCCGCCGGCCGGGTTTAGTGGCTGGCGCTCTTGCCGGGCTGCCGCACCATGGAGACGACCAGCGTGATCACGGTGATCGGCAGCACATAGCTGAGCATCACCCCCGAGAACGCCGGCAGGCTGCTGTGCTGCTGTGCCTGCAGCACCAGCCAGGCGGTGTAGATGGCGTAGTAGGCGATGAAAACACCGCCTTCCCAGCGCGCAATCTCGCGGCCCGAAATCATGATCGGCAGGCAGGCGAAGGCGACGGCCAGCATCACCCAAAGGTCGAAGTTGCGCGCGGCATCCGACACCGGCAGGCCGCCGCTCGACACCAGCCCGGTGACGCCGAGCACCGCGAGGATGTTGAACACGTTGCTGCCCACGACGTTGCCGACGGCGATGTCGCGCTGGCCACGGATCGCGGCGACGATCGAGGTGGCGATCTCGGGCATCGAGGTGCCGACGGCGACCACGGTCAGGCCGATCACCAGGTCGCTGACGCCGAAGGCGCGGGCGAAGGCGACGGCAGCGTCGACCAGCCAGCCGGCGCCCTGCACCAGCATGACCAGACCGACCACGATCAGCGCCACCTGCACCGCCCAGTGGCGGTCCCAGTTGGAGGTCGGGATCTCGGTCTCGAACTCGTCCTGCACGTTCTTCGAGGCGCGGCGCGACTGCACGATCAGGAACACCGTGTAGGCGACCACCAGGCCGAACAGCGCTGCGGCCTCGATGCGGCCGATGCTGCCGTCGAGCGCCATCACCACCAGAAGCGCCGAGGCGCCGATCATGATCGGGATCTCCTGGCGGATGATCTGCTCATCGACCAGCAAGGGGGTGATCAGCGCCGAGATGCCCAGGATCAGCAGGATGTTGGCGATGTTGCTGCCGACGACGTTGCCGATCGCGAGGTCGGGGTTGCCGTTGAGCGCCGAGCCGACCGATACCGCCATTTCCGGCGCACTCGTGCCGAATGCGACGACGGTCAGGCCGACCACCAGCGGCGACACGCCGAAGGACACGGCGAGGCGCGAGGCACCGCGCACCAGCACGTCGGCGCCGATGACGAGGACGGTGAGACCGAGGACAAACATCAGGACTTGCTGGAGCATGGGCGGATCGGATGTGTTGGGGATAACGAAAGACAGTATAGGAGGCCGGGCGTTCGCCGCCGCGGCAGCCTTCAAGCAAGGCGCCCCCCGCCGTTGCCGGCGGGGGGCGCCAGGGTGGGGCAGCTTACAGCCCGGCGTCGGCGCGCAGCGCGGCGGCCTTGTCGGTCTGTTCCCAGCTGAACTCCGGCTCGTCGCGGCCGAAGTGGCCGTAGGCGGCGGTCTTGGAGTAGATCGGACGCAGCAGGTCCAGCGTCTGGATGATCGCCTTCGGACGCAGGTCGAAGTGCTTGCAGACCAGTGCGACGATCTTCTCGTCGGCGATCTTGCCGGTGCCGAAGGTGTTGACCATCAGTGACACCGGGCGTGCCACACCGATGGCGTAGGCCACCTGCACCTCGCACTTGTCCGCCAGGCCGGCGGCGACGATGTTCTTGGCCACGTAGCGCCCGGCGTAGGCGGCCGAACGGTCGACCTTGGACGGGTCCTTGCCCGAGAACGCGCCACCGCCGTGGTGGGCCGCGCCGCCGTAGGTGTCGACGATGATCTTGCGCCCGGTCAGGCCGCAGTCGCCGTGCGGGCCGCCGACCACGAAGCGGCCGGTGGGGTTGACCAGGTAGCGCACATCGCCTTGCATCAACTCCTTGGGCAGCACCGGCTTGATGATCAGCTCGATGACCGCCTCGCGGATCTGCTCCTGGGTCACGTCCGGGTCGTGCTGGGTGGAAACGACCACGGTGTCGATCGCCACCGGCTTGCCGTCGACGTACTTCACCGTGAGCTGGCTCTTGGCGTCCGGGCGCAGCCACGGCAGGCGGCCATCCTTACGCACTTCGGCCTGGCGTTGCATGATGCGGTGCGCGTAGTAGATCGGCAGCGGCATCAGGCTGTCGGTCTCGTTGGTGGCGTAGCCGAACATCAGGCCCTGGTCGCCGGCACCCTGGTCGAGCGGGTCGTCGTTGGCGGCATCGACGCCCTGGGCGATGTCGGGCGACTGGCGGTTGATCGCCGCCAGCACCGCGCAGCTCTTGTAGTCGAAGCCGATGTCGGAGTTGTCGTAGCCGATGCGGCGGATGACGTCCTGCGCGATCTCGCGGTAGTTGGGGTGGGCGGTGGTCGTGATCTCGCCCGAGATCACGACGAGGCCGGTGGATACCAGCGTCTCGCAGGCGACGCGCGCCTTGGGGTCCTCGGCCAGGATGGCGTCGAGCACGCCGTCGGAGACCTGGTCCGCGACCTTGTCCGGATGGCCTTCGGAGACCGATTCGGAGGTGAAGAGAAACTCTGCCATGCTGCTGCTCCTTGAAAAACAAAAATCCCCGTCGTTATGGCCTTGCGTCTGCGGCCAGCTCCGGGGATTTCGTCGAGCAGCCGACGCTTTAGCAGTATTTGTCGCGCGGGCATCGTTGCCGCGTCACCGCCCTGCAAGTTGTCGATTTAACTCGGCGGTCGCACGGATTATAGACCCGGATCGTCGGCTGTGTAAGCATTCACCCCTGCGCCCGGTGTGAGGTATTGCGCCGGGCACCCGATCCTGGTCGTCCGGCTGCGGCGGCCCCGTTCCCTTCTGGATTTCCTCTCGCCCGACTCTGACGTGCTGGTCGACCTTTCGTTCCGTCTTCTCTCCCGCCTGCCCCTGTCCTGCCTGCATCGCCTCGGCAGCTGGGCGGGCTGGCTCGTGTATCGCGCCTCGCCCTCGTATGCGCGCCGCCTGCGCGAGAACCTGTTCAATGCGCTGGGTCGTGAGGATGAAGGCGTGCTGCGTGCCGCCATCGCCGAAGCCGGGCGCCAGGCGCTGGAGCTGCCCTGGATCTGGCTGCGTCCGGCCGAGGAGGTCGTGGCGGCTGCCGTGCGCACCGAAGGCTGGGAGCTCGTCGAACAGGCGCGCGCCGATGGGGCGGGCATCCTGTTCATCACGCCGCATCTGGGTTGCTTCGAGATCACCGCGCAGTGCATCGCGGCGAAGATTCCGATCACGGTGCTCTACCGGCCACCACGCAAGCCTGAGCTGCAGCCGCTGATGGAAGCGGGCCGCGCGCGTGGCCAGATGCGCACCGCGCCGGCCGACCTGTCGGGCGTGCGCAAGCTGGTCAAGACCCTGCGCAGCCAGGAGGCGGTGGGCATGCTGCCCGACCAGGTGCCCGGCGAAGGCGAAGGCATGTGGGTGCCTTTCTTCGGCAAGCCGGCGTGGACAATGACGCTGGCGGCGCGCCTGGCGGCGGTGAAGGGCGTGCGCGTGATCTACACCTGGGCCGAGCGTCTGCCGCGCGGCGAAGGCTACGTCTTCCGTCTGCAGGCGCCGACCGAGGCGCTGACCGGCGAACTCGAGGCCGACGTCGCCATCATCAATCGCGAGGTCGAGCGCATCATCCTGCAATGCCCGCAGCAATACCTGTGGGGCTACAACCGTTACAAGCAGCCGCGCGGCGAGCGTGCCGCCGCGGCCGACAGCGGGGAGGCCGGGCAATGAGCCGCCTCGCCATCGCAGCCTTCTGGCTGCTCCAC
Organism: Thauera propionica; assembly: GCF_002245655.1. Lineage (GTDB taxonomy): Bacteria > Pseudomonadota > Gammaproteobacteria > Burkholderiales > Rhodocyclaceae > Thauera > Thauera propionica. The sequence goes on along the minus strand of NZ_NOIH01000002.1, from coordinate 116,723 downwards.
TGGCTGCCCCTGTCGGTGCTGTCGCGCATCGGCCAAGCCTTCGGGCTGCTGCTATATGTCTTCGTGGTGCCGCGGCGCAAGGTGGCGTTGACCAACCTGCGGCTGTGTTTTCCCGAACTGTCCGAGGCCGAGCGCCGGGCGCTGGCGCGGCGGCACTTCGCCGTGACCGGGCGCAGCATGCTGGAGCGCGGCCTGGCCTGGTGGGCGAGCCCGGAGCGCCTGCGCAAACTGGTGCGCATCGAGGGCCTCGAGCGCCTGAACGCGCTGAAGGCTGCGGGACGGCCGGTGATCCTGCTCACACCGCACTTCGTCGGCCTCGACATGGCTGGCACCCGGCTGTCGATGGAAGGCGACTTCGTGAGCGTCTATGCCCGGCAGAAGAACAAGGTCTTCGACCGCTGGCTGCACCACGGCCGCAGCCGCTTCAACGACCAGCTGCTGCTGTCGCGCAGCGATGGTGTGCGATCCACGGTGAAGGCGATGAAAGCCGGCCGCCCGCTCTACTACCTGCCCGACCTCGATTACGGCCGCCGCGAATCGATCTTCGTGCCCTTCTTCGGCGTACCGGCCGCCACCATCACCGGCCTGCCGCGCCTCGCGCGCCTGGCCGGTGCGGCAGTGGTGCCCAGCATCGCGCGCGTGCTGCCCGGCGGCGCAGGCTACGTGCTGGAACTGGGCGAGCCGTGGGCGGACTATCCATCCGACGACGTCGAGGCAGATACCTTGCGCATGAACCGCTGGCTTGAAGGCGTAGTGCGCACCATGCCCGAGCAGTACTACTGGGTGCACCGCCGCTTCAAGACGCGGCCCAAGGGCGAGCCGCGCTTTTACTGAGAGGGCGTGCCGGTCCGGTGGACGCTGGTCGGCGCAGTGGAGGACAATCGCCGCCTGCAGACCCTGTCTGCCCTGCAACCGCCTACTCCTGAAAGAGCTGCGATGAAACTGCGCTTCACCAAGATGCATGGCCTCGGCAACGACTTCGTCGTCATCGATGCCACGCGCACCCAGGTCGATCTCACGCCGGCGCGCGTCAAGGCCATCGCCGACCGCCACTTCGGTGTCGGCTGCGACCAGCTGCTGGTCGTCGAACCGGCGACCCAGCCCGGCGTCGACTTCCGTTACCGCATCTTCAATGCCGATGGCGGTGAGGTCGAGCAGTGCGGCAACGGCGCGCGCTGCTTTGTGCGCTTCGTGCACGACAAGGGCCTGACTGACAAGCGCGAGATACGCGTCGAGACAAAGTCCGGCGTGATCGCGCCGTGCCTGCGCGAGGACGGGCTCGTCACGGTCGACATGGGCGTGCCCGAGCTGACGCCGGCGAAGGTGCCCTTCGTGTCCGACTCCGATGCCTTCGTGCAACCGCTGCAGGTGGGCGAGGCCACGGTGGCGATCACCGCGGTGTCGATGGGCAACCCGCACGCGGTGCAGGTGGTGGCCGACGTCGACGCCGCTCCGGTGGCCGAGCAGGGCGCACTGATCGAGTGCCACCCGCGTTTCCCGGCACGGGTCAATGCCGGCTTCCTGCAGGTCGTCGACGCGAACCGGGTGCGACTGCGCGTGTTCGAGCGCGGCGCGGGCGAGACGCTTGCCTGCGGCACCGGCGCCTGCGCCGCCGTGGTCACGGGCATCGTGCGCAATCTGGTGGTGTCGCCGGTGCGGGTAGAGACCCGCGGCGGCGAACTCGAGATCGCCTGGGGTGGTCCGGGTACGCCGGTGCTGATGACCGGGCCTGCTGTCACGGTGTTCGAGGGCGAGATGTCGCTCGACTGAATCCATGGAATTCGCTGCGCAGCGGCCGCCGGCCGCTGTGCGATGTATGATGCCGGGCGCATGCGTCGCCCGACGGGAGTATTGCCGATGAACGCCGAAGACGTCGCCCGCTACTTGCGCGACAACCCCGATTTCCTCGCCGAGCACGGCGAGCTGTTCACCCAGCTCACGGTGCCGCATCCGCAGCATGGCGGCCAGGCGATTTCCCTTGCCGAACGCCAGTTGTACGCACTGCGCGACAAGATTCGCCAGCTCGAGCTGAAGCTGGTCGAGCTGATCCGCTTCGGCGAGGAGAACGACGACATCAGTGCCAAGGTGCACCGCCTGGCGGTGCAGTTGCTGGAGGCGCGCGAGCCCGGGCTGGCGGGGCAGCTTCTGGCGGAGAGCCTGCGCGAGGATTTTGCCGTGCCCTATGTCGCGCTCGAACTGTGGGGAGCCGGCGACGTGCCCTGCCGCTTCCCCGATTCGGTGCAGCGCCAGATCGAGGCGATGCGCCATCCCTACTGCGGGGCGCCCGAGAGCATGGAGCTGCTGGCCTGCTTCGGCGAATCCGCGCCTCACGTCCGCTCCGTCGCGCTGATCCCCTTGCGCGCGGCCGGTGCCGTATTCGGCCTGCTGGCACTCGGTGGCGCCGAGCCCGAGCGCTTCTACGCCGAGATGGGCACGCTCTACCTCGGCCGCATCGGCGAGCTTGCCGCGGCGGCCCTGAAGCCGCAGCCCTGATGCCGGCACGGCGCCAGCCCTTCGCTGACATCGCATGAGCGCGCTGCCCACGGGCTCGTCCCCAGCAACACAGGCAGCCGCAGGGCTGCCCCTGCCGGATGAGGCCGAGGCCTGGCTGGGCTGGCTGGCCAGTCAACGACGCGCATCGCCGCTGACGCTGGCGGCCTATCGGCGCGATCTTGGCAACCTGCTTCGTCTGGCCGAAGGACGGCCGCTGCCGACGCTGGCGGTGCACGACATTCGCCGTTTCGTCGCCCGTCTGCACGGCGAAGGACTGTCGGGGCGTTCGATTGCCCGCAACCTGTCGGCCTGGCGCGGCCTGTATCGCTGGTTCGCCCGTCATCATGGCCTGAAGGCGAATCCCGTCGAGGGCATCCGTGCACCGAAATCGGCCACCACGCTGCCGCGCGCGCTGTCGCCCGATCAGGCCCAGGCCCTGCTCGATCCCGAGGCCGAGGGGCCGCTGGAGCTGCGCGACGTGGCAATGTTCGAGCTGTTCTATTCCTCGGGCCTGCGCCTGGCCGAGCTGGCCGCACTCGACGTCGACGGCGGTCTCGACCTGAAAGAGGCCATGGTCACCGTCACCGGCAAGCGTCAGCGCAGCCGCAGCGTTCCGGTGGGCGGGAAGGCGCTCGAGGCGCTGCGCCAATGGCTCACGGTGCGCGGGCCGCTTGCCGCCGCAGGAGAGAAGGCACTGTTCCTGAGTCGTACCGGGCAGCGGCTGTCGCCAGCCGGCATCCGCAGCCGGCTGGCGCATCGCGCCCGTGCGCTCGGCCTTGGCGTGCATGTTCATCCCCACATGCTGCGCCACAGTTTCGCCAGTCATCTGCTGCAATCAAGCGGGGATCTGCGTGCCGTGCAGGAGTTGCTCGGGCACGCGAGCATTCGCAGCACCCAGGTCTATACCCACCTCGATTTCCAGCATCTGGCGAGCGTTTACGACAAGGCGCACCCGCGCGCGCGCAAGTGATTCGCAATTCCCGCGTTTTTGCCCAAATTGGGCATTTTTTAACGGAAGCTTATTGAGGGCTTGCGTTATGCTTTTAGTCTTGGAGCAGTTGATAAATATCTAATATTCCAAGCTCACGCGGCCTGCCCATCACAGGAGCACGGCTCCGCTCGGGAAAACATGTCAAACACAGCCCCCCCCAAGGCGAGCTCGACCAGCGAGGGAATGGTCGAGACTGAACAGCAGTCCCCCGACTCGACGCATGCTGCCATCCGCACCGTGGCGCTGCTGCTCATGCGCCACGAGATCCGCAACCTGCGGCGCTGGTTCGAGGAGTTCGATCGCGACATCCTGCTGCCGATCCTGCTCGGTGAGATCGCGATGCACAACACTGGCGCGTTCGAACACGCGTCGGCGAACGGCAACGGCGGCCGCAACGGGCGTCCCGAGGAAAGCCTGCCTGGCAGCCCCGATGCCTGGCGCACGTGTACGCTGCGCCCCTGCAACGCCTATTCGATCGCCGCCGCAACCGGGCTGCCGCGTGAGACGGTGCGGCGCAAGATCGTGCGCCTGGTCGAACTTGGCTGGATCGAGCGGCGCGGCAATGGGCATCTGTTCGTCACCGAAACGGCTTTCGATCATTTCGGCAAGGTGCTGACCTCGCGCGAATTGTCGGAAGTCATCGAAATTGCGGATCGCGCGCGCAAGCTGCTCGAAGAGTGAGGCTGCACGACTGCGGCTTCAGTTGGTCTGTTGTACCCGTGGCCGGTAGTCTGGGTTCGGGCCGATCTCGGCGCTGAGCAAGGCTGCCAGCAGCAGGGCCAGTGCCAGCAGCAGCAGGCCGAAGTAGCGACGCTGCTCACCCGGGCCGGGCAGGCGGCGTTGGCCCGCCGAATAGTACATCGTGCGCAGATACAGGCTGCCAAGGGCCGCCAGTGCGAGCAGCCCGGCACCCAGCAGTCGAGCAGCCACAGCGTCGAACTGCAGGCCGATGGCGGGATCTCCGCGACTGGGCAGGAAGAAGGCCGGCGCCTGCGTCAGCAGGTACAGCCCGCCGAGCACGCACAGCATGAACATCACGACCTGAACCGAGCGCATCGCCAGTTTACGGCTTGCGTGTCAGGCGTTGAACAGGTCGCCGCCGCTGCGTGGCGGCGCAATCCCGAAGTGCTGCCAGATCGAGTGCGTGGCCATGCGCCCGCGCGGCGTGCGCTGCAGGTAGCCCTGCTGGATCAGGTAGGGCTCGATGACGTCCTCGATGGTGTCGGTGGATTCACCGATCGCCGCGGCGAGGTTGTCCAGGCCGACCGGGCCACCGCCGAATTTCTCCAGCATGGCCGACAGCAGCTTGCGGTCCATCAGATCGAGTCCGAGGTTGTCCACATCCAGCATGCGCAGCGCGGCATCGGCCACTGCGGCGGTGATGTGGCCGCCGGCCTTGACTTCGGCGTAGTCGCGTACCCGCCGCAGCAGGCGGTTGGCAATGCGCGGCGTGCCGCGCGCGCGTCGGGCGATCTCGAGCGCACCGCTGTCGTCGATCTCGACGTTGAGCAGGCGCGCCGAACGGCCGACGATGAAGCCGAGTTCTTCCGGCGTGTAGAACTCCAGCCGCGACACGATGCCGAAGCGGTCGCGCAGCGGGTTGGTCAGCATGCCGGCACGGGTCGTGGCGCCGACCAGGGTGAAGGGCGGCAGGTCGAGCTTGACCGAGCGTGCCGCGGGGCCCTCGCCGATCATGATGTCGATCTGGAAGTCTTCGAGTGCCGGATAGAGGATTTCCTCGACGACCGGCGACAGGCGGTGGATCTCGTCGATGAACAGCACGTCGTGCGGCTCGAGGTTGGTCAGCAGCGCGGCGAGGTCGCCGGCGCGCTCGAGCACCGGGCCGGAGGTCTGGCGCAGGTTCACGCCCATCTCGGCGGCGACGATGTGGGCCAGTGTGGTCTTGCCCAGCCCGGGCGGGCCGAACAGCAGCACGTGGTCGAGCGCCTCGCTGCGGTTGCGCGCGGCCTGAATGAAGATCTCCAGCTGTTCGCGGATCTTGGCCTGGCCGACGTATTCGGCGAGGCGCTTGGGCCGCAGCGCGCGCTCGATCGCGTCTTCCTGGCGGTCGGCGGGCTGGGCGGAGATGAGGCGCTCGGGGCTTCCGGCGCGCAGCGAGTCGGTCTCGATCATGGCGGCAGTTTAGCCCTTCGACAGCAGCTTCAGCGCCTGGCGGATGCCATCGGACACGCCGACCGCCTCGTCCAGACCCTTCATCGCGCCCAGCGCCTCGCGTTCGTTGTAGCCCAGCGCCAGCAGCGCGTTGAGGATGTCGCTTTTCGCATCGGGCGCGGCGCCCGGCGCGGCGACGAGCCGGGCGCCGGCCATGTTCGGCAGTGCCTTGCCCAGCTTGTCGCGCAGCTCCAGCAGCAGGCGCTCGGCGGTCTTCTTGCCGATGCCCGGGATCTTCACCAGCCGCCCGGCTTCCTGCAGCGCCACGGCCTGCGCGAGATCATTGACCGACAGCCCCGATAGCACCGCCAGCGCCATGCGCGCGCCGACGCCGGACACCTTGAGCAGCTGGCGGAAGGCGGCGCGCTCCTCGTCGGTGGCGAAGCCGAAGAGGAAATGTCCGTCCTCGCGCACCACGTGATGGGTATGCAGGCTGATCTGGGCGCCTGTGGCGGGCAGGTTGTAGAAGGTGCTCATCGGCACGTCGATCTCGTAGCCGACACCGTGCACGTCGACGAGGATCTGCGGCGGATTCTTTTCCAACAAGGTGCCGGTAATGCGTCCGATCATGATCGCGGTCCTGGGCTGCGGGCTGTCACTATGAGGATGCGCAAGTCTACCAGTGCCGTCGGTCGCTGCCTGCATTGCGAGGTGAAATTTCATACAGGTGGGGCGTGCCGTGGGCCCACACCGTTGGCAGGGCACGCTCTCCTGAGCTTGCGTCCTGCGCCGTGCAGGGGATTTTCCTGCTGATGAGCATCGAGCTCAGGCTAGAATCGGGCAAATTCGCGCGATTGCACCGATCGTGGGCGATCCCTGCGATGCCGCGCCGTTTCCGTACCCCTGTCGATACAAACCGAGGAGACACTCAATGCTGCAGATGAAGAACCTGGCCGTCGCCCTGGCGCTGTGCGGCGCTGCCGCCGCCCACGCTGCCGACATCAAGGTCGGCATCGCGCTCGACATTTCCGGCCCGTTCGCGGCGCTCGGTGCCGAGGCGCGCGACGGCTTCGAGCTGGCGATCGAGAAGCTGGGCGGCAAGCTCGGCGGCCAGCCGGCCGAGTTCCTGCGCACCGACTTCGGCGGCAACCCGGAGCAGGCGAACCAGCTCGTCGCCCGCTACCTGCAGCGCGACAAGATCGACTTCTTCACCGGCCCGATCGGTTCCAACGCCGCGCTCGCCGTGGGGCCGGCGCTGTTCGCCGCCAAGGTGCCCTACCTGTCGGCCAACCCCGGCCCGAGCGCCTACGCCGGCGAAAAGTGCAGCCCGTACTTCTTCGCCCAGTATCAGAACGACACCTACGACGAGGCGGCCGGCAAGGTCGCCAACGAGAAGGGCTACAAGAACGTGGTGCTGATCGCGCCGAACTACCCGGCGGGCAAGGACCACCTCAACGGCTTCAAGCGCCTGTACAAGGGCGCGGTGAAGGACGAGATCTACACCAAACTCGGCCAGATCGACTACGCCGCCGAGATCGCGCAGATCCGCGCCGCCAAGCCGGATGCGGTGTTCTTCTTCCTGCCGGGCGCGATGGGCATCAACTTCGTCAAGCAGTTCGTCGGCGGCGGCCTGAAGGACATCCCGCTGATCGCCCCCGGCTTCTCGGCCGACGAGGACGTGATCCAGGCCGTGGGCGAGCCGATGATCGGCGTGCTCAACACCGCGCACTGGACCCACGATCTGCAGAATCCGGCCAACGCCGAGTTCGTGTCCGCTTTCCGCAAGAAGTACGACGGCCGCTACCCCTCGGTGTATGCGGCGATGGCCTACGACACCCTGATGGCGATGGATGCCGCGGTGCGTGACGTCGGCGGCAAGGTTGCCGACCGCGAGGCGGTGCTGAAGGCGCTGAAGAGCCCGAGCTTCTCGTCGGTGCGCGGCGAGTTCAAGTACGGCGTCAACAACTTCCCGGTGCAGAACTACTACCTGCGCGAAGTCGGCAAGGACGCCGACGGCCGCATCACCAACAAGCTGGTGGGCACCACGCTCGAGCAGCACCAGGACGCCTACGTCGGCGCCTGCAAGATGTAAGACCGCGCGCGACGGGCGCAGGCGTTCCCGTGCCTGTGTCCGTCCCGCCGCGCGATGCCGCGCGCCTTGCCGCATCGCCTCCGGATCTCCCCGATGGATGCCATTTTCGTCTTCGAGCAACTGCTCAACGGCCTCGGCTACGGCCTGATGCTGTTCCTGATCGCCGCCGGCCTGACGCTGGTGTTCGGCATCATGGACACGATGAACCTCGCCCACGGCTCGCTCTACATGGCCGGCGCCTACGTCGCCGCGCGCGTGCACGAGGCGAGCGGCTCGTTCGCCGGCGCGGTGCTGGCGGCGGTCCTCGTCACCGTGGCGGTCGCGGCCCTGCTCGAGCTGCTGGTGGTGCGCCACCTCTATCGACGCGACCATCTGGTGCAGGTGCTGGCTACCTTCGGCATCATCCTGATCGCCGACGATGCGGTAAAGGCGATCTGGGGCGTGGCGCCGCTGATGGCCTCGACGCCGGCCGCGCTCGCCGGTCCGGTGCAGCTGTTCGAGGGCCTGCCATATCCGGCCTACCGCCTGCTCTTGATCGGTGCAGGCCTGCTGGTGGCGCTCGGGCTCTACCTGCTGGTGAACAACACCCGTGTCGGCATGCTGGTGCGCGCCGGGGCCTCGAACCGGCAGATGGCGGAGTTCATGGGCGTGCGCGTGGGGGCGGTGTTTTCTTTCGTGTTCGCGCTCGGTGCCGGGCTCGCGGCGCTGGCCGGGGCGCTGATGGCGCCGATCAGCTCGGTGCAGGTCGGCATGGGCGAGGCCATCCTCATCCCGGCGCTGGTGGTCATCGTCATCGGCGGCATCGGCTCGGTGCGCGGCGCCTTCGTTGCCGCGCTGCTGGTCGGGCTGGTCGACACCGCCGGCCGCGCCTTCCTGCCGCCGGCGCTGCGCGCGGTACTGCCGCCTTCGGTGGCGGCCGATCTCGGGCCGGCGCTGGCCGGCATCGCGATGTACGTGCTGATGGCGGCCGTGCTCACGCTCAAACCCGCGGGCCTGTTCCCCGCCCGCGCCTGAAGACCGTCGTGACGAATCCTGTTTCCGCCGTGGCGCAACCTGCCTTCGCCACCCGCTTTCCCGGTGCGGTGCGCCGCCTGCCCTGGCTGGTGCTCGCGCTGCTGGCCGTTTTTCCCTTGCTGGCGCCGACGCTGGGGCTGGAGTACTACGTCGGTTTCGTGCGCCGCGTGCTGATCGTCGCCATCGCCGCGACCAGCCTCAACTTCATCCTCGGCTACGGCGGCATGGCGGCGTTGGGGCATGCCGGCTTCATCGGCGTTGGCGCCTACACGGTGGTGGCGCTGGTCGAGGCGGGCGTCTCGTCAGCCTGGCTGGCATGGGGTGGCGCGCTGGTGTTCGGTGGCTTGGCGGCGGCGCTGATCGGCGCGGTGTCGCTGCGCACGCGCGGGGTGTACTTCATCATGATTACGCTCGCCTTCGCGCAGATGCTGTACTACCTGGCGGTATCGCTGCGCACCTACGGCGGCGACGATGGCTACGGGCTATACACGCCGTTGGCGATGGGCCCTTGGCTCGACGGCGCGCATCCGGACGTCTTCTACTGGGTGGTGCTGGCGATCGCGGCCGGGGTGTTCGCACTCTTCAGTCGGGTCGCGCATTCGCGCTATGGCCATGCGCTGCGCGGCATCCGCGACAACGAGACCCGCATGGTCGCGCTCGGCTACCCGGTCTTCCGCCTCAAGCTCGCCGGCTTCGTCGCCGCCGGCGCGGTTGCGGGGCTGGCCGGCGGCCTGCTCGCCAGCCACAACACCTTCGTCAGCCCGGGCATGATGCACTGGACGCAGTCCGCGCTGCTGCTGGTGATGGTGATCCTCGGTGGTCTTGGTCGGCGCTGGGGCGCGCCGCTGGGCGTGGCGCTGTGGCTGACGCTGGAGGAAGCGCTGAAGATGCACACCGACTACTGGCACTGGCCGCTGGGCGTGCTGCTGCTGTTGGTCGTGTTCCATGCGCCGCAGGGGCTGGCCGCGCTGCTCGAGCGCCGTGGCGACCGCCAGGGGGGCGCGGCATGAGCCTGTTCGTGGCCGAAGGCCTGGTCAAGCGCTTTGGCGGCCTGCTCGCCACCGACCATGTCGACCTGACGGTGGCGCCGGGCGAGATCCACGCGCTGATCGGACCCAATGGCGCCGGCAAGTCCACGCTCGTCAATCTCATCAGCGGCCTGATACCGGCCGACGCCGGGCGCATCGTGCTCGATGGTGTCGATCTCACCGCACTGGCCCCGCACCAACGCGTGCGCCACGGCCTGGCGCGCTGCTTTCAGATCACCAGCGTGTTCCGCAACGATTCCGTGCGCGACAACCTGCTGCTGGCGGTGCAGGCCCAGGCCGGTTCCAGCTTCCGCTGCCTGCGGCGGCGCGAGGCCGAGACCGTGCTGATGGACGGTGCCCTGACGCTGGCGGACAAGGTCGGCCTGGCCGAGGTGCTCGACCGTCCGGCCGGCACGCTGCCGCACGGCATGCAGAAGAGGCTCGACGTCGCGCTGGCGCTGGCGGCGCGGCCCAAGCTGCTGCTGCTCGATGAGCCGATGGCGGGCATGGGGCCGGAGGATTCGCTGCAGATGGTGGCACTGATCGACCGCCTGCGGCGCGACGCGGCGATCCTGCTGATCGAGCACGACATGGATGCGGTGTTCCAGCTTGCCGACCGCATCTCGGTGCTGGTGTACGGCCGCGTGCTGACCTCCGGCGACGCGGCGCACGTGAAGGGGCATCCCGAGGTGCAGTCGGTCTATCTGGGCACCGAGGGGCACGCATGAGCGCTATTCCCTTGCTCAGCTGCCGCGGCCTGGAGGCGGGTTACGGCGCCAGCCAGGTGCTGTTCGGACTCGACTTCGAGATACGCCCGGGCGAGGTCATGGCCCTGCTCGGGCGTAACGGCATGGGCAAGAGCACGACCATCAGGACGATCGTCGGCGGCCTGCGCCCGCAACGCGGCGAGATCCTGTTCGACGGCCGGCCGATACAGGCCGCGCGCGCCGACCACATCGCCCGCCTGGGTGTGGCGATCGTGCCCGAGGGCCGGCAGTGCTTCCCCAACCTGACCGTGCGCGAGCACCTCGTCGCCTTCGCCGACCGCCGCAACGGCGTGGCCGAGCCCTGGACGCTGGAGCGCCTGTACGGCCTGTTCCCGCGCCTGGCCGAGCGCGCCGACCACATGGGCAACCAGCTTTCCGGTGGCGAGCAGCAGATGCTGGCGATCGCGCGGGCACTTTCGACCAACCCGCGCCTGCTGATCCTGGACGAAGCCACCGAAGGCCTTGCGCCGGTGATCCGCGACGAGATCTGGCGCTGCCTCGCGCTGCTGAAGGCGCAGGGCCAGACCACGCTGGTGGTCGACAAGTACGTCGAGAAGCTGCTACCGCTGGCCGACCGCAACCTGATCCTGGAGCGCGGGCGCATCGCCTGGCAGGGCAGTTCGGCCGAGCTGGATGCGCAGCGCGAGGTCTGGCATCGCTATCTGGGCGTCTGATGCCCGGGCGGAGCGGGCGGCATGGTGTCGTTCGCAAGAACCGTCTCGACCATGTTTTTTGACATGGATCAAATTTCAGAAGGATCGCGATTGCATTCGGGGGAACGGCCTTGCCTTGGCGCGCCGTACACGGACAATCTCGTCCTTCGCGAGGCTGCGTCGGCCTCGCCGTGGCATGGAGCAGCGCAGGATGGTGGAGTTCAGCGGATCGGACGGGTTTGGGATGACTGGGGATCTTTCCGATCTGGTCGTGAACACGCCCAGGCATTTTCCGCGCGGTTATTCCATCTATCAGGCGGGCGAGAAAGGGGGCGCGTGGCGGGTTGTCGCCGGCACGGTCCGTCTTGACCGCGGGCAGGATGGGGACGGCAACGACGCCCTTGCCAGCCTCGCCGTAGTCGGGGACATCATCGGCGCGGAGACGCTGTTGTTCGGGCGCTATACGTTCACGGCGCGAGCGCTTTCCGACTGCACGCTCATCCCGTGGAACGAGTACGGCGAGCGTCCCGGGCATGAGGGTCTGCTGAAAGCACTCGCGCGGGCGGAGCAGCGTTTTGCCGACATTCTCGCCCTGCGTACGGGGCGCGCAGCCGATCGCGTTGCGCGTCTGCTTTCGATCATGAGTTTTGGTGTCGTTGGCAGACGTACCCTGGCCGGTCAGGTATTGCCCCGCCTCCGGGACATTGCGGAAATCACGGGCCTGACCATCGAGACTGTGTCACGCACGATCAAGCAACTCCGTGGCGAGGGTTTGCCGGGCCTCACGGACGGGCAATCTACGGCGGAGAAGGAAAAAGACGCTTCAGGCAGATAGCGGAGGCTTCCGGCAACCGTTCACGGCGTCCGTGCAGCTCAGCCGAACGCCAGCGCAGCGGCGAGGATCAGGCCGTGGAGGTTGGCCGCGAGGATGGTTCGCCTGATCGCAGGCACGAGTTCAGCCGGCTCCGAGGCGTATTCCAGCAGGTCGCGTCCGGCGGAAAAGGACAGCACCAGCGTCATCGCCGCCGCGGCCGTCTTCTGCGGCAGGGTGTCGTTGCCGACCATCGCCACGAGCCAGCCGTAGGCGAGGATCGCGATCAGCAGGTAACCCCACTTGGCCACCTGTGGGCCGAGCAGCACGACCAGCGTGCGCTTGCCGGCCGCCGCGTCGCCGGCGTGGTCGGGGAACTGGTTGATGAACAGCAGGTTGGCCACCAGCAGCGCGTACGACAGGCCGGCGACGAAGGGCAGCGCATCGAAGGCGCCGCGCTGGACGTAGTCGGTGCCCACCACCACCAGCAGCCAGCATGCGGCGATCGCCAGTTCGCCCAGGCCGCGGCTGACGAGTTTGAGCGGTGGTGCCGAATACGCCCACCCGAGTACGAGGCCCGCCAGCCCGATCAGCACCAGGCCTGGTCCGGCCTGCCAGCTCAGCCACAGGCCGGCGGGCACCACCGTGGCCAGCAGGCCGTAGCCGAACACGCCGGTCTGGCGCAGGCCGAGCACACCGTTCTGGATGAAGCGGCTGCCGCCCGTAAATGGGAACAGGCGCCCGGTGTTGGCGTCGTCGGCCCCGCTCACGGCATCGTGATAGTCGTTGATGACGTTGCCCGCCGCGTGCGCGACGAGCGCGAACAGCACCGTCACGATCGCGGTGGCCGCGTCGGGTGCGATGCCGCTGCGCCATGCCGAGGCGAGCCCGATCAGGCAGGCGACCAGCGTCACCGACAGGAAGGCAGGGCGGGTGGCGGCGAAGTATCGGCCGAGCGGGCTGCCGAACCTGTCGGGCTGCGGCTCGGCCGGGTTCGGGGCAGGACGGGGGCTCACAGCAACACGATGTCGTACTGTTCCTGGGTGTAGCTGGCCTCGGCGTGCAGCGAGATCTTCTTGTCGATGAAGTCCGACAGCATGGCGAGCGATTGGCTTTCCTCGTCGAGGAAGAGGTCGATCACGTCCGGCGCGGCGAGCACGCGGAACTCGCGGGCGTTGAACTGGCGCGCCTCGCGCAGCAGTTCGCGCAGGATCTCGTAGGCCACGGTGCGTGCCGTCTTCACTTCCCCACGCCCGCCGCAGGTGGGACAGGGTTCGCACAGCAGGTGAGCGAGCGATTCGCGGGTGCGCTTCCTCGTCATCTCCACCAGACCGAGCGCGGTAAAGCCGTTGATGCTCATCTTGGTGTGGTCGCGCGACAAGGCCTTGCGAAACTCGTCGAGCACCATCTCGCGGTGCTCGGCGTTCTCCATGTCGATGAAGTCGATGATGATGATGCCGCCCAGGTTGCGCAGCCGCAGTTGGCGGGCGATGGTCTGGGTGGCTTCGAGGTTGGTCTTGAAGATGGTGTCGTCGAAGTTGCGCGCACCGACGAAGCCGCCGGTGTTCACGTCGACGGTGGTCATCGCCTCGGTCTGGTCGATGATGAGATAGCCGCCGGACTTGAGGTCCACGCGCCGCGCCAGCGCCTTCTGGATCTCCTCCTCGACGTTGTAGAGCTCGAACAGCGGGCGCTCGCCGCTGTAGTGCTCGAGCAGCGGCAGTACCTTGGGCGTGTATTCCTGCGCGAAGGCGGTGAGCTTCTGGTAGTTCTCCCGCGAGTCGACGCGGATGCGGGCGGTTTCCTCGTTGGCGAGATCGCGCAACGCGCGCTGGCCAAGGCTGAGGTCCTCGTGCAGCAGCTTGGGCGGCAGCAGGCCGGTTGTGCTGTTCTGCACCTCGCGCCACAGCTTGCGCAGGTAGGCGATGTCGGCGGCGAGTTCCTCGTCCGAGGCGGATTCGGCCATCGTGCGCACGATGAAGCCGCCGGGCTCGTCCTCGGGCACCAGCGCGGTCAGGCGGCCGCGCAGGGCTTCGCGCTCGGCCTCGTCCTCGATGCGCTGCGAGATACCGATGTGCTTTTCCTGTGGCAGATAGACCAGCAGCCGGCCGGCGAGGCTGATCTGCGTCGACAGGCGCGCGCCCTTGGTGCCGATCGGGTCCTTCAGCACCTGTACCATCAGGCTCTGGCCCTCGGCCAGGATCCTCTCGATCGGCCGGGCCGGCTCGCCATTCTGGCGGTCGCTCCAGATGTCGGCCACATGCAGGAAGGCGGTGCGTTCGAGGCCGATGTCGATGAAGGCGGACTGCATGCCGGGCAGCACGCGGACCACCTTGCCCAGATATACGTTGCCGACAATGCCGCGGCTGGCGGTGCGTTCGACGTGGAGCTCCTGCACCACGCCTTGTTCGATGATCGCGACCCGCGTCTCCTGCGGGGTGAAGTTGATGAGGAACTCGGTGCTCATGAAAGCCTGCGTCAATGGGAAATGCGCAAGGGCGGCCCGTCTCTCGACGCTGGCCGCCCTTGCGCATGGCTCATCGCGCGCAGGCTACAGAGAATAGCCGAAGCCCTTCAGCAATTGCGCGGTTTCGAACAGCGGCAGTCCGACGATGCCGGAGCAACTGCCCTGGATCTCCTCGATGAAGATCGCCGCCTTGCCCTGGATGCCGTAGGCGCCCGCCTTGTCCATCGACTCGCCGCTGGCGACGTAGAGGCGGATCTCGCTGTCCAAAAGTTCGCGGAACTTAACCGTGCTGATCGAAATGCTGCTGCGGGTGCGCTCGCCGTCGCTGACGGCGAGCGCGGTCAGCACGCGATGGCTGCGGCCCGAGAGCCGGCGTAGGATGGCCTGGGCGTCGGCGGCATCCACCGGCTTGCCGATGATTTCGCCATCGAGATCGAGCGTGGTGTCCGCGGCCAGCACCGGGCGGCGCACCATCTTGCGCCACTGGATGCGGCGCACGCCCGCCTCGGCCTTGGCCAATGCGAGGCGCTCGACGTAGTGCTCGACGGCTTCGCCGGCGAGCGGGGTTTCATCAACGTCGGCGTCTTCGCCGCGTTCGCCGCTGCGAAAGGTCAGGACGTCGAACTGCACGCCGATCTGGCGAAGCAGCTCTCGTCTGCGCGGGCTCGTGGAGGCAAGGTAGATGCGCGGGCTCATCGGTGCGTTGGCAGCAAAGAATATTTATTCGCGATGATAGGGGTGATTGCGCAGTACCGTCCACGCGCGATAGAGCGCTTCGGCCAGCAGCGGGCGCACCAGGGCGTGCGGCAGGGTCAGACTGGAAAGGCGGATCGCCTCGTGCGCCGTGGCCTTGAAGGCGGGCGACAGGCCGTCGGGGCCGCCGACGATCAGCGCCACGTCCTGGCCCTCGCCCTGCCAGGTTTCGAGCTTGCGCGACAGCGCCACGGTGGTGAGGTCGGCGCCGCGCTCGTCGAGGATGACGCGGCGGCAGCGCGGTGGCAGGGCTGCCTCGATGCGCGCGGCTTCGGCGGTCATCATCGCATCCACCGTCTTGCCGCTGGTGCGCGGCTCGGCCTTCACCTCCACCAACTGCAGCGGTAGTTCGCGCGGCATGCGGCGCGCGAATTCGTCGAAGCCGGCCTCGACCCAGGCCGGCATGCGGTGGCCGACGGCGACGACGAAGAGCTTCAACTCACTCGCCTGCGGCTGCGTGGGCCGGCTTGCGCGAGGCGGGGGCGGTGTTCCACAGCTCTTCCAGGCGGTAATAGCTGCGCACCGCGGGCTGCATGATGTGGACGACGATGCTGCCGAGGTCGACCAGCACCCATTCGCCGGTGTCCTCGCCTTCGATGCTGATGACGTCTGCGCCGGCTTCGCGCACCTTGTCGTGCACGTTGCGCGCGAGGGCGCGGGTCTGACGGTTCGATTCGGCACTGGCGACGATGATGCGGTCGAACAGCGGGGTGTGACGCGAGGTGTCGATGACTTCGATGTCGCGCGCCTTGATGTCTTCGAGGGCGGAAACGACGATCTGCTGCAGGGCGGGGGTATCCATCAAGTGGGGGCAGGTCCGGTTGGTTGGGTAAGGGACGACAGAAACAGGGAGGACAGCAAAAAACAAAAGGGCTCGTGACCGCCTCAGCGGTAAAGCCCATGCGACCCAATATAGTCGAGAACGGAATCGGGCAGCAAATAGCGCGCGCTGTGGCCGTTGCCGATGAGGTCGCGGATCAGCGAGGCGGAAATGGCCAGCGGCGTCATGTCGAACGGCATGACGTGGCCAGCCGGGGTGTGCCGCAGGTCGGCCGGATCCGCCGTGTGGCGGTCCTGACACGCGGCGGCCAGTTCCGGCGACAGCGTGGCGGGCCAGCGGCGGGCGTGCGGCGAATAGCCCGGACGGTTGGCAACGGCGATGTGCGCCAGACCGAAGATCTCCTGCCAGCGGTGCCAGGTCGGCAGGCCTTCGAAGGCGTCGGCGCCGAGAATCAGGACCAGCGGGCGCTGCGGGCCGAGTTCGGTGCGCAGGCGCTCGAGTGTGAGCATGGTGTAGCTCTTGCGTTCGGCGCGGACCTCGCCATCGTCGATCTCGAGCCCGGGGTTGCCTGTCGCGGCGAGCCGCGCCATCGCCAGTCGGTCGTCGGCGGTGCTGCCGGGTTCGCTGCGGTGGGGCGGCTGGCCGGCGGGGATCAGGCGGACGCGCGCCAGTCCGAGGGCTTCGCGCGCCTCTTCGGCCAGGCGCAGATGGCCGAGGTGGATCGGGTCGAAGGTGCCGCCGAGCAGGCCGAGCGGGCCGTTGCCGTCCGGCTGTTCAGTCGGCGGGGCCATCGTTGTCGGGCGGGTTCAGCACGTGCGCGGCGTTGCCCTCGGGCAGGCCGAACACGTCGCGGGCATTGGCGAAGAAGCTGGCGAACAGTACCGGGATCAGGATCAGCGGTACCGGGAAGGACGCCAGCGTGGCGAGCGTCGGCGACACCAGGCCGAGGATGCCGATGATGAGGCCGGGGACGAAGGCGCCGAACAGCAGCAGCCCCACCGCGTAGGCCAGGAAGGGGCGCCAGTTGCGCAGGCAGGCGTAGAAGCTGAAGAACATCGCCTTGGGTGCCGGCACCTTCCACCATGCGGCCAGCATCGGCGCGAACCAGTAGGCCATCATCAGCGGGGTCGACAGCAGCAGTGCCACCAGCAGCGAGAAGCCGAGGTTGGAGTCGGCCGCGGCCTGCTCGTCCACCTCGCCGCTGCGCAGCGCTTCGCTCAGCGTGCCGTCGTCCACCAGCCCGACCAGGAAGAGCACGACGAGGGTGCCGATGAGGTAGATGCCGCCGATGGTGACGAGCGCCTGCAGGTTGGTGCGAAAGCCCGAGAACAGCACGTCGGGGCCGACCTTGCGGCCGGCGTCGATGGCGCGGCAGGCGTTCAGCACGCCGACCGACAGCGCCGGCATGACCAGCGAGGAAGCGAGCTGGCCGATGAAGGGCACGACGCTGATCACGACCAGGGCGAGCAGGTAGCCGAAGGCGGCGAAGGTGAGCAGCGCCGGGTTGCGGCGCCACAGCTGCAGGCCTTCGCGCAGCCAGGCCCAGCCGCGCTGGGAGGGGAGTTGGTTCGCTTGCATGAGGGGGTCTTCAGTTCTGGGGCGGCACGTCGCCGGGGGGCGGCGTGGCGGGTTCGTCGGCGGTGACTGCGTCCGGCGACGGCAGTGCGAGCAGCGCGGGCGCGAAGGTTTCGCGCCAGGCCGCATACAGCGCACCGGCGATCACCGGGATCAGCACCAGCATGCCGAGTCCGGCGGGGATCATCGCCACCCAAACCAGCACGTAGAGCAGGGTGGCGAGCACGAGGAAGGCGAGCAGGTTGTGCAGGCAGGCGCGCGCCGACAGCTTCATGGCGTCAAGCGGGGCGACGTCGTGCAGCATGACCAGCGCCGGGGCGAACCACAGCGCCATCATCAGCAGCGCCCACAACACGGTGAACACGAGCACGCCGAGCATCATGCCCCCCGCGGCAACGCCCGCGCCGGGCACCGCGCCGACGATCATGCCGGTGAGCACGGCGCTGCCGCCGATGGCCGCGGCGATCAGCGCCGCCAGGAGTGCGCCGAGCAGGTGGAATACGCCGACCAGCAGCAGGTTGCCGGCATGACGGCGGATGCCCTCGAACAGGTGGTCGACGCGCAGTGTCTGGCCGCGGTCGAGCGCCTGCGCGCCGGCGAGCATGCCGCCGACCAGCACGGGCAGTGCGATCGGTGCCGCGGCCCAGCCGAGGAAGGGCAGGAACGTCAGCGCGGTGAGGATCACGAACAGGATCAGGGCCTGGATGGCCCACACGCCGGGTGCCTTGATGAACAGACGCCAGCCGTCGGCGAGCCACTGCAGGGCGTGGCCCGGCACGACGTCGCCGGGGGCGGGCGGGGGCGGGTGGTGTCGGTGCGAATTCATAGCGGCAGGGGCGGCACACCGGCGGCGCGCAGGCGCAGGATGTCGCGGTACTCGTTGGGGTTCTTCACCAACACCATCTCACCGGTGCGCGGCTGGTGGAAGTCGGCCGCGCGTGACAGCCAGAAACGCAGCGCGGCGGCGCGCAGCATGGCGGGCCAGGCTGCGCGTTCGGCGTCGGTGAAGGGGCGTTCAGCGTGATAGGCCTCGAGCAGGGCGGCGGTGCGCTGCGGATCGAGCGCTGCGTCGGGCTGGGCGCACCAGTCGTTGACGGTGACGGCGACGTCAAACAGCAGGGCGTCGTAGCCGGCAAAGTAGAAGTCGATGACGCCGCCGATGCGCGGCGTGCCGTCGTCGTTGTCCCACAGCACGTTGTCGCGGAAGAGGTCGGCGTGGATGGCGCCGGCGGGCAGCGATTCGATGTCCACGCTGGCCTGGAAGGCGAGCTCGGCGTCGAGCAGGGCCTGTTCGTCGGCGGGCAGGAAGGGGCGCACGAGGGCGGCCGTGGCGCTGCGCCAGCCGGTGCCGCGCGGGTTCTCCTGGCGACGGCCGTAAGACTGGCCGGCCAGGTGCAGGCCGGCGAGCATGGCGCCGACCTTTTCGCAGTGCGCCGCGCCGGGGTTCATCTCGGAGGCGCCCGACAGGCGCACGACCAGCGCGGCGGGACGCTCCTGCAGGGTGCCGAGGTATTCGTTGTGGCGGTTGGCGATGGGGCCGGGCACCGGCAGGCCGTGGCGCGCGAGGTGGGCCATCAGGTGCAGGTAGTAGGGCAGTTCGGCGCGCGGCATGCCTTCGAACAGCGTCAGCACGTAGCGGCCGAGCGTGGTGGTGACGAAGAAGTTGCTGTTCTGGACGCCGGCGGAGATGCCCTTGAGTTCCACCAGCCGGCCGACGGCGTAGTCCTTCAGCCAGTCGGCGAGAATGGGTTCGGGAACGGGGGTGAAGACGGACATGCGGGCTCCGGGAGCGAAACGCTGGAAGGGTTCAGGCCGCGAGCGCGTGATCGGCCGTGCGCGCAGCTTCGTGCACGACCTGCCAGGCGGCGAGCTTGGCGTCGAAGCCGCGCGCGGCATGCGCCGGGCTGGTCGAGGGCAGGCGGGTGAAACGCAGGGTCGGCAGGGCGATGCGACCGCGCACGTGGCGGCGGAAGGCGGTCTCGGCGGCCGTGCCGTTGAAGAACACGTGGGCGATGTGCGGGCAGTCGCGGAAGAGGCGGGCGAAGTCGTTGGGTTCGACGCTGTCGGGCGCGATGGCGCTGTCGAGGCTGCCGTCACGCTCGCAGGCGGCAATGACATCCCACAGCGCGATGCCGGCCGCGTTCAGGCGTTGCAGGCGCTCGGCGTACGGCAGGGCAGGGCCGGCGCCGAACAGCGCGCCCATGATCGGCCAGAACGCATTGCGCGGGTGCGCGTAGTACTCGGCTGCCGCCAGCGAGGCCGCGCCCGGCATGCTGCCGAGCACGAGCACCCGCGCATCGGCGCGCGCGACCGGTGCGAAGCTGCGCAGGCGGGGCGGCGCCGGTGTGCTCACCAGGACTTGATCACCCACATCGGCACGGCGAGATCGGCCGCACCGTCGTGGCGCACCATCTGGCCGTTGCCTTCCTTGTCGATCAGGTAGTAGGGCACGCCATGCGGTGGCGTGACCTTGACCATGTAGAGCTTGCCGCGGATGCGGTATTCGGTGACTGTGTCCTCGCCACGCTTGACGATGGTCACCTCGGGCTCGTCGGCCTCGGCGCCGGCCGGCATCGGCGGCGGCTCGGGGATGGGCTCGAGGGCGGGGGGCTGCTGGGCGAAAGCCGGGACGGTGGCGGCCAGCAGCAGGGCGATCAGGGTGCGGCGCATGGTGTTCTCCTGGAGATGCCGTAATTCTAGCGGTTTAAGCCGCGCAAGGCTGTGCCGGTGCCGATCTGCCGGTCAGAGGGACGCCGATGGCGGCGCTCACAGGTTCAGCATCATCTCGTGTTCGGCCGGCAGGGGCTGGAAGCCGCGGCGCTCGTAGTGCTTGAAGATGGCCTCGACGACCTCCTCGGGTTTGTCGATGACCTGCACGAGGTCGAGATCCTCGGCGCTGATCATGCCTTCGGCGACCAGGCGGTCGCGCAGCCAGTCAAGCAGGCCCTGCCAGAACGGGCGGTGGACCAGGATGATCGGGATGCGGCGGCTCTTCTTCGTCTGCACCAGCGTCATCGCCTCGAGCAGTTCGTCGAGCGTGCCGAAGCCGCCGGGCATCACGACATAGGCCGCGGCGAACTTCACGAACATGAACTTGCGCGCGAAGAAGTGCTGGAAGGTCTGCGAGATGTCCTGGTAGGGGTTCGCGCTCTGCTCCAGCGGTAGCTGGATGTTGAGACCCACCGACGGGCTCTTGCCGAAATAGGCGCCCTTGTTGGCCGCTTCCATGATGCCCGGGCCGCCGCCGGAGATGACGGCGAAGCCCGAATCCGACAGCAGGCGGGCGATCTGCTCGGTGAGTATGTAGTACAGGTGGTCGGGCGGCGTGCGCGCGCTGCCGAAGATCGACACGGCGGGGCGGATCGCGGCGAGCCGTTCGGTCGCCTCGACGAACTCTGCCATAATTCCGAAGATTCGCCAGGACTCGCGCGCGTTGTAGCGCGGCGCGGTGCTGTCGGGCACGCTGCGGGGGAGTTTTTCTTTCGCGGTCATGTTGTTCTCTTGATTGTGCGTCGGGCGCCCACGTCGGTTGGAGTGCGGCCTTGCCCACGCGGTTTCCCCGCAAGGATTTTCCACGATGCCGACCCTGCTGCTCGTCGATGGCTCCAGTTATCTCTATCGCGCTTTCCATGCGCTGCCCGACCTGCGCAATTCGCAGGGCGAGCCGACAGGGGCAATCCGGGGAGTGCTTTCGATGCTACGTCGGCTGGAAAGCGACTACAAGGCGGAATTCCGCGCCTGCGTGTTCGATGCCAAGGGCAAGACCTTCCGCGACGACTGGTATCCCGAGTACAAGTCGCACCGCCCGCCGATGCCCGACGACCTGCGCGCGCAGATCGCGCCGCTGCACGAAGCGGTGCAGGCCGAGGGCTGGCCGCTGCTGTCGGTGGAGGGCGTGGAGGCCGACGACGTCATCGGCACGCTCACCCGTCAGGCGCTCGAGCGCGGCTGGGAAGTCGTCATCTCCACCGGGGATAAGGACCTCACCCAGCTCGTGCGCCCCGGCGTGCGGTGGGTCAATACGATGAGCGAGGAAGTGCTGGATGCCGCCGGCGTCGAAGCGAAGTTCGGCGTGCCGCCCGAGCGCATCGTCGACTATCTGGCGCTGGTCGGCGACACGGTGGACAACGTGCCGGGCGTGGAAAAGTGCGGACCCAAGACCGCGGTGAAGTGGCTGACCGAGTACGGCACCCTCGACAACCTGGTCGCCAACGCCGACAAGGTCGGCGGCAAGGTGGGCGAGAACCTGCGCAAGCACCTGGATTTCCTGCCGCTGGGCAAGAAGCTGGTGACGGTGGCGACCGACGTTGAACTGCCGGTCGCGCTGGACGAGCTGCCGGCACGCGAGGACGACAAGGCGGCGCTGCGCGCGCTGTACGAGCGCTTCGAGTTTCGCGGCTGGCTGAAGGACCTGGACGGCGGCGCGGCGAGCGTCGCGGTGTCGAAGGCGGCGACCGACAGCCGCCGCTTCGCCGCCGAGCCGGCCGAGGTGGCCGACGATCCGCCGGGCGAGTCGGGGGCGCATCGCGGCGGCTACGTCACGATTCTCGACTGGGCAAGTTTCGACACCTGGCTGGCGAAGATCTCCGCGGCCGAACTCACCGCCTTCGACACCGAAACCACCAGCCTCGACCCGATGGTCGCGCAACTGGTCGGCATGTCCTTCTCGACCGAGCCGGGCGAAGCCGCTTACCTGCCGCTGGCGCATCGCGCGGCAGACTCGCCGGTGCAACTGCCCTTGGCCGAGGTGCTGGACAAGCTCAAGCCCTGGCTGGAATCGGACTATCACGCCAAGCTGGGCCAGAACCTGAAGTACGACGCCCACGTGCTCGCCAACCACGGCATCACGTTGCGCGGCATTGCCCACGACACGCTGCTCGAGTCCTACGTGCTGGAGTCCGACAAGCCGCACGACATGGATTCGCTCGCCAAGCGCCACCTCGGCCTGACGACCCTCCCCTATACCGAGGTGTGCGGCAAGGGCGCCAAGCAGATCGGCTTCGACGAGGTCGCCATCGACCGCGCCACCGAATACGCTGCCGAGGACGCCGACGTCACGCTGCGCCTGCATCGAAAAGTGTGGCCGCAGCTCGAAGCGGTGCCGCAGCTTGCCGCGCTGTACCGCGACATCGAGCTGCCGGTGCTGTCGGTGCTGCAGCAGATGGAACGCACCGGGGTGCTGATTGATCCCTTCCTGCTCAGCCAGCATTCCGAGGAACTCGGCCGCCGCCTGCACGAGCTGGAGCGCGAGGCCCATGACCTGGCTGGCCAGCCCTTCAACCTCGGTTCGCCCAAGCAACTCGGCGAGATCCTGTTCGGCAAGCTCGGCCTGCCGGTGGTCAAGAAGACCGCAACCGGCCAGCCCTCCACCGACGAGGAGGTGCTGGAAAAGCTTGCCGAGGACTACCCGCTGCCCAAGCTGCTGCTCGAACACCGCAGCCTGTCGAAGCTCAAGAGCACCTACGCCGACAAGCTGCCACGCATGGTCAATCCGAAGACCGGCCGGGTGCATACCAGCTTCTCGCAGGCCACCGCCGTCACTGGCCGGCTTTCGAGCGCCGAGCCCAACCTGCAGAACATTCCGATCCGCACGCCGGAAGGCCGCCGCATCCGTGCCGCCTTCATCGCGCCGAAGGACCACTTCATCGTATCGGCCGACTACTCGCAGATCGAGCTGCGCATCATGGCCCACCTGTCGGGCGACGCCCGCCTGCTCGAAGCCTTCGCCCACGGCGAGGACGTGCACCGTGCCACCGCCGGCGAGGTCTTCGGCGTGCCGCCGGCGGAGGTCACCAGCGAGCAGCGCCGCTACGCCAAGGTGATCAACTTCGGCCTCATCTACGGCATGAGCGCGCACGGCCTGGCGAAGAACCTCGGCATCGAGCGCGCCGCGGCGCAGGGCTGGATCGACCGCTACTTCGCCCGCTACCCCGGCGTCGCCGACTACATGGAGCGCACTCGCGTCGAGGCGCGCGAGCAGGGCTTCGTCGAGACCGTGTTCGGCCGCCGCCTCTACCTGCCCGACATCCGCGCCAGCCAGGCCGGCCGCCGCCAGGCCGCCGAGCGCGCGGCGATCAACGCGCCGATGCAGGGCACGGCCGCCGACCTGATCAAGAAGGCGATGATCGCGGTGAGCGACTGGCTGGCGGGCTCGGGGCTGAAGTCGAAGCTGGTGCTGCAGGTGCACGACGAACTGGTGCTGGAGGTGCCGAAGGCCGAGCTCGATACCATCCGCGCCGAACTGCCCAGGCTGATGGGCGGCGTGGCAGATCTCAAGGTGCCGCTGCTGGTGGAGGTGGGGGCGGGGGACAACTGGGATGAGGCGCATTGAGCCCCGCTGCGTCAATGACCCCGATAGCGACCCGTCGAAATCCGGCGTGCTAGCATCTTCCCCGATTCAACTGCTCCGGCCCGACCGCACCCCCGGGCCAAACGCGAGAGACGCCATGAGTTTCATCTCACAGTACATCGACAAGCACCTCGCCGCCGTCAACGCTTTGCGTGCCATCGAGCCGGCGGTCGAGGCTGCCGCGCAGTGCATCAGCGCCGCGATCAACCGCGGCAACAAGGTCCTGCTGTGCGGCAATGGCGGCAGCGCGGCTGACGCGCAGCACATCGCCGCCGAACTCGTCGGCCGTTTCGTCGCCGAGCGTCGCGGCCTGCCGGCCATCGCGCTGACCACCGACACCTCCATCCTCACCGCGGTCGGCAATGACTACGGCTTCAACGACGTCTTCGCGCGCCAGGTCGAGGCCCTCGGCCAGCCGGGCGACGTGCTGGTCGGCATCTCCACCAGCGGCAACAGTCCCAACGTGATCGCCGCGGTCGAGGCGGCGCGGAGACGTGGCGTGCAGGTCGTCGGCCTGCTCGGGCGCGATGGCGGCAAGCTGCGCGAGCTGGTGGACCTGGCGGTGACGATCGGCGTGGCCGAGACGGCGCACATCCAGGAATGCCACATCATGGTCGGCCACATATGGTGCGCCCATGTCGATGCCCACCTTGCCGAAGCGGTGGCGAGCAGCGATTCCTCCGCTGGCGTGCTGAGCGAGGCGCAGGCGATCGAGACCGTGCGCGCCGCGCGCCAGGCCGGCGAACGGGTCGTGATGACCAACGGCTGCTTCGACATCCTGCATCCCGGTCACATCGAGTACCTGGAACAGGCTCGCGCCCTTGGCGACCGCCTGATCGTCGCGGTGAATGACGACGACTCGGTGCGCCGCCTCAAGGGCGACAGTCGCCCGGTCAATGCGCTGCCCCACCGCCTGCGCATGCTGGTCGCGCTGGGCTGCGTGGACTGGGTCGTGCCCTTCGCCGAGGACACGCCCGAGCGCCTGATCTGCGCAGTGCTCCCCGACCTGCTGGTCAAGGGCGGAGACTACACGCCGGACCAGATCGCGGGCGGCGAATGCGTACGCCGTGCCGGCGGTGAGGTGAAGGTGCTGGGCTTCGTCGAAGGGCATTCGACGACCGGGCTGATCGAGCGGATCCGCGAGGGGGGCTGAGCTCCCCTCTTGGCTGGCTGGCCACGGCGCCGGGCTGAGTTCAGTCGAACGTGTCGCAGTCGGTCAGTGGAAGGCCGCCTTGATCCTTCGCGGACAGCAGGGGCTGGATGCCTTCCAGTGGCCACTCGATGCCGACGCTCGGGTCGTTCCACGCCAGGCAGCGTTCATGCGCCGGGGCGTAGTAGTCCGTTGCCTTGTAGAGCACGTCGGCGGATTCGCTGAGCACGAGAAAGCCGTGCGCGAAGCCCTCGGGGATCCACATTTGCCGCTTGTTGTCCGCAGAAAGCACACAGCCCAGCCAGCGGCCGAATGTTGGGGAACGCCGCCGCAGATCGACGGCCACATCGAAGATCTCACCGCCCACGACCCGTACCAGCTTCCCCTGCGGCTGCCGGATCTGGTAGTGCAGGCCGCGCAGCACGCCTCGCTGCGAGCGTGAATGGTTGTCCTGCACGAAGTGAGGCCGCAAGCCGGTGGTGGCCTCGAAGTCGCGCTGGTTGAAAGTCTCCATGAAGAAGCCGCGATCGTCGCCGAATACCCTGGGTTCGAGCAGGATCACATCCGGGATCGCGAGTCGTGTGGCCTGCATCAGTAGGGCCGCTCGGTCAGCAGACGGAGCAGGTATTGGCCGTAGCCGTTCCTGGCCAGGGGCAGGGCCAGGCGTTCGAGCTGCGTCGCGTCGATCCAGCCCTGGCGGTAGGCGAGCTCTTCCGGGCAGGCCACCTTGAGCCCCTGGCGGCGTTCCAGCGTGGCGATGAACTGGCTCGCGTCGAGCAGGGATTCATGCGTTCCGGTATCCAGCCACGCGTAGCCGCGCCCCATGATCTCGACCTGCAGCGCGCCGTCGTCCAGATAAAGACGGTTGAGGTCGGTGATCTCCAGTTCGCCCCGTGCCGAGGGGCGCAGGCGCTTTGCGCGATCGACCACCGACCCGTCGTAGAAGTAGAGCCCCGTTACCGCATAGTTTGATTTCGGCTGAGCCGGCTTTTCCTCGATCGACAGTGCGCGGTCCCGCGCATCGAACTCGACAACGCCATAGCGCTCGGCGTTCTGAACGTGATACGCGAACACGGTGGCGCCGTCCCGCTGGGCCATCGCGCTGTCGAGCAGGCGATGCAGGTCGTGGCCGTAGAAGATGTTGTCCCCGAGCACCAGCGCGCAGTCGCCGCCCGCCAGGAAGGATTCGCCGATCAGGAAGGCCTGCGCCAGGCCGTCCGGCGAGGGTTGTACGGCGTACTGCAGCGACAAGCCCCACTGCGCGCCGTCGCCGAGCAGCTGCTGGAAGCGCGGTGTGTCCTGCGGCGTGGAGATGATGAGGATGTCCCGGATGCCCGCCAACATCAGGGTGCTGAGCGGGTAGTAGATCATCGGCTTGTCGAACACCGGCAGCAATTGCTTGCTGATGGCCAGCGTGGCCGGGTGGAGTCGGGTGCCGGAACCGCCGGCGAGGATGATGCCTTTGCGGGTCATAAGGTCATATTCCTGGTTTCGAGCAGATGGCTTTTCAGCAGCGCTTCAGCGCAGCTCGCCGCCCCTGAGCAGTCTTCGCGCAAGCACCGACTGCATGTCGCGCCGGCCGTCGGCGATCACGTAGATGACAACCTGCCTGCCTATGACGCGGTAGATCACCCAATGCGGCTTGAACGAAGTCTGCCGGTATTCCTTGATGCCGAGCGCGAGCAATTCCTTGGGATGGCTGCCGCGCTCGGGAAACGTTGCCAAGCTTTCGATGACGCTGCCAAGCTGGTCGAGTACGTAGTCAGCGCTCGCTGCACAGTCGAACTGGGCGATGTAGTCGTAGATCGACTCGAGGTCCTGCTCGGCGCCTTCGGTGAGCAAGACCTCGAACGTGGAGGACGACTCCCTCACTCCGCGCTGGCTCGCTTCGAGCGCAGGCGGGAAATGACCTCGGTCGCTGGTCTGACCTTGCCTGCCGTGACCTCCTGGTTGCCCAGCGCCAAGAGCTTCAGAAGGGCCAAGGTCTCTTGCGTTTCCTCGAACGTTGCCACGTCCTGCAATACCGCCTTGGCTTCACCGTTCTGGGTGATCACCAAGGGCTCCCGGCATTCGGCTAGTTGAACCAGCACCTCGGCCGCATGGGCCTTGAGGTAGCTTATGGGTTTGACCTGTGTTGAGTAGCGCATGGCTGCAATCCGGAGGCTAGATGGGACTGAATATAGTCTTTTTACGGTCCTTTGCAACGCGTAGGGGCAAATCGGGGGCGGTCCCCGGTCTTCCTCAAGAGTACGTTGTCGAAGTGCATCATTTTTACCTTCGAGTCACGTCCCAGCACCAGGGAGCTTCGCCACAGCGAGCTCCTGCAGGCGCAATGCTTGATCGATGCACTCCGTCAGGGCTTGTTCGGTGATCGATTCGCCATCGTAGTCGCTGAGGTTTCGCTGTTTCCTGAGCGCATCGAGTACCCGCACGATGCCAACGCTCACGCTGAGCGTGTGCGTCAAGCACTGAATCGTCGTCTGGTGGTGTCCGGGCTTGCTCGTAGAGGTCCGGTAACCGTGCGCCAGCAATGCTGCGTCCGCGATCGCACGAATCGCGGTGTAAGCGCAGTCGAAGCGGGTCTCCGTGCTGTTCTCGTTGCGTTGGGCATCAGTCAGTCTGCTTCGTGCGGTCGCCAGCATCCTGGTCATCAGATCCTGCGAGAACGGCACCTTGTCCAGCTGACCGATGCGGGCGAGGTTTTCGAGAGCAGCGTCAGAGGGCATCGGCGTTTCCGATCAGCATGATCCGGGGCTTGTGCAGCACGTCCTGAAGGAAGGCGTTGCGCTCGGCCTTCTTCGTCTGCCACTCGCGCGTGCTCATCACCTTGGGATTGATCTCGCGCCCTAGCGCGAGTTGTGCCTCGTAGGTCGCATCGACGATTTCGGCGAAGCTGGCATTGCCGACCACCATGAGGTCGATGTCGCTACTGGCGTTTTCAGTTCCGCTGGCCATGGAGCCGAAGATGAAGGCTGCGTCGATCCGGTCGGCGAGCGGGGCCAAGCTCAGCCTCAGGGTGTCGGCAAGACCTATCGTCTTTCTGATCAAGGCCTGCAACTCGGGGAATACGGGATGTTCGGTGTTTGCACAGAACCGCACTTGGTTGCCGGTGCGCTCGGCACGCAGCAAATCCGCTTCGCAAAGCGCATCCAGCTCCTTCTTCAGTGTTCCCGGTGCGGCCCCGATCATCCTTGCAAGCTCGCGTAAATGAATCTGCTGGTCGGGCCGCATGAGCAACAGTCCCAACACCTTGCGCCGGTACTGGTTTGGGAAGAGCAGGTCGGAGGCGGGGGCGTATGTTTTCAAAAAAGAAACGAATGTTGCCTAATGAGAAACAAGGGTATTGTAGGGCACGTCGGCCGGTGTAGCACTGTTCCTGCTTGCGACCGCGTCGTCTCAATGCCTCGCGGGTTCATACTCCGGCACCCAGCGCTTCAGACCCTCGCGCACCTCATCATCGCTCACCGGCCCCGTCTGCGACAGCCAGGTGCCCAACTCGTCCAGGAAGGTCTCGGCCACCGGCCGCGAGCGCGCGATGCGCAGCTTGGGGTGCGGCGTCTCACGGGTCTCCTCGGCATCCGCCAGCAACTCCTCGTACAGCTTCTCGCCCGGCCGTAGCCCGGTGAACTCGATGCGGATCTCGTCCTCCGCATAGCCTGACAGCCGGATCATGTTGCGTGCGAGGTCGACGATCTTCACCGGCTCGCCCATGTCGAGCACGAAAATCTCGCCGCCATGGCCCATGGCCGCGGCCTGTAGTACCAACTGTGCCGCTTCGGGGATGGACATGAAGTAGCGGTTGATCTCGGGGTGGGTCACCGTCACCGGTCCGCCGCGGGCGATCTGTTCCGCGAACTTGGGGATCACGCTGCCGGTGCTGCCTAGCACGTTGCCGAAGCGCACCATCTCCATCTGCGTGCCGCCCTTGCCCGAACTGTGCAGTGCCTCGCAGGCCATCTCGGCGAGGCGTTTGGTGGCGCCCATCACGTTGGTGGGGTTCACCGCCTTGTCGGTGGAGATCAGCACGAAGCGCTCGGCGCCGTGGCGCTGCGCGTGCGCCGCCACCAGCAGCGTGCCGAGCACGTTGTTGCGTACTGCCTGCCAGGCGTTGCCCACTTCCATCAGCGGCACGTGCTTGTAGGCGGCGGCGTGGAAGACGAGCTGCGGCTTCCAGGTCGCGAAGATCTCCTCGAGTCGCGCCGCGTCCTTCACATCGCCGGCCAGCGGCACGATCTCGACTTCGGGCCGATGCACACGAAACCATTGCTCAATGCTGTAGAGCGCAAACTCGCTCGATTCCACCAGCACCAGCCGTGCGGGCTCGAAGCGGGCGAGTTGTCTAGAGAGTTCGCTGCCGATCGAGCCTCCGGCGCCGGTGATCAGCACGGTCTTGCCGATAATCATGTGGTGGACGTGTGCGGTGTCGATGTGCACAGGGGCCCGGCCCAGCAAGTCCTCAATGTCGACCGGACGCATGGCGTTGATCGCCACGTTGCCGTTCATGAGGTCCTCGATGCCCGGCACGGTGAACACATGCGCACCCGCACGTACCGCGAGATCGGTCGCATGCTTCAGGGCGTCCGACGCCGCTGACGGCATTGCGAGAATGACGTGATTAGCGCGGTACTCCTTGAGCACGGCCGGCAGCGTATGGATGCCACCCGCAACGGGGTGACCATTCAGTTCAAGACCCCACTTGTCGCGATTGTCATCGACCATCGCCACGACGCGCCAGTCGGGGCTTCGCTCGAGTTCCCGGACCAGCATGGCGCCGCCCCGGCCTGCGCCGACCACAATCACCGGCTTGCCTGCCGCGACCAGATCGCCGTACAGGCGGTGCTCCTTCCACATGCGCCAGGCCGCGCGCCCGCCGCCCATGATCATCAATAACAGCATCGGGTAAAGCACGATCATCGACCGCGGCAGCGCGGGGACGCCGCGGTCGAGTGCGATCAGAATGGTCAGCGCGAGCGCGGAGAGGGCCACCGCTTTCAGGACCCGCTTCAGGTCGGGCAGGCTGGCGAACACCCACATGCCGCGGTAAAGACCCGCGACCCGGCATCCGATTGCATGTATGAACAAGAGCATCGCGCCAGCCACAAGCAGCTTGCTCTCGTAATGCGCCGGCCATTCCAAGTTGAAGCGCAGCAGGAAACCTCCAACCCACGCGACGATGGCGGCCAGAAGGTCGAAGAGAAAAACGAGCGTCGATCGCGCGTGGCGAGTGATCATGAAGAACGAGAGGGTCTCAGGAACGAATCCGGTCGCCGGCCCCCTTGCCGGTCACCGTCAGGAGGATGTAGCGGAAATAGGCCGCCGTGTTCAGGGAGCGCAGCATGCGCGCATCCGTCTCGGCCAGCAACTTCGGTGTTGACATGTCGATATCATTGACCTGCGCCAGGCCGGTAATGCCCGGACGCGCATCGAAGACGCCGCGCCGCGCACGCTCCTCGATCAGCTCGTGCTGGTTGAATAGGCACGGCCGCGGCCCGACCAGGCTCATCTCTCCCTTCAACACGTTCCACAGCTGAGGTAACTCGTCGAGCTTCGTGCGGCGCAGGAAACGACCGAAGGGGGTGACGGCGCTGGCGCTTGCAAGGTGCGTGGCGACCGATGCTGTCCCGGGACGCATTGTGCGGAACTTTATCAACGTGAACGGTTGTTGAAAGCGCCCCACACGTTGCTGGCGAAACATGGGCGAGCCCGTGTCCAACTTACCAACGCATGCGATCAGCAGCAGTAGAGGCCATCCCAGTGCCAGGCCCAACGAGGAAAATAGAATATCGAGAATGCGGATCATCGAACTAAATTAAGCCTAACGTAAGACTTGACTAATCCTTAAGGATAGAAAGACGCTCATCTCGACGTCGTATGAATTTGGTTGATTCATGCCTGAAGCTTGTTATACCAGCACTCTTGCGATGCACGTCTACCATTGAGTCGTGGTCGGTCTCTATACATTTACACAGAGACGCTCAACGCCTATCGCGGCGAAATCGCCATCGTCATCGCGTCAGCGGGACGCACCGGCGGCGTCCAACCAATCAGGTTGCGAGCGGAAGTCCAATCGACGAGCATCGGGCGGGTCAGACTGTCCATGGCCCGGCTCACACCGGGCGCTTTTTCGAGCACATGAAGCCACGGAACTGGTACCGCAATATTGATCGCTCGGTTTCCGAGAATCAGCGAAATCTCCCGGATCAACTCTGACGTGCTGTAATCGGAGCCATCGCCAAGCACGAATAGCCCGCTAGGCCGGTTCATTTCGCTGCATTGAAGGAGGAAATCGACCAAATTGTTCACAAAGATGAAGGATCGTCGAGCATGCGCGGCACCAAAGGGCAGAGGAATGCCACTACTCACTAAACGGCAGAGACGCGTAAAGTTGCCAGGGCATCCTGCACCGTAGACCATTGGAGGCCGCACGACGGTCAGACGGTCTTTATCGGATCTGAATCGCGCCGCGAGCTCATGGTCCGCCCTCAACTTTGACTCGGCATAAGGTGTCATCGGAGATGGCTCCGACATCTCTGTAATCGGTTGGGCGCTCCAGTTCCCGTAGACTCCCAACGAACTGAGATGAATCATTCGACCGACCCGTCCATGCAGTACGCAAGCAGCAAGCTCCAATGGCAGCCGCCGATTGGCGATGTCGAAGTCGGCGATCGTTCCGCGTACATGTGCTGTTCCGGCCGCATTGATGAGCGCATCAGCCGAACTGCCGATCAGGTCTTTAGCTTCGTCGATAGATGCTTGCTCACCATACGGTGCCAGTGTCTCGCTCCTGCGCCGTAATAACATCAGGACTTGATGACCGTGCTCGACGGCAAGATGCACCAACGAACGTCCGATGTAGCCGGAAGCTCCAGCAATGATGAGTTTCATGTGCCTTCCCTGGGGGGGACGTCGAGCAACTCCAGGTAACGAGCAGCGAGCGCATCGTAACTGTGCCTTGCGATCACATACTCGTACCCGCGCTCACCCATGGCCACACGTTCAGTTATTGGCATTTCTGCAAAACTGGCGAGTGCCTCTGAAATTCCGGGGATGTCTCCGGGAGAAACGGACAATCCTGCATCGCACTCCGCCACTGGATTGTTTCCAGCATCGATCGCAAACAATACGGGCAGCCGCGCCAGCATATAGTCGAACAGCTTGTTCGGGCTGACGCCAAAACGGAAAAGCGGCTCTGGGCGTAAGGAAATGTAGCCAACCTGACAGGCTTCCAGCAGCGTGGGAATCTCTCGCTTCGGGATCTGGTCAAAAATGGCGACTCGATCCGACAGCCCCTTCGTAACAACTGAAGCTGCGATCGCGGAGCTTCTTTCCCCTCGTCCGACGACAATTGCGACGACACGCTGTTCCCCGCGTTGGTGCAGCAAATCAATTGCTTCAATCAACGATTCGACGTGGTTCGGCGCTCCCAATGCACCCGCATAGACGACGACCAGTCGGCCGTCGGCACGCCACCTTAGCGCTCGCGTCAGAGCCTCGCCGCTCGAGCCTCCGACCCGCGGTGCATGAGTGTCGACGCCGTTGGGGATGTAGTGCCAACGTTCAGGAGCCAGCCCTCGTTCGGCCATATGAGACAAGGTTTCAGGAAGCAGTGAGACGACTGCGTCTGCATGCGTGTATGCGTATCGCTCCAGTCTTTCCGTTACAAGCACGAGTGGATGGCTGGCCCGTACGCCTGCGAGTTCCGTAAGGCTAAGAGGCCACAAATCACGTACTTCAAAAACCGAACGGGCGCCCAGGCGGCGCGCGACACGATGACTGGTGGCGAATACGTACGGATGCGGTGAAGAGGCCACGACCATCGATGGGCGACCGTATCGTCGTGCTAGGCGATCAGCATGAAAGGGTAGCAACGCAGCAAGCGAAGCCATGTTCAGGATTCGTCCGGCACGGTTGCCCTGATACGCGGGGGTTGGGAGAAACTCATACGGCACGCCTTCGATGTCATGGCTACCCCGAAGCGCACCTGGAGAGTCCATCAAATGATGAAAGCCGGCCGTGATGACCATGGGGTTTGCCCTCTGATGCTGCCAGGCGCGAGACAGTTCATATGGGCGGTTGTAACGACCGACCCCGGGGCCTCCGGCATAAGGATGGATGTACCAGATGTTCGGGGCGCTCAAGATGCAGAAACCTTGAATCGATTCAGCCAATGCGCAAGCGTACCGAGCCGGAAGACGAGGGACTGACCGATCTCCCGCCCCGATGGAGAAGCAGTGCGCCAGACGTGCAAGGCGGCTCGCAAGTCGACCCAACGGTCCAGGGTTGATGCGGAATCGAGACAAACCGCTTCGATATGCTCGCCTAGCGCACCATTCATCCAACGAGATTGGGGCGTAACAAATCCCATCTTGTCTCGCCGATCGAGCACTGCGTCGGGCACGATGCCGCGCAGACCGGCCCGCAGCACAGCCTTTGTTTGCCCGGCACGAAGTTTGTGCTCGACTGGAAGCCTGATCGCAAACTCCACCAAGCGATAGTCCAGAAAGGGGACACGGCTCTCGACTGACCAGGCCATGGAGTTACGGTCCTCGTAACGCAAGAGGCTTGGTACGCTGTAGCGATTGAGATCGAGCAATTGCCGCTGCCGTATGTCCGGCGTCGCGCCTAGTGAGACCGCACTCGTCGTGCTCAGGGCGTGCGTGGTCGGTCGCAGCAAACGCTCCATATCAAAGCTGTGTCGGCGAAGAACACGCGGGAGATAACGCGACCCTTCATGCCAGCGCCAGTATCCGCGATCACCTTTCAGCAATAATGCGAGTACTTCCCTAGACGCGTCGATGACACGTCCCTGCCGCAACAGCGACATTACGTAGAAGGCGTAGAATTTTCTATAGCCGCCCAGGATCTCGTCGGCCCCTTGGCCGTCGAGCAGTACGGGGATCCCTGCTTCGCGAGCCTGTCGCATGATCAGCCATTGGGCATACAGGCTGGCAGACGAGAAGGGTTCTTCCTGGTGCCAGACAAGTTGCGCGAAATCCGAGATCAATCCTGCTTCGGTCGGCTCGGACATGTGCCCCGAGGCACCCACGGCATCGATGACACGTTGTGCCCATGGCCCCTCGTCGAATTCGGGCTCAGGGAATCGCGCAGTAAACGTATGGAGAGATCCCTTCGTCATCCTCGCCATTAGCGAGACGATGCTTGACGAATCCAGTCCCCCGGAAAGGCACGCGCCGACAGGAACGTCACTACGCATGCGCAACGCTACTGCTGACGTGATCAACTCCCGAAAGGTATCGCAGGCCTGTTCGAAAGAAGCTAAGTTTTCCGCAGGCGCAGAGAGGTCTAGCTGCCAGTATGCCTTGGGCGAAACCGTGAGGTCCTGCGGTGAAACGACCGCATAGCAACCGGATGGGAAGGCAACGATGCCATCGAAGAACGTGTGATTGGAGGTATTGACGGTCCCGTGAACAAGATAATCGTAGATGGCTTGGTCATTCGTCTTGATGGGTAGAGTGCCGGCCGCGAGCAAGCCTTTAATTTCGGACGAAAACCAGAGTGATCCGTTCTGGGTGCAGAAATGAAGTGGCTTGACGCCAAAGCGATCGCGAGAGAGAACGAGGCATTGCTCGACGCTATCCCAGATGGCCAAGGCCCACATTCCGTTGAACCGCGAAAAACAATCCGCACCCCATACGGAATAGGCTGCAAGGATCACTTCCGTGTCCGATTCAGACCGAAAGGTGCAACCTCGTCTTCGGAGTTCCTCACGCAGTTCGCGATAATTGTAGACTTCGCCGTTGTATGTGATCCAGTATCTGCCCCCGTCATAGCTCATCGGCTGATGACCACTGTCCGTGCAATCAATGATCGAAAGACGCCGATGCCCCAAGGCAAGGCGGCCGATGGATGCGTTGGACAGGTCTGGCTGCTCGCGCCAGAGGCCTGCATTTCCTTTGTCATCGAACAACACGTGACCGGCCCCGTCCGGGCCGCGATGAGCTTGCACGGCCGTCATCGCGAAGATCGAGCGCAGATCACGAACATTCCTGGATACCAGCCCAGCAATTCCGCACATCAGAATGCCCCCGCGTTTCGACCGATCATCTCAACTGCACTCCCCATCGGGCGTTGCCCAAAAAGCATGCTGGGGATTGACTGATCAAAGTTCGTCGTAGATAGCGACAAGCTTCTGACCCTCGACTTCCCAGCAAACATCGTTCCGTACAAGAGACACGTTTCGTTTCCACGTTGAGAGGCGCGTCGTGTCACCAAAAAAATCTTCAATTAATCGGCCTATGGTTTCAGGGGCGCTCATGTCGCCAACCAGGCCAATGTCGCGCCCTTTGACCATTTTCGTTATCTCAGGCAAATCACTGGCAAGGATCGGGAGCCCGGCGGCGATGAACTCGAAGAGCTTGTTTGGCGTACAGAGGTAATTGTTAAGACACGTAGCTTGATAGGGGATGACGCCAGCATCTGCAGCCGCCGTGTAACGTGGCAGTTCTTCCTGTGCGACGGCAGGGTGGAAGAAAACACGACCGCCTAGCTTGAGCTCCTTCACTTTCGCCGCCAGTGGTTTAGAGAGCGCACCATCGCCGAGGATGATCAGTGCAATCGAATCGTCGCGGACATGGGCCATCGCTGCAACGAGCGATTCCAGGTTGCGTCCCGCCGACAACCCTCCCTGGAGGAGCAGAATCCGCGTTGACTCTGGAAGCTTGAATCGCGTATGGAAGAGTTTGGTGGGCTCCGGCGGCGCTGATGCACGGTCCGCGTTGTGGATCACGCCCACACGGCCTATTCCATACCGTTTTTCAAGTTCCGCTGCAATTGACGCATTGACCGTGATCACCGCATTACAGGCACGGATGTGCTTTGCTTCGATTTGAGCCCAGCGCTTCCGCTCGCGTTCGGAGAACTCCTGCTCGCAGTAGAGTTCATGGCTGTCATAGACGAGCTTCGCCCCACAGCGTTCCGCCTGCAGTCGGGCAACGGCGAGCATTGGCAAGTCATGCGCCACAAACACATCAGGCGAGTAGCGTGCTGCCGTAGCCGCGAAGAGTCGGACAAAGAACGCCTCCTGATCCACCAGATAACGCCAAGTCAGACGCTTCAGCGTGCGCATGGCGAATCCATTCATCGGAATCGTACCCCTGATCCAACGATAGGCCTGTAGAACCAGGTTCTCACGCGTTGCCGCGCTGCCGGCAGACAGTCGCACGATCCGACGGTCCCCGTCATCCCGTGCCGAATCGAGGGGCATCGCGACGATCGTAACCACCCAACCTGCGGCCTCGAGACTGTCTGCCTCGAGCAGAATGCGTCGGTCGATCTGACGGTCGGCGGTTAGCATCACTACCGACTTAGCTGCATGCTTCGACTCAGGCATTGACCTTCATGTCTCCGTCAATGAAGATCCGGTGCCAGAGCTCGAGACACAGCAGCCCCCAGACCACGCGCCCGAACTCGCGTTCGCTGTCAATTGCACGTTCGATCGCATTGACGTTATAGATACCCCGTTGCCGAACTCGATCGGAAAGCAGGATATCCCGTACGAACTCGCGTGCTACGCCCTTCGTCCACTGCGCGAGCGGTGTCGGGAAGCCCATCTTGTCCTGACGGTCGAAGATCTTCTTCGGCACCGTGTTACGAACGGCTTCCTTGAACAGATGCTTCATGCGACCGCCGGCGAACTTGATATTCGGCGGAATGGTCGCCATGAACTCCACGATACGGTGATCCAGCAAGGGGACGCGCGACTCGATCGATGCCGCCATGCTCGTGCGATCCTCCACGTGGAGCAAAGCCGGCAACGAGCCCTTCAGATCGAAATAGGTCATCCGATTGATGAGCGAATGCAGTCCATCGCGATTGAAGATCTGCTGGAAAGACTCGAAGGGCGAATAGCCACTCGAGAACAGGTCGTTGCTGAACAGGTGGTTCATGCCTTCGCTACGGTCGATCAAGCTGAAGTAGCGCTTGTCAGGTGCATCGAATAGCCCCTTGCTCCAGAACCCCTGGAGCATTGGGCGATAGGTCTGCAGAAGCGGCAGGTTCGGGACAATCGATTCCAGGGAGACCGCGTATCGATGCTGGTCAGCGGTCTGATAGATCGCGCCGGCAAGGCACTTCTCGAGGTACGCAACCAGATAGCGCGTATAGCCGATGAAGAGTTCGTCGCCACCCTGCCCCCCGAGTACGACCTTCACATGCTCCGATGCGAGCTTCGACACGTAGTACTGCGGAATGACTCCTGGCCCCGCCAGCGGCTCGTCCATGTAGTACATCAGCTTCGGGAGAACATCGGGCAGCTCAGAGCCCTGAATGTAGATCTCCTTGTAGTCTGTCCCCGCAAACGAGGATACCTCTTTCGCATAGCCCGTTTCGTCGAACTGCGGACCTTCCGGAAAGGCCCCGGTAAAGGTCTTGATCCGTTCACCCTGCAACAGACCGGCGGCCAGACATACGACGGTGCTTGAGTCCAGGCCGCCGGAGAGATGTGCGCCCAGCGGAACGTCCGAACGCAAATGCATACGGGTGGCGTCTTCGATCAGGCCTGCGAGATGGTCCACAAACCAGCGCTCGTCGTGCCCTTCGTCGATCTCATACCTGAGATCCCAGTACTGCCGCGTATGCAGCGAAAGGCGATCGCCATCGAACTGGACCGTCATGCAATGGCCCGGCTCCAGCTTGAGGATATTCTTGAAGAGCGTCTTGTCGCCCAAGCAGAACTGGAACGTGAGGTAGTCCTGCAGTCCTGGCCTGTCCGCCTCCGCTTTCACCACGCCAGACGCGAGGATTGCCTTGATCTCGG
Source organism: Thauera propionica (assembly GCF_002245655.1). Lineage (GTDB taxonomy): Bacteria > Pseudomonadota > Gammaproteobacteria > Burkholderiales > Rhodocyclaceae > Thauera > Thauera propionica. The sequence goes on along the minus strand of NZ_NOIH01000002.1, from coordinate 78,912 downwards.
AGCCGAACGCAAGCGTTCTTCCGTCAAATGCGTAGTAGAAGGGTTTGATTCCGATCCGATCACGTGCGCAAAACAAACGTCGATTTCGCCTATCCCAGATCGCGAAAGAAAACATCCCAAGAAAGCGGTCAACGCAGTGCTCGCCCCACTGACGATACGCGTAAAGCAATACCTCCGTATCGGAGTAGGAGTGGATAGGATGTCCCATTCGAAGGAGTTCGCGCCGCAACTCCAAATAATTGTAGATCGCGCCATTGAACACAATAGTAAGCTCACCATCCTCAGTGCTCATCGGCTGCCTGCCGTGCTCCGGATCGATGATTGCCAAGCGCCGATGTCCGAGGTGGATGCGTGGGCTTATCTCCCTGAACTCACCTTCGCCGTCAGGCCCCCGATGTCCAATGCTGGCCATCATGCGCCGCAAAACTGCACCAGCTTCCTCGCTCTCAGAATTATGGCCGAGCAGTCCAACAAAACCACACATACTTTGTACTCCCGCACTCAAACGAGTCAATCCTTACTTGGAAAAGACTCGAATCTATCAGTAGAAAGACAGCGTGCGTACACAGCGCACGAAACTCATATCCCGGATGGGTGCATCAAGCCCTTCGCCACATTAGGCGACAGAATACTGCCGACTACTCGTGTTAAAGCTCAGTGGCGCCTTCGAAAGCGCCTTGAAAAACCCTTAAAAGAAAGGCGCATTTAATCAACGGATAGGGAAAAGAGCCATACTAAGGCGCTTGCAGCGCTGGAGAGGCGTCCTCTCTTATGGAAAGCTTCGAGTACACTTCAATCAGAATCTTCTCTTCCTTGTCCCAGGAATACTCTGAGCTTCTTGATCTCAGCTGGCCCTTACAGCGCGTAAGTGTGTCTCCGTCAAACATGCGGGACACAGCCGCTGCGTAGTCTGACGGTTCTTCCAAACGATGCACGAGTCCGAAGCCCTCACCCATCACCACGTCTCTTAAGAACGGGAGATCGTTGGCGATGATAGGCAGTTCAGCTTGTATGAATTCAAAGAGTTTATTTGGGGAGCAGTAGTAATTGTTCAAATCGATCGGCTGATAAGGAATCACGCCGACATCAGCTGAACTCGTCCAGTTGAGCAATTCGGACTGAGGTACAGCATCCATGAAATGAACTCGCGACGTCAGCCCCTCTTCATGTGCGATACGTATCAGCTCGTCTCTCCCTTCGCCGTACCCCATGAAGACAAGATGAAACTCGGCGGGAAGCATGCGCATCGCCTTGACCATTGGTTGAAGCCCTCGCTGCGATGACATCCATCCTTGGAACAGCACGATCCGATGATCGAGGGGAATGTGAAACTTCTCGCGGAACCTGTCAGCATGCTCCCGCAGCCTAGGTTCAGTCGGCCAATTCGTCGCATTGAGGATCACGTGAGGAAGGTCAATCGAGTACCGCTTCTTCATCTCCTCGGCGATGTACTTGTTCACAGTAATAACTGCATCGGCACATCGCACGTAACGTCGTTCTCGGCGAGAAAGAGCCCGCTTCTGGTCCGAAGTGAGGGTTCCGATCTCCGGGTAGAGCTCATGTGCGTCGTAAATAAGCGGTACCTTCAGCAGCTTCTTTGCGACAGCGCCGGCGCGAAGTTGCGGTAGATCGTGCGCATGGATAACATCCGCACGGTAAAAAACTATCCGCTCAACCATCGTCTGCTCGCGCGGAGGGAGGCGCTTTGCGTGGCGAATAGCTCTAAGGAAAAAGACGCTAATTCTCTGATTTGCTCGAATGAGAAGGGAAAAAAAAACAGAACTTATACGTGATAAAAGACTTAACCCCGTCTGCACTACGGAACTGAAGAGTCCGACAATTCGCTGGATAGCTTGAATGATAAGAGAAAAAAAAGCGGAACTTAGGCGTGATAAAGAACTCAGTCCCCGTTGTACTAAGGAACTAAAAAAACCAATCCCCCTGTTGACAAAGTTTAACGCCTTCAGCACCACGAGCTCCTCGCGAGATGGCCCTGAAGCTCGTAACCGCTCGACCTTGACGTTGCCTAGTCGCTCGAAATCCCTACAACCCTCCGCATGCTCGGCGAGTAGGATGATCTCGTGGCCCTCGCGATGGAGCGACTCCGCTTCAAGCAGTATCCGGCGATCGACCTGTATATCGTCGGTGAGCATGACAATTCTCATTGGCGCCTCATCTCACATAGTTCTCTATTGACTTTCGCGCAACAGCTGTGCTTTCGTGATTGCGCTCAACATATTCCAGTCCCCGCCTCTCCAATTCAGCCCATCTTGCGCGATCATCAATCAAATCACGTAGGACATAGGCAATGTTCTCGATGTTTGCAGAGACAATCGGGAGTTCGTTCGGGTAATGCTTCAAAAGATCCTCGCGAATGTAGCAGACGACTGGTTTGCCGAGCGCCATCATCTCAACGGCGTACTGTCCATATGCTCCCACAAGCAACTGATCAACGACGATGTCAGCCGAAGCGCAAATCCGCATCGCTTCTGCATAACTCTTTCCTTCGACTAGAACGAGCTCGATATGGGCTCCTCCATTCTTGAGCGACTCGATTGCATCAAGCAAAAATCTGGTCCCCTTGATCGCTTGACTGGACGGTGCGTGTACAACCCGGACTGGATCCGCGGCCGATCGAGTCGCGGCCCGAAGCAGAGCCTGCTCACGAATTGGACCGAACATCTCGAGATCGATTGGCTGGGGCAACAGCACCGCGCCTGGAACGAACTCCAAAAGATCGGGGGTGCTCACGAAAACGGCGTCACCATAGCGTTCCGCAACCTCAATTGCCTTGGCGCGATTAGGGCTGCAGAGCATTGGCCAGCAGTGATGACAGGCACTAAATCTATACTTTTGAATCGTAATCTTGCTGTCGCGCACGTCGCAGCCGCAAAAATAGAAGTAAACTTTTTTGCCCAAGGCCTTGAGGATGGGAACGTCAGCTAGACTGAGTCCTGCGAAAGATGAGCCGAAATAAAACTGAAATCCGTCGTAAGACCTACCCTCGTGGAGGAAAAAGTCCATGATTTCTCGGGCGCGAGCGCCAGACCCGTTGCTTTGAATAAGTCGATCGGCCGAGTACTGAAAGTTCCCAGTCGGGTAGCAGTAGGAGTATGCATCGATCCCACATAGCCGTTGTGCCCTCGCAAGCACCCCCGCCATGCCGCCGATATTCTGGGGGCCATGCAGGATTCTCACCGAAGGAACTCCTCGATGGCAGTCAAGACTTTTGCTGCCGCCTTGCCGTCCCCGTATATCTGGGGCTGAGTCGGCATGTCGCATCCACAGACCGATTCGTAAGCAAGGGAGATAGCGCTTGCGCTCGCTCCCGAGAGATATGACCAGCCACTGTCAATCTGCTCCCTCCATTCCGTGGTGTCACGGAGAATAATTGATGGCTTGCCCGCAAAGAATGCTTCTCGTTGTACTCCGCCGGAGTCTGTCAGAATACATTTCGCTTGTTGCTCGAGCGCAAGCATTTGGAGATAGCCAACCGGATCAATAATGATCAGATTATCTCGTCCGATTAGCGTTTTAGTAATGCGTTCGAGCTGACCGCGAATCCGCGGGTGAGCGGGGATGATCACGGGGAGAGGCAGCGACATAAGTCCAGATATAATTTCTGCGAAACGCTCAGGGTTATCGGTGTTTTCCGCTCGATGGACTGTTGCGAGCAGAAAGTCAGTGTCAGCTACTCCACACCGGGAGATTGCTGTGCTGTCGGCTTGATCCCTGAAGTGCATGAAGCAGTCATACATGAGGTCGCCAGTTAGCACGACATGGTCGCTGAGCCCCTCTTGGCTAAGGTTGCGGACTGCGGTCGGTGTAGGGGCGCAAAGGAGATTAGCGAGGTGGTCTGCAATAACGCGATTGACCTCTTCCGGCATTCTGCGATCAAAACTGCGTAAGCCGGCTTCTACATGTACCAGAGGCACGTGCATCTTGGCGGCAGCTAACGCGCCTGCTAGTGTTGAGTTTGTGTCTCCGTCTACAACGAGCACGTCGGGTCGATACTCTTCAATAATGTCGTCGAGCGACCCGAGCATGCGCCCAGTCTGATGGCCATGGCTACCAGAGCCGACGCCAATATTGATATCGGGTCTAGGTATGCCTAGGTCGTCGAAGAAGATCTGGCTCATTTTTTCGTCATAATGCTGCCCGGTATGCACTAAGATCTCGCGATAGCCTCGTATATCTACTTCGTGGCGAAAAGCGATTTCCTGCATGAACTGTGGCCGCGCACCTACAACTCTCATTAGAATCATTGAAAATACCTCTATATTGAATCAATAATCCGCTTCGCGAATCTTCGGATTCGACGATGCATCCTTCTAAAGATGACTCGTATCGTGGTCGATTCGTGGCGGAATTGAGAACGCACGTCTGCGAAATCTTTCTCGTCGAATTGTAGAATGTCGGAACTCTGGCTGTCAGCTACTGGGCTTTGCTGCGTATAAACCGACTTAAGCTTAGCTATTTCGGCCTTGAGGCTTACGTTTTCGGTGACGATCGATGCGAACCGACGCTCAAGATCATCCTTCGAGGCGCTCATTTCAGACAACGCTTGATTGGCTTTTGAGTGCTCATGATACCAATGGTCGCAGACTGAGCGAACGCGCCGAAGCTCATCATGCAACTGCCTGTCAATGCCATAGGAGGCTCTTGTTCCATCGACGACAGCCGTCCAGAGGTTTGCGCTCAATTTTCGCGTGAGGATTGGGTGCGATTCAACAAAGCGCTCATGAAAAACATTGGAGTCGAACACCTGCTCCTTTATACAAAGCAGGCGCTCGCCAATAAGCCTTTCCCATACGTCCGCCTCGCTGGCAGGCGCATGATCTAAAGCATACCCGAGCCGTGCTGCGAGGTCGAAAAGTCTGATGCCCTCAGCCCACTGCATCTGATCAGGCGCGCGCACCACTTCACTGTGAGCCAAAATGCTCAACGTTGTGGAGTCAAGATCCCCTCTCCAGGCGTCAAGCGCCTTCTTCGTAATAGGCTGTGTTGGGTTGGCATTCCAGCTTTCCAGGGACTTGAGGGTAGTGTCGTTATTAATTCGATCAGACGTCTCGTTGTAACGGAGCATCGTGCTGATTTCTGGAGCGACATTCAGAAATGTTATTACCCTGTGGAGGGTGCTCGCTGTGTCCTGTACCAGCTCTTCATACTTCACGCGCAATACACGTGGATGACTGGCAAGTCGCTCGCATATCGCAACCTCAACTAACCAGATCGATATAGCGCGACGTAGACTCATCCCCCGCTTGAGAAGACTTGCAATGACCGCGCGAGGGTCGCGAACGACATAGAGGACTCGTCCTGCCGGGAAGTGGTTTAGGAAGGCCTCGAAAGCATAAAGATTAGATGGCGTCTTCTCAGCCCATATGGCTTTGCCGTGCCTTGAGTACGCGCTCATATAAAGGCGCTCTAGAAAGGATGTCACCGACTCGCAATATGAGAGCAGATGCAATACCGAACCCAAGCTATGGTCATAAGACGCAAGGTTTGATTCATCAATGAGTGCATAAGGGCAAAACCCTGCCTCGAGATTCGCAAGCGCGTCGTTCTTTTGCCACTCATGTGGCTGCAGACGTTTGCACAGATTTTGGGCTGTTGCCCTGAAATCAGCCGAGTATAGGGCAGAATTTGCGAGTAGCCCGATCTCGGGGCCGCAATGTATCTCAGGGTGAGCGTCGAGCATTACGCTCAAAAGCGTCGATCCACTGCTAGGTGTGCCCCCAATTAGCACCGTTCTCTCTATCTGCATGCTCATGAGGCTGTTTTGTCAATTAGTGAAGATGAAGGAGCAGTCTTGGAAGACCGCGCCTAAGTTCTTTGCTCCTGGGAGAGTCGAGAAAACAGAGAATGAATAGCGTCGGTCGTGACGGTCATAGCTGGGTGGTTGATCGATCCAGCTATCGATATCTAAATATTTCAAAACTGCAACTGTAACGAGATAGTCTCCTGGGCCGAGTCGTAGTGGCGAAAAGGAAAATTTCGCAACGCCAGTGCCCATTACATTGCCTATGTTGAAGTTAAGTAGCTTGCTGTTCTTATGATCCATCTGCACCCCGTCGAGGCGATGGAACGTGACCGCGAAGACAGGATCTTTAACCTCACGAAATGCCTCATAGTGAATCGTGACGTCGAGTTCTGTCCCCATTGGGAAGACGCGCTTTGATGTGCCCGTGGAGTCGGTCAACTCTACTTGCGTGATCGCCAGTACTCGATCTGGAGAGAATTCGTCCTCCGTTTGGGATTGCGTTTTGGAGACAGCACTACTTTTGCAAGCCGATGGCGTATTCGGTTCATCGATTGCGCGGTCTGATAGCGGGATAGCATATCGCCCGTTGCCTTGGTCATTCAGTGTCCCAACACGTGTGTAATGACCCGCGTCATCCCAGATCTCGACGAAAACCTCTTCCCGCGCATCGACATCACCCTCTACCACCAATAGAAGTTCCGGAAGTTCGCTCCTAAGATATGCAGGGACCGACAGCACGAATGGAGCGTGCTGCTCGGTACCCCGGCAGTCGCAATAGAGACGCGCAAGACCACCATTGTCTTGGATGGGTTGGGACCAATCGGTTGCATCTTTCTCGGAAATGATGTAATTGGGTTCTTGAATCGCATTATCCATCGCGTCGCCGACGTCTAGGCTTGATAGGGCGGATTCCCCCTTTTGGAGCGTTATTCGGCGTATGAGATGACTGCGTTGCGGATGCTCACCGTTAACCTTGAAGCGAAAAAGAAATTTTTTAAATGCGTCGCTTGAGGCCATGATGCCTCGAGCGGTCCCCTTTCCGAGATGCATTTCGCGGGATCGGTGCCGAAGTTCTGTTTCGAACCGCATTGCATCGACATACTCCTTTACGACCTCGTGCGCTGGGCCGTCCATGATACAGCGGCCCTTCTTCATCCAAATTGAGCGATCGCATAGGCGCAAGACTGAAGAGGCGTCGTGACTCACAAAGAGGATGGTCGCTCCTTCTTTCCGAGTTATCTCGTTCATGCGGTCAACGCATTTTCCTGCAAAGTACGCGTCACCTGCACCGAGGACTTCATCAATAATGAGTATTTCTGGCTCTATTGCAGTTGCGACAGAAAAGGCAAGGCGTGCGTACATTCCTGCCGAGTAAGTCTTTACGGGGTTGTCGATGAATTCCTCCAGTTCAGAGAATTCGACGATCTCATCGAATCTTCTCCGCGCTGCGGTACCGACAATGCCCTGATAGCTAAGGGCCGAGAAAACGTTCTCCCTACCGGTGAATTCTGGGTGGAATCCCGTTCCCAACTCCATAAGGGCCTGAACCCTGCCATTTACCTCGACCTGGCCTGAGCTTGGTGTGACTTGACCGGCAATGATCTTTAAGAGCGTGCTCTTGCCTGCTCCGTTGTGCCCAATGATGCCGATTTTGCCGCCGCGTGGGACCACGAGATCGAGATCCCTCAGTGCCCAGAACTCATCATGACGTCCCTTGAAGAAAGGCAATCCGAGTAGGTCGATAACCTGGTCCCGGCGTGACTTGAACATCTTGTACATCTTGGAGACGCGAGTTGCGCGAATGGCGATATCAGACATAGTCAGCAAAGAGGGACTTGAGGCGATTGAAGACGTAGTACCCGGAGAAAAAGGTAGTTAGGGAAATTAAGGTGAAGATGCCTAGCAGGTCCAATGGGATTTCACCGAGAATGATTGTGTCGCGATAGAGCATGATCATGTAAAAGAGCGGATTAGGATACATCAACGGCATAAGGGCTGCTGGTATCATGTCCTGTGTATAAGCAATCGGCGACACTAGCATCAGGAAAAGAATCATAACGCCAGTCATCTGTCCTATGTCCTGAAAAAATACATTCAGCGCAGAAAGGAGCCAAATCAACCCGATAGTAAAGACGAGCTGCAGAACAAGAAGGAGAGGAATAAGGGCTTGGCTAGGGAGTATCGTTCCGCGTAGCCACAGGATAGGCAGCAATATGGAAAGGCCCACTATCATAGTGACGCTGGAGGCGAGGACGGCTTTTACGGGTACCAGCTCAATCGGGAACATTGTGTTGCGAATCAGTCCCCGATTGGCAAGTACTGAGCCGACTCCTGTGGATAATGACTCCGAAAAACCGAGGAAAGGGATTAGCCCTGAGAATATGAGAAGTATGTACTCAAAAGGTGTATAGTTTGGAAGTCGGATCTTGAAAATAAAAAGGTAAACGACTGCGTAGAGAATAAGAAAAACGATAGGGTATAAGATGCTCCACCCCATGCCGAGGAAGGTCCCGCGATACTTCCCGCGGATGTCGCTCCATGCGGTTGCGAACAGTGTTCGCCGGTATTTCCACAATTCAAATGCAGCTTTCATATTTATCGTATCTGGCTAGGGCACAGGGCAGCAAAGGTTGTCGCGAATGGAAGAGGGCTGTCCCCTCTGAGAGAGTCGTCAAAAACAAGAGCTCGGTTAGCAGAGTCCGCCTGCAAGAAGCTGTCTGACGATCATGGCACTCGCGTCTCCGTGTCCGTATGGATGATGGCCCTTCCCTACAGGTCGAGCAGGCGAGGATGCAGCTGACAGGATTCGTTCCCGTGATGCACCTGTCAGAACATTCCAGCCCAGTTCCACGGTTTCCACCCATTCGGTTTCATCACGCATCGTGACGCAAGGGACATCATAGAAAAAAGCCTCCTTCTGCACGCCACCTGAGTCGGTGACAATCACGCGCGCGGACTGTTCAAGGCGAATCATGTCGAGAAAAGGCAAGGGATCGACCAGCTTTACGTTTCGCATAGCTGCGATGAGTCCTTGGTCTGCCATTATCTTCGCTGTTCGTGGGTGAACCGGAAGGATCACTGCTTGATTGGCTGCAAGATCTGCAAGTGCGAGTCCGATTTCGCGAAGCCGGGTAGGATCGTCCGTGTTCTCTGCCCGATGGCAGGTTGCGAGCACGTATTCACCTTCCTTGAGGTTGAAGCGATCGAGCGCATCGCTACGCGATCGCGCGACATCACGGTAGTACAGGGATACGTCGTACATCACGTCACCGACGAGTGATACGCCCTTCGTAACGCCTTCCCGTGCCAGGTTTTCCACTGCGACTTCAGTAGGACAAAAAAGCAGGTTGGAGACACGGTCCGCCAGGATGCGATTGATCTCTTCGGGCATCCGCATGTTGAACGAGCGCAGTCCAGCCTCCACGTGGGCGACAGGAATATGCAGCTTAGCCGCGGCCAGTGCGCCGGCTAGTGTGGAGTTGGTATCGCCGTAAATCAAAACCCAATCAGGTTTCTCCGACAGCAGCACATTCTCGATTGCTTCCAGCATGCGCCCGGTCATTACACCGTGAGTGCCGCCTGAAATCTCGAGATTGAACTTCGGGTGTGGAATGTCGAGCTCGTCGAAGAAGACCTGCGACATATTTGTGTCGTAATGCTGTCCTGTATGAACCAGGAACTCTTCGATGGTGCCTGCATGGTCATTGCGAATGACGCGCGACACGGCTGCCGCCTTGATGAACTGCGGGCGGGCGCCGACGATAGTGAGGATCTTAAGCATCATGAACTCCAGTCTTGAGGAGATTGCAGACTGTCCGTTGATCTTCGTACGAAAAGTCCGCGCTCATCGGCAAGCTCATAACCTTCTTTGCTGTTTCTTTGGCAATAGGCGTGCAATCCGGGCAGCAGAGATGCTTGTAGGCCGGCTGTTCGTTCAGCGGAACAGGGTAGTGCACCGCTGTCGGGATGCCCGCCTTCTGGAATGACGACTGAACCGCCTCCCTGTCTTCGCAGAGCACCGTGAACTGGCCGTATACAGAAGTACGGTCGGGGCGCTGGATTACGCGTTTGAAACCGATTTCGTCGAGTAGCTGGTTATATCGCGCACCGATCTCGAGCCGCTGTGCGATTTCCCAATCGAATCGCTCCAGCTTTGCGAGCACGATCGCGCATTGCAGCGTATCCATGCGCCCACCGACGCCGACGCGGGTGTGCACATAACGCTTGCTCTGGCCGTGAACGCGGATCTCGCGGCAGGCCTGTGCGATCGCGTCGTCGCTGGTAAAGATTGCGCCGCCGTCGCCATAACAGCCCAGCGGTTTGCTCGGGAAGAAGCTGGTGCATCCGATGGAGGACAGGTTGCAGCTCTTGCGTCCCTTGTACTCGGCCCCAAAACTCTGCGCGGCGTCTTCGATCACCGGGATATTGCCGTGGCGCGCGGCGATGGCGTTGATCTCATCCATATCTGCCGGCTGGCCGTACAGGCTGACCGGCATGATGGCCTTGGTGCGCGGGGTGATTGCGGCTTCGATCAGGTTCGCATCGATGTTGCAGGTGTCGGGTTCGATGTCGACGAAGACCGGCTTGGCACCAAGCAGGACGATGACCTCTGCGGTGGCCACGAAGGTGAACGGGGTGGTGATGACTTCGTCTCCGGGGCCGATACCCAAGGCCATCAGGCTGATCAGGAGGGCCTCGGTGCCGCTGGCGACGGTGATGCAATGCTTTGCACCGGTGTAGGCCTCGAGGCGCTCTTCGAGTTCGCGAACCTCGGGCCCCATGATGTATTGGCCGTGCTCCAGGACCGCATTGATGCGGGCCTGGATCTGCGGTTGCAGTGCGCGGTACTGGGCCTTGAGGTCGATAAAGGGGATGCTCATTTGCTGATGCGCTCCAGGATTTGGTCGTTGAGTCGATATTGTTGGCCGGTGTGCGGGCAGGTGTATTCGCCCTTGCCTTTCACCGGCAGCGGGATCTGTTCGCCGTATTCGCTCATCCAGCCGACCTGGCGGGCTGGCACGCCGACCATCAGGGCGTAGGGTTTGACGTCCTTGTTGATGACGGCGCCGGCGCCGACGAAGGCGAATTCGCCGATGGTGGTGCCGCATACGATGGTGCAGTTGGCGCCCAGGGTGGCGCCGCGCTTGACCAGAGTGTCGCGGTATTCGCTCTTGCGCTCGATGAGCGAGCGCGGATTGTAAACGTTCGTGAAGACCATGCTAGGGCCGCAGAACACGCCTTCTTCCAGGGTGACGTTGTCGTAGACCGAGACGTTGTTCTGGACCTTGCATTTGTCGCCGATGACGACCTTGTTACCGACGAAGACGTTCTGGCCGAGCGAAACGCCCTTGCCGATGCGGGCGCCGGCGCAGACGTGGGCGAAGTGCCAGACGCGCGAGCCTTCGCCGATCTGCGCGCCGTCGTCGACGATGGCGCTAGGATGTGCCGTGTAGTTGGGTTGTGTCATTGGAGAATCCTTGTTGCGGCTTCCTCGCCCTGCAGTTGGGCGGTTGTCCATTTGCCGCCGTAAATATGGAGTACCTTGCCGACGCGTTCGAAGGCCCATTCCCGGGTAGCGTCCGAGGGGTTGTCTGCACTGCGTAGCAGCGGGCGGACGCCTGAAAACGCTTCGACCATGTCGCTGCGTAGGGCAACCGGCGTCAGGTAGTGGTTGTGTGCGTCGAGTAGGTAGTCGATTTCCTTCTCGCTTGGGCCAGGGTTGTCGGGGCCAGGCTGGCGGACCTCGGTTGTGCCGATGAGGGTCTGATTCCGTCTGGGCAGCACGAAGAAGATGCGCTTCTCGCCGGGGATCTGCAACAACATGGCTGCCGGGCAGGGGCGGTCGAGCACGATGTGGCTGCCGCGCACCCAGTCCAGTGCATAGGACGGCGGGCCGGGCTGGGTCCTGCGAAGATCGAGCGCCCATGGCCCCGCGGCATTGACGATTCGGTCGAAGCCGCTCAGGGCGTCGATCTGAGCGATCTCATGCTCGCATTGCAGCGTACCGCCCGCGGCGCAGAATTGCTCGATGACCCAGTTGCCCAGGGCTTGGTCATCCATCTGTGCGTCGTAGAAGGCATAGGCGCCCTGCAAACCTTTCCGGAGCAGTCCGGGCTGGAGTGTTGCAACTTCCTCCGCCGACAGCCATCGGCCCTTCGGAAAGCCGCTGCCCCGCGCCAGCAGATCGTAGAGCCGGATGCCCATGCCGACGATCCAACGCGGGCGCCCGACGTCGGCGTACACGGGTAGCAGCAACTGCAGGGGTTCACAAAGGTGTGGTGCCTGCTGAAGCCATACCGCACGGGCCTGTAATGATTTGCGCACGAGACAGAGGTGGCCGCCCTCGAGGTAGCGAAGACCGCCATGCAGCAGTTTCGACGACGCGCGGCTGGTTTCGGTCATGGGGTGCTTGCGCTCGAACAGGCTCACTTCCGCGCCTTTGCGTACGAGCGCCCATGCAGTGCACGCTCCCACGATGCCGGCGCCGACTACGGCAACACGCACGGATCAGTATTCCAGGGGCAGGGCGACGCGCTTGCCGTCGCGTGCAGACAGGTACATCGCGATCAGGAGTTCCAGGCTCTTGAGGCCTTCGCGACCGTCGGTCTCAGCCTCGGCTTCGCCACGCAGCGTGTTGATAACGTTGTCGTAGTAGAGCGGGTGGCCAAAGCCATACACGCTGGTGGTGGCGTAGTTGGCCTGCTTGATCTCCGTGTCTTCGGGTAGGGTTTCGGCGAACTCCCAGTGCTGGATCTCGTTTACCGCCACGCCGCCGACGCGAACCGTGCCCTTTTCGCCGAGGATGGTGATGCTGCCCTCGAGGTTCTTGGGGTAGGTGAGCATGGTGACGTTGAGCGTGCCCATTGCTCCGCTGCGCCACCGTAGCGCGGCGACGCCCGAGTCTTCAACCTCGATGTCCCGCGCCAAGGTACCGGTGTAGGCCATGACGGATTCGACCGGGCCAATCAGCCAGTCGAGAAGGTCGATGTAGTGGCTGGCCTGGTTCATGAAGGCACCGCCGTCGAATTCCCAGGTGCCGCGCCATTTGGCGCTGTCGTAGTAGTCCTGGGGGCGGGTCCAGAAGACGTTTACCCCCACGCTGTAGATCTTGCCGAAGCGCTTCTGTTCGACGGCACGCTTGAGCAACTGCAGCGTGGCGTTGCGGCGGTTCTGCTTGACGACAAAGAGGCGTACGCCAGCCTTGTCACAGGCTTCGACCATCTTCAGGCCATCCTGCCAGCGGGTGGCCATGGGCTTCTCGGTCATCACGTGCTTGCCGGCCTCCGCCACCTCGATGGTTTGCGTCGGATGCAGGCCGCTCGGGGTGGTAAGGATGACGCAGTCGGCGGTGGTCGTTTCCAGCAGATCGGCCAAGCGAGCGTGGCCCCGGGCGCCGGTCTTCTCGACTGCTGCAGCAAGTGCGCTGGGGTTGATGTCGCAGACGTCGACGAGTTCGCAGCGGTCGGCGTGCTTTTCTATTGCGGCAAAGTGGTTCTGCGCAATGCGGCCGCAACCCACGAGGGCGAAGCGGATCTTGCGGTCGGTGATCGGGGGGGCGAAATGCATGTCAGAGTCTCCAGGCGGTAATGCCGGCTTGCTTGAGTTGATCGAGGTCGAACAGGCTCTTCACGTCGGCGACGACGGGGGCAGCGCCCCGGAGAAGCTGCTTGATCGCTCTCGCATCCATGGTTGCGTATTCATTGTGGGCAACCGCGACGATCAGCGCGTCGACGGGGGCGTTGGCATCGATCGTCCCGATGTCGACGCCAGGGTATTCGTGGGCCAGTTCCTGCCGATCTGCATAAGGATCGGTCGCGACGACGCGGATGCCGAAGTCCTGGAATTCGCGGATGATGTCGATGACCTTGCTGTTGCGAATGTCGGGGCAGTTCTCCTTGAATGTGAGACCCAGCACCCCGACGGAGGCATTCGAAAGATCGATCTTGTTCTGCACCATCTTCTTGATTGTGGTGCGTGCGACGTAGCGTCCCATGTTGTCATTGATGCGGCGCCCAGCGAGGATGACCTGCGGGATGTAACCGACCTTCTCGGCCTTGTCGGTGAGGTAATAGGGGTCGACGCCGATGCAGTGTCCGCCGACCAGACCCGGGCGGAAGGGCAGGAAGTTCCACTTGGTGCCGGCCGCTTCTAGCACGGCAAGCGTGTCGATGTCGAGACGCGCGAACAGAACCGACAGTTCGTTCATCAGCGCAATGTTCAGGTCGCGCTGGGTGTTCTCGATCACTTTCGCTGCCTCTGCAACGCGGATGCTAGGTGCCTTGTGGGTACCCGCCACGATGATCTCGCGGTACAGCGCATCAACTAAGTCCGCGACCTCGGCGGTGGAGCCCGAGGTGACCTTCTTGATGGTGGAGACGCGATGCTCCTTGTCGCCGGGGTTGATGCGTTCGGGGCTGTAGCCCGCGTAGAAGTCGACGTTGAATTTGAGGCCGGAGTACCGCTCGAGCACCGGGACGCAGTCCTCCTCGGTGGCGCCGGGGTAGACGGTGGATTCATAGATGACGATGTCGCCCTTCTTCAGAACCTTGCCGATCGTTTCCGAGGCTTTCACCAGCGGTGTCAGATCGGGCCGCTTGTGTTCGTCGATGGGCGTGGGAACGGTGACGATGAATATGTTGCAGGCGGCAAGGTCCTGAGGATTGGCGCTGTAGGTGAGGCCGGTCGCCTCGCGCAACTCATCATCCGAGACTTCGAGCGTCGAGTCGTGCCCAGCCTGGAGCGCTTCGATGCGTTTGTGGTTGATGTCGAAACCGACCACCGAACGTCGCTTGCCGAACTCGGCCGCGAGGGGGAGGCCGACATAGCCGAGTCCTATGACTGCAAGTTTTATTTCCGAGAGCTTGGGCATGCTTTGAATCTCTGAATGTGAGTTACTGAAACGTGCTTGCTTAGCGCGGAGGCGCCAAGTGATTCCAATGTCAAGAGTCAAAAAAGACAACCATGCGCCGCATCTGTGCGTCGCCTTGGTCGTCAGTCATGAGGAAGTGAAAACCCGAAATTATCGCAGCAACATTGCATCCCTACAAAGAGTATGAAGTGATAAATGTATGAAATGGAAAATCTCAAACAAAGGGCTTAGTTCGGTTGGGGGGTGTCACGTGACGTCACGTATGATGCCTTCTTGCCTTATCAACAGTAGTTGAGGCGGCGCCAAACTCGCGCTGTTTTTTGTACAAATGAGCTTTATTCCCAATGGCTTCAGTGATTTCCCCCCCCTCCAGCCTGCGCATCTACTTCCGCCTCCTAAGCTACGTGCGCCCCTACGTCGGCACGTTCGCGGTCAGCATCCTCGGCTTCATGATCTTCGCCTCGTCCCAGCCGATGCTGGCCGGGGTGATGAAGTACTTCGTCGATGGCCTGGGGGGGGCGACGGAGGGTCTGCAGCTCGGCGTGCCGTTTCTCGATGGCATTGACCTCGTCAAGGCCGTGCCGGTGATGATCGTGCTGATCGCGATCTGGCAGGGGGTGGGGTCTTACCTGGGCAATTACTTCATGAGCAAGGTGTCGCTCGGGCTGGTGCATGACCTGCGCCTGGCCTTGTTCGACAGCATGCTGCGGTTGCCCAACCATTACTTCGACCGCCACAACTCTGGGCACCTGATCTCGCGCATCACCTTCAACGTGACGATGGTGACCGCGGCGGCGACCGATGCGATCAAGATCGTGATCCGCGAAGGGCTCAGTGTCGTCTTCCTGTTCGGCTACCTGATCTGGATGAACTGGAAGCTGACGCTGGTGATGGTGGCGGTGCTGCCGGTGATCAGCGTGCTGGTGTCGCGGGCGTCGCGCAAGTTTCGCAAGCAGGCGAAGAAGATCCAGCGTGCGATGGGCGACGTGACCCATGTCGTGTCCGAGACCATTCAGGGCTACCGGGTGGTGCGCAGCTTCGGCGGGGAGGACTACGAGTCGCGCCGTTTTCGCGAGGCGAGCGAGAACAACACGCGCAAGCAGTTGCGCATGGGCAAGACCAACGCCACCTACACGCCGATGCTGCAGGTGGTCATCTATTCGGCGATGTCGGTGGTGCTGTTCCTGGTGCTGCTGCTGCGCGGCGACGCTAGCGCGGGCGACCTGGTCGCCTACATCACCGCGGCGGCGATGCTGCCCAAGCCGATCCGCCAGTTGTCGGAGGTGAGCTCCAAGATCCAGCGTGGCGTGGCGGGGGCGGAGAGCATCTTCGAGCAGCTCGACGAGCCTTCGGAGGCCGACAGCGGTACGGTGGCGCGCGAGCGGGTCGAGGGGCGCATCGAGGTGCGCGGGCTGTCGTTCCGCTATCCGGGAACGGAGCGCGAGGTGCTGCACGAGCTTTCATTCGACGTACAACCCGGGCAGATGGTGGCGCTGGTGGGGCGCTCGGGCAGCGGCAAGTCCACGCTGGCCAGCCTGTTCACCCGCTTCTACGACCACGACTGCGGCGAGCTATGTATCGATGGTGTGGACGTGCGTGACTACACCTTGCGCAACCTGCGCCGCCACGTGGCGCTGGTGTCGCAGCAGGTGACGCTGTTCAACGATACGGTTGCCAACAACATCGCCTACGGCGACCTGGCCGACGCGCCGCGCGAGGCGATCGAGGCGGCAGTGGAGGCCGCCGCGGCGAAGGAGTTCATCGACCGGCTGCCGAATGGGCTGGATACCGAGATCGGCGAGAACGGCGTGATGCTCTCCGGCGGCCAGCGGCAGCGGCTGGCGATTGCGCGTGCGCTGCTGAAGAACGCACCGATCCTGATTCTCGACGAAGCGACCTCGGCGCTGGATACCGAGTCCGAGCGCCTGATCCAGGCGGCGATCGAGCGCCTGATGGTGGGGCGGACCACGATCGTGATCGCGCACCGGCTGTCGACGATCGAGAAGGCGGACCAGATCCTGGTGATGGAGAACGGCCGCATCGTCGAACGTGGCACGCACGCCGAACTGTCTGTTCGCGGCGGCCCTTATGCGCGGCTGCAGGCCGTAGGGGGCGAGGAGTACGGCAACTGAGGTCAGCTGAGGGCCGGTGCTGAGGGTCCGCCGGGCCGGCGCGATCGACCTGCCTACCGATTGCCTGCGGCGCTGAAGCTGCTGTCCGGCCGCCTGATCGGTGCCTGCTTGGGCGTGTTCTTCATGTGCAGGCGCCACCACAGGCCGATGAGGTTGTCGCCCCAGGACACGGCCTTGCGTGGCAGGGTCAGCGGGTCATCGTCGGTCGTGGCGGGCGCGCGCACGCAGGTGGTTGCACACTGGTAGCCGGCTTCGGCCACGGCTTCGACCGCGCGCATGTCGTGGCTGCCGTAGGGGTAGCAGAAATGCGTGACCGCGGCGCCGAGCACGTCTTCCAGTTCGCGCTTGGAGCGGGTGACTTCCTCGCGGATGCGGTTCGTGTCCTGTTCGGCCAGCTTGACGTGGGTGGCCGAGTGCGAGCCGAAGTCGATGCCTTCGCGATGCAGCTGGCGCACGCGTTCGGCGCTCATCAGCGGCGGGGTGTCGCGGCCGTCCTTGGCGAACCAGCTCGAGGGCTGGCCGAGCAGCCCCGAGATCAGGTACACCATCGCCGGGAAACCGTGCTGTTTCAGCACCGGGAAGGCGTACTCGTAGAAGTTCTCGTAGCCGTCGTCGAAGGTCAGCGCCACCGCCTTGGGCGGGACGGGCGCCTCGCCGCGCAGGCAGGCCAGCACCTGGTCCATCGACAGCACGGTGTAGCCGAAGCGCGCCAGAAAGGCCATCTGGCGGGCGAAGCGGCGATGGTCGCAGTAGGTCGAGCGGTGCGCCTTCATCGGTGCGAACTCGCCGACCTGGTGGTACATGAGGATGTTGATGCCGTTGCTCATGTCAGCGATTGTCGAGCAAATGGGCGTAGAGCGCACGGTATTGTGCGATCACCGCGGCCTCGGAGAAGTCGCGCTCGATGCGGGCGAGGCCGTTCGCCACCATCTGTCGTTGCAGGCCGGGGTTGCGGATGACGTGTTCGATGCCGGCCGCGAGTGCTGCGCCATCGTCGCACGGGACGACCCAGGCGTCTTTGCCAGGCCGGGTGATCTCGCGCGCGCCACGGAAGGCGCTGGCGACCAGCGGCTTGCCGTAGGCCCATGCCTCGAGGATGACGTTGCCCAGGGTCTCGGCGTCGCGCGAGGGGAACACCACCATGTCGGCGACGTGGAACCAGGGTGCCGGATCATGCTGCCAGCCCGCCCACAGGATGCGATCGGCCACGCCCGCCTGGCGCGCCTGCTCGGCAAGGGGCGCAGCCAGGTCGCCGTCGCCCAGGACCACCAGCCGCAGGCGCTGGCCGTCGATCTCGGCGGGCAGGCGGCTGAGCGCGTCGACCAGGTAGCGGTGTCCCTTGACGTCGATCAGCCGCCCGGCGGTCACCATGACCCAGTCTTCGGGCTGCACGCCGATGCGCTGGCGCAGGGCATGCAGTTCGTCCGCGGCCACCGCACGGGCCGGATCGGCGAAATTGGTGATGTGGAACACGCGCTCGGCGGGCAGGCCACCCTGGATCATCCAGTCGCACAGGCCCTTGGTGTTGCCGATCCAGGCATGGGCGTGGCGGAAGGGGGCGAGCTTGTAGTAGCCGCCAAGGCGGGACACATGGACCTTGCCGCGGCCGCGCTTGAGATGGGTGAGGCGGGTGGCGCGACCCATGTAGGTCTGCACGATGGGCGCGTCGCTGCGGGCGATGAGCCGCGACACGGCATGGCGCGAAAACGGATCCCAGACGGTGCGGAACGGCAGCTCGTGATGCGGAATGCCGGCGAGGTGATGCTGGGCGAGTTCGGACCCGCGTCGCACCACAGCCTCGACTTCCTCGCCCTGGCGCAGCATGGCGGCGAGGAAGCGCGTGAACCAGCGCTCGGCGCCGCCCATGTGGGTGCTGCCGATCATGTGCAGCGATTTCATCGGTGTTCCTCCAGGACCTTGCGGTAGATCGCGAGGTTGCCGTCGCACATCGCCTCGGTCGAGAACTCGCGCAGCACCAGGGCGCGGCCGGCTTCGCCCATGCGGGCGCGCAAGTCCGCATCGCCGAGCAGGCGGTTCATGGCTGCGGCCAGGGCCGGGACGTCGCCCGGCGGGATCAGGAGGCCGTTCTCGCCATCGCGCACGGCCTCGGGCATGCCACCGGCCCGGCTCGCGATGATCGGCACCCGCGCTGCCGAGGCCTGCAGCAGCGACACGCCCAGGCCTTCCATGTCGGCCGGGTGGGCCAGCAGGTCGAGGCAGCCGAGGATGTCGGGCAGGTTGTCGACGAAGCCCATCAGGCGGACCGTGCCGGCGAGTCCCCCGTCCGCGATGGCCTGGCGCAGTTCCGCCTCGAGCGGGCCGCGTCCGAAGACCAGCACCTGCAGGTGGGGGTGGTGGGGCAGGACGTCCTTCAGCGCCGCGAGCAGGTGGCGATGGCCCTTGCGCGCGATCAGCTGCGCGACGATGCCGACGAGCAGGGTGTCGGCGGGCAGCCCGAGTTGCGCCCGGTAGCCGGCCTTGTCGTAGTCGATCAGGT
The DNA here is from genome assembly GCF_002245655.1 of Thauera propionica. Classification (GTDB taxonomy): domain Bacteria; phylum Pseudomonadota; class Gammaproteobacteria; order Burkholderiales; family Rhodocyclaceae; genus Thauera; species Thauera propionica. The sequence continues at coordinate 59,650 of NZ_NOIH01000002.1, read as the reverse complement.
AGGGCGCCGGGTCGACCGCGCTGCGCACGCAGGACACCCGGTCGGGTGCGAGACCCTCGGCCAGCAGCACGTCGCGGATCCCGTCCGAGATGGTGATGACGTGATCGTACAGCCGGTATTTTGCCGCCACCATCCAGCGTGCCTCGGGGTTGTCCACGCGGCGCGACAGCACGCAGGGCACGCCGGCCAGTCGGGCCGCCAGCCCACCCCACAGATCAGCACCGCGGCGGCTGTGGATGTGTACGAGGTCGGGGCGCTCGGTGGCGATCAGGCGGCGCAGGCGGAAGGCAAGGCCGATGTCGACGTCGCCCTTCATCGGCATCTCGAACACGCGGGCATGGGCGCCCGCAGCGCTTGCGATGTGGGCGCCGGTCGGGCAGGCGAGCAGGTTCTCCACGCCGCGCCGCGCCACACCCTCGAGGATGTAGAGCACCTGCTTGGCGCCGCCGTACAGGTGGCGGCCGGCCTCGACGTGCAGCACCTTCATGATGCATGTCCCACGCTGAGCACGGTACGGGCTTCGTCCATGACCCGGTCGGCGGTGATGTCGCGCAGGCAGGTGAAGGCGCCGTCGCAGGTCGGGCGGCGGCGGCAGGGCGAACAGGGAAGCCCGAGCCAGATCACGCGGCCGTTGCTGCGGCCGGTGTCGAGGTAGGGGCGGGTGGAGCCGAACAGCGCGACGGTGGGGGTGGCGAAGGCCGTGCCCATGTGGGTGAGTCCGGTGTCCACGCCGACCAGCAGGCCGGCATGGCGGATCAGCGCGGCCGCCTCGGGCAGGCGGGTGGCGCCGGCCAGCGAGATCACCCCGGGCGTGCTCCCGGCAATGCGCGCCGCGGCCTCGCGGTCCGCCGGGCCGCCGAGGATGACGGGTGTGAGCCCCAGTTCGTCACGCACCTTTGGCACCAGCGCCTGCCAGGCGTCCTCGAACCAGTGCTTCTGCGGTCGCGTGGTGAAGGGGGCAAACACGGCGAAGCGCTTCCGCGCCAGGCCTTGTGCCGCCATCAGCGCCTGCACCTTCGCCTCGGTATCGTCGCCGACGCACAGCCGCGGCAGGAACTCGCCGGCATCGAGGCCGAGCTGTTCGGCCAGGTAGCGGTACTCGGAACCGATGCGGCGCGCGATGCCGCCCTTGGGGACGCGCTCGGTCATCAGCCATTGGCTCCCCTCGCGCGAACCGAGCCCGATGCGGCGCGGTGCGCCTGAAAGCCAGGTCAGCAGGCCACTTTTCAGCAGGCTCTGCATGTCGATAGCGGTGTCGAAGCGCTTTGCCCGCAACAGGGCGCGGAATGCACGGATGCGTCGGAACAGCTCTCCGAACCGCCGCGCCTGCCAGAGCTGCTTCCACTCGCCCTTCGGCCACAGGATCAGCTCGTCGATGCAGGGGTCGGCCGCGAGCAGCTCGTGGATGCCCGGCTCGACCAGCCACGCTACATGCGCCTGCGGCCACGTGCGCTTGACCGCCGCAGCGAAGGGCGACGCGAAGACGACGTCGCCGATGGCGGAGGTGCGGACAATGAGGAGGCGCGCTATTGGCGCGTCAGACGGGATAGCCATGCTTTGCGAGGGGGAGATCGAGTTCCTCGGCGAGGAGGCGGTTCGACTCCCGGTAGGTGTCCTCGATGTGGCGAACGATGTCCGGGCCGAGGATATCGCGAGGTCGCGCGGGGCCACTGAAGAACGCGATGCGATCGAGTAGTGGGGCGACGACCCTGCCGCGCAGACGGTACATGCCTGGCACGTTGAAGAAGTAGTGCTTGTCGATGACGTTGCGGTAGGCGAAACGGTTCATCAGGCGTGAAACCCATAGGCTGAACTTCTTGTTCGACACGTTCAGTCGCGTCTTCGGGACCGCTTCCAGGTTTACCTCGAAGCCGAAGCGCTCGATGAAGCGCGTCATGAATGCTGCCTGGTTGCGGCTGAACTCTTCATACAGGAAGACGTGTACTCGCTCAGCGCCGAAGACCTCGCGGTAATGATTGATGAGCAAGCGGTAATCGTAGTGCTGAAACGCGAACAGCGGCGTTTTCTTCGGAGAGAAGCCGTGGGGGTCAAGGCTATCGAAGGGAAACAGGTAGCGGCGCGGCGAATGGGTTCCGCCTTCCTTGACGTACTGCTTGTAAACGGACCCGATCATTTCCGTCTGACTGCGGATGAAGATGATGATCTGTGCGTCGGGCAAAGTTGCCTTGATCCGGTGTGCAATTTCCTTCGACATGAAACCGAACAGGCCGCCGTTGTGCAGATTGCCCGAGAGCTCTTCCTCGCAGAGGATGAGCCCTTCCGCGGTGGGAATCTCCAGCCTGGCGAATGCAGCCTGAGGGTCGAACTGGAACGCGTGATCTTCTGTGAAGGCGGCGCGCGAGCGTTTCCGATGCACGTAGCTGTAGTTGCTCACTGCCGGATAGAAGATGCGCTGAAACCAGTTGGTGGCCGTCTTGTGATAGCCGATATGTACGAGGGTCGGGAGGGGCATTGCGCGGATTCGTCAGTGGGGGGCTGCGGGCGATTCGTTGCGAGCGTCATGTCGTTGGTGCTGCAGGGCAGCGCTGAGCGCAACCATGCCGGCCAGCGTAAGCAGGAACTGACCCGGCGTATTGTTCAGGCGGTACTGGAACAGATGGGCGACATGAAAAAGCGCCAGCCCGCCGAGGGTGAAGAAAGCATGTTCCGCCGCGGCAGCGCCGCTTCTGAACGACTGCCATGCCTTCAGCGCCAGTCCGGCCTGGATTGCATAGAAGAGCAGGGTGCCCAGCAGTCCGAGGCTCACGAGGAAATGCAGCGGCAAATTGTGGAAGTGGGGGAAGTTGCGGATCTCGGGGTTTTCGCTATTGCGCAGCAGCATCTTTGTGCTGCCGGGGCCCCAGCCGGTGAGGGGGTGTTGCTCGACGTTCGCGATCGCCTCATTCCACATCTGAAGGCGAGGGCCGATCGAGCCGTCCTTCACGTCGATCGAGTCTTCGTCAAGGATCTGCGCCAAGGCGGTGATCGCGCTGCCGGTTCGGGTTTCGAGGACGCCCCGACCGAGTGTCGAGGCGTAGAGCGCGACCAGTAAGACCCCAATGGCGAGCACCGCTAGCGCAACCCGCCGTTGCCGCTGAGAGAGCGCATGCCGGATGTAAAGGGGAGCGAGCGGAGGCAGCGCGAGCGCGGTTGCGACCCAAGCGGATTTCGAGCCCGACAGCACGAGCATCATGCTGCCGAGCAGGCAGAGTGCGAGCATGGACAAGGCAAATGGCCACCGCATGTGGATCGCAACGGACAGCCTGATGCAAGAGAGCAGGCCGAGCAGTGCGCCCCAGAATAGCACTCCCCCGAGAATGCCTGCCGCGTTCGGGCTCATGCCCATGGTGAATCTTGAAGAGTTGGCGACCTGCACCAGCGAAGACCACGCTCCCTTGTACGTTATCGTAAGCAGTAGTCCTACCGCTGCCAGTAGGAGAATGTGTGTCGTTCTTCGTCTTGGCTGCCCGTCATGCCTCAGCCAGTACGCGCCGAGGAGCAGGGGAGGGCCACTAGCTGCGAGAAGGTCAAGGACAGCGCGCCTTTGGTCGTCCGACGTCTGTGGGAAGGCCTGTGAGGCGATGACGGCGCCGATGGCCAGGTAAGCAGCGAAAGCTAACAGCAGCCAGAACAGGGGCTGTGAGCGCAGTGCCTGCCAGAAACTGCGCCACTGCAGCGCCGCGCCGATGGCCATGCAGAGCAGCGCGGTTTTCGCCGCCACGGTGCTGGGCATTGCACCCAGTGCGTACAGGTAAAGACCTGCAAGGCCGAGCAGGTCGGATGGCTTTGTCAGGCCATGGTTGCGTGCATCCATGGGCACACTCATCCGAGGCAAGGGTCAGGACCGCTCGGTCGCGGCTGCAGGGTTGGCTGCGTAGCCAAAGAATGGATCGAGAGCAGCGACGGATTCGTCCAGGAAGCGCAGATCTTCCGCTGAGAAACGTTCGCGGTAGCCGCCGACTTTGCCTGAGCGCACTTTGAAGGAGGATGGGTCACCCGGTACGCCAGGTTTGAGCATTCCGCGAGAGAAACCCCCACTCGCTTCCAAACGTTGCATGTTGTCGAACGAGGCGAACGCTACAGCCTCTTCAACCTGTTCGGGAGATGTGGTCGCAGTGCCGAGAAAGTCCACGATACGTCGCAACTCCGAAGCCGTGTCGCGACGGAGAGCTTCGTAGCTGACCCAAAGGCAGTTGGGGTGGCCTTCGAGACGCTTGCGCCATGCATTCATGACCGTGACGATGCCTCGGACGCCGCGTCCCTGAAGGCGCACGAACTCCTCGAGCGTGCAGTCAATCCGGTTGTTGGAGCGCTTCTGGTTCTGGAAATAAAGGGATACGGCGACGTCGCGTGGGTCGCGGTAAAGGACGATCACGCGCTTCTTGCGCAGGATGTCTGCCGGCACCAGAAATTTGCCGCGCAGACGCTCATGCCAGTTCGACAGAGCATGGTGCGACCAGTGCTCGTGTTCGTAGCCGATGCTCGGAATTCGCTGGTCAACGGCGTGCAGATCGTCGAGCGAGAAATCCGTGTTAAAGCGGAGCGAAAGATATTTGTTCAGCAAGACCCGCAACCAGGTCCTGCCGCTCTTGCCGACTGAAAGGACCAATACATCGGGGCGGCTGTAGCGCCACCGTCGCCGGCTGAGGTTCCAGGTAATGAGCACGATTAAAATCCTCCTGGTCGTCGCGCGCGAGCCTGCGAGGCATTAGGCGAAGTGAAAAGCTTCACATGATAACATGCTCCCTTTTTAATCCCTTCAGGCCCAATGCGTCTTGCAATCTTCATGCCATCTTTCGGTGATGGTGGCGTCGAGCGGATGCTTGTCAATCTGGCGGGGGGGCTCGTCCAGCGCGGCGTGCAGGTGGACTTTCTGACTCGGAGCGGGCGGGAACCTTACCTCAACCGGCTCGATCCGTCCGTCCGGCTGATAGAGACGCGATCTTCTGGCCTCTGGTCAGTGCAGCCGGCGTTCTGCCGTTATCTGCGGGCGTCTCGCCCCGACTTCGTGCTTTGCGGCAAGGACAAGGCCGCCCGTGCTGCGTTGCTGGGTCGTCGCATCACAGGGGTGCCGTTCCGGCTGGTGATGCGTCCCGGTACGACGGTCTCCGAGCGTGTCGCCGGCCGCAACGCATTGAAGCGCTGGCGCGCATTTCATCTGATTCGCAGCACGTATCGCTCTGCTGCCGCTGTGGTCGGGAACTCCGAGGGAGTGGTCGAGGACATCGCCCGGATTGCGCAGGTTACGCCGGAGAAAATGCACCTGATCCGCAATCCGGTCGTGACGCCAGACCTTCTCCAGCAGGCCTCCGAGCCGTTGGATCATCCCTGGTTTGCGCGCGGAGAGCCTCCGGTCATTCTCGGTGTTGGCGGCCTGCGCCGGCAGAAGGGCTTCGATTGCCTCCTGAGGGCTTTTGCGTCCGTGCGGGGCGCTCAGTCCTGCCGCCTGATGATCCTTGGCGATGGGCACTTGCGCGACGATCTTCTCGCGCTCGCGGCCAGCCTCGGGGTGGAAGCCGATTTCGCACTGCCGGGATTTGACCCCAACCCCTACCGCTATCTCGCCCGGGCTGCGGTTTTCGTGCTGTCCTCGCGCTGGGAGGGGTCGCCCAATGCTTTGACTGAGGCGCTGGCGATCGGTGTGCCGGTTGTGGCTACCGATTGTCGCTCGGGACCGCGTGAAGTCCTGGAGGGCGGTGCGGTAGCCCCTCTGGTTCCAGTGGACGATGTAGAAGCGATGGCGGTCGCAATTGCTGGGGCGCTCCGCACACCTGGCGAGGCTGTACGCCGCAGGGAAGCCGTGCGCGAGTACACCGTAGAGACCTGCGCCCGGCGATACCACGAGTTGCTCCAACGCCTGCTGGCGGGCGGGGAGGCGCGCGCGTGAGCACCGATCTCGCCATCTTCGCGGCCACCTCCGGCCACAGCGGCGTCGATCGCGTGCTGCGCAATCTGGTGCCGGCGATTGCGCGTCTGGGCCTGCGGGTCGACGTGCTCGGCGTCGACGGACATGGGCCTAGGTTCGATGCGTTGCCCGACGGCGTCCGTCACCTGCCGCTAGGCGTGAGTCACGTGAACACGGCGATTCCGGGTGTGGTCCGCTACCTGCGCCGCGAGCGGCCGCAGGCGATGCTGTCGGACAAGGACCGCGTGAACCGCGCGGCCTTGTTCGCGCGCTGGATGGCGCATGTGCCCACGCGGGTCGGGGTGCGCCTCGGCACGACGGTGTCGGTCAATCTGGCGAGCCGCGGCGCCTTCGAGCGTTGGCTGCAGCGCACGTCGATGCGCTGGATGTATCCCGCGGCTGAAGCCGTGCTGGTACCTTCGCGCGGGGTGGCCGACGATCTCGCGGCCTATACGGGCCTTGCACGCGATCACATCCGCGTCGTCCCGAGCCCGATCATCACCCCGGCGATGACCGCCAAGGCGGCAGAGGCCGTCGAGCATCCGTGGCTGGGCGCCGGCGAGCCGCCGCTGATCCTCGGCGTCGGCGAACTTTCCGAGCGCAAGGATTTCGCCACCCTGTTGCGTGCCTTCGCCCGCGTGCGTGCGCAGCGCCCCTGCCGCCTGCTCATTCTCGGTGAAGGCCGCCGCCGCGGGGAGCTGGAGAAGCTGGCGGTCGAACTGGGCGTGTCGGCCGACGTGGCGCTGCCCGGCTTCTGCTCCAACCCCTATGCGTGGATGTCGCGCGCGGCCGTGTTCGCGCTGACCTCGCGCTGGGAGGGGATGCCCGTGGTGCTGATCGAGGCGCTGGCGCTGGGGGTGCCGAGCGTGGCGTGCGACTGCCCGAGCGGGCCGCGCGAGGTACTGGAGGGGGGCCGTCATGGTCCGCTGGTGCCGGTGGGCGCTGTCGATGCCTTGGCGGCGGGCCTGCTGCGGCAGCTCGACGCGCCGACCTCCGCCGCGGCGTCGCGCGCCGCGGTGCAGGGGTACACGGACGAATCCAGCGCCCGCGCCTACCTTGCCGCGCTTGGCTTCAGGGAGTTCCAATGAGTCGTCTGGCGGTGTTCATCTCGTTCTCTGGCGAGGGTGGCGTCGAGCGCATGGTGCTGAACCTGATCGAAGGGTTCGCCGCGCGCGGCGTGCAGGTCGACATGCTCGCGATCCGTGCCGACAGCGCGCATCTCGGCACGCTGCCGCCCGGGGTACGCCTAATTGACCTCGGTGTGCGCCATAGCGGGCTGGCGGTGTGGCCGCTGGCGCGCTACCTGCGCGAGAGCCGGCCCGATGCGCTGCTCGCTGCCAAGGACAGGGCGATCCGGGCCGCGGTGATGGCGCGCCGCCTTGCCGGCAGCACGGTGCGCATCGTCGGCCGGCTCGGCACGAACCTGTCGGCTGCGCTCGAGGGGCGTTCGGGCGTTGCCCGCTGGTTGCGTGTGGCGCCGATGCGCCTGCTCTACACCTCGGTCGATCGTGTGGTGTGCGTATCGGATGGCGTGCTCGAGGACACGATGCGCCTGACCGGCCTGCCGCGCGAGCGCCTGCAGGTGATCCGCAATCCGGTGGTGACGCCGCGCCTGGCCGAGCTGGCGGCGCAGGTGGTCGACCACCCGTGGTTCGGCGACCGTGCGCAACCCTTGATCCTCGGCGCCGGCCGGCTCACCGAGCAGAAGGACTTCCCGACCTTGGTGCGTGCCTTCGCCCGCCTGCGGCGTCAGCGCCCGGCGCGCCTGGTGATCCTCGGCGAGGGCCGCCACCGGGGCAGACTGGAGGCGCTCGCCGCGGAACTCGGCGTGGCCGCGGACGTTGCGCTGCCGGGATTCACGCCCAACCCTTATGCGTGGATGGCGCGCGCCGACCTGTTCGTGCTGAGTTCGGCGTGGGAGGGATCGCCCAACGTACTGACCGAGGCGCTGGCGCTGGGTACGCCGAGCGTGGCGACCGACTGCCCGAGCGGACCGCGCGAGGTGCTGGCCGGCGGTCGTTTCGGCCCCCTGGTGGCCGTGGGCGACGCCGATGCATTGGGGGACGCGATGGCGCGTACCCTCGATGCGCCCTTGCCGGCCGATGCGTTGAAAGGCGCCGTGGCGGCCTACAACCGCGATGCGTCGGCGGCCGCCTATCTCGAGGCCCTCGGCCTGGTGTGAATGCTCGGCCCGCGGGTTGCGGGTTGTGGAGATGCCTGAATGCTCTTGTCGCTGAAGTACAACTTCCTGTTCGTCCACATTGCCAAGACCGGCGGCACCTCGGTGCGCGATTCCCTGCGTCCGCTGCGGCTGCGCGATCCGTGGTACCCGGTGCAGTTCCTGTGCTCGCGCCTGTCGGCGCTGTCCGGTCATCGCCTCGGCATCAAGTTTCCGCGTCACTCGAAGATCATCGCCGCCAAGGAGATGCTGCCGGCCGAGACCTTCGACACGCTGTTCAAGTTCGTCTTCGTGCGCAACCCGTGGGACCTGCAGGTCAGCTCCTTCCATCACATCCGGCGCGAGCGGCCGCACCTGATGAGCCATATCGAGACCTTCGACCAGTTCATGCGCTGGAAGCTCGATCCGGAGCGACCCTACCAGTTCCACGTCGATACCAGCATCGAACTGCAGAGCGATTACGTCATCGACCTGCACGGCAAGGTGCTGGTCGACTTCATGGGGCGCTACGAGAACCTGGCTGCGGACTTCGACGAGGCCTGCCGTCGCATCGGCGTGAAGCCGCCGGCGCTGCTGCACAAGCGCCAGGCCACCGACCGCAAGAAGGACTACCGCAGCTATTACACGGACGAGCTGGCCGAGATGGTGGCACGCCATTTCGAGCCGGACATCCGCATCTTCGGCTACCGTTTCGATCCCGAATGAGCCCCTTGCCGGACATCGGCGGGTAACATCGCCGGGTCATGAATCCAACCGTTTTCTTCTTCCTACGTCGCCCATCATGAAACTCACCATCTTCGGTACCGGCTATGTCGGCCTCGTCACCGGCGCCTGCCTCGCGGAAGTGGGGCACCGCGTCGTCTGCATCGACATCGATCAGCGCAAGATCGACAACCTCAACCGCGGCGTGCTGCCGATCTGGGAGCCCGGCCTCGAGGCGATCGTCGAACGCAACGTTGCCGAGGGCCGCCTGCGCTTCACGACCGACACCGCGCTGGCCGTCAAGCATGCCGAGATCCAGTTCATCGCCGTCGGCACGCCGCCGGACGAGGACGGCTCGGCCGACCTGCAGTACGTGCTGTCAGTGGCCGAGAGCATCGCCCGCAACATGGACGGCTACCGCGTCATCATCAACAAGTCGACGGTACCGGTGGGCACGGCAGACAGGGTGCGCGCGCGCGTCGAGCAGGTGCTGGCCGAGCGCAAGGCGGAGGTGCCGTTCGACGTCGTCTCCAACCCGGAATTCCTCAAGGAAGGGGCGGCCGTCGGCGACTTCCTGAAGCCGGACCGCATCGTCATCGGCACCGTCTCGCCGCGCGCGCGCGAACTGATGCGCGAGCTGTACGAACCCTTCAACCGCAACCATGAGCGCACGATGTTCATGGACGTGCGCAGCGCCGAGCTGACCAAGTACGCCGCGAACGCGATGCTGGCGACCAAGATCAGCTTCATGAACGAACTGGCCAACATGGCCGAGATCCTCGGGGCGGACATCGAGGAGGTGCGCAAGGGCATCGGCGCCGATCCGCGCATTGGTTACCACTTCATCTACCCGGGCTGCGGCTACGGCGGGAGCTGCTTCCCGAAGGACGTGCAGGCGCTCGAGCGTACCGCGCAGCAGATCGGCTACGAAGCGCCGCTGCTGAAGGCGGTGGAGGCGGTCAACAATCGGCAGAAGCAGGTGCTGTTCGCCAAGCTGGCGAAGCATTTTGGCGGGCCGGAGGCGCTGCGCGGCAAGACGATCGCGGTGTGGGGGCTGTCCTTCAAGCCCAACACGGACGACATGCGCGAGGCGCCGAGCCGCACGCTGCTCGAAGCCTTGTGGCAGGCGGGTGCGAAGGTGCAGGCCTTCGACCCGGTGGCGATGGAGGAGACGCGCCGCATCTATCCCGAAGGGCCGGCCTTCAGCCTCGCCGCGGACAAGTATTCGGCGCTGGATGGCGCCGACGCGCTGGCGATCTGCACCGAGTGGCAGCAGTTCCGCGCGCCGGATTTCGACGAGATCCAGAACCGCCTGCGCGCCAAGGTCATCGTCGATGGCCGCAACCTCTACCACCCCGAGCGCCTGCGCAGCGAGGGCTGGACCTACTACAGCATCGGCCGCGTCTGAGCACGCGGCGCTGCATGCCGGCGACTGGTCCGTCCCGAAGGATCAGCCGCCGGGCAGCACGACCACTTCGGCGGTCGTCTGCGGCATATTCCCGGCGTGGGTGGCCGGCAGGGCGATGAGGTCGGGCTGAAGGGTCTGCAGCAGGGCGTGCAGTTCCGCCGCGTCCCGGGCCGCCACCACCCAGTCGACGATGCGCAGTGCGGGCAGCAGTCCGGCGCCGGCGTCGTCGGCAAGCGGCAGCGCCAGCAGCCGGTCGCCACGCGCGGCGGCGGCTTCGAGGTAGGCGAGACGCTGCGTGTCGAAGGGGGTGAAGGGGCCGACCGCCACCACCGTACGCTCGCCCAGGCGGCGCGCGGTGGCGATGGCGTCGCGCGCTTCGGCGGCTTCGATCAGGCCGCGCGGGCGCGGGGCGTGTGCGTTCAGTTCGGCGCGCAGTTCATCCACCGACACGGTGGCCGTGCCGAGCTTGCCGACCACGATGCTGGCCGCGAGGTTGGCCAGTGCGGTGGCGTCGCGCAGCGACAGGCCGGCGGCGAGGCTGCAGCCCAGTGTGGCCGATACCGTGTCGCCGGCGCCGGTGACGTCGAACACTTCGCGCGCATGAGCTGGCAGGTGCCAGGCGGGCTGGCTGCGCTGGATCAGCGTCACGCCGCGCTCGCTGCGGGTGATCAGCAGTGCTTCCAGTTCGAGATCCGCGCACAGCCGGGTGCCGCGTTCCACCAGTTCTGCGTCGTCTGCGCACGGGCCCACGATCGCCTCGAACTCGGCAAGGTTGGGCTTGACCACCGTGGCACCGCGGTAGCGGCCGAAATCGTGGCCCTTGGGGTCGACGATCACCGGCACGCCGCGTTCGCGCGCCAGACCGATCAGGGCCTGGGTATCGCTCAGCGTGCCCTTGGCGTAGTCCGACAGGATCATCGCCTGCACGCCCTCGAGTGCGTCGTGCGTGGCCGCGGTAACGCGTGCCGCGTGACGTTGGGCGAAGCGCTCCTCGAAGTCGAGGCGGATGAGTTGCTGGTGGCGGCTGATGACGCGCAGCTTGGTGATGGTGGGCGCATCCGCAACGGTCTGGAGCCGGCACTCCACGCCACGGGCGGCAAGGCGCTCGGCGAGCAGGCGCCCGGCTTCGTCCTCGCCGACGAGCCCGACGAGGCGGGCCGTGCAGCCGAGCACTGCGGTGTTGAGCGCGACGTTGCCGGCGCCGCCCGCGCGCACCTCGTCATCGCGTACCTGCACCACCGGTACCGGCGCCTCGGGCGAGATGCGCGCGGTCGCGCCGTGCCAGTAGCGGTCCAGCATGAGATCGCCCACAACGAGCACGCGGGCGTTGGCGAATTGGGGCAGCGCTGAAAGCATGGGCGGACCGAAAGCGGTGGAAGCGCCGGATTATCCCACGAAGCGGCGTGCCGTCAGGCGCACCGGCTCAGCGATTGAACCACCGCAGCACCACGCCCCAGTTCTCCACGTCCAGCCGCGTCACCTGCCCGCAGCCGAAATCCAGCCCCAGCCAGCGCTCGGGCGGCAGGCCGAGCAGGTGGCCGGCGATGGCGCGCAGCGGGCCGCCGTGGGCGACGATCACCACCGGCTCGTCGGGGGCGGAAAGCTGCAGGTCGCTGAGCCAGTGCAGCACGCGGGTCGTCATCTCGCGCGCGGATTCGCCACCCGGTGCGCGGAAGCCGAGCGGGTCGGCGGCCCAGTCGTCGATGGCGGTGCCGATGGCGCTGAACGTGCGCCCTTCCCATTCGCCGAAGTGGATCTCCTTCAGGCGCGCGTCCAGTCGCGGGGTGCCGAGTTCCTCGGCCAGCAGCCGGGCGCGCATCAGCGGGCTGGCGTGCAGCGCGAAGCGGCCGGGCAGCAGCGGGCGCAGGCGGGTTGCGACCTCGGCGGCGGATTCGGCCAGGCCGATGTCGTGCTGGCCGTAGCAGATGCCCGGCTCGATTGCCGGTCGCGGGTGGCGGATGAGGTGCAGTTCCATGGCGGGGCGTCCTATGCGGCGGCCAAGGCAGCGAGGCGCGGGGCGGCGAGCAGGCCGAGGTAGGCGGCGAGTTCGGCTAGTTGCTGGGTCGCGCCGAGCAGGTCGCCGGTGTAGCCGCCCAGCCGGCGCACGAAGAGGCGGGCGGCCCAGACGGTGACGGCGACCACGGCGACCAGTGCGCCCAGCGCCTCCGAGGGTGCAAGCAGGGCCAGCGGCAGCAGGCCGCAGGTGCCGGCGATGGCGAGCTCCATCGGCGTCAGGCGGCGGGCGAGCTGCCTGGACTTGGCGCTGTCGTCCTGGCGCACGTAGGGCAGCAGGTGGATGAGGCTGGTCGCCGCCAGGCGTGACAGCGGGTGGGCGACGAGCAGCGCGGCGGCGACGCCGGCCGCGGTGCCCTGCGGGGCAGTCGCGCCGAGACGGGTGAGTTCGATCAGTGCCGCCGCCTTCGCCATCAGCATCAGCACCATGCCGATGGTGCCGTAGCTGCCGATGCGCGAGTCCTTCATGATCGCCAGCACCTGCGCCTTGTCCCAGCCGCCGCCGAGGCCGTCGCAGCTGTCGGCGAAGCCGTCCTCGTGGAAGGCGCCGGTGAGGCGGATCGTCACCGCCATCGACAGGATCACCGCCAGCGAGGCCGGCAGGACCAGCGCGAACACCGCGTAGCTGGCCGCGCCGACGGCCCCCACCACCCAGCCGACCAGCGGAAAGAAGCGCGCTGCGTGGTTCAGCCGCTCGGGCGACCACGGCACCCAGGCCGGCACTGGCAGGCGGGTGAAGAAGCCGAGCGCGGTGAAGAACAGTTCGAGCTGGTAGCGCATGCCGCGTGCTTCAGCCCTGATCGCTGACGCCGGCCGACTCGAAGCTCGCCATTTCGTTGAGGAAGCTCACGGCCGCCTGCACCAGCGGCCAGGCCAGCGCGGCGCCGGTGCCTTCGCCCAGGCGCAGGTCCAGCGACATCAGCGGCTCGGCCAGCAGATGGTCGAGCTGGACGCGGTGGCCGGGTTCCTGCGAACGATGGGCGAACACGCAGTAGGGCAGCACGTTCGGGTCGATGGCGTGCGCGACCAGCAGTGCCGAGGTGACGATAAAACCGTCGATCAGGACCAGCATCCTGCGTTCGGCGGCGCCGAGCATGGCACCGGCCATCATCGCGATCTCGAAGCCGCCGTATTCGGCCAGCACCGCCAGCGGATCGGCCGGCCGGTCGCTGCGCTCCAGCGCCTGCTTGAGCAGGGCGCGCTTGTGGATGAGGCCGGCGTCGTCCAGCCCGGTGCCGCGGCCGGTCACGGTGTAGAGGTCGGCGCCGCGCTCGGCGCCGACCAGACAGTGCGTCAGCAGCGAGGCCGACGCGGTGTTGCCGATTCCCATCTCGCCGAAGCCGACGCAGTTGCAGCCGTTGTCCGCCAGCGCATGCGCGATCTCGCGCCCGCGCTGCAGGGCTGCATCGCGTTGTTCGGCGCTCATCGCCGCTTCTTCGATGTAGTTCGCCGTGCCCGGTGCGATCTTGGCGTCGATGAGGCCAGTGCGCTTGCCGAAGTCGTGATTGACCCCCGCGTCGACGACCGTCAGCCCCAGCCCCATCTGCCGGCTGAAGACGTTGATTGCCGCGCCGCCGGCCAGGAAGTTCTCCACCATCTGCCAGGTCACGTCCTGTGGATAGGCGGACACGCCCGCGCGTGCCGCGCCGTGGTCACCGGCGAAGACGACGATGTGCGGCTGGCGCAGTTCGGGCGTCAGCGTCTGCTGCACGAGGCCGATCTGCAGCGCCAGCGGCTCGAGCCGGCCGAGCGCACCGAGCGGCTTGGTCTTGCGGTCGATCTTGTGCCGAAGCTCAGTGGCAATCGTCTGGTCGGGCGGGGTGATGGCGTAGTCCATGGGGCGAGACTCCCGGGAAGTCGGTGTCGGGGCCGCCGCGGCGGCCGGATAGGGGGCGAGTTTAGTCCTGCTTCAGCACCAGCGGCAGGCCGGCGGCGACGAACACTACGCGCGGACACAGCGCGGCGACCGCCTGGTTGAGCCGGCCGGCCTCGTCGCGGAACAGGCGGCCGAGCGGGTGCTCCGGCACCAGGCCGAGGCCGACTTCATTGGCGACCAGGATGATGCGGCCGGGCAGTTGCGGCAGGGTCGCAAGCAGGGCGTCGCGCTGCGCGCGAAACAGGGGCAGGGCTTCGGCATCCGCACCGGGCGGCAGGCTGTCGGCGTCCGCCAGCAGGTTGCTCAGCCATAGCGTCAGGCAGTCGACCAGCAGGCAGCGGTCGGGGGCGGCTTCGCGCCGCAGGGTGTCGGCGAGCGCCACTGGCGTCTCTACCGTGCGCCAGCCCGCGGGTCGGTCGGTCTGGTGACGGCGGATGCGGGCCGCCATCTCGTCGTCCAGCGCCTCGGCGGTCGCGATCACCGTCACCGCCAACCCGGATTCGGCCGCGCGGCGTTCGGCCTCGCGGCTCTTGCCCGAGCGCGCGCCGCCCAGGATCAGCTCGCATGTCATTGTTCTTATGACTCCTGTCTTCAAAGCGGACTGTCATTTATTGCAGTGCACGATACCCGCCCGTACGGTATCATCCGCCCCCACTGCCCCGGAAGGGGCGGCGCGTTATCGGTGCCCACGGGCGATTCTCGCCCAGGGTTAAACGGGAAACAGGTGCGCGGACCATCCTCTGCTTGATGGCCGCAATGCCTGTGCTGCCCCCGCAACGGTAAGTGCGCGCAAGGCGGATCACGCAGCCACTGGGAGGACGACTCCCGGGAAGGCGATCCACCCGTCCGGCCCTGTGGCCGGTACAGCGCACGAGCCCGGAGACCGGCCGGAACGCGAAATGGCGGATGTGCCGCGGGGTGGCGGCGACGGGCGCGGTTTGTCTTGCTCTCTTCGGTTCTCCCCTGCTCGCGGTGCGTCCATGTGAAGTTGCCATGACGTGCGGGGACGCGCGCCATGGCGCAGGGAGTTCCGACAATGAAGATCCGTGTTTCCGCGCTCGTCTCCGCGTGTGCGCTCGCTTACCCGTTTGTTCCGGCCCAGGCCGACGATACTCAACTCGGCCACGTCGTCGTCACGGCCACCCGCCAGCCCATCAGTGCCGACGAGGCGCTTGCCAGCGTCGACGTGATCGACCGCGACGAGATCGCCCGTGCGGGCAATGCCACCCTGGTCCAACTGCTGGCCGGTCGTCCCGGTGTGCAGGTGACGAGCAATGGCGGTCCGGGCTCGAGCAGCAGCGTCTATATTCGCGGCGCCAATTCGGGCCACACCCTGCTGCTGATCGACGGCGTGCGCGTGGGGTCGGCGACCAGCGGCTCGCCCACGCTCGAGAACATTCCGCTCGAGCTCATCGATCGCGTCGAGATCCTGCGTGGCCCGGCAAGCGCGCTCTACGGCTCGGACGCGATCGGTGGCGTGATCCAGGTGTTCACGCGCAAGGGCCGCGAGGGCTTCCAGCCCAGCGTACGCGCAGGCATTGGTACCGACGGCGCACGCACGCTGGGTGCGACGCTGGCGGGCGGGGTCGAGCGGCTGCGCTACAGCGTGTCCGCGGGCAATGAACGCAGCGATGGCATCGATGCCAAGCCCAAGTCGACGCGCGGCAGCGATCGCGACGACGATGGTTTCCGCAACGAGTACTTCAGCGGCTCGGTGTCGCTCGGTTTCCGCGACGCCGACGAGATCGGCCTGACCGTGATGCATTCGGACATGCGCAACTGGTACGACAACGCCAAGGTGTTCGACTCGTATCTGGACAAACGTACCGATGCGCTCGGACTGCACATGCGCAACCAGATCACCGCCGACTGGACCAGCACCATGCGCTTCGGCTATGGCGCCGACGAGTCGCACAACAACTCGGATCGCAACGCCAAGTCCACGTTCGAGACCGAGCAGCGGCAGTTCACCTGGCAGCACGACATCGCCCTGGGCGTCGGCTCGCTGCTGGCCGCCTATGAGTACCTCGAACAGGAAGTTGATTCGACCTCCGACTATGACAAGACCCGCCGCCATACCAATTCGGTGTTGCTCGGCTGGAGCGGGCAGTTCGACCGGCATCACGTGCAGGTCAACGCCCGCCATGACGAGGATTCGCAGTTCGGCAGCAAGACCACCGGCACATTGGCCTATGGCTATCGGCTGACGCCGGAGTGGCGTGCGCATGCCAGCATCGGCACGGCATTCAAGGCGCCCACGTTCAACGACCTCTACTTCCCCTTCAGCGGAAACCCGAACCTGAAGCCCGAGGAAGCACTGAACCGCGAGGCCGGCCTGGTGTGGGAGCGCGACGGAACGAGCCTGAGCGCGACCTACTTCAACAACCGCATCAACAACCTGATCGCATGGGCGCCGGTGGATCCGGCCGACCCGATGGGCAATTGGGCGCCGGCCAACGTGGCGCAGGCGTCGATCCAGGGCGTCGAGCTGGCCGCCAGCGCGATGCTGTGGGACTACCGCGTGCGCGCCAGCATCGACTTTCTCGATACCGAGGACGAGGCGACCGGCGACGAACTCGGCCGCCGCGCGCGCATCGGCGGTTCGCTCGGTATCGAGCGTGCCACCGGGCCGTGGACCTGGGGGGTGGAATGGAACGGGCAGGGGCGGCGGTATGATCGCACTCCGAACAGCCCGGCCAACCGCATGGGGGGCTACGGCCTGCTGAACGCCTACGTGCATTACGCGCTGGCGCCGGACTGGAGCGTGGAAGTGCGCGCCAACAACATCCTCGACAAGGACTACGAGCTTGCCCAGAACTACGGCACCCAAGGGGCGAATGCCTTCGTGGCCGTGCGCTACGCGATGCACTAAGCCGCGATGCTCGTCGCCACCGACCGTCCCCGTGTCGGCGGGGGCCGGGTCCTGATGCGGCCCGGCCGCCACCATCCCACGCTGCTCGCCGCCGGCCTGTTGTCGGCGGCGGCGCTGGCCTTGCTGTGGGCGCTGGTGGCGGGTGACATGCCGATCGGGCTGTCCGAGGTGTTTGCTGCGCTGGGCGGCAGCGAGGGCATGGCGGCGGACATCGTGCGCGAGCTCCGTCTTCCCCGCGCCGTCGCCGCCTTCGTCTGCGGCGGCCTGCTCGCCACCGCCGGCGCGCTGATGCAGGTGCTGCTGCGCAATCCGCTGGCCGATCCCTACATCCTGGGCATTTCCGGCGGCGCGGCGGTGGGCGCGCTGGTGGCGCTCACGCTCGGCGCGGCCTCGATCTGGGTCGATACGCTGGCCTTTGGCGGCGCGCTCACCGCGATGCTGCTGGTGTTCGGCCTGGCGCATGGCGACGGCAGCTGGACGCAGACGCGGCTGCTGCTGACCGGCGTCATCGTTGCCGCCGGCTGCGGCGCGGCGGTGACGCTGATGCTGGCGCTGGCGCCCGATACGCGGGTGCAGTCGATGCTGTTCTGGCTGATGGGCGATGCGAGTGGTGCCGCGCGGCCCTGGCCGGGGCTGGCGGTGCTGGTGCTGGGCCTGGCCGCGGTGATGCCGTTCGCGCGCGACCTCAATGTGCTCGCGCGCGGCGAGTTGAACGCGCGCGCGCTGGGCGTCAGCGTACGCAAGCTGCGTATGGGCCTGTACGTGCTGGCCTCGCTGCTGACCGCGACCGCGGTCACGCTGGTGGGCTCGGTGGGCTTCGTCGGCCTCATCATTCCGCACCTGGTGCGGCTGGTGCTGGGCAACGACCAGCGTGTGCTGGTCCCCGCCGCCGCACTGGCCGGCGGCACCTTGCTGACGCTGGCCGACACCGCGGCGCGCACCGTGATCGCGCCGCAGCAGCTGCCGGTGGGCGTGCTCACCGCGCTGATCGGCGTGCCGGTGTTCCTGTTCCTGCTCGCGAGGCACCCGCGGTGAGCGCCACGCGCACCGACGCGGTGCCGCTGCTGGAGGCCGAGCGCCTCGCGCTGCAGGTGGGCGAGCGCTGGCTGTGCTGCGAGTTCAGCCTCAGTCTGGCGCCGGGCGAATGCCTGGCGTTGCTGGGCCCCAACGGCGCAGGCAAGACCACCCTGCTGCACACCCTGGCCGGGCTGCGGGAACCCTCGGTGGGGCAGGTGCGGCTGGGCGGCCTGCCTTATGCGGCCTGGTCGCCGCTGGAGGCTGCGCGCTTCCGCGGCCTGCTGCCGCAGCAGCAGCCGGATCACTTCGCCGCCTCGGTGCTGGAGACGGTGCTGATCGGCCGTCACCCTCACCTCGGCCGCTGGGGCTGGGAGACGACCGAGGACGAGGCCATTGCCCGCCAGGCGCTGGCCGATGTTGGGCTGCAGGGCTTCGAGACGCGCGACGTGCTGACGCTGTCCGGCGGCGAACGTCAGCGCGTCGCGATCGCCACCCTGCTGGCGCAGTCGCCGCAGCTCTTCCTGCTCGACGAGCCGCTCAACCACCTCGACCTGCACTACCAGATCGCCACGCTCGAACTGTTCCGCACCACCGTGCGCGGCGCGAACGCGGGTAAGGCGCTGCGGCATGGCGCGGTGATGGTGCTGCACGACATCAACCTCGCCGCCCGTTACGCCGATCACATCATCCTGCTCGACGGCCGCGGCGGCGTGAAGGCGGGCGACCGCGACACCGTGCTGCGCGCCGACCTGCTGAGCCAGGCCTTTGGCCATCCGCTTCGCCGCCTCGAAAGCGAAGGGCGGGTGGTTTTCCTTCCGGATTGAGATTTTCATCATGAAACACACTTTTCGCCACCTGCTGGGCGGCCTGCTGCTCGCCCTGGCCCTGCCGGCCGCTGCGGCCTGCCCGCGCATCGTCAGCCAGTCGCCTTACATCACCCATGCGCTCGACTGGCTCGGGCGGGGCGACTGCATCGTCGGCGTGTCGCGCTACGACAAGCGCGATCTGCCGCGCACCGGCGGTGTCAAGGACCCGGACGTCGGTGCCATTGCCGCGCTGAACCCCAACCTGGTCGTTGTGTCGAAGGGTACTGATCCCGCCCTGCTCGACATGCTGGAGCCCGAGGCGCGCATCCTGCAGGTCGACGGCTTCGATTCGATGGCGGAGACCGAGGCGATGCTGACGAGTCTGGCCGAGGCAGCGGGCGTGACCGACGGCAAGGCGAAGGTCGCCGCCTACGCCCGCGAATGGCGTGCCCGCGCGGCGGCGGTGAAAGGCGGCGGCAAGCGCGTCCTGGTGATCTCGGCCTGCTCGGCCCAGCCCTATTCCTTTGGCCGTGGCCATGTGGTGGGCGATGCCTTCGCCCACGCCGGCTTCGAGGTCGTGGAGACCGCCGAGCGCATCCGCCACCTGCGCCCCGGCGAGGAGATCCCGGGCATCGTCGCGGCGGTCGAACGCTTCAAGCCCGAGCTGCTGTTCTCGCTGACCCCCGAGAATGCCGAGACCTGCAGCGCCGAACTCGGTCTCGTGTCGGTGCCCGTGGTCGGCCTCGAAGGACGGCATTTCTTCCATCCCGGCCCGGCGCTGCTGACCGGCCTTGCCCAACTCGCGGAGCAAGCCAAACAATGAGCGAACAGGATCGCGACAGCCGCGCGTGAACTGGTCGAGACCGACGTCCGGGGCGATTGCAGCGGACATGCGTGGCGCCGCTTTCAGACTCCATCAAAACGCAGATACGAAAGGTGCCGTATGAGTCTCCCCGATCTTTCCAGCTTCCGCCCCGGACCGCTTCCCGGCCACGTCTATCTGGTCGGCGCCGGGCCGGGCGATCCGGAACTGCTCACGCTGCGCGGTGTGCGGCTGGTGGCCGGTGCGGACGTGATCGTGTACGACAACCTCGTCGCGCCGGCCATCATCGACCTCGCGCCTGCCGCGTCCGAGCGCATCTACGTCGGCAAGAAGGCGGCCGACCACACGCTGCCGCAGGACGAGATCAACGCGCTGCTGGTGCGTCTGGCGCGGGTCGGCAAGCGCGTGGTGCGCCTCAAGGGCGGTGACCCTTTCATCTTCGGTCGCGGCGGCGAGGAGATGGAGGACCTGCTCGAAGCGGGCATCACCGTCGAAGTTGTGCCGGGCGTGACCGCGGCGGCGGGTGTGGCGGCCTATGCGGGCATTCCGCTGACGCACCGCGATCATGCGCAGTCGGTGGTGTTGACCACCGGATTCATGAAGGACGGCGCACTCGATCTCGACTGGCCGCTGCTGGCCCACCGCGGCCAGACCCTGGTGATCTACATGGGCGTGTCGCGCCTGGCGGAGATCTGCGCCCAGTTGGTGGCCCACGGCCTGCCGGCGACCACGCCAGCGGCGGTCATCGAGCGCGGCACGACGCACGCCCAGCGCGTGGCCAGGGCCGACCTCGCTACGCTGGCCGACGAGGTGCTGCGCCAGGGCATCCGCCCGCCCTCGCTGACGGTGGTGGGCGACGTCGTCAGCCTGTATCCGCGCCTGACCTGGTTCCAGCCGGGCGAACCACCACCGTCCTCGCCGCTGCCGCATGCCGGCTGTGCGATCGTGCATTCGAACAACAAGGATTGAGCCGTGCCCGAATCGAACACCCCGTCAGCCCCGCCCATGAACGCCGTGCGCTGCCCCGCGCTGTTTGTCGCCGCGCCCGCGTCCGGCCAGGGCAAGACCACCATCACCGCCGCGCTCGCGCGCCTGCACACTCGGCTCGGACGCCGGGTGCGGGTGTTCAAGTGCGGGCCGGATTTCCTCGATCCGCAGATCCATGCGGTGGCGAGTGGCGCGCCGGTGCATAACGTCGACCTCGGCATGTGCGGCGAGGAGGACATCGCCTGGCGCCTGCATGCGGCCGCGTGCGAGTCCGACCTGATCCTGGTCGAGGGGGTCATGGGCCTGTACGACGGTGCGCCCTCGGGCGCCGACATCGCGCGCCGTTTCGGCATCCCGGTGATGGCGGTGATCGATGCGCGGGCGATGGCGCAGACCTTCGGTGCCGTGGCCTACGGGCTGGCACACTACCAGCCCGGCCTGCCGTTTGCCGGCGTCCTCGCCAACCACGTGGGCAGCGCGCGCCACGCCGACATGCTGCGCGCAGCGCTGCCGGACGGCATGCGCTGGTTCGGCGCGGTGATGCGCGACGCCGATGCCGCGTTGCCCGAGCGCCACCTGGGGCTGATGCAGGCCGAGGAGATCGCCGACCTGGGCGAGCGTCTCGACCGCCTGGCGGACCATCTGCTGCAGACCGGGGCAGCCGAGTTGCCGCCCGCGGTCGAGTTTCCCGCCGTGCCGGCGCCGGCCGTTCCGCCGCTGCTGGCCGGCAAGCGGGTCGCGGTCGCGCGCGATGCGGCCTACGGCTTCATCTACCCGGCCAACCTCGATACCTTGCAGGCGCTTGGGGCCGAACTCGCCTTCTTCTCGCCGCTGGCCGGCGACACCCTGCCTGCGACCTGTGATGCTGTGTGGCTGCCGGGTGGCTACCCCGAACTCCATGGCGAAGCGCTGGCCGCGAACACGCGCTTCTGGCACGACCTGCGCGCCCATGTCGCTGCGGGCAAGCCGCTGCTGGCAGAGTGCGGCGGGCTGATGAGCCTGCTGCAGAGCATTGTCGACAAGGCTGGCGTCGAACACGCCTTCGGCGGCCTGCTGCCCGGTCGCGCGGTGATGCAGAAGCGGCTCGCGGCGCTGGGCATGCAGGCGGTCGACCTGCCGCAAGGGCGCATGACCGGCCACACCTTCCATTACTCCAGGACCGAGACACCGCTAGCGCCCTGGCTGCATGCGCAGGGCACCGACGGCAGTGAGGGCGAGGCGGTGTATCGCCTCGGGTCGATCACCGCGTCCTACGTGCATTTCTGGTTCCCGTCGAAGCCGGCGGCGGTAGCCGCGCTGTTCGGCGCCGCCTGAGCGCACGAGCGCGCAGGTGCGGCGTTCAGCCTGTGAGCGCCCGTCCGGCCGCCTCGCCGATCGCCTTTGCCAGCCGCGCCATCACCGGCGACTGCACCTGCCAGTGATGCCAGTACAGCACCACGTCCTCGCGCTCGGGCGTCAGGTCCACCAGCTCGCCGCGCGCCAGGTGTTCGCGCGCCTGGACCTCGGGAATGAAGCCGTAGCCCAACCCGGCCACCGCGAAGGCCATGAAGCCCTCGGACGAGGGCACGACGTGGTGCGGATACTGGCCGGCGTCGAGCCCGAAGTGGCGGCGCAGGAAGGCGTCGTGCATGTCGTCGTGACGGCCGAAGACGATCGCCGGCGCTTTCGCCAGTGCGCTGCGGGTGAGGCCGTGCGGAAACCAGCGCGCGCGGAATTCGGGCGAGCCGGCGCACAGATAGGGCATCACGCCCAGGCGCTCGGCGGCACAGCCGCGGATCGGGTCGGGGCGGGTGGACACGCAGCCGAGCACCTCGCCATCGGCCAGCAGTGCGTGGGTGTGGTCCTGGTCGTCGACCACGCAATCAAGCACCAGGTCTTCCTCCTTCACGACCTCGGCGACCGCGCCGATGAACCAGGTGGCCAGCGAATCCGCATTGACCCCGACCGCGAGCCGCAGCGGGCCGTGCGCCTGGCGCGGCGCAAGCGCGCGGCGCGCCTCGCTCTCCATCAGTCGCAGCTGGGCCAGATAGGGCAGCAGGCGACGACCCGCCGGCGTTGGCCGTACCGGCTTGCTGCGCACCAGCAGCACCTGGCCAAGCTCGGCCTCGAGCAGCTTCACGCGCTGCGAGATGGCGGACTGCGTCAGCGCCAGCCGGCGCGCGGCGCGCTCGAAGCTCCCTTCCTGCAGGACCGCCTCGAAGGCGATCAGGCGGTGGTCGATCATAAGAAAAAATGGAGTGAATAGAATTAAATCGATTCTACTTAATCGCCAGCGCCTCCGGGCCTAGCATTCCGACCTGCCGCGCCGTCGCTGCAGGCGGCCGGCCATAACAACAACGGAATGCATCATGAGCCACGTCTACTTCAACGGATTCCTGCTGACGCTGGGCCTGATCATGGCGATCGGGGCGCAGAACGCCCACGTGCTGCGCCAGGGACTGCGCGGCGAGCATGTGCTGCTGACGGTGTGCGTGTCGGCGCTGTGCGACATGCTGCTGATCACGCTCGGCATCGCCGGCCTGGGCAGCCTGTTCGTCGCCAGCCCGGACCTCATGGCGACGGCGCGCTATGGCGGCGCGGCCTTCCTGCTGTGGTACGGCACGCGTGCGCTGCGCTCCGCCTTGCGTGGCGGCCGGGCAATGGATTTCGCCGAACACGCGCGCATGTCGCGCGGCCAGGCGCTGCTCGCGGCGGCCGGCTTCAGTCTGCTCAATCCGCATGCCTACCTGGACACGGTGGTGCTGCTCGGCTCGGTCGGCAGCCAGCAGGCCGAGGACCTGCGCCCGCTGTTCGCCGCGGGCGCGATCACGGCGTCTGTCGTGTGGTTTGTGGCGCTCGGCTATGGCGCCCGCCTGCTGGTGCCGCTGTTCGCCAGACCGGTTGCGTGGCGCGTGCTCGACGCGCTGGTGGCCCTGATGCTGTGGGGGATCGCTGCCTCGCTGCTGCTGGCCTGAACGGCGGCCACGGCTCCCGCGGCCGTGCGGGAACCGTCCTCGCCCGGGGCGGGTCGGATGATGGCGCTATAATTCGCCGTCCTCATTTCCGCTGGATCACGCCGTGTCCGAACGCCTTACCGTCGCCCTGCAATACGCGCTTCCCAAGCACCTGCTGACCCAGTTCGCCGGGAAGCTTGCCGGCCTGCAGGGCGGCAAGGCGACGACCGCGGTGATCCGCTGGTTCATCAGGCGCTACGGCGTCAACATGGACGAGGCGGCAAACCCCGACCCGGCCAGCTACCCGACCTTCAACGAATTCTTCACCCGCCCGCTGCGCGAAGGCGTACGGCCCTTCGCCGAGGCTGACTACCTGTGCCCGGTCGACGGCGCGATCAGCCAGTTCGGTCCGATCGAACGCGACCAGATCTTTCAGGCCAAGGGTCACTTCTACACCACCACCACGCTAATCGGCGGCGACCGCAGCCTGGCCGCGCAGTTCGAGGATGGCGAGTTCGCCACCCTCTACCTCAGTCCGCGCGACTACCACCGCATCCACATGCCCTGCGATGGTCGCCTGACGCAGATGATCTACGTGCCCGGCGAGCTGTTCTCGGTGAATCCGGCCACCGCGCGCGGCGTGCCCGGCCTGTTCGCGCGCAACGAGCGCGTGGTGTGCGTGTTCGAGGGGGAGGCCGGCCCCTTCGTGATGGTGCTGGTCGGCGCCACCATCGTCGGCAGCATGGCGACGACCTGGCATGGCGTGGTCAATCCGCCGCGCCAGTCCGACATCGAGAAGCACGCCTACGCGGCCGGCGAGGTCGCGTTGCGCCAGGGCGAGGAGATGGGGCGCTTCCTGCTCGGTTCCACCGTGGTGATGCTGTTCCCGAAGGGCACGATGCGTTTCGCGTCCGACTGGGCGGCGGCGCGTCCGGTGCGCCTGGGCGAGGCGATGGGGCAGCGTCCGCCGTCGGCCTGAGCCCGGCCACGCACCGGCGCGGGGCGCCGCCGCGGGCGGATGCACGGCGAGGGTGCGTGCGCAGCCCCGGATGCTGCGATGCAGCACTTCGGCATGGTCATCGAACTGAAAGAAAGATGAGATAAAACAGTGGCTTGGGCGCGACTTTCCGATCTTCGGCAAGTGCGTTCAAGTTGGCACGATTGAAGCTTGGCTTTCCGTGCCTTTCCACAATAAGCATCAGGAGACAGATCATGCCCAGCCGTCCGATCCACCAGATCCTTGCCGACCGCCCCTTCGTCTGCGTACCGGCCGAAATGCCGGTCAGTGCCGTCACCCGTCTCATGAACGCGCAGGAGCGCAGTGCCGCACTGATCGTCGAGCATGGTGTGCTGACCGGCATCTTCACCGAGCGCGATGCCACCTTCCGCGTGCTGGCCGCAGGTCTCGATCCCGAGACCACGACGGTCGGCGCCGTCATGACCCACAACCCGCAGACGCTGACCGAGGACAAGCCCTTCGGCCACGCCCTGCACCTGATGTACGAGAACGGTGTGCGCCACGTTCCGGTGGTGGATGCCAACAAGCGTCCGCTCGGCGTCGTCACCGCGCGCGACGCCCTGGCGCTGGATGCGCTCGACTTTGGCGCCGAACTGGTGCGACGCGAGGAGATCACGGTCATCCTCTGAGGCCCCCGCGGGCTGCACGCGCCCGTGGCGCTAGCGGCCCGCGAGCGCCTGGTCGAGCCCCGCCTGGAACAGCGCGGCGACGAGATCGGACTGCGTCAGTATGCCGACGACGCGCCGGTCCGCCTCGACGATCGGTACCTGATGCAGGCCGCGGTCCGAGAAGACCGGGACCAGTTCGACGATCGCCCTGTCGGGGCTGGCGCAGAACACATCCTGCGTCATCACCTCGCCCACCGTCCGCCACGGCATGTCCTGCGCGATGAGGAAGTCGTGCAGGGTGATGATGCCGACCAGCCGTTCGCCCGCCTGCACCACGGGCAGCGCCTCTACGCGATGATGAGCGAGCTGCGACCAGGCGACCTCGAGCGTGGCGTCGGGTGTGATCGTGACGACGTCGCGTGACATCACGTCGGCGCAGCGCATGTCGCCGAAGCGCCGACGCCAGGCGCGCCGTTCGGCGGCGAGCAGGATCTCCTCGAGGTCGGCGCGGCTGATGTCGATCATCTCGCCGCGCTCCTCGAGCACCGCCTGCAGGTCGTCGGGGCGAACGCCCAGCCGGTCGCTCGGTGGCCTGTCGGCGGTGTGGTGGGTGCGGGCCGCGGGCTTTTCCGCGATCCGCTGCGGGTAGCGCCGGCGCATGGCGGCGTTGAACAGCAGTGCGATCAACAGCAGCAACAGCGAGTTGAGCAGGACGGGCACGAGCGCGAACCCGAAGCCCAGCGCCTCGACTTCCGGGCCCCCGATCACGGCGGTCAGCGCCACCGCGCCGCCAGGCGGATGCAGGCAGCGGAGCTGGAACATCAGGACGATGGCGAGGCCGGCGGCGAGCGCCGCGGCCAGCGCCGGGTCGTCGATCCAGCGGGCGCAGGCGACCCCGGTCAGCGCCGACAGCAGGTTGCCGCCGACGATGGACCAGGGCTGTGCGAGCGGGCTGGCGGGCACGGCGAACAGCAGCACGGCCGAGGCACCCATTGGTGCGACGAACCACGGGACGGACGCGCCCAGGACGCTGCTGCTCACGATCTCCGTGGCCAGCAGGCCGAGGAGCGCGCCGATCCCGCTCAAGGTACGTTCGCGCAGGCTGACCGGCAGCGGCGCCGGCCAGAAGGTCTTCAGCCAGTCAAGCAGGGAGGGCACGAGATGTCCCGGTCAGGAAGGTGGCCGGGTGAAGCGGGACAAGGGGATTGGATTCTAGCGCGGCCCGCGTCCTGCTCCAAGGTGGTGCATGCCCTCGGCGGCGTCAGGCGAGGTTCAGGCGCTTCGCCGCCTCGCGCAGTTCGCCACGGAAATCCGGGTGGGCGATGCCGATCAGTGCTTCGGCGCGCTGCTTGGCGGTCTTGCCGCGCAGCTGGGCGACACCGTACTCGGTGACGACGTAGTTGATGTCGTTCTTGCTGGTGGTGACATGGGTGCCCGGCGATAGCACCGGCGCGATGCGCGACACGGTCCCGTCCTTGGCCGTCGACGGCAGCACGATGAAGGCCTTGCCGCCGTTCGAGCGGTTGGCGGCGCGCACGAAATCCACCTGGCCGCCGGTGCCCGAGTAGGGGACGTGGCCCAGGCTCTCCGAGCCGCACTGGCCGAGCAGGTCGATCTGCAGCGTGGCGTTGATGGCGCACAGCTTGTCGTTGCGCGCGGCGATCCAGGGATCGTTGGTGAAATCCACCGGATGCATCTCGATCGCCGGGTTGCGATGCAGCTTGCGGTACAGGCGGTTCGAGCCGAGCGCGAAGGTGGCGACCGTCTTGCCCGGCATGAAAGTCTTGCGGCGGTTGGTGACCGCGCCGGATTCGATCAGCGACAGGATGCCGTCGCCGATCATTTCGGTGTGGATGCCGAGGTCGCGCTTGTGCTGCAACTGCATCACCACCGCGTCCGGGATGCCGCCGTAGCCGATCTGCAGCGTGGCGCCGTCGTCGATGAGGTCGGCGACGTACTTGCCGATGGCTTCCTGCACTGCGCCGATCTGCGGCAGGCCGACTTCGAACAGCGGTTCGTCGCTCTCGACCAGGCCGGCGACCTGCGATATGTGGATGTGGCAGTCGCCGTTGGCGAAGGGCACGTTCGGATTCACCTCCAGTACCACCACGCGCGCGCGACGGATCGCTGCCATGGTGTAGTCGGGCGCCAGCGACAGGCTGAAGTAGCCGTGCTCGTCCATCGGCGAGGCCATCGACACGACGACGTCGGCGGGCGACAGGCCGCGGTCGATCAGCATCGGCAGTTCGGAGAAGTAGGCGGGGACGTAGTCCACCCAGCCCGCCTGGCCACCGGCCCGGGTGGCGCCGCCGAAGAAGTAGGCGTCGTGGCGGACGTTGGCGCGTGTCTCCGGATCGAGGTAGGCGAACTTGCGCAGCGGCAGGATCTGGCTCACCGCCACGTCGCGCAGCGCGTGGCGGCGGTCGGACAGGGCATGCAACAGCGCGGGCGGCTCGCCGACGCCGGTGGGTACGACGACGGTGTCGCCGTCGCGGATCATGGAAACCGCATCCGGGGCGGTCATGCGTTTTTGCTGGTACAGGGATTCCGGCGTGCTCATGCTGTCTCCGGGCGCGGTTTCTCGGTTTGGTATCGCCCGGATTATAGCGTGCACCATACCGGTGCGTATGGCGGTGCGCCTAGACTTCGTGGATGTCGCCTGCCGCCGCGGCCGGCGCGACGGCAGGCAGTCGCAGCCGGAAGTGTGCGCCCTGGCCTTCGGCGCTATCGACCTGCAGCGAGCCGCCCAGCACGTGGGTCACTGCGTTGTAGGCGATATGCAAGCCCAGGCCGGTGCCGCCGCGTCCCATGCGCGTGGTGACGAAGGGGTCGAAGATGCGTCCGATCAGCCCGGCCGGGATGCCTTTGCCGTCGTCCGTCACGTCCACTTCGATCATGCCGTCGTCCGCCAGGCGTGCGGCGATGTGGACGTGGCCCGCGTCGCGGCCGTCGAAGGCGTGAAGCAGGGCATTGTTGATCAGGTTTGCGAGCGTCTGGCCGAGCGGGCCAGGGTAGCTGTCGAGCGCCAGCCCCGCGGGCACGTTCGTCGTCAGCACGTAGGGCGTGCGCTTCAGGGACGGGCCGAGCGTGACTGCGATTTCTCCGACCACCTCGGCGAGCTCGAAGCGCCGGCGTTGCGAGCTGGCCTGGTCCACCGCGACCTGCTTGAAGCTCGTCACCAGGTCGGCCGCACGGCTCAGATTGCGTGCGGCGATGTCGGTGGCCTGCTCGACGCTGCCGAGCAGATGCTCGAGGTCGGAGCGACGCAGTCCCTCCTGCATGGTGCGGCGGAACTCGCGCGCCTGGTCGCTCAGGGTGCTGACCGCCATCAGGCCGTTGCCGATCGGCGTATTGAGCTCGTGCGCCACGCCGGCGACGAGGCCACCGAGCGCGGCCATCTTCTCCGCGCGCACGAGTTCGTGCTGGGCCTGCTCGAGGCGGGCGAGGGTATTCGACAGCGATTCGTTGCTCTCGGCCAGCGCCTGCGTGCGCTTCTCCACCCGGTGTTCCAGTTCGACGTTCAGCTCGCGCAGCGCGCCGGCCATGGATTCGAGGTCGGCAGACAGGGCGTTGAGCTCGGCAATGCGGCCTCGCGGCCAGCGTCCGTTGCCGCCCTGCGCCGTTTCGCGGGCCTGGGCGACAATGCGGTCGAGGGGAGCCGCCAGTTGCTGCGCCCAGGTGGGCGACAGGAAGATGCTGACGAGAATCGCGACACCGAAGGCCCCGATCACGATCAGCACCGTGCTGAGCACGCGGGGGTTGTCCAGGCCCGCCGGCGTCGTGGTGACGAAGTGCCAGTGCAGCGCTTCCGAATAAGCCACGCCGGCGTGATAGCGTTTGCCGCCGAACTCGAGGTCTGCGGTGCGTGCTTCCCCGTCACCGGCCGCTTGCAGGATCGGAAGCCCCTTCAGGTTGGAACGCCCTGCCCGCGGACCGTTGCCGGTCTCGATCATGACCTCGCCCCTGCTGTCGAGCACCCATAGAGGCGGCGCGTACTTGCGTGCGAGCATCTTCACGGTGTCGAGCACGCTGGCGAGCGGGACTTCGCCGATCAGCACGTGGTTGGGGCCCGCTGGCGTGGCCAGGCCGACGGTCAGGTTGCCCGACAGCGCGGACAGATAGGTGTCGCTCCACTGGCGCTGTCCCCGGTCGATGACGCGCCGGAACAAGGGCGTGGCTGAAAGATCGCTACCGAGGATGTCCCCGCGGAAGATTTCGACGTTGTCGCCCAGCCCGGCGGCCACGACCGTGCCGTCGCGTGCGACCAGATACAGGGCGTGGATGCCGCGTGTGCCCTGTGCCATCTGTTCGAGCAGCGCCTCGAACTGCGAAGGGGAGAGCCGCGCATGGGTGTTGGCGAGGACATCGAGCCGCGACTCGATCCCGCCCAGCAGAACCTGCACGTGGGCCGCGTACTCGTTGGCATGCAGCTGCACCTCGCGCTGGTTCTCGGCCTCGATCACCGGGATGCGCAGCAGCAGTACCGCCGCGCTGACCAGGAAGACCGTGATCAGCGTCGTCACGATCATGATCGCGACAATGAAGCTGCGCAGCTTCCACTCGCGCGCGGCCATCAGCGCACCAGTTCGAAGCGGCCGTCGCGGATTTCGGCGAAGAAGATGTCGCGGTAGCTGTCGCCGAAGCGGTCGAAGCGGATCTCGTGCTGCAGGCCGGGGTAGGGGGCGTTGTCGAGGATCGCCTGCTTGAGCGGCTGGCCCCTGCCGCGCTTCGCCAGGGCATCGAACAGCACGATCGCCGCATCGTAGGTAGCGATGGCACTGTAGCCGGGCTCGCGCTGGAAGCGTGCGCGGAAGGCGTCGCGGAAGGCCACGAAGCGGGGGCTGGTGTCCTCCCGGTTGTGCGACTGGGCGAGCAGCATGCCTTCGACCGCGCGGCCACCCAACTCCAGCAGCTGTTCCGTGGAGGCCCATTCGACTGCGCTCAGCGGCGTATCGGCCGAGAGCTTGCGCACTTGCTGCGCAAGCCGGGCGACGTCGACCGCTGCCGCGATGAACAGGATGCCATCCGGAGAAGGCGCCTGAAGCCGTTCGGCGACCTCGCCAAACGGCGTGTTGGCCGCCGAGGTGAACTCGACCCTTGCGACCAGCTCTCCGCCCTGGCCCTCATAGGCGGCTGCCAGCTCGGCAAGCCAGGATTCGGTGAAGGCGCGGTTGCGCACGTCGTAGGCGACGGCGAGGCGCTTCTGGCCGCGCGCCAGCAGGACCCGGGCGTAGTCGCGGGCGTTATCGCGCGTGGTCCGGTTAAGCCGGATCAGCATGTCGTCCTTGCCGGCAAAGTCGAGCGCCGTGATCACCGGGCTGAGCAGCACAACCCCGGCACTGTCGGCCAGCGGCAGGACCGCGGCGGCCATCGAACTGGTGTAGGGGCCGACGACGACCTCCGGCTTCGCCGCGAGCAGTTCGCTCATCGCCTTGCGTGCCGTGTCGGGGTCCTGGCCATCGTCACCGACCACGAGCTCGAGCGGGCGGCTGTTGATGCCGCCTGCAGCGTTGCGCTGCTCGATGGCGAGGATCAGCGCGTTGCGACCGGACTCGCCTGTGTCGTTCGTGCGCTCGGACAGGCCGCCGATGAAGGCGATGCGGATTGGTTCGTCGGCACCGCAGGCGGCCAGCAGCAGCGCAAGCAGGGCGGTCAGTAGCGTGCGCAGCCTCATGCGTGCATCTCCTTGCGGGTTTGAAGCCAGCCGAGCAGCTCCTCGAACGGCATCGGGCGGGCGTAGAGGTAGCCCTGCACTTCCTTGCACCCCAGGGCTCGCAGGCGCTCGGCCTGCTCAGGCGTCTCCACGCCTTCGGCGACGACGCCCATGCCCAGGCATTGGCCGAGGGGGACGATCATCTCGGCGATGCGGCCGCCCGAGTCGGCGCTGTCGAGCTGGCCGACGAAGCTGCGGTCGATTTTGAGCCGGTCGACGGGCAGCTTGTCCAGGTACGACAGCGACGAGAAGCCGGTGCCGAAGTCGTCGATCGCCAGCTCGATGCCGCGCGCCTTGATGCCGGCGAGCAGGCCCGACGCGCGTGCGACGCCCATGACTGCGACCGATTCGGTGATCTCGAACTCGAGCCGGCCCGGTGCGATCGGGCTGCGCGCCAGCAGGGCGTCGAGTGCCTCGAGATAGGCCGGATCGCGCAACTGCACGGGCGACACGTTGATCGCCATGCGCACATCGCCATGTCCCGCCTCGGCAAGGCGTGCCCGCGCTGCCAGCGCCGTCTGCAGCACCCAGGTGCCGAGTGCGACGATCAGGCCCGAGCGCTCGGCAACCGGGATGAACTGGTCGGGTGGTACGAAGCTGCCGTCTTCGCGACGCCAGCGCAGCAGGGCCTCGACCCCCACAGCGCGGCCGGACTCAAGCGACACCTGCGGCTGGAAGGCGAGAAAAAGCTGGTTCCGCTCGAATGCCTGGTGCAAGCCATGCAGCAGTCGGATGTGGGCGCGACTTTCCTCGCCGATGTCGTGTGAATACCACTGCTGCGCGCCCTGACCGAGCGCCTTGGCACGCTTGAGGGCGATGGAGGCGTTGTTCAGCACCTCCATTCCGTGCCGGCTGCGCCCTTCGCCGCGGGCGAACCCCATGCTCACCGAGACCAGGCGTTCGATGCCTTCGACATCGAACGGATGCTCGAACAGTGGGCACAGGGCGGCGCCATCGACCATTGCCGCACGGCCCAGCACCGCGAAGGTATCGCTGGCGATGCGGGCGATCAGGCAGTCGGCGGGCAGCGCGCTGCGCAGGCGATCACAGATGGCGGCGAGCAGGCGGTCGCCGTACACGTTGCCGAACATGTCGTTCGTCTCGGCAAACTGGTCGACGTCGATCAGCACCAGGGTGTGCTCGGCAATGCAGCCACCGTGGATGAGATCGTCAAGGCGCTGGATCAGCGCCGAGCGGTTGGGCAGGCCCAGCAGTGCGTCGACGAAGGCGGTATCGCGCAGGCGGGCGACCAGTTCGACGTTGTCGGCGCAGAGCGAGATGTTGGTGCAGAACACCTCGAGCAGGCGGCGGTCGACCTCGCCCAGCGGTTCGGGCGAATCGACAAAGGCAGCGAAGCGGCTACCCTCGCGGCCGTTGAAGCACAGCGTGACGCTGCGCTGGGTGACCAGGTTGCGCTGCTCGCGCAAGGCCTGCGTCAGGTTGGCGACGATCTCCGGGTCCTGGATCTCCGACACCGGGTGCTGGACGAGGTGGCTGAAGCAGCCCGCCGCCGCGATGATGAGCAGGTGCTCGGGCGAGATGTCGGCCGCGGGGTCGGTCAGGCTCGCGCACACCAAGCCTTCCGAGGGAATGCCGAGCAGACCGGCGATCTGCGTGATGACACCGGCGGCAAAGCCGGCCAGGCCGTCGCGTGCCATCAGGTCGTAGCTGGCGACGACGATCTGTTCCAGACCGCGCCGGCTCTCTTCGAGTCGGCAGA
Organism: Thauera propionica; assembly: GCF_002245655.1. GTDB lineage: Bacteria > Pseudomonadota > Gammaproteobacteria > Burkholderiales > Rhodocyclaceae > Thauera > Thauera propionica. Next base: position 27,070 of record NZ_NOIH01000002.1, on the reverse strand, counting down.
GCTGTGCGTACGAGCGGATCGCCGTTGTCAGCGTCGTGAACAGCTTGTGGCGGGTGAGCTCGCTCTTGGTCTTGTAGTCGTTGATGTCGTAGCGGCGGATCGTGTCGATCTCGGGCGCTTGGCCGGGCTGGCCGGTGCGCAGGATGATGCGGGTGTGGTGCAGGCCGAGTTCGTCGCGGATGCGTCCGACGGTGATGAGCCCGGCGTCGCTTTGCTCCATGACCACGTCCAGCAGCACGACGGCGACGTCTTCCTCGCTGCGCAGCGTGGCGATGCACCCGGTGCCCGAACTGGCATGCAGCAAGTGCAGCGCACGGCCCTCGATCTCGAGTCCGCGCAGGGCGAAGGCGGTGCTCTCATGCACATCGGGGTCGTCGTCTACGACCAGCACCTTCCAGGGCGGGCGACCGTTTCGAGGGGCGGGCGCCGAGCCCGGAGCATCGTCGAGGAAATCGAGAAGGTCGTCGCCGTCTTGCGTCATGTCGGGTAGGGCCCGCGAGCTGCACTGGATCGGAAAGGCCGAGCAAGCAAGCCCGGCACATGGCTCGGCCGGTGCCACGCTCGCGCGCGACCCCGGCCGAAATCCAGTGTAATCATTTACTCACGCGCTTCGCCAGCGTTGTCGACCTGGCGGCGTGGCGCCCTTCCCCAAGGTGAGCGGGGCAGGTCCAGCCGGCTCCGCTCAGCGGTTGCCGTCCCCCGGCTTGGCGGAGAACAGCGCGGCGCGCGGCGCAGGGCGACGGTCGCGGCCCTGGTGCGCTTGGCTGGCACCGGGACGGCGGTTGCCGTCCGCTTCGGGGCGACGCTGCTGGGCGCCGCGGTTGCCGTCCACCTCGGGGCGGGACGGCGTGATCCGGTTGCCATCCACCTCGCGGCGCTGGGTCTGGGCGGGGGCGCGATTGCCATCGACCTCGCCGCGCGGGCGTTGCGGTGCGCGGCCGCCAGGCTTGCCAGCGCCGGTGTTGCGTCCGCCGGTCGACGGCCGCTCGCTGGCTCGGCCCTGGCCTGCACGACCGCCGCCGCGGCGCGGCATGGGCTCACGCTGGTGATCGGCGTCGTGCGCCGCTTCGGCGCCGGCGCTGGGAACGAAGTCCTCGGCCACCGCGCGGTCGATGCGGCGCTTGATCAGGCGTTCGATGGCGGTCAGCAGCTTCGCCTCTTCGTTATCGACCAGCGAGATCGCGTTGCCTGCGGCTCCGGCGCGACCGGTGCGGCCGATGCGGTGCACGTAGTCCTCGGGCACGTTGGGCAACTCGAAGTTCACGACCTGCGGCAACTGGTCGATGTCCAGACCGCGAGCGGCGATGTCGGTAGCGACCAGCACCGGCAGCGAGCCGTCCTTGAACTGCGACAGCGCGCGCGTGCGCGCGGCCTGGCTCTTGTTGCCGTGGATCGCCGCCGCCGGGATGTCGTGCTTGCTGAGGTACTCGGCCAGCTTGTTGGCACCATGCTTGGTGCGGGTGAACACCAGCGCCTGGAACCACTGCTTTTCCTTGATCAGGTGGGCGAGCAGTTCGCGCTTGTGCTTCTGGCCGACCATGTAGACGGCCTGGTCGACGCGTTCGGCGGTGGTGTTGCGCGGCGCCACTTCGACCGTGCCGGGGTTGTGCAGCAGGCCATGTGCCAGCTCGCGGATCTCGTCCGAGAAGGTGGCCGAGAACAGCAGGTTCTGGCGCTTCTTCGGGAGCAGCGCGAGCACCTTGCGGATGTCGCGGATGAAGCCCATGTCGAGCATGCGGTCGGCTTCGTCCAGCACGAGGATCTCGACGCCGGACAAATCCAGCGTGCGCTGGCCGACGTGGTCGAGCAGGCGGCCAGGGGTCGCGACGAGGATGTCGACACGCTTCTTCAGTGCGCTGATCTGCGGGTTGATGTTGACGCCGCCGAACATCACCAGCGAGCTCAGCGGCAGGTGCTTGCCGTAGGTCTGCACCGACTCCTCGACCTGGGCGGCGAGTTCGCGCGTCGGCGTCAGGATCAGGCAGCGCGGGCGGCCCGGCGGATGCGGGTGGGCGTGGGTCTGCGACAGGATGTGCAGCAGCGGCAGCGTGAAGCCGGCGGTCTTGCCAGTGCCGGTCTGGGCCGCGGCGAGCAGGTCGCCGCCCGCGAGCACCTGCGGGATGGCCTGGGCCTGGATGGGGGTGGGGTGCGTGTAGCCCGCCTCGCCGATGGCGCGCAGGATGGGTTCTGCCAGCCCGAGGCTGGCGAAAGTGACTTGGGAATTCATTCAGTGGTTTCCGGCGCCAGGCCGTCGCGCTTCGTGGCGACACCAATCCGGACTGGCGGGAGAGATCCGTGGCAGGGTGCCGCCGGATCGTTGGGGGAACTGCCGCGATCGATCGGTCAACTCGCGGCGAACCGGCACTATAGAGGCTTGCTGCGGGGGAAGCGAGCATTTTGTGCAATGCAGCGCACGTCGGCCGACCGCTCGTCGTGGGGAGTCGCCATGTCACGGTCGATACCGGACCCAAGCTCAACTGACGTATAGTTACAAATTCGCTCTGAAGGCGTCATTCATGTCCCTCTCCGTCCGTCCCCGAAGGCTCTTTGCGCTGCGATTCAGGCTCGCCCGGCAATTGACCTTGGGTGCGTTGGCCGGCTTGGGCGCCTTCGCTGCACTGACGGCGGCATTTGCGGCCTTGACGCTTCATGCCCTGGGCAGCAGTTGGGCCGCCATCAATGCCGGAGACCCCGTCGTTTCCGGCCTCTGGAGCTTGCTGGCCGTGCTGGCGGGGCTCGCGACGTGTGCGCTCGGGGGGGTGCTGTTGAGTGCGCCGCCTCGGCCCGAGGGAATCCGCCTGCCGCGCAGGGCGGCCGAGGATCTGTTCGCCCTGCTCGACGACACGGCCGCGCGCCTGGGCATCGACCCGGTGCGCCATGTGTTCGTCACCGACCACATGAACGCCCATGTCGCGCAGCGGCCGCGCTGGGGTTGTGTCGGGCCGCTGCAGACCTGCCTGATGATCGGACTTCCGCTGGTTCACAGCCTGTCGCCGGCGCAGTTCGGCGCAGTCCTGGCTCACGAGCTGGCCCACCTGGCCGCGCAGCGGCAGGGTTGGGGTGGAGTCGGCGCGCATCTGCGGGCGTGGTGGGTGCGTACGATCGATCGTGCCGTCGATCGCTTCCCCTGGTTCGACGCGCCGCTCGAACGGATGACGCAGCGCTACTGCATCACGATGCTGCGCCTTGCGCGAATCGAGGAGTTCGAGGCCGATGCGCTGGCGGCGAGCCTTGTCGGTCATGGCCTGATGGGGGATGCCCTGGTCGAAGTGGGACTCAAGGCGCGCTTTCTGGAGCGCGACTTCTGGCCCCATGTCGATGCGCACGGTTCCCGCCGTCGTCGGCCGCGGCTGCGCCCGTATCGCGACCTCGCACTCGGCGTGCAGGCCGGCTTCACGCGCACGGTGTCCGAGCATGCAGTCGCGCTGGAAGAGGCCGGCGGCGAGCGCTTCGCCCTCCATCCTTCGCTGCACCAGCGCCTCAGCGCACTCGGCGTGCGTTGTCGCGTGCCCGAGGGTGAGGTCGTCTCGGCGGCTGAACGCTACCTGGCGCCGCTGCTGCCGAGCCTGGCCTGGGTGTTCGATCGCGCCTGGTGGCGCATGGCGCGCGAGAATCGCCGGCAGCGCCGCAATCGCGCGCGCTACGAGATGGTGCGCGAGGACTGAGCCCCGCCAGGGGTCAGAAGGCTTCCTTCTCCGCCTCGAGGTAGGCGAGGCTGACGTACTTGCCGATGTTCGAGTCGAAGCCTGCCGTGTCCGACGCCTTGCCGGCCACGCGTGGGTCCTTGAGCACGGCCCCGCGCGCGCTCGCCATGTCGCGCCCGTCCTCGACGGCCTTCACGCAGTTCTCGTAGATGCCCTCGAACAACTCTCGATTCCACTTCAGCACCTCGGCGCTGGCGTGGCCGTGTCCCGGCACCCAGATCTTCGATGGTGCACTCTTCTCCAGCGCGTCGTAGAAGCGGAAGGTGCCGACGTAGGAACCGTCGTCCATGTTGGCGATGCGACGGTCCATGGCGATGTCGCCGACGTGGGTCAGCGCGTCCTCGACCACCTCGATGCAGATGTCGCCCGGCGTGTGGGCGACACCGTAGTGATGGATGCGCAGCGTGACGTCGCCATAGTCGAAGCTCGCGCCGTGCTCGACCGTGTGGTTGGGGGCGACGATGCGCGTGCCCGCGGTGGCCTGGTTGGTCCATCGTTCCATCAGGCTGTGCCACATGCTGCCCTGCACGCCTTCGATTTCCTTCTTCGTCACCGGATGAGCGTAGATCGGCAGGTCCTTGCCGAAGGCATCCTCGAAGGCGTGGTTCGCGAGCCAGTGGTCGCCGTGGTAGTGGGTGTTGAAGATCGCCACCACCGGCTTGTCGGTGACGGTGCGGATCATGCGCAGCGCCATCTCACCGATCTGCACCGAGCCGCCGGGGTCCAGCATCACCACGCCTTTCTGCGTCACGACGAAGGTGATGTTGCTCATCATCCCCTGGTTCTCGGGGGTGGGAAAGCCGTCCTTGGACCAGATCATCCACACGTGCTCGGACAGGCGCTGGGGCGCGATGTCGGGCACGGCCGGGCCGCGGATGAAGTCATGCAGGTCGGCGGCGAAGGCCGACAGGTCGGCCCAGTTCGCAGTCAGGCCGACGCCGGCCGCGCCGGCAAGCCCCATCTGCAGGAAGCGCCTGCGCGAGATCGTGGTCGGGGGCGGGAGCGGGGTGGGTGTGCGCATCGGAGTCTCCTGCTGCGGTATGGAGCGAGTGCGCAGAATATTAACGAAAACTGATCGATCGTGCCGGATGCGTCCGTCGACGGGACGGCATCCGGCGTTGGGGCCGCGGTGGTGGGCCCTGCCTTACTGTCCGGCCGGTGCAGGCGCGTCGCCACGGCGCACGCGCACCGTCTCGAGCTGCTCGCACAATTGCGTGGCGCCTTCCAGGATGCGCGGCGTGTGGCGCTGCAGGATGTCGGGCGGGATGAAGAACAGGTTGCCGCCGGCATTGGCCCTGAGGTCGGGCCAGCGCTTCCACTGATCCAGCCATTCCGGGCGGGCGACGCCCATGCCGCTGGCGACGATGGCCTCCGGGTTGGCCGCCAGCACCGCCTCGACGCCGACGGTCGGGGCCAGCGTGCCTAGCTCGCCGAAGACGTTGCGTCCGCCGCACAGGCGGATGACGTCGGCGATCAGGTGTTCGTCGTTGACGGTCATCAGCGGCCGGTCCCAGATCTGGTAGAAGGTGCGCACCGGCGGGCGCTCGCGGTAGCGCGTGGCCAGTGCCGCATGGCGCGCGCGGAACGCCTGCGCAGCCTCGTTCGCCGTACCTTCCGATCCGGCCAGTTGGCCGATCTGTTCCATGCTGCGGGCGACGTCGTCCAGGCTGCGCGGCTCGTTGATGAACACCGGGATGCCCAGTGCACGCAGGCGGTCGAGGTGCGTATCGCGGTTGCCGCTGCGCCAGGCGACAACGAGGTCGGGGCGTAGTGCCGCCACCGCCTCCAGGTCCACCTTCGTGTAGCCGCCCACCTGGGGCAGCGCCTTCGCCTCCGGCGGGTAGTCGCTGTAGGCCACCACGCCGACGACCGCGGGTCCGGCGCCGGCGGCGAAGAGCAGCTCGGTGATGTGCGGCGCGAGGCTGACGATACGCTTGGCCGGCGCTTCCAGCCGCACCGCGTTGCCGGCGTCGTCGGTGAGCTCGATGGCTGCGTTTGCGGTCTGCGAAAGGGCGGCTGCGACGCACAGTGCGGAAAGGGCGAAGCTGCGGGCGGGACCGAGATGGCGTGAGGGTCGGTTCATTGCGTGGAGTCCGTTGAGGTTGTCGGGGACGGGCGTCGAAAGTCTTGCCCGCTCGTGTCTCACTGTTCCCTGAGGCATTCCGCCAGGGCCTGCTCCAGGCGCGCCCAGCCGGCATCGTCAGCCGGCAGGCCGAAACGCAGCGAAGCGGGCTGCTCGAACAGGCGGACGAGGATGCCGCGTCGCGCCAGCGCGTCGTGCAGCTGCGCGGCGTCGGCGCGCAGCACCGATTTGAACAGGGAAGGTCCGCTTGCGGTGCCGAGTCCTGCGGCGTTCAGCACCTGCGCGAGGCGCTCGCCCTCGTGGGCCAGCCGCTCGCGCATGGCTGCCTGCCAGACGGTATCGTTCAGGGCCGCGCGCGCGACGTGCCGTGCGGGCCCGCCGATCGTCCATGGGCCGAGGCGTTCCTCGAGCCGCGTGCGCATGGCGTGGGGACCGAAGACGAAGCCGACCCGCGCGCCGGCCAGGCCGAAGAACTTGCCCAGCGAGCGCAGCACCACCAGTCCGTCGGCGCCCGCGAGCGGGACGAGGCTGGCCGCCGGCGTGTCGTCGATGAAGGCTTCGTCCACCACCAGCCAGCCGCCGCGGGCAGCGAGGCGGGCGTGCCAGTCGAGCAGCCGGGTGCGCTCGAAATGTGCACCGGTCGGGTTGTTGGGCTGCACCAGCACGACGATGTCGCTCTGGTCCACCGCGGCTTCCGCGGCGCCGGTGTCGGCCGTGAAGAAGCGCGGCTGGCGCTCGCACCAGGCATGTGCATGTTCCGCGTAGCTCGGCGCCAGCAGGCTCACGCGTTCACCGGGCAGTACCGAAGGCAGGGACTGGATCGCGGGTTGAGAGCCGGCGACAGGCAGCAGCGCGGCGCTGCCATAGTAGGCCGCGGCCGCAGTCTCCAGCCCGTCGTCGTCCTCGGGCAGGCGGTGCCAGGCCGATGCGGGCACCGCCGGCACAGGGTAGGCGTGCGGATTGATGCCGGTCGACAGGTCGAGCCAGTCGTCCAGCGGAATGCCGTAGCGTTGCGCCGCGCGGCGCAGGCGGCCGCCGTGCTCAAGCATGAGGTAGTCCCGTGAAGTGCAGGATCAGCGCGACGCTGGTGGCGACGGCCAGCCACAGCAACGCGCCGCGGCGCACCAGCGCGATGGCGGCCCGGATCGAGCCGGCATCCGGTGCCGGTCCTTCGCCCAGCGGCGGCCGCTCCTCCCACTGGCCGTGGTAGATCGCGCCGCCGCCCAGCGCCACGCCGAGGGCGCCGGCGCCGGCAGCCATGACCGGGCCGGCGTTGGGGCTGTCCCAGGCCGGCGCCTGCAAACGCCAGCAGGCGAGTGCACGGCGGGTGTTGCCGAGCAGGGCGTAGGTCAGCGCGGTCAGACGCGCGGGCAGGGCGTTGAGCACGTCGTCGATGCGCGCGGCCGCCCAGCCGAAGCGCAGGTAGCGCGGTGTGCGGTAGCCCCACATCGCGTCCAGGGTGTTCGCCAGCCGGAACAGCAGCGCACCGGCGCCGCCGCCGAGCAGGAACCAGAACAGGGCGCCGAACACCGCGTCGTTGCCGTTCTCCAGCACCGATTCGGTGCCGGCGCGGGCGACGCCTGCAGGATCGAGTTCGCGCGTGTCGCGGCTGACGATCCAGCCCACGCGCTCGCGCGCGGCGGAGAGATCGCCCGCGGCCAGCGGCGTGGCGACGGCTTCGGCGTGCTCGGCCAGGCTGCGGCCGCCGAGGCTGAAGTAAAGCAGGGCGACATCCACCGGCCAGTGCGCCAGCGGATGCGCCGCCCTCGCCATCAGCGCCAGCCCCACCCACGGCAGCACTGCGAGCGCCCACGCCAGCAAGCCGGCGAGGCGATGCTCGCCGACGACGCGGCGCACTGCGTCTTCGACCGAGCGTGACCAGCGGCCGAAGCCGACCAGCGGATGGAAGCGGCGCACCTCGCCGAACAGGCGGTCGGCCAGCAGGCCGGCGGCGAATTTGGCGACGAGGATCAGGGCAAAGGACATGAACGGGAGGAGTCGAAATCGAAACGCGATGCTGCACTGCCGCGAAGGCGGCGCGGGCGTGGGGTGCCACTGTTGGACCGGTTCGCGCGCCTGCCTGTCTCCAGCGTTCGCGCTTACGGCCGCGCGATCGGCGATAATCCGTCCCCCAAACCGAGGACCCCGGATTCTACGCCATGTCTCCTCCGATCACCCTGATGGTGCAGGGCACCACCTCAGATGCCGGCAAGAGCACGTTGGTTGCCGGCCTGGCGCGTGCACTGCGCCGCCGCGGCCTGCGTGTGGCGCCCTTCAAGCCGCAGAACATGGCACTGAACTCGGCCGTGACCGTCGATGGCGGCGAGATCGGTCGCGCACAGGCGCTGCAGGCGCTTGCCGCCGGCGTCGAGCCCCACACCGACTTCAACCCGGTGCTGCTCAAGCCCTCGAGCGACATCGGCGCCCAGGTCATCATCCACGGCCGAGCCGTCGCCAGCCTGTCGGCGCGGGACTACCACGCCTACAAACCCACCGCGATGGCGGCGGTGATGCAGAGCTGGGATCGCCTGTGCGCGCAGTACGAGGCGGTGCTGGTCGAAGGCGCGGGTAGCCCGGCCGAGATCAACCTGCGCGACCGCGACATCGCCAACATGGGCTTCGCCGAAGCGGCCGACGTGCCGGTGGTGCTGGTGGCGGACATCGACCGCGGCGGCGTGTTCGCCCATCTGGTCGGCACGCTCGACTTGCTGTCGCCGTCCGAGCAGGCGCGGGTGAAAGGCTTCATCATCAACCGCTTCCGCGGCGACATTGGTCTGCTGCAGTCGGGCCTGGACTGGCTGGAGGCGCGCACGGGGTGCAAGGTGTTCGGCGTGCTGCCTTACCTCCATGGCCTGTTCCTGGATGCCGAGGATGCGCTGGCCGACGGCGCGGCCGACGTGAAGGCGGGCGAGGGCGCGCTGCGCGTGGTGGCGCCGGTGTACCCGCGCATCTCCAACCATACCGACCTCGATGCGCTGCGCCTGCATCCGCAGGTCGATTTCCGCTGGGTCGGGCCGGGCCAGCCGATTCCGCCTGCCGACCTGATCGTGCTGCCCGGCTCGAAGAGCGTGCAGGCAGATCTGGCCTGGTTGCGCGCACAGGGCTGGGAGGAGGCGATCCGCCACCACCTGCGCTATGGCGGCAAGGTGGTCGGCATCTGCGGTGGGTTCCAGATGCTCGGCCGCAGCCTGGCCGACCCGCTCGGGCTCGAGGGGGGCACGGGTGCGAGCGCCGGCCTCGGCTGGCTCGACATGGAGACGGTGCTCGAGGCCGAGAAGCAGCTCGTCAACGCCTACGGCCATCTCGATGCCGCGCTCGGCGCTGAGGCTGTGGCGGTCAAGGGTTACGAGATCCATATGGGCGTTTCGCGCGGTGCGGCGCTGCAGCGCCCGGCGCTGTGGCTGGCGTCGGACGAGGGTTTGCGTGCGGACGGTGCAATGTCGGACGACGGCCAGATCCTTGGCACCTATCTGCACGGCCTGTTCGATTCGCCCGACGCACAGGCTGCGCTGCTGGCCTGGGCGGGGCTGACTGACGCCCATCGGGTCGATCTCGCCGCCCGGCGCGAAGCCGATCTCGACCGCTTGGCCGACGCGGTTGAAACCTATTGCGATATTGACGCTCTGTTCGACAACCTCCTGCCTGCGAAATCGTCCTGATGAGCACCGACACCCCGCGCCTGCATGGCGCCGAATCCTCCCCGCTTGGCAAGCCGGTCGCCTACCGCGACACCTACGCGCCCGAGCTGCTGTTCCCGATCGAGCGCCAGCTGAAGCGCGACGAGCTGGGCCTGAAACCCGGTGCGCTGCCCTTCGTCGGCGAGGACCTGTGGAACGCCTATGAGCTGTCCTGGCTTGACCCGCGCGGCAAGCCGGTTGTGGCGCTGGCGCGCTTCCGTGTGCCGGCGTCCTCGCCGCGGCTGATCGAGTCGAAATCGCTCAAGCTCTACCTCAACGCCTTCAACCAGCAGCGCTGCGCCGACGCGGCCGAGGTGCAGGTGATGATCGCGCGCGACCTGTCGGCGGCGGCAGGCGCGGAGGTCGGCGTCGAGGTCGAGCCGCTCGCCCTGCGCCCGCAGCGCGTCTTCGGCTATCCGGACGGGGTCTGCCTCGACACGCTCGACGTTGCCATCGATACCTACCAGCCCGCGCCCGAACTGCTGACGGCGGGCGGGGCGGAGGTCAGCGAGACGCTGTATTCGCACCTGCTCAAGTCCAACTGTCTGGTTACTGGTCAGCCCGACTGGGGCATGGTGGTGGTGCGCTATTCCGGGAAAGCCATCTCGCGCGAAGGCCTGCTGCGCTACATCGTGTCCTTTCGCGAGCACAACGAGTTTCACGAGCAATGCGTCGAACGTGTGTTCTGCGACGTGCTCGAGCGCTGCCAGCCGCGTGAGCTTGCGGTGTGGGCACGCTACACCCGGCGCGGCGGGCTTGACATCAACCCGTTCCGGGCCAGCCGTCCCGGATTGATCGCGGACGAACGTATGGAGGTCCGGCAATGACCGGCGCGATGTCGGGACGCGTTCTTGATTTGCGTTAAAACCATGACTTTTTTCACCATTTTTCGGTCGAAAAAGGTGTTTCCGATCATGTTCGCAAGTGGGAAAATGATCATCGGTGGTTTAACATCGGCTCTGCCTTGCATGGGCCAACACATCAACGAGGAAAGCAATATGAAACTGTTCGTCGCAGCCGCGGTTGCCGCGGGTCTTCTCTCGAGCGCTCCGGCTTTCGCCAGTGCGGATCTGGCCAAGGCCAAGAACTGCATGGCCTGTCACGCGGTGGACAAGAAGCTGGTTGGCCCGGCCTACAAGGACGTGGCTGCCAAGTACGCTGGCCAGGCCGACGCCGTCGCCAAGCTGGCGACCAAGGTGCAGAAGGGTGGCGTGGGCGCCTGGGGTCAGATCCCGATGCCCCCCAACCCGCAGGTCAACGACGCCGACGCCAAGGCGCTGGTCGAGTGGATCCTGGCGCAGAAGTAATTCTGCGCATCGGGCCTGCACGGCAGGCCCGGAACAAGAAGGCCGACATAGCGTCGGCCTTTTTCGTTCACCGGACCGATCACATCCGATTCAATGCACCGGGAACACCATGGACGGTTGCTGCAGCCACGAACGCACTTCGGCTGCGGGCGCCGGGCGGGCAAAGTAGTAGCCCTGCATGATGTCGCAGCCCAGCATCTGCAGCGCTTCGGCCTGTTCCGCCTGCTCGACGCCTTCGGCGACGATGTCGAGATCGAAACCGCGCGCAATGCCGGTGATGGCCGAGATGATCGGGTTGGTCATCGGCCCTTCAAGGTCGCGCACGAAGCTGCGGTCGATCTTCAGCGTGCTGACCGGGAATTTCTGCAGGTAGGCCAGCGCCGAGTAGCCGGTACCAAAGTCGTCGATCGCGACGCTGACGCCGGCCGCGCGCAAGGCGCGCACCTTCGCGGCGACGCCGGCCGAGTCGTTCATCATCATGCTTTCGGTGATCTCCAGCTCCATCTGCGAGGCCGGCACGTCGTGCCGCTCGAGACATTCGGTGACCGAGCTGACGATGTCGCGCTTGTCGAAATCGAAAGGCGACAGGTTAACCGACATGCGCAGTCCGTCATGGCCTTCGGTTCGCCACTGCGCCAGTTGTGCGCAGGCCTGTTCCAGCACCCAGGTGCTGATTTCGCCGATCAGGCCGAGTTCCTCGGCGACCTGGATGAAGCCGGATGGTCCGAGGCTGCCGAGCACCGGATGGTTCCAGCGCAGCAGGGCCTCGAGGCCGACGATCCGGCGCTGGGCGAGGCTGACCTGGGGCTGGTAGTGCAGCTCGAACTCCGCGCGGCCGAGGGCGTTGCGCAGGTCGTTCTCGAGCGTGATGCGCTCGCGGTGATGCGTGTTCAGAGCGGGGTCGAAGAAGCGGAAGGCGTTCTTGCCCGAGCGTTTGACCTGGTACATCGCGATGTCGGCATGCCGCGTCAGGTCCTCGGCGGTGGCGCCGTCGCGCGGAAACAGCGAGATACCGACGCTGACAGTGGCGCGGTATTCGCCCTGGCTGAGCATGATCGGCGCGGCCAGAGCCTCGAGGATCTTGCTGGCGATGACTTCGGCGTCTTCGGGCGTGTTGATGTCGGGCAGCAGCACCGTGAACTCGTCGCCGCCGAGCCGCGCCAGCGTGTCGCCGCGTCGCAGCGTGGCCGACAGTCGTGCGGCGATGGCGCGCAACAGCGCGTCGCCTTCGGCGTGGCCGTAGGTGTCGTTGACGAGCTTGAAGCGGTCGATGTCGACGAACATCACGGCCAGCGCGCCGGTGCGGCGCTGGGCCTGGGCGATCGCGAGCTCGAGCCGGTCCTTGAACAGCACGCGGTTCGGCAGATGCGTGAGCTGGTCGTGATAGGCCTGGAACGAGATGATTTCCTCGGCGCGCTTGCGCTCGGAGATGTCGCGCGCCACGCCATAGAGGCCCGCCTTGCGTGGGTCGGCGCCCTGTGCCTGCATGGGGATGCCGGTGAGCGAGACGGTCACGCTGTCGTCCTCATGCGTCGCGCTGCGGTCGCGTCGCAGGCGCAGTTCGACGCTGAAGCTCTCGCCTGGCAGCGAGCTCGGCTGCGCCAGCAGGGTGCAGATGCGCTCGACATCCTCCGGCATCACCAGCGTGGTGAAGGGGCGCCGCATCAGGTTGTTTCGTTCGTAGCCGAGTAGTGCCTTGACCCGCGGGTTGATGTAGCTGAAGCGGCCTTCCGAATCGAGCGTGAAGATCAGGTCAGGCGAACTCTCCACCAGGTAGCGGTGCAGGCGTTCCGAGGCCTTCAGGCGCTGGCTCATGGCGCGGTTGGCCTTCTCCAGGGCGGCCTTGTGCAGGGCGCTGTCGACCGCGCGCTGCAACTGCGCGACGTGGTAGGGCTTGCGCACGTAGTCATCGGCGCCGCGGCGCAGTGCGCCGATGGCTGCGTCGATGGCGTCTTCGCCGCTGATGATGATGACGGCCTCGTCGCGGCGGTGTTCGACCAGCCAGTCGAGCAGCGCCAGACCCGTGGCGTCGGGCAGGCGGTAATCGAGCAGCACCAGATCGTAGTGCTGGCGCTCGAGATGATCGATGGCCTCGGCGATGCTGCCGGTCTCGTCGAACGTGCGACCGGCATTGGCCAGGACGTGCGGGAAGGTGCGCCTCAGCGCCGGATCGTCATCGACGATCAGGATGCGGAACACGGCTGCGCTGGCGCCTGCATCTCGCGGGGGCTGGAAGGGTTGATCACCCGGAATCGACATGTCGCGTCAGCGCTCGTCAGGAGGATTGGTCGCAACGGGCATAATGCAACACTCAGACGGAATGTTCCAGCGGCAGGAAGATCTGGAAGCTGGTGCCGCTGCCCGGTTGGCTGCGACACAGTATCGTCGCATTCCATTGCGACAGGATTTCGCGCACGATCGACAGGCCCACGCCCTGGTGTCCGCCGCCCTTGCTGCTCGGGCGTGGCGAGAACAGGTCGGCCACGCGGTCGGTGGGCAGGCCGGGGCCGTTGTCCACCAGGCGGATCTCGACGCAGGACTTGCCGTCGACCGAGACCTGGGACGATACCGACACCACCAGGCGCTGGCCGGGCAGCAGCGCTTCGGAGGCGTTGCGGAACAGGTTCAGCAGTACCTGCTTCAGTGCCGATGGCGGAATGGCTGCGACCGGTACGCCCTTTGCCGCACGCAGTTCGAGCTGGATGCCGTGCTCGTTGAACAGCGCGTCGCCGTAGATCGAGCGCAGGTCCAACAGTAGTTCGGGCACGCGGCAGCGGGCAGCCTCGACGGTTTCGACCGGCAGGTCGCCGGCGCTGCGCAGCAGGTTGTCGATGCGGTCGAGCTCGGTGTTGAGCAGCACCATCTCGTTCTGCAGCGGCGCATCCTCCGGGCGCTCCAGCCCGAGCATCTCAAGGCGGCTCTTGAGCACCGTCAGTGGGTTGGTGGCTTCGTGGGCGATCTTGCGCACATGCTCGCGGAAGCGTTGCTGCAGCAGCGCCTCGCGGTCGGCCAGTGCGTGCTGCTGGCGCAGTGCGGCGCGCAGGGCGCGGACGGCGGCACCGAGCAGGGCGGCGTAGCGCCACTGCAGTTCGCTGGCCAGCTCGTTGCCGTGATCGATGGCGATGAGCGCGACCGAGGGATGGCCGTTGGTGGTCAGTGGCAGGCAGCAGAAGCCGTCTCCGCCAAGCCAGCGGGCGACCTGCCAGTCGGCCAGGCTGCGGCCGGGGCGCCCGCCCTGCGGGGCGAAGACGGTGACCTGCTCGCTGCGCGCGCACAGCGCGATGATGCTCGCTTCGTCGTCCAGGCGCAGGTGCAGTTCCTCGATCAGCGCGGTGGGCGATCCGGGCGGCGTGTCGAGCATCGGCGCCAGCCGCCCGGCGGCGTCCGCCGACAGCAGCACGGGTGCTGCAGGCAGGCCGAACAGGGGACAGGCGATGGCCAGCCGGTCCTCGATCTCCGTGCGCTCCAGGTCGACGAAGGCCGCGGTCAGCAGGCCGAGCATGCCCGCGCTGCGATAAGGATCCTCGGCGAGGCTGGCCGGCGGTCGCGCGTCGAGCGCGGTGCTGCCTGCGGCGGGCGGGGGGTAGGCCGCGTGGCCGGACACGATGTAGCCGATGTCGGTGCGCAGGCTGGTCAGCGTCGGTTCGGCGAGTCCGCTCAGACGTCCAATCTCGTCGAGTCGCTCCTGCCAGTCGTCATCGGCGAGACGTTCCGCGGCAACGCTCAGGCGCAACAACGGATGTGCGCCCTGCAGTTGTTCCTCCATGACGGCGCCCAGCTCGAGAGCGTCGCCCAGGCTGGCCGGCAGGCCGCAGTCACGCACGAGTTCCGCCAGCGGACGCGTCGTTCGCGCGGCGCGGCGCGTGTCGGCCGAGGTGTTGCCTCGGCTGCGTGCGCAGGCGCCGAATCCGCGCCACAAGCCCGCGAGATAGGCCTCGTCGGGCCGGGCGTAGCCGGTCTCCATTGCCAGATGCAGCGCGCATTCGGCTCGCATCAGTGCGCGATCGGGCGCGGCGTCGATTGCGCTGCCGCGGCTGCCGAGTCCGAGCAGCCAGGCGCGGAGCAGGTCGCTGCCGATGCGCTCGAGACGGTGGCGCAGCACCGTGTTGAGGCCGTCCGCCAGCTCGCCTTCAGCCAGTGGCTGTGCGACAAGCAGCGCCAGGCTCAGTGCGGGGTCGCGCGCAACGACCAGCGCGACCTCGGGCCAGTTTGGCGAACTGGCCGACAATAGGCGCAGGATCGTCGCTGCGCCGTCTGCGCGCGGCTGAAGCTCTGGCTGGTTGGAAACGGCAGGATGCATGGGGGCTACGGCCGCTAGTCGGACTGGATAGCCGATTCTAGACGGCCGAATAGACGCACAGCGTGACGCAGTTTGCGGTGGACGCTGCGTCGGGCCTCAAGCCTGCAGGCTGTCGGCGAAGGCGAGGCCGGTCAGCAGCGCGCGGTTCACACTGTCGAAGGGCAGGTGCAGCTCTTCGGCGGCCTTGGTCAGCCCGGCGCCGTCGAAGGCCTCGCAGTGCTGGGCCAGGCGCAGGAAGGGGGCGAATTCGCCCGCGTCGTGCACCAGCGCGTCGGTCACGCTGGCCGGCAGGTTCATCTCGTCGAGCACGGCCTGCATCGAAGTGCCGAGCAACAGGTGCAGCAGCGAGAAGGCGCCGGTGATGAACAGGTTGTCGCGCTCGGAGGCGTCGAAGTAGCTGGCGCCGATCTCTTCCATGAAGCGGCCGCGGGCGATTGCGGTCTGCATCATCGACGGCGCGCTGGGGTCGCGGCTGGCCGTGACCAGCAGCAGCGACAGCCACTTGTTGAGCGCGTTGTAGCCCAGGATGCTGACCGCGTGGCGGAAGGACTGGATCTCGCACATCAGGCCGAAGCCGGCCGAGTTGATGTAGCGCAGCAGCTTGTACGACAGCGCCACGTCCTGCTTGAGCACGTTCTCGATGTCGCGGATCTCGGCGTTGTTGCGTACCAGGTTGAGCAGGCGGACGATCTGCGCGTGGCCGGGCGACAGCTCCTTGGCGGGCGGGTTGCCGTGCAGGAAGAACCAGCCCGAGGCGCCATCGAAGCCCGCGCCCACTGCCTGGCGGAAGGCATTCACGTCGGGCAGGCCCCAGGCCAGCTTCAGCCCGGGGGCACCCGCGGGCGCCATGCCTCGGCGCACGTCGAGGATCGCGAAACGCCAGTCGATGCCGGGCGGCAACGCAGCGCCGGCGGTGAACCAGGTCAGGTTCATCGGTACACCGCTGTCGCGCAGCCGGGGCATCAAGGCCTGCGTCTGCGGGTGGGCCAGAGTCTGGGCGGGGATTTCGATCGTCGCGTTGTCCGGGATCTTCCAGTCCATCAGCTCGGGCGTGGGCACCAGGCGCCCCAGGCTGACGAACACCGGATGATGGGTCGGCCAGACGTCGCCGAGCGCGTTCAGCGTCTCGACGACCGCCCCCACGTTGGGGCCGTGCGCGATCAGGCGGTTGGCGGTGATCGCGCGACTCTTGTTCACCACGGGTTCGCGGGTCAGCAGGGTGGTCTGGCTCATGGGGGCTCCGGTGTCGGGCGCGTGGTGCGTCGGGTCAGTTCGTGGGCGCGGCGAAGGTGAAGGCGTCGGCGTAGAAGGCGTCCTCCGGCAGGCCGCGCTGGCCGCAGAAGCTGATACGGGCCGCATCGATCATGGCCGGTGCGCCGCAGGCGTAGACCTCGTGGCCCGACAGGTCGGTGAAGTCGTCGAGCACCGCCTGATGCACCAGGCCGCGACGGCCGGACCAGTCGGCGGAGGCCGAAGCATCCGACAGCACCGGGATGTAGCGGAAGCCGGGCAGCGCGCCTTCCCAGCTGCGTGCCAGTTCGTCCAGGTAGAGGCCGGCGCGGTCGCGTGCCCCCCAGTAGAGCGTGATCGGGCGCTTCACGCCGATCGCGATGGCGTGCTCGACGATGCCCTTGATCGGTGCGAAGCCGGTCCCGCCGGCCACCATCACGATCGGACGCGCCGAATCCTCGCGCAGCCAGAAGCTGCCATGCGGGCCTTCGAAGCGCAGGATCTCCTTCTCCTTCATCGCCTCGAACACGTGGGCGGTGAACCTGCCGCCGTCGATGCGGCGCACATGCAGCTCGATGTGGCCGCCGTCGTGCGGTGCGTTGGCGATCGAGAAGCTGCGGCGCTGGCCGTCGGCGAGCAGGATGTCGATGTACTGGCCGGCGCGGAACTGGAAGTTCTCGCTGGCAGGCAGCTTGAGGTCGATCAGCATCACGTCGTCCGCCAGGCGCTGCAGCTTCTGCACGCGGCACGGCAGCTTCTTGACCGGGATGTCGCCGGCGCGGGTGACGTTGCGCGCCTCCACGACCAGATTCGACTGCGGTCTGGCGCAACAGAACAGCGCATAGCCCTCGGCACGGTCGGACTCGCTCAGTGCCCCGGCGGAGAACTTGCCGTAATCCACCGTCCCTTCGAGCACCTTGCCCTTGCAGGCGCCGCAGGCACCGTCGCGACAGCTGTGCGGCAGCAACAGGCCGGCGCCGAGCGCGGCCTCGAGCACGGTCTGGTCGGCAGCGGCTTCGAATTCGTGTCCGCCGGGCTGGAGGGAAATCCGGTAGGTCATGGTGCGTGTGATAATTACAAAATGAAAAGAATCCTGATCGTCGGCAGCGGTGACGTTGCCGCTCGCTGCCTGCCCTGGCTGACACGTCGCTTCCGCGTCTTCGCGCTGGTGCGCCGTGGCGCGGCGGCTGCCAGCCTGCGTGCGGCCGGTGCGGTGCCGGTGCAAGCCGATCTCGACGACCGTCGCAGCCTGATGCGGCTGGCGGGGCTGGCCGATGCCGTGCTGCACTTCGCGCCGCCCCCCCCGCAAGGAGCCGGAGACCCCCGTATGGCGCGGCTTCTGGCGGCGCTGGGAGCCGGCCGGAGTCTACCACAGGGCCTCGTATACATAAGCACGACAGGGGTTTACGGCGATTGCGGCGGCGCGTTGGTCGATGAAACGCGTCCCTGTCGCGCCAGTACCGCGCGCGCGCAGCGTCGCGTCGATGCCGAGCGTCGCCTGCGCGATTTCGGCCGCCGCAGTGGCGTGCGCGTTGCCATCCTGCGCGCGCCCGGCATCTATGCCGCCGACCGTCTGCCGCTCGACCGCCTGCAGCGCGGGGATCCGGTGCTGACGGCCGCCGATGACGTCTTCACCAACCACATCCACGCCGAGGATCTGGCGCGGCTCGCCTGTCTGGCCCTGTTCCGAGCGCCGGCAGGGCGGGTGTACAACGCCGCCGACGATTCCGACCTGAAGATGGGTGACTACTTCGACGCCGTTGCCGACGCCTTCAAGCTTCCGCGTCCGCCGCGGCTGTCGCGCGGCGAGATCGGGCAGCGCCTGTCGCCGCTGACCCTGTCCTTCATGAGCGAATCGCGTCGGCTGGACAACCGCCGCCTCAAGCGGGAACTGCGCACCGTGCTGCGCTATCCGACGATTGCCGACGGACTGCGTGACGCAGTGCGCCGCAGTGCCTGAACGGGCGGGCTATCTTGTCCGGCCGGGCAGGCATCGTACAAACCCCACTTACGACTGACTCGGAACTTCTTCAATCGACATGCTGACCATCAAGGCCCTTCACATCATCTTCGTCGTGAGCTGGTTCGCCGGCCTCTTTTACCTGCCGCGCCTGTTCGTCAACCACGCCATGGTCGAGGACGCCGCCACGCGCGAACGCCTGGCGATGATGGAGATGAAGCTCTACCGCTTCATGACCCCGCTGGGCATTCTGGCCGTGGTCTTCGGCTTCTGGCTGTGGTTCGGCTACGGCTTCGCCGGCGGCTGGCTGCATGCCAAGACCCTTCTGGTCATCTTCCTGATCGGCTATCACCTGTACTGCGGCCGCCTGCTGCGCGACTTTGCGGCCGGGCGAAATACCCGCAGCCACGTGTGGTTCCGTGTGTTCAACGAAGTGCCGGTGATCGTGCTTGCGGTGGTGGTCTTCCTCGTCGTGCTGAAACCCTTCTGATCCATGGTCCGCGGAGGAGACGACATGCCGCAGCAGACGGCAACGGGCATGGAAAGACCGGTGGAGCTGGCCGAATACAACTGGCAGGCCCATTCGGTGCTGGTGGTCGATGACGAGGAGGGCATGCGCAACTTCCTCGAGCGCACGCTCGCGCGGCGCTGCGGCATGGTGCAGGCCGCGGCCGACGCCGAACACGCCGCCGAGCTGATGGCGCGGCTGCATTTCGACCTGCTGATCCTCGACATCGCGCTGCCGGGCAAGTCCGGCATCGAGTGGCTGCACGAACTGCGCGAGCACGGCTATACCGGTGACGTCATTCTGGTCACCGCCTTCGCCGACATGGAGACCGCCATCGACGCGCTGCGCGGCGGCGCGTCGGACTTCATCCTCAAGCCCTTCCGCGTCGACCAGATTCTCAACTCGATCAAGCGCTGCTTCGAGCGTGCCCGCCTGGCGCGCGAGAACTTCGTGCTGCGGCGCGAGCTGGCCGGGCTGGCCGCCGATCCCATCGGTCTGGTCGGGCATTCGCCGGCGATCGAGCAGCTGCGCGGCCTGGTGCGGCGCGTCGGGCAGATGCCCAGCACCGTGCTGCTGCTGGGCGAATCGGGCACCGGCAAGGAGGTCGTCGCACGCGCGCTGCACCAGACCAGCCCGCGCGCCCAGCGTCCCTTCGTGCCGCTGAACTGCGCGGCGATC
The DNA here is from genome assembly GCF_002245655.1 of Thauera propionica. GTDB lineage: Bacteria > Pseudomonadota > Gammaproteobacteria > Burkholderiales > Rhodocyclaceae > Thauera > Thauera propionica. Next base: position 7,623 of record NZ_NOIH01000002.1, on the reverse strand, counting down.
TCGTCCGAGCTGATCGAAAGCGAACTGTTCGGTCATGTGAAGGGCGCTTTCACTGGCGCCACCGAAACCCGCAACGGCCTGTTCTACTACGCCCACGGCGGCACGCTGTTCCTCGATGAAATCAGCGAGCTGCCGCTGGCCATGCAGACGCGGCTGTTGCGCGTGCTGGAGGAGCGCAAGCTGCGCCCGGTCGGCTCCGAGCGCGAGGTGCCGGTGGATGTGCGCATCATCGCCGCCTCCAACCGCGATCTCGCGGCCGAAGTGAGGGCTGGCCGTTTCCGCCAGGACCTGTACTACCGCCTCGCCGTCGTGGATATCCGCATGCCGCCGCTGCGCGAGCGCCGCGAGGATATTCCCGACCTGATGCGCCACTTCATGCAGCAACTGTCGGTGCAGCTGGGCGTCGCGCCCCTGCCGCTGTCGCACGAGGTGGTGAGCCGGCTGGCCGCCTATCCCTGGCCCGGCAACGTGCGCGAGCTGCGCAACTATGTCGAGCGCTCGATGATCCTCGGCAGCTTCCCGTCCGAGCCGGTGCCCGGTGCCGACGTGGTGCCGCCGCCCCCGGCCGGCGAGCTGGAGCTGAGCCTGGCCGAGGTCGAGCGCCGCCACATCGAGCGCGTCACCGAGGCCTGTGGTGGCAACAAGACCGAGGCTGCGCGCCGGCTGGGCGTGTCGCGCAAGACGCTCGAGCGCAAGTTCGCCGAGTGGAGCGAAGCCGCCCTTGCCGACACGCTGGAGCGCCGCGCCTGAGGGCGCTGCCTGCGCTCGCTGCCGAATGCCACGCATCCGATGACCCCGTCGCGCCCCGCGTCGTCCCCGTCAGTCACCTGGCGCAGCCCGCTTGCTGCGCTGCGCGCGTCGGTGCGCGCCAAGCTGCTGTTCCTGGTGCTGGCGCCGCTGATGCTCGGCTTCCCGATCATCATGGGGCTGACCTGGTACTGGGGCGAGACCTATTACCATCGCCTGATGGTGTCCAAGGTCGGCAGCGACATGTCGACCGCGCACGGCTACTTCGAGCGCGTCATCGACAATGTCGGCATGCGCGTGACCGGGCTCGCGAATTCGCACGAACTGGCGCTGGCTCTGCAGCTCGAGATGCTCGATGCGGTACTGAAGGCGCGCCGCGCCGAACACGCGCTCGATTTCCTCAACCTGCTCGACGTCAGCGGCCGCGTGCTGCAGTCTTCCGGCAACCTCGCCCCGGGCAGCGACCGCATGGGGTGGCCGGTGGTGGCGCAGGCGATCCGCTCGGGCAGCAGCAGCGTGATCGACCTGTTTCCGGCGGACGAACTTGGCGCGCTGTCGCCCGCCCTGCGTGAGCGGGCCCGCCTGACGCTGATTGACACCCCGCGCGCGGTCCAGGACGGGCGCAGGGTGGAAGAGCGCGGCATGGTCATCCATGCGGCGGCGCCGGTACGTGACGGCAGCGGCAACCTGGTCGCGGTGCTCGAGGGCGGCGTGCTGCTCAACGGCAATCTCGATTTCGTCGACAACATCAACGCCATCGTCTATCGCGAGGGCACGCTGCCGCTGGGCGGCAAGGGCACGGCCACGCTGTTCCTGGACGATGCGCGCATCGCCACCAACGTGCGCCTGTTCGAGGGCGAGCGCGCGCTCGGCACGCGCGCCTCGCAGGTCGTGCGTGACCATGTGTTGCGCGATGGGCGCACCTGGCTGGAGACCGCCTTCGTCGTGAACGACTGGTACGTGTCGGGCTACGAGCCGGTGGTCGACAGCCTGGGCGAACGCGTCGGCATGCTCTACGTCGGCTTCCAGGAGGCGCCCTACCGTGCAGCGAAATACCTCGCGCTGGCCGTGGTCGCAACGATTTCGCTGATCATCAGCGGGCTCGGCGCCTTGTGGACGCTGCACTGGGCGCGCAGTGTCTTCCGCCCGATCGAGCGCATGCACGCCACCATCGGCAGCATCGAAGCCGGCGACGCCACGGCGCGCGTCGGCCATATCGACAGCCGCGACGAGCTCGGGCGACTGGCGACCGAGTTCGACCGGCTGCTCGACAGCCAGGCTGCGCAGCGTGCCGAGTTGCAGTCGCTCAACGCCGCGCTCGACCGCAAGGTGGCCGAGCGCACTGCCGACCTCGCCGCCGCCAACGAGGAACTGCGCGCCGCGCAACGCCAGCTGGTGATGCGCGAGAAGCTCGCTGCCATCGGCGAACTGACGGCCGGCGTCGCCCACGAGATCAGCAACCCCACCGCCGTCATCCAGGGCAACCTGGACCTGATGCGCGAGGAACTCGGCGCCGCCGCACAGCCGGTCGCCAACGAGATGCGGCTGATCCACGAGCAGGTCAATCGCATCCGCGTCATCGTCACCAAGCTGCTTCAGTTTGCGCGGCCAGACGAGTTCGCCGGCTATGTCGAGGCGGTGGACGTCAATCCCGCGGTCGCCGACTGCCTGGTGCTGACGCGTCAGCACCTCGCGCGCGCCGACGTGAAGGTGGTGCAGCAATTGCAGGCGCGCGAGCGGGTGCAGATCAACCTGCAGGAGCTGCAGCAGGTGCTGATCAACCTCATCGTCAATGCCGTGCAGGCCATGCCCGGGGGCGGTGCCCTCACGCTCGCGACGGCCGACCGCGACCCCGCGACGGACGCCCGCGGCGTGCGCATCACCGTGCGCGACACCGGCAGCGGCATCCGCGGCGAGGACATGGCGCGCATCTTCGATCCCTTCTTCACCACCAAGAAGCGGCAGGGCACCGGGCTGGGCCTGTCGATCAGCCATACGCTGGTCGAGCGCTACGGCGGCCGCATCGAGGTCGACAGCACGCCCGGCCTCGGCACGGCTTTCACGGTCAGCCTGCTGGCCGAACCGGTCTATCACAACGACACCGCCCCGGACGGCCGGGGCGCCGACGACTCAACGGACGCACACGCAACATGAAAGTGATGGGTTTTGCCGGCTGGTCCGGCAGTGGCAAGACGACGCTGGTCGAGCAGGTCATCAGCGTGCTGACGGCGCGCGGCTACGCGGTCTCGCTGGTCAAGCACGCGCACCACAGCTTCGACATCGACCACGCCGGCAAGGACTCCTGGCGCCACCGTCAGGCCGGTTGCCGCGAGGTCATGGTCAGCTCCGGCCAGCGCTGGTCGCTCACGCGAGAGCTGCGCGGCGCGCCCGAGGCGACGCTCGACGAACTGCTCGACAAGCTCGGTCCCTGCGACGTGGTCCTCGTCGAAGGCTTCAAGCGCGCCGAAATCCCCAAGATCGAGGTGCATCGCGCCGTAGTGACCGAGCCGCTACTGTTCCCGGAGGACGGCCGCATCGTCGCCGTGGCGACGGATACCGAGGTGTCCACCACCCTGCCCACGCTGGACATCAACGATCCCGAGGCGGTGGCGGATTTCGTGGTGGGGTATCTGGCCCTCTGATCGCGCGCGACGAGTGGCCGTCGAGGGCGAGCCGGCTTAAGCCGGCTTCTGCCCTTCCAGAATCTTGAAGAACACCGTCTCCAGCGACACCGCCGGCTTCACCGTCACCAGCCGGCCGCCTTCGGCCTGAAGCCGCGTCAGGAAGGCTGGCAGGGCGGCTTCGTCGAGTTCCTGTTCGTATTCGCCTTCGCGGATCGCCGCGTGTTCGCCATCCAGCGGGGCACGGGCCTGGTAGCGCACGATGAAGCGGTCGGCGCGCTCGCTTACCAGGTCGCGCGGCGAGCGGGTGGTCAGCAGTTCGCCCTGATGGATGAAGCCAAAGCGGTCGGCGATGCGCTCGACGTCGTGCAGCACGTGCGAGGTGAAGAAGATCGCGCCGCCGTCGCGCTTGTATTCGGCCAGGATGTCGACCACGTCCTTGCGCCCCACCGGGTCCAGGCCCGACAGCGGCTCGTCCAGCACCAGCAGGCGGGGACTGACGACCAGCGCATGGGCCAGCGCCACGCGCTGCGCGTTGCCCTTGGACAGCTCGCGGATGCGGCGCCTGGCGTTCTGCGCCACCGAGAAACGTTCCAGCCACTGCATGCACCAGGCGTCGGCATCCGGCCGGCGGATGCCGTACATGTCCAGCGCCATGCGCAGGATCTCGAGCGGTGTGAATTGTTCGTACAGCGCGGGCGATTCGGGCACGTAGGCGATGCCCTTGCGCGACTCCGCCTCGCGCGCCGACACGCCGTACAGCTTCACCTCGCCCTCGTAGTCGTTGATGACGTCCAGCATCACCTTGATCGTGGTGGACTTGCCCGCACCATTGGGGCCGACGAAGCCGAACACCTCGCCTTCGGTGACATCGAAGCTGACGTTGCGCAGCGCCTGTACGGTCTTGCCGCGGGAGCGGAAGGTCTTGCTGACGGAATGGAATTCGAGGGCGGGGGTCATGGATAGCGGTGTTGTTGCTGCATGGCGTGTTGCCACAGGCGCCTATGTTCGCTGATCAAATCGGCTCTCCATTTTCTATGGCTTCGCGGTCGATGGGGCGCAGCGGTGTGTTCTTTCGATGGACTACGATGTCGATGCGTTGCTCACCCAGCGCACGCTGCAAGGCTGCGTAGAACTTCAGTTCGCGTTCGAGCACCTCGCCGGCCTCGCCCTCCAGTTCTACGAACAGGTCGATATCCCCACCTCGTGCGTCTGCGTTCGCTCGAGATCCGAACAGCCGCACGTCGATACCCGGGCCGAGTGTGCGTGCAGCCGCAGTGCGGATCAAGTGGCGTTGTTCTGTGCTGAGTCGCATGGCGTCCGTCTCATTGGCGTGAGCCATAGAGTAAGCTGCAGTCGAAAAACAGGAAAGTCTCGCGGACTAAGGCCGCTCCAGCCCGGCGATCTTGAGTTCCTTCAGCCGGAACCGGCCATCGGCGAATTCGTAGCCGATGCGCAGCGGATCGTTGGGGAAGGCCTCAAGTTCGCCGCTGTCGATCAGCGCCTGCGGGTTGGTCAGGGGCTGGCCGAAGCGAGCTTCGTAGCGTTGCTGAGCAGCGCGCAGGGTGATGAGGCCTTGCAGGCGGGCGATGCGCTTGTCGAGCATGCCTTGCAACTTGGAGTCGCTGGTTTGCGCGCGCTCCTGCTGCAGGAAGTCGAGCGCGGCGCTGTCGTCCTTCAGTTCGCCTGCTGCGAGCATGATGGCGAACTTGCGGAAGCCGGCGGCGTTGTCGGTGGCGCGTTCGGCGGCAATCTCCAGCGAGGCGCGAGCACCTTCGACGTCGTGCAGGAAGAAATACAGGTTGAAGCCGTAAAAGAAGGGTGGGATCTCGTCCCAGGTGCGGCACTCGGTGGCGCGCTTGAGCAAGTCGTTGCCTTCGGCCACCGCCCCGCCCCAGGTCAGCAGGGCGTTGCCCTGGTAGTAGTTGTCTTCGTGGCAGGGGTTCAACTGCGCGACCACGCGACGCGCACGGATGGCGAAGGAGGCGTTGGCTTCGGCCGCTTCGGGGTTGTCGCTGGTGGTCGCAACGGCGCGGATGGATTCGATGTTGGCGGCCAGAAAGCGGTCGCCGCCGGCGAGCAGCAGTTGTACCGGGGCCGAGACGACCACGCGGTCGAATACTTCGGGTGGCGGCTCGGTGCTGGCAGGCGACCGCATGGCCCAGATCGCGGCGAAAAGGCCGAATCCCAGTGCTGCAATTGCGAGCGGCAATGCGTTGCGCGCATTCATCAGGCGAACTTCTTCCGGTTCAGCGCCCACACCGACAGTGCGAACAGGGCCGCAGCATAAGCCAGCGTGGAGACGACGCGCAGCGGCCAGTCGTCGGGCAGGAATTGCCAGTCGCCGTAGAGCGAAATCATGCGCACATCGAGCGCGGCCAGGTCGGGCAACAGGTAGCCGAGCAGGCTGAGGGAAGACTGGTAGGTGTCGGCGTTCCCGACCAACGTGCTGTCGCGCGTCAGCAGCGCGACGATGGCCGAATAGGAGCGAGCCACCCCCATGAAGCCGATGGTGCCGATCAGCACAAAGCTGGGCGTAGTTGTGGTGACGGCGATCAGCGTTCCAATGGCGAGCGCGACCAGAAGATCCAGCGCAATGAAGGCCATCGTGACAACGTAAGGCAGGCCTAGTGCCGGCGGTTTCGACTGAGAAATGCCATGCCCGACCCAATTGGTAAGCCAGGCCAGAGCAGAGGCTAAAACAATAAGTAAACTAAAAAGGAGTAAGGCGGCAACGAAAACTCGACTCAGGAGAAACGCCTGCCTCGGGAGTGGGTACGTCATAGACGTTAGATAGAGCTTTCGATCGAACTCTCGAAACAATAAGTCATGAACTAGAAGAGTGGCGAGCACTGGTAGCAAAATTCGGATAGCCGAAATGCCAACATCAAGAGCGACACTTGAGGGTTGGCGCCCGCTGAACTGTGCAGCAACTAGTGCTGCCACAATTAAAGAGGCGCTTAACCACGCTACGGTGGGGAAAAATCTTGTGCTTGCACATAAGCGAAATGCACTGCGGAAATGAGCTTGGTATAGCATGAGATTTTATCCACGATGTTTTCGTATTTTTTCTGGATCGATCGTGAGGGTGAGGGTGTCTTTGTAACGTAGTAACTAAATTCCACTAAAAAACAGGCCGCGTAAGCTTAATGCTTTGCGGCCTGTTATTTCCAATTTTAATGGAATAGCTATTGTATGCCTTGTCAATAGCTATTAGGGTGAGAGCTTGTCTTATTGCTCAGCTGCGGTGGCAGCAGCAGCAGCAGCGCTGCAGAGTTCCCCAGGATATTCCGGCGTTACCGTACCGGCAAGGGTCGTGGCCGTCGCCATGCTTGCACCAGTTGCGGTTACTCGTTCAGTTCCCGTGCATGCAACAGTTTCACCAGTAGTCGGGTCTGGTACCCCGCAGCCAACCGGCGTCGGTCTGTCGACTTGGCGTGCAACGGTTCGGCCAGCAGTATGGCATGCGCTAATTGCAATACGCTCCCCGTCGCAGTCCACGCCCGCATTCACACCTGTGGTGAGGTTAATCGTGACGTTCTCGTTCAAGAGGCCGCATTGATCAGTAGTGATAGGGCCCGAGCCTTCGAGTTGATAAGTGCCGCCGGCGACTTGGGCGAAAGTTGCACTCGAAATAAGGAGACCAAAAAGGAGGGCAGAAATTTTCTTCATCGTATATCTCCGATATGCTTGGCGTGGATCAGCGAAGCGACGAAATGATCGCTGTAATACCGTTCTTGGCATCAGCAACGGCGGAGGTGTCGTTCGCCTTTGCGCGGTACTCGTTAAACTGCGGAATCGCGATGGCGGCCAGGATGCCGATGATCGCCACGACGATCATCAGTTCGATCAGGGTGAAGCCCTTCTGAATCTTTTTCATTGAAGTTTCTCCTTCGAGGTTCGGCGGTCGTTTCCGCTTGTCGTCATATACGCAAAGGGCGTGCCAGCTCGAAAACCCGCGATTTCCGTGACGGAGTGCCGCGGATTGACACTCGATAGGGTTCACCCATGACAAACGCGTCGTCGAATGTCAGAAGTGGACAAACGAGAAAAGTAAAAAAACAAACCGACATCTCTCTCGGCCGCGTTAGGGGCTGTTCACATTAGCTGATTTGTGTTTACATCCTGATCTTTGGGCGGAGATCAGGATGCTTCGGATGGTGTTGACAGATGAACAGTGGCAGACAATCGAAGGGCTTCTACCCGGCAAGCCCGGCGATAGAGGGCGTTCGGCCAAAGACAACCGGCTGTTCGT
>NZ_NOIH01000019.1 GCF_002245655.1 Thauera propionica | reverse complement strand
CGCGCGACGAGCTGTCGGAAGTGGCAGCGCAGTTCAACGTGATGGCCGACGAGGTCGCCTCGCTGATCCGGGAGATCCAGCAGGGGGCGAGCCAGGTGGGCAGTTCGGCGACCGAGCTGTCGGCCTCGGCGCGGCGGGTTTCGGACGGTTCGGATGCGCAAAGCCAGGCGGCCTCGGACGTGGCGGTGGCGGTGGAAGAGATGACCGTGGGCGTCGAGGAGATCTCGCGCCATGCCGGCACGGCCCAGCAACTGGCCGAAGCGTCGGGGCGACTGTCGGATGAAGGTGGGCTGGTGATGCGCAAGTCGGTCGAGGAGATGGAGCGCATCGCGCAGGCGGTGGATCAGTCCAGCGACGCGATCCGCGAACTGGGCGAGAAGTCGCGCGAGATCACGACGATCGTCGGCTCGATTCGCGAGATTGCCGACCAGACGAACCTGCTGGCGCTGAACGCGGCGATCGAGGCGGCGCGCGCGGGCGAGTCGGGTCGCGGTTTTGCGGTGGTAGCCGACGAGGTGAGAAAGCTGGCCGAGCGCACGACGCGGGCGACGCAGGAGATCGCGGGCATGGTGCAGGCGATCCAGGACGGGACGGGCCGGGCGGTCGACACGATGCAGCAGGGCGTGCAGCGGGTGCGCGACGGGGTGGCGTTGAGCAACCAGGCGGGCGAGTCGATGGCGCAGATCAACGACGGGGCGCAGCAGGTGCTGGCGGCGGTGCGGGAGATTTCGCTGGCGCTCAACGAACAGAGCATGGCGAGCAACGAGATCGCGCAGAACGTGGAGCGCATTGCGACGATGGCCAGCGACAACAGCGTGGCGGTGCACCAGACGACGGCGACGGCCGGCATGCTGGAGAGCCTGGCGACGACCCTGCGCCAGCAGGTGGGGCGCTTCCAGGTGTGAGGGGGCAGCGTCCGCTTCGGACGCGAGACGGGATAGACACGGGCCTGCGGGCCCGTGTCGCGTTTACGGGCCGCGGCTCGCCGGACCGCGAAGTCCGTCACGCTTATGGGTGGATTAGGCGGGCTTTCCCGAAAGGCTTGATACGGGTCATTAAGTTGCGGCGACGCGTGCCGATAATCCGGATCATCAAGAATCGGATCCGGTTCGCGCCGGCACATCGAAATGAAAACCCTTTTCCTCCCCGCCATCCGTCTGCTGGACCGTCTCAACTATCCGCTCAAGTTCGCCTTGATCCTGCTCGTGTGCGGCCTGTCGGCCGCAGCTTTGCTGGCGCAGATCTTCGTCAGCCTGCGCGAGGACATGACGGTGGCCGAGCGCGAGATTGCCGGCCTGACGCTCTTCGACGCGGGCTTCGGCGTCGTTCTGCTGACGCAGCAGCACCGCGGGCTGAACGCGGGCGTGCTGGGCGGCAGCAAGGAGATGATCCCGCGGCGCGAAGCCAAGGCCGCCGAAATCGAAGGCGCCATCGCGAAGCTGGATGCCGCGATCGCAGCGGAGCCGATGTGGCAGCCGCTGCAGGCCGACTGGCAGGCAACGCGCGGCGAGCTGCAGCGCATTCTGGCGGGTGCGACGCAGATGACGGCGCCGCAGAGCTTCAAGGCCCACACGGAAACGATTGCGCGTCTGCTGCGCTGGATCGGCGATCTGGGTGGCGTGTCGGGTTTGTCGCAGGATCCGGATTCGGCGACCTCCAACCTGATCGGACCGCTGCTGACCTCGCTGCCCGAGCTGAGTGAGCGCCTAGGCCAGTTGCGGGCGCGTGGCACCAACATCATCGCCCGGCGGGAAGTGCTGCGCGCCGACGAGCACGGCGTCGTCGCCCTGCTGGCCGAGATCGCGCGCACCGAGGCCACGCTGCTCGAGAGCCTGGAGCGCGCGGGCAAGGCCAACGCCGGCATCGCCGGGGCGCTGGAGCGTTCGCGCACCGAGATTGCCGCCGCGGTGGCGAGCGTGCGTCAGGCGGTCACGCGCGACATCCTCGAGCAGCAGTTCACGCTGGCGCCGCCGGCCTATTTCGACCTCACCACGCAGGCCATCAGTACGGCGGTGCGCAACTTCGACGAAGTGCTGCGCCCGCAGACCGGGCAGCTGCTGCAGCAACGGCTCGATGAGCTGTCGGAGCGGCTGCGCTTCCAGATCGTGCTGTCGGCGGTGGCGATGCTGGTGGCGGGCTACCTCTTCACTGCGGTGTATCTGGCGATTGTGCGCTCGGTGCGCGAGCTGTCGGCCGGGGCCAAGCGCTACGCGGCGGGGGACTACCGCACGCGTGTCGAATTTTCGGCGCGCGACGAGCTGTCGGAAGTGGCAGCGCAGTTCAACGTGATGGCCGACGAGGTCGCCTCGCTGATCCGGGAGATCCAGCAGGGGGCGAGCCAGGTGGGCAGTTCGGCGACCGAGCTGTCGGCCTCGGCGCGGCGGGTTTCGGACGGTTCGGATGCGCAAAGCCAGGCGGCCTCGGACGTGGCGGTGGCGGTGGAAGAGATGACCGTGGGCGTCGAGGAGATCTCGCGCCATGCCGGCACGGCCCAGCAGCTGGCCGAAGCGTCGGGGCGTCTGTCGGATGAAGGCGGCCTGGTGATGCGCAAGTCGGTCGAGGAGATGGAGCGCATCGCGCAGGCGGTGGATCAGTCCAGCGACGCGATCCGCGAACTGGGCGAGAAGTCGCGCGAGATCACGGCGATCGTCGGCTCGATCCGCGAGATTGCCGACCAGACGAACCTGCTGGCGCTGAACGCGGCGATCGAGGCGGCGCGCGCGGGTGAGTCGGGTCGCGGTTTTGCGGTGGTGGCCGACGAGGTGAGAAAGCTGGCCGAGCGCACGACGCGGGCGACGCAGGAGATCGCGGGCATGGTGCAGGCGATCCAGGACGGGACGGGCCGGGCGGTCGACACGATGCAGCAGGGCGTGCAGCGGGTGCGCGACGGGGTGGCGCTGAGCAACCAGGCGGGCGAGTCGATGGCGCAGATCAACGACGGAGCGCAGCAGGTGCTGGCGGCGGTGCGGGAGATTTCGCTGGCGCTCAACGAACAGAGCATGGCGAGCAACGAGATCGCGCAGAACGTGGAGCGCATTGCGACGATGGCCAGCGACAACAGCGTGGCGGTGCACCAGACGACGGCGACGGCCGGCATGCTGGAGAGCCTGGCGACGACCCTGCGCCAGCAGGTGGGGCGCTTCCAGGTGTGAGGCTGCAGCGTCCGCTTCGGACGCGAGACGGGATAGACACGGGCCTGCGGGCCCGTGTCGCGTTTACGGCTGCCGACCTTTTGCCTGCCGCTTGCGCCACTGACGGATCAGCCAGACGCGCCAGGTCCATTTGACTGCGACATAGCCGCTCACTGAGAGCAGGGCGGCCAGCAGTACCAGCCCGAGCGCGAGTGGTTTGCCGAGGCTCGCCATCCAGTCGGTGAGCGCAGGAATCCAGTTGGCGAAGGCAAGGCCTTCGAGGTCCGGGGGCGCCGTGAACTCGGCTTCGCCATCACCCAGTGCCAGCTTGCCGAGGCCGAAGGCGAGGACATACAGAGGGACGATGGTCAGCGGATTGCTGTACAGGGTTGTGATCAGCGCCAGCGGCAGATTTACCCGGAAGAGCACGCAAAAGACGGCCGCGCCGAGCATCTGCAGTGGCCCGGGGATAAGGCCGCAGAACAGACCGACTGCCACCGCGCCCGCCGCCGAATGGCGGTTGAGGTGCCACAGGCGCGGATGAAGCAGCGTTGAGGCGAACGGCCTCAGCCAGCGATTGTCGTGAATCGCGGCGTGATCGGGCAGGAAATTCTTGAGTCGTTTGCGCATGATCTCTGGTGGGCGAGAGTCTAGCAGCGGGCCAGCGGGGCAACGCAGGGTCGAAGGCGGCGAATGTGTCGCAGAAAGTGAATGCGACAGGTGTTGGTCGATGCTCCGGTTGTCTGCTGCGTATGCCAATGGCAACATTTCGACATGAGACTTTTCGCCGCAAGCTTTGTCGTGGGCGTCGTCGCACTGCAGATGCAGCCCGAACTGCCGGCGGCGGACGTGGTGCCCGCTTTTGTCGTGGTGGCCGCGCTGCTGTCGCTCGGCTACCTGCGGGCTGCGCGCCCGGTACCTTGGTCATGGCGTCTGGCGCAACGCGGCCTAGTCTGCGCGGCCGCTTGTGTGCTCGGCTTCTCCTGGGCCGCGGTTCGCGCAGACTGGCGCCTGGCCGATGCGCTGAGGGGCGAGCTCGAAAGTCTCGATATGGTGATTGACGGGCGGGTGGCGGATCTGCCCCAGCTGCTGGACGACGGCGTGCGTTTTCGTTTCGAGATTGCGTCGCCGCCCGAGGGCGTGCCGCGCCACGTGCTGCTGTCGTGGTATCGCCCCCGCGGTAGTGCGGCGCCGCCGCCGGTCGTGCAGGCCGGCGAGGCGTGGCGCTTTGCGGTGCGTCTGAAGCGTCCGCACGGTCAAGCCAATCCCGGTGGGTTCGACTACGAGGCCTGGCTGCTGGAGCGGGGTGTCCGCGCCACCGGGTATGTGCGTGGGTCTGCGGAGCGACTGGATGAGGTGCCTGGGTCGGCCATGCAGTGGGTTCACCGGCTCAGGGGCGGCCTGCGGGAGCGCTATGCCAACGTGCTCGGTGACCGAGCCTATGCCGGGATGCTGGTCGCACTGGCGATCGGCGAGCAGCGTGGCATCCCGCCGGCACAGTGGGAGGTGTTCCGTCGCACAGGTGTCGGCCACCTGGTCGCCATCTCCGGATTGCATGTGACGTTGGTAGCGGCGGCTGCGGGTGCCATCGTCGGCTGGGCCTGGCGCCGCCAGCCGACGATGGTGTTGCGGTGGCCCGTACGCAAGGCTCAGGCGCTTGCCGCGCTGGTAGCCGCGGCTGCCTATGCTTTGCTGGCAGGCCTGGGCATTCCGGTGCAGCGCGCGTTGATCATGCTGTTCGTGGTCGTCGCCGCGCTGTTGTGCGGTCGACGGCCAGCGCCGTCGCGCGTGCTGGCGGCGGCGCTGCTGTGCGTGCTGACCTTCGATCCGTGGGCCTGCCTGTCTGCGGGCTTCTGGTTGTCCTTCGGCGCCGTGGGGGTGATCCTGATGCTGATCACCGGTCGGCCCGCGCGGGGGCCGCGGTGGAGGGCCGCGCTGCGCGTCCAGATGGGTATCAGCCTGGCGCTGCTGCCCTTGCTGGTGCTGATGTTCAATGCATTTCCGCTGCTGTCGCCGCTAGCCAATGCGGTTGCGATCCCGATCGTCAGCTTCGTCGTGGCGCCGCTGGTGCTGCTTGCCGCGCTGCTGCCGCTTGAGCTTCCATTGCATCTGGCGCATGGTGTGACGGCCCTGATGATGGTCTGGGTGGAGTGGCTGTCTGCGTTGGATATGGCGCTGTGGCGTCAGTCGACACCGCCCTTGTGGCTGGCGCTGGCTGCGGTGCTTGGGATGGCGGTGTTGCTGCTGCCGCGGGGCACGCCGGGGCGGCCGGCGGCGGCGGTGCTGGTTGCCGCCCTTCTGGCCTGGCAGGGCGCGCGTCCGGAAGATGGCGCGTTCAGGGTGACAGTGCTCGATGTCGGTCAGGGGCTTGCTGTGCACGTACAGACATCCGGCCACGATCTGCTGTTCGATGCCGGTCCGCCCTATGGCGCGAACGCCGACGCCGGCAGCCGCGTGGTGTTGCCCTATCTCGAGGCGTCCGGTGTGATCCGGCTGCACTCTGTGGTGCTTTCCCACGGTGACCAGGATCATGTCGGCGGGGCAGAGAGCGTCGGCCACGGCATCGCGGTTGAGCGCTGGCTGGTCGGCGGTGGACTCTCCGAAGCCTTGCCTGTGACAGGCGTGGATGGCGCCCGCGTGGCCGCTTGTGTTACAGGGGCAGGCTGGGAATGGGATGGGGTTCGCTTCGAGGTTCTGCACCCGCTGCGGCAACCGCAGCAGGCCGCGCCGCGGGAGGACAACGACGGTTCCTGCGTGCTCAGGGTCAGCAACGCTGCAGGGAGCCTGCTGCTCACCGGTGACATCGGTGCCGCGGCTGAGCGTGACATCGTGGCGCGCTCGCGTGGAGGGGAGTTGACGGCCGATGTCGTGGTCAGCAGCCATCATGGCAGCCGCTCCTCGTCATCGGACGCGTTCGTCGCAGCGACCTTGCCCGAGGCGGTGATCCATTCTGCCGGCCACCGCAATGCGTTCGGCCACCCGCATCCCGAAGTCTGGGCACGCTGGGCACAGGCCGGGGCGCGCAACTGGCGGACGGACAGCCAGGGGGCGGTCCAGGCGCTGTTTCCGCCCGGGCAGAACAGCCGCATCGAACTGAGCGCGCATCGCATGGTGGAACCCCGCTACTGGCACGGGCGCTGAGTGCTTGGCCGGGGGCCGGCACGCGCCGGTGCTAGACTCGGGCCCGTCGCCATTAATCACACACCGCTGCCATGTCCCTGTCTTCCGATCCGAACACTGCCGTTCCGTCGTCTCATCGAATGCAACGCCCGGGGCACGGGGTACGCGAACGACACGTCCAGTGCATTGGACCCCATGGCCTGCATCGCATGGCCTACACGGAGTGGGGGGCGCCGGACAACCCCCGCGTCGTGGTCTGTGTCCATGGGCTGACGCGCAACGGGCGCGATTTCGACGATCTCGCCCAGGCGCTGGCCGACGATTTCCGCGTCGTGTGTCCGGACGTGGTGGGTCGCGGGCGCAGCGACTGGCTGGCGGTCAAGACCGACTATGGTTTCCCGCTCTATGTGGCGGACATGATCACGCTCATCGCGCGGCTCAACGTCGAGCAGGTCAGCTGGGTCGGCACCTCGATGGGCGGCATCATCGGCATGCTCGTCGCCAGCCAGCCGCATACGCCGATATCGCGGCTGGTGCTCAACGACGTCGGCCCGGTGATCACCGCAGTGTCGCTGCAGCGCATCGCTCAGTACGTGGGGACGGCGCCGCGGTTTCCGACGATGGAGGTGGCCGAGGCCTATATCCGCATGGTGAGCGCGCCCTTCGGTCCGCTGACGGATGCCCAGTGGCGCCATCTCACCGAGTTCTCGGTGCGTCCGGTGGGTGGTCCCGGCGGCGGCTTTGCGATGGTGTATGACCCGGGCCTGGGTGAGGTCTTCCGCGCGGCGCCGGTGAATGAGGATATCGACCTGTGGCCGGTCTACGAACGCGTTGCCTGTCCGACGCTGGCTCTGCGTGGCGCCGAGTCCGACCTGCTTGAGCGCTCGACCTTTCTCGCCATGGCCGAGCAGGGGCCACGAGCGCGGACGGTCGAGTTCGCCGGCGTCGGGCATGCGCCGATGCTGATGGATCCCGAGCAGATCGCCGTCGTCCGCGACTTCCTGATGGAGGGCTGAGTCCCGGGCTTACCAGCCGGGGTTCAGTCGTTTCGCTTCGGCAATCTCGGCGCGGATTGCGCGGTAGTGCTCGAAGCGCCGCGGATGGATGCGACCGTCGGCCAGTGCCGCCAGCAGCGCACAACCGGGCTCGGCTTCGTGCCGGCAGTCGCGGAAGCGGCACCGGCCAAGCAGCGGGCGAAATTCGATGAAGGACTCGGCGAGGTCGTCGGGTGTGAGGTGCGCCAGACCGAAGACCTGCAGGCCGGGGCTGTCGATCAGCCAGCCGTGGGCGTTGTCGGGTGCAGTTCCGTCCAGCGCGTAGAGGCGGGCGAAGGTCGTGGTGTGCTTGCCCGAATCCAGCGCTTCGGAGATCTCACGCGTTGCCGCGTTCGCCTCCGGGATCAGCGCGTTGGTGAGCGTCGATTTGCCCATGCCGGACTGCCCCACGAGGATGGCGTGAAGCCCCGCCAGCCGCTTCAACAGCCCCTCGGCACCGTGCAGGGCCGACACTTCGATGACCTCGTAACCGAGTGCGCGAAAGGGCGCGAGCTGCGCGCGTGCGGCCTCGAGGCGTTCACCCAGGTCGGCCTTGTTCAGCACGATCAGCGGCGTGATGTCCTGGCTTTCGGCAGCGACGATGCAGCGTGATACGAGCAGGTCCGAGAAGCCGGGCTCGGTCGCGACAACGATGAGGATATGGCTGAGGTTCGCGGCGATCAGCTTTTCGCGGAAAGCGTCCGAACGCCACAACAGGTTGCGGCGCGGGCGCAGGGTTTCGATGACGCCTTGGCCGTCGCCGCCGGGAAGGACCGCGACCTGGTCGCCGCAGGCGAAGCTGCTTTTCTTGCCGCGCGGGTAGCTCTGCAGGCGGCCCGCCGGCGTTGCGACTTCGTAATGGCGACCGAAGGCTGCGACGATCACGCCCTCGATCGCGTTACCCCCCTTGTTACTGCGCTGGTTTCGTTGGCTCACTGAAACTTGTAGTAGTGCGTGTTGAGATAGCCCGCGAGGTGATGCTCGTCTTCGGGGAAAAGGTCGAGGTTGAGCATCGTGGTACAGGCGGTGAGCTGCTGTGCAAGTCCGCTCGGCGTCGTGACGCGACGGTCGAAGCGGGTGTATATCTCCGAACCGTCCTCACCGCCGAAGCGCTTGGCGTGGCATTCGACGCATTGTGCGGCATGCGTCTGCTTGGCCACGGCGAGGTCGGCGCCCGGGAAGGGATCGGCAGCGGCGGGCGCGGCTACGCCCACGACCAGTGCGACGGCGGCGACGCGGATCGCCTGCAGGGCAGGGTTGCTCAGGGTCTTCATCTTCTCGTCTCCTCCAGTGGGGCTCAGGGCTGCAGGGATTGCAGGCGGGCGACGCGCAAGGCAGCAGGCGGGTGTGAATCGAAGAAACGCGAGTACAAGGGGTCGGGCGTCAGCGTCGAGGCATTGTCGCGGTACAGCTTGACCAGCGCGGCGACAAGATCGGCTGCGCGCGTCTGCTGCGCGGCATAGGCATCGGCTTCGAACTCGTGCACCCGCGACCAGTAGCTAAGGACCGGGGCGAGCGGGAATGTGAAGGCCGGCAACACCAGGAAGAACAGCGCCAGCGCGGTCGCGGTGTCGGTGGCCGCGCTGCCCAGGCCGCTGAAGAACCAAGGCTGTTCGATCAGCCAGCCCAGCAGGGCGAGCAGGGCCAGGCTGGCGGGGGCGAGGACGGCCAGGCGCTTAAGGATGTGGCGGTGGCGGAAGTGCCCCAGTTCGTGCGCCAGCACCGCCTCGACCTCGTCGGCGTTGAGCTTGTCGAGCAGGGTGTCGAAGAACACGATGCGTTTCGATCCACCGAAGCCGGTGAAGTAGGCATTGCCGTGGGCCGAGCGGCGCGAGCCGTCCATGACGAACAGGCCCTTGGACTGGAAGCCGCAGCGCGCCAGTAGGCCTTCGACGCGCGCCTTCAGTGCCTCGTCGGCGAGCGGGGTGAAGCGGTTGAACAGCGGCGCGATGAAGGTCGGCCAGATCAGCATCACCAGCAGGTTGAACGACAGCCAGAAGGCCCATACCCACAGCCACCACAGGCTGCCCATCGCGGCGGTCAGCCACAGCAGAACCGCCAGCAAAGGCAGGCCGATTGCCGCGGCCAGTGCCGCCTCGCGCGCTGTGTCGGCCGCGAACAGGCGCGGCGTCATGCGGTTGAAACCGAAGCGTTTTTCGATGACGAAGGTCTTGATCAGCACGAACGGCAGATCGATGAACCAGCCGAGTACGCCAAGCGTCGCCAGCAGGGCCACGCCGTGGGCGATGCCGCCCGGTGCGAACGCCGCGGACCAGGCGTCATGGATCGCCTGCAGTCCGCCGCCCAGCGTGAGCAGCAGCACGAACAGCGCACTCACCGCGATCTCGGACATCGCCAGGCGCATGCGCGCCGCGGTGTAGTCGGCTGCGCGTTGATGCGAGGCGAGGGTGATCGATTCGGCGAAGGCCTGCGGCACTTGCTCGCGGCGCGCCAGCACATGGCGGATCTGGCGTCGCATGAGGCTGGTCTTGACGACCAGGCTCAACAGCAGCAGCGTGACGAAGAGGGCGGCGAAGCCGCTGGCAGCGGAGGAAACAGGGTCGGCAGGCATGGTGCGGTCGTGGGGTCGAGCGTTTCAGGCAGGCCCGGGCCGACAGGCGACGGGCGGTTCGGGCGCCGGCTCCGGTCTGCGCCGAATGCCAACACGTTCTGTGACACAATCGCGCCCTCGAATGTTTCGCATGAATACGTCAGAAAGGCGCACGGATTATGGCACAGGACCCGAACACCCTGATATGGCTGGACATGGAGATGACCGGCCTCGAACCCGATCGCGATCGCATCATCGAGATCGCCATCGTGCTGACCAATGAGAAGCTGGAGACCATCGCCGAGGCGCCGGTCATCACCGTGCATCAGCCCGACGAAGTGCTCGATGCGATGGACGACTGGAACAAGAACACGCATGGCAAGTCCGGCCTCATCGACCGCGTGCGCGCGTCGACCGTATCGGAGGCCGAGGCCGAGGCCCAGATGCTCGCCTTCCTGAAGGAGTGGGTGCCCGCGCGTACCTCGCCGATGTGCGGCAATTCGGTGTGCCAGGACCGCCGTTTCCTCGCGCGCTGGATGCCGCAGTTCGAGGCCTGGTTCCACTACCGCAACCTGGACGTCTCGACGCTGAAGGAACTCGCCAAGCGCTGGCGGCCCGAGGTGTACGCCGGCGTGAAGAAGTCGGGTGCGCACACGGCGCTGGCCGACATCCAGGAGTCGATCTCCGAACTGCGCCACTACCGCGACAACTTCCTGCGTCTGGAATGAGGTATCAGGACCCTTCGCGCCGCAGCAGCGTGAAGGTCTCGGCGCGGCGGCCGGCGCCGCGGCGGAATTCCCACACGGGTTTCCATTCCGGCGCGAGCCGCATCATGGGCCTGCGGTCGTTCAAGACCAGCAGCAGCGGGCAGGGCGTGCTGTCGCCGACGATGCGTACGGTCCTGATGCCGGCAAAGTAATCCAGCGAGCTCTTCACGTGCTCGGGCAGGCCGGTGCTGGCGATGCAGGCGCCGGGCGCGCTGCTGCGTTCCCCCGCGACGGCGATTTCCAGCGATCGCACGGTCTCGCGGTAACTGCGGCCGTTGTCGAACCAGGGCATCAGCAGCACGACCGCCAGGCACCACAGCATGGTCAGGCCGATGGCCCAGTTTGCCGGCGCCCGCGAGGTCGAGCGCGGCAACCGGGAGACGAGTGCGATCCATAGCAGCGTGATCGCGGCGCCGAGTGCGAGTTGCAGGCCCGGCTGGTGCAGCACGAAGTCGGGCGCGTTGCGTTCCACGTGACGTGCCAGTCCCGGAGGCCAGCCCACGGCCTGGGCCGACCACGCCAGCCAGACGAGGATGCCGAACACCGCCAGGCTCATCAGCGAGAACCAGTCAAGGGCGTTGGCGGCGCCGCGGCGCAGCGTGGGTACGCCAGCGGCAGCCAGCAGCGCCATTGCTGGAATCAGCGGCAGGATGTTGGCCTGGGACAGGTCGCCCCGGATGACGAAATGGCTCAGCACGAGAACCGCGCTGAGCAGCGGCAGCAGCCAGCGCAACTGGCCGATGGTGCGTCGTGCGCGCCACAGGCTCCACAGCACGATGGGCCACAGGGGCCAGGTGAACCAGCCCAGCAGTTCGAGGCCGCGTACGACTTCGCCGCCCGACAGCCCTGGGCCGCTCAGGCGTGCCCATTCGTCGCGCAGCCAGAGGCCCAGTTGCTCGGGCTGGTTCAGGTGAACGGCGAGCGGCCACAAGGCCGCCAGCGTCAGTGCGAGGCACAGTCCCAGCAGCAGCGCGCCACTGGCGCGCGGGGTGCGGCAGTCGGCGCTGAGCATCATCACCAGCGGGAAGAGCGGCGCGGTGGCGAGCAGGGCACCAATGCCGCCGGCGAGGAATGCCAGGGCCGTGCCGAAAGCGGCAAGCACGCTGCCGGCGACCGGCTGCTGCGGCACCAGCGCCAGCCCGCGCAGCGTCATCGCCAGCATGGCCAGCACTGCGAGCAGGGGCTGGATCTCGTGGGCGTGCAGCACGAGCCCGAGCCCACCCATCGTCAGCAGTGCGGCGGGGGTCCGGGAAGGACGGCCATACAGTGCTTCGGCGGTGCGGGCCGAGAAATACACGCCAAGGGCAACGAATACCGCGCTGGCCAGCCGGGCGCCGTCGTGCAGTGCGAGGAAGCCGCTTCCGGCCCAGGCCAGCAGGGCGCCCACCCAGTAGTAGAGCGGCGGGTAGTCGACGAGGGGCTCGCCGGCCAGCATCGGAAAGAGCCAGCCCTCGCCGCGCAGCATGCTCAGGATCGGACCCAGGTAGCGCGCGTCATCGCCGCGCCAGGGGTCGTGGCCGACAAGGCCGACAAGCAGGTAAAGGGCCACCAGCACCGCGATGCCGACGGTGCCGTAGATGCGGCGCTGCAGCAGGGAGGGGGTTTCGGGTTCTCGAATCATTCGCGCATTGTGGGGCGGAGCGTTGATCGAGGCAAAGCCCCGGACGGTGGGATGGGGCGCCGGCGGAGGGCTGGAGACGAAAGGAACATGAAGGCAGACATGAAAAAAGGCAGCCGCAGCTGCCTTTTTCGCAGTGCGCCCGCTGGCGGGCGCATATCCAGTGCCGCGGCCGGGATCAGCTGGCGCGCTGGACGTTGCCGTACTTCTGACGGAAGCGCTCGACGCGACCGGCGGTATCGACGATCTTCTGCTTGCCGGTGTAGAACGGGTGGCATGCGGAGCACACTTCGACGTGGTACTGGGGCTTGCCGAGGGTGGAGCGGGTGACGAAGGTGTTGCCGCAGGAGCAGGTCACATTCACGTCGTTGTATTTCGGATGGGTGTCCGCTTTCATGGTCGATTCCTGATTCAAGCGGGCGGCGGTTGTGACCGCCCTGATTGGTAAAGAGGCGAGATTATCCTCCGGCACACGTGGGCTGGCAAGCGGAAATCCGCTTTTTGCGCGGGACTGCATTAGAATTGCGATCCCTTTCGCGACCCCTGCCCGGGGCGCGTTCGTCCCATCGTGTCATAGGAAGTCCCGGCTTGCGCCTCCTGCTCGCCCCCATGGAAGGCCTGCTCGACGACGTCTTGCGCGCCGCGCTGACCGCGTCCGGCGGCTACGACTATGCGGTCACTGAGTTCGCGCGCGTCTCCGGCACCCTGCTGCCCGAGCGCTTCTTCCGCCGCCTTTCCCCGGAACTGCAGTGCGGCAGTCGAACGGTGGGCGGTACCCCGGTCCGTGTGCAGTTGCTGGGCTCGGACCCTGTCTGCATGGGAGAGAATGCCGCGCGGCTGGCAGCGCTGGCGCCCGCTGGCATCGACCTGAATTTCGGCTGCCCGGCGCCGACGGTGAATCGTCATCGTGGTGGCGCGGCCCTGCTGGATGAGCCGGAGCTGCTCCATCACATCGCTGCGGCGGTGCGACGAGCCGTCCCGCAGCAGATTCCGCTGACTGCGAAGATGCGGCTCGGTATCAATGACCCCGGGCGGGCCATCGAATGTGCGCAGGCGCTCGTCGATGGTGGCGCCGGCGGATTGGTGGTGCATGCAAGGACCAAGGCCGACGGTTACCGGCCGCCGGCGCACTGGGAGTGGGTTGCGCGCATCGATGAAGCGGTCGTGGTGCCGGTGGTGGCCAACGGCGAAGTGTGGTCGGCAGCCGACTGGCAGCGTTGCCGGGCGGTGTCGGGCGTCGCCGACGTGATGCTGGGACGCGGCGCCGTCGCCGATCCCTTTCTGGCCGCGCGCATCCGTGCGGGTCGGTTCGACACACCCGATGCCGGCGAGCGGGTACGCGAGTGGGCAGCCCTGTTGTCTCTGCTGGGGGATTTTCGTGACCGGGTGCTGCGCAAGGTCGAGCCCCGGCATGCGCCCGGCCGCATCAAGCAATGGCTGCATTTGCTGGCGCGAAACTACGTGCAGGCGCAGCAACTGTTCGCGGCGATCCGCCCGCTGCGCACCTTTTCTGAAGTCGAGCGCATGCTGGAGCTGCATGGCGTGCCGGCGTCGGCAGCCCGCGCCTTGGCGCCGGCCAGGGTGGCGCCCTTGCTCGAAGCTGCCTGAAACTGCTCGCCGCAACGCACTGGATTCATCATGAGCTACGCCAATTCCCGTATTCCCCAGAGCGCGCAATCCGGCGTGCACGAGCGCCTCGACGCACTCGTGCGCAAGCACCTGGCCGAGCCCTTCCGCAAGCCGGTCGCGCCCTACAACCGCGAGGCCTTCGACGCGGCCCTCGCGGGCTGGGACCGCGCGGCGCCGCTGATCCTGGACGCAGGCTGCGGCGTGGGTCACAGCACGATCCAGATCGCACGCGCCCATCCCGACCACTGGGTGATCGGTGTCGATCAGTCGCAGGATCGGCTGGAGCGCAAGAAGCCGTACCCGGATGCGCTGATGCCGCGCAACCTGGTGTTCGTGCGTGCGGATCTGGTCGACTTCTGGCGCCTGATCGACGAGGTCGGCCTGCGGCTTGCCCGGCACTACATCCTGTATCCGAATCCCTGGCCCAAGATCGGCCATCTGGCGCGGCGCTGGCATGCCCACCCCGTGTTCCCCTTCATCCCGCGACTGGGCGGCGTGCTGGAATGCCGCAGCAACTGGGATGTCTACATGCACGAGATGGCCACCGCGCTGTCGATCGTCCTCGGGCGCGACGTGCCTTGGGGCGCGTTCGAGGCTGAGGTTCCGCTGACGCCGTTCGAACGCAAGTACCGCGATTCGGGGCAGACCCTGTACCGGCTCACGCTTGACCTCGACGCCGTGCGCCCTGCGGTGGACGTGCGCGATATTTGACTTGCCGATCACGGTGGCTTGGGCCACCCTTCGTCCCATTTCCGGAGAACTGCCATGACCGAGACCACGCCCCCGCAAGACAATCCCCATCTGATGAGCGATCACGACTTCGAGGCGCTCGAAGAGGTGCTGACCTCGGACATCGTGCCCGAGGACTGCATGGATCTCGAGATGCTCGACGGCTTTCTCGCCGGTGTGCTCATTTCGCCGCGGCCGATCGCGGTCGAACGCTGGTTGCCCAACGTGTGGTCGGCCCATGGAGAAGAAGCGAGCTTTGGCGGCGGCAGTGGGCTGCAGCGCGCGATTCGCCTGGTCAAGGCCTACCATAACGAGATGGTGACCACCCTCGGCCTGGACGACGAAGAGGAAGCCTGCTGGGAGCCCTTCTGCTTCGCGATTGCCGAGGGCGACCCGCTGAAGATCGGCGAGGAGTGGCTGGACGGTTTCGCCCAGGGCCTGGATCTGTGGCCCGAAGGCTGGGAAGAGGGACTCGACGCCGAGGCGCTCGAGGCCGTGCGCGAGACGCTCGACGAGGTGCTGGCGCCGTGGGCCGAGGAATCCGCTGCCGAGGCCGACGACGAGACGCGCCTCGGCTGGCTGGGGGCGCTGGGCGAAGCGGTCAATGACATCTACGCGCACTGGCGCGACATGGGGCTGCCTGCGCCGCAGGTGCTGCAGGCCGACGCCCCGGTCGCGCCCGCTGCCGCAGGCCCCGGGCGCAACGATCCATGCCCCTGCGGCAGTGGCAAGAAATACAAGAAGTGCTGCGGCGCGTTGAGCTGAGGCTGGACCGCAGGTTCCGATGAGGCGCAGGGTCGCGGTGCCGTTCGCACCGAAGCCCTGCGCCCCGCACCGGGCAGGCGCGCTTCGTGCGCAGTCCGGTGACGGTCGGGCGACTGCAATTTCTATTGCGGAAATATTGCCCGCAAAGTGTTGATCGATATACGTTTTCTGCCTCTTGCAGGCGCCGGGCGAATCGCTAGAATGCGCGCCGAACCCGGTCCTGCAACCTGCTTCAGAAAGCGTCCATGGAAGACCCGAATCCCTGCATCAGCTGTGGCATCTGCTGCACGCATTTCCGCATCTCGTTCTACTGGGCTGAGGCCGACGATGCGCCCGGGGGATTCGTACCGGCGGACATGACCGACAAACTCAGCCATACGATGCGCTGCATGAAGGGCAGCAACTCGGTGCCGCGGCGCTGCTCCGCGCTGTCGGGCACGGTGGGTGAGCAGGTGGCGTGCACCATCTACGAGAACCGCCCGACGCCCTGTCGAGAATTTCCCGTCTATTTGGACGACGGCACGCCCAACCCCAAGTGCGACGAACTGCGCGCGACGATCGGCTTGCCGCCGCTGCCGCATTCGCCCCTGCCTAATGCGCCGCTGCCGCGTGCCGCCTGAGCCTGATCCGTCTCAGCGCGGATAGCCGACGGCGCGCAGCACGGAGAGCGGGCCTTCGGTGCGCACCCGCTCGATCTGTTCCCGGCTGCGCACGAAGAGCGAACCCGCATAGCCCAACGCGTTGACCGAGACGTCCTGCCATTTCTCGAACTGGCGCGGAACGACCAGAAGCCACTGGCGGCTTGCCAGCAGGTTGTAGGGGGGCATGGGATCGGCGCCGGACGGCAGTGCGAGGGCTCGGCAAGCGGTCTCGAAGGCGTGCTGCAGCTTTTCGCCCGCGCCGTGAGCGTCGCACCAGTCGACATCCGCGAGGCTCATGAAGGCGTGCTGCCAGGGCAATTCGGCCTTGGTCTGTGCTTCCCCGGTGCGCTGGATGTCCAGCCCGCGACTGAATGACGCAAACCCGTCGTCGGCGCGCAGGGACGCTTCGGGCACCCACTGCAGGTGCTTGTGCGGCTGGCTGGCGCCCGCGACGCTGCCGCCGTTGTAGAAGCCGAGCCCGCCCTGTGCACCGATTACGGTGGCCAGCGCGCGAAAGTCGTCCGGCGTGAGGGGAGCTGTCTGCGCCTCGAATGCCCGAGTCACGATCAACAGGTGGTGGTCGATCACCGGAAACTTGTTGAGCACGACGAGGTGGCGGCTGCCGAGGTGGGCCACCGTCAGCGCGGGCTCGGGCGGCAGGAAAGGGTTGAATTCGGGCCGTTTGCGCGTCACGGTGTCCACGCGTGCACGGTCCTTGAGCGCAAGCGACGACACCCAGCGCACCGAGAAGCTGAATCCGCGTTCGGCGAGGGTCGTGCTCTCGGTCGCAATCGGCTGCAGCGCACCGGTGGCCAGGGCATTGCGGATGGTCTTCTCGGAGAGGTCGAGCAGGGCGTTGCTGCGGCAGTCGAGCGGGGCGGTGGCGGAGAAGCTGGTCATGGGCAAGCGGCACGGGCGACAATGCCCGGATTCTGACATGGTCACGCCCGTACGCATCGCATGCGGGAGGTGTCCGAACCCTTTGCGGAGCGTTTCATGAGCATTTCCTTTGCCGTTCGCGGCGATCACATCCAGCTCGATCAACTGCTCAAGGCCATCGGGTTGGTGGGCTCGGGCGGTGCCGCGCACGCGATGGTCGAGGCGGGCGAGGTGCGCGTCGACGGCCAGGTCGAAAGCCGCAAGCGCGCCAAGCTGCGGCCGGGTCAGCGCGTGCAGTTCGGCGGCGAGGAAATCGTGCTGGTTGCCGGGGACGGTGCGTGAAGGCTTGCTCGCGCGGTCACGCCGCGCGGGTCTTCACGGCAGGATCGGTTTCAGCGAGCGCCGGCCGCGGCGCGCCAGGCGAAGCCAGATCCAGCCGCCCGGAAGATCCTCGCCGGTGATCAGGTAGGCGAGCGTGTGCTCGTTTCCGATGCCCAGGCCGAGATCGCTGCGCGCGCGCCGGGTGCCGGCGAGCAGGAGTTCGTCGCCCGGCCGGAGCGACGTGTTGCCCGCGGGCATCAGCAGGTGATCGTCGTCGTCGCGGTCCAGGTACAGCACTTCGCAGTCGAGGGGCACCGTACGGTCGGTTGGCGAGCGCAGCAGCATGTCGAGCGTCACGGTCTCGCCACGCATCAGGCGCCGGTAAAGGGCAGGGGCGCCCTTCAGGTTGATGCGCTCGCTCCAGATCTCCGGCACCGTCCAGCCCAGCCGGGCCGTCAGGCGCTCGAGCTGTGTGCTGCACCAGCTTTCATCGCGCATGCGCACTTCGCGCAGGAAAGGGACGAGGAGCGGCGTGCCGAGGATGGCGAGACATTCGTGGGCGATGATCTCGCTCGGCAGCACCGTGATGTCCGACTCGAAGGCGTCGAACAGCGCCTGGTTGGCATACTGGTTCTGACGCAGGATCACGAACAGTTCGGGGTTCAGCTCCCGCGCCGTCACTGCGATCGAGAGGTTGTCCACGTCCGAGCTGGTGCCGGCGACGATGCCGGTGGCCTGCATTATGTCCGCTTCCTTGAGCGCGTTGGCGCCGGTGCCGTCGCCCTGTACCCAGCGGTGGGTACTGTCCGGGCGCAGCTCGCGGTCGATGATCGTGACGGGCAGGGCTTCGGCGTCCATCGCATCCACCATCCAGCGCCCGAAACGCCCGTGGCCGCAGACGATCCAGTGGCCGCGTGGGGGATCGCGCCGGCGCTCGACGGTGCTGCCGGGCAGGCCGGTCAGCCAGTCGAGCAGCTGCGATGCGGCAGGTGCATGCAGCGCGAGGGCGAGCGTTTCGCCGAAGCGCTCGAAGGGGTTGATGATGTGGCGCGTGCCGAAGGACGCCATGTTGGCGGAGGTCTCGCGATGCTCGGCCCTGCATAGCGCCGGCAGCTTCGGCGCCAGCAGACGCGCGGCGATGGCGATGGCGAGGTTGGTGGCGTCCTCGTTGGTCAGCGCGATGACGCCGGCACAGTGAGGGTGGGTCAGGCCGGCGTACTTGAGTGTTTCGGGGCTGGAAGCGTCGGCGCACAGGGCCGGGACATCGGCGGAGAAACTGTGCAGCTCGATCTCGCCGACCTTGGTCTCATCGATCTCGATCACCACCGAGCGCAGCCCCATGCGGTCGAGCGCACTGCAGATCAGGCGGCCGGTTTCGCCGTAACCGCAGACCAGGTAGAAGGGCTCGCGCAGCCGGCGCACGGCACGCACGAAGCGTTGCATGGCGATGGCCTGCTGCAGGCTGCGGTCCGACAGCAGGCTGAACACCGAGCCAAGGGTATAGGCCCAGCCCACGACGGAGAGGTAGATGCTGACGATGACCCACAGCCGCTGCTGGTCCGAGAAGCTGTGCGGGATCTCGCCGAAGCCGATCGTGGTGGCGGTGTAGCTGATGAAGTAGAAGGCGTGGAAGAAGCTGAGGTAATGGACGTTGCCGTGCTCGTCGACCCCCGGGGCGAGCGTCAGCCCCAGCACCGACACCGCCATCAGCAGGATCAGCAGGATCAGCGGTGCACGCATGCGCCGCAGGATCATCAGAAAGATGCTGTGGTGGCGGGGCAGCGCTTGCACGATCGGGCCTTGTCGCGCGACAGCGGTCAGCGGCGCTGCATGATGGTTTCGGCGATCAGGATGATCACCGAGACGATGTTGGCGAAGAGGGCGCCGCCCGACAGCGAGACGACCTTGGACATCATCTCCGGGCTCAGTCCGCTCGCCGAGACGTGCGCTGCATATCCCCAAACCATGGCGGCAGCGAGCAGTTGCAGGTCCGCCACCAGGCTGGTGGAAAGATGGACGGCACCGATCTGCGTGCGGTCCCCGAACTTGAGCACCGTAGCGATGAGACTGACGACCAGGGCCGCGAACAGTTCGTAGACGTCGTGATGCGCCGGGTTGTCGATGTCGCCCACAAAGAAGCCGAAGTTGAGCGTGGCGGCGAGGACGATGAAGAAACCGAAGATGACTTTTTCGAGGTTCATGACGTGAGATATTCCTGACGTGCCTCGGATGGCCGACGGTGGGATTATGCGCGTGCCCGCATTACTTTGCGTCAGCCGTGGATGACGCCGTCGACGTAGTACCAGCGGCCATCTTCGTGCACGAAGCGACTGGTCTCGTGGAGGCGATGGGCGCGGCCGCCGACCCGGTAGCGGGCGACGAACTCGACTTCGGCCGTTGCCGGTTCCTCCGCGGCGAGAAGGCGATGGCGACGGATCTCGAGTCCGATCCACTTCGGGGCCGGCTCTTCGTCCAGATCAAGGGTCGTGGGCCGGGTGTCCGGATGCCAGGTTGCCAGCAGGTAGTCGCCGCGCTGCAGCGCAAAGGCGGTGTAGCGCGAGCGCATCAGCGCCTCAGCGTCCGCTGCGGGGGTGTTGCCCGCGATCACCGGGGCGCAGCAGTCCGAGAAGGCGCGGCCGGAGCCGCAGGGGCAGGGAGTGTCTCGTTTCATGGGGAAAGACGATGGAAGAGCTCGGATGGGAGGGACGTGCAGGTGTGCCATTGCGGTATTCTCCCGACCAATTCCGTGGACGACACGATTTTCGCGATGGACCTGCACGCTCAAGAACGCATGCGCAATACCCGCCGGTATCTGTTGATCGGGCTGCTGACCGCCGCGCCGCTGTGGGTCACCTGGCTGGTCTTCGACTTCATATTCACCCAGCTGTCCAAGCTCGGCACGCCTTGGGTGCTGGCGCTGTCACGCGGGATGCGACGCAATTATCCGGCGTTTGCAGACTTTCTGCTGCTGCCGCAGTTCCAGTCGCTGCTGGGCGTGGTGTTCACGCTGGTCGTGCTCTACTCGCTGGGCTGGCTGGCCTCGCAGGTGATCGGGCAGCGCATCATCGGCCGGCTGGAGCGCCTGGTGCAGAACATTCCCCTGGTTGCGGCGATCTATGGCGGCACCAAGCGCTTCCTCGCCGTGATCAAGGAGAAGCCGACAGGCGTGCAGCGCGTCGTGCTGATCAGCTTTCCGTCGCCGGACATGAAGGCCGTGGGATTCGTCACCCGCGTGATTCGCGACGAGGCTACCGGCGAGGAACTGGCCGCCGTCTATGTGCCGACCTCGCCCAACCCGACCTCGGGCTACATCGAGATCGTGCCCTTGTCGCAGGTGGTGTCGACCGACTGGTCGATGGACGAGGCGATGAGCTTCGTCATGACGGGCGGCGCAACGTCTCCCGAGCGCGTCCGCTTCCGTCAGCCGGCGTCGAAACCGGACATGGCGAACGCGCAGGAGTAGAATTCAAAGGATTTTTGTGCCCGCATCCTTCGCGCGGGTGTTGCACTGCACCGCAAGTCTTATAAAAGACATATAATCCGTTCCGATTCGCACGGGCGATCCCCGTGTGGAGCCCTGATCACCGCCACGAAAAGTGAGGAAGTCGCCGTGCTTGAAGCCTACCGTGCCCATGTCGCCGAACGTGCCGCCCTCGGCATCCCGCCGCTGCCGCTGAGCAAGCAGCAGGTCACCGAGCTGGTCGCTCTGCTGAAGAACCCCCCTGCTGGCGAGGAGGCTTTCCTCGTCGAGCTGCTGACCTATCGCGTGCCGGCCGGCGTGGACGACGCCGCCAAGGTCAAGGCCGAATTCCTGGCCAAGGTCGCCAAGGGTGAAGAGACCTGTGGCCTGGTGTCGCGCGCCAAGGCCACCGAACTGCTCGGCACCATGCTGGGCGGTTTCAACATCAAGCCGATGATCGACCTGCTGGCCGACGGAGAAGTCGGTGCGGTCGCGGCCGAGGGCCTGAAGAAGACCCTGCTGATGTTCGACTACTTCCACGACGTCAAGGAACTGGCCGCCGCCGGCAACGCCAACGCCAAGGCCGTCATGCAGTCGTGGGCTGACGCCGAGTGGTTCACGAGCCGCCCGGAAGTCCCCGCGTCGCAGAAACTGACCGTGTTCAAGGTCACCGGCGAAACCAACACCGACGACCTGTCGCCCGCGCCGGACGCCTGGTCGCGCCCCGACATCCCGCTGCACGCGCTGGCCATGCTCAAGAACCCGCGTCCGGGCATCACCCCGGAAGAGCCGGGCGTGCGTGGTCCGGTCAAGTTCCTCGAAGAGCTGAAGGCCAAGGGCAATCTGGTCGCCTACGTTGGTGACGTGGTCGGCACGGGTTCCTCGCGCAAGTCCGCCACCAACTCGGTGCTGTGGTTCACCGGCGAGGACATCCCCTTCGTCCCGAACAAGCGCTTCGGCGGCGTGTGCCTGGGCTCCAAGATCGCCCCGATCTTCTTCAACACCATGGAAGACGCTGGCGCGCTGCCGATCGAGATCGACGCCGGTCAGATGGACATGGGCGACGAGATCGAGCTCAAGGTCGATCATGCCTCCGGCAAGGTCACTGCGCTCAAGAACGGCGCCGTGATCGCCGAATCGCAGCTCAAGACCCTGGTGATCCTCGACGAAGTGCGCGCCGGTGGCCGCATCCCGCTGATCATCGGCCGTGGCCTCACCACCAAGGCGCGCGAAGCGCTGGGCCTGCCGCCCTCGACCCTGTTCCGCCTGCCGCAGGCGCCCGCCGATTCCGGCAAGGGCTTCTCGCTGGCGCAGAAGATGGTCGGCCGCGCCTGCGGTCTGCCGGAAGGCCAGGGTATCCGTCCGGGTACCTACTGCGAACCCAAGATGACCACCGTCGGTAGCCAGGACACCACCGGCCCGATGACCCGCGACGAACTGAAGGATCTCGCCTGCCTCGGCTTCTCCGCCGACCTGGTGATGCAGTCCTTCTGCCATACCGCCGCCTACCCGAAGCTGGTCGACGTCAAGATGCACCGCGAGTTGCCGAGCTTCATCAGCACCCGCGGCGGCGTGTCGCTGCGCCCGGGCGACGGCGTCATCCACTCCTGGCTCAACCGCCTGCTGCTGCCCGACACCGTCGGCACCGGCGGCGACAGCCACACCCGCTTCCCGATCGGCATCTCCTTCCCGGCCGGTTCTGGCCTGGTGGCCTTCGCGGCCGCGACCGGCGTGATGCCGCTCGACATGCCGGAATCGGTGCTGGTGCGCTTCAAGGGTACGATGCAGCCGGGCGTCACGCTGCGTGACCTGGTCAACGCGATCCCGCTGTACGCCATCCGCCAGGGCCTGCTGACGGTCGAGAAGAAGGGCAAGAAGAACATCTTCTCCGGCCGCATCCTCGAGATCGAAGGCCTGCCGGATCTGAAGGTCGAACAGGCCTTCGAACTGACCGACGCTTCGGCCGAGCGCTCCGCCGCCGGCTGCACCGTCCACCTCAACAAGGCGCCGATCGTCGAGTACATGAACTCGAACATCACGCTGATGAAGTGGATGATCGCCAACGGCTACGAAGACAAGCGCACCCTGGGCCGCCGCATCAAGGCCATGGAAGAGTGGATCGCCAACGGCGAGCTGCTGTCGGGCGACGCCGACGCCGAGTACGCCGCCGTGATCGAGATCGACCTCGCCGACATCAAGGAGCCGATCGTCGCCTGCCCGAACGATCCGGATGACGTCAAGCTGCTGTCCGAAGTCGCCGGCGACAAGATCGACGAAGTCTTCATCGGCTCGTGCATGACCAACATCGGTCACTTCCGCGCCGCCGGCAAGGTGCTGGACGGCAAGTCCGACATCCCGACCCGCCTGTGGATTGCCCCGCCCACCAAGATGGACGCGATGATCCTCAACGAGGAAGGTTATTACGGCGTGCTCGGCAAGTCCGGCGCCCGCATGGAGATGCCGGGCTGCTCGCTGTGCATGGGCAACCAGGCGCAGATCCGCAAGGGCAGCACCGCAATGTCGACCTCGACGCGCAACTTCCCCAACCGCCTCGGCATCGACACCCGCGTCTATCTGGGTTCCGCCGAGCTGGCCGCGGTGTGCGCGCTGATGGGCAAGATCCCGACCGTTGCCGAGTACATGGCGCAGGTGGAGGTGGTGAACAAGAAGGCCGCCGATATCTACCGCTACATGAACTTCGACCAGATCGAGGAGTTCCGTACGGTGGCTGACACCGTGACGGTCTGATCCCGGCCTGATCGGTCCGGCTCGACCGGACCCCGACGACGCCCCCAGCGCATCCTTGCGCCGGGGGCGTCGTATTTTGGAGGCCGACAGCACCAAATTGGGTGGCGCAGCGGCATCCCGTCACGCCTCGCCGCGATGGCATCGTCTATCATCCTCAAAAAATGACGACGCCCGGCCGCGGGCGCCCAGAATCTCTTGATCCCCAAGTTCTTGCTCCGGCACCGTCGATCCGAAGTGGCACTTCCCTTGCCGCGCAATGCGGTGTGGCGCGCGCTTGCCGGCTGGGTGGCGATCCTGCTCTGTCTCGGCGTGTATTGGTTCGAGCTGAATCAGACGCACCGGTCACAACTCGACCAGGTCGAGGCCAACGTCAGGTTGCGTGCCGAGCAGACCGTGCATGCGCTGGCGCTGCAGGTCAGTACCATGGTCGAGAAGCTCGACTACCTTACGTTGCAGCTTGGGCAAAGCTGGCTTGCAGAGGGTGAGCGAACCTTCCGTCGCACGGTGAGCGTGGCGCAGCATGCCTTGCCGGAGGGTGCCGTGGTCCAGGTCGCGATCGCCAGCGAACGGGGTGAGGTCCTGTTTTCCAGCCTGGTGCCGGAGGACGCCACGGTCGCGGCAACGAAAGTCTCGATCGCGGATCGGTCGCACTTCGCGGTGCATCTGAACCGCGCGGAATCGGGCTTGTACATCAGCCATCCCGTGCTCGGGCGCATATCGGGCAAATGGACCGTGCAGTTTTCGCGGCCCTTGCACCGCGAGGGGCGGCTTGAAGGCGTGATCGTCGTGTCCGTGTCGGCGGAACATCTGTCCCGCGCGCTTCGCGACATCTTTCCCGATCCGGCCGATGTCGCACTGCTTCTGCGCGACGATGGTGCCTATCTCGCACGCTCTCACCTGCTCGAAGATGTGCTCGGCAAGAGCGTGCCAGCTGATCGCCGCTTCCTGCATGACCACCTGGTGTCGCACGGCTTCTACGACGTCGTTGCGCCGGTCGATGGGGTCGAGCGCTACTACGCATGGCGTCGGGTGCAGGACAGGCCGCTCGTGGTCAGCCTCGGTCTCAGCAAATCGGCCGCGATGGCGACGGTGCGGGAGTCCGTGCGGAGCAGTGGCCTCTACAACCTCGTCGCCACCGTGGCGCTGCTGCTTGCGGCGTTGTGGATCACGCGGCTCTACTTGTTGAAGAGCCGCCAGACGGCAGCGCTGGCGCAGGCGGGAGAGCGGCTCGAGTTCGCGCTCGAGGGCGGCGATCTCGGAACCTGGGACTGGAACTGCGTGACCGGGGAGAATCGCTGCAACACACGCTGGGCGAGGATGCTGGGTTACGCCCCCGGTGAAGCGGCGCCCGATTTCGCGACCTGGGATGCGAGCATCCACCCCGACGACCGCAAGCAGGTGCATGAGGCTCTCCATGCCCACCTGCGTGCCGAGACCCGGCAGTACCAGACGACGTACCGGATGCTGCGCCGCGATGGCGAGACGATCTGGGTGCTCGACCGTGGGCGTGTGGTCTCACGCGACGAGGCGGGCAGGCCGCTGCGGGTCGCGGGCACCCTGCTCGACATTACCGAGCGCCACGTCGTCGAGGCTGCGCTCGATGCCGAGCGGCTGCGACTGACGACCCTGCTGCAGCGTTTCCCCGGAGGCGTCCTGATGGAAGATGCGGCGGGCAGGGTGACGATCGTCAATCGAGGCATGTGCGAGTTGCTGGGCATCGGCGACGATCCGGCTGCGCTGCAGGGCTTGCCGCATGACGCGCTCTGCGCACGCGTCGGGCCGCAGCGGGCCGCTTGGCTGAACGTGCCTGACGCCCGCAGCGAGGGGGAGCGCCGGAGATCGGTCGAACTCACCGATGCCGACGGTCGCAGCTTCGAGATCGACTGGCTGCCCATCATGCGTGACCAGCGCCAGCTTGGACGGGTCTGGCTGGTACGCGACGTGTCCGACCGCAAGCAGCGCGAAACCGCGCTGGCGACGCTGGCCTCGACCGATGCGCTGACCGCGCTGCCCAACCGGCGCAGCTTCATGAGCAGCCTCGAAGCGGCGAGCTCGACGCTGCGGAGCAACCCCGAGCGCCAGGGGGTGTTGCTGATGATCGACATCGATTACTTCAAGCGCGTCAACGACACCTATGGCCACGCGGCTGGGGACAAGGTGCTGTGCCATGTTGCCGATCTGATCCGCAATGGCTTGCGCCAGCAGGATGCCGCCGCTCGTCTGGGCGGGGAAGAGTTCTCCGCCTTGCTGCTTGGTGTGGCGCCAGCGGACGCCCGCCTGCTCGCCGACCGGCTGCGCGTTCGCATCGCCGAATCCTCGGTGGACACTGGGGAGGGGCGTGTGGCGGTGACGGTCAGCATCGGTCTCGCCGCGCTCGATTCCGCGGGAGCCGAGGTGGCGTTGAAGCGTGCCGATCGCGCGCTCTACGCGGCCAAGGCAGGGGGCCGGAACCAGGTCAGGGTCTACACCGGCGAACAGCCTTAACGGATTGCATTTCAGCTCATGACTACCGCGCGCCTTCCCTCACGCATCGTCTGCCTGACGACCGAGACCGTCGAGGTCCTCTACGCCCTGGGCGAGCAGGCCCGCGTCGCGGGTATCAGTGGCTACACCGTGATTCCTCCCCGCGCGCGCAGGGAGAAGCCGAAAGTGTTCGCGTTCTCCAGTGGCGACCTGGAGAAGATACTCGCGGTCGAGCCGGATCTGGTGCTTGGCTTCTCGGACATGCAGGCCGACGTGGCGCGTGACCTGATCAAGGCCGGCGTGGCGGTGCATGTGTTCAACCAGCGCAGCGTCGAGGGCATCCTGGCGATGATCGAGACGGTCGGCCGCCTGGTCGGCGCGGTGGACCGTTCGCTGGCCCTGGTCGCGGAGCTGGAGGCGACGATGGCTGCGGTGCGCGCGCAGGCGGCGGCGCTGCCGCGGCGGCCGCGGGTGTATTTCGAGGAGTGGGACGAGCCGCCGATCAGCGGCGTGGGCTGGGTGTCGGAGCTGATCGCGATCGCTGGCGGCGAGGACGTCTTCGCCGAGCGTGCGCGTCATCCGGGGGCGGCTCAGCGAATCCTTGCGGATCCGCTGGAGGCGGCACGGCAGGCGCCGGACATCATTATTGGTTCATGGTGCGGCAAGCGCTTCCGGCCGGAACGGGTTGCCGCGCGTGAAGGGTGGCACAGCGTGCCGGCTGTGCGCGATGGCGAACTGCATGAGGTGAAGTCGGCGCTGATCCTTTCGCCCGGTCCGGTGGCGATTCGCGAGGGGCTACCGGCACTGGCCGGGATCATTGCGCGCTGGGCTGCGCGTCAGCCGGCATCCTGACCGCTTGCGTCGGCGATCGCGCGCATCATGCTGCCGCGTCCGCCAGCCCCCACGCTTCGGCGACCAGCGCAAACGACTTCAAGCGCGCGCCGTGATCGAAGATCTGTGCCGTCAGAATCATTTCGTCCGCGCCGGTTCGCGCGATCAGCGCCTGCAGCTGGCTGCGCACGGTCGCGGGCGCACCGACCGCCGAACAGGCGAGCGACTCGTCGGCGAAGGCCAGTTCGGCGGGCGACCAGTCCTGCTCGATGAAGGCTTCGGGCGGCGGTAGCTGGCCGCGCACGCCGCGGGCCATGGCAGCGAAGCGCAGGCGCAGCGAACCCATCAGGTGCTGCGCCTGCTCGTCGCTGTCGGCCGCGATGGCGTTGGCGGCGACGGCCACGTGGGGCTGGTCCAGTGCCTCGGAGGGCTGGAAGCGGCTGCGGTAGAGTTCGATCGCCCTGTCGAGGAAACGCGGCGCGAAATGCGAGGCAAAGGCGAAGGGCAGCCCCAGATGGGCCGCGAGTTCCGCGCTGTACAGGCTGGAACCAAGCAGCCAGATCGGTACCGCCAATCCGGCGCCGGGCACGGCCTGCACAGCCTGGTTCGGCTGGACCGGCCTGAAATACGCCTGCAACTCCAGCACGTCCTGCGGGAAGCTGTCGTCGCTTCCCATCCGGTTGCGGCGCAGCGCGCGGGCGGTGAGCTGGTCTGTGCCCGGGGCGCGGCCCAGCCCGAGATCGATACGGCCTGGGAACAGGGACTCGAGCGTGCCGAACTGTTCGGCAATCACCAGCGGCGCATGGTTGGGCAGCATGATGCCGCCCGCGCCAACGCGGATGCGTTCGGTCGCGCCGGCGACGTGGCCGATGACGACCGCGGTGGCGGCACTCGCGATGCCCGTCATGTTGTGGTGCTCCGCCAGCCAGTAGCGGGTGTAGCCGCAGCGGTCGGCGAGCTGGGCGAGTTCGCGCGTATTGCGCAGCGCGTCGGCCGCGGTGCTGCCGACAGTGACGGGGGCGAGATCGAGGACGGAGAGCGGGGTGGTTGGCGGCATGGGCGAAGGGGAGCGGGAGTCTTGCTAGAATCGCGGCCCCCGATTACGCCATAGGCCGCCCATGCATGCAAAGCCGATCGACGTCGTGATCCTGACCGAGGATCGCTACGTCCGCCCCGACCGCGACGACTGGTACCAGGCCCAGATCGCGCACGAGGAAGATCTCGTGGCGAGCGCACTGGCCGGTCTCGGGCTGCACGTAGAGCGGCGCTCCTGGTCCGATGCCGACATGGACTGGACGCAATGCCGAAGTGCGCTGTTCCGTTCGACCTGGGACTATTTCGATCGCTTCGCCGAGTTCGCGCCCTGGCTCGACCGGGTGTCCGGCGAAACGCAGCTCTTCAACGACGCGGCCCTGATCCGCTGGAACGTGGACAAGCACTACCTTGCCGACCTCGCTTTGAGGCGCATTGCGGTGGTGCCGACCCGTTTCGTCGAGCGCGGCGAATCCACGTCGCTGGGCGAGATCATGGCGGGCGAGGGCTGGGACGAGATCGTGTTCAAGCCTGCCGTGTCGGGCGCCGCGCGGCTGACCTTCCGCGCGAGCCGGGCATCGCTGGCGCAGCATGAACCGTTGTTCGCGCGCTGTGTGGCGGAGGAGGCGATGATGGTGCAACGCTTCGAGCCCGCGATCCTGGCCGATGGCGAGTTGTCGCTGATCGTGATTGCCGGTCGCACGACGCATGCGATCCGCAAGACGGCGCGCGCGGGTGATTTCCGGGTACAGGACGACCATGGCGGCACGGTGCATCCGCACGCGCCGGATGCGGCGCAGTGCGCCTTTGCCGAAGCGGCGGTGGCGGCCTGTCCTGCCCAGCCGCTGTACGCGCGTGTCGATTTCGTGCGCGCGCAGGAAGGTGGCTATCGGCTGATGGAGCTCGAACTGGTCGAGCCCGAATTGTTCTTCCGCTTCCATCCGCCGGCGGCAGAGGCGCTGGCGCAGGGTCTGGCGGAAAAACTGCGCTGAATCAAAGGTTTTTGCGCATCGCAACATGAGCGGTTTTGGTGAAATCCGCAAACAGCCCTGCGGGTGTAGCGGTTAGAATGCCGCAATAAACAATTACGAAGGATTCCACATGATTCGACGCACGCTGATGCTCGCCGCGCTCGCCCTCGCCGCGCAGGGCGCGATGGCCAAGGACTGGAGCACCATCCGCTTCGCGACCGAAGGTGCCTACCCCCCGTTCAATACCGTGGACACGAGCGGCGCGGTGCAGGGGTTGGACGTGGATGTTGCAAACGCCCTGTGCGAAGAGATGAAGGCCAAGTGCGTGTGGGTCAAGCAGGAATGGGACGGCATGATTCCCGCGCTGCTGAGCCGCAAGTTCGACGCCATCTCGGCCTCGATGTCGATCACCGAGGAACGCAAGAAGCGCGTCGACTTCACCGACAAGTACTACGCCACGCCGCTCGCCCTCGTGGCCAGGAAGGGCAGTGGTCTGCTGCCCGAACTCGATCTCGTCAAGGGCAAGCGCATTGGCGTGCAGCGCGGTACGGTGGCCGACAGCTTCGCGACCCGCTTCTGGGCCGACAAGGGCGTGACGGTGGTGCGTTACGCGCGCCAGGAAGAGGCCTACCTCGACCTCTCCGCCGGCCGCATCGACGCAGCCTGGGCCGATGCGCTGGTCGCCGACGGCGGTTTCCTGAAGCAGCCCGCGGGCGCCGACTACGAGTTCGCCGGTGGCCTGTACCACGGCCGCAACGCGGACGAGAAGGGCGTGATCGGCGAAGGCGTGGGCATCGCGCTGCGCAAGCAGGACGCCGAGCTCAAGGACAAGCTCAACAAGGCGCTGGCGGCGATCCGCGCCAACGGCAAGTACGACGAGATCCGCAAGAAGTACTTCGAGTACGACATCTACGGCGAGTGATTTCGAGGCAGCACGCGGGCGTGAGGATGCGCCCGCGGCGACTCGCATCCGAACCGGCGGCCTGATGGCCGCCTTCACGTTTCTGCTTCCTGCCTGCGGCCATCGTGCGACTGGGACAGGGCTTTTCCGATGCTCCACGGCTATCTTCCTTCCCTTCTCGACGGCGCCTGGGTGACGCTGCGTGTGGCGGTGTTCTCGCTGCTGCTCGCGCTCGTGCTCGGGCTGATCGGCGCCTCGTCGCGGCTCTCGCCCAATCCGCTGCTGAGCCTGCCTGCAACGATCTACACGACGGTGGTGCGCGGCATCCCCGACCTGGTCATGATGCTGCTGATCTTCTACGGCGGTCAGGTGGGCATCAACGTCGTCACGGATGCGTTCGGTTTCGACTACGTCGACGTCAATCCCTTCGTTGCCGGCATCCTGACGCTCGGCTTCATCTTTGGCGCCTATTTCACCGAAACCTTCCGCGGCGCCTTCATGGCCGTGCCGGCGGGCCAGCTCGAGGCCGGACGTGCCTACGGCATGAGCCGCTGGCAGGTGTTCCACCGCGTGCTGTTCCCGCAGATGCTGCGCCATGCGCTGCCGGGGCTGGGCAACAACTGGCAGGTGATGCAGAAGAGCACCGCGCTCGTGTCCATCATCGGCCTGTCGGATATCACCTGGCTGGCGGACCAGGCGGGGCGGACCACCCATGAGCCCTTCCTGTTCTATGCGGTGGTATGCGCGTTCTACCTGCTTATGACGGCGGTGTCGGGATTGCTGTTCCGCTGGCTCGAGCGGCGTTATTCGGTGGGTGTACGGAGGGCGGCGGCATGATCGAATGGAGCCTGTTCGCCGAAAGCTGGCCGGCCTACGCGAGCGGCCTGTGGCTGACGCTCAAGCTCACCGTGCTGTCGCTGGCGGCCGGTCTGGTGCTCGCGATCCCGCTGGCGGTGCTGCGTGTGTCGCCCTCGCGCTGGGTATCGGGGCCGGTCTGGGCCTACAGCTATTTCTTCCGCGGCACGCCGATGCTGGTCCAGCTGCTGCTGATGTACTACGGCCTCGGCCAGTTCGAGTGGGTCCGGGCGCAGTGGGACGCCGGCAACGCCTTCTGGCTGGTGTTTCGCGATCCCTACGGCTGTGCGCTGGTCACTTTTGCGCTCAACACTGGCGCCTACACCACCGAGATCATCGCCGGTGCGCTGCGTGCGATGCCCCATGGCGAAATCGAGGCCGCGCGCGCCTGTGGCATGAGCCGCTTCACCATGCTGCGTCGCATCCTGCTGCCGGGGGCGCTGCGCCGGGCACTGCCGGCCTACAGCAACGAGATCATCTTCATGCTGCACGGCACGGCGATCGCGTCGACGGTAACCCTGGTCGATCTCACGGGTGCCGCGCGCAATGCCTATTCGCAATTCTTCGCGCCGTTCGAGGCCTTCATCTTCGCCGGCCTGATCTATCTCTGCATCACCTTCGCGCTGGTCGGCCTGTTCCGCGTCGCCGAGCGGCGATGGCTCGCCCACCTGCGGCCGCGCGTCACCTCGCGCAAGGCCGCCTGAGCGCGCTCCGAGGAAATCTCCCATGACCCAGCTTACCGTTCAAGACCTGCACAAGCGCTATGGCGACCACGAGGTGCTCAAGGGTGTCTCCCTGTCGGCCGAAGCCGGTGACGTCATCACCATCATTGGTTCTTCCGGCTCGGGCAAGAGCACCTTCCTGCGCTGCATCAACTTCCTCGAGCAACCCGACGCCGGCCGCATCCAGGTGGCGGGCGAGGAGATCCGTCTGGTGCCCGGCAAGGACGGCCACCTGCGCGTAGCTGATGCCAAGCAGCTCCAGCGTCTGCGCACGCGACTTGCAATGGTTTTCCAGCATTTCAACCTGTGGGCGCACATGACGGTGCTGGAGAACGTAATCGAGGCACCGGTACATGTGCTGGGCGTGTCCAGGCGCGAGGCGACCGAGCGCGCGATGGCCTACCTGGAGAAGGTGGGCATCACCCGCTTCAGGGACAGCTACCCCGCGCACCTGTCGGGCGGCCAGCAGCAGCGCGTGGCGATTGCCCGCGCGCTCGCGATGGAGCCGGCGGTATTGCTGTTCGACGAGCCGACCTCCGCGCTTGACCCCGAACTCGTCGGCGAGGTGTTGAAGGTCATGCGCGGGCTGGCCGAGGAGGGGCGTACGATGGTCGTCGTGACCCACGAGATGGGCTTCGCGCGCGAGGTGTCGAGCAAGGTGATGTTCCTGCACCAGGGGCTCGTCGAGGAGTACGGCCCGCCGGCCGAGGTGTTCGGCAATACGCGCAGCGAGCGCCTGAAGCAGTTCCTGTCTGGCAACCTCAAGTAATTCGATGGCCGGCTGAGCCGCGTTCGCGTGCGGCCAGCTTCAGTCGCCGTTGGCGGCCAGCGGCAGGCGGCGCAGGCGCAGCGCAACTGCCGCCGTCAGCAGCACACAGACGCCAAGCAGGGCTGTGAGACCGGTCCAGTGCCCCGCGCTCCAGGCCATGCCCGCGACGCTGCCGATCACGCTGGCGCCCAGGTAGTAGCTCGACAGATACAAGGCTGACGCAAGCGCCCGCCGTTCGCCGGCACGGCGTCCCACCCAGCCGCTCGCCAGTGCGTGCGCGGCGAAGAAGCCAAAGGTGAAGATGCCGACGCCCGCGATGATCAGCCACAGCGGCGAGGCCAGCGTCAGGGCCAGGCCCGAGCCCATCACCGTCACCATGACCCACAGGGTGTTGCGCCGCCCGTAGCGTTCGGCGAGACGCCCGCTGAGCGCCGAGGCCCAGGTGCCGACCAGATACAGCAGGAAGATCGCGCCGATCGCGGTCTGGCCCAGCCCGTAGGGCGCTTCGAGCAGGCGGAACCCCAGGAAGTTGTAGAGGCCGACGAAGGCGCCCATGCCGAGGAATGCAGTCAGGAAGAGCCACGGGAGGCCGGCGTCGCGATAGATGGCGAGCGTGTCGCCGAAGATGCGCGCGGGCGTGGCGGCCCGGGGTCGGAAGTGGCGCGAGGCAGGCAGGCCGCGCCAGAAGACGAAGGCAGCGATCAGGCCCAGCAGTCCGATCACGCCCAGTGCGATGCGCCATGACGCGACATCCGTGAGCAGGGCGGCGATGAAGCGCCCGCTCATGCCACCGAGCGCGTTGCCGGCGATGTAGAGGCCCATGGCCCGCGCCTGGGCGTTGGCGGCGAATTCCTCGCCGATGTAGGCCATCGCGGCCGCCGGCAGGCCCGCAATCACCGCGCCGAGCAGCGCGCGCAGAACGAGCAGGGAGACGAAGTCCGGCGCTGCGGCGGTCGCAAGGGCCAGGATCGCGGCCATGCCCAGGGCGATCTTCATGACCGGCTGGCGGCCGAGCCGGTCGGCGACCACGCTGCCCGGGATCAGCATCAACGCCAGGCCGGCAGCGGTGGCCGATACCGTGAGGCTGGCGCTGGCGGCACTGACGCCGAAGTCGGTCGCCAGCAAGGGCAGCAGGGGCTGCGTGCTGTAGACCATCGCGAAGGTCGCGAAACCGCCGACGAACATCGCGAGGTTGGCGTGGCGATAGGCGACAGTGCCCGCCTCGAGCGGGGTCGAAACAGGGGCTGCGGCGGCAGTCGGCGGAGGGGGGACGGGATTGGCCATCGAGGGCGGGGACTCGGCATGCAATCGGGTGCGACACCGGGGATGCTAGGTTGTGGTGCCGCAGTCAGTCCAATATATTCGAGCGTTCATATTGATATTCAAGAGATATGAATGGAGCTCCGACACCTTCGTTACTTTGTCGCCGTTGCCGAAGAGCTGAACTTCACCCGTGCTGCGGCGCGGCTGCATATCGGACAGCCGCCGCTGTCGATGCAGATCCGTGCCCTGGAAGACGAGATCGGCGTCCGGCTGTTCGAGCGTACGCAGCGCCGCGTGACCCTGACGGTCGCCGGCGAGCGCCTGCTGCTGCACGCGCGCACCATCCTGTCGGCGGTCGACGACGCCGTCACGGATGCGCAGCGGGCCGGGCGCGGCGAAGTCGGGGAATTGCGGATCGGTTTCACCTCCTCCCTGCCGTTCACCGACCTGTTGCCCGACGCTCTGCAAGCCTATCGACGGTGCTATCCGGCCGTCAGGCTTCAACTGCGGGAAATGTTCACCCCGCGGCAGTTCGAGGCGATCGCCCGCGGTGAGCTGGACGTCGGTTTCGTGCGCCTCCAGGCCGACTCTGCGCCGCGGGGCATCGTGCTGCGGGAGATCGCACGCAACCCGCTGCGGCTGGTGGTGAATGCAGCGCACCGGCTCGCAGGCGCCGCCTCCGTCTCGTTTCGCGAGTTGCGGGACGAGGACTTCATCAGCTTTCCTGCCGATCTCGGCACGGACCTGCCCGAGGTGCTGCGCAAGCTCTGCCTGCAGGCCGGATTCGAGCCGCGCATCGTACAGACCGCGCGCGAGGCGACGACGCAGATCGGGCTGGTGGCGGCGGGGCTAGGCGTGGCGGTGCTGCCGGCGCCGCTCGAGTCCGTGCGCATGCCGCGGGTACGCTATGTCCCGCTGCAGGAGAGCGAGGCGCAGTTCCGGCTTGCCGTTGCGGTTGCAGCGCAGCCGGTTTCGCCCTTGCTCCGGAGTTTTCTCGATGTGGTCGACCAGATGTGTGGCGGCGGGCACTAGCCTCGCCCGCGCTGCGCTCGGTTCCCGGATTCAGCGGCCGAAGAAGCGGTGCTTGGCTTCGTCCGGAATCTCCATGCCGGTATGGCGGGCGCGCTGCAGCAGTTCCCAGTAGTAGCGGTAAGAGGCGCGGTCATGCAGTCGGCCTTTGTGCTGGATCGGTCCCCAGGCGGTGTCCTGCGCGGCGATCAGGATCTCGGCCGCTTCCTCGACCTCGGAGAAGTCGGGCTGCATCGCGGCGATGATCGGCAGGATCTGGTTCGGATGGATGCTCCACATGCGCAGGTAGCCGAACTCGCGCCGCGCGCGCTCGGCGTCGTGGCGGATCACGGCGACGTCCTGCAGCTCGGTGGTGACGTTGTGCGAGGGCACGACGCCGTTGGCGAGCGCGGCGGCGGCAATGTCGGCCTTGGCGCGCACGACCAGCGGGTGTTCGAACTGGCCGGGGCTTTTCATCGCACTGCCGGGGATCGCACCGTGATGGCCGGAGACGAAATCCATCAGGCCGAAGTCGAGCGATTCCACGCCGTCGAGCGCGGCGATGTCCCAGGCTTGACGCAGGGCGCCATGGGTCTCGATCAGCACGTGAACTGGCAGGGCGCGTCCGGTGGAGAACGCCGCCTCGATCCGGCGCAGCTCGGCAATCTGGGTGGCGGCATCGGCGCACGAGCGCACCTTGGGCAGCGTGATGAAGGCCAGGCGCTTGCCGGCGCCGCCGACGAGAATCTCCAGGTCCTGGACCCAGTGCGGATGCGTGATGTCGTGGATGCGAGCGCCGACCCGGCCGAAGTGGTTCTCCGCGCCATTGACCACGTCGATCACCATGCGCGCGTGCTCGGCCTCGGCGCCCGCACGGGCACCGTCCTCGCAGTCGCAGGTGATGTCGAACACCGGCCCGAGTTCCTGCTGCAGCTTGAGCGCCTTGAGCATCAGCTTCTCGGCGCCCGCGTAATGGTCGACCGCGGGGAGGGCAGGGAAGGGCTTCTCGCCGGCGAACAGGACATCGGCAGGGTGCAGGTGCATGTCGGGTTCCTCGATGGGTACCGCGTGAAGCGGGGCAGGAAATAAAAAGGTTCTTCGCGCGATCTGGGGGAAGTAGTGGTTGACGGT
>NZ_NOIH01000018.1 GCF_002245655.1 Thauera propionica | reverse complement strand
CCAGTAACAGGACGGGGCCATCTGCAAAACCCGGCAGATGGGCTTGACCCCGAACGTGTGACGGTGTTGGTCGATGAAGTGCTTTAGCTCTTCAAACGGCGGTCGAGCTCCGCCTGGGCGAAAAACGCGCTCGCCGCCTTGAGGATGTCGTTGGCACGGCGCAACTCCTTGTTCTCTCGCTCCAGTTGCTTGAGGCGCTCGCGCTCACTGCTCGTCGGCCCATCGCGCTGGCCACCGTCAATCTCCTCGCGCTTGACCCAGTCATGCAGGGTCTGCGGCACGCAGCCAATCTTGGGGGCGATAGATTCAATCGCCGCCCACAGCGAGGGGTACTCGCCTCGGTGTTCCTGCACCATGCGCACGGCGCGCTCACGCACTTCCGGTGAAAACTTCGATGATTTGTTCATGGCTCCATCTTCTCAAGAGTTGGAGCCTCCTCGAAACCCGGGGCGATTCACATAGCCTCGACGTTGTGACCGTTGGAGCGCTAACGCAGAGTTGCGCGGCGGCACTTTGGCGCCGTCCAGCAAGCGAACGGATCGACGTCAAGCACCATGGTAGAAAGAGCCTGGCTAATTCGCCACCCGAAAAATATGCGGATATGTCGATGAGGAAGGCCAGGAACGCAACCATGGCGACGAACTCCCGGCTGTGTGGTTGAGACCACTGTGACGGCCCACTCAGCGGCTTTGCGCGGCAGCCGTTCCCCGGTTTCGGTTTACAGTGTCCGCCTTCGCACGTCTCCAACCCTGTCACGCCCATGCACAACGACCTCCCGCGCTTCCCCCTCTTTGCCGGTGCCGTGCTCGCGGCGCTGGGCGTCGCACTGGGTGCGTTCGGCGCCCACGGGCTACGCAGCCTGCTCGACGATGCTGCGCTTGCCTGGTGGCAGACCGCGGTGCAGTACCAGATGTGGCACGCAATCGGCCTGGTGGCGCTGGGCGCGGCGCGGTTGCCACGCAGTCTGCTGCCCGCTGTGATGCTCGCTGCCGGCACGGTTATCTTCGCGGGCACGCTGTATGCGATGGCGCTGGGTGGACCTCGCTGGCTGGGGGCGGTGACGCCGGTGGGCGGCAGCCTGATGATCCTCGGCTGGCTGGTGGTGGCCTGGCGGGTGCTGCGCGCTACGCCGCGCGGGTTCTGATACCAATTGGCTCGGAAGCCGAGCGGCGTCAGCGGCTCCGCGGCGCCGTGCCGAAGCAGCGGTCCCAGAAGGTGGTGAGCGTGCCGAACGCGGCCCGTTCATCGACGAAATGATGATGCCCGTGGTGGGCGCGCAGGCGCGCCAGCCCCTGGCCCAGCACACCCTGCGCATGCAGGCCCTGATGCACCGTTTCCTGCAGCATGTCGCCGAGCAGCAGGCCCACTGACAGGGGCGCGGCGAGGCTTTCCGCCCAGGGCAGGGCAAACGACAGGCCGAGCACGGCGATCACCAGGGCGAGGCTGAATGCCAGCGGCA
This sequence comes from Thauera propionica, assembly GCF_002245655.1. Lineage (GTDB taxonomy): Bacteria > Pseudomonadota > Gammaproteobacteria > Burkholderiales > Rhodocyclaceae > Thauera > Thauera propionica. Next base: position 33,604 of record NZ_NOIH01000018.1, on the reverse strand, counting down.
CGCGGATCGGTTGCGTCGGATTGCGGTGATGGGCGAGATGCCAGGCACGGAATGGCTCGACGCCGTGCAGCAGGAAGCGGTGCAGCAGGTACTCAGAGAGGGTCCAGGCGACGAGACCGGCGAGCACGGCCGCCGCCTTCCATCCGTCCGCGCCGGCCGGCCATGCGAGCGCTGCAACAAGCACCCCCAGCCCCGGCGCCGTGAGCGAAGCCGGGTACGGGAGTGCTAAACGAAACCAGACCGACTCAGCCACCGTCTTCTCCCGCGGGCAGGATCTCCCACGCATAGAGCAGACCCGCTTCCGAAAAGCCCTTGCCGGTCTCGACGTCGCACCACCATGCGAAGCCGCAAGAGTCCCTGCCGTCGAAGCGCCACTCGCGGATCTCGCCGCTGCACAGGCGGATCACGTAGTTACGACCGCTTTCCAGTTCCATCGCGCTGTGTTCGTCCCTGTCTGCTCGCACTTCATCTTAGGCCAAGGCGCGCCCGATGCGCCTGCCTGCCGACCCGCTTGCTAATATCGTACTGTTTTAGTACAGTTTAAGCACCCCAACGCGGAGACGCCCATCATGCTTCGCATCAGCAAGCTCACCGACTACGGCACTCTGATCGTCACGCACATGGCGACCACGCCCGAGCGCGTGATCAGCGCCACGGAGCTCGCCGACGCGCTCGGCCTCGGCCTAGCGACCGTCAGCAAGATCCTGAAGGCGCTCGGCCGCCACGGCCTGGTGCAGAGCCAGCGCGGTACGCGGGGCGGCTACGTGCTGTCGCGCCCGCCGGCGAAGATCAGCATCGCCGACCTCATCGATGCGCTCGAAGAGCACCCTTTCGGACTCACCGAGTGCAGTGCCAACAGCGGCACCTGCAACCTCGAAACCGGTTGCCGCATCCGCGACAGCTGGATCCGCATCAACACCGTGGTACGCCAGGCGCTACAGACGGTCAGCGTCGCCGAGATGACGCCCGCCCCTTCGACGGCTAACGCCACGCCCACCACCGAACACCCCATGCGCGGCCCCGACCGCCTCGCCCGCCACGCCGGCTGAAGCAACCAGGAGAACGCAAGATGAACGCCCCTACCCTCACCTCCCCGCCGCAGGCGCCCGCCAAGCGCGGCGACGCGATCGGCGCCTTTCTCGAGCAGGAATACGTCGCCGGCTTCGAGACGCGGCTCGAGACAGACAGCGTGCCCAAGGGCTTGTCCGAGGACATCGTCCGCACCATCTCGGCGCGCAAGGGCGAGCCGGAATGGCTGCTCGAATGGCGGCTCGAGGCCTATCGCCACTGGCTGACCATGACGCCGCCCGTCTGGGCCGCGGTGCAGTTTCCGCCGGTCGATTTCCAGGACATCGTCTACTACTCCGCGCCCAAGTCGAAGAAGGACGGCCCGAAGAGCCTGGACGAAGTCGATCCGGAACTGCTGCGCACCTTCGAGAAGCTCGGCGTGCCACTGCACGAGCGCGCGCGCCTGGCCGGCGTGGCGGTGGATGCGGTGTTCGACTCGGTGAGCGTGGCCACCACCTTCAAGAAGGAGCTGGGCGAGCACGGCATCGTGTTCTGTTCGTTCTCGGAGGCGGTGAAGGAACACCCGGAACTGGTGCGCCAGTACCTCGGCACGGTGGTGCCGCCGGGCGACAACTTCTACGCCGCGCTCAACTCGGCGGTGTTCTCCGACGGCTCCTTCGTCTTCATCCCCAAGGGCGTGAAGTGCCCGATGGAGCTCTCGACCTACTTCCGCATCAACGCCCGCGACACCGGCCAGTTCGAGCGCACGCTGATCATCGCGGAGGAAGGCGCATCCGTCAGTTATCTGGAGGGCTGTACCGCGCCGATGCGCGACGAGAACCAGCTCCACGCCGCGGTGGTGGAACTGATCGCGCTCGACGACGCCAAGATCAAGTATTCCACCGTGCAGAACTGGTACCCGGGCGACAAGGACGGCAAGGGCGGCATCTACAACTTCGTCACCAAGCGCGGCGACTGTCGCGGCGCACGCTCGCACATCTCCTGGACGCAGGTCGAGACCGGTTCGGCGATCACCTGGAAGTACCCGAGCGTGATCCTGCGCGGTGACGATTCGGTGGGCGACTTCCACTCGGTCGCGCTGACCAACAACCTGCAGCAGGCCGACACCGGCACCAAGATGATCCACATGGGGCGCAACACCCGCAGCACCATCCTCAGCAAGGGCATCTCGGCCGGGCGCGGCAGCAACACCTTCCGCGGCCTCGTGCGCGTGACGCCCAGGGCGGAAGGTGCGCGCAACTACACGCAATGCGACTCGCTCCTGATCGGCGACCGTTGCGCGGCGCACACCTTCCCCACCATCGAGGTGCGCAACCCCAGCGCCCATGTCGAACACGAGGCCACCACCTCGCGCATCGGCGAAGACCAGCTTTTCTATGCGATGCAGCGCGGCATCAGTGCCGAGGACGCGGTGTCGATGATCGTCAATGGCTTCTGCCGCGAGGTGTTCAAGGAACTGCCGATGGAATTTGCGGTGGAAGCGCAGAAACTGCTCGGCGTGAGCCTCGAAGGCAGCGTCGGCTGATAGACCCCAAGGAGAACCAAGATGCTGAAGATCAACAACCTGCACGCGGCCGTCGACGGCAAGGCCATCCTCAAGGGTCTGAACCTGGAGGTGGGCAGCGGCGAGGTGCACGCCATCATGGGCCCCAACGGCTCGGGCAAGAGCACGCTGGCGCAGGTGCTGGCCGGCCGCGACACCTTCACCGTGACCGACGGCAGCGTGGACTGGGACGGTACCGACCTGCTCGCCCTGCCGGCCGAGGAACGCGCCCGCGCCGGGCTCTTCCTCGCCTTCCAGTACCCGGTCGAGATTCCCGGCGTGTCCAACGCCTACTTCCTCAAGGCCGCGGTCAACGCCGTGCGCCGCCACCGCGGCCTGCCCGAGTACGACGCGATGGACTTCCTCGCACGGGTGAAGGCCGAGATGAAGGCGGTCGGCATGAAGGAGGAGTTCCTCTACCGCTCGGTCAATGAGGGTTTCTCGGGCGGCGAGAAGAAGCGCAACGAGGTGCTGCAGATGGCGCTGCTCGAGCCCAGGCTGGCGGTGCTGGACGAGACCGACTCCGGGCTGGACATCGACGCGCTGAAGATCGTCGCCGAAGGCGTCAATCGCCTGCGCTCACCCGAGCGCTCGATGATCGTCATCACCCACTACCAGCGCCTGCTCGACTACATCGTACCGGACAAGGTGCACGTGCTGTCGCAGGGCCGCATCGTGCGCTCGGGCGGTCGCGAACTTGCGCTGGAACTGGAAGAGCACGGCTACGGCTGGATCGACGCCGAAGGCAAGGCCACTAAAACTGCTGCAGGAGCGCGGCCATGAGCGAGATCGACACCTGGGTTGCCCGCCAGCGCGAGCGCGCCGCCCACCTGCCCGGCGCCGCCCTGCCCTGGCTGACTCGCCGCCGCGCCGACGCGATCGCCCGTTTCGCCGACCTCGGCTGGCCGACGAGCCGGCTGGAGGCCTGGCGCCACACCTCGCTCGCCTTCCTCGAGCAGCAGGCGCTGGCCGCGCCCGATTCCGCCGCCCACCCTGCCGCCACGCTGGCGGCGCTGCGTGCGGCCTTCGATGACGGCGGCCACTGGCTGGTGTTCGTGGACGGGCAGTTCGCGCCGACGCTGTCGGTCATCGGCACGTTGCCGACCGGCGTGACAGTCAGCGCCCTGTCGGAAGCGTTCAACACCGCGCCCGACGCGGTCGAGGCCGCCTTCGGCACCGCCGACGACAGCGCAAGCCCCTACGCGCTGAACCTGGCGCTGTGCGGCGACGGCGCCTTCGTGCGCCTGGCGCGCGGCACGGCGCTGGAACAGCTCCTGCACCTGGTCTTCATCGGCGCCACTGGCGCGGCCGACAGCCACCTGCGCAACCTGATCGTGGCCGACGCCAATTCGGAGGCGAGCATCGTCGAACACCATGTCGGTGGCGGCGCCACGCTCGGCACGGTCGTTACCCGGGTGCAGGCGGCGCAGGACGCGCGCATCACCCACGTCAAGCTGCAGCAGCAGGACGCGCAGGCCATCCATGTGGCGCAGATCGAGGCCGAGCAGGCGCGCGGATCGCATTTCGCCTCCCACTCGCTGTCCTTCGGCGCCCGCCTGGCGCGCAATGACATCCATACCCGCTTCGACGGCGAAGGCTGCGAGACGCTGTTCAACGGTCTGTACCACGTCGATGGCCGGCGCCACGTCGACCACCACACGCTGATCGAGCACGCCATGCCGCTCGGCACCAGTCGCGAGTACTACCGCGGCCTGGTCGATGGCAACGCGCGCGGGGTGTTCGCCGGGCGCATCATCGTCGCCCAGGATGCGCAGCGCACCGACGCCGTGCAGCGCTGCGACAACCTGCTGCTGTCAAAGTTGGCCGAGGCCGATGCCCGTCCCGAACTGGAGATCTACGCCGACGACGTGAAGTGCGCCCACGGCGCCACCGTCGGCCAGATCGACGAGGACGCGCTGTTCTACCTGCGTGCACGCGGCATCGATGAGGTCCATGCACGCCAACTGCTGACCTATGCCTTCGCCGCCGAAGTCATCGAGCGCATCGCCCACGACGCGCTGCGCAAGCATGCGCGCACCGCCCTGCTCGCCCGCCTGCCCGGCGGCGCCATGCTGGAGGAACTGCTGTGACCCTGCTCACCGACCTTCCCGTTTCCGGCAACGGCCAGCCTGTGGGCGCCTCCCAGCTCGACGTCGCGGCGGACTTTCCGATCCTCGCGCGCCCGGTGCACGGCCGCCGCCTCGCCTACCTGGACAACGGCGCCACCACGCAGAAGCCGCTGGCCGTCATCGAGGCCGAGCGGCGCTTCTACCTCGAATCCAACGCCAACATCCACCGCGGCGTGCACTGGCTGTCGCAGCACGCGACCGAGCTGTACGACGCCGCGCGAGCCACCGTGCAGCGCTTCATCAACGCTGCGCACGCTGACGAGATTGTCTTCACCCGCGGCACCACCGAGGCGATCAACCTCGTCGCGCAAAGCTGGGGCCGCGCCGAGTTGCGCGCGGGCGACGAGATCCTGATCACGACGATGGAGCACCACTCCAATATCGTCCCATGGCAGCTGCTGTGCGAGCAGACCGGCGCGGTGCTTAAGGTGGTGCCGGTCAGCGAGGCGGGCGAGCTCGACCTCGCGGCCTTCGACGCCCTGCTCAACCATCGCACCCAGCTCGTGGCGATCACGCATGTGTCGAACGCGCTGGGCAGCATCAACCCGGTAGCCGAACTCACCGCCCGCGCCCACGCGGCCGGTGCGGTGGTGCTGGTCGACGGCGCGCAAGCCGTGGCGCACCAGGCGGTGGACGTGCAGGCCATCGGCTGCGACTTCTACGCGTTCTCGGGGCACAAGCTCTACAGCCCCACCGGCATCGGCGCGCTTTACGGCCGCCGCAGCATCCTGAATGCCATGCCGCCCTGGCAGGGCGGCGGCGACATGATCCGCACCGTGTCCTTCGAGCGCAGCACCTATGCCGAGCCGCCACAACGCTTCGAGGCCGGCACGCCCAACATCGCCGGCGCCATCGGTCTGGCGGCGGCCATCGACTACGTGCGAGAGGTCGGCATCGAGCGGATAGCGGCGCACGAGCATGCCCTGCTCGAGTACGCTACGGCGGCGGTCGACGCCATCCGGGGCGTGCGCCTGGTCGGCACGGCGCAGCACAAGGCCGGCATCCTGTCCTTCCTCGTGGATGGCATCCACCCTCACGACCTGGGCACCATCCTTGATGCCGAGGGCGTGGCGATCCGCGCCGGCCACCATTGCGCGATGCCGCTGATGACGCGCTTCGGCATTCCCGGCACGGCACGCGCCTCGCTGGCCATGTACAACACCCTTGCCGACATCGACGCGCTTGTCGCCGCCATCGACAAGGCGCAGGACCTGTTCGGCACGCGCAACCACGGATGAAGGCGGAGACCAATCCAATGAACGACACCGGACCCGATCTGCGCGAGCTGTACCAGGAGGTCATCTTCGACCACAACCGGCAGCCGCGTAACTACCGTCCCATGCCGGAGGCCGACCACCAGGCCGACGGCCACAACCCGCTGTGCGGCGACCAGCTCACGGTGTTTCTGCGCATCGAGGACGGCGTGGTCAAGGACGTGAGCTTCGTGGGCCACGGCTGCGCCATCTCCACCGCATCGGCCTCGCTGATGACCGAGGCGATCAAGGGCAAGCCCGTGGCCGAGGTGGAGGCGCTGTTCCACGACTTCCACGCGCTGCTCACGGAGACACCGCCGCCCGAGCGCGACTTCGGCAAGCTGGCGGTGCTGGCCGGCGTGCGCGAGTTTCCGGTGCGGGTGAAGTGCGCCACGCTGGCGTGGCACACCCTGCACAACGCCATCGTCGGCGCGCAGGACCCGGCGCGCACCGAGTGAAACGATTGAACGGAGATCCGCACCATGGGTGACCACTACGGTGAAACCGAATCCCGCGTCCTCGCGCGCGACTGCGACGCGGTGAGCGTACCCTGGGGCCAGCCCGAGACGCTGCCCGAAGGCGCCTACGCGCTGGTCACGCAGCGCCTGGGCGGCTCGATCACTGTGATGTGCGGCGGCAACCTGTACCGTGTTGCCGAACGCGACGCAGACGCCCTCGGGCTGGAACCGCAGCTTCCGCCACCGATGCCCGAACCGGCCGCTGGCGAGCTGAGCGCCGAGGCTGTCGAGCAGAGCGCGTGGACGCTGCTGGGCACCTGCTACGACCCGGAGATCCCGATCGACATCGTCAATCTCGGCCTGGTCTACGGCTGCACGGCCGAACCGCTGCCCGAGGGCGGCTACCGCCTGGCTGTGCGCATGACCCTGACCGCCCCCGGCTGCGGCATGGGCACGCTGATCGCCGACGAGGCGCGTGAGCGGCTGCTGGAACTGCCCGGCGTGAAGGAAGCGAGCGTGGAGCTGGTATGGGATCCGCCCTGGAGCCGCGAGATGATGAGCGACGCTGCCCGCCTTGAAATGGGGATGTTCTGAGCGCTATATGAAGGGAAGGCGGTTCTTGCCTTTGCTCAAGTTCCGAGGGTTGGCGGGCCGGTAAGCTCCCGGTCGTTCGCGCTTCGTAGCGCGACCACCGAATGGCCTTGCGAACCCTTCATTCAGCTCCCCGCCCACCCTCCTCCGGACCTTCCCATGCGCACACTGCTCCCGATCCTGCTCATCGCCGCGAGCACCGCGGCTCATGCCACTACGGCCCCGGCCGAAGCCCCCGTGCGCATGCCCGGACTCTGGCTGATGAACACCATCTCCGCCGGCGACGCCGCCAGGACCGCCAGCTTTCACATCTGCATCGGAAAGCTTGCGAGGGACGACGTGATCGCCCATCCGGAAAGCACCCTCAGCAACTGTCGCGAGCAGCGCTGGACCAAGGATGCCTACTACACCTACTACCAGGCGACCTGCGATGCGAAAGGCAGCACCGCGACGGTCGAAGGCCGCTTCGCGGGCGACTTCAAGTACAACTTCCAGGGCGAGTTGAGCACGACCTTCTCGCCTCCGCTCGATGGCGTGACGGTGGCAAAGGCCGAGATCGACGGCCGCCGCCTGGCACCCTGCCGCGGCGGTCTGCCCGAAGGCAAGTTCCTGATCAAGGGTCAGGACGGCGTCGGCAACCTCAACATTGGCGAGCCCGTCCAGCCTGCAGCACGCTGAGGTCTTGCTGCCAATCGCGAGGCGCAGAACAGGCGCCATCGTGGCGACTCATCGAACGGCACCCGACCCGGTACAGTCGATGTAGCCCTCGCGCCCCACGGGCTGCGCGCACCACGTCTCCATCCGCGTCGCGTAGGCGTCACTGCGGAAGGCGCGGACGATGCCGAGGATACGATCGGCATCGGCCCGCGTCGTGGCGGTCGCGATGCTGGCGAAATAGCCGTTACGAAAGTAGATGCCGGCATCCTGCACGCCGTTACGGCTCGCGCGCCGGATCTCGTCGCGCGCGGCGTCCAGCGTCCGGTCACTGCCGAACACGACCCCGTAGTCCGGCAGACCCAGCGCGAGCCCCGGCTTCGGCTTGTCCGGGACAACGACCGGCGGCTGCTTGTCCGGCCACAGCAGCACGGCGGCAATCGCCCCCGCGACCACGACGGCACCTGCGACCAGCATAACGCGCAAACCCTTGCCCCCTTTGCCTCCGACGTCCCGTGCATCACCGACTGCGGCAGTGGCGGACCCGTTCGCGACCGCCCCGGACGTTGAGACCACGGTGTCCGCGCCAGACGCGGCAGACTTCGTCGCGGCCTCGGTCGTTGCCGACGCGCTCCTCTCCGCCTCGCCCAACACCCTCGCCAACACGTCCGCGAGTCGATTCACGTCTGACGTGAAGCGTGTGTTGCTGACCTCGAGCGCATTACGCCAGACCAGGCCGCGCATTGGTTCGGGCAGGAGATCCTCGGCCGGCATCTGCACACCGTCGAGCAGGACAGGAATCACACGGATGTTGCGCGCCAGCGCCGCCGCGATCTCCAGCCGCACGAAGTCGCGCTCGTCGTCGAGTCGCCGGCGGCCATCAGGCTGCACCTCCATCCAGCGCGAACCGATCAGCACCAGCAGCACCTCGCACTTGCCTACGGCGTTGCGGATCACCTCGTCGAAGGGCAGGCCGGGCTCGATCGCATCGACGTCCATGAACACCTGCGCCGTGTCGAAACGCTCGGTGAGCTGGTCGTAGATGGCGCGCGCGTAGCCGGCCGCATCATCACGCCGGTAACTGATGAAGACGTTGCCCATGCCGGCCTCCCCTTTGCCGCAGCAATGAAACTCACGTTTTCATCATAGTCGCGCCAAAAGAAGACGGGGGCCGAAGCCCCCGTTTCTGCGGTCTGAGCGCCCGTCCTCAGCGCAGCGAGAACTGAACCTGCCCGGCCTCGCCTGCCGGCTCGACCTTGGGTTCGAGCACGAAGATGCGCTCGCCCGGCACCTTGCCTTCGCTCGCCAGCCAGTCGCGTACCGCCTGCGCGCGCTGCTGCGCCAGCGTGCGCAGCGCCTGCTCGTCAACCGACGTATTGGCGAGGATGAGCGCCTCCATCTCCGGCACCGGGATGTCCTTGACCATGCCGATGACGTTGCGCGGCTTCTTGAAATCGGTGTCCCGGTACGCCTTCTTCAGCAGCTCGGGATACTCGGCCTCTTCGACCTGAACCTCGTCTAGCGAAGGCGCCTCCTTCCCCTGCGCGACCAGCGCCTTGAGCTTCTGCGCCTTCACCATGCGCTCCAGCGCCGCCTGCTTGAGGCCATCCGTATCGACCGCCGGATCGGCACGGCCGGTAATGTCGAGCTTGAGCGCCGGACGGTCGACCAGGGCCGTGGCCAAGGTCGCGAGCTTCTCGCGCTGCGCCTCACCCGGCGCCGAGGCTCCCGGCGCCAGTTCAAGCTGCGACAACTCCTCGCCGCCACCGATCACCGAGCCGAGCAAGGCAAACGGCGAAGTGATGGCCTTGCCGATCAGGTTGAACAGCATCTTCACGACCAGCCCGAACACGCTGAACTCCGGGTCGTCCAGCGTGCCGGTCACCGGTAGATGCAGGTCGATCTCGCCGCGGCCGTTCTTCAGCAGCGACACCGCCAGCTGCACCGGCAGGTTCACCGCGTCGGGGCTGTCGACCTTGTCGCCAAAGGTGAGTTGGTCGAGGAAGATCTGGTTGGTGGCGGTGAGCTTGCGCTCCTCGATCTTGTAGTTGAGTTCGGCCGACAGCTTGCCCTTGGCGATGCCGTAGCCGACGTACTTGCCCGAATAGCTCGACAGACCGGTGAGCTCGAAGTCCTTTACCGACGCGAGGATGTCGAGATGTGCATCCTGGCGGAAGGGGTTGAGCTCGCCCACCACCCTGACCGGCGCGGCCTTGTCGACCTTGCCACTCAGATCGAGCTTGGCGATGGTGTTCGGGTCGGTCGACAGGCCGACCAGTTCGCCGGCCATGTCGGTGAGGTTGACGTCGTAGTTCGGACGGATGAAGCGGTCGCTGAAGGCGATATTGCCGCGCTTGATCTCAATGCGGTCGATGCGGATCGGCGGCGGTGGCGCGCTCGGCGGCGGCAGTTTGGCCGTGCGTTCGCCCTCCTTCACCCGCGGCGCATTTCCGGCCAGTGCCGGATCGGCGAAGGGGTCGGCTGCTGCGGCGACAGGCTCCGGCTGAGGCGCGGCGGCCTTGCCATCGGTGCCCTGGATCTCACGCAGATTCAGGCGCCCTTCCTCGTCGAGGATGAGGCGGGTGTAGAAGTCGTCCAGCGTGACCTGCCTGACCGCGAGCGAGAATGGCTCGAGCCGGGCATTGACGCCCCCGACGCGAAGCGTGCGCCAGCGCAGGAAGTCGGTCGCATTCAGGCGATCGATGGAGGCAAAGTTGCCCACCGCAACGTCGCCGCGAAAGTCCGCCAGCAGGTTGCCACGGCGTCCGGTGCCGAGCTTGAGCTGGCCCTTCGTGGTGAGGTTGCCGCGCGAGATCGCGATCTTGGTCTGCTGCAGCACATAGGGCTGGATCGGCAGCAGGTCGACGTTGCGCAGGTCGAGCTTGAGATCCGCCTTCAGCGGTTCCAGCCCCAGGCTGCCGGAAACGCCGAGCTTGCCGTTCTTGTTGATGCGGGAGTCGAGCTTGAGCTGGCTGAGGTTGCCCTTCTCGGTGGAAAAACCGTCGAGTTCGAAGTCGATGTTGTCCGCCGCCATCACCACCGGGCGCGAAACAGTGCGGTCCTCGACGCGCACCGAAACGCCCTGCAGGGCCAGCTTGTCCACGGCGACGACCCACGGCGCACCGGCCGGCGCGCTCTTCTTCGCTGGACCGGTCAGGCCGAGCAGGTCGATGTCGCCGTTCTTGAGCCGCACGGCCGACACCGCCGCACCCTTGACGCCGAGTTCGGCCAGCTTCACGCGCTGCGCGGCGAGATCGAGGACGGCCTCGCGCACATCCAGTTCGGGCACCTTGACCGCGGCATCCTTGGCGCCCTTGAGCGCCAGCGCAAAGTCGCGCACGGCGAGCGCATCGGCGCTCAGGTCGATGTCCGACTCGCCCTTGTCGTCCAGCGCGACGCGATAGCGCAGGTTGCCGCTCAGGCTGCCGTCGCGCACCTCGCCCCCCGGCAGGGCCGCCGCCAGGTAAGGGGCATAACGCGCGGCCTTGATCGCCTCGAAGTTGAGCATGCCCTCGTACTCGAAGGGCTCCAGCCGCAGGCGATCCTCATGCACGAACTTCTCGCCGCCGTCGGTGGCGTAGTCGAGGCGGATCTCTGCCGGCATGTCGGCCTCGGTCGCGAGGTCGCGCAGGTCGAGGTTGATCGCCTCGATGCGTGCCTTGAACGGCTCGGCCAGGCTGCGGTCCTCGAAGCGGACCACGCCATCGCGGATGCGCGCGTGGGCGAGCAGGAAATCGGGCTCGGCGCCTGACGCCTTGGCCGCGTCGGCCTCGGGCCTGGCCTGATCGTTGGCCGCCGCGCCCTTGCCTGCGCCTTTCGCCTTTGCGGGCTTCGCTTCCGGCGCGGCAGCCGGCAGCAGCGTGGCGAGATTGAGCCCGCCCTCCTTCAGCCGCACCAGGTCGAGTTCCGGCTGGGCGACCCGCATGCGCGTGAAATGCCAGCGCCCGATCAGCGGCTGAACATCGGCGAACTCGAGTTCGAATTCAGGCACCGTCGCCACCGGCTCGCCCGCCTTGTCCTGCAGCACGAACTGGTCGAGCCGCAGCGGCCCGCGCAGGACCAGCTCGGGCGCAGCGTCGGCCGGTTGCCGGAAGGACACCTCGATGTTCGTCGTGAGCTGCGCCGACGGCAGGCGGAAGGCTGGCTCGAACGGGGCATAGGCCAGCCAGGGCGTGAGGTCGAACTTGTCGAGCACGACGTCGAGGATGGTCTCGTGCGTGTCCTGGAACGGCTTGGTGCGCGCGCTCATCTTGAGCGGGTTGCCATCGAGCACGGCCGACAGTGTCGGCTCGACGAAGACGTCCACCTTCACCGGCAGGTTCGACACGAAGGGCACGCCGACCTCGAGCTCCGCCAGTTCATGCTTGAGCCCGCGCGGCTTGTCCTCGACCGAAACACGGCCGCCGGCGACGCGGATATTGCCGACCGAGAACAGCGTGCCGGGCTTGCCGGCCTCGGCGTCATCCTCCCCGCCCGAATTCGCCAGCGCCGCGATGCGCTCGGCAACGTCGCTCCAGCTGTGCCGCCCGCCCCCCTCGAGCGCAACGTTCAGCCGCGGCCCGCTCAGCGCCACCTCGTGCAGCACCAGGCCGCGCTGCATCAGCGACTCGACGACCTCGACGTTGGTGCGCAAGGCGTCGAAGCCGAAGGCCTCCGACTGCCCGTCCGCCGACATCACCTTGAGCCCCTGGATTTCGGCGGTGACCGAGAAGGGGTTGATCACCACCCCGTCGATCGTCACCGTCCGCCCAAGGGTCTCGCCCAGAATCTTCACGGCATAGTGCTTGGCCACCGGCGGCGCGGCGAAGAAGCCGACCGCGCCGATGACAATCACCGCACCCGCAGCCCACAACGCCGGTCGGACCAGACCCCGTTTGCGGGGCGGCATGGTCGTGCCGGTGGTGGTTTCAGTCATAAAGCGCTCCAACAAGCTGATATTCTTGGTCTCGTTTTGCCATCAGGCAGCATCATCGCGGCGCAAAGCCTCGGAATTTGCCGCTTTGCAGCACACCGCGTATTCTGCGCCGCTTTCGTCGTCGAAGGTATCCACGTGGCGCACTTGAAGGCCCCGATCGCCCGCCCTGTAAAGCAAAGTTACGATGTCATCGTGATCGGCGCAGGCGCGGCCGGCATGATGTGCGCCGCAACAGCCGGTCAGCGCGGACGCAAGGTGCTGCTGGTCGATCACGCCGAGAAGCTGGCCGAGAAGATCCGCATCTCCGGCGGCGGTCGCTGCAACTTCACCAACCGCCGCGTCGCCGCGGACAACTACATTTGCCGCAACCCGCACTTCGTGCGCTCCGCCCTGTCGCGTTACACGGCGGCGGATTTTATCGAGCTTGTGCAGCGCCACGGCATCGATTTCCACGAAAGGGATTGGGGCCAACTGTTCTGCGACGATTCGGCCCAGCAGATCATCGACATGCTGCAGGCCGAGTGCAGCGACGGCGGCGTCGACTGGGCCATGCCGGCGAAGGTGCTGGATGTCTCGCGCACCGATGCCGACAGCGAGCGCTTCATCGTAGACACCAGCATCGGCCGCTTCTCCGCCCACAGCCTCGTGATTGCCACCGGCGGCCTGTCGATCCCGAAGATCGGTGCCAGCCCGCTCGGCTATCGCATTGCCGAGCAGTTCGGTCTGGCGGTTGTGGCGCCGCGCCCGGCGTTGGTGCCGCTTACGCTGCCGCCCGAAACCCTGTCGCGGCTCGCGCCGCTGGCGGGCATCTCGCTCGAGGTGGAGGCGCACTGTCGCGGGCCCGTGTTCCGCGAGGCGGCCCTGGTCACCCACCGCGGTCTGTCCGGCCCGTCCATCCTGCAGGTATCGAGCTACTGGCAGGCCCAGGCCTACGAGGACGCGGACTGGGCGCCGGTCACGCTCGACCTGCTGCCGGGCGTCGATGCCGAAGCCTGGCTGCTGGCGCACGCGGCCGAACGCACCCTGCTCGCCAACCTGCTGTCCGAGCGCCTGCCGCGCCGCTTCGCCCATGCCTGGTGCGAGCTCCACGGCTGGACCCGGCCGATGAACGAGTTCCGCCACGCCGACCTGCGCAGCATTGCCGCCACCTTGTCGGGGTGGGCGCTGACACCCTCCGGCACGCAGGGCTACGCCAAGGCCGAGGTCACGCTCGGTGGCGTCGATACGCACGCGCTTTCGTCGCGCACGATGGAGGCACGGGCGGTTCCGGGGCTGTACTTCGTCGGCGAGGTCATGGACGTCACCGGCCACCTCGGCGGTTACAACTTCCAATGGGCGTGGTCTTCGGGCGTGGCCTGCGGCCAGGCAGCCTGAACCGGCCGCGTCAGATCTACGCCCGGCGCCAAAGACGCGGGAACAGCGGCAGATAGCTCAAGACCTGCAGCACCAGCAACGCGGCGAAGGTGAGGCGCAAGGCCTGCGGCATCTCCCAGCCCCAGGTGCGCAGCAGATCCAGTGCCAGGCCGAATCCCCACTGCACGACGAAGGCGCCCAGAAAGACCATGAGATTGATCGAGGTGCTGACGCGGCCGAACATCTCGCGCGGGAAGTCGTTCGCCGAAGCCAGATAGGCCTGCGAATTGACCGCCGAAAGCGCCCCCAGCAGGAACCACAGCAGGGAGACCGGCCCCACGCCGAACAGGATCCCCGCCTGCACCAGCAGCAGCCCGCCATACCCCACGTGCAGCATGCGCAGCGGCTGCACGCCCCGGCGCGCCAGGCGCACGCCGAAAACGCCGATCGATAGCTGGCCGGCCAGCATGCCCAGATTCAGCAGCAACAGGGTGCGCGCCGCATCTGCCAGTTCCAGTCCCTCGACATGCATCAGCCAGGGCACGGCCCACAGACTCTGCAGCGCCATGAAACCGCCGACGAAGAACAGCGACGACCCTGCGAAACGCAGGAAGGCCGGCGCGACGAAGATGGAACCCACGCTCTTCAGCACCGCGCCGAGGCTCCCCTGCCCGGCCGCCGGCGCCTCCCTCGGCAGGCTGCGCCACAGGATGATCGAGGTCGCCAGCGCCACCGCCGCGATGCCCCAGAACACGCCGCGCCAGCCCAGCAAGGGCATTGCCGCTTCGAGCGGGGCACTCGCGGTGAGCGCCCCCATCGCACCACAGGCCATGACGAAACCGGTCATCGAGCTCTGGCGCTCGGGCGGATACCACAGCGCGAACCCCTTCAGCGCGCCCATCAGGCAGGCCGACACGCCCAGGCCGATCAGGGCCCGCGCCAGGCCGAGCCCCGCTATCGAGTCACCCAGCGCGAACAGCACGGCGCCCAGGCCGGTGAGCAGCAGCAAGGCACTCTCCACCCGGCGCGGCCCGTAGCGATCGAGCGCGATCCCGACCGGAATCTGCGCCAGGCCGAAGGCCAGAAAATACATGCTCGTCAGCAGGCCCAGTTGCGCGGCCGTGAGGCCGAGCTCCCCGGTGATCGCCGGCGAGATCACCGCATTCACCGTGCGCAACAGATAGGACAGGTAATAGCCCAGCGCGAAGGGAACGAAGATGCGCACCCACGCGCCGGGCGGAACGGCACGCGACATGCGGCCTCCAGCGGAACGAAAGCACGGATTGTGCCCGTGACACGCCCGATTGCCCAAGTCGAGGCCGTTCGTCGCACCGCTGGTCAACTTGACTCGCATCAATGCCACTCGCCAGCCGCTGCGGAGAATGCCCTCATCCCCACCGGAGCCGAACATGAGCACGATTGCCGACCTGATGACCCAAGACCACCGCGCGTGCGACCATGACTTCGCCCGCGCCGAGACCCTCGCCGCCAAGGGCGACTGGCCGGGCGCAACCGATGCGCTGGCGGCCTTTTCCAACGCGCTCAACGCCCACTTCGACGCCGAGGAACAGCAACTCTTCCCGGCCTTCGAGGCTGCGACCGGCATGACCCAGGGTCCGACCCAAGTGATGCGTGCCGAGCATGCCGACATGCGCGCCACGCTCGCCCGCCTGCAGGACGCGCTGGCTGCCCGCGACGGCGACGAATTCGCCGGCGAGGCCGAGACCCTGCTGATCATGATGCAGCAGCACAACATGAAGGAAGAGAACATCCTCTATCCGATGTGCGATGCGCGCCTCGGCGCCGTCAGTGCCACCCTCTGTACCGAACTTTCCCATTCCCTTGCAGCGGAACACGCAACATGAACATCACGACCGTAGACGCACGCGGCCTCGAACCGCCGGAACCCTTCGAACGCGCCATGGAGGCGCTCGCCAACCTCAAGGCGGGCGAGCAGTTCACCTTGCTGCTGGATCGCATGCCGCATCCGCTGATTCGGCTGCTCGATCGCGACGGCTATCGACATGAGGTCAATTTTCATGACGACGGCACGGTAGCGATCCTGATCGGCAGGCCATGAGCTCGGCCAATCCCGGACTGGCCTACGAGGACACCCCGCCGCTTTCCGCGCCGCTACGCTTCTTCCTCACCGCGCCCCTGTTCGGGATCGTGGCCGGGGCAGTACTGGCGTTCGGTGATGGCGTCCTCACCTCGCGCTGGACGCCGGGCGCGCTCGCACTCGTCCACCTCATCGCCGCCGGCTTCATGCTACAGGTGATGCTGGGTGCGCTGCAGCAGATCCTGCCTGTGGTCGCCGGCGCGCGCTTCCCGGCACCGCTCGGCGTCGCTTCGACGACGCACGCCCTGACCTCCCTCGGCGCAGCCGGACTAACCACAGGACTCGGACTCGGGCTGCCTGGCGCCATCGTTGGCGGCGGCCTGCTGCTGGTCGCCGGCATCGTGGTCTTCCTAGGCGCCGGCCTGCTGGCGCTCGTCGGCGCACCGGCGGTAGTCGGCACGACGCGCGCGCCACGCGACCTTCGCCTCGCCCTCATCGGCCTCGCCGTGACGGGAACACTCGGCCTCGCGCTCGCACTGGCGCTGGGTCGTGGGCTCGCTCTGCCCGTTGCGCTGCCCACCCTGGTCGACCTCCACGCCGCTTGGGGCTGGTTGGGCTGGGGCGGCATCCTGCTGGCAGCCACAAGCTGGGTTGTGGTCCCCATGTTCCAGATCACTCCGGGCTATCCACCTCGCTTCTCCGCAATGTGGGCACCTGCCGTGCTGGCCGGGCTGATACTGTGGTCGCTCGCGCGCTTCGCGGATGCCGGCATCGCATCGATCACACTCGGAATCGTGCTGCTGACGCTGGTTGTCAGTTTTGCCGCGCTCACGCTGCACCTGCAATCGCGCACACGTCGCAGCACCCCAGACGCCCCCTTCCGCAGCTTCCGCAGTGCGATGGTGGCGCTGATCCTCGGGCTCGCCGCGCTCGCCGCCAATGCAGCCCACGACGCCGACCACTGGAGCGTGCTCGCCGGCGTGCTGATACTGCACGGTGGCTTCGGCGGCGCAATCAGCGCCATGCTTTACAAGATCGTCCCCTTTCTCGCCTGGCTGAATCTGACCCAGTCCGGCGTGAAGGCCCCGAACATGAAGAAGCTGCTCCCCGACCCGCCGGTGCGCCAGCAACTCAGGCTCCATCTCGTCGTGCTGGTCGTGCTCGTGGCGGGCGTTTTCGAGCCTCTGGTCGCTCGTCTGGCAGGAGTCCTGATGGCTGCCGAATTCGCCTGGCTGCTGCTCAACCTGGTGCGTGTGATCCGCGCCTGGCAACGCGCCCGGCGCACATAAAAAAATCTGTTATTTCTGTTTGACGCCTCTCGGGGAGATCTGTATAGTTCGCGGCTCTCGGGGTGTAGCGCAGTCCGGTAGCGCGCTTGCTTTGGGAGCAAGATGTCGGGGGTTCGAATCCCTCCACCCCGACCAGCTCACACTCCGAAATGCCCGCGGGATCTGCCCGTAGCTCAATCGGATAGAGCACCGGCCTTCTAAGCCGGGGGTTGCAGGTTCGATCCCTGCCGGGCAGGCCAGGACAAGTTTTGAGGGCTTCGGTTTTACCGGGGTCCTGTAGTGGCGGCATTAGCTCAGTTGGTAGAGCACTGGATTGTGGCTCCAGGTGTCACCGGTTCGATCCCGGTATGTCGCCCCAAGTGTATGAAGGGCTGTGGATTTCTATCCACAGCCCTTTTTGTTTTGCCGAACCCAGCTCGCTGCCAGACAGAGGACAGCTCACGCGCGTTCAGTCGCGACACAAGACTCTCAGGCGGCAAAGCCGCAGCATTCGTCTACTGCGGCCCCGCCTGTTACAAGAGCCCTACTGACCGCGCCGCAATGAGCGTGATCCTTGACGTGGCTCGGCCGCTCAGCGCCCGCCCATCGCCAGCGGATTGAACGGCCGGCCATTCACCGTCAGCTGTCCCTGAGCGAAGGCCGCGCTGGTCTTGACCTGATCGCCGTGACGCTGGAGATAGCCCTGCGCCTCGAGCACGGCCAGTTGCTGCTGCAGCTGGGCGGCCGCGAAGTCGGCCTCTTCCGGATCTTCCGCCTGGTTGCCGGCGAACTCGAGGATCAGGCCTTGCGGCACCGACACGTCGGCGGAGGCGCGCAGCTTGGCGATCAGCATCAGCGGATTGCTCAGTTCATCGGGCTGGACGCCCTTGAGGCTGACTTCGGCCGACAGGGCCGCCGTGCCGTGGGGGCTGGTGAAGCTGATGCGGTCGATGCTGAACTCGGGGTCGTGGGCCAGCAGCGTCATCGCGGGTCCAGCAAGGGGTGCGAACAGGGCGGCGGGGTCTTCGGCCTGCATCGCGAGCTGGGCGGGATCGCTGCTGATTTCCAGCAGCTTGCGGTACAGATCCATCAGCGTGCGCCCATGCAGGTGCTTGACCGAGAAGTCGTAGTGTGCGGGGCCGTAGTCGACGTCCGCGACCCGCAGCACTTCGGTGCCCATCAGTGCCTTGATGTCGAGGTACTCGCCTTTGCCTGGCATATCGATGTCGTAACTCAGTCGCTCCAGCAGGAAGCTGGCGTCGCCGAGTTCGCCATCCTCCTTGGCCTCGGCCTTCATCGAAGCCACTGTCGCGCGCTGCTTGCCGACATACAGCCAGGCCTCGTCGTCGAACAGACGGTGCTGGTCCGCGTCGAACACCAGCCCCGACAGGGCGATCTGCATGTTGGGGTCTTCCATCGACAGGCCGTCTGCCGTCCCCTTCATCGTGTAGCTGCGCATGCCGGCGCTGAAATCGATGTCGGCCTTGAAGCCGCTGAAGCCGATGCGCAAAGCCTGGCGCGTGCCGTCGGGTAGCTCAAGCTCGAACGCGGGACTGCTCATCGCCGAATGTCCGCCGCCGTCGAACTGCACCACGGTGCGCGCCACGAGCGGTGCCTTGCCGCCGAGCGACTCGCGCAATGCGGCGCCGGCCTCGCCTTCCAGCACGAGTTCGCTGTCGAGCATGGCTGCGGCAACGGTCTTGAAGCCGGGCAAGGGACCATGCTTGATCTGGCTGATCATGCTCAGGCGCAGCGGCTCGCCCGCCTGCAGCGTGCCGTCCACGGCCGCCACCGGCATCGCCATCTCGAAGCTCACCTTCTCGGTGCTGCTGAACAGGCCACGTTCATAGCTGCGCTCGCTGACCTTCAGCGAAGGATGCGACTTCATGTCCGCATATTGTTCATCCAGGACCGACTGGATACGCTGGCCGGAATACCACGTGGCAGCGGGGTAGATCAGCGCGAACGCGGCCAGCGCGATCACGATCTTGGTAGGACGGCTCATGCAGTGATTCTCCTTGTTCGATCAGGCAATAAGGTGGGCGAAGGGGCTTGGCGACGACACCATGCACGCGCACGCGGGTGCTGGAGCATCTTGTTGCGCCGCAAAAATGGCGAACAGTATATGCGAACGACCTAGGCGGTGGCGGAGGACAGACCTGAGGTGCGGGGACGCCGGACGCCGCTGCCGCTCGCCCGGTCTGGCGCTTCAATCGATCGTCGTCGAAACGATCTCATCAAAGAAGACCGTCACGATCTTGGACGGATCGCCGGTGTTGCGCTGCACGAGTTGCTGGACATGGGTGGTGAGGGCGGTTTGCAGCCGCTGTTTGCCCTCGGTCGTCTCCAGGGCGCTGACCGGATGTGCCCCGCCGAGTGCCTGGATGTCCTGCTTGATCTGCGCGGCGATGCGGTCGACCAGTTCGCAGGCGTCACGCGTGGCGCACGCAACGGCGGGGTTGATGCGTGTCATGCCGCCTTCGGAACGGAACACGACCTGCCCGATGCTGGCGTGGTGGCGTTCGGGCAGCACGCGATCATTACTGCGCTCACTGGAGCCCAGCGTGGCAATGCCGTAGATGAGCAACAACAAGACCAGCACGAGGCTGGCGATGACTGCGGTGAGGATCTTGTCCGACATCAGGCGCTTCCATTGCTTCGACGGGCCCGCGATTGTGACATTGGCAACTCGGGTTCCCGGCGTGAGCAATGTCACGGTTGGCCCCACACATCCCACCGCGAGCACCGGTCAACGCCCGCTGCGCGAGATCTCGCCCAGTTGCACGATCAGCATCGCCAGCCGGCGCCGCAGGGCGCTACGTCGCTCGCTCTCATCCAGCCCGGCGATCTCGGCGCGAAGTTTCGCGATCGCCTTGCGCAGGCCGATCTCGGGCGGGCTGAAGCCCGCATTGCGCATCACCTTGTTCGCCATGCGCTGCTCCGGCGACACGAAGAGTTCGTCATCGAACACCAGGGGCTTGCCCGCGCCCGGCAGATTGTCGAACTCGCCACGGCGCAGCGCGTCGGCGATGCGCTGTTCGGCCAGGATGTCGTAGATAGAGGGCATGGCGTGGCCTATGAATCCGCCAGCCAGTGCCGACCCGCGCCCGCCCAGTCCGCCGGCGTAAGGGCGAACTTGTAGGCGAACGCGCTCCAGGCCGCCCCGCTGCGCAACGCATCGACGAAGCCTGCGCGGTCGCTCACCCAGCTGCCGCCGACGACGTCCACGCCGCGCGCGAACAAGGGGTCGGGCAGGCAGCCCGCACTCGGACCGATCAGCGCGATGCGCGTTGCATTGCGACAATGCGCCAGCATGCGATCCACCGAATGGTTGAGCAGGATGGTGCTGGTCGACAGCACCTTGTTGCAGCATTCGAGTTCGGCCGCATCGAGCGTGACCCGGTAGCCGTCGTACTGCCCGGCGTAGTCCGGGTTCAGTTCCACCACCGTCAGTTGCGCGCCGGCGGCGGTGACCTGCTTCAGCAGTGGCGAGAACAGCCCGACCATGCCGATGTGGTCGCCGGCCTGGGGGGCGATGCCGCCGATCGAGTCGGTCGCCCGCGGCGGCGCGAAGCCGTTGCGGTCCATCACGCTGCGCGACAGGGCGTTGGCGGCGGCAAACCCGAGTGTGCGCCGCAGGTCGGTCGCGCCGCCGACGAACTCACGCGCGAGCTGCAGCGCATCCACGCCCGCCACGCCCCCAAGGTCGCCCGCCGCGCTCAGCCGCGTGATCACGTCCTCGAGCAGCACATAGGCGATGCCGAGCGCGCCGTCATCGAGTTCCAGCGCGCAGAACTCGCCGTTCTTCGACGCGGCCGCCTCGGGCGGCGGCAAATGGAGGGCGCGCACGCGCGGCACGGTGGTGCCTGCCGTGGCACGTTCGAGTTCGGCGACGAGATCGGAAGCGAAGGTCATGGGCAAGGTCCCGGGCGCATTCTGTTGGTTGGCTTCAGGCGGGAAGTCACGACGCCTCGTCACGACGCCGTCCGGCACGCACCGCCGCAGCGGCGGCCTCGGGCGACAGCGTGCGGGCGAGGTTGTCCGGCGTGCGCAGCGCGCCGGGAAAGTAGTCGGCCGTCAGCCTGCTCGAATGCACGGGCGAGCCGCCCCCATCGCCACCCTCGCCGCCCGCGCCGTGGCGGCCTGTCTCGCCCGGCTGGCCGAAGCGGCGCCATTCGCGCACCCAGAAGATCGCGTCGCTCAGCTCGAGCAGGCCGATGGTTTCGCGGTCGCCGATCAACACGCCCTGCACGCGCAGTCCCTGCTCCCGGCGCACCTGCTGCAGACGCGCCGCTACGGCGGGCGTAGCGCCGAACTCGCCGTCGGAAGCGATCAGCAGGTCGGCCAGCCGCCAGTCCTCTGCTTCCAGCCGCGCGAGGGCGCGCTCGATCGGGCCGCAGATGTCGGTGCCGCCATGAAAGCCCTGACCGAGAAAACGCGCGAGCTGCGAGACGCCCTCCGTATCGAGCGCGAGCGACATCTCGACGACCTCACCCTCGCCGCCGAAGGCAAAGACGTGACAGGGCCGGTGCTGCGCGTGAGCGGTGCGCACCGCCTCCAGCACGACGGCCTTGGCCACCGCCTCGGCGCCGCCCTCCATCGAACCCGAGGTATCGACGCAGACCAGCATCGGTCCCATCACGAGCCGCGGCGCCGGGGCCAGCCGCGGTTGGGGGCGCGGCACCGGCGTGCTGTGGTAGTGGCGCTCGCGCAGGCGGTCGTCGTCTTCGTAGCAGAGCAGCGCACGCTCGGCACGACGGGCATGCCAGACAAGGCGCAGGCGAGGATGGCCGAGCAGCATGGCCTCTGCCGGCAGCATGCGCGCGAGGCGATCCGAGCGATGCACACCGCGGGTCTCGCCGGGCATCTCGGGCACGCGCTGCATATGCGCGTCGGCCTGCAGTTCCAACGCCGGCGACATGACGCACTGCACCTGCTGGCTGTCGGCGGGCTCCGGCTCGACCGGCTGCGCGCGCCCGAGGCTCCGGATGACCCGCGCCAGTTCCGGCAGGCGCTCGACGAGCTTGCGGATGCGCACCACGTCCTGCCACTCGCGGCTGCGCAGCAAACCGCGCAAGGTATCCCAGCGCGTGTTCTTGAGCAGGTCGCCGAGCTCGCCGAAGGCCGCGACGAGTTCGTCGATCTCGCCGCAACGTTCGGCCCAATCCGAATGGAAGGCCTCGACCGCCATGCGCGCCGCTATCGCTTCGTCTGCACCGCGATCGCGGTAATCGACAACGAGATCGAGATGGAACAGCAGGCTCTGCAGCACCAGATCGGCGAGATCGGTGTGGGCCTGGCAATAGCGCGCCAGTTGCAGGTGGTCGAAGGAGGTCTTCAGCGGTGCCCGCAGTGCATGAGCAGGCCAGTCCGCGTCGGACGCCGGCCCCGGGGAAAAGTCATCGAGTGGATTCACGCCCTGCGACAGCAATCCACGCCACGCCTGCAGGGCCAGCAGGCGAGGCTCCAGCCGCCCTGCTGCGTGCGTCATGCCACCGAGCCACAGGGCGCGCGGCAAGGCATCGAGCACCGCCAGCCGCGCTTCGAGGGGCTCGAACAGACAGGGTGCAGGCTGGACATCGCTCATGCGGACTCGCCTTCAGTCCGCAAAGGGTTCGTGCGCGACCGGCTCCGGCGCGCTCCCCGCGCCTTCCGCAAGCCGCGGCAGCGACTCGAACCCGGCGCGGGCTTCGCGCGCGCGGACGTGGAGCGCATCGAGGGCCGCGGCCACGCCTTCCAACGCCGCCTGCGCCTGCTCGGCGAAGCGCGATGGCGCCCACAGGCTGCCGGCCATCCAGTCCGCCAGCGCGGCGCGCTCGGCCGCCAGTTCGCGCTGGTAGCGGGCGATGCGTTCCAGCAATTCGTCGATCTGCCGTGTGCGTGCGCGGATGTGCAGCGGACCGTAGCGGCGCTGACGCGCATAGCTCATGCGCAGCGCGCCCGCGCCGCCCTTGGCATCGCCAATCGCCCCGGCGAGCGCCTCGGCCTGCTCCTGCGCCTGCCCGATCGCGGAGAAGCGCAGGCGGCCAGCCTCGTCGTAGTCGAGATCGTTGGCCGCACGTTCGGCCGTGAGCTGGGCCTCGAAGGCCTCGACGATCCGCGTCAATCGCGGCGGCGACCAAGCCGCCCGTACCCCCAGGCGCGCCGCCAGCCACTCGGCAACCTCGCCCTGCTCGGCAGCGTCGGCCGCCACGCAATACGGCGCCAGGGCAAGGTCCCACGCCGAAACGCGGTCACGCCCTTCGCAGGCTGCCGCAGTGCGCAGCAGCTGCCCGAGCTTGACCCAGCGCCGATCCGAGACGTAGTTCCCCCGTTCCGCCAACCAGACCCGCAGCGCGCCGAGGTGCCGCAGCACGTCGTCGGGCAACGCGACCCGCTGCGCCACCTGCGACAGGGCGGCACGCTCGGCGGCCGACAAGGCCGCGGGCAAGGCGGCGCCTGGTTCGCCCGAGGCGACCGAAGCCGCTTCGAGCATGAGACGCTCGAAGCCCCCGGCGCTCACCGGCCCTACGCTCAGGCGCACGAGGAAGCGGTCGAAGAATGCCTCGGCCACTTCGTCCTCGGGCACGGCGTTGGTCGCACCGATGACACTGACCAGCGGACACTGCTGGCGCCCCGCGCCATTGTCGAACTCGCGCTCGTTGAGCAGCGTCAGCAGGGCGTTGAGGATGGCGCTGTTGGCCTTGAACACCTCGTCGATGAAGGCCACCGTGGCGTCGGGCAGGAAACCCGCGGTGTGGCGCTCGTAGCGATCTTCTTCCAGCGCGCGGATGGACAGGGGGCCGAACAGCTCTTCCGGCACGGTGAAGCGCGTCAACAGGCGCTCGAAGTAGCGCGCATCGCGAAACGCCAGATGCACCCGGCGGGCGAGCACGCTCTTGGCCGTGCCCGGCGGGCCGATCAGCAGCGTGTGCTCGCCGCTCAGCGCGGCGAGCAATGCCAAGCGCAGCGGCAGCCGACGCTCGACAAGCCCCTCCTCCAGCGCAGCGAGAATCGGCGACAGGCGCGCCGGCCAGTCGTGAGGAACAGCGGCCGCCCGGGGCGCCATGGCGGGCTCAGTCCCGCGAGCCGGCCGCGGTGCCGAAGGCGTGCGCCTTCAGCGTATCCAGGTCGACGATGCGCAAGGCCGACTCGTGCGTGCTTTCGAGGACGACCGGCGGCGCAACACCGGCCTCCCATGCTTCCCTCCAGCGCAGCGCGCACAGGCACCAGCGGTCGCCCGGCTTCAGCCCGGCAAAGCGGTACTCGGGCCGCGGCGTCGACAGGTCGTTGCCGACACTGCGCGAAAAGGCCAGAAACTCAGCATTAACGCGCACGCAGACGACATGGCGACCGAGGTCGTCCGGCCCCGTCTCGCAACACCCGGTCCGGTAGAACCCGGTCAGCGGCGCATAACTGCAGGCCAGCAATGGCCCGCCCAGCACGTTCTTCGAAGTGTTCATGCAGCCCCCCGAGGTTGCGTGACATTCCATCCAACCCGGCGCCTGAAAACGCGTCGCTCCGACGCAGGCACCAGGGCCGTGATTGTACCGCTACCAGGCCGGCACACCGCCCGACCGCTCCACGCCCTCCCGTGCGGCGGAGGCAGGCATCCACCCGTCGCCTGGTCTGGTCAGACCACTCATTTGTAAGCATAATTCGCCGCACTCGAAATTGGGTTTGCCGCAATCGACCCAATGCTGTTATTTTCACTGTTTTACGCATTTCGTCGGATCTCAAATGGCGCGCAACGCTGACTCCACTCGCGAATTCATCAGTACCGCTCAGGCCGCCCGCCAGCTCGGACTTTCGCTCGGAGCGGTCCAGCAGATGGTCGAAAGCGGGACCCTGGCAGGCTGGAAGACGGCTGGCGGTCACCGTCGCATCCGCCAGGACTCGGTCGATGCGCTGCTTGCCCGCAGTCAGCATTCGGGTGGCGCCCGGCCGCGCAACAGTGCCGCCAAGCTCCGGGTCGTGGTCGTCGAGGACGACAGCCTGCTGCAGCAGGTCTATCGCGAGACTTTCAGCGAATGGACGATGGACATCGAGCTATGCGTGTTCGATCACGGCCTCGACGCCCTCGTCGAGGTCGGTCGCGAGCCGCCCGATCTGCTCATCGCAGACCTGCGCATGCCCGGCCTCGATGGCTTCGAGATGATCCGGCGCCTGCGCGAGAATCCGCTCGCCAGCGAAGTCGCCATCGTCGTCGTATCTGCCCTGAATGCAGAGGAAATTGCGGCCGAGGGCGGCCTGCCCGAGGACGTCACGGTCTATCGCAAGCCCGTTCCCTTCCACGAACTCCACGGCTACATGCAGGCGCTGGTGGCGCAGCGCAAGCGCGCGCGCGCCGCAGGCTGACGCCGGTCGCGGGTCGCATCGATGCGCGTGTCGTCGTGGTTCGACGCGCGGAGCCTGCGCGCGAAGCTCATCGCGATATTCGTCGCGATCAAGGTCATTCCGCTTGTCTTGCTCGCGCTGTTCGCCTGGGACGCCACGCGCGAACTCGGCAGCCTCGTCACCTACCGTGCCGTGGCGATGTCGGACGCGATGCTCGAGACCCAGCGCACGACTGGCAAGACGGCAATCGACGACGCCATCGACGCCCTCGACAACCGGTCGCGCGAGGCGATCGAGGCGCTGACGACCGACATCGCACGGCAAGTTGCCGATTTTCTCCATGACCGCGACCAGGACGTGCGCCGCGCCGCGGTGATCGACACCAACCCCGAGCATTACCAGCGCTTCATCGACAACCATCTGCGCTACCTCGAGGACCATGGCCCCTACCGGCTCAGCGAAGACCGCACGGAATGGGTTGAAGCCGACGCCAGGACCGATCACCCCGACCTCGTTCGCGCTCCTCTGCCGGACAACTCGTCCAACTTCCACTACCGCCCACAGGACCGTCAGGCGAAGAGGGCGCTAATGCCACTCTTCCTCGAGATCACGTTCGTCGGCATCGACGGGCGGGAGCGAGTCAAGGCCCTGAGCAGTACGGGACGCAACCGGATGTCGCACGAACTGCGCGACATCACGCGCCCCGAGAACACCTATGTCCGCGCCGAACGCTACTGGCCGGCACTCCAGGCCCTTTCACCCGGCGAGATCTACGTCTCTGACGTGATCGGGGCTCAAGTCCAGACCGACTGGATCGGCGCCTACACCCCGGATGCCGCGACCAAACATGGCAAACCGTTTGCACCGGAGCAGTCCGGATACGCCGGCCTCGAGAACCCGGTTGGCAAGCGCTTCGAAGGCATCGTTCGCTGGGCCACGCCCGTCGTGCGCAACGGGAACATCATCGGCTACGTCACCTTGGCGCTGGATCACGCCCACCTGATGGCCTTCACTGACCACGTACGACCGACGCCCAATCGCCGGGCACCGATCGCCGATCCGGCCTCGGGCAACTACGCCTTCATGTGGGACTACCTCGGCCGCAACATCTCGCATGCCCGCGACTATTTCATCTACGGCTTCGATCCCGAGTCGGGACAGCCGGCCCAGCCCTGGCTCGACATCGAGCTTTACGACCGCTGGCAGGCCAGCGGCCAGCCTTGGCATATGTTCGCGCAAGGGCTCAACCTCTATGCCGACCAACGCCTGACGCGCAAGCCGCACCCCAACTCCACCGCATCCGGCAAGGTGTCGCTGGACTGCCGCTACCTCAACTTCTCGCCCCAGTGCGTCGGCTGGCACGATCTGACCGAGCACGGCGGTTCCGGATCGTTCACGATCTTTTTCAGCGGCCTCACCAAGCTCACCACCGTCGCGACCATCCCCTACTACACCGGTCATTATGGCCAGTCGGCACGCGGCTTCGGCTATGTGACGATTGGCGCCAACGTCGACGACTTCCACCGTGCCGCTACCGAATCCGGCCGTCGGATCTCGACCATGATCGACCAGGCGGATCTCAAGACACGACGCTCGCGCGACGAACTGGTCACCGATATCCGCCAGAGCCTGCGGCAGACAACCGCCGGCATCACCTTGTCGACCCTGCTGATGATCGCCGCCGTGATCTTCATCGCAATCTGGATGGGCAACCTGATGTCGCGCCGGATCAACGAAATCGTCGAAGGCCTGCGCCGTTTCAAGCGCGGCGATCTCGACCACCGGCTGCAGGTCCGCGGCAACGACGAAATGGCCGAGATCAGCCGCTCGTTCAACAAGATGGCCGACTCGATCAAGCGTTCGATCCATGAACTCGAGGAGGCCCGCGAGCACGCCGAGCAGGCAAACCGCATGAAAAGCGAGTTCCTCGCCAACATGTCGCACGAGTTGCGCACCCCGCTCAACGGCATCATCGGCATGGCCGAACTGCTGAGCCTGGAACTGAACAACCCCGATAAGCGCGAGTACGCCGAAACCATCCGCAACAGCGGCCAACAACTCATGGCCGTACTCAGCGACGTGCTCGACATGGCGAAGATCGAAGCGAACCGCCTCGCGCTCAACCCGCAGAGCGTCGACCTGAACGCATTCGTGGAATCGATCGTCGCCCTGCACCGTGTCAATTGCAGTGCCAAAGGCGTAGACTTGCGCCTGATTCTGCCCGGCGCCGCTTGCACGATCGACACCGACCCCGTACGGCTGCGACAGATCATCGACAACCTTCTCTCGAACGCGGTCAAGTTCACCGACAAGGGAGAGATCACGGTCGAGATCCGTCCCAGCGAATCCCGCGTGGCGATCCTGGTTGCCGATACCGGGATCGGCATCGTGACTGAAGAACTGGAGCGAATCTTCGAACCCTTCCACCAGGTCGAGAACTTCCTGACCCGCCGGCACCGCGGAACCGGGCTCGGGCTGTCGCTGGCGCGGCAGATGGCTACGCTGATGGGCGGCCAGATTGAGGTGCGCTCGACGCACGGAGAAGGGTCGGTCTTTACGGTCACGCTGCCGCGCAGCTTCGATTATTCCGCCCGGCGGATCGATTGATGGATATCGAACATAACCTGGCCTTCGTCACTGACGACAACGCGATCAATGTCAAGGTGGCCGCTGCGCTCATGCAACGCCTCGGCTGGCGTATCGAGACCTTCGAGGGCGCGGCGCCGATGCTTGATCGCCTGCAGTCAATTCGACCTGCAGTGATCCTGCTGGATATCTCGATGCCAGACATCGGTGGCGAAGAGGCGTGCGCGCGGATCCGGAGCCGTCCGGAGTGCAAGGGCATCCGCATCGTTGCCTATACGGCGCACGCTATGAATGACGATATCGACCGCTTTCTGGCCGACGGTTTCGACGCCGTACTGATCAAGCCCGTCACCGTCGCCGCCCTGACCCAAACCATCGGCAGCCCCGGGAGCCACTGAATGCCACAAGGAAGCTACACCCATTTCGACCCCCAGGCCCTGCTCCACGACCTGTTCGACAGCGAGGAGGTCGTCGCCAGTGTGCTCGGCACCTTCGCCGACTGGCACGATGGCGCACAGTCCGACCTGAAGGCCGCCGCCGCCTCGGGAGACGCGCCTGCCCTGGCCCGGGTGACGCACACGGTGCGGGGAACCTTGGCCCAGCTCCACGCCCGCAACGCCGTCGAGATTGCGCAAGGCATCGAATCGCGCTGCAAGCAGGCGGATGCCAATTACCACCCTTCCGAGGCGGACATCGCGCCGCTGCAGCAGGAACTGCAGGCCGTGCTGGCCGAAGTCAAAATCTACCTCGCGGGCTGAAGCAGACGCGGCCCCGCCGAAGTTTTTTCTTCCGCTACCCAAGAGTTGCGGCTATAATGTCGGGCTTCCAAGGACAGGTGGATGAGTGGTTTAAGTCGCACGCCTGGAAAGCGTGTTTGGGACAATATCCCAACGCGGGTTCGAATCCCGCCCTGTCCGCCACCGAACGCCGGAAAGCCCTGATTTTTCAGGGCTTTTTCTTTTTGTAGGCTGCCGTTCTACAAACGAAGCTACAAAAAAACAGCATTCAAAATCCGGCATTTCAGCCAGATTCAAAGTCACCCCAAGTTGGGTAACTTGCCCGGTCCATCGCCTCCACCAGCTCGGGGATGCCACGCTCCACGACCTTCTGCGCGGCTTCCAGCGTCTTGCCGGAACCGAGACCGGCTTTCGCAGCGGCGATGTCCTTGGTGCGGCCCGCGTCGTCACTTGGGGAAATATTTCCCGAAGTTCCAAGGTCGGTGCGTTGGCCCTGCCGCTTTCCAAGCCGCTCCGCAATCGCCTGAGCCAGCGCCACCTTCTCGCTGGTCGTCGGCTCCTTCCTCTGGTCGTTCTCGTCGCGCTCTACCTTCAGGGCGTCAGCCAGCCGATAGCCTCGAGCGCGTCGGTGGCGGTGGCCTGGTTGCCGATCAGGTGCGCGGCCAGCACAGCGGCGCCGTGGTCGGGGAATCGGGCCGTCCAGTATCGCCCGCTGGTGTCTGATGCTGCGAGGCTTGCAGCGGCGTTCAGGCGCTTCTGCGCAGTGCCGTGGGGTAAGCGGTCATTGGCACGCGCACAGCGGGCGCAGAGGCCGATTAGCACGCCGATGTCGTGTATCTCGCCAGGGTGCAGCGTGGCGACCGGGGCAGGCATGCGGCAACAGGCACAGCAGCGGCTCATTGCGCCGGCTTGCGCTTCCAGGACCGTCGCTGCTTGCGGTTCTGTCGGCTCGGCTTGGTGTAGTCGTCGTCGTTCATGTGACGCATTCCTGAGAATGAGGGGTTCAGCCTTCGCAGCGCGACGAATCCGGGCCGGAGCACGGAAACTCGCTTAGTCGCGCGTCCCCAGGGCTGAAGATGCACCTTCCACCAAGGCGCGGGGTGCGGCGCACAGATAACAGGCCGGCCAGGCTATGCGCCGCTACTCGCCAGGCCGGTAAAGCGGGTCACTTCGCGGCGGTGCCGCTTTGCTTCAGGATCGCTTGCGCGGCGGCTTCCTCCATCGCAGCGCGGTCGACCGGGTCGTCTGCGTTACCGTCCAGACCCATCGTCGGCGGGTTGCCGATGGCGGCCATCGCGGCGGCAAAGACGTTGCGCACCTGGTGCTGCACGGCCGGCACGGCGGCGAGCATTTCGCGCACCTCTTCGGGTGACAGGGTGGTGCTGCTCATCAGTTGGTACTGCATCGCCTCGCGGCCGGCGCCTTCCTTCAAGTTCATGATGGCGGCACAGCGCCTGCGTTCTGCGAGCGCGGCCTCCACGAAGGCCGATTGATACGCTTTCGCGGCTTCGGCCTGAATCGCCGGATTGCCCGAGAAGCGCGGCGCGTTGGGGATGTTTTCGACGCGGGTCGAGATGGTCATCTCTGCACCCCTCAGGACAATGAAACGACGATGGTCGCCTCATCCATCGAACCGTCCGCCGAGCGTGCCCAGACGGCGCCAGGGCCGATGTCGGCGCGGGTGTAGCGATCGCGACCTTCGAGGCGGTGGCCGGAGCCTTCGGGCGCCTCCCCGTCGGTGCTCGCGGCGATCTCAGCCGCTGCGATGCTGTTCAGCGTGACGAGATGCAGATCCTCGGCAGCAAGCACGATGCGCTGCCAGGCGGTGTTCACGGTGTAGGATTGAGTTGTCATGGGCGTATCCTCGGTGCGTTGTGGTGCGGTTGTGGGTTAGCTGCTCATCGCGCGCAAGGCGCTATCCTCGAGTTCGTTGCGCTCTGCAATGAACCCCTCGAAGGTGCCGGCGATTGCGGAGCGCGCGAGCGCTTCATCGCGGTGCCGTGCCTGCATCAGTTCGGTGTAGGTGTCGCCACCGCCTACAGTGAGGGGCTTGCCGTCGGCGTCGAACACGCCGATGCGGGGTTCCGGTGCCGGTTCCTTGCCGACCGGAGCGTCTTGCATCTTGCGCATTGCTTCGGCCACCTCGCGCACATGGGCATCCTCGCCCAGCAGGCTATCGAGGGCCTTTGCTGCGCTGCGTCGTTGCTCGATGAGGGTTTCAATCTCGCTCATGAGCGCATCGGCCTCACGGGCGGTTTGCGCGGCAGGCGGGGCGGTCTCGGGGCAGCCAGCGGCCTGCGCGACCTGAAGCGCCCACGCTTCCAGCTTCTCGCCGCTCGGGTCGAGGATCGTGATGATGGTGGCAGGCGACAGCCGGTCCATGATCCCCAGCGGGCCAGGTGCGCTAACGGGCGTTATCTCGTAACGCCCATCACCCGTGATCGCCGTGATTTCGCGGTATTCGGTGTGGGCCTTCAGGTTCGCGGCGGCCGTGGCGACATGCTGCATGCGCTTTACACCGTCGGCGATGCTCGCGCGCACATCAGCGACGATCCGCGCGGCGGCGGCGTCTGCGCTCACTGCGTGACGGGTCATCGCTTCGTGGCGTTCGCGCAGCTCGGCAATGCGAGTATCGAGTGCGGCAAGCCCTTGGCGAGCCTGCTGTGCCAGGGCGGCTAGTTGCGCCTGAATGTCGGTGGACAGGTCTTGTGCGAGAAGGTCGGTTTTCTTCTTCATGACGGTCTCAGATCAGGTTCGCGCGGAGCGGGTCAAACGATCCGTTGTAGAGGGCGGCATCGCCCAGGGCGCCTGCGATACCGGCGTTCACGTCATCGGCGAGGCGGTCGGCAAGCGCAGATGCCTGCGCGGCACTCAGCGGGACTTGTACGGCGATGGCGCCAGCCCAGGCAGACAGCACGGCAGCACCGTCATCATCGACGGACACATAAGCGCCACCGGGGAGGATCACATCGCCGGGACGGACTGAAACGAGGGATGCGTTCGCGTCGGCGGCGGCACGCTCGGGGGTGTGGATGGTGGGCATTCGATTCTCCTTAGCGGGGGGGAAGGCTGACTTCGAACTCTCGGAACACGGCGCCCACGATCTGAATCGCGGCGGCCTCGGTCCCTGCCAGTAGGTCGGCGACCTGTGCGCGCTGCGCCTGGTCAAGCTCGATGGCAAGCTCTCGCTGGCCTACCCACACGCTCAGGCTTGCGCCTTCGGGTTGCGTGCGAACGAACAGGCCGGCGAGCGGGTTCTGGTGCGGTGTGATGTTCATGGCTGCCATCGTGCCTGATGGCGTAGCCATGACATATCAATGCCGGTTCATTTGACCGGCGACCGTTTGCCCGGCGAGGATGCGGTGCAATTGCCTGCGCCCGGCGGGGATGCGCCCATGCTCGCGCTCGATCCGGGAAAGCTCAGGATCATCGGCGCCGGCTCGATAAGCTCGCACCCGTTGATGCAAGGCGTCGACATCGCTTGCGATCCGCTTCAGCGCCAGGTCTCGGCCCGGCAGAGTGCTGAAGGCATGCAAACGTCCTCCGGCACGGCTTCGAAGCTCCAGCAGGCGGTCAAGGTCGGCGCCGGGGTCTTGTACGCGCCGATACAGCGCCCGGACCAGCCAGGCGCGCAGGATCGGCGGCAAGGGCTGGCCGGCTGCGATGATCTGCGCGCACTCAGCCAGGCGCGCGCGGGCGTCAAGCGGCTTCATGGTCCAGGCTCCAGCGGGCGAGTTCGGTGATCATGGCGTCACTGCAACTCAGTAGGCAGATTCACCCGCCCGTCACAGCAGCCCATGTGATCGTCGATCACGCGGGCATAGCGGTCGGCCAGTGCCACCAGCACACGCAGCACTTCGCTATCGTCCAGACCCGGCGCAGCGGCGCGCACTGTCTCGGTGATCGGTTCCAGCCCTTGAACGTCTTTGGCGTCCATCAGGAAGAACATGCGCGGGAGAATGCTCGTCGTGATGATGTCGATAGGGTTGCGGGCTTCAGCAGGGGCGGCGCGCCCGGTGCCGCGCTTGGCGCTCCAGGTCGAGGTCATCGAGGGATCAAGATTCTTCCGGCGCCACTGCTCTGCCGCTTCCGCTGATTCGGTCGGCATGCCGCGCGCTACCAGCTTGCTTACTTGCGCCTTGCTCAGTCCGAGCGCGTTACAGAGTTCTGATTGTTTCATCGGTTTCCAGTTTCCTAATTGAAAACGGCTATGACTAGAGATACGGGGCGGTCGCGACTACCCTCGATAGAGTTCGCAGGGGGGAGGACACGGAGTCGGGCGCTCGTTTGTTGATGCCTCGCTTCGCGGGTCCTTGTAAAAAAAGGAAACCGTGCGGGCCATCGCAACGGCGGGTTTCGACAGTTTTTCGGCCCCACTAGGTTGTTGTTTCGATTCAATCTGATTTGCATAGTCGAGCATTTCCACCGTCAGCCCTCCATCGGAATCGCAGCGATTGCGGCGCGGTGCTCACTCAGCACGCGATGCAGATCGACAGCTTCCTGATACGTGCGCTCGGTCTCGTGGTCGGGGAACTGCACCAGCCAGCGGCGCGAGGTCCGCAGGCTTTGCGCAGCGAGTGCTGCGCGGATTGCTTCGGGGGTCGGGGTCTTGCGTTTCATTCGTGAGGCTCCAGAAGTGCGCCAGGCCACTGCGCGAGCATTTCGTTTTCGGTGGCGCCTTGAATGCACCAGACGGGGAAGGGGGCGCGGTTC
>NZ_NOIH01000017.1 GCF_002245655.1 Thauera propionica | reverse complement strand
CGTGGGCGCGGGCGGGCAAAGAACGCCGCTCAGTGACCGGTTACAAACCTTCACCTCGCTGCGCTTGATGGAGCAGGCGACGCCGGCCACGGGCCGGGTACTGTTCCTGGCCCCATCGATCTCGCTGGTCGGCCAGACGCTTCGGGAGTGGTCGTCGGAGGCGATCGAGCCGTTCCACGCCTTTGTCGTGTGCTCGGACACGAAAGTCGGCAAGGACGAGGAGGACATCAGCACGCACGATCTGGCGTATCCCGCGACTACCGATGCCCGCAAAGTCGCCCAGGCGGCGAGCGTGCTTTCGCCCGATCGGCGCACGGTGGTGTTCTCCACCTACCAGTCCATCCAGGTGGTGGCCGACGCCCAGCGGCAGGGGCTGGGAGCGTTTGACCTGATCATCTGTGATGAGGCCCACCGCACGACCGGCCTGACGCTGCCAGGCGAGAGCCCGTCGGAATTCGTAAAAGTCCATCACGACGAGAACATCGTCGGCGCCAAGCGGCTGTACATGACGGCTACGCCGCGGATCTACGCCGAGGCCTCGAAAACCAAGGCGAACAACTCCGATGCGGTGCTTTTCTCGATGGATGACGAGGAGACCTTCGGCCCCGCGTTCTACCGGCTCGGCTTTGGCAAGGCCGTCGAGCTCGATCTGCTTTCCGAGTACAAGGTGCTGATCGTCGCCGTCCGTGAAAACGAGATGGCCAAGCTCGCCAACAACTTCAACAACGCCTACCGCCTGGACGAGAAAAAGGCGATCGACATCAACTTTGCGACCAAGATCATCGGGAGCTGGAAGGGGCTCTCCAAGCGGGGCCTGGTGGCGGTCGGCGAGGACGGCCAGGAAGAGGCGCTCACCGAAGACGTCGAGCCGATGCGCCGGGCAGTGGCCTTCTCCAAGTCGATCAAGCTCTCGAAGCAGACGACGGACATCTTCAAGGACCTGGTCGCCGTCTATCAGCAGGCCCACGACGAAGCCGAGCCGACAGGCATGGTGCGCTGCGACCTCGACCACGTCGACGGTACGATGAACGCGCTCACGCGCAAACGCGCCCTCGACTGGCTCAAGGCAGACCTCGAGGCGGGCGACTGCCGCATCCTCTCGAACGCGCGTTGCCTGTCCGAGGGGATCGACGTCCCGACTCTCGATGCGGTGGTCTTCTTCGACACCCGCGAGTCGATCGTCGATATCGTCCAGTCGGTCGGCCGCGTCATGCGAAAGGACCGCACCGGCCGCAAGAAGTACGGCTACATCATCTTGCCGGTGTGCATGCCCTCGGAGAAGGTGAAGGACTACAACGCCTACATCGACAGTGACCCGCAGTTCAAAGGCATCTGGAAGGTCATCAAGGCGCTGCGGGCGCACGATGAGAGCCTGGTCGACGAGGCCGAGTTCCGGCGCCGCATTACTGTCCTCGACGGTGGGGGCGGAAAGTCGGGAGAGGATCGCAGCGGCGAGAGCGAGATGCTTCCGCTCGACTTCCCGGATCTGCCCATCGATGCGATCAACGAGGCCGTCTATGCGGCGATCCCGAAGAAGCTCGGCGATCGCGAATACTGGAGCGAGTGGGCCAAGAGCATCGGCCAAGTTGCCGAGCGCCTGATCGCCCGCATCGAAGATTTGCTGGCGCGCGATGCGGCGCTCGCCGCTGAGTTCGACGTTTTCCTGAAAGGGCTGCAGGACACGCTAAATCCGGCGGTGACCCGGGGCGAAGCGGTGGAGATGCTTGCCCAGCACATCCTGACCCTGCCAGTGTTCCAGGCGCTGTTCGCGGCTACCAACTTCCCCGAGCACAACGCGGTCGGCAAGGCGCTACAGCGCATCGTGGATCGCTTGGGCGAGTCGGCGATCGCGTCCGAGACCGAAGGCCTCGACAAGTTCTATGAGAACGTGCGTGAACGCGTCAGCCTTGCCAAGAGCGACAAGTCCAAGCAGGACATCATCCGCAATCTCTACGATACCTTCTTCCACAACGCTTTCCCTCGGATGGCCGAGCGCCTGGGCATCGTCTATACGCCCGTTCAGGTCGTCGACTTCATCCTGAGGAGCGCAGATGCGGCGCTGCGCAAGCATTTCGGGGAGTCGCTCGCAAGTTCCGGTGTGCAGATCCTCGATCCCTTCGCCGGCACGGGGACGTTCCTGGTACGGCTCATCCAGTCCGGCCTGATCGATCCTGAGCACCTGCCGCACAAGTTCGACCATGAACTGCACGCCAATGAGATCGTGCTGCTGGCCTACTACATCGCCACGATCAACATCGAAACCGCCTACCACGCGGTGACTGGCGACTACCGTCCATTCGATGGAATGATTCTGGTCGATACCTTCCAAATGACCGAGGAGAACGACCTCGTCGACAAGGTCGTGCTGCCGGAGAACAACGCCCGCGCCGAGCGGCAGTTGGCGCAGCCGATCCGGGTGATCGTGGGGAATCCGCCGTATTCAGTGAATGACAACCCTGTTCCGTATCCATCCTTGGACGCCCGCATCCGGGACACCTACGCTGCACAATCTTCAGCGTCGAACAAGAACAGCCTGTACGACTCCTACATTCGTGCGGTTCGCTGGGCCTCAGACCGAGTGACAGATCGCGGCCTCGTGGCGTTTGTCACCAACGGCTCCTTCCTCGACGGCAACAATATGGATGGCTTGCGCAAGTGCTTGACTGAGGATTTCAGCCACCTTTATGTGTTCAACCTCCGGGGTGATGCGAGAACTCAGGGCGAAGAAAGACGCAAAGAAGGTGGTGGCATCTTCGACGCAGGGTCCAGAACTCCCGTTGCTATCACCTTCATGTTGAAGGACCCGACTCACATTGGCCCCAGTGAGCTCTACTACCACGACATCGGTGACTATCTGACTCGGGAGGAGAAGCTCGAGATCATTGAGACTTTCGGGAGCATCGATGCGCTGCCATGGGAGAAAGTTACCCCTAATGCACAAGGAGACTGGGCCAACCAGCGCGACCCTGTTTTCGATAGATTCATCCCACTAGGAGATGAAGGTGACTCTTCAGCCAACCCGATATTTAAACCTTATTCGCTTGGAGTAAAAACCAACAGAGATCCATGGGTCTACAACTCGAACAATAATACTCTAGCGACCAACGTCGAGGGGATGATTCAAGCGTACAACGAAGCAAGGCTAAAGTTCGCCACATTGTGCGCGGGCAAGCCAAGGGATCTTTGGCCTGAATTTGATACCGTTCATGGCTTTGAACCCAAGCGGATAAGTTGGACTCGAGGCATGAAAACGGACGCGGAGCGCAACAAACCGATTTCATTTGATCAGGCATGCTTAAGAGTCGGCATGTATCGCCCGTTCTCTAAGCAGTGGATGTATTTTGATCGTCGCTGCAATGAAATGGTTTATCGGGTTCCTCGATTGTTTCCAACAGAACGCCATCCGAACGTTGTGATCTCAAGCACAGGGGTTGCTGATCGGAAAGGATACTCAGCTTTGGTGACCGACCATGTCCCGAACATGCACCTCACCGATACTGGCCAGTGCTTCCCTCTCTACTGGTATGAGAAGGTTGAGGATGGTGCTGAGCCCCAAGGCGAGATGTTTTCTTCTGTAGGGGCTCCCGACACCGATGGTTACGTCCGCCGTGACGCGATTACAGACTGGGCGCTGGGCGCCTTCCGCGGCCACTACGGCGACGCAACGATCACCAAGGAAGGCATCTTCTGGTACGTCTACGGGATTCTGCACTCGCCCGAGTACAAGCAGCGCTTCGCGGCCGACCTCAAGAAGATGCTCCCGCGCATTCCCTTCGCCGAGGACTTCAACGCATTCTCGGATGCCGGCCGCCGGCTGAGCGAGTGGCACCTGAACTATGAGACGGTCGAACCCTTCCCGCTGACGGAGGAAACCAAGCGCCTGGTCATGGAGCCGGAGGACTACCTGGTGACGAAGATGACCTTCGGGAAGAAGGACGGCAAGCCCGACAAGAGCGTCGTCGTCTACAACCCGCACCTGGTGCTGCGTGACATCCCGCTCGAGGCCTACGAGTACGTAGTCAACGGCAAGCCGGCGATCGAGTGGATCATGGAGCGCTACCAGGTCACGGTCGACAAGGCATCCGGTATCAAGAACGATCCCAACGAGTGGTCGGAGGATCCGCGGTACATCGTCGACCTGCTGAAGCGGATCGTACGGGTGAGTCTGGAGAGCGTGCGGATCATACAAAGCCTGCCTGCCCTCAAAGAGCATGTCGTATGAGGCATATTGCTTGGATCCTGCTTGTCTTTCACCTAAATGGTTGTGCGGTCGTTGCCGTCGCGGACGCTGCGGTTACTGTGGCGTCGACAGCGGTGAGCGTCACCGCGACTGCCGTCGAGACGACGGTCGACGTTGCAGCCGCCGGCGTCGACGCCGTAGTGGGTGACGATGAGGACGAGGGTGAGTAAAGCTCGTCCTTAGAGTGAACCGAAGACGCCTTCCAACGTCTCGCTGACCTTGTCGTGGAACTGCTCGTCGGCCAGGGTCGAGTAGATGGAGGTCGTGGTCACGGAACTGTGCCGGCCGAGTTGCTGGGCCAGTTGCAGATCCTGTGTCGCCTCGACCGTCGCACCGATGGTGGTGTGACGCAGCCAGTGGGTCGAGGAGTGCTTGAGCAGGTGCTCGAGCTCATCCCGCCCGCGCTCATGCGCAATCTCTCCCGCGCCTTTCAGGATCGCCTTCACCTCGCGATAGACCATGTTGTCCGAGATGCCCTCGGATGGTTGCAGCAGCTTGGAGAGCAGGGGTGTTCGCTCGCCCATCGTCGGATAGGCAGCTAGCCCGTTGGCGAGCCGGTACTCGGTGAGATCCCGAACCAGGGTAGGGGGGAGCGGCAGGCCTGCCTTCTTTCCGCCCTTGCCGATGACCCAGAGGGTCCATCTTCCCTTCTCGTGCGCGAGGTTCTGTGTGTTGGCGTTGGCAATCTCGCTCAGGCGCCCGCCCGTGAACAGGAAAAGCGAGAGCGTGGCGCGAAAGCGCATCTTCCGGCATCGCTGGCTGGCCGTCTTGTCGGGGAGCCCGTTGATCCACTCGTAGGCGAGCTGCAGGGCGTCGTCGGGCAGCTGGTGACGACGCGCGGTGGGTGGTGCAATCGGTTCGTCGGTTGCGACTTCCCGTGTCCGCTTCCTTGCCAGGGAGAACGGGTTCGCCGCAAGGTAGTGCGCCTCGACCAGATAGGAGAAGAGCGAATCGCAGACGAGCTTCACGTAGCGCAACGAGCTGCCCTTGAGCGGCCCGCGGAAGGGGCGCCACTCGGGCGAGCCAACTTCGTGCCGGCCGGGGCTGATCCAGTCGGCGGGCGGAGCGGACAGGAAGGCGAAGTAGTCATCGACATCCTCACGCACCAGGTCGGAGAAGGACTTCCGTGCGATGGCCTCACACCACATGAGCAGGCGCAGGGTTTCGCGCTTGTAGGCCCGGTGCGTGTGGGGCGAGTCCTGGAATTCGCGCAGGAAGCTGGCGGCCGCCTCGCGATCGTTGCTGGCGCGGATGATGGGCGTACGCTGTCCGGTGCCGACGACAGGCGTTGCTGCGGGAGCTGCAAGCAGCGAGATCTCGAGCGACTTGAAGACTTCCGGGAGGCAAGGGGAGGGGGCCGTCATCATGTGGATCACCTCTTTAAGCCAGGTTGCGCAGCAGCCGTGTGTCGACCTCGAGCGAGAGCGGGGCGCCGATCTGGATGCGGGTGAAGTCTGGATGCCTTGGGTTGAGGAGGTAGTTGCGTTCAGCCGGCACCACGGCGCTTGGCACACTCAGCACCGCCGTATCGCCACTGTCGATCCAGGTGCGGCCGATCTCCTGAAGCGCGCTGCGCGCGCCAATCGTTCGCCATTCCGCGGGCAGTGTCTCGGTATCAACTCGTGTTTCGGGCAGATCGGCCGGCAACTGCGCAGGGATCAGCACGTAGTTCGCTCGAAGTGGATCGTCCTGGACCATGAGTTCGAGCAAGGCCAAGGATTGCGACTCGGCGGTGTAAATCATCGGCCAGCCCTTCGGATTCCAGCGGCCACCGTACAGTCGCGCACCTTCCCCGCTGAAGGCGGATGCCGCGAACCGTGCGGTGGTGATCCGCCAAACGATCCGCATTAAGCGAAGACGCCGTGCTCGATGCGGCCGAGCGTGTCGAGCACGCTGTCAGCGCCAATCTCCGTGTCCAAAAGGGACAGAGGCGTCACCCCGCCGAGCGAGGCGTTGGGGCTTTGGATCCAGCTCAACGCGGCTTCCGCATCCTCGAACACCATCTCCGCGCGCTCAACGATGCGGGCAAACCGAACGAGCTTGGCCGACTCCTCGGGCGAGAGCGTGCCTTCGCGCTTGCGACGCACCAGGGTGCGCTCAGGGATGTTGAGGGCGCGGGCCAGATCTGTCTGAGTGATTCGCGTCAGCCGGATAGCCGCGTCGATCGAGGCCGACGGCAGGCCTTGGCGCAGGAGCGGAATCCACTCCATCGGGACGCGTGGCATGGCGTGAAGGACAGCCTCACCCCCGAGCAGACGGACGGCGGCCATGGAAGCGGTGACCGTACGGGAAGAGGTGAGCATGTAGGAATCCTTTCTAAGCCAACTTGGTCCGAGTTTAGGCAAATATGGCGCGTGCGTCTATGCGTTGTCTCACACAGTGAGGCTCGCCTGCCGGCCAGTCGGCGCCATGCAGTCGTACAAGTGCGTTTCCGGAAACCAGTCCTCGCCGCGATCGAAGCGGACGAGGAAGCTCCAGTAGTTCCCCGCGCGCCTTATCTCGGTGATCACGCCTTCCTCGCCTTCGTCAGCGATCTCTCCGATGTAGTCGGACGCCATCAGGATGTCGCCCACGGAGAAGCCGGCCGCCTGGGTGATCAGGCTGCTCGCAGGCTTGGCGCCAGGGCGCAGGTGCCCGGGCTTCTCCTTCGTTCGGGACTTGGCAAGCGTCAGGAGATCGGGCGAGGCCTCGGGCAGACCTTGGGCCGCGCAGACCCAGAGTAGGGCAGGGGCGTCCTGCTTGAACACTTGGTAGAGCCGCTGTCTGCTCACGTCCCAGTAGCGGGCGACATCGCGGATCGTCCAGCCTTTGGCGAGGATCACGCGCTGAATGTCTGAACCGGACAGGGAGTGGGGCATCGCTTACCACCCCGGGTAGAGGACATACAAACGCGCCCAGTCCTGCAGCGCGCCGTTTGCCTGAAGGATGTCGACCCCTTCGGCTGCATGCCATTTCTTCGGCACGCGCACCATCCAATAGGTGTCCTCGCTCTGGAAGTACAACTGCAAGATCGTCGCAACCAAGAGCTGGCGGTAGGGCGGCAACTTTCGATAATCGGCTCGCCACTGCTCGAGCGAACCGGGGATCTCCGGGTTGTCGGGGTTTCCCCAGTCGAAGCCGCGCGGGCGCATGTAATAGTGCTCACCGCGGCTGCCGTAGGGTCGATCGACGCGTTGGAAGAACGCCCCAAGGTCGTAGTGCTCGATCATCGACCAGAGGTGGATGCCGAATGGTTCGCAGTTACTCCATGATCCCGGTTCCACCTCAACCCCGCAGACCGCAGCCACTGCCCGGGCTTCGATCTCGTCCATGGACGGCCGCTTGTGAATGAGATCGATGAAGGTGAGCTTCGGAAAGCGCCCCTTGGCGAAGGTCGGCGACACCAAGGCGTATCCCACCGCCGCTACGGGGATTCGCGAGTGGTGAACGTACGCGGACTCCGCTTGATGAAAATCGATGATCTCGACTTGATGGGTGCCGATGGCCAGGCCCAAACTGTCGAGAAGGGCTGCAACGTCGGGGGAAGGGGGCATCGGGGTTGCCTATTCGGTGGGAGGCGCGGGGGCGTCAGCCGCAAAGGGGTCGATGATGGTCAGGGATCCCTCGATCACCTGTCTGTGCTGCAGGTCCTCTGAGAGCAATGTGCCGCATCCGGCAATCAATGCGGCACTCACCACCATTGCGTCCCACCAGGAGAATCCGTACTTGGATTGCACAATCCACGCCCGCTGCAGCAGTTCGCTGTCCGGCGTCACGGGATTCCACGCTTGAAGGGCCAGCACGTCTGCCTGTGCCGCCGCCTCGACCATGGCCAATTTTCGTGGATGCGTCGCTACAGCATAGAACTCGATCAGCACCTGCCAGGACAGACGGCCGGCACGGTGATTCGCGAGCGACCTCAGCCAGTCCATGGCGATCGCCTGCTTGCGGGAGTCCCGCTGGTCTCGTGCGTAGGCAAGGATATTCGTGTCGACGAAGACGGGAT
Source organism: Thauera propionica (assembly GCF_002245655.1). GTDB lineage: Bacteria > Pseudomonadota > Gammaproteobacteria > Burkholderiales > Rhodocyclaceae > Thauera > Thauera propionica. The sequence continues at coordinate 4,320 of NZ_NOIH01000017.1, read as the reverse complement.
TCACCGCAACACCTTGCGGTCGTAGATCTGGTCGCGCGAAGGCCACGACCTGTTGTCGTCACGCGGTTCAGGTGAAAGGTATGGGCCACGTGAGAAGAAATCGGTCATCGCTCGCTCATAGGCGTCATCCGCGGCGAACTTTTCCTTCACGAGCTCACCGACAAAGCGCGAAACGCTGACGTTACGGGTGGCCGCCTCGATCCTAAGTCGGCGCAGCGTTGCCTCGTCAGCCGAGATGGTCAAGTTGGGCATGGTGGTCTCCTGAGCCTCAGTTACACGATTTTAGTGTAGCACTAGATTTGTGATTCTTCGGACGATGTAAAGGGCTCTCGCCTGCGCCAATATCCAATCAGGGAAGTGGCAACATTTTCATTCGATTGGGCGAGGGTGTAGGTTGACGAGCGCTTATCCAGACAAGGAGAAAGCTGTGTGCGGACGCTATGCCCTCTACGGGCCCCATTCGCGCCTCAGGGAGCAGTTCGGCGTCGATCTCGCCGAGCTTCGGGAGCGCTTCAACATTGCGCCGACGCAAGAGGCCCCGGTCGTGCGTGCTGGAGCGGACGGCGAACCTGAGTTGATCGACGCTCGATGGGGCCTGCTGCCGTCCTGGGTGAAGGAGCCGGGCAAGCTCGCGCAACCGATCAACGCGAAGATCGAGACCGCCGGGGAGAAGCCGATGTTCAGGCATGCCTTCAAGCGGTCACGTGTGCTCGTGCCGGCGTCAGGGTTCTACGAGTGGGTGCCATTGGCGGGGTACAAGCAGCCGTACTTCATCCGGCCCGCTGGTGGTGATTCGCTTTTTGGCTTCGGCGGACTGCTCGAGCACTGGGACGGCCCCGAGGGTAAGCTCCTCACGTTCGCCATCCTGACGACCGCGGCAAACGACCTCATGCGGCCGATTCACGAACGCATGCCGGTGATCATCCAGCCACAGGACTATGGCGCATGGCTTGATCCTGGCGTCACCGATGCACAGCTTGTACGCGAGCTTGCCCGTGAGTATCCAGTCGGGGCGATGGAGGCTTACCCCGTGAGTCGGGCCGTCGGCAACCCCAGAGCGCAGGACCCGGGGCTTATAGAGAAGATTGCCGTCTGAGTGTGTTTAAACAGAAGCCGCTGATCAGATGAAAAGGAATCCTCGCTGCACGAGAGATAGGATTGATCTGAGACTTGGCCTACGACCAACGCGAACCATTCGACCTCAGCTGTCACTGGTCTGAGTGGTGAAGTCAGGCAGGAATGTGTTTGTTCACCTGCCGTTCACGCGTCAGGCGACGGTGAACGGCAGCTTCCCGGGCCTGCGAGCTGGAACTGCCGACCCGTTGCTGTTCAAGTTTTCTGCAGCTCAATGAGAGGTTTTTCGGGGAACCTGCCTCCCAACTCATCACAAGCGCCTATGCGCTTGAGGCCCAAATCGCCCGAGCGCAAGTAAAGTGGGCGCTCGGACCCGGGAACCTTCGGCGAGTGCTCACCCGGCGGCAAGTTTCTCGGCGATCGCCGCCACGTGCCGGCCCTGGAAGCGGGCGATTGCAAGCTCGTTCTCGCTCGGTTGGCGCGAACCGTCGCCCGCGGCGATCGTGGTTGCACCGTACGGGCTGCCACCAGTGATCTCGCTCATGATCGTTTGCCGTGTTTCCGAGTACGGAACGCCGACGATGACCATGCCGTGATGCAGCAGCGTGGTATGGAAGCTGGTGATGGTGGTTTCCTGCCCACCATGCTGGGTCGCAGTGCTGGCAAACACGCTGCCGACCTTGCCGATCAGCGCGCCTTTCGCCCACAGACCGCCAGTCTGGTCGAGGAAGTTGCGCATCTGCGAGGCCATGTTGCCGAATCGGGTCGGGGTGCCGAAGATGATCGCATCGTATTCGGGGAGCTCGGCAACCGTGGCAATCGGCGCGGCCTGGTCGAGCTTGATGCCGGACGACCGCGCGACCTCCTCCGGCACCAGCTCAGGAACACGCTTGATCGTGGCATGCGCGCCTGCTTCCCTGACGCCTTCGGCGACGGCGGATGCCATCGCTTCGATGTGCCCATACGATGAATAGTACAGAACAAGAACCTTGGTCATGACACGCTCTCCGTGGGGTGGATGGGGGATCGAGAACGGCTTATCCCAGGCCCGCCGCATGGGCGAGCCTAGCATCGGTCAGTATAGGTTGGCCGCGTGGCGCGCGATGCCCAGGCGTGTCTCCCAGGTGCCCCGTGCGTCAGGCGATGCTTTCGACGATGCCGCCCTCGACCCGCAGAGCAGCGCCGGTGGTTGCGCTGGCCTGGGGGGAGGCCGCATAGACGCAGAGGTTGGCGACCTCCTCGGGACTGGCGAAGCGCCGAATCAGGCTCGACGGACGGTTTTCAGCGAGGAACAAGGCCTCCATCTCCGTCGCGGAGACCCCGCGTTCCTGCGCCATGCCCGCAATGAAGGCGATGGCGCCCTCGGTGCGGGTCGGCCCCGGCAGGATGGTGTTGACGGTCACGCCGCTGCCGGCCAGGACCTTGGCCAGACCGCGGGACAGGCCCTGCAGTGCCGCCTTGCTGACGCCGTAATGCACCATCTCGGCCGGAATGTTCAGCGCCGACTCGCTCGAGATGAACTGGATCCGCCCCCAGCCACGTGCCTTCATGCCCTGTGCGTAGTGGCGCGCCAGGCGCACCCCGCTCATCACATTGACCTGGAAGAAGGCCTCCCAGTCCGCATCATCAATGTCGAAGAAGGCCTTGACGCCGTAGATGCCCAGGTTGTTCACCAGGATGTCAGCATCCGGTTCGGCCTCGATCAGCGCCTGGCAGCCGCCGGCCGTGCCCAGGTCGGCGACCACGCCACGTGCCTGCGCGCCCGCCCGGGTGGTTCGCAGTTGCGCCAGTGCCGCGTCGACACGTTCCTGCTCACGACCGTAGATGACGACGGTCGCGCCGGCATCTGCCAGCCCCTTGGCGATGGCGAGGCCGATGCCGCCAGTGGAACCCGTTACGATGGCGGCACCCGAGCAGCTGCGGCTGAGTTTGTGTTCATAGTGGGCATCACGACCATATGGGGTGTGACGGCCTACTCCCTGGGGGCATCCCTGGCTCACCTCTTACCGATATGCCGTGGATCAGCCCGCGGGTGGCTGAACGCCTGGGTGCAGAACGCGAATGCATCTCCAAGAATCGCTTGTACTTCCAAGGCAGGCTGCTTGACGCAGTTGTATTCTCAAAAACTCTGCAGGCTCAGACGACGTGCTATGACGAGCGTGTGGACGTCGGTTCAAGCTGCAGTAACTGGAGAAAGGTGCTGCAGGCTATGTCCGCGATACCATGACAGCTGCGGTTCGCCCTAACGCCGCAACCGACCTCAATGGGTCGGGGCCGGCCCGTCAGAGGCGGAGAGACCAGCCGTTCGAGCGAAGTTGTGAACGAGTCCCACGTCTCAACGAGGCGAAGTTCCGGCCAAATGCAGCCGTTGGCACGGAGCTCCGGTAAGCGGGCTGTCGCAACTCGCACATGGTGTGCCAGGCGGTTGCGTCAGACGAAGTCCTCCTGGTCCTGCATCCAGGAGGGAATGTCGCGCCGGCCATGCAGTACGCGCCAGACATCGATGTGATCCGGGCGTTCAACGTAGAAAACGAGGTAGGGGTAGCCAGAAAGCACCCAGGAGCGAAGACCCGGAAGGTCCAATTCATGCCCAAAGCGAGGCGAACCCGTGCCAGGATGGCGGGCGATGTGGGTATAGGCCTGTTCTAGTGCGTCGATGAAGCCGAGCGCAACCGATGAGGAAGTCTCTTCGAGGTAGTAGGCTATCGCGTCGTCGACGTCCTGGCTGGCCTGCTCACGCGGAACGACTGACTTGACCTTCACCCGCGAGAAGCCGGTTTGCCCGCCCGGCGTACCCGGTCACGCAGACCTTCGAAGTAAGTGGCATTTGCCGGTGACGCCGACGCAGTGGCAGCCCCGGCTAGCAGCACTCCTCGCAAGCGCTGACGATCCTGGTCCTTGCGAATCAATTCGCGCACGTACTCGCTACTGGTGCCGTAACCCCGTTCGCTCACCTGCTCGTCCACGAAGGATTTCAGGCTGTTGGGCAAGGAAATGTTCATCGTGCTCATGGACGCAGGTTAGTCCGCTTGGCAAAAATTGGCAAGAACGCACGTCGACCAGACTGCACGTCCGTCTTCGTCCCGTCACTCACGCCAGACGACCCCTCCATGCCGTGCCGATGACTGAAACGGCTCGGGTGGAGACAGCCACAGTCGACTCGCAGCGCCCCCACGCAGATCGGGGGATGGAAGTCTCAGTCCGGCCGAGGCTGTGTAAAAACGCCCCATTGGCTATGATCTAGGC
>NZ_NOIH01000016.1 GCF_002245655.1 Thauera propionica | reverse complement strand
CCGCGCTCGAAGTAGGCAAGAACGCCGCCCGGTTACCGCTTACGTATCACCTCACTGCTTGGCCGTGCGCGCGAGCTTGTCCATGACGTAGCCGATGACGCATTCGACAATGCAGCCTGGGCAGCGCGCGACCTTGCCGACGAGGCAGAAGCCCTCACGGATTTGCTGCAATCGCTCCCGCAAGACCCCCCGCCGAAGCCTTTGCACGCGATCTGACAACCCGCCCGGATCGCTCCGGGCACGATCACGCCGCCCCTACCTCGACGGAGGGAAAAGCCGGACACCTGGCCGGCCTGGGGTGGCACCTTCTACCAGGACGCCGCAAGGTGGGCGATGACCACAATTCCAAACCCATACCTACACGATGCAGCTGCCCATGTCTGGGCGGATTGCATCAAGGACATGAGCCGCGAGGACTTGCTCGACCTCGCGTCCGGATTGCTGTCTATCCTCGAGGGGAGTTTCGGTCAGCACTGGAACGAGGCGGATGACCTTGTACGAGAGTATCGGCCACATCTTGACACGGTGACGCACGGTCTCGGTATGTCGCCAGACGTTCACGCCTTGCTGGCAACGGCTCAACAGGCGCTCCAAAGTCTCCACAAAGAAGCCGGCGGCGCGAGAGCCGGGGGGCTTTTATCCGGACTCGTGGAAGGTCCGCGAATGGTGGCCTCTATGGGCGGCGATACCAAACGCAACCGAGACCCAAGGCAGAAAGAGAAGGACTACATCCACGAAAAGTGGAAGACCTGGCCCGCCCGACTCGCCGGCAATAAGCGGTACAAATCCGAATTTGCTCGCAAGATGCTGGAGCAATGCAAGCATTTAACCGACGAAAAGACCATAACTGACTGGTGTCGCGAGTGGGAAAAAAATAAATCGGAGTCCTGCTAGCACAAAGGTTTTTTGCTATTCGGATGCGGTAAAAAATCCGTGCTGTCTCAAATAACGACAGGACAGCACAAATGGAATCAGCACACCTTCCCGACGCCGCGCGCCACTTCGACCGCCTGCCCGATTCTGCGCTGGTCGATATTGCAAACGTCCTCGCAGTCACCAGCAAGTCCCGCGCAACGATCTATCGCTGGATCGAGCGCGGACAGTTCCCCAAGCCGCGCAAGATCGGCAACTCTCAAAACCTCTGGTCCGTTGGTGACATTCGCCGCGTCCTCACTGGCAACTGAGGGAGGGCGCAGGCAATGACCGAAAAAGAAAAGGGCGCGATCCCTTTCGAGAGCGCACCCCAAGGGGACACTGCTTCCATTGATTCTATCGCACCTGGACCCGAGCGCGGCATCTATAACCCGCTGACCTGGCGCGCTGACCCAATCGCTTGCAAGCGTGGCGAGATCGGCCGCACCACGCCCGAGGCGCTGGCCTGGCTTGCAATCACCGGCCTGATGATGCTCGCCGGCTGGCTGTGGGGGGCGGCACGATGAACGTCTATCCGATCCTCGACCGACTCGAGAAGGTCCGACAAGTCAAGCCTGATGCCTGGGTGGCGTGCTGCCCCGCACATGAGGACCGTTCGCCAAGTCTCGCCATTGCCGACAAGGGCGACCGCGTGTTGCTGCACTGCTATGCCGGATGCGAGTTCAGCGAGATCGCCGCCGCACTCGGGATGCAGCCTCACGAGTTCTTCGCCGACGGCAAAGCGCCAAAATCCGCCGGCCTGACGTTCGAGGACTTCGACCAGTGGAGCGCGACCGCCGGCAACTACGCAGGGCAAGCCGACTGCGCCGCCGTGTGGCGAAGCATCAAGGAGGACGGCGCCATTCAGGCCGGCACCCTCTACGCAATGGCGAAGTCCGCCGGCTGGCAGGAACACAACGGCCCGCAGCAACGACCGCACCAGACGCGCCAGAAGCCCGCACAAGCGCCGCAGCGCCCCACGCAAGGCCAGCGGTCGCCCTTCGACGTGGAAGGCGCATGGAAGGCCGGAGAGCCTGCGACGGCCGCGCATGGGTACATCACCAGGAAGCAAGGCAACGCCGCCGGCCTGAAGGTGTATCGAGGCCCGGAGCGCATCGCCGGGCAAGCCCTCGACGGCGCGCTGATGGTCCCCGCCTTCGACATGGCCGGCAAGCTGAAAACGGTGCAGTTCATCCCGACCGAAGGGAAGAAGCTGAACGCCCCCGGCCGACAGGTGGCTGGCGCCTTCGTGGTGGGCCGCATCACCCAACCAGGCACCGGGCAGACCATCGCAATCTGCGAGGGCATCGGGCAGGCGTGGAGCTGCAACCAGGCGACCGGATGCGCCGCCGTGGTGAGTTTCGGCGCCGGCCGGATGCAGCACATCGCCCAATCGTTCCGAACTCGTTACCCGGCCGCACGGCTGGTGCTGGTGGCCGATGCGGGAAAGGAGATCCACTGCGCCCGGATCGCAAAGGAGATCGGCTGCACCTGGGTGGAGATGCCCGCCGACAGTCCGCAGAACTTCGACGCCAACGACCTGCACCAGAGGGACGGCATCGAGGCCTTGGCCGCCCTGCTGCGCAACCCGAAAGCACCGCCGCAACGGTTCCGGCTGATGACCGCCGAAGAACTCGCAGCCCTTCCCCCTGTGCGCTGGCGCGTGCGCGGAGTCCTGCCGCAAGAGGGCATCGCCGCGATCTACGGCCCGCCCGGTTCCGGCAAGTCGTTTCTGGCAATCGACATGCTCGCCGCCATCGCAACAGGCCGGCCGTGGTTCAACTACCGCGTGCAGCCTGCCTCTGTCCTGTATGTCGCCCTGGAAGGCGAGCACGGCATCGCGCAACGGGTGCAGGCGCATCAAAGCCGGCACGGCACCGCTGAACGGGTGCGGTTTCTCGCTGCCCCCCTCGACCTGCGCAAAGCCGAGGATCGCGCCGACCTCGCGCGCGAAGCAAAAGCCGCTGGCCTCGCGGGTGGCGTGGTCTGCATCGACAC
>NZ_NOIH01000015.1 GCF_002245655.1 Thauera propionica | reverse complement strand
GTGGGCGCGGGCGGGCAAAGAACGCCGCTCAGTGACCGGTTACCGCCGGTCGTGCGTCCGCAGACGCCGGTGGCATCGCAACTCGAGGAGTCGGCCGAGGCCAAACGACGGCAGACCGCGCAGCAGATGCGCAGCATGGCCGAGGACATCCGCCGCGTTCTGGCGCCGCTGACCCGCTCGGGCCAGGTCAGCGTGTCTGAAGGGGCTTTCGGCATCAGCATCGAGATCAATGCGAGCCTGCTGTTCGCGCCGGGCGAGGCCATGTTGTCCACCCCGGCCGTCGAAGCGCTGCGGGCGGTCGCGCAGGTGCTGGCGGCGACGCCTTTCCCGATCACGGTCGAAGGCCACACCGACAACCTCCCGATCAACACCTACCGCTTTCCGTCGAACTGGGAGCTGTCCGCGGTACGTGCCTCGACGGTGACCCGCCTGTTCATCGACAGCGGGGTGGCACCGGATCGCCTCACGGCGGCGGGCTATGCGGACCAGCGCCCGGTGGCCGACAACGCCACCGACGAGGGCAGGGGACGGAATCGCCGCGTCGCGATCCTGATCGAATCGCGCAACGCCGAACCCGCGCCGACCGGGCCGACGATCATCCCGCCCAACGACCCGATTCGCTCCATCCTGCCGCCGGCAGACGCCGCGACGCCACCCGCCGACGGGCAATGAATGACGTGGCGCCGCCCGTGCGGCGCCCGGCAAGAGCGCATCGCGCTGGCGGCGGCAAGCCCGGTCAGGCCATGCGCTCGGGCTTCACCTTCGGCGCCAGCGGCGCACCCTTGCGCGCGCGGCGGTGGCGTAGCGGTTCGCGTTGTGAGGGCTTGAGTTCGATCGTCACCGTCTTGCCACCGCGTCCCGCTCCCTCGATCGTCAGCACGGCATCGTCGGCCGGCACCGCCACGGCTGCCAGCGCCTCGCCTTCGTCGAGTGCCATCACGATAACGCCGCGACCACCGCTCTGCGTCTTCATCTCCGGACGGGGGAAGACCAGCAGTCGGCCGTTCTCGGACGCTGCCGCGATCCAGTCGCCAAAGACCCTGGCTGGCGGCAACACCTTCTCGCCCTTCTCCAGGCTCATGAAGGCCTTGCCGGCGCGCTGGCGGCTGGTCGCGTCTGCGACGCTGCACAGGAAGCCGTAGCCGCCGCTGTTGGCGAAGAAGTAGACCGATTCCGGCATGTCGGTGACGACCTGGGCCAGCTTGCCGCCGTCCTGGAATTCGACCAGGGTGGTGATCGGCGCACCGTCGCCGCGCCCGCCGGGCAGATCGGAGACCTTTACCGTGTAGGCACGGCCATTGGTGTCGATGACGATCAGCGGCCAGGTGGTGCGCGTCTCGATCACGGCAAAGCCGAAGTCGCCGGCCTTGTAGGCGATGCCGGCCGGGTCGATGCCGTGGCCCTGGCGCGAGCGCACCCAGCCGTTCCTTGACACGATGATCGTGACGGGTTCGTCCGGCACCGAAATCTCGGCCGGCGCGACCGCGGCCACGGCCTCGACCAGCGTGCGGCGATCGTCGCCGTACTTCTTCGCGTCGTCCTGGATCTCCTTGAGGATCAGCTTCGTCATCGCCAGGCGGCTGTCGAGGATGTGCTGCAGGCCGTCGCGCTCGTCCTTGAGCTCCGCCAGCTCCTTCTCGATCTTGAATCCTTCCAGGCGGGCGAGCTGCCGCAGGCGGATCTCGAGGATGTCCTCGGCCTGCGTCTCCGAGAGGCCGAAGGCAGCGATCAGCGCCGGCTTGGGTTCGTCCGACTCGCGGATCACGCGGATCACTTCCTCGATGTGCAGGAAGGCGATCATGCGGCCTTCGAGGATGTGGATGCGGCGATCCACCTCGTCCAGCCGGTGCCGGGTGCGGCGCTCGACGGTGACGTAGCGGAAGTCGATCCATTCGCGCAGGATCTGCACAAGGTTCTTCTGCTGCGGCCGGCCGTCGCGGCCAATCATGGTCATGTTGACCGAGGCCGAGGTCTCGAGGCTGGTGTGGGCGAGCAGCACCGCCATGAACTCGTCGCGGTTCTGGCGGCTGGATTTGGGCTCGAGCACGATGCGTACCGGTGCCTTGTCGCTCGATTCGTCGCGTACCGTGTCGAGTGCGCCAAGCACGAGCTGCTTGAGGTTCTTCTGTTCCTGCGAGACTTCCTTCTTGCCGGTGCGCGGTTGCGGGTTGGTCAGGGTTTCGATTTCTGACAGCACCTGCGCCGCGGAGACGCCGTGCGGCAGTTCTTCCACGATCACCCGCCACTGGCCGCGGGCGAGTTCCTCGATCTTCCAGCGCGCGCGCAGGCGCAGGCTGCCGCGGCCGGTGGCGTAGGCGTCGCGGATGGCTTCGGGGGAGGAGATGAGCTGGCCGCCGCCGGGGAAGTCCGGGCCGGGGATGATGCCGAGCACGTCCTCGAGCGTGGCCTCGGGATGGCGGATCAGGTGGCAGGTGGCCTCGGCCACCTCGCGCAGGTTGTGCGGCGGGATCTCGGTCGCCATGCCCACCGCGATGCCCGAGGCGCCGTTGAGCAGCACGAAGGGCAGGCGCGCGGGCAGCAGCTGCGGCTCTTCGAAGGCGCCGTCGTAGTTGGGGATGAAGTCCACCGTGCCGCGGTCGATCTCGGACAGCAGCAGCTCGGCGATCGGCGTCAGGCGGCATTCGGTGTAACGCATCGCCGCAGCCGAGTCACCGTCGCGCGAGCCGAAGTTGCCCTGACCGTCGACCAGCGGATAGCGCAGCGAGAAGTCCTGTGCCACCCGCACCATCGCGTCATAGACGCTGGAGTCGCCGTGCGGGTGGTACTTGCCGATCACGTCACCGACCACGCGCGCCGACTTCACGTGCTTGGAGGTGGACGACAGCCGCATCTCGTTCATCGCATACAGGATGCGGCGCTGCACGGGCTTCAGGCCGTCCTCGACCTGGGGCAGGGCGCGCGACTTCACCACGCTCATCGCGTAGGAGAGGTAGGCGCGCTCGGCGTAGCGGTCCAGTGCCAGCGTGCCGTCGTCCTCGGGCTCCGTCTCGGGGTCGGCAGGTGGGGCAGGGGGCGGCGGGAAATCGGCTCCGTCGTGCGTCAGCGGGGTCGGGCCGGGGGCGACTTCCGCACCCGCGATGGCAGGCGCGGTCTGACTGGGCTTGGGCGCGGCGTCGCCGGATTCAGGCGCGCCGAAAAGATCTGCGGTATCGGTCGTCATTGCACTGCGTTGTTCGATTCGGTGAGACATCTCAGACGTCGGCTTCGACGCTGTCGCCCTTTTCTTCCATCCACGCGCGCCGGCCGGAAGCCTCGCCCTTGCCCATCAGCAGGGTGAACATCTTCAGCGTGTCTTCGAGCGCGCCGCTGCGCACCTTCACTGGCAGCACGCGGCGGGTGGCGGGGTCCATGGTGGTTTCGCGCAGCTGGTCGGGGTTCATCTCGCCCAGGCCCTTGAAGCGGCCGATCTCGATCGCGTCGGGCTTGAAGCCTTCCTTTTCCAGGCGGTCGCGGATCGCGGCGAGCTCGCCCTCGTCGAGTGCGTAGAGCCGGCGCGGTGGGCGCTTCTTGCCTTGTGCCGGCACGTCCACGCGGTAGAGCGGCGGCTGCGCGACATATACGTGACCACGCTCGATGAGCTTGGGGAAGTGGCGGAAGAAGAGCGTCAGTAGCAGGGTCTGGATGTGGGCACCGTCCACGTCGGCGTCGGACATGATGACGACCTTGCCGTAGCGCAGGCCGGAGAGGTCGACCTCGCTGTCGGCCTTGTGCGCATCCACGCCGAGCGCCACCGCGATGTCGTGGATCTCGGCGTTGGCGAACAGGCGGTCGGGGTCGATCTCCCACGCGTTCTGCACCTTCCCACGCAAGGGCAGGATGGCCTGGGTCTCCTTGTTGCGCGCCATCTTGGCCGAGCCGCCGGCGGAGTCGCCCTCGACCAGGAAGAGCTCGTTGTCGGCGATGTCCTCGGACTCGCAGTCGGACAGCTTGCCCGGCAGCACGGCAACGCCTGAGGTCTTCTTCTTCTCGACCTTTTGTGCGCTCTTCTGCCTTGCCAGCGCCTGTTTGATCGACAACTCGGCGATGGCCTTGCCGGCCTCGACGTGGTTGTTGAGCCAGATCTCGAAGGGGTCGCGCAGTTGCGAGGACACCAGCTTCACCGCTTCGCGCGAGTTGAGCTTCTCCTTCACCTGGCCCTGGAACTGCGGGTCCAGGAGGCGCGCAGACAGGACGAAGCTCATGCGTCCGCATACGTCCTCCTGCTGCAGCTTGACGCCGCGCGGCAGCAGGGTGTGATGGTCGATGAAGGACTTCATCGCCTCGAACACGCCGGCGCGCAGGCCGGATTCGTGCGTGCCGCCGTTCACCGTCGGGATCAGGTTGACGTAGGACTCGCTTGGCACCGCCGACTCGAACCACGCCAGCGCCCAGGCTGCGCCTTCCCCCGGGGCGAACGTCGGGTCGTCCTTGCCGGCGTACTTCTCGGCGGTGAAGATCGGCGCCACAGGCTCGACGTCACCGGCAAGTTCCTTCAGGTAGCCGGCGAGGCCTTCGGGGTAGGACCAGGTCTTGGTCAGCGCCGGGCCGCTAGCCTGCTCGATGTCGAGCCGCACCGCAACGCCGGACAGCAGCACCGCCTTCGAGCGCAGCAGGCGCTCGAGCTCGTTCATCGGAACGCGAGGCGACTCGAAGTATTTGCCGTCGGGCCACACGCGCACCCGGGTACCGGTCTGGCGGCCGCAGTCGCCCTCGATGCGCACCGGGCTGATCGTCTCACCGCCATCGGCGAAGTCGATGCGGTGGATCTTGCCATCGCGCTTGACCTCGACTTCGATGCGGGTCGACAGCGCATTGGTCACCGATACGCCGACGCCGTGCAGACCGCCCGAGAAGGCGTAGGCCGAATTGCCCTCGCGCTTGTCGAACTTGCCGCCGGCGTGCAGGCGGGTGTAGGCCAGCACCACCACCGGCACGCCTTCCTCGGGATGCAGGCCGACCGGAATGCCACGACCGTCGTCGGCCACGGTGACCGAGCCGTCCTGGTGCAGGGTGACGTGGATCTTCTTCGCAAAGCCGGCCAGCGCCTCGTCGGCGGCGTTGTCGATCACTTCCTGGATGATGTGCGCCGGACTGTCGGTGCGGGTGTACATGCCGGGGCGCTCACGCACCGGCTCGAGTCCTTTCAGGACGCGGAAGGAGGATTCGTCGTACTGTTTGCCTGCCATGCTGCGGGCCCGTTCGATGTCACGAAGGGCGCAAGGATAGCAGACGTCGCTACTGAATGAATGTTCAGGCGCTGCCGAGGATGCGGCCGCCGCCGGTGGGCTTGGCCAGGCCGTCGGCGTCGTATAGCTGCGGATGATTGGCGGCGGACAGCAGCACGGTCAGTGCAGCCTGATTGCCGGCCATGCGCTCGAGGATGAGCTGGCCGTTCAGGGCATTGCGGTCGCGTGCCTGGCGGGCGCGAGAAACGACTTCGTCCCAGCGCGCGAGCACGCGGGGCAGGCCGGCGCAGAGGCTGCGGATGGAGGCGTCGGAGACGCTGTAACCGAGTCGCCCCAGCAGGCGCGAACGCTCGTCATGCAGGCGCTGGAGTTCGCGGTAGCGTTCGTTCTTCTGGTTGGCGACTGCGACCAGGGCGTCGGTTTCGCCCTTGATGAGCAGGCTTTCCTCGCGATCGAGCAGAGCGAGGAACTCACCGAGCTGCAAGGACTCCGCCTCGATGAGGAGCGCGAGTCGCTGCTGGTCGGCGGGTGAGGGCGAGGGTGTTGGGGAGGGCTGCTTCATCGATTCGGGTCGTCCGGTCGGGCGGATGACGGTCAGTGCGCGAGAAGCCGAATACTACTCCGCGATGCCTCAGCCGCGCGACTCGAGCATGTCGCGGACGCTGTTGATCAGCCCGTCGGCGATGCGGCTGGAGTCGATCTTGAAGCGGCCCTCGGCGATGGCCTGGCGAATCTCGTCCACGCGCTTCTGGTCGATCTCGGGCGAACTCGAGATCGCGCTTTCCGCCTTCTTCATCAGCGTGGCCAGCGGGGACAGTTGCACGCTGTCGCTGCCGGACTGCGCTTCGGTCTTCCCGCGCGCGGCCGGCGCACGGGCATCCTGCACGGGCGTGGGAACATAGGCCTTGCCCGTGTTCTCGATTTTCATGATGGTCTCCAGGAACGCATTGACTCGTGTGTATTCACGACCGCGCTCCGTGAAACTTTAGTGATTTATTTCACGTCCGTGGAGAATTTGCATGACGCCCCTCAGAAGTCGACGCTGACGCTGCCGTCCGGCTGGACCAGGCCCTGCACGATCTGGCCGTTGCCGAGCCGGATCCTGACCCTTTCGCCGGGCGCGGCGGCGCTCAGCGCCTGGCCTTCGCCCGAGACCGTGAAGCCCGGGCCGCGGGTGAGGATCGGCACGGTCTGTCCGCGTCTCACAGCATCCGGCAGGCGCACGCTGCCCGCCCGCAGCGGCGCGCCGGCAGCCTGGGCAAAGCGCGTGAGGTGGCCCAGTGCCTGCTCGGGCGAGGACAGCACGTTGTCCGGCAGCGCGGTGAGTTCGCCCTCGCGCACCTCGATGTCGCCCTCGCGGATCACCTCTGCCGAACGCAGTGCGCGGGTCGTGACCAGGTAGGGACCGAAGATCTGCACCTGCGCCTGCACGTAAGCGGTCCAGGTGACCGGAGAGTCGCAGCGCACGCCTACCGTGAGCTGGCCCCAGGGACGCGTGCCCGGTGGCAGGAAGGGTTCCAGCGCGGCGCAGGGTGGCAACTGATTGGCGGGATCGAAGGCGCGGACGCTGATCCGTGGCTCGCCGGGCATCCCCTGCATCTGGCGTTCGAGGAAGGTGCGCACGGTGCTTTCCACGGCCTGCGGGGGCTGCTGGCCGATGGCGGGTGAGAGGGGGCTGAGGCCGACGGTGAGGACAGCAAGGGGGGTGGCGAGACGCTTCATGGTCCCGATTGCAGCATGCCTCACCCGGGGAGGCAAGTTGCCGGCAGCTTTTGCCGCCCGCGCCGACAAGCGGCAGATATGGGCGGTTTTCCGCCGCCTTATCGGCAGAGGAGCGAGGCGGGTCCAGCCTTACCATCGCTGGCATGAAAGCTGCACCTTCCACTGCCATCGAGACCGTTTCCCGTTTGCGGAAGCGGCGTTCATCCGCGAGGTAAGGCGATGAAGACCCTGCTAGACAACCAGATGCGTTTCCACCAGGCCGCGTTCAACCTCCAGGCCTACCGCCAGGAACTGCTCGCCTCGAACATCGCCAACGCCGACACGCCGCATTACAAGGCGCGCGACATCGACTTTCGCAGCGCGCTGCAGAACGCGATCGGGAAGGGGGGGCAGTCGGGTGTCGCGCTCGACACCACGCACCAGGCGCACATCGCCGCCGGCGGCAGCGCGGGCGCCGGCAGCTTCGTCAAGTACCGCAACGAATACCAGTCCGCGGTCGACGGCAACACGGTCAACATGGACGTCGAGCGTGCGGCCTTCGCCGAGAATGCGCTGCGCTACGAGGCGAGCGTCACTTTCATCAGCGGCATGATCCGCTCGATGAACACGGCGCTCACCGGTCAGTAAGGGGTTCCATCATGAGCATGCTCAACGTCTTCCAGATCGCTGGCTCCGCGCTCAACGCGCAGTCGCTGCGACTCAACACCACGGCCTCCAACCTCGCCAACGCCGACAGCGTGACCACGGAAACGGGCGAGCCTTACCGCGCCAAGCAGGTCGTGTTCGCCGCCCGCCAGGTGGCCGGGCCCGCGGCCGTGGGCGTGCAGGTGACGCAGGTCGTCGAGAGTGCTGCGCCGATGCGTCTCGTCTATGAGCCGAACAATCCCGCGGCCAATGCCGAGGGCTACGTCGAGATGCCCAACGTCAACGTTGCCGAAGAGATGGTGAACATGATCTCCGCGTCGCGCTCCTACCAGAACAACGCCGAGATCATGAACACGGCACGGACCTTGCTACAAAGGACATTGCAGATCGGACAGTAAGCGCCGTCCGGCAAACGATGCCGCTAGCAGGAGAAATCCATGACCACCGTGTCGAACAATCAGACAGCGAACAGCGTGCTGGCCAGCCTGGCCCGCAGCGAACCTGTCCAGAAGGCAGAAGAGGACATGCAGGGCCGGTTCCTGAAGCTGCTGACCACGCAGCTCCAGAACCAGGACCCCATGAACCCGATGGAGAACGCGGAGATGACCTCCCAGCTCGCGCAGATGAGTACGGTCGATGGCATCGAGCGGCTCAACAAGATGGTTCAGTCCTTCTTCGACTCCCAGGCCTCGGCCGAGGGGCTCAATGCCGCGGCGCTGCTCGGCCGCGGCGTGCTGGTGGAAGGCTCGCGCCTGGCACTGACCGAGGCCGGTGCCGTGGGTGGCTTCGAGATCGACACGCCGGCCGACAGCGTGACCCTGTCGGTGCGCGACAGCTCAGGCCTGGTCGTGAAGCAGATGGTGTTCAACGACGTCGATGCGGGCAGCCACAACTTCGTATGGGACGGCACGGCCGAGGATGGCTCGCGGGCGGCCGACGGCATCTACTCGCTGTCACTGTCGGCGAGGCTCGGAGAAGAGGCGGTGGGCGGGCGCACGCTTCAGTTCGGTCCGGTCACCAGCATCGTCCGTGGTGCCAGCGGCACCGACCTCCAGGTGGGCGACCTCGGCGTATTCAAGGTCGACGACATCAAGCAGATCCTCTGATCCGGAGCCCCGATCATGGCATTCCAGCAGGGCCTCAGCGGCCTGAACTCTTCCTCCAAGGCGCTCGACGTCATCTCCAACAACGTCGCCAACGCCAGCACCGTGGGCTTCAAGAACTCCGGCACGGTGTTCGCCGACGCCTACGCGTCTTCGCTCACCGGCGCGGTGTCCAAGGTGCAGATCGGCATCGGCAGCGCGGTGCAGGCCGTGCGCCAGTCCTTCACCCAGGGCAACATCACCACCACCAGCAATCCGCTGGACATGGCGATCAACGGCAATGGCTTCTTCGAGGTGGAGCTCCAGAGCGGTGGTTTCGCACTGACGCGCAACGGCCAGTTCAACATCGACAAGCAGGGCTACATCGTCACGCCGCTCGGCGACCGCCTGATGGGCTATCAGGTCGAGGATCCGATTTCGGGTGACGTCCGTGCGCCTGCCACCGTCACGGCGGATTCGTTCCGCACGATGGTGATCCCGTCCACCGGTGTCGGCGCGGCGGCCACCACCGAAGTCGGTTTGAGCCTGAACCTCAGCGCGGATGCGGAGACGATCGACGGGGCCACGACGCCACTCGACCCGAATGATCCGGAGACCTATTCCTACTCGACCGCGCTGAAGATCTTCGACTCCCTTGGCAAGGAGCACTCGCTGTCCCTGTACTTCGTCCGTCGCACCGATGTCGTAAACAGCACCTGGGACGTCTACACCGTTCTGGACAACGACACGGCGACGCTACCGGCCACGCCGAACGCGACGCTGAACTTCGACGGTCTTGGAAAGCTCGTGCCGCCGAGTGACTTCGTGCTGACCTCCAATCTCGGGCCGGACGCCGATCCGAGCGTGATCAATGTCGACATGTCGATGATCACCCAGTTCGGCGGCAAGTCCACGCCGCGCGAACTGACCCAGAACGGCTCCGCCCCGGGTGAGATCGCCGGCCTGTCGATCAGCCGCAACGGCACCGTCCAGGCGCGCTACACCAACGGCATCACCAAGGATATCGGCATCGTCAACCTGACGACCGTGCGCAACAACAACGGCCTGTCGCCCATCGGCAACAACTACTGGGTCGAGACGCCGGAATCGGGTGGTTTCGCCCGCGGCGAACCGGGTAACGGGCTCAACGGCGTCATCTCCGCCGGCCAGGTCGAGGAATCCAACGTGGACCTGACCCAGGAGCTGGTGCAGATGATCATCCAGCAGCGCAACTACCAAGCCAACGCGCAATCGATCCGCACGCAGGACCAGATCCTGCAGACGCTGGTCAACCTGCGCTGATGACTGAACGGGCTGCGGGCCGACAGGAAGAGGGGAGTCGAACATGGATCGCCTGATCTACACCGCGATGACCGGTGCCAAGGGCACGATGGACCAGCAGGCGGCGGTGTCGAACAACATCGCCAACGCCGCCTCGACCGGTTTCCGCTCGCAACTGCACAAGCTGCGCGCGGTGGAAATCCAGACCGAAGCCCTGCGCACGCGCTCGTTCGCCGTCGATGCCAGCGTCGCCAACGACTTTACGCCGGGGCCGATCCAGTACACCGGTCGGCCCTACGACGTCGCGCTGGAAGGCAAGGGCTGGCTCGCGGTGCAGCGGCCGGACGGCAGTGAGGCCTACACCCGCAACGGCAGCCTGATGCTGAGCCCGGCCGGCATCCTGCAGACCCGCGAGGGGCAGCCGGTGGTCGGCGACGGCGGGCCGATCGCGATTCCGCCCGACACCGAGATCGTCATCGGCCGCGATGGTTCGGTGTCGTCCATCGACCCGGGCACCGGCGTGGTCAACCTCGTCGCCCAGTTGAAGCTGGTGAACCCGCCCGAGACCGATCTGGTGCGCGGTGACGACGGCCTGTTCCGCCTCGCCAACGGCGCGCCGGCCCCGGCAGACCCCAACGTGCAGGTCGCCGGTGGCTACCTCGAGGGCAGCAACGTCAATGTCGCCGACCAGATGGTGCAGATGATCTCGCTCGCCCGCCAGTTCGAGATGCAGGTGCGCATGATGCAGACCGCGGAGGCCAATGACCGCGCTGCGACCCAGGTGCTGTCGTCGAACTGAACGGCCGCGATCGTCCTCCGCACGATTAGCACGGTTTTTGCGTTGTTTATCTCGGGATGGTCGAGACCGGCAAGGGCCTAGACTGATTCCATGGAAAAGCGGCAATCGCCGCCGCGTGACGGCAAAGCCTGCCGTCACGGCAACGCAGAACAGAGGACTTCATCATGATCCGCTCCCTGTGGACCGCCCGCACCGGGCTGGATGCCCAGCAGACCTCGCTGGACGTGATCTCCAACAACCTGGCCAACGTCTCCACCAACGGCTACAAGCGCCAGCGGGCGGTGTTCGAGGATCTGCTGTACCAGACGATCCGCCAGCCCGGGGCGCAGACCACGCAGCAGACCCAGGTCTCCAGCGGCCTGCAGATCGGTACCGGTGTGCGTCCGGTGGCCACCGAGCGCATCTTCACGCAGGGCAGCCTGCAGCAGACCGGCGGTGCGCTCGACGTCGCCATCCAGGGCAACGGCTTCCTGCAGATCGCGATGCCCGACGGCACCACTGCCTACACCCGCGACGGCGCGCTGCAGCTCGACAACCAGGGCAACGTCGTCACCCCGAGCGGCTATCCGCTGCTCGATGCCATCCAGATCCCGGCCGACGCCAAGTCGATCACCATCGGCAAGGACGGCACCGTGACGGTCACGCTGCCCAATCAGGTCGAGCCCCAGCCGGTCGGCCAGATCCAGGTGGCGACCTTCATCAACCCCGGTGGCCTGCAGAGCGCGGGTGAGAACCTGTTCTACGAAACCGCGTCGAGCGGCGAGGCCACGCCCACCGAAGCAGGCACCAACGGTGCCGGCGTCATCAACCAGGGCTATGTCGAGACCTCGAACGTGAACGTGGCCGAGGAACTGGTCAGCATGATCGTCACGCAGCGCGCCTACGAGCTCAACTCGCGCGCCATCTCCACGTCCGACCAGATGCTCGGGCGCCTGACCCAGCTGTGAGGCCGTTGATGAAGCCCCTGTTCGCCTCCTTCCTGCTTCCCGGCGTCGCGCTGCTGGCGGGCTGTGCCTCGATCGACACCGTGCCGCCAACGGCCGTGCATCAGCCGATGAGCGTGCGTCCCGACAGCCGCCTGCCGGCGCCTTCCGCGAATGGCGCCATCTACCAGGCCGCACTCGCGCGGCCGCTGTTCGAGGATCGCCGCGCGCGCCATGTCGGCGACATCATCACGATCAACCTCGTCGAGCGCAACACCGCGACCAAGAGCGCGAATGCCAGCGCTTCGCGCGGCTCGGAGATGACCGGCGGTATCACCGCGAGCTCGCGCCTGCCGCTGGGCGGGCTCAATGGTCTCAACATCGAAGCCGGAGCCGATTCCGAGTTCACCGGCACCGGCTCGGCCCGAGCAAACAACGCCTTCAACGGCACGATCACGGTCACGGTCATCGACGTCTATCCCAACGGCAACCTGCTGGTGTCCGGCGAGAAGATGCTCGCCATCAACCAGGGCAGCGAGTTCATCCGTTTCTCGGGTGTGATCGATCCCAATACGGTCACGTCGACCAACACCGTGCAGTCGACGCAGGTGGCGGATGCACGCATCGAATACCGCGGCAGCGGCTTCATCGACCAGTCCAACACCATGGGGTGGCTGCAGCGCTTCTTCCTCGCCATCCTGCCTTTCTGACCGAGCCTAGCCATGAACCGATTCCAATCCCTGCTGATGCGAGGCCTGGTGGCGGCGGTCGCCGCCGGCATCTTCTACTCCGCGGCGGCGGAAGCCGCTGCAGAGCGCATCAAGGACCTTGCCACCATTGCCGGCGTGCGCGAGAACCAGCTCGTCGGCTATGGCCTCGTCGTCGGCCTGGATGGCAGCGGCGACCAGACCACGCAGACGCCTTTCACCAAGCAGAGCATCGTCAACATGCTCGGCAACATGGGCGTGACCGTGCCGCAGGGCACCAACATGCAGCTGAAGAACGTCGCCGCGGTGATGGTCACCGCGAGCCTGCCGCCGTTTGCGCGGCCCGGCCAGCCGATCGACGTCACCGTGTCCTCGATCGGCAATGCCAAGAGCCTGCGTGGCGGCACGCTGGTGATGACACCGCTGAAGGGCGCAGACGGCCAGGTGTATGCGGTGGCGCAAGGCAATCTGGTGGTCGGTGGGGCCGGTGGTGCCGCGGGCGGTGCGGCGCAGACCATCAACCATCTGGCGGCAGGGCGGATTCCGGGCGGTGCGACGATCGAGCGCGGCGTTGCCGCGTCGGTGGGGCAGGGCGACTTCGTGATGGTCGAACTCAACGACGCCGACTTCAACACCGCGCGTCGCGTGGTGGACGCGATCAACGGCGTCGCACCGGGCGCGGCGCGCGCGCTGGATGCGCGCAGCATCCAGGTGCTGGCGCCGGTCGACGTCTCGCAGCGTGTGAGTTTCCTCGGCCAGCTCGAGAACCTGAAGGTGACCCCGGGCGAGCAGGTGGCCAAGGTCATCGTCAATTCGCGCACCGGTTCGGTGGTCATGAACCAGCGCGTGACATTGCAGAACGTCGCGGTGTCGCATGGCAACCTCACCGTCACCGTGAATAGCGAGACCCAGGTGAGCCAGCCCGCGCCGTTCTCGCAGGGCGTGACCGTGGCGGCGCAGAACCAGGGCCAGGTCGACATTCGTCAGGACGGTGGCAGCATCCACAACGTGCGCGCCGGCGGCAACCTCGCCGACGTGGTCAAGGCGCTCAATGCGCTTGGCGCCAAGCCGATGGACCTGGTCAGCATCCTGCAGGCGATGAAGGCGGCCGGCGCCCTGCGCGCCGAGCTCGAGGTCATCTGAGGTCAGCGACATGAACGCCGGTGTCCAGCTCAACGCTTTCGATCCCAACTCGCTGCGTGACCTGCAACGGCTGGCGCGCACCGACGGCCAGTCGAACGACACCCTGCGTGCCGCCGCGAAGCAGTTCGAGGCGCTGTTCATGCAGATGGTGATGAAGTCGATGCGCGAGGCGACGCCGTCGAACAGCATGCTCGACAGTGACCAGACGCGCACATACCAGAGCCTGCTCGACCAGCAGCTCGCATTGAACCTGTCCCAGGGGCGCGGCACCGGGCTGTCCGAGACCATCTACCGCCAGCTCGGCGGCAAGGACGACAAGACCAGTGCGATCGATGCGCTGATTCCGCCGGGGCAGGGCGGTGGCGGCTTCGACCTTGCCGGCGTCACCCGCCGGCCGGCAATTTCTGCCGCGATGCAACGCGCTGCGCTTGCCGCCAGCCCGGATGCCTTGTCCGGCGCCAAGGACACGCCCGCTTTCGACGTCGGCTCCACAGTCGACAATGCCTTGCTCGAGGCACGCTTCCGTGAAGCGATCCAGAGTGCGCGCGATGCCACCGGTGCGGTGTCCTCGCAGGCCCGTAACTTCGTGACGGAGGTGTGGCCGCATGCCGTCGAGGCGAGCAAGCGCACCGGTATCCCGCCCGCCTTCATGGTGGCGCAGGCCGCACTCGAGACCGGCTGGGGCGAGAAGCAGCTGCGCCATGCCGACGGCAGCCCGAGCTACAACCTCTTCAACATCAAGGCTGGCTCGGCCTGGACCGGCAAGACGGTCGACCGGGCCGTCACCGAGTATGCCGGCGGCCGGGCTTACACCGAGCCTTCCCGTTTCCGGTCCTACGCGTCCTACGCCGAGTCCTTCCGCGACTATGCCGAGCTGATGACGCGCAGCCCGCGCTACGCCGGCGTGCTCGGCCAGACGGAGGTCAGCGGCTTTGCCCGCGGCCTTCAGGACGCTGGCTATGCCACCGATCCGCAGTACGCCAACAAGCTGTCCCGCATCATCGGTGGCGCCACGCTGCGCAACGCCCTGGCCTCCATCGGCTGATATTGCCGCTTCAGGGGTGGCAAGCTTCTTGCTGTTCTCCTGTCAGGTAATCGCAGATCAGGAAGACCATCATGGCTGGCATGCTCAACATCGGAGTCTCGGGCCTCAACGCGGCACAGGCCCAGCTCAATACGACCAGTCACAACATCACCAACGCAGGGACCGTCGGCTACCACCGCCAGACGGTTGGCCAGGCCGCGCGCCCGCCCTTGTTCACCGGCGCGGGCTTCTTCGGGCAGGGCACCGACGTCACTTCCGTCACCCGCTCGTACAACCAGTTTCTCGAGAACCAGGTCCTGCAGGCCGATAACCGGCGCGCGCAGTACGGTGCCTACAGCGCCCAGATCGGCCAGATCAACAACCTGCTTGCCGACAGCACGACCGGCCTGTCGCCCGCACTGGCGAACTTCTTTGCTGGCGTGCAGGAAGTGGCCTCCAACCCCACCAGCGTGGCGGCGCGCCAGTCCCTGATTTCCAATGGCCAGGCGCTCGCGTCGCGCTTCCAGTCGCTGAACACCCGCCTCGAAGAGGTCCGCCAGGGGGTCGAGGGTGGCATCGTCCAGACGGTCGAGTCGATCAACACCTATGCCAAGGCGATTGCCGAGATGAACCAGCGCATCGTCGTCGCCCAGGCGGGCGGCGCCGGCACGCCGGCCAACGACCTGCTCGACCAGCGCGACCAGCTGCTGGCCGAGCTGAACAAGCTGGTGCAGATCACCGTCGTCGACGAAACGGACAGCGGCAAGGCCAATGGTGCGGTCTCCGTGTTCATCGGCTCCGGGCAGCCTCTGGTGCTGCGCGGCACGGTTTCCCAGTTCCAGGTGATCCCGAGCGCTGCCGACCCGCAGCGCGGCGCGATCTCGCTGACGGCACCCGGTGGCAATACGATCGAGATCGCCGAGTCCTTGCTGAGCGGTGGCGAGTTGGGCGGGCTGCTGGAGTTCCGCCGGGTCTCGCTCGACGCTGCGCAGAACGCGCTGGGCCTCATCGCGCTCGGGATCACGGAGACGTTCAACGCACAGCACAAGCTCGGGGTCGATCTCGAGGGCGTTCTCGGGAAGGATTTCTTCAAGCCGATCACCCCGACCGTGGTGCCGGCGGTGGCGGGCGTCAGTACGAGCATCACCGATGTGAGCGAGGTTCGTGCCAAGGATTACCGCGTGCTCGTGAGCGGGGGATCCGTCAGGCTCTTTGCGGGGGATGAGGAGCTGGCTTCGCTTGCGCTTGCACCGGCTCCCGCCTGGCCGGCGACGCTCACGGGGGGCGGGATTGCCGTTTCCCTGCCGGGTGCAGCGAGCATTCCTGCCGACGGCCTGCTGATCCAGCCTACGCGCAACGCCGCCCGCAACATCGCCGTGGGCATCTCCGACCCGCGTGAGATCGCGGCCGGCGGTCCGGTCTCGGTGACGTCGCCGCTGACGAATCAGGGGACCGGCAAGGTCGCCAACATCGATATCCGCGACATCGCCGGCATGGACGGTTCGGGTGACGGGGTGCCGGACTTCTCCGCGTTTGCGCTGGGTTTCGACGGGACCGGTCCGGCATTGACGGTGCCCGCGGGCTTCACGATCGAGCGGCTCAAGATGGATGCCGCGACCGGCGAGTGGGTGACCGACGGCAGCTACCCGTCTGGTGGCAGCAGCACGACCTACACGCCTTCCGCGGATTCGTCCGGTGTCCAGTTCCGTGTCACGGGGCCCGGTGGCTACACGTTCGATTTCCGCTTCAGCGGCACGCCCGAGTCGGGTGACGCATTCAATTTTGGTCCGAGCGTCGCCGGTGTAGCCGACAACCGCAATGCGGTTGCGCTCGGCGCGCTGCAGACGACCAAGGTCCTGGGCGCCGACGCCAGCGGCCGGCCCACCGCCACCTTCCAGTCGCTCTACGCCCAGACGGTGACCACGGTCGGCAACAAGACGCGCGAGGTCCAGGTCAACGAAGCCGCTCAGGAATCCTTGCTCGATCAGGCCACGAGCGCGCGCGACAGCGTCTCGGGCGTCAACCTGGACGAGGAGGCGGCCAACCTGGTCCGCTATCAACTCGCCTACCAGGCCTCGGCGCGCGTCATGACGGTGGCGCAGCGGCTGTTCGACGAACTCATCAGCATCGGCCGCTGAGCCGGTACATTCCGGAGATCATCATGCGTATCTCGACCTCCATGATCTACGACCGCGGCGTCGGTGCGATCCAGAACCAATGGAAGAACATCCTGCACACGCAGCAGCAGGTCTCCACCGGCCGGCGCGTGCTCACGCCCGCCGACGATCCGATCGCCTCTGCGCGAGCGCTCGAGATCGGCCAGACCAAGGCGGTCAACAGCCAGTTCGCGGTGAACATCGGCTACGCCGACGACGCGATGAAGCTGCTCGAATCGCGCCTGCAGAGCGCGGGCGATGTGCTGCATTACGTGCGTGAGCTTGCGGTGCAGGCGGGCAACGGCGCCATGGCTCCCGAGGATCTGCGCTACATGGCGACCGACATGAAGGCCCAGTTCGAAGCGATGCTGGCGCTCGCGAACAGCCAGGACGGTACCGGTGACTACATCTTCGGTGGCCACCGGTCGCAGCAGCAGCCCTACGACGGCGGCCTGTCCGGCGTGTCCTACAACGGCGACCAGGGCGAACGCACGATCCAGGTCTCGGCCTCGCGCTACATGCCGGTCAGCCTGCCGGGGTCCGATGTCTTCGACCGGACGCTGGCGCTGAATCCGGATACGGTCAAGCTTTATGCAAAGCCGGACAACGCCGGTCAGGGGGGGCCGACCATCAGCGCCGTCGATCCGGCGCTGGCGAATCCGGCAACACGTTATCAGTTCGTCTACACCGACGGCACCCCAGGCTCCTACGAGGTGACCAAGCTCGGGCAGGACGGAACGGAAGTGGCAATGGCGCCGAGCACCTTCCCTGCGGGTGGCTCCGTAACGATTGAAGGCATCACATTCGATCTTTCGGCGTCCACCGTGGAAAGCGGCGACGCGTTCGAGGTCTTCGTCCCCTCGACCAACCTGCTCAACAACATGGCGATGTTCGCCTCCGCGCTGGAGAGCCCAGGGGTTTCAGGCATGGCGGGCGCCGTCCCCTTTGCCCTCGAGACCTTCGACGCCGGGCAGGAGAACATCCTCAAGACCCGCGCCCAGATCGGCTCGCAGCTTACTGAAACCGAAGCGCTCGCCAGTCTCGGCAGTGATCTCGACCTGCAGTACGCGTCCACCTTGTCCGGCCTGCAGGACGTGGATTACGCCGAAGCGATTTCGCGCCTGACACAGCAGCTGACCTATCTGCAGGCTGCGCAGCAGTCCTTCATGCGGGTGTCGGGCCTTTCGCTGTTCAACTACCTCAGCTGAGTATCGTCATGCGCGTCCTGCTTGCCCTGACTGCCGCCCTCCTTGCTGCCGGATGCGCGACTGCGCCCGAGGAGGGCAAGTCCTCGTCAATGTCCCGCGCGCTGCAGCAGGCCGAGCAGGTGGCGGGCGACTATGGCGGGCCGGTGGCGGCGATTGCCGGTGGGTTGATGATGCTGAGCGACCTGAAGATGCTCGAGCCCGAATATATCGCCGGGGGACTGATTGCATTCGCCATCTACGACCCCTTCGCCCCGACATGGCGCATCGACGTGCGCGAGGCGGGCAAGGACCGCGTGCGCATGGCGCTGCGCATGAAGTCGCTCTTCACCGGCGGCGACGGCGAGGCCCGTCAGGTCTTCCTGCGCAATGTGCGCCAGCTGGTGGAGGCAGGCGGCTTCGCAGGCTACGAGATCGTGCGCTACGAAGAGGGCATCGAGTCGACGCGCCCGTTCGCGCACCGCTACGCCAACGCCGAGATCCAGCTCGTACGCTCGCACATCTTCCCGGCGCTGTAAGCCGTGGAAGGGCCCTCAGCGCCGCGGCAGCGGCGCCAGCGCTTCGAGCATGCGGCCGATTTCGTCGAAGCCGCGTTCGAACAGGGTCTGCAGCACCGGCGCGAAGTTGGTCATGATCAGCAGCACGCCGATGAAGCCGGCCGTGAGCGTGACCGGAAAGCCCACCGCGAACAGGTTGAGCTGCGGCGCGGCGCGGGTCAGCACGCCGAGCGCGATGTTCGCCACCAGCAGCACGCCGATCACCGGTAGCGACAGCAGCAGGCCGGCGGCGAAGACGGTGAGGCCGGCGCGGGCGATGTAGCCCCAGCCTTCGGCGCGCACGATGTCGGTTCCCACCGGCAGCCACTCGAAGCTGCGCACCAGCACCTCGATCATCAGCAGGTGGCCGTTGATGGCGAGGAAGAGCAGGGTGGCGATCAGGTTGAGGAAGTCGGACAGCACCGCGGTCTGTCCGCCGGCGTCGGGGTCGAAGAAGATGGCGAAGGACAGGCCCATCTGCATGCCGATCAGCGCGCCCGCCATGTCCACCGCGGCGAACACGATGCGGATCATGAAGCCGACGGCAATGCCGATGAAGATCTGCTGGCCGAAGATCGCGAGCCCGACGCCGGAGCTGGGCGGCACGTCGGGCATGGGCGGCATCACCGGCAGCAGCGCGATCGCCACACCCAGGCCGATTGCCAGGCGCACGCGCGCCGGCACGCCCCGGTTGGAAAAGATCGGCGCCGAGGCGAACAGCCCGAGGATGCGCGCCAGCGGGAACATCAGCGCGGCAAGCCAGGCGTCGAGCTGGGCGGCGGTGACGCTGAGCATCTTCCTGGGCGACGGGCCGGCGTCAGCCGATCATCGACGGGATGGACTCGAACAGCCGCCGCATGAAGTCGGTGAGCATCGTGATCATCCAGGGGCCGGCCAGCACCAGGGTCACGAAGATGGCGACGAGCTTGGGCACGAAGGTCAGCGTCATCTCGTTGATTTGGGTGGCGGCCTGGAAGATGCTGATGATCAGGCCGGTGACGAGCGCCGCCAGGAACAGCGGCGCGGACACCATCAGGGTGACTTCGACGGCCTGGCGGCCGAGTTCGATGACAGCGGTGGGCGTCATGGCGGCTTCTCCTGCGCTAGACCGCGAAGCTGTTGACCAGCGAGCCGATCAGCAGCGTCCAGCCGTCGACCAGCACGAACAGCATGATCTTGAACGGCAGCGAAACGATAACCGGCGACATCATCATCATGCCCATCGACATCAGCACCGAGGCGACCACCATGTCGATAATGATGAAGGGAATGAAGACGATGAAGCCGATCTGGAAGGCAGTCTTGAGTTCGGAGGTGACGAAGGCGGGGATCACGACCCGCATCGGCAGGTCCTCGGCCTTTTCCACCGGCGGCACCTTGGCCAGGCCGGCGAAGAGTTCGAGGTCCGGCTCGCGCACCTGGGCGAGCATGAAGGTCTTCACCGGCACCGAGGCGCGCTGCAGTGCCTCGTCGAACTGGATCTGACCTTCGGACATCGGCAGGTAGGCGTCGGTATAAACACGCTCGGCGACCGGCGCCATGATGAAGAAGGTGAGGAACAGCGCGAGCCCCAGCAGCACCTGGTTGGGCGGCGAGGTCTGCGTGCCCATCGCCTGGCGCAGCAGCGAGAACACGATGATGATGCGGGTGAAGCTCGTCATCATCAGCACCATTGCCGGGATGAAGCTCAGCAGCGTCATCAGCAACAGCGTCTGGATGGTCAGACTGTAGGTGGTGCCGCCGGCCGGCGTGGTCGTGGTGGTGATGGCGGGCAGGGCCTGCGCCTGGGCGAGCATTGGCAGGCCGGCGAGCGCCAGCGCCAGGCCGATGCGCAGCATCGTCGTCAGCCGGATGGCGCGATCAGCGTGCATCGCGTCGCTCCATGGCCTGCTTCAACCAAGCCGAAAAGGCCCGGTTGGGCGGGAATGGGGTTGTGTTGCCCTCGGTCGGCAGGGGCAGGTCTTCGGGTTTCATCTCGTGCAGCTTGGTGACGCTGCCGGGTGCCACGCCCAGCACCAGCAACTGTTCGCCCAGGCGCACCAGTACCACGCGTTCGCGCGGCCCCACGGCCGCGGCGCCCAGCACCTTGATCGCCGCGGCGCTGCCGCGCGGGGCGGCCAGGCGGCGGATCACCCACAGGCAGGCGAGCAGCAGGGCGATGACCACGGCGAGGCCGAACAGCATCTGCATGAGGCTGCCGGTCAGGTCGTTGGAGGGGCTGCCCATGGCGGCCGGTGCATCGGGCGCCTGCGCCATGACGTCGGGTGCGATCAGCAGCAGGGCCAGGGTCGGGGCCAGAGTCAGGTGCGGAAACGTCAGGCGATGCACGGCAGTCCGGTGCTCAGTTGCGGATCTTTCGCATGCGTTCGGCTGGACTGATGATGTCCGTCAGGCGGATGCCGAACTTGTCATTCACCACCACGACCTCGCCCTGGGCAATCAGCGTGCCATTGACGAGCACGTCCATCGGTTCGCCGGCCAGGCCCTCGAGCTCGACGACCGAACCATGGGCGAGCTGCAGCAGGTTGCGGATCGACAGCTTGGTGCGCCCCAGCTCCACAGTGATCTGCACCGGGATGTCGAGGATCATGTCGAAGTCGTTCAGCGTGCCCTTGTTGCCGGCACCCGCGCCGAAGTCCTCGAAGATCTGGCTCGCAGGGCGTGCCTGATAGGGCGAGTCGCCCATCGCCGCGGCCGCCAGCTCTGCGGCAACACGGCTCGCTTCGTCGTCGGTGGCGGTGCCGGCTTCGCTGGCCGCCTGCTCCTGCATCGCGGCTGCCCAATCGTCGTCGGAAATCTGGTCGTCGTCAGCCATTCTGGCCTCCAGCTAACAAGGGCGAGGGCTCCTCTTCCTGCGCGAGGAAACGCTCCACCCGGATGGCGTATTGCCCGTTCTTGGTTCCTTGGCGGCACTCGAATACCGGCACGCCATCGACCTCGGCTTGCAGGACCTCGGGCACGTTGAGCGGAATCACGTCGCCCACCCGCATGTCGACGATGTCGCGCAGGGTGACGCGCGCGGTTCCCAGGTTGCAGCGCAGCTCGACTTCCGCGGTCTGCAACTGGCGCGACAGCAACTTGATCCAGCGCCGGTCGGACGTGATGTGGTCGCTCTGCATCGTCGAGTAGAGCAAGTCACGGATCGGCTCGAGCATCGAGTACGGGAAGCACACGTGCATCTCGGCCTGGGCGCCGCCCATCTCGAGCGAGAAGGTGGTTGCGATGACGATCTCGGACGGCGTGGCAATGTTGGCGAACTGCGAGTTCATCTCCGAGCGCACGTACTCGAACTCGAGCTTGAACACCGGTGCCCATGCCTTGGCGTACTCGGTGAACACCACATTGAGCATGCCCTGGATGATGCGCTGCTCGGTCGGCGTGAAGTCGCGGCCCTCGACGCGCGTGTGGAAGCGCCCGTCGCCGCCGAACATGTTGTCCACGACCAGAAAGACGAGGTTGGGGTCGAACACCACCAGCCCGGTGCCGCGCATGGGCTTGGCGGTCACCAGGTTGAGGTTGGTGGGCACGACGAGGTTGCGGACGAACTCGGCGTACTTCTGCACCCTGATCGGTCCGACCGACACCTCCGTGTTGCGGTGCATGTAGTTGAACAAGCCGATGCGCAGGTAGCGCGCGAAGCGTTCGTTGATCAGCTCCATCGTGGGCATGCGCCCACGCACGATGCGTTCCTGCGTGCCCAGGTTGTAGGCACGCACGCCCTCGGTCGACTCTTCTTCGACTTCGGGTTCGTCGGATTCCCCGGTGACGCCCCTGAGCAGGGCATCAACCTCTTCCTGAGAGAGAAAATCCGAGGACATGGTCGTTGCCCGCTACTGGATGATGAAAGAGTTGAACAGCACGGCCTGGATCGGGCCCGTCGAGGTCGTGCGGCCGCGGGCGTCGGTCTGGACCGGGAAGCCGAGCGCGGCGTTGGTCTCATCGACGATGCTGGCAGCCAGGTACTCGCGACCTTCGGTCGTCGACAATTCGGACGGCAGCTTGCTCGACAGCAGCAGATTGATGCGGTGCCGGATTTCAGGCATGAAGCCCTTGAGGCCTTCGCCGATCTTGGGGTCGGAGACACGCAGTACGATGACCGCCTGCAGGTAGTGATCGCCCTCGTCGCGGCGCAGATTCACGGTGAACGGATCGAGCGGCACGAAAGTGGGCGGCTTGGACAGATCGACCACCGGCGCCGCGGGGGGCGAGGGTGGGGCGACGACTGCAGCGCCGGCAGCCTCTTCGCTGCCTTTGTCCTTGTTCTTCAGCAGCAGCAGTGCGCCAACGCCACCCGCGACGATGATCAGCAGCACGAGCAGCACGATGACGACGATGATGAGCAGCTTGCCCTTCTTCTTGGGGGCAGCTTCTTCGCCGGCTTCCGGTTTGGTTGGCGCTTTGGCCATGCGATCCTCCTGATACCTTACAAGAATTATCCCGGAAGATCGCACGCCGCGAAGCGTGGAAAAGTGGGGCAGAGCAGCCCCAATTCAAGCGCTTCAGACGAAGGTGTCGACCAGTCCGTCGTGTTGCCGCAGCCACGTCGTCCGGCCTGCGCCGTCGGCCGTGTCTGCCGTTATCTCATTGCCGCCGCCGGTGCGTTGGCCCTGTCCGTTGCCGTCCGTGCCCGCACCCTGGTCCTCGGAGGTGCTCACGTTCGCCTGCCCCAGACTGATGCCAGCCTGCTCGAGGATCTCGCGCAGGCGCGGAAGTGCCTGCTCCAGCGCGTCGCGGGCGGCCTGGCTCGAAGCCACGAACTGCGCCGTGGTTTGATCGCCGTTGAGCGCGATCGACACCTCCAGCTTGCCCAGGTTCGGTGGCGTCAGGACCAGTTCGGCCTTGCTCTCCGCACGGCCAAGCATCCATCGAACCTGGTTTCCGACATCCTCGGCCCATGCCTGCTGGCTCGCGGGTGTCTGAACCGGCAGTTGTGGCGTGGACGGCGTCGAGGACGTTGCGTGACGCAGGACACTGAACAGGTTCGTACCATGATGCCCCCCCGATGCCTGACCCGGCTGCTGGATGGCATCGTCACCGCCCTCGGCCAGCAAGATCTGTGTTGCACTGGCGGCCTTGTCGGCAGCCACTGCGGCGATCGGCAGGCGTCCCTGCAGAGATAGCAGTGCAGTCTCGGGCGCCTCCGCGGCGTTCGACGATCCTGCATCGGTTTTCGGCAGCAGGCCGGCATTCTGAAGCGATTTACCGGCGCTGTCACCCGCCAGCAGATCCGGTTCGCCGCTGTCCGTCGCCGTCTCGGCGCGCAGGGCGGCAATCGCTGCCGGCAGACCGGCAACCGCCGCCGCGTCGGGGTTGTCGGTGCTCGGCGCGCCTGTAGGGTCCTGTTCCGCCTCCGAACGCTGGTCTGCATCCTGCTGGGTTGCACTGCCATCGCCCTGTTTGCCAGAGGCGGCTTCCGGTCCGGCGTTGTCCGGGCTTGTCCGTGTGTCTGCCTCGGTCCGTTCGCCGGAGGCCGAAGATGTGTGGGACGACGCGCGCTCAGGTTCGCGCACTGCCTCGCGCTGCGGGCTGCGCTCGGCTTCCCGCGTGCGCGTGGCGGCGGGTTCGGTGCGCGATGCAGAGGTTTCGGCACGTGCCGAGTGCTGGTTGCGCAACTGGCTTTGCAGCGTGCGCGAGAAAGAATCCGGCTGGCTGCCAAGGCCGCCAAGGCTTACGAGCATGGCCCGGTCGGACAGGTTTCGACCGAGCTTGCCTTGCAAGTCCTGAGTCAGGCTGGTGGCGGAAACGGTTGCGGACATGGTCTGGGCGCCTCTTGTTCGAATGAGCAGGACTCACAACGCAAGAGCTGTGCCACCGACCTGTTTGCCGCCTTGCGCGGCATGCCCTGGTGGCTCAGTCGAGTGTGGAACTGTCGCCGTCGAAGCCCGCCAGCCCCCTTCGGGCAGCATGTTCGTCGGCCATTTTCTGTTCCTGGCGCGCCTCGCTGCGGGCGACGCCGGCCTGATGGCGCTGCGACAGGGTGTCGAAGGCCTTGAGCTTGTTGCGCTGATCAAGCCATTGCCGCTGGCCCAGCGTGGTCTGCGCGCGCGACTGCTCGACGATCCTTCGTTGCGCGAGGATCGCCTCGTCCAGCTTGGCGATGAAGGCGCCGTAGTTGCGCCATGCGTCCGGGCTGAGCCCGCTGCGCGCGGCCTCGACGAAGCGGTCGTTGTATTCGCGCCGGTAGTCTTCGAGCATCTGCAGCTTCTGTGCGACGTCTCGCTCGGCCGCAACCAGCTCGCCCAGGCGGCGTGCGGCATCGTCGGTGCGAGTCTGGGCGAGGTCGAGAAGGGGCTGCAGATGGAACTGGTTGCTCATTGGGGCGTGTGACCGTGTGCTGAAGATCGGGTATCAGGAAGCGCTAGTGCATTCTAGCCCCTGCCGCGGGCAGGGTCTTCCCCCTGCATCAGGTCAGCGCGGACCCTGTCACGCGCCGCCCGAGAACACCTGCGCAAGCTTCTGCAGTGCGCTGTCGTAGGGCTCGCATTCGTTGATGCCCTGCTGCAGGAAGGCTTCGAGCCTTGGATACAGGCGCACGGCCGTGTCGAGCACGGGGTCGCCACCCGCCTGGTAGGCGCCGACCGCGATCAGGTCGCGCGAGCGCTGGTAGCGCGAGAAGAACTGCTTGAACTGGCGCACGACGGCGAAATGGTCGTCGCCGACCAGGTTGTGCATCGCGCGCGAAATCGACTGCTCGATGTCCAGGGCAGGGTAATGGCCCTGGTCGGCCAGGCTGCGCGACAGCACGAAGTGACCGTCGAGAATGGCGCGTGCCGAGTCGGCGATCGGGTCCTGCTGATCGTCGCCTTCGGCAAGCACAGTGTAGAAGGCGGTGATCGAGCCGCCGCCTTCGGGACCGTTGCCGGCACGTTCGACCAGCGCAGGCAGGCGCGCGAACACGCTCGGGGGATAACCGCGCGTGACCGGCGGCTCGCCGATGGCCAGCGCGATCTCGCGCTGCGCCATCGCATAGCGCGTCAGCGAATCCATGATCAGCAGCACCTGCTTTCCCTGGTCGCGGAAGTATTCGGCGATCGTAGTGGCGTAGGCCGCGCCCTGCATGCGCATCAGCGGGCTGGTGTCGGCCGGCGCGGCGACGACCACCGAGCGCGCGAGGCCCTCGGGCCCCAGGCTATGGTCGATGAACTCCTTGACCTCACGGCCGCGTTCGCCGATCAGGCCGACGACGATGATGTCGGCCTCGGTGTAGCGCGCCATCATGCCGATCAGCACCGACTTGCCCACGCCCGAGCCGGCAAACAGACCGAGGCGCTGGCCGCGGCCGACGGTGAGCAGGGCGTTGATGGCGCGGATGCCGACGTCGAGCGGCTGGCTGATCGGCGCGCGCGCCAGCGGGTTGATCGGGCGCCCTTGCAGCGAGCGCGTTTCCTGGGTGGTGAGCGGACCGGCGCCGTCGAGCGGGCGGCCTGCGCCATCGACCACGCGACCCAGCAGGGCGTCACCGACCGGCAGGTGCTTGGCGCGGTCGGCGGCGCGGCGGCGCGGGCCGATGCGCTTGCCGGGCACCAGCCGCGGCACGCCCACCTCCATTGGCAGCACGCGCGCGCCCGGTGCGAGGCCGAAGACGTCGTCGGTCGGCATCATGAACAGCTTGTCGCCGTTGAAGCCGACCACTTCGGCTTCGACCGCGCCGCCGCCGGGCACGAGCACGCGGCAACCCGAACCCAGCGGAAGCTTCAGACCGGCCGCCTCCATGACGAGGCCGTTGATGCGCGTGAGCCTGCCGGAGATCTCGAAGGCGCTGGCGTTCTCCACCAGCCGTCGGCCGTCGGACAGAAAACCGCGCCACAGTTCGCCGCCGTGTTTCATGCGGATGCTCCGTCGCTGCCGGCCGCGTCTTCGTCCTGGTCAGCATCGGTTTCGGCGATCTGGTCCTGTGCCTCGCGCGGGTCCGCGTCCTGGGGCGCGAACTGTGCACGCTCGCGCCCCAGCGACTCCAGCACCCGCCGCCAGCGCGTCTCCAGCGTGGCGTCGAGCTGCGCGCCCTGTGCGTCGATGCGGCAGTCGCCGCGCTGCAGGCCGAAATCTTCCTGCAGGCGATGGCCCGCGTGCGAGAGCTGCTCGCCCATGTGCTCGCGCACCAGCGCGAGGTCGTCCGGGTGCAGGCGGATCTGCGCGTGGCCCTGCGGTAGCTGCTGCAGGGCGGTGCGGATGGTGTCGAGGATGGCTTCGGGGTGTTCGTCCAGCGTGCGATGGACCACCTGCCGTGCCAGCTCGATGGCCAGCGCCATCAGCTCCTCCGC
The DNA here is from genome assembly GCF_002245655.1 of Thauera propionica. Lineage (GTDB taxonomy): Bacteria > Pseudomonadota > Gammaproteobacteria > Burkholderiales > Rhodocyclaceae > Thauera > Thauera propionica. The sequence goes on along the minus strand of NZ_NOIH01000015.1, from coordinate 274,286 downwards.
CACCTCGTGGTCTATGCCGCTCAGCGACTGGTCGAGCCGGTCGGCCAGCGCGGCCAGCCGTGCAGCTTCGGCCTCGGCCCTGGCCTTGCCTTCCGCGTAGCCCTTGCGCTCGCCCTCGGCGAACCCTTCGGCATGACCTTCGTGCTTGCCCTCCTCGAAACCCGCGGCGCGGATTTCTTCGTGCATGCGTTCGATCTCTTCGGCGGTGGGCAGCTTGAGATCGACAAGCGGGTCGTAGGCCGGCAGTTCGGGCTCGGGTTCTGGCGCCGGGGGCGGCTCGGGCAGGGCAGGGGCAGCCTCCGCCTCGGGTTCGGTCGCGCCTTCCGGGGCGTCGAAGTCCTGCGGCTTCCAGCGCTGGTAGGCGCCGACGGCCTGGTGGCGCGAGATGCTCACGGACGACTCCGGTGCCGCGTGCAGCGCTTAGACGAAGCCATCGTCGCCTCCCTTGCTCGCCATCATCACCTGGCCTTCCTCCGCCAGGCGGCGGACGATCTTGAGGATCTCCTTCTGCTCGGCCTCGACCTCGGACAGGCGCACTGGGCCGCGCGACTCCAGGTCCTCGCGCAGCATCTCGGCGGCGCGGCTGGACATGTTCTTGAATATCTTCTCGCGCAGTTCGGGCTGCGCGCCCTTGAGGGCGACGATGAGCGAGTCGGACTGGACTTCGCGCAGGATCGTCTGGATGCCGCGGTCATCGATGTCGAGCAGGTTCTCGAACACGAACATTTCGTCGAGGATCTTCTGCGCCAGCTCCGGATCGTATTCGCGCACGTTGTCGATGACCGCCGTCTCCTGCGCGGAACCGACGAAGTTGAGGATCTCCGCTGCGTGGCGCACGCCCCCCATCGCGGCTTTCTTGACCGTAGACGCGCCGGCCAGCATGCGCGTCAGCGCGTCGTTGAGCTCGCGCAGGGCGGTGGGCTGCACCCCGTCGAGCGTGGCAATGCGCAGCACCACGTCGTTGCGCAGGCGGTCGCTGAAGTGCTTGAGAATCTCGCCAGCCTGGTCGAATTCGAGGTGAACGAGGATGGTGGCGATGATCTGCGGGTGTTCGTTCTTGATCAGGTCGGCCGCGGTGCCGGCGTCCATCCACTTCAGGCTCTCGATGCCCGCCGTGTCCGAACCCTGGATCATGCGCGCGAGTAGATGGCTGGCGCGCTCGTCGCCCAGCGCCTTGGTCAGCATCAGGCGCAGTTGTTCCTCGTCCGACTCGATCAGCGCGCCCTTGCCGAAGTGGTCCACCATCTCGATCAGCAGCGGATCGACCTTGCTGCGGGCCTGCGGCGGCATGCTCGCCATCTTCATGCCGATGCGCTGTACTTCCCGCGGGCCGAGGTGCTTGAGTACTTCAGCCGCCTCGTCGGGTCCGAGTGTCATCAGCAGCAGGGCGGCTTTCTCCAGGCCTTCTTCGGGGGTGGTCACTTGCGGCTCTCCTCGGTCACGCCCATCCATTCCTTGATCAGGTTGGCGACCGTCTTCGGATCGGTGCGCGCCAGTTCGCGGGCGCGTGCCAGGCGGGCCTCGTAGGTGTCGCCTTCGGCTTCCGGCGACAGCGACACGACCACGCCTTCCTCGCCTTCCTCGCCCTCGAGCCCAGCCAGGCCGGGCTCGGCGGGCGCTTCCTTCTCCTTCTTCTCCTTCGGCGGCACCACCGTGCGCAGCAGCGGGCGCAGTACGCCGAAGTACACCAGCAGCATCGCGATAAGGACGAGCAGCCAGTTCAGGCCCTCGCGGCCGAGCTCGACCATCTCCGGGTCTTTCCACAGCGGCACCACGGCTTCGCCCTCGGCGCCGGCAAAGGCGTTGTTGGCGACGTTGATGGTGTCGCCGCGGTCGGCGTTGTAACCCACTGCCTCGCGCACGACGTTGGTGATGCGGGCGATCTCGTCGTCGGTCAGCGGCACGTTGGTCGGCGTGCCTTCCGGGCTGGGGATGGTCCGGTTGTTCACCACCACCGCAACCGACAGGCGCTTGAGCTGGCCGACTGACTGCTTGATGTGCTGGATGTTGCGGTCGAGCTCGTAGTTGAGCACCGCGCTGCGGTTGCTGCTGTTGACGCCCTGTGCCCCCGGCTGGCCCGGGCCGACGGCCGGTGCCGTCAGCGGCGCGGTGGCAGGCACCGGCGGCTGGTTGGTCAGTGCGCCCGGCACGCCCTGCGGGCCCTGCAGCGGGTTGATGATCTCGGTGGTCTGCTGGCTGCGGATCGCCTGGTCGGGTGAGGGATTGGGCTTGTAGGTCTCGGCGGTCTGCTCGACCTGGTTGAAGTCGACGTCGGCCGTGACCTGGGCGCGGAAGTTGTCCTTGCCGAAGATCGGAATCAGGATGTTGTTGATGCGCTCGATGAAGCCTTCTTCCATCATGCGCACGTACTGCAGCTGCGAGGCGTTGAGACCGGCGCGCATCAGGGGGTCGCCCTGCTCGGTCAGTAGCTTGCCGTTCTGGTCGATGATCTTGACGCCTTCGGCCGTCATACGCGGCACGCTCGACGACACCAGATGCACGATGCCGGCGACCTGGTTTTCGTCCAGCACGCGGCCCGGGCGCAGGTTGACCATCACCGATGCGGTGGGCTTCTGGTCGTCGCGCAGGAAGGCGGTCTGCTTGGGCATGGCCAGATGCACGCGCGCGCTGGCCACGGCAGCGATGGACTGCACGGTGCGTGACAGCTCGCCTTCGAGCGCGCGCTGATAGTTGATCTGCTCGTTGAACTGCGAGATGCCGAGCTTCTGCCCGTCCATCAGCTCGAAGCCCGCCAGCCCGCCCTTGGGCAGGCCTTCGGCCGCCAGGCGCAGGCGGGTCTCATGCACCTGTGCGGTCGGCACCATGATCGCGTTGCCGCTGGGCGACATGCGATAGGGCACGTTCTGCTGCTGCAGCGCGGTAATGATCTGGCCGCCGTCGCGTTCGTCCAGGTTGGAGAACAGCACGGCGTAGTCTGGCGGGCGATTCCACATCAGCACGCCGGCGATAAGGGCGATGGCCAGCGCAATGGCGCCGGCCGCGGCAAGCTTCTGGCGCTGCGACAGGGCGTTGATGTTCTGCAGCGCCTGCTGCAGGCGAGTCGGCTCCGCGGGGGGCGCGCCCCCGATGGGCATCTCGGCGGTGTTTTCAGCAGTGGCCATGACGGCGGGTCCTTGGGGTCCACTTTTTCGGATGGACGCATTGTCACGCGGCGCGCGCAAGCATGGTCGCGTGAATAGCGGCATTTTTTGCCGCCTGTTTGCCGCCTAACATAGCGCGAACGACGACTAGAGTGCAGGGCGTGAATACGGATCTCAGCCAATCTCCTGCCGGAACGCCAACCGCGCCGCTCGATGCTGCCCAGCTGGCCGAGGCTTTCGCGCTGTTCAACCGCGCCTCCGAGGAGCTGTCGACCGCCTACAACGCGCTGCAGGCGCAGGTCGGCCAGCTGACCGAGCGCCTCACGGTCCTCATGGGTGCGCTGCCCGCGGCGGTGGTCGTGGTCGACCGGGCGGGGGAGGTCGTGCAGGTCAATCGCGCGGCCGAGGCGCTGTTCGGCGGTGCGCTGGTCGGCTCGGCGTGGCAGGCCGCCTGGACGCGCCTGCAGCCCACCGAGACGCCGGGCGAACTGACGCTGGTGGCGGAGGCGGGGGCCGAGGGCGACGATGTGCGGCGCCTGTCGGTGTCCGAGTCCGCGCTGGAGTCGGGCGACGAACGCATCGTGCTGCTGCACGACATTACCGACACCCACCGCATGCGCCTCGCCTCCGAGCGCAACGAGCGCCTCGCGGCGATGGGGGAGATGGTGGCGGGACTCGCGCACCAGCTGCGCACCCCGCTGGCGGCTGCACTGCTCTATACGGGCAACCTGCGCCAGCCCGAGCTGGACCCCGCGCAGCGCGCCAGCGTTGCCGACCGTGCGCTCGAGCGTTTGCGCTACCTCGAACGCCTGATCCGAGACATGCTGCTGTTTGCCCGCGGCGACAGTCTGGGACGCCAGCGCTTCGACGTGTGCGACCTGGCGGCGGAACTGGTGCATACCCTGGAGCCGCTGGCGAGGGCGCGCCAGATCGCCTTCGCGGCGCACTGCGGTTGCGACGGCACCGAACTCGTCGGCGACCGCAAGGCGCTCGGCGGCGCGCTGACCAACCTGCTCGAGAATGCCATCCAGGCCAGCGAGGCTGGCGGTCATGTCCGTTTCGACGTTGCCCTGCTGCCCGCGGCTGCAAGCGGGCTGGGTGTGGCCGCAGTGCGTTTCGAGGTCAGCGATGACGGTCGCGGCATCCCGCCGGAGTTGCAGGAGCGCCTGTTCGAGCCTTTCTTCACCACGCGTGCCGAAGGCACCGGCCTCGGCCTGGCCATCGCGCGCGGCGTCGCGCGTGCGCACGGCGGCGACATCCTGCTGCGGTCCGCGCCGGGGCAGGGTTCCACCTTCACGCTCAGCCTGCCCCTGTCGCTCGATGCGCCCGCAGGCTGTCTTTCGACTGACCCGACGTCACCGCCACCATGATCGAACAACTCAATATCCTCGTCGTCGAGGACGACGCCGCACTGCGCGATGCCGTCTGCTTCACGCTGGAGATGGCTCACCATGGCGTCACCGGCGTCGATGGCGGCCCGGCCGCGCTGGCCGAGCTTGAGCGCCAGCGCTTCAATCTCGTCGTCACCGACCTGCGCATGCAGCCGATGGACGGCCTTGAGTTGCTGCACGAGATTCGCCTGCGCCAGCCCCAGTTGCCGGTCCTGCTGATGACCGCCTATGGCGACGTGGACAAGGCAGTGGCGGCCATGCGTGGCGGCGCCTGCGACTTCCTGATGAAGCCCTTCGAGCCCGAGGTGCTGCTGGAGAACGTGCGCCGCTACGCCGCTTTGCCACCCGCAGCCGAGGACACGGTGGCCGAGGACCCCCACACCCGCAACCTGCTCGGGCTGGCGGCGCGCGTGGCCGAGACCGACGCCACCGTGCTGCTGTCCGGCGAGTCCGGCACCGGCAAGGAAGTGTTCGCGCGTTATATCCACAGCCATTCGCCCCGCCGTTCCGGTCCCTTCATCGCCATCAACTGCGCGGCGATCCCCGAGAACCTGCTCGAAGCCACCCTGTTCGGCTACGAGAAGGGCGCCTTCACCGGCGCGCAGGCGTCGCAGCCGGGCAAGTTCGAGCAGGCGCAGGGCGGCACCATCCTGCTCGACGAAATCTCGGAGATGCCGCTTGGCCTGCAGGCCAAGCTGCTGCGCGTGCTGCAGGAGCGCGAGGTCGAGCGCGTCGGCGGCAAGAAACCGGTGGCTCTGGACATCCGCGTGCTGGCCACCAGCAACCGCGACATGCAGAAGGAAGTGGCGGCGGGGCGTTTCCGCGAGGACTTGTACTACCGCCTCAACGTCTTCCCCATCGCCATTCCCGCGCTCCGCGAGCGTCCGGGCGACATCGTGCCGCTGGCGCGCCACTTCCTCGCCCAGCATGCCGCAAGGCTCAAGCGCCCGGCGCGACTGTCGCCCGAAGCCGAGGCGCTGCTGCCGTGCTACCCCTGGCCCGGCAATGTGCGCGAGCTGGAAAACACGCTGCACCGCATGCTGATCCTCACGCCGGGCGATACCGTAAGTCCTGAGACGGTGCGCCTGTGCCTCCCGCAGTGGAACGGCGGCCCCCCGGCGCAGACCGGATCGCCCGCGCCACCCCCGCCGGTCCAAGCCGCATTTGCGGCGACCGCGCCCGCATCTCAGGTCGTTTCGCCGGCAAATCCTGCCGCTCTTGCGGCAAGCTTTGCCGCTTCCCCCGCAGTGCCGCCCCCTCAGGCAAGCGTTACGGCGCACGATCACCTGGCCGTTCGGCCGGCCAACATGAAGGACCTAGAGCGAGAGCACATCCTTTCCACGCTGCGCGAAATGGGTGGATCACGCAAGAAAACCGTCGAAAAGCTGGGAATTTCGGAGAGAACGCTGCGCTACAAGCTGCAGCAGTACCGCGACGAGGGCTACGACGTGTGAGCGGCGGTGCGACATTTGGACCGGTGGCATGGGCTTTGCTCTGCTAGACTGACGTCAACAGAAACGCAAAGGCCGGGGAATGAGCATGGACACCCGTGGAATCGACCAGATGTTGAGCGAACTGCGCTCGGTATCCCAGACTGCGCAAGGCAAGCCTGCAGGGGCTGCCGAGCAGGCGGCGGGCGGCGTCAACTTTGCGGATGTTCTCAACGATGCCCTGAAGGACGTCAGCGCCGCCCAGTCCGAAGCGCGCCAGATGGCGCAGGACTTCTCCGCCGGCGATCCCAACGTCAACCTGCAGGACGTCATGGTCAACCTGCAAAAAGCGAGCCTGTCCTTCCAGCAGATGGTGCAGGTCCGGAATCGTCTGGTTACCGCGTATCAGGACATCATGAACATGCCGGTCTGACGCTCGCGCGGTTTTCGATCTAGGTATCTGATTATCAAGGGCGCTGCTGGCGCCCTTGGTTTTTTGCAGGCCGCCCGCCGATCAGTGCGTGGGTCAGCCCTTGAGCACAGTGACCATGCTGGGCTTGAGGAGCTTGCGAAAGCCCTTGTCGAAAGTCACCACATGCAGGTGATGATGGTGTGCCGCGGCCGCGATCCAGGCGTCTGGGATGGCGTTACCCGACAGACTGTGACGGGCACACAGCGCAGTGAAGTGCGCCCATTCGCCACCGAGTGAGACCATGCTCACGCCTGGGGCCGCGAGGACGGCATCGAGAAAGGCCTGGGCATCTTCAAGCGGCGTGGGGGTCACAAAGACCCGCGGATGGGTCACCAGTCGCAGGAAGCCGGTCGCTACCATGGGGAGTAGCGCGAGAGCAGGGCCGCTTTCACTGTTCGCGATCGCCTGCTCGAGCCAGGCAAGGGCAGATGTGTGATGTGGGTGGTCCTGCCGCGAGGCGGCGACGAGGATGTTGACGTCGGGCGTCACCGCAAGCCGTCCGCGTCGTCGAGTGCGTCGAGCATGGCCTCGTGGCGCTTGGCGTCCCGGATGTGCGGTTGGAGCCCGCCCTGTCCGGCAAACACCGGCAAACGGATCCGGGCCGGTTCGGTGGGCGGGCGTTCGGTACCGCGCAGACGGGCAGCCAGGCCTTCCTCGATCAAGCGAGTCAGGCTGGTGTGTTCGCGCGCTGCGAGTTGCTTGGCCTGCTTGAGCAGGTTGTCGTCAATGTCGAGCGTGGTTCTCATGGCTGAACTCCTGATGCAGATTTCTGCATAGAGTAGCAGAGTGTTTACAGCCCGCCGCGTTCCCGTGCGTTGCGTTCGCGTTCGGTGTTGAAGATGTAGCGCTGGATGGCGTTTTCCGCGCTGCGCGGCAGGTCGGCGAAGGACATGCCGATGCGCAGCATCAGCGCGCCGCTGCGCTGTTCCTGGCGGCTGATATTGCACACGCGCAGCTGCAGCGGGATCGGGTCGATGTTGGGCAAGCGCAGCTGACAGTCCTCGAGCCGGCTGCCGATGACGAACTCGGCGACGTCTGGCGGAAGCTGCAGCGCGATGCCCCCCACGCTGACGTCGAGCAGGCGGCCCACCACCTCCACCTTCGGTTCCGCCACACCCTTCGTCCTGATCAGACAGGTCGCCGCGTGGCTCAGCGGCACCGGCAGACGGAAGGCGTCGCGGCGCTGCAGGCGCAGCATCTCGGTGGGCACGGGCGCGTAGAGCACGTTGCGCCCGTCCTGGCGGCCTTCATCGAGGTCGTGCAGCGCGAACTGGATGCGGATGCGGTCGAGCTGGGTGACGCACAGCAGCTTCGAGGCGGACAGCACGCGGCGGTGGGTCTCGGGATCCGGGCTGGCGTCGAGCGTGATCGTTTCCTCGTCGTCGGACAGTTCGAGCAGCGCGGTCAGGAAGGAGCCGCCGCTGCCGAAGTGGCCGCCGATCAGCGCGTGACGATCGATCAACTCCTGCAGCAACTGGCGGATCTGCCGGCGGCCGCTGAGGACGAACTTTGCGACCGTGTCGTCACGATCGGTGTCGATGGGGGCCGGGGTGTTCTCGGCGTTCATGGTCATGGTGTGTCGGATTAGCCCAGCGCGCGCTGGCGCGCACTGCGTTCACGTTCGATTTTGAGGATGTAGCGCTGGATGATCTCGTCGGCGCCGCGCGGCATGTCCGAGAACTCGCAGCCCGCGCGCAGCATCTCGACGCCGTTGCGGGTCGTCAGGCGGAACAGGTTGCGCACGATCAGGCGTGCGGGAATCGGTGCACTGTCGGGTAGCCGGATCTGGCAACCGGCGAACTCGCTCCCCGGGGCGAAGGGCACGCCTTCGGGCGGTACCGCAATGGCGATGCCGCCGCCGCTGATGTCGATGATGCGCAGCGTCATCTCGCGCATGCTGCCGCCGGCTTCGGGCAGGGGCACGGTGCAGGTGAGCGATTGGGTGACGGGCGCCTGCAGACGGTAGAACTCCCGTCGCTGCAGACGCAACAACTCGCCGGGCAGCGGAGCGCGGAACGCAGGGCTGCTGCCGAAGGCCTCCAGCGTCGGCCGCTCGAGGCGGAACTGGATCCGCACCTTGTCCAGCTGGGTCACGCAGTCGAGCTGGGCGGCCCGCTCGATGCGGTCGTTCATCAGCACGTCGGGGCTGCCGTCGAGTATCAGCGAATGTCCGTCGTCGGCGACGCGCAGAATGGCGCTGAGGAAGGCATCGGTTCCCGGTACGAGCCGCGCGCTGACCAGCGAACGCGCGTCGACGAGCTGCCGCATGATGGACAGGATCTCGCGTTCATTCTTCAGCACGTATTTCGAGACGTCGTCGGCCTGCAGCAGTTCGACGCGGGTCAGCTCTTGTTCGATCGCCATGGATGGTGGGGTGGCGGTGCGGCGTGTCGTGCCGCTCATCATTGAGGTCGTCGATGCTTATAGCACGACTGGCCGCCAGCGTGCCTCACTGTGGTGCATTGCCCGTTCCGGGGCGCAGGGATTCCGGCAGATCGTGCGCTGCCGGCGCCGGGCCGGCCTCGCCGCCCTGCTCGACGCGGTACAGCCAGGCCAGCAGCTCGGCCACGGCGATGTAGAGCTGGGGCGGGATGCGGGCGTCGAGGTCGACCTGCATCAGCAGGCTCACCAGTTCGGGCGACTCATGCACATACACGCCGGCCTCGCGTGCGCGTTCGAGGATCTCGCGCGCCACCACCCCCTTGCCCTTGGCGACGACGCGTGGCGCGGCCTCGCCGGCCGTGTAGGCGAGGGCGACGGCTTCGCTGCGGCCGGACTTGGCGTCACTCATGCTGGCGCTCCACGACCAGGCCGGTCAGCTTGACGTTGGCGGCTTCGAGCGCGGAGGCCAGGGCGGCGGCGTTGGCGTCGAGTGCGGCGATCGTGGTCTCGTCGTCGGTACGCAGTCGCAGCGCAATACCCGCGGCGGTCAGGTGCATCTGGGCCTCGATGTTGCCCAGCCGCGGCAGCGTCAGGCGCAGCGTGGTGTTCCAGCCGGGGTCCGATGCTTCGCCCTCGCGGCCGTCGCGCTCGGGATCTTCGATGACCCATTCCATCTGCTGCCCCGGCCAGGCCTGGCCCTGCCACACGTACTGGTTTGTGGCCAGGGCGTCGAGCTGCTGGTGGACCAGCGGCAGCAGACGTTCCGGGATCGGGTTGGCGCGCACCGGCGCAGCTTCGTCCGTCGCGGCACGCGCGGCGGCGCCGGCGTGTTCGCCGCCTTCGGCTGCGGCGGCCTGGGCGTTGGGCGCCGCAGTCTGTGGCGTCGACGTCGCAGGGGCGGGCGTGCCGGCGGGCCGGCCAGTCGCCGTCTGTGCGGCGGCAGCCTGTGCCTGTGGCTCGCGCATCAGGCTGGCGGTGTCCCGTGCGCCCATCACCCACTGAGCCTGATGGGACTCGTAGAACAGACCGCTCTGTCCCAGCGCCTGACGCAGCAGCGGCGCCAGCTGGGCGCCACTGGTGGGCGGGGAGGCGAGCAGGGGCTGGTTGGCGGCAAGGCTTGCCGGCTGCGGCGTAGGCTGCCCGGTGAGCAGGAAGCTGATCAGCCGCCCGGTCTGGCTCAGCGCCGGCTGGGCCGAGGCGTTCGCGTTCGCCGCCGTCTCTGCGCCGACGATGCGCGCAAACACGGCGCGCGGGGTGACTTGCGAGACTTCCAGTTCCAGCGTGTCGCCGGATTTGGCGGCGGTATTGAGCGACAGCGTCATCTGCTGCCCCGCCACGATCGCGCGGAAGGTGCCATCGGGCAGCGTGCGCTGCAGGGTGGCGAAGAAGCGCTGGCCCGGCACCAGCTCGGGCAGTTGCGCCTGGATCTCTCGCGCGCGCTGCAGCCCGGCGACCGGCGGCTCGGTGTTGAAGAAGCTCGCCTCGTTGATGAGGCGCAGGCGGGCGGCGAGGTCGGCGGGGATCATGGCGAGTCAGGCACGCCGGCGGTGGCCAGGCCGAGGGCTAGCCGAGTCCGGCGCCGTAGGCGTTGCGGACGTTGCGGTGCTTGACCGCACCGGCCAGCAGTTGCCGGGTGCTCTCGAGGCAGGGCACGGTGTGCTCGCGGATGCGCGCGTCCACCTCGAGGATGGCCTGCAGCGTATCGCGCAAGGCGGGCAGGTCTTCGGCGCGGGCGTTCGCGCTCAGGTCGCCGGCACGTTGCAGGCTGGCGCGCAGCGCTTCGCACTCCTGCTCAAGTCCGGTCATGGCGTCCCAGTCGTTCTGCTCCGCCAGCACCAGCATGGCTTCATAGCGTGCGAGCAGGGTTCTGAGGGTGGCGAGTTCGGTTTGCATCCGTGTGTCCTCAGGCGCTCGCCGCAGTCGCGGCGGCCGTCTTGCCGGGGCTGATTTCGCGCCAGGTGTCGCGCAGGCTGCACAGCAGCCCGTTCACCTCGTCCAGCGCGGCGCGGTTGTTGTGCAGGTTGGCATACAGCAGGCGGTCGGCCATGTAGTCGTACAGCGCGGCCAGGCGCTCGGCCAGCTCACCGCCGGCGTTCATGTCCAGGCTCACCTTCAGGCCGTTGGTGATGATCTCGATCGCCTTGGAGATCTTCTCCCCCTTGACCGGAATCTGCTTGTTGTCCATCGCCACACCGGCCGCAGTCACCGCCATCACTGCGCCGTCGTACAGCATCAGGATGAGTGTATGCGGGTCTGCCGTGCTGACGCCGGTTTCCACGCCGATGCGGGCATAGGCGTTGGCGCGGCCAAAGGAGCTACCAAACATGATCTTGACCTCTGTAAACGCTTACTTCTTGTTGAGGTTGGCCAGCGAGGCGAGCTGCTGTTCAAGATAATTGCTCGTCTGCATCATCCCCGACACCAGGGTGTCCAGCGCGGTGAACTGCGCCTTGTAGCGAGCCTCGGTGCTCTCCAGGCGGCGCTCCAGCGTCTGACGCTGCTTGCCGATGTCGGTGATGGAATCCTGCAGGCCGGTCATCTTGCCGGTGATCATGCCTTCAGAGCCGATCAGGCCGGTGATGATGCCGTCCATCGAGCGTCCGTAGCCCGCCGCCACCTTGGCCACGCCGGCAAAATCTGCCGCCAGCGCCTTGTCCAGCTTGGCGCTGTCCAGCTTCAGGCTGCCGTCCTTCTGGATGGAGATGCCGATGTCGGACAGCGTCTTCTTGTCCATCCCCGCCAGCTCGGCGGGCACGCTCGACAGCATCGAGCGCATCTTGGCGTCCGCGCCGCGCAGCGCCGAATCGCCCAGCAGGGTGCCGGCCTTCTCGGTGCTGGCGTTGTAGCCGCCCAGGTCGCGCACCAGGGTGTTGTATTCGTTGTAGGCGCTCACGAACTTCTCGAGCGCCTTGTTGATGCTGGACGTGTCGCGCGTCAGGGTCAGCGTGACCGGCGTGTCGGCCTCGGTCGCCTTCTTCAGGTCGATGGTCACCCCTTCCAGCGCGTCCGTCACCTTGTTGCTCTGCGACTCGATCGTCACGCCGTTGAGCTTGATCAGCGCGCTCTGCGGCGCCTGCTGTTCGGTGAAGTTGGCGGTAGGCGTGGCGGGCGAGTAGTCCAGCCCGCTCACGCCCGACAGGCTGATGAACTGATTCGAGCCGCCCTCGTTGGCCGTCAGCACCAGTTGCGGGCCGGCATCGCCGTTGATCACCGCGGCCGTCACGCCGGCGTTGGCGCCGTTGATGGCGTCGCGTACGGACGTGAGGCTACCGTTGCCGATGCTCACCGTGGTGCTCCTGGTCGTGGTTGAGCCGTCGGCCGAGCCGAGCGAGATCGTCAGCTCGCCGGTGCCGATGCTGGCGCCCGCGGCAGAAATCAGGCGGTTTTCCTTCGCCAGCTGGGTGACTTCGAGCGAATAGTTGCCCGGCACCGTGCCGTCGCCGGCGGTGATGCTGGCAATGCCCTCGTCCGACAGCGTGCCCTTGTAGGTAGAGTAGAAGTCCAGCGCGTTGCCGCCCACCGGCACCTTGAGGCCGGCGATCGCGTTCTGCAGCGTGGACAGCGAACTCTTGAGCGAGCCAAAAGCCGAAATCTCTGCCTGGAAGCTGGCTTCCTTCTTGTCGAGGGCGGACAGCGGCTGCCGCTCGATCTCCATGAGCTGGCCGACGATGCCACTGACATCGATGCCGGAACCGAGGCCACCAACGGAAAGGGACGAAGCCATGACGTTTCTCCTGTGAATTTCATTCTCTGCATGCGAACCGGCCTTGCCGGTCCAGATGCAAAAGCAAGAATCAGACCTTCTGCTCTACCAGCAGGCCCTTCAGCTTGCCCAGTGCGCGCGCGATGTCCAGCATCTCTTCGGACGGAATCTGGCGCAGCACTTCGTCGGTCTGCTTGTCCACCACCTTGACGACCGTACGGCCCGAATCGTCGTCGATGCTGAACTGCAGGCTGTTGTTCATCGTCTCCACAAAGCGCTGCACGTCGTCCACCGCCTTTTCGACCTGCTTGCGCATGTCGGGTTCGGTCTTGTCGCTGCGCTCGGTAGCGCTCACCGCCTGCATCGGGTCCACCGGCATCGCGGTGCCGCCACCCGCTTGCGCTTCGCTGCGGCGCAAGCTGGCGGCCAGCGCGTCGGCACTGCGCTCGCCTGTCGGCGAAGTGGGCGACGAGGGCGGCGGCGTCACGGCCAGCATGTTTGCCGTGGTGCCTGTCGGTTGCACGTTCATGTCGTACTCCTCAAGCAAGAAGGGGCGCAGAGCATTGTCGCCCTGCGCCCCGGATCAGCCAAGTGGCCTTACAACGCCAGCCGGTTAGCCGAGCAGACTCAGCACGTTGTTCGGCAGCGCGTTGGCCTGGGCCAGCATCGCCGTACCGGCCTGCTGCAGGATCTGCGAGCGGGTCAGGTTGGCGGTTTCCGCGGCGAAGTCGGTGTCGCGGATGCGGCTGCGGGCGGCAGACAGGTTCTCGGTCGAGGTGTTGAGGTTGGCGATGGTCGACTCGAAGCGGTTCTGCACGGCACCGAGGTCGGCGCGGATGCTGTTGATGCGCGACAGCGCGCCGTCGATCACGTCCAGGGCATCGGTCGCACCGGCGACGGTGGAGATGTCGATCTTATTGACCGATTTCAGATCGCCCGCCTGCAGTTCATCGACCGCGCCGGAGAACAGACCGCCTTCATCATCCGCCTTGTTGCTCGAGACACTGAAGTAGCCGCCGGCCGCCTTCAGTTCGACGTTGCCGCCGATGGTGGTCGAGTCGGTATCGGTATCCGTAGCACCCTCGGTGGTATTGGTGTCACGCAGTACCGTTGCCAAACCGCTCTTGTCGTCGCCGATCCCGCCCTGAACTTTCATGGTGGCGCTGGTCACGTCGGTGCCATCGACGCTGGAGTTGTTGAAGTCGGCGATCTTGATGTCGCGACCATCCTCCGCGACCAGTTCGATTGCATCCTTCTCGACGCTGAGCTTTGCCGTCACGCCGGTCTTCGACGTCTGGCTGTTGATGGCGTCGGCCAGATTCGTCAGATTATTGACGTCACTAATGTTGGCGGACACATCCGTTCCGTTGAGGTTGAACGAGATCACGCCGGCCGTGGAAACATCGCTGAGGGTCGCGGTGGTGCGTGCGCTGGCCTGCACACCGGTCTTGTCGGCGACGGCATTGATCGCGCCGGCGATGGCTTTGGCATCGGCGCCCGCGGCGATGTCGACCTTCTCCTGAACCTGGCCGTTGATGGTCAGTTGCTGGGCCGCGACGTTGTTGGCACCGGAAGCCGTGTTGCCGAAAGCAACAAGCTCGGCGCTGCTGCCGGAAGCGGTTGAGCTCAGGCTGGTGAACAGTGCGCTGTCGGTGTCGTTGATCTCGTAGCTCAGCGAAGCGGTCTGGACATAGGCTTCGCCGGAGTCCAGGGAGCCGGTTGTATTGTTGGCTCCGGTGAAGCTGACGCTGGCGGAGAGGTTTGTACCGGCATCCTCTGTCACTGTCAGTGCAGACAGTTCGATGTTGTGTCCGGTATTGGCACCGGTAGTGCCGTTTGCTGCTGTGATGGTCAGTGTGTTGCCATCTGCGGTGACAGTAAAACTATTGGCTCCGAATGAGGTGTTCAGATCCGTCTGAAGTTGAGTTGCTGCGGCCCCCAGTTCTGCCTCGAAGTCTGGGGTTGCCCCTGCCGTGACGGAAAAGGTCTCACCGCTGACGTCCAGCGTAATTGCGTCGCCCGTTTCCCAGTTGGCAACATCAAAGCTCAGCGATACGCTGTTGCTACCGTAGGTGGCCGTGCCAGGCGCACTCATTTCTCCATCAATCGCACCGGCAATACCTGCTGCAGACATGCCAGCGGTGGTGACCTCTACATCCACCGTCGACCCGTCAGCCTTGCCGAAGGTCAAGGTCTGTGCCGGAGAGGCTGCGGCCTGAGCGGCAGCAAGGTTGGCTGCAGCATTGGCGCCGCCGCTGCCAACCTTTCCGGCACCATCAACTGTCACGCCGGTATTGCCGTAGGTCGCCGCTGTGATCGCGTCGCTGGCTACTGCATTATTGCTATTAACCTTGTTGATACCGATCCGATCAGTGGTCGCTGCACCCACGTTCACGTTGATGGTCTGGCGCGCATCCGCCCCCACCTGGAAGGTCTGGGCGGTGAAGGAGCCGTCGAGCAGTTTCAGACCGTTGAAGCTGGTGGTGTTGGCGATGCGGTCCAGTTCGGAAACGAGCTGATTCACTTCCGAGTTCAGCGCCTGGCGGTCTGACGCGGAGTTGGTCGAGTTGGCGGACTGCACGGCCAGTTCGCGGATGCGCTGCAGGATGTTGCCCGATTCGGATAGCGCGCCTTCAGCCGTCTGCGCCAGCGAAATGCCGTCGTTGCTGTTGCGCACGGCCTGGTTCAGGCCGCGAATCTGGGCCGACATGCGGTCGGAGATGGCGAGGCCGGCGGCGTCGTCCTTGGCGCTGTTGATGCGCAGGCCGGAGGACAGGCGGGTCAGCGAGGTGGCCAGCGAGGACTGCGAGGAGCTCAGGTTGCGTTGGGCATTGAGCGACTGGACGTTGGTGTTGATGACTGCAGCCATGATCTTCTCCTGAAGAATGGAAGAACTTCGAATTACCCGGCCTGAACGCCCTCTCGGACAACCGATTGTTGCGTGGTCTGTGTGCCGTTGAACCCATTAACGGGTGGCGGCGGAATTTCTTTAGGGGTTTTTGGCTTCGGGTTGGCGGCACCCAAAAACTTACCCATTAACGCCCATTCAGCGGGTGCGTACCGCATTAATGGGTGTTAATGGGTGTAATATTGGGCGCATGTTACGGATAGACACTCTCCAGATCAGTCCCGAGGTCCTGCGCCTGATCGCTCGCATCGATGAGTTCAAGGGCGCATGGCGAGCCCTGGGCACGCTGGCGCCTGATCGTCTCTCGGCCCTGCGGCGGGTGGCGACCATCGAGAGTATTGGTTCGTCGACCCGCATCGAGGGCAGCAGCTTGAGCGATCGTGAGGTGGAGCGTTTGCTGTCCAATCTCGCCATCCAGTCTTTCGACACCCGCGACGAGCAGGAGGCGGCCGGTTACGCCGAGTTGATGGATCTGGTCTTCGGCGCATGGCAGGACATTCCGTTCAACGAGAATCACATCAAGCAGTTGCATCAGATCCTGCTGCGCCACAGCGAGAAGGACGCGCGTCACCGCGGGCAATACAAGACCAACTCGAACAGCGTTGCTGCATTCGATGAAAATGGCGCGCAGATCGGCATCGTCTTCGAGACCGCGACGCCATTCGATACGCCACGCCTGATGGGCGAGCTGGTGTCGTGGGTGAATCAGGAGCGGGAGAAGGGGTATCTGCACGCCCTGCTGGTTATCGCGATCTTCGTGGTGGTGTTTCTGGAGATCCATCCGTTCCAGGATGGCAATGGACGGTTGAGCCGGGTGCTCACGACCTTGCTGCTGCTGCAGGCGGGCTATGCCTATGTGCCCTACAGCTCGCTCGAGAGCGTGATCGAGGTGAACAAGGAGGCCTATTACCTCGCGCTGCGCCAGACACAGCGCACGATCCGTACCGAAGCCCCGGACTGGGCGCCGTGGCTGGTGTTCTTCCTCCGGTCACTGGCCGAGCAGGTGCGGCGGCTGGAGAAGAAGGTCGAGCGTGAAAGGATCGTGTTGTCCGCGCTGCCCGAGCTGTCACTGCAGATTGTGGAGTTCGCGCGCGAGCATGGGCGCGTGACGATTGGCGATGCCATCAGGTTGACGGGCGCCAGCCGCAACACGCTGAAGCAGCATTTCCGGAACCTGGTCGAACGCGGACACCTTGAGCAGCAGGGCAGCGGGCGCGGTGCATGGTACGGGCTGAAGTGATCTGCCCGAGGGGCGGCGTTAGTCCCTGTTCTGCCTGACTGCGAACGAAAAAAGCCCCGCCGGCATTTTCATGCCGCGGGGCAAAGGCCGGTTAGGGCACAGGTTGAATCGGACGTCAGCGCGCTCTTAGCCTTGCAGCAGGCTCAGCACCTGGTTGGGCAGGGCGTTGGCCTGGGCGAGCATGGCGGTGCCGGCCTGCTGCAGGATCTGGGCGCGGGTCAGGTTGGCTGTTTCCGCTGCGAAGTCGGTGTCGCGGATGCGGCTGCGCGCGGCCGACAGGTTTTCGCTGTTGATCTGCAGGTTGGCGATGGTGGCCTCGAAGCGGTTCTGCACTGCGCCGAGGTCGGCGCGGATGCCGTTGACCTTGGCCAGCGCGCCGTCGACGATGTCCAGCGCACGGGTGGCGTTCTCGACGGTCGAGATGTCGATGGACTTGACGTCCTGCAAGGCGCCGGCCTGAAGCTGGTCGGCCGAACCCTGGAACAGGCCGCCAGCGGTCTCGTTGATGCTGCTCGACACGCTGAAGTAGGTGCCGGGCGACTTGAACTCGATCTCGCCGCCGATCACGGTGGAGTCAGGCGGGTTGGCGCTCTTGTCGTCCGTGAGGCGCACGGCGAGGCCGCTATTGACCAGTCCGACCCCTTCATCGCTCTTGAGGCCTTGCACGCTGAGCGACACCGGGCTGCTCGTGGTGGCCGCCGAGCTGGTGAAGTCCTTGATGGCGATGTCGTCGCCGAACTGCGCCTCGAGCGTGATCGACTGCTTGTCGACGCTGAGCTTGGCGATGACGCCGGTGCCGCTGGTCTTGGCGTTGAGCGCATCGGCCAGGTTCGACATGTCGGCAGTGGTGACGAAGGCCGAGATGTCGGTGCCGTTGAGGTTGAACGACACCACGCCGTCTGCGCTGAGGCCGCTGAGCAGCGCGTTGGTGCGCGCGCTGGCCTGCACGCCCGTCTCGCTGGCGACGCCGTTGATGGCCGCGGCGATGTCGCGGGCGGAGGCGTTTTCGGCAACGGTGACGGTCTTGGGCGTCTGGCCGTTGATGGTGAGGGTCTGGGCGGCAACGTTGTTGCCGGCGGAGGTGTCGGTGAGGGCGATGCCGATGGCGCCTTGGTCGGCGGCGAAGATGGTGTTGGCCTCGGAGGCGTCGGAGGTGACGCTGACGATCTCATCGGCTTGGCCGAAGTTAATCAGGCCGCCAGCCACTTGGACGTACGTGTCGCCTGCTCCGGATGGAGGCGTGCCACCGGTGCCGCCGGTGAGCGCTGTTCCCCCTATGCTTGCTGTTACAACGCCGCCGTCTGTCGTTGCTGCGCTGACAGCGATCTGCGTCGTGGCGTCCGTAGTGCCAGATCCGTCTTGAAGGATAGTGAGGGATGTGCCGTCAAGTGCTAGCGTGATCTGTGAAGGTTTAGCCGCGTTCCCATTGAATGCGGCAACTGCGGTCGCTAGATCTGCTTCAAAGCCATTTCCCGATGCCGTCACAGTAAGTGCAAGGGAATTGTTCGCACCAGTGCTGCCGTTTCCGATGGTTAGTGAGAAGGAATCTGGCGTAGTTGGATCAGTAACCCAAGTGGAGGCAGAGAGAGAGACCGTTAGCGAGTGGGCCGCGTAATCGACTGTGGTGGTGCCCGCGGTAACTCCAACTGAACTTGCGCTGATGAGTGCAGTGCGGACATCGTTAAGCTCCGAACCGGCAGCTACGGACACGGTTTGCATGTTTCCGCTCGCGTCCGCGACCGTAATGTTCTGGAGTGGAACTGCGGCTGTAATGGCGCTAGCAGCGCCTGCTTCGGTGGAGAACGCTCCGCGCGGACGAATCTCTGCTGCGGTGGTGCTTTGCGTCGCGGCGCTGATCGCATCCGTCGCAACCGGATTGTTTGAATAGACCTTGTTGATCCCAAGCCGGTCCGAGGTTGCCGCCCCGATGTTCACCGAGATGCTCTCGCGCGAGAACGCGCCCACCTGGAAGGTCTGCGCGGTGTAGGAGCCGTCGATGAGCTTGAGGCCGTTGAAGCTGGTGGTGTTGGAGATGCGGTCCAGCTCGGCGATGAGCTGGTTGACCTCGGAGTTGAGCGCGAGGCGGTCGGAGGCCGAGTTGGTGGCGTTGGCCGACTGCACGGCCAACTCGCGGATGCGCTGCAGGATGTTGCCCGATTCCTGCAAGGCGCCTTCGGCGGTCTGCGCCAGCGAGATGCCGTCGTTGGCATTGCGCCGTGCCTGGTCGAGGCCGCGCACCTGCGAAGTCATGCGCTCGGAAATCGCCAGACCGGCGGCGTCGTCCTTGGCGCTGTTGATGCGCAAGCCGGAGGACAGCCGCTGCAGCGAGGTGGCCAGCGAGCCCTGAGAGGTGTTGAGGTTGCGCTGCGCGTTGAGCGAAGCGATGTTGGTGTTGATGACCTGTGCCATTTTGAATCTCCTGATATGTCCGATTCGATTTGGGCTCGGGTCATCTTCTTGCTGGCCGGCGATGGCCGGTGCCCGAGCTCTCGAGGGCATATAAGCGAGAGCCGTGCCAGGTGTGTTCTACGCTGAAAAGCGCTTTTAAATCAGTTGGCTGCCGGCAAGCTGTTGCCGCTTTCCGGCAAGTCTTGCCAGTTTTGCCGGTGGTGCAGCGGGCGATTGCCGGTGTTTGCCGGCACAATGCAGCTGGTATTCATGTGCGAGATGTGGGGGCGGGCGGATGAAAGCAAAAGCGGCGGCGCAGGTGCAGCGGGCATTGCAGGAGCGCATCGACATCGTCCCCTACGATCCCGCCTGGCCCGCGCGCTTCGACGCCGAGGCGGCCGAGCTGCGCCGCCTGCTGCCGCCGGAGTTGATCGGCCGCATCGAACACTTCGGCAGCACGGCGGTGCCGGGGCTGGCGGCGAAGCCCATCATCGACATGATGGTGGCGGTACCGTCGCTGGCCGTGGTGGCGCAGCGCATCGCGCCGATCCTGACCCCGCTTGGCTATGAGTTCTTCTGGCGCGATGCCGAGCGCGGCCTGCCCGGCATCGCCTACGCCTGGTTCATCAAACGCGACGCCGAGGGGCATCGCACCCACCACATCCATTGTCTTGAAGCACGCTCTTCGGAATGGGAGCGTCTGCTGTTCCGCGACTACCTGCGTGCGCATCCCGAGGCGGCGCGCGAGTACGACGCGCTGAAGCGCCGCATTGCCGAGAAGCACCCGGACGACCGGGTGGCGTATTCGAAGGCGAAGACGGGATTCATCCGGCGTGTGATGAAGGCGGCGCAGCGGGAGTTCGCCCGCTGAGGACAAAAAGAAACCCGCCTTTCGGCGGGTTTCTTCTGACGGCGACTGCTGCCTTCGCGCTTACTTCTTGCGCAGCGACGACATCATGATCTGCGGTTAATTCGTCTGAAGCATTCGGCATTGTTCTCGTACGCGTTTTGCCGAGAGTTCGAGGCCGTTCGGCCAGCAAAGACTCCCTGCGTCGACGAAGGCACGCGCAAAGTAGTCAGACTTTCGCAGTGGATCCAGCAAAGGACCTGTGCGCGAAAGGAGTGCATCACCGTCAAACAGTCCTTCAAGCCCATCGGAAAACTCGACGGAAAGCGCGAACTTGTCGACGTTATGTACGCGCAGAATCTTAATCATCTTGGTCGGCTCCCGGTATGCGCTCCATGGGTTCGAAGCGCTGTGCGTGTTCCCAGTTCTGCATCAGTTCGTCCTGATGACGGAGACACCATTCCCTGACGAGGGTTGCAGCCTTTGAGGGGAGGCGTCCTTCGCGTACCTCTCCGGTTGTGACGTCGACCAGCGCCTCGAATCCTTGATACTCCACATGGATATGGGGCGGCGGATGGTCGTCGTGCCACATTCGAACGACGATGCCGAAGAAGATAGAGAGTATCGGCATGAGACCAGCTCCAGAGTCCAGGTTCTTTTCGATGGAGGATGGGGTATTTGTGGCTTGGAAGCAATATGCGAATTCTTGCTGCAAAAACAAGAAACCCGCCTTTCGGCGGGTTTCTCTCGATGACGTCCTGCTGCCTTCGTGCTTACTTCTTGCGCATCGGCGGCAGGTCGGTGCAGCTGCCGTGGGCCACTTCGGCCGCCATGCCCACCGTCTCGCCCAGGGTCGGGTGCGGGTGGATGGTCTTGCCGATGTCGACCGCGTCGGCGCCCATCTCGATGGCCAGGCAGACCTCGCCGATCATGTCGCCGGCCGACGGGCCGACGATGGTGCCGCCGATGACGCGGTGGGTCTCGGCATCGAAGATCAGCTTGGTGAAGCCGTAGTCGGCGCCGTTGGCGATGGCGCGGCCGGATGCCGCCCACGGGAACTTGGCGGTCTCGACCTTCTTGCCTTCGGCCTTGGCCTGCGCCTCGGTGTAGCCGACCCAGGCCACTTCCGGATGGGTGTAGGCCACGCCCGGAATCACGGTGGCGTCGAAGGCCGCCTTGTGGCCAGCGGCCACTTCGGCCGCGACGTGCGCCTCATGCACCGCCTTGTGGGCGAGCATGGGCTGGCCGATGATGTCGCCGATGGCGAAGATGTGCGGCACGTTGGTGCGCATCTGCGCATCGACCGGGATAAAGCCACGCTCGCCGACGATGACGCCCGCCTTGTCGGCGCCGATCTTCTTGCCGTTGGGCGCACGGCCCGCCGACTGCAGGATCATGTCGTAGCGCACCGGCTCCGCAGGGGCGCCTTCGCCTTCGAACTTGACCCACAGGCCATCGTCCTTCGCCTCGACGGCGACGGTCTTGGTCTTGAGCATGATCTTGTCGAAGCGGTGGGCGTTCTGCTTCTCCCACACCTTGACCGCATCGCGGTCCGGCCCCTGCATCAGGCCGTCCATCATCTCGACCACGTCGATGCGCGCGCCCAGCGTGGAATACACCGTGGCCATTTCCAGGCCGATGATGCCGCCGCCGATGACCAGCATCTTGGCCGGCACCTGGCGCAGTTCCAGCGCGCCGGTGGAGTCGACGATGCGCGGGTCCTTCGGGATGAAGGGCAGATGCACCGCGGCCGAGCCGGCAGCGATGATGCACTGCTTGAACTTCACCACCTTCTTGGCGCCGGTCTTGTCCTGGCTGGTGCCGGTGGTTTCCTCGACCTCGAGGTGATGCGGGTCGAGGAAGTGGCCGTAGCCGCGGATGACGTCGACCTTGCGCGCCTTGGCCATGCCGGAGAGGCCGCCGGTGAGCTTGCTGATGACGCCGTCCTTGTGCTTGCGCAGCGCGTCGACGTCCACCGTGGGCTTGGCGAACTTGATGCCGGCGGTGTCGATGTGCTCGGCTTCCTCGATGACCGCGGCGACATGCAGCAGCGCCTTGGACGGGATGCAGCCGACGTTCAGGCACACGCCGCCCAGCGTTGCATAACGCTCGATGATCGCGGTCTTGAGGCCGAGGTCGGCGGCGCGGAAGGCCGCCGAGTAACCGCCGGGGCCGGCACCGAGCACGACCATGTCGTACTCGACATCGGCGCCGCCGCTGTGCGCGGCCGCGGCAGGTGCAGCGACCGCAGCCGCGGCGGGTGCCGTCGCGGGCGCGGCTGCAGCGGGGGCGGGGGCCACTGCCGCAGCACCTGCAGCCTCGACCTTGAGCAGCACCGCGCCTTCGCCGACCTTGTCGCCGACCGCGACCAGCACTTCCCTGACCACGCCGGCGGCCGAGGACGGCACGTCCATGGTCGCCTTGTCGGATTCGAGCGTGCAGATCGCGTCGTCGACCTTGATGCTGTCGCCGACCTTCACGAACAGCTCGATGACCGGCACCGAATCGAAATCGCCGATGTCCGGAACCTTCACTTCAACTAGGCTCATGGCGATCTCCTTACAGCATCACGCGGCGGAAATCCGCCAGCAGTTGCGCGAGGTACACGTTGAAGCGGGTGGCCAGCGCACCGTCGATGACGCGGTGGTCCGCCGTCAGCGACATCGGCAGCGTCAGGCGCGGCACGAACTGCTTGCCGTCCCACACCGGCTTCATCACCGACTTGTTGACGCCGAGGATGGCGACTTCCGGCGCATTGACGATGGGGGCGAAGTAGGTGCCACCAATGCCGCCCAGCGAGCTGATCGTGAAGCAGGCGCCGGACATGTCGGCCGGGCCGAGCTTGCCGTCGCGCGCCTTCTTGGCCAGCGCGCCGGTCTCAGAAGCGATCTCGAACACGCTCTTCTTGTCGGCGTCCTTCACCACCGGCACGACCAGGCCGTTGGGGGTGTCGGCCGCGAAGGCGATGTTGAAGTACTTCTTGTAGACCAGATTGTCGCCGTCGAGCGAGGTGTTGAACTCGGGGAATTCCTGCAGCGCGCGCACCGAGGCCTTGATGATAAAGGCGAGCATGGTGAGCTTCTTGCCCGACTTCTCGTACTCCTTGTTCATCTGCACCCGGAAGGCTTCCAGATCGGTGATGTCGGCATCCTCGTGGTAGGTCACCGCCGGGATCATCACCCAGTTGCGGGCGAGGTTCTGGCCGGAGATCTTCTTGATGCGCGACAGCGGCTTGACCTCGATCTCACCGAACTTGGCGAAGTCGACCTTCGGCCACGGCAGCAGGTCCAGACCGCCGCCCAAGGAAGCACCCGCGGCAGCCGCCGGGGTCTTGCCCGGGATCACGCCGGTTGTCATCGCGCCCTTGATGAAGGCAGCGACGTCTTCCTTGAGGATGCGGCCCTTCGGACCGGTGGCCTTGACCTGACCTAGATCGACGCCCAGTTCGCGGGCAAAGGCGCGCACCGAGGGGCTGGCGTGCACCTTGCCACCGACCTTGACGGCGGAGGGCGCGGCAGCGGGCATCGCCGCCGGGGCGCTAGCTGCGGGACCGCCGTCGACCAGCGGGGCGGGCGAGGGTGCGGCGGCCGGGGCCGCTGCGGCAGCGGCAGGGGCGACCGGAACGGCGGCCACGGCGGCGCCTGCAGCCTCGACCTTCAGCAGCACGCTGCCTTCGCCGACCTTGTCGCCGACCTTGACCAGCACTTCCTTGACTACACCGGCGGCGGACGAGGGCACGTCCATCGTCGCCTTGTCGGATTCCAGGGTGGCGATGGCGTCATCGACCTTGATGGTGTCGCCGACCTTCACGAACAGTTCGATGACGGGCACCGCGTCGAAATCGCCGATGTCCGGCACTTTTACTTCGACCAGGCCACCGGCGGCGGCAGCGAGGGCAACCGCCGGGGCAGCTGCGGCGGCAACCGCAGGCGCCGCGGCCGGCGCAGGCGCGGCAGCGGCCGGTGCCGGGGCTGCAGCGGCAGCGCCCGACGCCTCGACCTTGATCAGCGCCGTGCCTTCGGCCACCTTGTCGCCGATCCCTACCAGGATTTCCTTGACCACGCCGGCGGCCGAGGAGGGCACGTCCATCGTGGCCTTGTCCGATTCCAGCGTCGCGATCGCGTCATCGACGGCGATGGTGTCGCCGACCTTCACGAACAGCTCGATCACCGGCACGGCGTCGAAGTCGCCGATGTCCGGAACCTTCACTTCAATGAGTTGGCTCATGTTCTTGTCTCCTTGCCTGCTCAGACCGACATCGGGTTCGGCTTGGCCGGGTCGAGGTTGTACTTGACCATCGCCGCGGCGACCTTGTCGCGGCCGATCACGCCGTCATCGGCCAGCGCCTTCAGCGCGGCCAGCGTGACCCAGTGGCGATCCACCTCGAAGAAATGGCGCAACTGCTCGCGGGTGTCGGAGCGGCCGAAACCGTCGGTGCCCAGCGTGACGTAGCTGCGGTCGAGCTGCGAGCGGATCTGCTCGGGGAACATGCGGATGTAGTCGGTGGCGGCAACGATCGGGCCCTCGAAGCCGGCCAGCTTCTGCTGCACGTGGGTCTTCTTCGGTTCTTCCATCGGGTGCAGCAGGTTCCAGCGCTCGATGTCGTGGCCGTTGCGGGCCAGTTCGTTGAAGCTGGGCGCGCCCCAGATGTCGGCTTCGACGCCCCAATCGGCCTTCAGCAGTTCGGCGGCGGCGATCACCTCGCGGAAGATCGTGCCCGAGCCCATCAGCTGCACGCGCGGGGCTTTGGCGTCGGCGCCCTTGCGGAACAGGTACAGGCCCTTGAGGATGTCGCTCTCGGCGCCGGCCGGCATCTCGGGATGTTCGTAGTTCTCGTTCATCACCGTGATGTAGTAGTAGATGTCCTCCTGCTCGGCGAACATCCGGCGCATGCCGTCCTGCACGATCACCGCGACTTCGTACTGGAAGGTCGGGTCGTAGCTGATGCAGTTCGGGATCATGTTGGCCATCAGCAGGCTGTGGCCGTCCTCGTGCTGCAGGCCTTCGCCGTTCAGCGTGGTGCGGCCGGCGGTACCGCCGATCATGAAGCCGCGGGTGCGCTGGTCGGCTGCCGCCCAGCACAGGTCCATGGTGCGCTGCAGGCCGAACATCGAATAGAAGATGTAGAAGGGCACCATCTGCACGCCATGCACGCTGTAGGCGGTGCCGGCGGCGATCCAGTCGGCCATCGCGCCGGCCTCGTTGATGCCTTCCTGCAGCACCTGGCCGGTCTGGCTTTCCTTGTAGAACATGAGCTGGTCATGGTCTTCCGGCACGTACTTCTGGCCTTCCTGGTTCCAGATGCCGTACTGGCGGAACATGCCTTCCATGCCGAAGGTGCGGCTCTCGTCCGGCACGATCGGCACGATGTGCTTGCCGATCTGCTTGTCCTTCAACAGCGTGTTCATGATGCGCACGATGGCCATCGTGGTCGACAGCTCGCGACCTTCGCCCGAGGCCTTGAGCAGCGCGGCAAAGGCATCCAGCGCGGGCACGGCCAGCGGCGCGGCCTTGGTGCGGCGCTGCGGCAGGAAGCCGCCCAGGTCCATGCGGCGCTGCATCATGTACTTGTATTCGGGCGAGCCTTCCTCGAACTTCAGGTAGGGCAGCTCCTCCAGCTTGTCGTCCGGCACAGGCAGGCCGAAGCGGTCGCGGAAGCGGCGGATCGCATCGACGTCCATCTTCTTCTGCTGGTGCGAGATGTTCATCGCCTCGCCGGCCTGGCCCATGCCGAAGCCCTTGATGGTCTTGGCCAGGATCAGCGTGGGTTGGCCCTTGTGCTCGCTGGCGGCCTTGTAGGCGGCGAAGATCTTGAACAGGTCGTGGCCGCCGCGATTGAGCTGCCATACCTGGTCGTCGGTCCAGTCGGCGACCAGCGCCTTCAGTTCCGGCGTGTTGAAGAAGTGCTCGCGCACGTAGGCGCCGTCCTTGGCCTTGAAGGTCTGGTACTCGCCGTCGCAGGCTTCCATCATGCGGCGCTTGAGGATGCCCTTCTTGTCGCGGGCGAACAGCGCGTCCCATGCCGTGCCCCAGATGACCTTGATGACGTTCCAGCCGGCGCCACGGAACTCGGATTCGAGTTCCTGGATGATCTTGCCGTTGCCACGCACCGGGCCGTCCAAGCGCTGCAGGTTGCAGTTGATGACGAAGACCAGGTTGTCGAGCTTCTCGCGCGCGGCCATGCCGATGGCGCCCAGCGATTCGACTTCGTCGGTCTCGCCGTCACCCAGGAAGGCCCACACCTTGCGCTTTTCGGCGCGGGTGGCGTCGATCATGCCGCGGCTGGCCATGTACTTCATGAAGCGCGCCTGGTAGATGGCGCACAGCGGGCCCAGGCCCATCGACACGGTGGGGAACTGCCAGAAGTCGGGCATCAGCCACGGGTGCGGGTAGGACGAGATGCCCTTGCCGCCCACTTCCTGGCGGAAGTTGTCCATCTGCGCTTCGGTCAGGCGGCCCAGCATGAAGGCGCGGGCATAGACGCCAGGCACCGAGTGGCCCTGGAAATAGATCATGTCGCCGTCGTGCTGCTCGGAAGGCGCGTGCCAGAAGTGCGAGAAGCCGACGTCGTACAGGGCGGCCGCCGAGGCGAACGAGGCGATGTGGCCGCCGACGTTGGTGTTCTTGTTCGCGCGCACCACCATCGCCATCGCGTTCCAGCGGATGTAGGAGTGCAGCTTGATTTCCATGTCAGCGTCGCCGGGGTAGGGCGGCTGCTGCTCGGCCGGAATCGTGTTGATGTACTCGGTGGTGGCCGAGTAGGGGATGTTCACCCCTTCCTGGCGCGCGGTCGCGATCAGGGTCTCGATCAGGTAATGGGCACGCTGCGGGCCTTCGTGTTCGACGACGGCGGCGAGCGCTTCCATCCATTCCTTCGTTTCCTGCGCATCCGTGTCGGTTTGCGGGAGAACGTTGCTGATTCCGGTCATGGTTTGTCTCCTCATGACGTTCGGTTGGCGAACCCTGCCTGGTGGGCAGGACACTGTTAGGTACGGACGCAGCCATTCCGACAACCGGGCGGCTGACTTTTCGAACTATAAAACGCCCTTTCGCAATGTGCAATACCAGTATCGAGGGGGCGCACGCGGGTGGCGCAGCGGGGTGTGCGCGATGGCGCCGTGGGACGAAACGAGAACGGCGCGCTCACCGGGGTGAGGGCGCCGTCGTTCGGGCAGGGCTGGAGAAAAAAATCGGCCGGGGGCGAGGGAGGGAGGGAGAGTCCCCCGGCCGATCAGGCAAGCGTGGAAATGCAGCCCGTTCATGGCCACATCGCGCGCTGGCGGTCGGCCTCGTAGGCAAACACGACCTGGCCGTTGCGCACTTCGCCGACGTGAATCTGATGCGGCGAGGTCAGCGTTTCGTGCTGGTCGCGCGAGTAGGGACGCGCATAGGTCATGATGACGCCTCTCACCGGTTCGCGCAGATCCTCGAGCGCGGCGCGAATGCGGTCACCCTCGAGGCTGTCCGCCTGGCGGATGGCCGCGGCGAGCAGAAGCGCTGAATCATACCCCTGTGCGGCGGCCGGGGGGACGGGAATGCGCTGCGTGCCGGTTGCCCGCTGCCACGCATCGAGGAAGGTCTGGCGGGCGGGCGTGGTCGGATCGGGGATGAAGGTCTGCGGCATGCGTGCGCCTTCGGCGTTGGGCCCGGCGTTGTCGATGAAGTTCGACATGGCCAGGGTCCAGCTGCCGATGATCGGCACGCGCCAGTTGAGTCGCGCCAGCGTGTTGGCGATCTGCGCGAGCTCGGGGCCGATGCCGTAGGTGAGCACGGCCTCGGCGCCGGCGTCGCGCGCACGCTGCAGTGGTGCGGTCATGTCCGCCTGGCGCAGCTGGAAGCGCTCGACCGCGACCGGCGAGATCTTGCGCTGGCGCAGGGCCTCGATGAGTCCTTCGCTGCCCAGTACGCCGTAGTTGGTGGCGTCGTGAAAGATGGCGAGCCGCTTCAGACCGCGGCGATCCACCGCCTCGTCCACGATCACCTGGGCCTGCAGGCTGTCGTTGGCCGACACGCGGAAGATGTAGTTGTCGGCGAATTCGGGCGGCAGGAACTGGCGCGTGATCAGCGTGCCGGTGGCCACCGAGGTGATCATCGGGATGCGCGCAAGCTGGTAGTGGCGCTGGCTGGCGAGTGCGACGCCGGTGTTGACGATGCCGAGCGCGGCGACGATGCCTTCGCGCTGGATCAGCTCCTGCGCGATCTGCGCCCCGCGTTCGTTGCGCGCCTCGTCGTCGCGCTCTACGAGCTGGATCGGGCGACCGAGCAGCCCGCCGGCGGCGTTGATCTGGCTGGCGGCGATGCGGATGCCCTCGCGCATCGAGATGCCCATCGGGCTGGAGCCACCGGTGAAGGGGCCGCAGACGCCGATGCGGATGGGCTCGATGTCGGCAGCGCGGACCGAAACCGCGCGTCCGCCGAGGGCGCAGGCGGCGAGAAGGGGCAGGGCGGCAAGCACGCGGCGCCTGGAGGCGGAAGGCATCATGGTTCGACTGTAGGGGCTGGCGAGGGTGCGGAAAAATTGGCGAAAACCCGACTGGCGGCGGGGCGCTGCATGGCGGTCGGCGCTGAATCGGCACCGTACGGGTTAAACCGGATGACGACCGGGCAGGGGCTCGCCGACAATCGATACAACGATATTGCGCCGCGTCATTCATCAATGTCTGCGATCGACGTCAGCCGCCGACGTCACCGAGCTTACTGGTCTTCATTTTCCCATGTCCGATCCTGCGTCCGCGCGCGGTAGCCCTCCGCGCTGGTACTGGACCGCGCCCTACGTGGCGGTGGTCTTCTTCGCCCTGAGCATGCTGGCCCTGGTCTGGCTGCTGCAACAGCGCGAACTCGAGACCGAGCGCGGCGCCATCGTGCGCGACCTGCAATGGGCGGAGCAGACCATGCGGCGGCAGATGCTGGGCACCGAGGAATTCCTCGGCCAGCTCGCGCGCGACGTCGCCGCCGACGCGCTGGACCATGACGGCTTCCAGCTGCGGGCCAACCAGCACATCGCCAACAACAGCGAACTGGCCAACATCGCCTTGGTGGGCGCCGACCAGATCGTGCGCTGGACGGCGCCGTTCGACACTACCGACTGGCTCAGCGGCGAAGCCCTGGCCGGCGAGCAGATCCGCCTGATCGAACGCGCGCGCACCTCGGGCCGGCTTGCCTATGGCGAGGCCTACCGCACCGCGCGCGGCGACACCGTGCTGGAGGTGTATACGCCGGTGCTGCGCGGCGGCGAGTTTCGCGGCGTGGTGGTGGGCGCCTATTCGGTCGAGCGCATGGTGCGCCACCTGGTGCCGGCCTGGTTCGCAGACAAGTACCGCCTGGCGCTGCGCAGCGCGCGCGGCGAGGTCCTGGCGGTCAGCTCGACGCTGCAGGACATCGACGAATCGCTGTCCTTCGAACTCGCGCTCGATCCGCCCGGCAACGGCCTCGCTTTGCGCGCGACGGCGCTGCGCACCGGCGGCGACCTGCCCAAGGCGCTTCCGGCGGTGCTCATCCTCGGCCTGTCGGTGCTGGTGCTGTGGAGCCTGTGGTCGCTGCGCATCCACGTGATGCGGCGCGTGCAGGTCGAGAAGGAGCGCGACCGGCTGTTCAACCTGTCGCTCGACATGCTGTGCGTGGTCGGCATCGACGGCACCTTCCGCCGCTGCAATCCGGCCTTCGAGCGCATCCTGGGTCATGCGCCCGACAGCCTGCCCGGCCAGGCCTTGATCGACTTCGTGCATGCCGAGGACGTGGGGACCACGCTCGAGGAGTTGCGCCGCCTGGCGGGCGGCGAACCGGTGAAGTTCGAGAACCGCTGCCGCTGCGCCGACGGCAGCTACAAGTGGCTGGTGTGGAGCATCAACCCGGTGCGCGAGGAGCGCCTCGTGTATGCCGTCGCCCACGACATCACCGGGCGCAAGGCCGCCGAGGAGGCGCTGCGCGCCGAGTCCGCCTTCCGCAAGGCGATGGAGGATTCGGTGCTCACCGGTCTGCGCGTCATCGACCTGAGCGGTCGCATCGTCTATGTGAACTCCGCGTTCTGCCGCATGGTGGGCTGGAGCGAGGACGAGCTCGTCGGCACGACCGCGCCGTTCCCTTACTGGCCGCAGGAGACCTGGGCGGTGTGCGAGCGCAACCTGCATCTCACGCTGACCGGGCAGGCGCCGGCGAGCGGTTTCGAGATGCGCATCCAGCGCAAGAACGGTGAGCGTTTCGATGCGCGTTTCTACCTGTCGCCATTGATCGACACCAGCGGTCGCCAGACCGGCTGGATGGCGTCCATCACCGACATCACCGAACCCAAGCGCGTGCGCGCGGCGCTGGAGGCGGCGCATGAGCGTTTCGAGGCCGTGCTGGACGGGCTCGACGCTGCGGTTTTCGTGGCCGATGCGCGCACCGACGAGATCCTGTTCGCCAACCGCGCCTTCAAGCGCATCCACGGTTTCGACGCCGTGGGCCGCACCGTGCGCGGCGTGGCCGTGCCTCAGCCGGAGCGCGGCGACTACCGCGTCGACCCCCGTGGGCTGACGCCGGCCGACCTGCCGCGCGAGCTGTTTGACGGCGAGCTGCAGCATCCGCTGTCGGGCCGCTGGTACCACGTGCGTGAGCAGGCCACGCGTTGGGTCGACGGGCGCGTGGTGCGCATGGGCATCGCCACCGACATCACTGACCGCAAGCAGACCGCCGAGGTCTCGCGCCAGCAGGAAGAGCGCCTGCAGCGTACCTCGCGCCTGATCACGATGGGCGAGATGGCCTCCACGCTGGCGCACGAGCTGAACCAGCCGCTGTCGGCCATTGCCAACTACTGCGCCGGCTGCGTGACGCGCATGCAGAGCGGCAAGTGGAAGCCCGAGGACGTGCTGGCCGCGATGCAGAAGGCCAGCTTCCAGGCCGACCGCGCGGGCAAGATCATCCGCCGCGTGCGCGAGTTCGTGAAGAAGAGTGAGCCGCGCCGCAGCGCAGTCCGGCTCACCGACATCCTCGACGACGCGCTGGGCTTTGCCGACATCGACGCACGCCGCACCGGCATCAAGCTGGTGGCCGACATCGAGCCCGATCTCCCGCCGGTGTTCGCCGACCGCATCATGATCGAGCAGGTGCTGCTGAACCTGATCCGCAACGGGCTCGACGCCATGGCCGAGACGCTGCCCGAGCAGCGGCTGCTGGTCGTGCGCGCGCGCAGCTTTGGCGAGGATGCTGTGGAGGTGGCGGTGATCGACCGCGGGCATGGCATCAGCGAGGAGGGGCGCCAGCGCCTGTTCACGCCCTTCTACACGACCAAGACCGAAGGCATGGGCATGGGGCTCAACATCTGCCGTTCGATCGTCGAGTTCCACGACGGGCGACTGATCGTCGACGAGAACCCCGAAGGGGGTACCATATTCTCGTTTACCTTGCCGACGGAGTTTGCCAGTGAGCGAGTTGCCCGCAGCGCCTGATCAGACCATCCATGTCGTCGACGACGACGAAGCCCTGCGCGATTCCATGACCTGGATGCTCGAAGGCAACGGCTACCAGGTGGCCGCCTACGACTCCGCCGAGGCTTTCCTCGCCGTGTGCCGCCCCGACATGGCGGGCTGCGTGGTGCTGGACGTGCGCATGCCGGGCATGAGCGGGCTGGAACTGTTCGAGGAGCTGAGCCGCCGCCGCTGCACGCTGCCGGTGGTGTTCATCACCGGTCATGGCGACGTGCCGATGGCCGTGTCGGCGCTGAAGAAGGGTGCGGTGGATTTCATCGAGAAGCCGTTCAGCGAGCGCGACATGCTGCGCCTGATCGAGCAGTGCCTGAAGCTTGAGCGCGAGAACCGCGACAAGCGCCTGCTGGAAGCCGACACCGCCCGCCGGCTGGAGCACCTCACTCAGCGCGAGCGCGAGGTGCTCGACCTCATCATCGTCGGCAAGCTCAACAAGCAGATCGCCGACGTGCTCGGCATCAGCATCAAGACCGTCGAGGTGCACCGCGCACGCGTCATGGAGAAGATGGGCGCCAACTCGCTGGCCGAGCTCGTGCAACACGTGGTGACGGTGGAACCGGGCGCGCTGCTCAGATAAGCCTTGCGGAGTGCGTCCGCACCCGGCCGGCGTCGATGGCGGTCTTGCCGAAGCGGTTTCGATTCATTGCGTCGATTTTGGTGATCACGCCATGTGATAATTTCAGGCAATGACCGGAATCAACGCACTCTTCCTTCTTGTGGGCCTGCTGCTGTTCATCAGCGTGCTGGCCAGCACCATCTCGGCCCGGCTCGGCCTGCCGCTGCTGCTGCTGTTCCTTGGCGTAGGCATGCTGGCGGGCGAGGATGGCCCGGGCGGCATCATCTTCAATGACTTCTTCATCGCGACCCTGATCGGCCAGCTGGCGCTGGCGGTGATCCTGCTCGACGGTGGCTTGCGCACGCGGGTGGCGAGTTTTCGCGTGGCGCTGAAGCCTGCGGCGGTATTGGCGACATGGGGGGTGATTGGGACGGCCGGACTGCTCGGCGTGTTCGCGACCTGGCTGCTCGGCGTCGACTGGCGTCTGGGTTTTCTGCTGGCGGCCATCGTCGGCTCGACCGACGCCGCGGCGGTGTTCGCCCTGCTCCGCAACAGCGGGGTGAAGCTCAACGAGCGCGTACAGGCGACGCTGGAGATCGAGTCCGGCGCCAACGACCCGATGGCGATCCTGCTGGTGGTGGCCCTGGTCGAGATGCTGCTGCATCCCGAGAAGTCCAGCGTGGCGGGCTTTGCCTGGATGCTGGTGAGTCAGATGGGGCTCGGGGCGCTGTTCGGCCTGGTCGCGGGCTGGGTGCTGTCGCGCATGATGGCCAAGCTGAACCTGGCGGAAGGCCTGTACGCGCTGCTGATCCTGTCGGGCGGGCTGCTGATCTTCGCCGCCACCAACCTGCTGAATGGCAGCGGTTTCCTCGCCGTGTACCTGGCCGGCGTGGTGGTGGGCAACCGTCGCAGTCACGCCACCGAGCACGTGCTGCGTGTGATGGACGGGCTGGCCTGGCTGTCGCAGGCGGTCATGTTCGTCGTGCTGGGCCTGCTCGTGTCGCCGACCAACATGCTGTCGCACGCCTGGGAGGCGCTGGCGATGGCGGTCTTCCTGACGCTGGTGGCCCGCCCCATCGCGGTGGCCATCGGCCTGTGGCCCTTCAACTACAAGCGCAACGAGCTGGCCTACGTCAGCTGGGTGGGCCTGCGCGGTGCGGTGCCGGTCACGCTGGCGATCTTCCCGGTGATGATGGGGGTACCGGATTCGGACCTGTTGTTCAACGTGGCCTTCGCGGTCGTACTGCTGTCGCTGCTGGTGCAGGGCGCGACGGTGCCGATGGCGGCGCGCTGGCTGAAGGTCGAAGTGCCGCCGAAGCCCGAGCCGGTGGATGTGCGCGAAGTGTGGGTGGGAGACAAGGCTGCACTCGATCTGCTGGAGTACCGCGTGGAGCAGGGGTCGCGTGCCGAAGGCCGCCACCCGGACGATGTCGCCGCCGAAGCCGGCGGCATCAGCGTGCGCTGCGTGGCGCTGGTGCGACGCGGCAAGCTGCAGCGCATGGGGCTCAACACGCGCCTCGTCCCGGGCGATTCGCTGTGGCTGGTGGCGCCGGACGAGTTGTCGGGGGAGATCGCACGCATTTTCACCAGCAGCGGTGACGAACTGACGGCCAATGCGAGCTTCTTCGGCGAGTTCGTGGTCGACCCGTCGGCGCTCGCGGGCGACCTGGCGCTGGCCTATGGCCTGCGCTTCGAAGACGACGAACTCGGCATGCCGGTGCGCGACATGATGCGGCGCCGGCTGGGACGCCCGGCGGTGGTCGGCGACCGGCTGGAGGTGGGCGCCTTCGTGCTGACCGTGCGCGAGATGGCGCAGGGCGGCGTGATCGGCGCGGTCGGTCTGAAGTGTCCGCCGCTGCCCACGCCCAAGCGCGACTAGGTTACGCGCCTGCGGTAAAGCAGAGCGGTACGCGGCAGGGGCGCCTTGCTGTAAAATCATGCGCTTTTTCGAGGCTCTACTGATGACCGCTCGCATCATCGACGGCAACGCGCTTTCCGCGCAGGTCCGTGGCGAAATCGCTGAGCGCGCCGCAGCATTGACGGCGCGTGGTGTGCAACCCTGCCTGGCGGTCATCCTGGTCGGCGGAGATCCGGCGTCGGCCGTCTACGTGCGCAACAAGGTTGCCGGTTGCGAGAAGGCCGGTATCCGGTCGCTGCGCTTCGACTACCCCGAGAACGCCACCCAGGACGAGGTGATGGCCAAGCTCGCCGAGCTCAACGCCGACCCGTCGGTGCATGGCATCCTGGTGCAGCTGCCCTTGCCCAAGCATCTGGACGAAACCGCAGTGCTCGAAGCCATCGACATCAGGAAGGATGTCGACGGCTTCCACGCCGAGAACGTCGGCCGCCTGTCGCAGAACCGCGAGGCCTTCATCCCCTGCACGCCGCATGGCGTCATGAAGATGCTCGAGAGCACCGGCACGCAGGTGCAGGGCGCCGAGGCCGTGGTGATCGGACGTTCGAACATCGTCGGCAAGCCGATGGCGATGCTGCTGACCAACGCCGGCGCCACCGTCACAGTGTGCCATTCGAAGACGAAGGATCTGGCCTTCCACACCCGCCGCGCCGACATCCTGGTCGCCGCCATCGGCAAGCCGCGCTTCGTCACCGGCGACATGGTCAAGCCGGGCGCCACCGTCATCGACGTCGGCATCAACCGCCTGCAGGACGGCCCCGACGCCGGCAAGCTGTGCGGCGACGTGGATTTCGAGTCGGCCAAGACCGTGGCCGGCGCCATCACCCCGGTGCCAGGCGGCGTGGGGCCGATGACGATCACCATGCTGCTCGAGAACACCGTGATTTCCGCCGAGCGCACCGCGCGTGCCTGTGGCAAGTAAGGACAGCGAGATGAGCGAAATCAAACCCGTCGTCGGCATCATCATGGGGTCCAACTCCGACTGGCCCACGATGAAGGCGGCCGCGAAGATGCTGGAGGACTTCGGCGTGGCCTTCGAGGCCAAGGTCGTCTCCGCCCACCGCACGCCCGACCTGATGTTCGAGTACGCCGAGGCCGCGCGCGGCCGCGGGCTCAAGGCGATCATCGCCGGTGCGGGCGGCGCGGCCCACCTGCCGGGCATGGTCGCAGCCAAGACCACGCTGCCGGTGCTCGGCGTGCCGGTGCAGTCGAAGGCGCTGTCGGGGCAAGATTCGCTGCTGTCCATCGTGCAGATGCCCAAGGGCATCCCGGTCGCCACCTTCGCCATCGGCGAGGCGGGGGCGGCCAACGCCGGCCTGTTCGCGGTGGCGCTGCTGGCCACCGAGGATGCCGCGCTGGCGCAGAAACTCGCCGACTTCCGTGCCCGCCAGACCCAGGCGGTGCTCGACATGACCCTGGATTGAGAGTCGCATCATGATCCTCCCGCCTGCCACCCTTGGCATGCTCGGCGGCGGCCAGCTCGGCCGCTTTTTCGTTTCAGCCGCGCACGAGATGGGCTACAAGGTCTGGGTGCTCGACCCCGACCCGCACAGCCCCGCCGGCCTCATTGCCGACCGCCACCTGGTTGCCGCCTACGACGATTACGTCGCGCTCGACACGCTGGGCAGCGAATGCGCCGCGGTGACGACCGAGTTCGAGAACGTCCCCGCCGACACGCTGGACTACCTGACCAAGTTCATCCCGGTGCACCCGGCGGCGAGCGCGGTGGCGGTGTGCCAGAACCGCATCGCGGAGAAGAGCTTCCTCGCCGACAACGGCCTGCCGCACGGTCCCTTCGCCGCCATCCGCAGCGAGGACGACATCCGCAATGCCAACGCCGGCCTGTTCCCGGCCGTGCTCAAGGTCGCGCGCTTCGGCTACGACGGCAAGGGCCAGGCCCGCGTCGCCGACCGCGACGAGGCGGTGGCCGCCTTCCAGCACTTCAAGGGCGAGCCCTGCGTGCTGGAGAAGATGCTGACGCTGGACTACGAAGTGTCGGTGGTGCTGGCGCGCGACGAGGCAGGCAACGTGCGCTGCTTTCCGACCGGCGAGAACCGCCACCGCAACGGCATCCTCGACGTCACCATCGCGCCGGCGCAGGCGTCGGCCTGTCTGAGGGACAATGCGCAGGAGATCGCCGAGCGCATCGCCGAGAAGCTCGGCTACGTCGGCACGCTGGGCGTGGAGTTCTTCGTCTGCCGTGGCGAACTGTTCGTCAACGAGATGGCGCCGCGTCCGCACAACAGCGGCCACCACACCATCGACGCCTGCGACGTCAGCCAGTACGAGCAGCAGGTGAGGGCGCTGTGCGGCCTGCCGCTGGCCACGCCGCGCCAGCATTCCGCGGCGGTCATGGTCAATCTGCTGGGCGAGCTGTGGTACGAGGACGGCAAGGGCCATGGCGCCTACCGCGAGCCGGACTGGTCGCTGCTGCACGCCGTACCCGGACTGCGCCTACACCTGTACGGCAAGCATCACGCCCGCCCGGGGCGCAAGATGGGCCACTTCGTGGTGACCGGCGACGATGCCGCCGCGGTGCTTGAGCGAGCGCTGGCTGCGCGTGCCGCGATCGGAATCCGCGACGCGTGAGCGCACGGCGATGAGCGATACCGGGGCCAAGCCGCGCGGCCGCATCGAACCGCCCACGCTGGTCGCCATCCGCGAGGCGGCCGACCTGCTGCGCGCCGGCGACATCGTCGGCATGCCGACCGAGACGGTGTATGGCCTCGCCGCCGATGCGCTGAACCCCGAGGCCGTCCGCAAGATCTTCGCCGCCAAGGGCAGGCCGGCCGATCATCCGCTCATCGTCCATCTGCCTTCGGCCGACCACCTGCCGCGCTGGGCGGCCAGCATCCCCAAGGACGCCATCGCGCTGGCGCGCGCCTTCTGGCCCGGCCCGCTGACGCTGATCCTGAAGCGCACGCCCGAGGTGCCCCTTGAGGTCACCGGCGGCCAGGACACCGTCGGCCTGCGCGTGCCCTCGCACTCCATCGCGCTGGCGATGCTGCAGGTGTTCGATTCCGGCATCGCCGCGCCCAGCGCCAACCGCTTCGGCCGCATCAGCCCGACCACCGCTGCACACGTGCAGGAGGAGTTGGGCGATCGTGTGGCGATGATCGTCGACGGCGGGGCCTGCGCGGTCGGCATCGAATCGACCATCCTCGACTTCTCGCGCGACGTGCCCGAGATCCTGCGCCCCGGCGCGATCACGCCCGACGACATCGCCCGCGTCATCGGTCGCCGTCCGCGCGTGCGTGGAGAGCCCGCACCCTTAGTGGCTACCGAAGGCGCCGCCGCGCCGGCACCCCGCGTCTCGGGTGCCCTTGCGGCCCACTACGCCCCGCGCACGCCGCTGCGCCTGGTCGAACCCGCGCTGCTCGCCGACGAGGCCGCCACCCTGGCGGGCGAGGGCAGTCGTGTCGCCGTGCTCGCCCACGCCACACCCAATCCGCACGACTCCCGCCTCATCTGGCAGCCCATGCCGGCCGACCCCGCCGCTTACGCGCAGGAGCTCTACGCCAGCCTGCGCGCCGCGGACGCCCTCGACGCCGACTTCATCCTCATCGAAGCCCTGCCGGGCGGCACCGGTTGGGCCGCAGTGGCAGATCGCCTCGGTCGCGCCGCGGTCGGTTCGGGGGCAGCGGACGATCGGGGCTGATTGCTGCCGCATCGCAGGGCGAGGGGCTTCCATTTCGCGCGCTGGCTCACTATAATGCGCGCTCTTTCAGGGCCGATAGCTCAGCTGGGAGAGCGCTGCGTTCGCAATGCAGAGGTCGGGAGTTCGATCCTCCTTCGGTCCACCAAAAATTCATAGTAAAAACAACGCATTACACTTTGCAGTGTGATGCGTTGTTTTGCTTTTGGTGGCCCGGATTCGCATGCTGGATGTGACGAGATTGTAGTGCCGTTCTGCCACGGCTTGCCGACGGCGAGCGGGTGCGCCGACCATTTTCTTGCTTGGTGGCCAATCAAAGCCGACTTTAATTGTGGTTAATCAAATTAAAGGGTGCTTTAATTTGGTGGCGTCCCACTAAAGATTGCTTTCAATGACACGCACCACCGGAACCTATTCGATTTCCACGACGCTGGGCGAGTCGGTGCGCGCATTCTTGCCCAACGCCTTGCCGCCGTCTGATCCGGCCCTGTCACCCGTGGTGTTCACCGAACTGAATCGACAGGCCGAGCTCGCGCTCGCACGTTTGGCGGGCGTGTCTGGGCTGGTGCCGTCGGTGGACTGGTTGTTGTACAGCGCCATCCGCAAGGAAGCCCTGCTCACGTCGCAGATCGAGGGTACACAGGCCACACTCACCGACCTGTTCGACGAGGAAGCGGGCTTCAAGGTCAGCAATACCGACGATGTGGAGGAGGTGACCAACTACCTCCGTGCTTTTCGCTGGACTCAGGAGCAACTGCGCGATCCCAAAGGTTTGCCCATCAGCGTGCGGCTGTTGTGCGAGGCACACCGTCGCCTGCTTGATGGAGTTCGCGGGGCAGGCAAGCAACCAGGCGAGCTGCGTCGGTCGCAAAACTGGATCGGTGGCACACGGCCCGGCAATGCGGTTTTCGTACCTCCGCCGCCGGAGCACGTTCCAACGCTGTTGGCCGACATGGAACGGTTCATTCATGACACGGCGACGAATTTGCCGCCGATGGTCAAGGTGGCCCTGATCCACGCGCAGTTTGAAACCATTCACCCTTTTCTGGACGGCAACGGACGCATAGGCCGACTGCTGATCGCAGCACTGTTCGAGCAATGGGGGCTGCTGTCCGAGCCCTTGATGTATCTCAGTGGCTACCTCAAGCAACACCAGGCTGAGTATTACCGTCGCCTGTCAGCCATCCGCGCGGAGGGTGATTGGGAGTCTTGGGTCCGCTTCTTTCTGGAAGGCGTGGCAATCGCTGCGGGCGACGCCGAAAAAAACATCATTGAAGTGGCCAGCCTCGTGGCCACAGATCGCAGACGCTTGCTGCAATCGACGAAGGCTGGCCCGGCCAGCTACCGGCTGTTCGAGCTGCTGCCCATGATGCCGCGCTTCACCATCGAACGCGTTCGCCAGAAACTGGACACCAGCTTTCCCACCGCAACGGCGGCGGTCAAGGTACTGGAAGAGTTAGGCATCGTGACCGAAATGACCGGGCAGAAAAAGAACCGGAGTTACAGCTATCAGGCCTACGTTGAACTGCTCTCTCGGTGACAAACGCCTGCAAGTCCGCAGCAATCCGCAGCAGTGCTATCCAATCCAGGTAGCCGGCTTCTCCGACGGCACCCATCCGCCACTAGAACACCCGCCAGAACAGCGCACAACACGACTCAGTGTCGTGCGCTGTTCTGCGTGCGGTGGCCCGAGCTTGCATCAACGTCCGCACCCCAGCCGCCACATTTCATCGGTGTGGTTACGGCGTCGTTCCCTGAGCCATTCCATCTTCTGCGGACCGCCGCCCATCCGGCCCTCTGCGTCGATCTTCCTGATGCGCCGCTCGTGATGCTTGCAGGCAGCCTCGTTCCCGCTCGGTTCGGCAGGCGCGCTCGAAATCAACCCCACGGCCTTGCCTTCGTAGCGGGGCGCAGGCGGGGTTGAGTACCTGACGGTTGGCACGGGCGGGGGCGAGATGACGTTCATCGTCCCGCCGGCGACGGTAGCCTGTTTCGTTCCGCTCGGGCAGGGTTCTGTCTGGTAGAGGACGCCTTTCGGCCCCTGGCACCGGTAGGGCCCGTTCGCCGCCGGTGCCGCTTCCCGGCTGACGGCCGGGGCGCCTCCCGTACCGGACGGCCCGAACCGCGTTGCCTCCGGCGTGCCCCTGGTCGGCGTGGCGCTCGCACTTGGAGCGGTCCTGTGCTGTGCGTCCCACCACAGCACGCCCCCGACACCGCAGCCCACGAGAGCCGTCAGCGCGAGTGCCAGTACGTTGATCTTCATCTTCACGGCATTCCCGAAAAACCTGTTTGCGTAAGTCTATTCATCCCGAAGTCATCGCGCCGTGAACGCCGGTACGGTGCCGGCATCGATTCGATAGTCGAGGTGCAGGTCATCGGGGGGAGCGTGGGGACGGGAGGTGGTTGAGGCGGGAGTCGGCTTCTCGGCCGTTGCTGACGCTCGGGGTGGCAGAACTCAAGGGTGACCACCCGTCTAAAAGCGAACCCTTAGCGCGGTGCGTGTCATACCAGGAAACTGCCCTGCAGAGTAAGTAAGTCGGCCCTGAGCGGCAGTTTGCTGACACATTGCTGCCCCCCGTGTACGTCGAAATTCCAATGACGGCTCAGGCCGAATTGTTGCCCCCCGCCCGAGTCCTCAGCCCCCATCTCCCCACGGCAGCGTCGGCGCCACCAGGCGCGGCGCCCGACCGTCGCCGACGGTGCCGAAGCGTTCATCTCCCTGTTCCCACGCTGCCTGCGCCTGCGCGATGTCCGTCTTGCTGAAGCCGACGAAGTTCCACCACATCAGCACCGGCTGTTCGAACGGCTCGCCACCGAGGAACAGGGCCCGCGCCTGCGGGCAGGGCGAGGCGCAGTTCGTTCCGCCCCTTGCCGAGGTAGGCGAGCTCGTCGGGTTGGACGGTCTCGCCGTCGATGGTTGCGTCGCCCACGAGGGGCATCAGTCCGTATTCGAAATCCGGGTCGAGCGCGAGCGTGAGTTCGCTCGCGTCGTCGCAGACGATGTCGACGCCGACCAGCGGGGAATGGATGCGCGCAGGTGCGCTTCTCTGGCCGTAGCGACCGGCGAGCAGGGTCAGTTCGGCGCCGCCTTCGCGCCACTGCGGCAATTCGGCGTAGTGGTCGAAGGCCGGTTCGCAATCCTTGTGCGTCGGCGGCAGGGCGATCCAGAGCTGGGCCGCATGCAGCCGCTCGCCGTCGCGCAGCGAATCCTCGGTATGGGCGATGCCGTGGCCGGCGGTCATCAGGTTGACCTGCCCGGGGCGGATGACCTGTTCGTTGCCCAGGCTGTCGCGGTGCAGCACCTCGCCTTCGATCAGCCAGGTGAAGGTTTGCAGGCCGATGTGCGGATGAGCGTCGACGTGCATGCCCTTGCCGGGTTCGAACTGCACCGGGCCGGCGTGATCGAGAAAACACCATGCCCCCACCATCCGCTGCTGGCGATTGGGGAGGGTGCGGCGGACAATCATGCCGTCGCCGAGGTCGGCGTTGCGGGGCGGGATGTGGACGATCGGGTGCATGGTCGGTGTCCTCGAGGGGGCGGTTGGGGCGCAAGGGCCTGACCCACGCCCTGCTCATCAAGGACAGCTTCAACGCGAAGCCGTTGGCGGACGCTGAGCCCGATGGCCATTCAGTACAATGCGGACGGCGCTACAGGATCAGCCAGTCGGGATGCTGCATGCTGTGCGCACTATCGGGATCGAGGGATGAGATATCACATGAAGCACATGGCGGCATTGCTGATCGCGCTTTGCGTTTGTCTTCCGAATGGAATGGCGTTGGCTGCGGCCGCTCAAGAGCAAAGGGCAGTTGCCGAGGGTCAGGCGCCCGACAGGCAGAACGACAAGGCAGGGAAGGATGCCGCGCCGGCGGAAGTGGCGAGGGCCGCCCCTGACAATCGGGCTTCGTTGCTGCATATCGTTCTGGCGGGTGCCGTCCTGATCGTGGTTGGAAACATGGTCATCTCTTTTGCCAAGAGGAAGATGGAAAGGGATATGGAAGCCGCCAAGGAAAAGGCTGACGCCGAGGGGCAAGGGAAGCGCTCCTGAACCGGGGTGTTCAGGTTGCAGCGCTGATCCGGTCATGCCCTGGCAGCACACCGTGCGACGCGGACGACCCGCGCGCCTGTAACCCGCGGGCGCGGCCGGCGTGATTCGACGCCCGGGCCACGCCGCAGTCACGCTTCCAGCGCCTCACGCCTCCGCACCCAGCATCTTCTCGCGCCGGTTCTCGGCCCGCGCGGCGCCGATGGCGGTGCCGACGTTCATGATTTCCTCGGGCGGCGGCAGGACGGCGGGGAAGCCGAGGGCGTCGATCCACAGTTCGCGACACCAGCCCTTGGTGTGGTACAGGTGGTGGTCTTCCTGGTCCTCGACTTCCTCGTGCGCGGCCTTCAGCACGGCCGCGAGCTTGCCGGTGGCGTTTTCGGCGATGTGGCCGATCAGTTCCCAGTTGAGGTGGTCCTTGGTTTCGGCCTGCGTGACGCATTCCGCGGCGACCAGTTGGGCCGCGGCAGCGTTGCCGGCCTTCCTGGCGAGTTTCATCGCCTCGACCAGCGAGTTGCCGATGTGGGCGACGACCTTGCGTCCGGGGCTGTCGGCATCGGGGTCTAGGCCCAGTTGCTCGAACACCCGCAGCAGGGTCTTGCGGTGGCCCTTGGTTTCCTCGAGGTATTCGGACCATTCTTCGCGCAGGTCCTTGTTCGCTGCGCAGGTGATGGCGGTTTCGTAGATCTTGATGCCGCCCATTTCGGTTTCCAGCGCCTGGTAAAGCAGTTCATGTATCTGGGTTTCGTCGTGGCTCTTGCGGCTCATGGCTTCCTCTCGTCGGTTGGGATTTGGGGCAGGGCGGCGGAGTGTCGCCCTGCCTGTTCGCTACGGTGTCCGCTTTGATGCGGCACCGATGAGACGAGTCTAGGAAGCGTTGGACGGGCTGGCTGTAGGCGGAGGATGTCCTTCAGGTAGGAATACGGGAAGTGCAGCGGGGGCCTTCGCGCTTCAGGCGGCCTTGCGCGCCACCATGCCGATCAGCGCCGAGCGCCCCACGTGCCCGCTGCCCTCGGCAATGGTGTCCTCGTACTCGACCAGTTCCTCGATCTCCCAGTCGGCGAAGGCCTCGCGCAGGATGTCCTCGGTGTAGAGGTTCTCGACCGCCGACGGTCCGCCCGTGCGGTACTCGAGCTGCGTCGGCGTGTAGCCCTGCAGCAGGATGCGGCCGCCGGGGCGGGTGAGCTGCTTCATCACCTCGAACTGGCGCTCTCGCCATTCCGGGCCGACGAACTGGATGAAGATACCGACGACCCAGTCGAACGCGGCCTGCATGTCGGCCGGCGGCCAGCCGGGGGCGAGCATGTCGGCCTGGATGAAGTTCACCTCGACCTTGCGCGCCGCGGCAAGGTGGCGGGCCTTCTCGATGGCGACCGCGGAGATCTCGATGCCGGTGACTTCCAGACCGAGCTCGGCCAGCCAGACCGAGTTGCGGCCTTCCCCATCGGCGATGGAGATGGCGTTGCGCCCGTCCTGCAGCCGTTGTTCGCGGCGCGCGAGAAAGCGGTTCGGCTCGGTACCGAACAGGTAGTCCTGGCCGGCGTCGCTGTAGCGCTTGCTCCAGATGCAGTTCTGGTCCATTGGGGCGGCTCCTTGTGGAATGGCGGCGGCAGTCAGGCCGCGGGCTGCAGCTTGTCCTGGGTGCGGGTGTCGAAGTCGCCGGCGTCGTGGCGCTCGTGCAACTGGCTGTCCAGCGGGCCCATCACGCGGTTGACCATGCGCCCGCGCTGCACCGCAGGGCGCGCGGCGATTTCGTCGGCCCAGCGGACGACGTTGCGGTAGTCCTGCACCTGCAGGAACTCGCCGGCGTCGTAAAGCAGGCCCTTGGCCATGCCGCCGTACCAGGGCCAGATCGCCATGTCGGCGATGGTGTATTCGTCGCCGGCCACGTATCGGTGTTCGGCCAGCCGGCGGTCGAGAACGTCCATCTGGCGCTTGGTTTCCATCGCGAAGCGGTCGATGGCGTACTCGATCTTGCTCGGCGCGTAGGCGTAGAAGTGGCCGAAGCCGCCGCCCAGGTAGGGCGCGCTGCCCACCTGCCAGAACAGCCACGACAGGCACTCGGCGCGCCGGGCGGGGTCGGTCGGCACGAAGGCGCCGAATTTTTCCGCCAGATACAGCAGGATGGCGCCGGATTCGAACACCCGCACCGGCTCCGGCCCGCTGCAGTCGAGCAGGGCGGGGATCTTGGAGTTCGGGTTCACATCGACGAAGCCGCTGCCGAACTGGTCGCCCTCGTTGATGCGGATCAGCCAGGCGTCGTACTCGGCGCCGCTGTGCCCGGCGGCGAGCAGTTCTTCCAGCATCACCGTCACCTTCACGCCGTTGGGCGTGGCGAGCGAATAGAGCTGCAGCGGGTGCCGGCCCCGCGGCAGGGCATGGTCGTGCGTCGCGCCGGCGACGGGGCGGTTGATGCTCGCAAAATGGCCGCCGCTCGGCTTGGTCCAGGTCCAGACCTTGGGCGGGGTGTAATCGGGGGTGTTCGACATGGAGCCTCCGCGTGGATTGTCCTCAAGGCTGCATCATAGAGTGCGGAACCCCGGGCTGCATCGGCGGCGGTGGAGATCAGCGCGTCGTCTCCTTCAGGGGCGCATGCCCAGCTTGCGGTGTGCGGCCTGATAGGACGCGAGGAAGGTGCGCCAGTCTTGGTCGGGCATGGGCGCGCGGTGGCGGCTCAACTGGGCCAGATCGTGCTTCGAGGCGCGGCTGGCGGACAGCCGGAGACGTGCCTTCTCGAGATCGAGCAGGGCGACGTTCGGCAGTTCGGCTTGCGGCCGTTCGCGCACGAAGATGTGCTTGGCGTAGAGGCAGCCATGCTGCCAGTGCGCGCGATGCATGCGTGCGAGCAGGCGGGCGAGTTCGTCGAGGACCGTCTTGCGCAAGGCTTCGTCGCGCGGCTCGGCATACCATCGATCCAGGCTCTGATGGCCGTCCAGGGCGCGCGTGACGAGCACTGCAGCCCATTGGCCCGTGTCGCGCCGCGCGCCGCAGTAGTCGAGCACCGGCACCGGGATGTCGAGTGCCGAAAGGGCCTGCAGCGCCGTTGCCTCGCG
Source organism: Thauera propionica (assembly GCF_002245655.1). GTDB lineage: Bacteria > Pseudomonadota > Gammaproteobacteria > Burkholderiales > Rhodocyclaceae > Thauera > Thauera propionica. Next base: position 229,743 of record NZ_NOIH01000015.1, on the reverse strand, counting down.
CAGCACGGTCGGCCTGCCGAAGGGGTGGCGCACGGTTCGGTACAGGTGTCCGGTCTGGCGCTTCACATACAGGCAGCGGCCCGAGGCATCGGTCACGCGCTGCACGCCGCTGTTGCCGCCGCGGCGAACGTTCGGCGCTTCGACCCATTCACCGTCGGCCCGCCACCAACGCTCGAACTCCGCGTCCGCACTGCAAGGAATGCCGAACTGCATCATCACCCCGACTTCCGCAGCAGGTACACGCGCCACATCGCATAGCGGGGCAGGAAATCGAAGTGGTTCTGGATGACGAAGCCCGCCTTGGCGAACTCGGCCTCGATCACTCCGCGCGCAACGATGAAGCGGTTGGCGTTGGCGGACGTGCGCCCCGCGCGGGCCCGGCGCTGCTCCAGCCGGTTGCGCTTCCAGGCCTTGTAGTTTCCATCGACCCAGAGCGAGACGATCACGCTGTCGCGCGTGACGCGATGGAACTCGCGCAGCATCGCCAGCCGGTGCTCAGGTTCGCGAATGTGGTGGAGCAGGCGCATGCAGAAGATGCTGTCGACTGCAGCATCGGGAAGGTCGATGGCGAAGGCCGAGGTCCTGAGCGGTTTAACCCGCGCCACGACGTCCGCCGGCTGGTTCGCGAGCGCCGTGGACAGCATTGCCTCGGCGTTGTCGGCGGCGATGATCTCGCGCTGCGGGTCCTCGGCCAGCAGCGGCCAGAAGCGCCCCGCGCCGCAGGGCAGATCCAGCACCTGCCGCGGGGCGCCGGCCTGTGCGAGTGCCTTGCGTGCGAGCTGGACGTCGCGCCAGTGGGAGAGGCGCCGCGCCAGGCCGTCCTGATGCTTGGCGAAATACTGCACCGCGTGGGTGTCGTCATACTTGTCCGAGAACGCCAGCCTGACGGGCGCCTTGTTCGACTGCATGTGGGAGTCTCCAGAGGGAAGAGCAATGTTCTGGAGCGCAAGGGTGGACAACGCAGCTTAAGTCGAGCTTAAGCGGGCATCGGCAGGTTCCCGGGGCGGGGCAGCGCGCAAGCGGTGCGATCCCGCTCGGGGCAGGCCGCGCTGGACACGGACGCCCGTGGCGGCCCACTTAAGCGTGGATTAATCCTCGCTCCTTACCTTGGCGGCAACTCGTTTCCAAGGACCATTATGTCTGGCGCACTTCAACGTCGCTTCAACCGCTTGTCCCATGGCCCGTCAGTGTCGCACGTGGTAGCGGGACACCCCCGTCGCCATGCCGCCGAGGCATTCATCAGGGCGACCTTCAGGCATGCCTACGCGGCCGACGTGCCTGCGTTCGCGCCGAACCTCATGCTGCTCGAGCAGGACGCGCGTTCGCGGGCCGCGGTGGGCTGGCGAAGCGCGGCCGAAGAGGGGCTCTTTCTGGAGCGTTACCTCGATGCGCCCATCGAGCACGAGATCGGCCGGCTGGCCGGGCAGGCCGTGCCGCGCGAACGCATCGTCGAGGTCGGCAACCTGGCGGCGGAGCGCCCGGGCAGCAGCGTGGACCTGATCCTGCTGCTCGCGGCGCATCTCGATCTGCTCGGTTTCGAGTGGGTGGTGTTCACCGCGACGAGCGAGTTGATCGGCATCTTCCGCCGCCTCGGCCTTCCGCCGCTGGCTTTGGCCCAGGCTGATCCCGAACGGCTCGGGAACGAGGCGCTGGCCTGGGGCCGCTATTACGACACCCGGCCGGTCGTCGTGGCAGGGAGAATTCGCATGGCGCTCGACAAGGGGAGCGAACGTGGCTGAGTTCTCCTGGCTCGACGTGCTCGCGTCCCACGACAAGGGTGCCCCCCTGCTCGTCGCCGGACTGCGGTGCTGGCACTCGGCCGAGATCGCGGACGAACTGCGTGCGCTGCAGCCGCGGCTTGCCGATTCGAAAGTGGTCGCCGTGCTTGCCGACAACGGGCCGGCATGGGTGATGGCCGATCTCGGCATCCAGCTTGCGGGCAAGGTGCATCTGCCGCTGCCGGCCTTCTTCACGCAGGCGCAGTTGCGCCATGCGCTCGAGCACAGCGCGGCGGACACGGTCATCACCGACACGCCGGAGCGTATCGGCGCGCTCGATCTCGGTTTCTGCCACACCGGGCGGTGGCAGGGGCTGCACTGGATGCGGCGGGTCGTTCCGGCGGTCGCCTTGCCCGAGGGCACGGCGAAGATCTCCTTTACCTCCGGCAGCACGGGCGCGCCCAAAGGGGTATGCCTGTCGCGCGAGGGCTTGCTCGACACGGCCACCGCCGTTGGCGAGGCGACGCTGACACTGGGGCTCGATCGCCATCTGGCCGTGTTGCCGCTGGCTCTGCTGCTGGAGAACGTGGCGGGCGTCCATGCGGCGCTGCTGCGTGGCATCACCGTCCATCTTCCGCCGCTTGGCGAGATGGGTTGGCAAGGCGGCGCGGGCTTCGATCCGGCGCGGCTGGATGCGGTCGTGCGCGAAAGTGACGTGTCGAGCCTCATCCTCGTCCCCGAACTACTGAAGGTCTGGAGCCTCTGGCTCTCCGCCCACGCGCGGTCGGCGAGCGCGGGCCTGCGTTTTGTCGCCGTGGGCGGCGTACGTGTTGCCGCCGGGCTGCTCGAGCTTGCACGGTCGCGTGGCATTCCCGCCTACCAGGGCTACGGCTTCACCGAGGCCGGATCCGTCGTGAGCCTGAATGTGCCGGGCGACGATGGCGAGGATGCCGGTTCCCCTCTGCCGCATGTGCAGCTGTCGGTGCGCGAGGGCGAGGTCGTGGTGCAGGCGCGTGCCTTCCTCGGCTACGTCGGCGGCGAACGGGCCGCTTGCGGCGCATTCGCGAGCGGCGACCTCGGACATCTCGACGACCGCGGCCATCTCCATCTCGACGGTCGGCGCGGAAACTTGCTGATCACCGCCTACGGACGCAACGTTTCGCCCGAATGGGTCGAGTCCCTGCTGCTGGCCGATGCCGGCGTGGCTCAGGCCGTGGTCGTCGGCGATGGCCGGCCGCAGCTCGCCGCGCTGATCGTTCCGTCGCCGGGTGCCGATTCCGCTGCCCTCGCGGCGCTGATCGACCGTGTCAATGCCGCCTTGCCCGACTACGCACGCGTTGGCCGCTGGTTGAGGGTGCCGTCCTTCACGCTCGAGAACGGCCTGGCGACGGGCAATGGCCGCCCCGTGCGTGCACGGGTTATCGAACACCATTCAACACAGATCGACGCGCTTTACGCCGCCTCATCTGACGAAACGCAAACCAACGACAAGGAAGCCAATGATGTCCTTCTATGAGCAGCTTCGCCTGAAGACCGACGAAGCGCGCCAGCATCTCGTCACCGCACCGATCATCGTGGACTGCCTGGCGGGCCGGGTGAGCCGCGAGGCCTATATCTCCTTCCTCACCCAGGCCTATCACCACGTCAGGCACACCGCGCCACTGCTGATGAGTCTGGGCGGCCGGTTGCCGGAACGGCAGGGCTGGATGCGCAAGGCGGTGGCCGAGTACATCGAGGAAGAGATCGGCCACGAGGAGTGGATCCTCAACGACATCCGTGCCGCAGGCGGCGATGCGGAGGCCGTTCGTGCCGGCCTGCCCGATCTCCCGGCGGAGGTGATGGTGGCCTACGCGTACGACCTGATCAGCCGCCGCAATCCGGCGGCCTTCTTCGGCATGGTCTTCGTGCTCGAGGGCACCAGTGTCGCGCTCGCGTTGACGGCCGCCGATCGCATCCAGGCGGCGCTTGGCCTGCCGGATGCTGCCTTCTCCTACCTGCGCTCGCATGGCACGCTCGACCAGGCGCACACGCAGCACCTGGCGAATCTGCTCGAGCGCATGGCGCCCGAGGATCAGGCGGACGTTGTCCATGCCGCACGCGTGTTCTTCAAGTTGTACGGCGATGTGTTCCGTGCGCTGCCGAGCGAGGGCGGATCATGCTGCTGACGGATGCGCGCGTCGTCCTCACCGGCGCTACCGGGGGGCTGGGCGAGGCACTGGCGCGCAAGCTGGCCAAGGGCGGGGCATCGCTGCTGCTCACCGCCCGCGACCCCGCGCGCCTTGAACGGCTTGCCTGCAGTGTGAATGGGCCATGCAGCGTGCTGGCCACCGACCTCACCGCTACCGATGGCGTCGATCGCCTTGCCGCCGCCGCCCGCCATTTCGGCGCCAACGTGCTGGTCAACAATGCCGGCATCGGGGGCTTCGGCCTGTTCGAAGAGCAGGGCTGGGGCGAGGTCGAACGCATCCTCACGACGAATCTCGCGGTGCCTGTCAGGCTGACGCAGGCCCTGCTGCCTTCGCTGCGCACGCAACCCGCGGCCGTGGTCGTGAACATCGGCTCCGCATTCGGCAGCATTCCGTTCGCGGGTTTCGCCGCCTACTCGGCCGCCAAGGCCGGGCTGCGCGCCTTCTCCCAGGCACTGCGGCGCGAGCTGGCCGATACGGGGGTGCGTGTCGTCCATGTGGCCCCGCGGGCAATCGACACCGCGCTCAACTCGCTGGCGGTCAGGCAGCTCAATGCCGAACTCGGCAACGCCAGTGACGCGCCTGAAGAGGTCGCCGGCGTCGTGCTCGCCGCCATCGAGGATGGGTGCGCCGAGCGCGTTGTCGGCCAGCCCGAACGTCTCTTCGCCTGGCTCAACGGATGTGCGCCCGCGCTGGTCGATCGCGGCCTGCGCGGCAAGTTGGCCACCATCAAGCGGCATGCCGGCGATCGGACGATCGCCGCCGAACTCATTCAATCATGACAAGGAAACCACCGATGACATCCACCGTCGTTCTGCGCCGAATGCTGCTCGCTGCGGCGCTCACTTTTGGTCTGCCCGCCGCGGCCCAGGAGGCGGGTGCACCCGAAGCGCTGGTCGCACCCATCCAGGCGCGCTGGGCCGAGATCAAGTACCAGCAGCCCGCCAAGGAGCAGGCGCAGCTTTACCGCAGCCTTGCCGAACAGGCCCATCAAGTGTCGGAGACCCATCCCAACGAAGCGGCGGTGCTGATCTGGGAAGGGATCGTTCTGTCCAGCGAGGCCGGGGCGCGTGGCGGGCTCGGGGCCCTGTCGCTCGCCAAGGATGCGAAGGCCTTGCTGGAGGAAAGCCTCAAGCTCGACGAGCGCGCGCTCGACGGCTCCGCCTACACCAGTCTGGCGACGCTCTATGCGAAGGTGCCCGGCTGGCCGCTCGGCTTCGGCGACAAGGCGCAGGCTGAGGCGCTGTTCAAGAAGTCGCTGGCCATCAACCCGGACGGGATTGACCCGAACTACTTCTATGGCGAGTATCTGATCGAGACAGGACGGATCTCGGAGGGGCGAGTGTTTCTGGAGCGGGCGCTCAACGCGCCTGCTCGCCCCGGGCGTGCGCTTGCGGATGCGGGGCGCCAGCGCGAGATCCGTGCCCTGCTAGCTCGAGCCGCCAGGGAAGGGAACTGATGTGAGGATCTTGCTGGTCGAAGACGACGCCCTGCTCGGGGACGGGATACGGGCGGGGCTGGAGCTCGACGCCTATGCCGTCGACTGGGTGCGCAACGGCGAGCAGGCGCTGCATGCGCTGGCCGGCCACAGTTACGAGGCCTGCATCCTCGATCTCGGCCTGCCGGGCAAGGACGGCGTTGCGGTGTTGAAGGAAACGCGCCGCGCGGGGGACCGTACGCCAGTGCTGGTGCTGACCGCGCGTGATACCCGGGAGGACAAGATCGGCGGGCTGGATGCGGGCGCCGACGATTACCTCACCAAACCCTTTGACCTTGGCGAACTGCAGGCGCGGCTCCGTGCCTTGATCCGGCGGGCGAGCGGCTCGGCGCGCCCGGTACTCGAGCATCGTGGTGTCGTGCTCGACCCCTCGACCAAGCGCGTGACCGCCGACGGCTGCGAGGTGATGCTCTCGGCGCGCGAGTATGCCTTGCTCCATGACCTCCTCAGTCACCCCAACCATATCCGGAGCCGCGCGCAGCTCGAGGAGAGCCTGTACGCCTGGGGGGACGAGACCGGCAGCAATACGGTCGAGGTGTATATCCACCACCTGCGCAAGAAGCTCGGTGCCGATTTCATCCGCACTGTCAGGGGACTGGGCTATCAGCTTGGGGGAGAGGGGTGAGGCGAGGGCGCCTGTTGGCAGGAACGGCCTCGCTGCGCTGGCGATTGCTGGCGGCGGTGTCCGTCGCAGTGCTGCTGCTGTGGTTGCTCACGGCCTGGTTCAGCTACACGAAGGCGCAGCATGAGGCCGAGGAGCTGATGGATGGCAACCTCGCGCAGACGGGCCGTCTGCTCCTGGCGATCACCCAGGACAACGAGGACGATCTGGGGGAGCTCGCCGGCCGCCTCGCCACGGTGAGGGGGGCGGCCGACAACGTCTATGAGCCTCCACTCGAGTTTCAGCTCTGCCTGGGGGATGGCACCATCCTTGCGCGCTCGATCGGGGCGCCGGATCTGCCCGTGCTCGGGGTGCCGGGCTACAGCGACATCCTGCGCAAGGACGGCTCGTGGCGAGTCCTCAACGTGGTGTCGGGTGACGGGCGGCACCGTGTGCAGGTTTCGCAGTCGATCGGTCTCAGGGACCGTGCCGCGCTCGAGGTGGCGGGGCAGACCGTTTTGCCGCTGGCGATCATCACGCCGGTGCTGCTGCTGCTGATCTATGTGTCGGTCGTGAAGGCGCTCGATCCGCTCAACCGGCTGGCTCGGGACGTGGCGTCGCGCAGCGCGGACAACCTGGCCGCCTTGTCCCGCGAGGACGTCCCCAACGAGGTCGGACCGCTGGTTGCGGCCATCAACCGATTGTTGCTGCGCGTGGCACGGGCGCTGGACAACGAGCGCCGCTTCACCTCCGACGCGGCACACGAATTGCGGACACCGCTGGCCGCCATCAAGGTGCAGACCCAGGTTGCACGGCTCAGCCGCGATGCCGCGCAGACGACACGTGCACTGGGCCAGATCGAGAGCGGTGTGGACCGCGCGACCCGCCTGGTCGAGCAACTCCTGCGCCTCGCACGGCTCGATCCCCTGAACGTGCTGCCCAATCCGCAGCCCCTCGACCTGCTGCCGCTGGTCGAAGGCACGCTTGCCAACGTCCTTGCCGCCAATCCCGCGCTGACGCAGACGGTTCGGCACGAACTGCCGCAATCGGCGCCCCGCGTGTTCGGCGACGCCGATCTGTTGGGCATCGCCTTGCGCAACCTGATCGACAATGCGATCCGCTATACGCCTGCCGGAAGCACGATCGTGATCCGCCAGGAAGACGAGGAGGGCGGCCGCGTCTGTCTGTCCGTGCAGGACGATGGTCCGGGCGTGCCGGACGAGCTGATCGCGCGCCTAGGCGAGCGCTTCGTCCGGGGGCGCGACGCGCTGGCCGAGGGCAGCGGCCTGGGCCTCGCGATCGTGTCTCGCATCATGGAATTACACGGGGGACACTTCTCTGCCCGGAACCTTGCGACGGGCGGGTTCGCAGCCCGGCTGTGCGGCCTCGTCAGGGCGGACCGGGACGCGGCCCCGGCTGGTGCTTGATCCGCCGCCCCTCAGTTCCAGGGTGGCCAGTCGGGCGGTGGCGCTCACGCGCAGTCTTCGGCGACCCCGTCGGCGAGACGGTAGCGGGGATTGGCGCGGGCGGAAGGAGTGGAGCCGATCGTCCAGATAAGCAAAGCCCGGCAGAGGGCCGGACTTGCTGGGGTGGGCGTCTTCGCGCGGTCAGCGATGGTCGATGCGATAGACCTTGTCCGCGTTCATCTTGGGCGACCACGGCAGGCCGCTGTTCTGCCAGCCGTTCTTGAGGCGGAAGCCGGCCTGCGAGCCTTCCTTGATCGCGTCGCCCTGGAAGCCGTTGATGACGTAGCGCGCGTTGGCAAAGCCGCTCTCGCGCAGGAAGGCGGCGCTCGGTTCGCCACGCTCGCTCCCTGAACGGCACATGGTGATGATCTCGGCGTCGGCGCTCAGGCCGCGCTTGGCGAGCTCCAGCTTCACCTGGTTAACGAAGTCCGGATTGCGGTAGAGGCGGAACACCCCCTTCTCCGCATTCCATTGCGTACGGTCGACCAGCATGAAGGGCACGTTCGCGTGCACCGCGTCGCTAAAACCGACGAACATGATCTCGACCGGGTCGCGGACGTCGATGAGCAGCACGTTCGGTTCGGCCTTCTGGATCTTGGCGTAGGTATCAGTCGCCGAGATGCCGATGTCGGCCGCATGGGCGGTGAGGCTGGCGAAGCCGATGGCTACGGCGATCAGGAGCTTTTTCATCTGGGGGGCCTCCACTGATGGGTTGGGGGTCAGGCTGTGCGGCGCAGGCTGGCTGCAATCGGCCAGGCCAGCGCGGCCGCGACGGCGCCGAAGGCGGCGGCGTAGAAGAACAGGTTCATCCAGTCCACCCAGTAGCCCATGTTGGCGAAGGACGACTTGGTCATGGCCGGGGTGATGAAGAAGGTGATCGCCGTGGCGATGATGCCGATGACGAAGGCCGGGGCGATGGCCTTTTTCCAGCCGGCGCCCGGCCGGGTGGCGGCGAAGATCATCAGCGCCAGCCACAGCACGACGGTGCCGATGACGGCGGGCAGGTACTGCATGCCGAGTTCGAACAGGATGTTCAGGGTCAGCCAGATTTCGTACATGTCGTCTCTCCCCTCAGACCCGGCCCTTGGCCACGGCCATGTAGGCGGGCTTGAGCAGGCGGTATTTCATGACCCAGGCGAAGTAGCTGTCCTGCAGCGGATCGATCATGGGCAGCGAGGGCGTCAGGTTGTTCTCGTAGTCGAACTCGATCAGCAGCGCCGAGCCTTCGCGCAGCAGCAGCGGGCACGAGGTGTAGCCGTCGAAGACCAGCGAGGGCTCGCGGCCGGCGATCACCTCGATCAGGTGCTGCGCCACGAGCGGCGCGCTCTTCTTGACCGTCGCGGCGGTCTTGCCCTTGGCGGTGCCGTTGATGTCGCCGATGCCGAAGACGTTGGGGAAGCGGCGGTGGCGCAGGGTCTTGGGGTCGACCTCCAACCAGCCGCCGGCGGCAAAACCGCCTTCCTTCCATGACAGCGGGCTGTTCTTCACCGAGTCGGGTGCGCGCATCGGCGGCACGACATGGATGAAGTCGTAGTCGATTTCGGTGCGTTCGCCTTCCGGGCTGGTCACCGTGGCGCGGCGCGAGCCGATGTCGACCGCCACCAACTTGCTGTTGAAGGTGACCGGGATGTCCAGTTCGGCCCAGCGGCGGAGGACTTCCTCGTTGATGCGCGGCACGCTGAAGATGTTGCCCAGCGCGGAGTGGAAGTCGATCTTCGAGGCCGCACGCGTGCCGGCCTGCTTCAGGCGGTCGGCGATCATGAAGGTCATCTTCAGGGGCGCGCCGGCGCATTTGAGCGGCGTGGCGGGCAGGGTCATCAGCGCGTGACCGCCCTGCTGACGGAAACGGTCCATCGCCATCCAGGTGGCCTGGGCCGCCTCCGGGCTGGGGTAGACGCAGCCCAGACCGTTGGTGCCGATGGCGGCAACGTCCATGCCTTCGATCTGGGCGAAGTCCAGATGCAGGCCGGTGGCCACCACCAGGTAGTCGTACTCGATGCGCTTGCCGCTGTCGGTGACGACTGCATTGGCCTCGGGGTCGAACTCGGCCACCATCTCGCGCACCCATTCCACGCCGGCAGGCACCAGGTCGGCATTGCGGTCGCTGACCTTGCCGACCGGCCAGATGCCGGTGGCCACCAGGGTGTAGCCGGGCTGGTAGTTGTGGATTTCCTTGCGGTCGATGATCGTGATCTTCGCGCCGTCCAGCTCGCGCGACAGGCGGTTGGCAATCGCAAGGCCACCCAGGCCGCTGCCGGCGATGACGATGCGGGCCGAGGTCTTCAGCGCAGCCTGGGCGGGCTGGGCGGCCACGGTCAGGCCGCTGCCGGCGACGACCGGCAGCACGGATGCGCCAAACAGCAGGCGACGTCGCGTCTCGTCGACGTCGGGTGCTACGCAGGGGGTTTCAGGCGTGTGGGACATCTGTCTCTCCTTCCCGGTCAGGGGCCTGTGCGGTGCGCACGGCGCCGGTTTTATCGTTGCTGCCTTTTCAATCATATAAGTAAAGACTCAAATAGCCACGCTGCAAGCAGGGCTATGTGACCGAGGTCACATAGCGCCGCCCTGCAGGAAAGCGAGGCGTATGACGGCCAGGGCGATGCCGAGCAGGCAGGCGGCACTCGAGAACATCAGGCGCCAGGCCAGGTGTCGCGGCACGAAGCCGACGCCGCGCACGAAGCCCGCGCTCATGGCCCAGAACAGGGCCATGGCGGCCCAGTGGTCCGCACCGCCCTGCGGACCGGAGAGGGCGGTGGGCCAGGCGGTGATGCCGAGCATGATCGCGATGGCGGCCAGCAGCGGCAGCAGGCGGATGCCACCGGTCGGCGCGGCGGCCGGGCGGGGGGCGACCTTCGTGTTCATCGTGGCCTCCTTGCCGCTCTCAGTGCGCGCCGCTGCCGTTCGGGCGAGCCGGATCGGCAAGACGTGCGTGGCGCAGTGCATCGGCGTGCGCTTGGTCGCGTGCCTCTTCGCGCGCTTCTTCATTCTCGCCCCACAGGGCGTTGAGGATGGCCAGCAGCACGGCGAAGCCGATGCCCAGGACCCAGGCGAAATACCACATGTCGTTCTCCTTGTTCGGTTCGCGCGTGTTCAGTACGCGGAGTGCTCGTTCTCGCGGATGTATGCGGCCGTGACCTTGCCGGCCATCACCTTGTAGGCCCAGCTGGTGTAGGCGACGATGATCGGCATGAAGATCAGCGTGGCCCAGAACATGATGCCCAGCGTGCGATGGCTCGAGACCGCATCCCACACCGTGAGGCTGGCGCCCGGCACGGTGGAGGAGGGCATCACGAAGGGGAACATGGACACGCCGGCGGTGCCGATCACGCCCACGATGGCGAACGACGAAGCGACGAAGGCGGCCAGGGTGCGGCCCTTCCACACCAGCAACAGCGCGGCGATGCCGCCGGCGTAGCCCAGCGCCGGCACCAGCATCGTCAGCGGCGCCTTGTCGTAGTTGGTTAGCCAGGCGCCGGGCTGCAGTTCGACCGTCTTGGCAAGCGGGTTCGGCAGCGCAGCGGTGTCCACCGCCGAGGTGATGGCGTAGCCGATGCTGCCGTTGGCGATCCACAGCCCGGCGGCGGTGAAGCCGACCAGCATCAGCACGCCGAAGATCAGCGCGGCGGTGATCGAACGGCGCTGGATGTCGCCCTCGGTGCGGTGTGCGAGGTAGATCGCGCCGTGGAAGGTGATCATCGCCGTGCTCACCACGCCGGCCAGCAAGGCGAACGGATTGAGCAGGCCCCAGAACGAGCCGGTGTAATAGGGCACCAGGGTGTCGTCGAAGTGGAAGGGCACGCCCTGCAGCAGGTTGCCGAAGGCGACGCCGAAGATCAGCGGCGGCACCGCCCCGCCGATGAAGAGCCCCCAGTCCCAGGTGCTGCGCCAGGTGGCATTGTGGATCTTGCTGCGGTAGTCGAAGCCCACCGGGCGGAAGAAGAGCGCCCACAACACCGCCAGCATTGCCCAGTAAAAGCCCGAGAAGGCGGTCGCATAGACGATCGGCCAGGCGGCGAAGATGGCGCCGCCGCCGGTGATGAACCACACCTGGTTGCCGTCCCAGTGCGGGCCGACGGTGTTGATGACGACGCGGCGCTCCTCGTCGTTCTTGCCGACGAAGGGCAGCAGCGTGCCCACGCCCATGTCGTGGCCGTCCATGATGGCGAAGCCGACGAGCAACACGCCCACCAGCAGCCACCAGATGAGTTTCAGGGTCGGGTAGTCGAAGATCATGATGTCCGCTCCGGGATCAGGCGTGGGCGTGGTGGGTTTCGTTCATGTAGCGGCCGGTGCCCAGGCTGCCCGGGCCCTGGCGGGCGAACTTCACCATCAGGTACATCTCGACGATCAGCAGCAGGGTGTAGAAGCCGACGAAGCCAGCCAGCGAGCCGTACAGGCTTTCCACCGTCAGCGTGGACACCGACAGGTGGGTGGGCAGCACACCGTAGATCGTCCAGGGCTGGCGGCCGTACTCGGCCACGAACCAGCCCATCTCGCAGGCCAGCCACGGCATCGGCAGGAACCACAGCGCCCACTTGAGCAGCCACGGCCGCTGGGCGAAGTCGCCCTTGATCGAGTACCACAGGGCCAGGCCGAACAGCGCCAGCATCGCGAAGCCCAGCGCCACCATGATGCGGAAGGTCCAGAACAGCGGCGCCACCTTGGGCAGCGTGTCGCGTGCGGCGCGGTCGATCAGCTCGGGGGTGACGTCGTCCATCGAGGCGACGTACTTCTTGAGCAGCAGGCCGAAGCCGAGGTCGGCCTTGACCTTGTCGAAGGCCTCACGCAGTGCCGCGTCCTGCGGGTTCTTGCGCAGCGCCTCGAGCAGCTTCACCGCCTCAACGCCCACCGTCACGCGCTCGCGATTCAGTGCATAGATCTGGTTGAGACCGGGCAGCTCCTTGTCCAGCGAGCGCGTGCCGATGAGGCCCATCACCCAGGGAATGTGGATGGCGAAGTCGTTCTTCATCCCGGCTTCGTTGGGCAGCGCGATGACGTTGAAGCTGGCCGGGGCCGGTTCGGTCTCCCACATCGCCTCCATCGCCGCCAGCTTGGTCTGCTGCGCTTCGCCCAGCGCGTAGCCGGACTCGTCGCCGAGCACGATCACCGAGCAGATCGAGGCGAAGCCGAAGGCGGCCGCGATGCGGAACGAGCGCTTGGCGAACTCCACATCGCGCCCGCGCAGCAGGTACCAGGCCGAGATCGACAGCACGAACATCGCGCCGGTCACGTAGCCCGCCGACACCGTATGCACGAACTTGCCCTGCGCCACCGGGTTGAACACCACCGCCCAGAAGTCGGTGAGTTCCATGCGCATCGTCTCGTAGCTGAACTCGGAACCCACCGGGTTCTGCATCCAGCCGTTGGCGATCAGGATCCACAGCGCCGACAGGTTGGTGCCCACCGCCATCAGGATCGTGACCAGCAGGTGCTGCTGGCGCGACAGGCGGTCCCAGCCGAAGAAGAACAGGCCGATGAAGGTCGATTCGAGGAAGAAGGCCATCAGACCCTCGATCGCCAGCGGCGCACCGAAGATGTCGCCCACGTAGTGCGAGTAGTAGGCCCAGTTGGTGCCGAACTGGAACTCCAGCGTGATGCCGGTGGTGACGCCCAGCGCGAAGTTTATGCCGAACAGCTTGCCCCAGAAGCGGGTCATGTCCTTGTAGATCGTCTTGCCGGTCATGACATAGACGCTTTCCATGATGACCAGCATCCACACCATGCCGAGCGTGAGCGGCACGAAAAGGAAGTGGTACATCGCCGTGGCGGCGAACTGCAGCCGCGACAGGTCGACGAGTTGCTCACTGACCATGGGTTTCTCCAGATGTCGTGTGTTGTTTTGTGCTTGCCGGGGCAACCACCTGCGCAGCCATGGCGCCGGGGTCGACTGTCACCTTTGCGTCGCGGATGAACGCCCACCACAGCGCGGTGATCAGCGCGAGCTTGATCACGACGACGAGGGTGAGATGACGCAACAGGCCTTGGTCGGACGGCTTCATGAGGGCGCTCCGGTTGTCTGGTTGTCCATTAACAAGTGTCGTGCCAGCGCGATGGGGCCGTTTGTTTTTTGAGGTAAATCAAAAACATCGGTCCGGCAGTCGGACACAGAAGCTGTGCTGGTCGCTGTCAGCATGGCAGTCATGCTGCCGCTAGCACTGCCTATTTGGCTGACTGTGGCGGAGCCGGGAGACGGGCGCGCGCATCGCCGGGCTTGCGACCGGCCGGACGTCAATCTGGCAGTTGAGTGCCAATCGCTGCCTCGGATGGCAGTCTTGGCGGTCAAGCAGCGTCGTCCATTTCGCCGGGAATCCGCCTGAACGCTGGGCTTTTACGGATTGGCATGGGCGTTGCTTACTGGATTCGCAGAAGCGGAGTCGTGTCGTGGTCGCCACCAAGATCGTCCCCCCTCTACGGTCATAACCCCCCGTGGCGACGGCCCGATGGACTCCACCGGCTCCGCTTCTCTTTTCCTCTGCGCACTGCGCACACCCCATCCCGGAGACGCAGAACATGTCAGACACCCTGAAGAAGGATCGTCGTCGGCTACTGATCGCGACTTCCGCTGCCGGCGCTGTCGGCGCCGCGGCCACCGCCATTCCCTTCGTCGCCAGCCTGACGCCGTCCGAAAGGGCCCGCGCCGCTGGCGCGCCCGTCGAGGCCGACGTCAGCAAGCTCGCCGCGGGCGAGATGATGACCGTCGAGTGGCGTGGCAAGCCGGTGTGGATCCTGCGCCGCACGGCCGAGATGCTGGCCAGTCTGGAAGGGCACGAGCCCCGGCTGGTCGACCCCGCGTCGGCGGAGCCGCAGCAGCCCGACTACGCTGCCAATCGTCATCGGTCGATCAACCCCGAATACCTCGTGGTGATCGGCATCTGCACGCACCTCGGCTGCTCGCCGTCGGAGAAGTTCGCGCCCGGCGCCGCCAGCGGCATCGGCGAGGACTGGCCCGGCGGGTTCCTGTGCCCGTGCCACGGTTCGATCTTCGACCTGGCCGGACGCGTGTTCCTCAGCCAGCCGGCACCGACCAACCTCGAGATTCCGCCGCACAAGTGGCTGTCCGGGAGCCTGGTGCTGATCGGCGAGGATGACTCGACCACCGCCTGAGCCGGCGGCGGCCCGCACTTCCCTTCCAACCCCCGGCGCGCGCCCGCGTGTGCGGCGCCGCGCGCCGCATCGATCGAGACACACCATGAAGATCGCCGTTACCAGCCAGAATTTCCGCACGGTCACCGCACACGCCGGCAAGACCCGGCGCTTTCTCATCTACGACATCAGCTGCCCTTGCACCCCGCGCGAGGTCGATCGTCTCGACCTGCCGATGGAGATGGCCTTCCACACGTTCCGCGGCGACCGGCACCCGATCGACGGCATGACCGCGCTCATCACCGCGGGCGCGGGCGAAGGCTTCCGCAAACGGATGGTGCAGCGCGGCATCGAGCTGGTCGTGACCGGCGAATCCGACCCCCTGCAGGCCATCGTCGACTACACGCAGGGCGTGGTAAAGCCCGCGGCGCCCCACGATCACGCCGACCACGCCTGCTAGGCGGCGGCACCTTGAGGTGGCCGCATCACGGCCGCAGCGCCCGCCTCAGCGGGCGCTGCGGCACTGTCCGGCGAGGGTGTTGAAGGCTTCGGCCTGGGTCATGAAGATGCGGCCCGACAGCCACTCCGTCACCCTGGCCAGGTCCAGGCGGTCACGCACCGGACCTTTCAGTTCCGAGAAATGCAGCTGCAGGCCTTTGGCGCGCAGCTCGCGGTCGAGCTGCATCAGGACCTCGAGGCCGGTGAGGTCGATACCATTGACCCCGCTCATCATCAGCACCACGTGGCGCAGGTTCGGGCGGCGCGCCAGGGCCGACGACAGGGTCTCGGAGATCCAGCGTGAGTTGGTGAACACCAGACTCTCATCGACCCGGATCGACAAGACCTCCGGCAGCGTCTCCACCTCGAAGCGATTGACGTTGCGGAACACGTCGGTGCCGGCCAGGCGCCCGACCTCGGTCCAGTGGGGGCGGGCGGTGCGCTGCAGCAGCAGGCCGACGGCACCGACCACACCGGCGAGCAAGGCCTCCTTCACGCCCACCGTCAGCGTCAGCACTGCCACCATCAGCATCAGGGCGAACTCGGTGCGCGAGTACCGCCACGCCAGCACGAAGGGCGCGAAATCCACCAGCGACAGCACGGCCACGACGATGGTCGCGGCGAGTACGGCGCGCGGCAGGTAGTGCAGCACGTCGCCCAGCAGCGCGATCGCCACCGCGAGGAAGAGCGCGGTCCATACGCCGGCCATGCGCGTGCGCGCGCCGGCGTCGAAGTTGACGATGCTGCGCGCGAAGCCGCCGGTGACCGGCATGCCGCCGGACACGCTGGCCGCGGCGTTGGCCGCTGCCAGGCCGAAGAGTTCGCGTCGGGGCGACACCTTCTCGCCGCGGCGTGCGCCGAGGGCCTCGGCCACGGCGAGGCTCTCGACATACGCCACCAGTCCCAGGAGCACCGCCGGGGCGAGCAGTTCACGCCACACCGGCAAGGGCGCTGTCCACGGCATCGGGAAGGCCAGGCCCTCGCCAAGGCTGATGCCGCCCGACAGGGCGACCCCCTCATTCAGGTGCGGGAAACCGGCGACCCAGGCGATCGACGCTGCGACCACTACGATGGGCGCGGTACGCGCCAGCAGCTGCGCGCTCCGGGGCCTGAAGCCCAGGCCTTGCAGCACAGGGCTGCCGTGCCGGCGCAGGGCCCACAGCAGCGCAAGCGCCAGCACGCCGATGAGTGCGGTGGTCACATGAGGCAGCGGATGACTGGCGCCGGCGAGCGACTGCCACAGTGCGACTACCGTGCTGCCGCCAGCCTGCACCCCCAGCAGTGCGGGGAGCTGGCCGATCGCGATCACCAGCGCGGCACCGGTGATGAAGCCGTGCAGCACCGGGGCGCCGAGCAGCGCCGCCAGCGTCTCGAGGCGGAACAGCGCGGCGACGAGGAACACCGCCGCCATCTCCAGTGCCAGCACCAGCGCCGCCAGGTGTGGCGTGACCTGATGCGCGGCGGCGACGCCGCCGACCGCCTGCGCCGTCATCATCGCCAGCACCGCGACCGGCCCCACGGCGAGGCTGCTGCTGGAGCCGAAGGCGGCGTAGGCGACGATGGGCAGCAGGCTCGCCATCACGCCCACCACCGGTGGCAGGCCGGCGAGCATGGCGTAGGCCAGGCTCTGCGGTACCAGCAGGATGGTGACGATCGCCGCCGCGATCAGGTCGTCGCTCAGTGCGCTGTGCCGGTAGCGGTGCCAGCGCGCGAGCAGGGCGCGGGGGGCGGCGGCAGTCGTCGCGGGCATCGGGTGGCGCGCCTACAGCAGGTCGATCGGGATCTTCAGGTAATGCACGCCGTTGTCCTCGGCCGGTGGCAGGTTGCCGGCACGCACATTGACCTGGATCGCCGGCAGGATCAGCGTCGGCATGGCCAGCGTGCGGTCGCGCGCGGTGCGCATGGCGACGAAGTCGGCCTCGGTCACGCCGTCATGGACGTGGATGTTCTTCGCCCGCTGCTCGGCCACCGTGGTTTCCCACACCGGGGCGCGGTCGTCGGGCGGATAGTCGTGGCACAGGTGCAGG
This sequence comes from Thauera propionica, assembly GCF_002245655.1. GTDB lineage: Bacteria > Pseudomonadota > Gammaproteobacteria > Burkholderiales > Rhodocyclaceae > Thauera > Thauera propionica. The sequence goes on along the minus strand of NZ_NOIH01000015.1, from coordinate 212,666 downwards.
CGCGTCTCGGGCGGCAGCGACAGCACCTTGCGGATCGAGCGGAACAGCGTGGCCGCATCTCCGCCGGGGAAGTCGCAGCGCGCGGTGCCGTAGTCGGGCATGAACAGGGTGTCGCCGACGAAGGCATCCTGCCCGACGATGTAGGTGAGGCAGGCCGGCGTATGGCCGGGGGTGTGCATCACCTCGACGTCCAGCCCGCCAATGCGGAAGCGCTCGCCGTCCTCGAACAGGTGGTCGAACTCGGCGCCGTAGGTGTTCATGTCCTTGGCGTTGAAGATGTCCTTGAACACGCCCTGCACCTGGCGGATATGCGCGCCGATGCCGATCTTGCCGCCGAGCTGCTGCTTGAGGTAGGGCGCGGCCGAAAGGTGGTCGGCGTGGGCGTGGGTCTCGAGCAGCCAGTCGACTTGAAGCCCGGCGTCGCGCACGTGGGTGATGACGGCGTCGGCCGAGACCCGTGAGGTGCGTCCCGACTTGGGGTCGTAGTCGAGCACGCTGTCGATGATCGCAGCGCGTGCTGTCGCCGGGTCGGACACGACGTGAGTGACGGTGTTGGTGGCGGCGTCGAAAAAGGACCGGATGTCTGCCTGGGGCATGGGAAATCTCCTCATGTCGGTTCGTGGCTGAGTGGGTGTTTCACTCGGGCACGCAGATCTGGCCGCGGCTGGCGGCCCGCAGGGTCTTGAAGGCCAGCAGCGCGACGACGCCGCTCAGCACCGCGAGCATCATCCAGGACAAGCCTGCATAGAAGGCCTGGCCGCTGCGCGCACTCATCTCGAAGGTGGCGATCGTCATGGCCGCCAGCGGGAAGGAGTAGGCCCACGCCGAGATGAAGAAGGGCAGGCGGAAGAAGCGCACCGCATTGCTCGCCAGCAGCAGCGTCAGGAACAGCGCGGTGAAGTACAGCACGCGGGCGAAGGCGTCGACCTGGCCGGTGAGTGCGACATAGGCGAGGAAACCGACCGAGGGTGGGGCGATCAGGATGAAGAGCGTCGGGGTCAGGCGCGCGGGCAGCGGCTCGTGGAAGAACAGGCGGTACAGCACGATCGTCATCAGCACCAGCCAGAACACCAGACCGATGCTGAAGAAGAACCAGCTGATGTCCGCCGGGGCGAAGCGCACGCCGGCGATCGGCACGATGATGTTGCCCACCACCGGGATGAACCAGGCCGGGTTGGCGTGCTTGATGTCGTAGTGGGTGTGGTGGATCCAGCTGCTCATGGCGAACAGCGTGAACATGAGATGCACGGCGGCGCCGATGCCCCACATCCATTGCGCGACGGCCGGGGCGTCCTGCGCCCAGCTGATCGACAGCAGCAGCAGGCCGATGGAGATGGCGGGGAAGAAGTTGAGGCGGATCGGATGGGCGCGATCGGCCTTCACCGCCTCGGGGTGTCGCAGCAACTTGCTGCCGTACATCGCCAGCAGGAACAGGTACAGCGCACTCGCCAGCCAGCGCAGCACGACGCCGATCTCGACCGGCACGCCGCCGGTGTGATGAGCCTTGAGCCAGGCAATGGTGAGGCCCGCCATGCCCATCACGGTGGAGAACAGGGCGACCGGGAAATGCGCGAGCCGTCCGGCATGCGCGTCGTGCGCAGCGGCGGGTGTGGCGGAGGAGGCGGGGGCGTTCATCGTTCTTCCTTGCAGGGATGTCAGTAGCGGATGTCGATGCTGATCCGGGCAGCGCCCGTACCGGCAGGTAGTTCGAAGGCACTGTCCGCGAATGCGGGTGGGCCGGACACGGTGGGATTGTTCGACAGGCCGTAGCCTTCGGTCGGGAACATGCCGAAACGGCGGTTGAGTTCGCCGTTACCGTCCTCGTCGTGATAGGCCATGATCGCGTAGCGACCGGGTGGCAGCGCATCGAAGCTCACCGTCACCGTACCGGCGCTGGCCGGCACCTGCTGTATGGCGACGGCCTGCGCCTCCTTGCGGAAGGTCTTCGGGTCCTGGTACAGCCCGACACGCACCGTGCCGTTCGCATGCTGGATACCGGTCAGATTGACGTCGAGCGTGGCCTGCTGTGCCATGGCGGCGCCGACGGCGGAGGCGGAAAGCAGGAAAACGAGCAAATGGGAAGTCATGGTTCGGGGCCTGTGTTCACGAAGCGTGAATATAAGCAAAAGCTAATTATTGGTCCAATTGCTTTTGGACTCTGCCGGGATAGCTTGCGTCGATTGGATGGCGTCCCGCGGACCTATGGAGCTTGTACGCAGCAAACCCCATGCCATGCAGCGCCAGGGCAGGTTCCTGGCTGGTGTTGAGGCTGCGTGCGGCACAGGCCGTGCAGCATCCGTGGGGGCGGACGGTTGCGGACAGCTGGCAGGCGTGATGCCAGCCGTATCCCGGATGGCAGTGATGGCAGTCGAACACTGCCAGATCGGACAGAACGGGGGGCTGGCAGGCCCCGGCCCCGAGGAGGGGCCGGGACGGGGGTGAGGAGCGCCGGCGTCGGTCAGAACGAGACGCGGACGCCCAAGCTCAGGTTGCGGCCCTCGAGCGGAGCGGCGTTCTTGATGAACGAGGTGTGCGCGTAGGCCAGCTGGTTGCCGAGGTTGTTGCCCTTGACGTAGACCTGCCAGGGCGTGGCCTTGTAGCGGCCGTTGTAGCTCAGGCCGACATTGACCATGTTGTAGCCCGGCGTTTCGCGCTCGAACTCGGCGACATCGTCCTGGCGGCCGACGCGATAGACCTCGGCTTCGGCACGCCAGGCATTCCACTTGGCATCCAGTCGCAGGCCGACGCGATGAGCCGGGATGCGCGGCAGGTCGCGGTCGCCGTCGCCGGCCTCGAGCTTGGCGCGAACGTAGTCGCCGAAGAGCGTCAGGCCGAAGGTGGCGTCGAGCTGCTGGCGGATGGCGCCCTCGATGCCAGTGAAGCGGGCGTCGCGCTGGGCGTACTCGATGAGCTGGAAGTCCTCATGGGCGTCGAGCGTGCGCGCGTGGATGTAGTCGTCGATGCGGTTGTGGAACACGCTGACGGAGAAGGTGGTCGGCCCAGTGAGCTTGCGCAGCGTCAGGTCGACGTTGTTGGCCGTCTCCGCCTTCAGGTCGGGGTTGCCGCGTTCCCAGGTGCTGGTCGCCATGTGCATGCCGCGTGCGTAGAGCTCTTCCGCCGTCGGCAGGCGCTGGGTGCGCGACAGCGTCATGCCCAGGCTGTACTGCGGGGCGAAGTTCCACACCGCACCGAGCGAAACCGAGTTGCCGCGGTGGCTGCGGTCGCGCTGGGTGCTGCTGTCAACGTCGATGTCCTGCCATTCGTGACGCAGGCCGGCTTCGAAGCGCCAGTCGGCCAGTGTGTACTCCTCGATCAGGAAGGCCGCGTGCCGGGTCGTCACGGTGGGGGGCACGTAGGCTTCGTCGCCGTCGGCGCGGAAGTCGCGGCGGCCCGTCTGCAGGCCCAGCACGCCGCGCCAGCCGCCGAGCGGCGCATGCTCGAGTTCGACACGGGCATCGCTGGCCTTGCTGCGGAAACGGGTGCCGACGCTGTCGATCCCTTCGTCCTGCTCGATCTCGTCGTGGCCGTAGTCGGTGTAGGACGCCCGCAGGCGGGCGCGGGTGAAGCCGGCGAAGGGTTCCAGCAGTTCGCCGCGCAGGTCCCAGCGATCACTGTCGAGCTTCACGTACGGGGTGCCGCCGTGTTCGTCGTGGTCATGCTCGTGCTCGTCTTCCTCGCCGTGGTGGCCGCAGTACAGGTGGTTGCCGTGCGGGTGGCAGGCTTCGTATTCATGGCTGTGCCCGGGCAGTCCGTACTCGTTCTGCTGACGGGTGAAGGCTAGGCCGAGATAGCCGCGCTCGCCCACCCAGGAAACGCCGAGGCTGCCGGTCTCGGTCTGGTTGTAGCTGCCCTCGACCCGGCTGTGGTCCCAGCCGCCGCCGACACGGTAGTCGCGCGCGTCGCGCTTGAGCCCTTCGGCGTGGAAGGCGAGGTTGCCGCTGCCCGCGGTGACTTCGAATGCGCCGGCGACGCCGTTAGCGACACTATCGGCACGCAGTTCCACGCTGCCTTCGACGCCGCGTTCGGGGACCGCGGTGGGGACGCGCTTGTCGAGCACATTCACGACGCCGCCGATCGCGCCGCCGCCATAGGCCAGCGCGGACGGGCCGCGCAGCACCTCGATCTGTTCGCTCAGCATCGGTTCGATCGCCACGGCGTGGTCGGGGCTGATCGTGGATGCGTCCATGATCTCGCTGCCGTCCGACAGCAGCTTGACGCGCGGCCCGTCCATGCCACGGATGATGGGCCGGCTGGCGCCGGCGCCGAAATGGCTGGCGGCGATGCCGGGTTCGCCGGTCAGCGTTTCGCCGAGTGTGGCGGCACGACGGCGCACGAGTTCGTCGCCGGCGAGCACGCTGACCGGGGTGCTCATCTGATCGCTGCCGAGCGCGAGCGCGCTCGCCGATACCGTGACCGGTGCAAGCGCGGTGTCGTCCGCGTGCGCGACGGCGGACCCGAAAGCGAGGGCGAGGCTCAGCATGAGCGGGGTGGGTAGGGTTTGAAGCCTGGACATCGGTGTTCTTCCTTCGTGTTCTGTTTGCGCAAGGCAAAGGCCACCCTCCGTCCGGGTTAGCGCACCGGACGGGAAGGCGTCATGCAGGCCGGGTCACGGACCCGACGGTTTCAGCAGGGGATGGGGCAAAGGGCCGATGACGGCGGCGCGCGGCAGCGTGGCCGCCGTGGGCTGGAGGACGATGGGGCCTGAGGGAGGGCGATGGGCGGGAGCGTGGCGCCGGCGGCGTCGCAGGTGAAGGACGCCGGCGCGGCTGGAGGCAGATCGAGCGCGGCGAGCGCAAGGCATTCCAGGCACACCGCACCGGCGTGACGGCCGTCTTCCTCGCTCGGCGATGCGCCGTTCGTCGTGGTGCTCCTGCCGGCCTGGGTTGGCTCCGCCAGATGGGACAGCGCATGTGCGTGCACCTCGATCTGCACGGCGAGCAGCGCGAGCGCCAGGACGAGCAGCAGCGCCCTGCCGGCAAGAACGTGTCCGTCGCTGATGCGGCGGGCGAGTCGGCGGGGGTGCGGAAGCGACAGGATGAAAGCACGCAGCCCGGCGCGGGGCCGGGCTGCGGGTGCGGCGCAGGACATCGCCGCATTCTAGGGCAGGGTGTTTTCTAAGGCAACAAAGTTGCAATAGAAGGTAGCAATCAGAAACCGATTACCTTGCGGTTCGGCTCCAGCAGGGCGGCGCCCATGTCGGCCGGCTTGGCCGGCTTGATGCCGTCCTTCAGGTCTTCGGGCTTCTTGCCGCTGTTGGGCAGGTAGAGCGCGCACACCGAGGCGGTGGCGCCCTTCTTCAGCGCGCCGTCGAGCAGTTGCGCCGGTGTCACGTTGTTGGGCTTGAGCGCTTCGCCGCCGGCATCCTTGAGTGCGAGGTCGCCGGCGTGATCGCATAGCAGGATGTCGACCTGTGCGCCCTGTTCCTGCATCTGGTTGGCCAGCACCATGGCCATGCCCTGGGTCATCGGACTCTGGGCATTGAGGACGACGGTGACGGCGGGTTTCTCGGCGAGCGCGGCGGTGGAACCGAGGGCGATGGCGAGGGCAACGAGGGCTTTCTTCATGGCAATGCTCCTTCAGGCAAGTTCAAAGGTGTTCGACGGGCGCGAGCCCGATCGGGTAGGGGTTGCGGGGCGGTAACTGCGCGACGATGTCCTGCAGTGCCGCCTGCAACATCTCCTCGACTACGGGGTGGTAGAAGGGCAAGGCCAGCAGGTCGTGCGCGGTCTCGCCGCGCTGAATCGCCCAGGCCAGCAGATGGGCGAGATGTTCACCGCCCGTCGCGACCATCGCGGCGCCGAGCAGTCGGCCATCGGTCGCGTCGGCGTAGACGCGAAGCAGGCTGTCGGTGGCGCCGAGGATGCGGGCGCGTCCGTTCTTGTCGCCGCTGGCGGTGCCGACGACGACCCCCTCGGTGGGCAGGGCGTCGAAGCGCATGCCGACCGCGGCGATGTCCGGGTCGGAGAAGGCGATGCCGAGTGGCACCTTGCGCCAGAAGCGGGTGTAGGTTTCGCGGGCAGCGTTGTAGCCGGCAATCGCGCCTTCGTCGGCCGCCTCATGCATCAGCGGCCTGTCCGCATTGGCGTCGCCGGCGATGAAGACCGGCAACTCGCCAACCTGCATGGTTGTCGGGTCGAAGCGCGGGGTGCCGCGTTCGTCGAGCGGGAAGTCGGCGGCTTCCAGGCCCAGGCTGTCGACGTTGGGACGCCGGCCGAGGGCGGCGAGCAGCAGTTCGACCTCGGCCTTCCGTCCGTCCGCGTGCATGACAATGCCGGATGCACTGCGCTCGAGTCGGGTCTGCGTGCCCAGCCAGAGTTCGACCTCCTGGCCAAAACGTTCGCGTGCGCGCTGGCCGAGCACAGGATCGACGATGCCGCCGACATTCGGTGCGAGGTCTGCCCCGACCACGCGGATGCCGAGCCGGGATAGCGCGAGCCCCATTTCCAGCCCGATGGCACCGAGTCCGAGAATACCGATGCTGCGCGGCAGCGTGTCGAGTTCGAAGAGCGCGTCGGTCGTGATCACGCGATCGCGCACGTCGTCCAGCCAGCCGGGCATGACCGGGCGCGAACCGGTGGCGATGATGACGGTACGGGCGCGTACGCGCTGCAGGCCGGCAGGCGACGAGACCTCGATGAGCGTGGGGTCGAGAAAGCGCGCCGTGCCTTCGATGAGTTTGTCGCCGGCGGCGGCGCGAGCCTTGCTGGCGCCGCTGCTGGCGAAGAAGTTGCGTTGTTCGCGCAGCCTTGCCCAGGTCGCGGCAAGGTCGATGGACAGGGCCTCGACGCCGCTTGCGCCGATCCCGGCCAGGGCTTTGCGTGTCGCCCACTCCGCACCGGCATGCAGTGCGACCTTCGAGGGCATGCAGCCCACCCGGGCGCAGGTGGTGCCAAGCGGGCCGCGGTCGATCAGCAGGAAGTCGCGCCCGGCACGACGCACCTCGCGCAGCGCATAGAGTCCGGCGCTGCCCGCGCCGATGATGGCGACATCGGTCTTGATTTCGTTGGTCATTCGGTCTCCTTTTCGCGCTTGGCGTGACGCCCTGCAGCGTGCGAGGCGCGCTGCAGGGCGGGGGGCGGCTTACAGCGACCTGGTGGAGAAGTACCAATCGACCGTGTTGTAACCCTCGGTGGCGCGCTTGTCGGCCGCCTCGGCGGTCTTGGGCGGGGAGACGATCACGTCCTTGCCCGGGCACCAGTTTTCGGGGGTGGCGACACCGTGCGTGTCCGAGGTCTGCAGCGCCTGCAGCAGGCGGACGAACTCGTCGATGCTGCGGCCGTTGCTCATCGGGTAATACACCATGGCGCGCATTACGCCATTGGGGTCGATGAAGAAGGTCGCGCGCACGGCCTGGGTATCGGCAGCGCCCGGATGGACCATGCCGTAGGCGCGGGCGACATCCATCTTGATGTCCTCGATGATCGGGAACGGGATGTCGACGCCGAATTTTTCCTTGATGTTGCGCGTCCAGGCCAGGTGCGAGAAGAGGCTGTCGATCGACAGGCCGAGCAGTTCGCAGTTCATCTCGGCGAACTTGGGCGCGGCATTGGCGAAACCGATGAACTCGGTGGTGCAAACCGGGGTGAAGTCGGCGGGATGCGAGAACAGGATCAGCCACTTGCCGCGATAGTCCTCGAGCGACCGCTCACCATGCGTGGTGCGGACGCTGAATGCAGGGGCCGGTTCGTTCAGGCGGGGGAAGCTGAATTGCTGTGCGTTTTCCATGATCGTGCTCCGTGGTGGTCAGGGTAGTGTCTTGCGACGCGTAAAATATAAGAAAAAGCTAATATTTAAGGCAATTTATTTTGCTGGATTGGAGTGATAGGAGCCTTTAATTGCCACGCCATTAGCGCAATCGTCGCTATGTATCACCAGGAGGCAAGTGACGTGCCAGGCGTCCTTGCCCTGTTCAAACCACCGGCAGGGGGCGTGTGGTGCCGGCGATCGGCGCCGAATGTCTCGCCATGGCGCTGCCGATCTGTGTCATCGATGGCAGCCACGGACAGCGATGGCAGTGACGGTGCGTTGGAAAGCGGGCGCAGAGCGGCAGGTTTCGCAGGAATGGTGGCGCGGCGGGACTGGCACGCGACTTGTTAGGGCATTCAGGTCAGGTGCGTGCCGATTCGTGCGCAACCGTTCTCAAGTCATTCCCTGGATTCGCGACATGCATGCTGCCGTTCTCCCGCAGGGGCCCGCCGAAGGGCTCTGTTTCATTCCCATCGAGGGGCAGAAGACGCAGTTGATCGGGTATCTGCTCATCGCTTGCCTGCGTGGCGAGGCGGTGGTGGTCGACCCGCCATGCGGCACGACCGAACTGATCCTGGCGCTGTTGGCCGAACATGAGGCGCGGCTCACGAAGGTGTTGCGCACACATGTGCATCAGGTGGATACCGACGATGCCACGGCGCTCTGCGTCCGTAGCGGGGCGCGGCTCGTCATGAGGCGGGGTGGGACCCGGGTTGTTGACGCCGGACACGAGGTGTTCGAAGTCGAGGCGGGTGTGACTTTGCGCATCGGAGGCGAGTGCATCCATGTGCTGTCCACTCCCGGTCATACCCCGACCTGCGTCAGCTACCTGTGGCGCGACCGCTTGTTCTGTGGCGATGTTTTCGACCTCGGGAGCTGCGCCGTCGGCAATAACGAGGCAGAGCCTTCGCGCCTTTACGACACGCTGACACGCTGCGTCTTCGACCTGCCGGACGAGACGCTGGTCTTCCCGGCCCATTCGATCAAGGGGCGCCGCGTGGCCCTGCTGGGCGAGTTGCGCGCACGCTACGGCACGGTGCTCGGACACAGCCGCGATGCGTTCATCACCGAGATGGGTCTGCGCCGTATCGTGCGTCCGGCGCTGGGACGCATGCTGCCGCCGGGCTGAACCGCCGTTACATGCCGGTCGCCCCCGGCATCCGGGCCATGTGGCGACGCGAAGGCTGCGGCATACTGCAGTCTCCCCTACAAGACGGAGACATGCCTCATGAAGCTCTATTACAAAGCGGGTGCCTGCTCGCTGGCCTCGCACATCGTCCTCGAGGAAACCGGCCTTCCTTACGAGACCGAAGCGGTCGATCTGAAGACCAAGGTGACGGCCAGCGGCGCGGACTTCATGCAGATCAACGCCAAGGGCTACGTGCCGGCGCTGGTGCTCGACACGGGCGAACTGCTGACCGAAGGGCCGGCGATCCTGCAGTACCTCGCGGACCGTGTGCCAGAGAAGAAGCTTGTCCCGGCCGACGGCACGCTGGAGCGCTACCGCCTGCAGTCGTGGCTGACCTTCATCGGTACCGAACTGCATCGATCGTGCACACCTTTCTTCAGCCCCGCTTCGGGTGACGCCTGGAAGGCTGCGGCGATGGCCAACCTTGAGCGCCGGCTTGACTACACGAACGGCGAACTGGCGGGCAAGGCGTATCTGCTGTGCGACGGTTTCAGCGTGGCCGATGCCTACCTTTTCACCGTGCTGAGCTGGATGCCCTACGTCAAGATCGACCTGTCGCGCTGGTCCAACCTGACCGCCTTTCAGGCGCGCGTTGCCGCCCGTCCGGCCGTCCAGGCTGCGTTGAAGGCCGAAGGGCTCGCCTGAGCGGGCTCGTGCCGCCCGGCCATGGGCGGCGGTGCTGGCGGCGGACGCCAAAGCCTTGATCTGCATCACGATCGGGGCGGATTCTCGCCCGCCGCCAGCGCGCAATGCATGTTGCTGATGCAGAATGGTCACCGAGACCTTGCATCATGCATGTGTAACCCTTCGACGCGGGAGGACGGCGTGGCTGCCATGAACATCGAGTCGATCCTGGATCGGCATTCGCGCGAGGCGCACCGTCTCGTTCAGATTCTGCGCGAGACGCAGGACGCGCTGGGTTGGCTGGCCCCCGAGAGCCTGACGGCGATCGCAGAGGGCTTGGACATTCCCCGTGCGCAGGTGGAGAGCACCGCCGGTTTCTACAGTTTCTTCCACACCCGTCCGCTGGGTGACTACCGCATCCTGTTCTCGGACAACATCACCGACCGCATGCTGGGCAACCAGGATCTGATGCGGACCCTGTGCGAAAAGCTGTGGCTCGAGCCGGGGCGTGTCGCCGAGGACGGCCTGGTCAGCGTGGACGCCACCTCCTGTACCGGCATGTGCGACCAGGGGCCGGCGCTGCTGGCGAATTACCGCACCATCACACGGCTAACGCCGGCGCGCATCGACGAGATGGCGCACCTGATCCGCCGCCGCGTGCAGGTGGGCGACTGGCCGCCGGAGTGGTTCCACGTCGAGGACAACATCCGCCGCCGCGACGTGCTGCTCGACCACGGGCTGGCGCCGGGCGAGGCGCTGGCGGCCGCACTGGATCGCGGTCCGACCGGGTTGCTGGGCGAGATCGAGCGCTCCGCCCTGCGCGGGCGCGGCGGCGCGGGTTTCGGCAGTGACATCAAGTGGCGCTCCTGTCGCGACGCCTGGGGCGACGCGCACTACGTGATCTGCAATGCCGACGAGGGTGAGCCCGGCACCTTCAAGGACCGGGTGCTCCTCAGCAGCTACTTCGACATGGTGGTCGACGGTATGTGCATCGCCGGCTTTGCCATCGGCGCGAGCAAGGGCTTCATTTATCTGCGCGGCGAATACCGCTACCTGCTCGACCGGCTCGAGACCCGGCTGGCACAGCGGCGCGAGGCGGGGCTGCTCGGGCGCAACATCCTCGGCCGCGGCTTCACGTTCGACATCGAGATCCACCTTGGCGCCGGCGCCTACATCTGCGGCGAGGAGTCGGCGCTGATCGAGTCGCTCGAGGGCAAGCCGGGCAAGCCGCGCATCCGCCCGCCGTTCCCGGTGACCCACGGCTATCTGGGGCAGCCGACGACCGTCAACAACGTCGAGACGCTGGCGCTGGCGGCGCTGATCGCGGTGAAGGGAGGCGAATGGTTCCGCGCCATTGGCACGCCGGCCTCGACCGGCACCAAGCTGCTGTCGGTGTCGGGCGACGTGGCGCGGCCCGGCATCTACGAATTTCCTTTTGGTGTCACCGTGGCCGAGGTGCTGGAGGCGGCTGGCGCCACGGACACCCAGGCAGTGACCACCGCCGGCGCCGCGGGATCATGTCTGGCGGCCAACGAGTTCGGCCGCCGCATCGCCTTTGAGGACGTGCCCACCGGCGGCTCCATCATGGTGTTCGACCAGTCGCGCGACATGTTCGAGGCCGCGCGCAACTTCGCGCACTTCTTCGCGCACGAGAGCTGTGGCTTCTGCACGCCTTGCCGGGTCGGCACCGCGGTCAACGCGCGGCTGATGGACAAGCTCGCCCTTGACCGCGGCTCGCCTTACGACCTCGACGAGATGGAGAAGATGCACCACCTGATGCAGGGCGCCAGCCACTGCGGCCTGGGCAACACGGCGACGATCGCGTTGCGCGACATCCTCGCCAAGTTCCGCCCGGCCTTCGATCGGCGCCTGCATTCGCCCGACTACGAACCCGGGTTCGACCTCGACGCCGCCCTGTCGCAGGCCCGGCGCATGACCGGTCGCGACGACGCGGGCGCGCACCTCACCGACAACCTCAGCGCCCATGCCGGCGGACACCCGAGCGAGGCCAAGCCATGACCAACAGTTTCCTGCTCGACGGCGAGGAAGTCCCCTTCACCCCCGGCCAGACCGTGATGCAGGCGGCCAGCGCCGCAGGCAAGTACATCCCGCACCTTTGCTGGCACCCGGATTTTGCCGCGCATGGCTCGTGCAAGCTGTGCACGGTGAAGATCGGCGGCCGCTTCGCCACCGCCTGTACCACCCGCGCTGCGGCGGGGCAGGAAGTGGAGAACGGGACCGAGGAACTCATCGCCAAGCGCCGCACGCTGCTGCAACTGCTGTTCGTCGAGGGCAACCATTTCTGTCCCTCGTGCGAGAAGAGCGGCAACTGCGTGCTGCAGGCGACTGCCTACGAGATGGGCATGCTGAGCCCGCATTTCGACCATTTCTATCCCGACCGCGCGGTCGATGCCTCGCACCCCGACGTGCTGCTCGATTTCAATCGCTGCATCATGTGCGAGCTGTGCGTGCGCGCCAGCCGCGATGTGGATGGCAAGAACGTGTTCGCGTTGTCGGGTCGAGGGGCGAAGTCGCATCTCATCGTCAATAGTGAGAGCGGGCGGCTGGCCGACACCGATTTTGCCGCCACCGACCGCGCGGCCGAGGTGTGCCCGGTGGGGGTGATCCTGAGGAAGCGGGTGGGCTTCGCGGTGCCGATCGGACAGCGCGACTATGACGCCAAGCCGATCAGCCAGAAGGCGGTGGAGAAGCTTGCCGACAGCGAGAAGGAGGCCGGGTGATGAGCAGCGAAACCCAGGGCGCGGACGTGAAGCCGCGCAAGCTGAAGGTCGCCACGGTGTCGCTGGCCGGCTGCTTCGGCTGCCACATGTCCTTCCTCGACATCGACGAGCGCATCCTGCCGTTGCTCGAACTGGTCGAGTTCGACCGCTCGCCGATCACCGACATCAAGCACTGCGGTCCCTGCGACATCGGCCTGATCGAAGGCGGCGTGTGCAATGCCGAGAACGTGCATGTGCTGCGCGAGTTCCGCGCCAACTGCAAGGTGCTGATCGCGCTTGGCGCCTGTGCGGTCAATGGCGGCCTGCCGGCGCAGCGCAACCACCTTGAACTTGCCGACATCCTGCAGCAGGTCTATCGCACTGGTCATGGCCTGGCCGACGGCAGCCAGATCCCCAGCGACCCCGAACTGCCGCTGCCGCTGAACCAGGTTCATGCGGTTCACGAGGTGGTCAGGATCGACTACTTCCTGCCGGGCTGCCCGCCCTCGGGCGATGCGATCTGGGCCTTCCTGACCCAGCTCATCGAAGGCAAGGAACCGACGCTCGGCCATGGCCTGCTGCATTACGACTGATTTCGCGAGACTGACATGAGCTTCGAACTCGAAACCGCCACCGTCGCCAGCGACAATCTGCGTCGCGTCGCCATCGATCCCGTGTCCCGCGTGGAAGGCCACGGCAAGGTCACGATCCTGCTCGACGAGCACAACAAGGTGCATCAGGTGCGCCTGCACATCGTCGAGTTCCGCGGCTTCGAGCGCTTCATCCAGGGCCGGCCTTACTGGGAAGTGCCGGTGATGGTGCAGCGCCTGTGCGGCATCTGCCCGGTGTCGCACCACCTGGCGGCGAGCAAGGCGCTGGACGTGATCGTCGGCGCCGACCGCCTGACGCCCACCGCGGAGAAGATGCGCCGCCTGATGCATTACGGGCAGATCCTGCAGTCGCACGCGCTGCACTTCTTCCACCTGTCCTCGCCCGACCTGCTGTTCGGCTTCGACTCCGAGGTCTCGCGCCGCAGTATCGTCGGCGTTGCCGAGAAGTACCCGGACATCGCCAGGAAGGGCATCCTGCTGCGCAAGTACGGCCAGGAGGTGATCCGCCACACCGCCGGCAAGCGGGTGCATGGCACGGGCTCGGTGCCGGGCGGGGTGAACAAGTCTTTGAGTGGTGCCGAGCGCGCCGAGCTGCTGAAGGACGCCTACCAGATGATCGCGTGGAGCCGCGACGCGGTGAGGATCATCAAGGAACTGCACGAGCAGAACCCGGCGCTGTACGATAGCTTCGGGACCTTCCCGTCGAACTTCATGGGCATGGTCGCGCCCGACGGCAGTCTCGATCTCTACCACGGCGTGCTGCGCGCCAAAGACGCCGCGGGCAGGATCCTGTTCGATCATGTCGACTACCAGACCTACGACACGCTGATCACCGAGGAAGTGAAGCCCTGGAGCTACATGAAGTTTCCGTACTTCACGTCGATGGGGCCGGAGCAGGGCTGGTACAAGGTGGGGCCGCTCGCCCGGGTGCAGAACTGCGACAGCATCCCGACGCCGTTTGCCGAGCACGAGCGCCGTGAGCTGGTCGCCTACGCGGGCGGCAAGCCGATGCACGCCACGCTGGGTTTCCACTGGGCGCGCATGATCGAGATGCTGTTCGCCGCGGAGACGATCAAGGCCTTGCTGCACGACGACGACATCGAGGGCACGGACCTGGTCGTGACCGGCGAGCGCCGGCGCGAGGGCGTGGGCGTCATCGAGGCGCCGCGCGGCACGCTGTTCCACCACTATCAGGTGGGCGACGACGACCTGGTGACGATGGCCAACCTGATCGTGTCGACGACGAACAACAACCAGGCGATGAACAGCGCGGTGCGCGAGGTGGCAAAGCAGTATCTCGACGGCAAGGAGATCACCGAGGGCCTGCTGAATCACATCGAGGTGGCGATCCGCGCCTACGATCCCTGCCTGTCGTGCGCCACGCATGCGCTGGGCAAGATGCCGCTGGAGGTCACGCTGCTCGATGCCGAGGGGCAGATGCTCGACCGCAAGTACAAATCGTGATTGCGCGGGTTTGGCGTGCGCGCCAGGCTGCGGCGATGGGCGGTGCTGGATGAGCCGGGCGCCGATTCTGGTGTTTGGCTGGGGCAATCCGGCGCGCGGCGACGATGCACTGGGGCCGCTGTTCGTAGAGGCGGTGGAGGCGATGGGCCTGCCCGGCGTCGAGTGCCTGACCGACTTCCAGTTGCAGGTGGAGCACGCGCTGGACCTGGAAGGGCGCCACCGTGTGCTCTTCGTCGATGCGTCTTTCGGCGCGCCCGAGCCGTTTGGCGTGGAGCCGGTCTCCGCCCGGCGCGACGACAGCATCACCACGCATGCGATGACGCCACAGGCCGTGCTGCAGGTGTATCGCGACCTTCAGGGCGAGCCGCCGCCCGCCTGGCTGCTGGGCATGCGCGGTGAATGCTGGGCGCTGGGCGATCCGGTGTCGGCTGCCGCCCGTGTCCGTCTGGACGCCGCGCTGGACTGGGCGCGCGACTGGCTTACACGGCCGCTTGCCTGAGCGGTGCCTGCATCACCCGATTGCGCCCCGCCTGCTTGGCCTGGTACATCGCCGCATCGGCGCGCTTCATCGCCGATTCGAGCACTTCACCCGGAGCGATCGGGGTGACGCCAGCACTGAAGGTGATCACGATCTTTTGCTGGTCGGCCATGAAGAACTCCCGCGTGAGCTCGCGCTGCAGGCGGACCATGGCCCGGTAGGCATCGTCGGTTTCGGTCTCGGGCAGCAGGATCAGGAACTCCTCGCCGCCGAAGCGCGCCAGCACGTCCTGCGGCCGCAGGTGCTTGCGCACCACGTTGGCGAGATGCACGAGGGCAGCATCGCCGGTGTGATGGCCCAGTGTGTCGTTGAGCTTCTTGAAGTGGTCGATGTCGAGCAGGGCGATCGACAGGGCCGCGCCGCGGCGTTGGGCGCGCGCGGCTTCCTTCTCGAACATCTCCTCGAGCCCGCGGCGGTTCAGGGCACCGGTCAGCTGGTCGTGGCGCATCTGCCGGCTGGCATCGTCGAGCTCTTCCTGCAGCTTGAGGATGCGTTCCTCGGCGAGGCGCGCCTGCTCGCGCGCGGCGATCAGCTCGTCGCGTGAGCGCTGCGCCTCATCCTGCATGCTGCGCGTTTCTTCCATCACTTCGTTGAGTAGCGGGCCGATGGCCGAGATGTCGCTGGCCTCGGCAATGCGCTGGGCACACGAGCCGATGCGGTCGTGATACGCGCCGGTGCTTTCGGAGAAGCGGGCGAGCTGGTCGACGAAGCCGGCGAGCATCTGGCGTAGATGGCGCTGTGTCTCGACCAGGTTGTGCTTGAGCTGGCTCTGCTTGTAGATCAGGTCCTTCAGGCGGCGGCCGGCGTCGTCGATGCTGCGCGGATTGGGCGGCGTATCGACGATCTCGCGCAGCATCTCGATCTGGCCGGCGAGCCACTTGTCGTCCAGCACGAGGTCGTCGATGTTGCGCAACAGCAGGCGCAGCAGTTCCAGCAGGCCGCTGCGGATCTCGGCGTCGTCCGCTGCAGTCATCTCCAGCCGGTGCGCCAGCTGGCGCAGCCGTGTGCCGATGCGGTCGAGGCGGCCGGTGTCGTCGGTGGCGCCGACTTCGCGTGCAATCTGCGCCGCTTCGTCGGCGAGTTCGGGATGCTCGCCCAGGAACGCGGGCACGACGTCCTCCAGGGTCGCCTGCAGCAGCTTCAGCAGGGTGGCGGCGTGCTCGTTGCCGACCAGGCGCAGGATCTGCGTGCTAGTGCCTGCCGGCATGGCAGGCCGCGGCGGGGGTTGCGTGCCGACGGCCTCGTCCCGCCGCGTTTCATCGCCCATGGTCTCGGGTACGTCTTCCGTTCCGCCCTGGTTCCAGCCCCGCAGCAGTCCCTGCAGGCGCGCGTGCAGGGTGGCAGGGTCGGCGGCGTTCAGCACCCGGTCGAGCGACTCGCGCTTGCGCGCGGTGGTCCAGCCCGGCTGGCGTGCCTCCCAAGCGCGCAGAAGGTTTGCGATCAGTTCGTTCCAGGCGGGTGGTTCAGCGATCTTCAGCCCGTCGAGGTAGCGCCCCAGCGTATCTTCCGCCGCCTTCAGCTTGCCGGCCGCGAGCGCATGGTCGAACTCGCGTCCGATGCGCTGGCGCTCGGCCGAATCCCGCGGCAGGCGCAGGCCCAGCGAACGCAGGAAGGGTTCCGACGCGCCCTCGTCTTCGACGCGGGTACCGGCAATCTCGTGATAGAGCTTGCGGTAGTTGTCCGGCGTCGGAGCGACACGACGCAGGGCGAGCTGGCGAAGGGCCTCGCGCGCGATTTCGGAGGGGTTGCTGAGGACGCTCATGGATGGGGCCGGTGCTCGCAGTTGTATGCGCCGATTATATCGGGAGCCCGCATCTGCGCAGGGGCCGAAGTGATTGCCGTGAGCCGCCAGGCGAGGGATTTAAGGCGGCGGATTAGACAATTATCAAAAGCTAATGCTTTTTGCGTGCCTAGAATGAAGTCTATGGGGTCCCAGCTGGGAGGGCATGATGAGAGCACGATCCTTTGGCCTGACGCGACTGCTTGCCGGATTGGCAGTCGGTATCCTGAGTTCGTTCGCGGTGGCCGCGACCGGCACGGCGGACCACGCCAAGTTCAAGGAGCTGCAGGGGCCTTTCAAGAGCGGCGAGGAAGTGACCGCTGCCTGTCTCGCCTGCCACACCGAGGCTGCCAAGCAGGTGATGGCGACGCGACACTGGACCTGGGAGTACGTCAACCCGGACACCGGGCAGAAGCTGGGCAAGAAGACCATGCTCAACGGCTTCTGCATAGGCGACCGCTCCAACGAACCTTTCTGCCAGTCCTGTCACATCGGTTACGGCTGGAAGGACGCGAGCTTCGACTTTGGCGACGAGAAGAAGGTCGACTGCCTTGCCTGCCACAACACCGGTGCCTACAGGAAACTGGCCGGCTATGCCGGACATCCGCCCTATGAGCGCACGGAATTCCCGGCGAAGTCGGGAAAGTTCGTCGAGGCCGTCGATCTTGCAAAGGTTGCCCAGAACGTGGGCGCGACGTCGCGCCAGACCTGCGGCGCCTGTCACTACTATGGTGGCGGCGGCGACGGGGTGAAGCACGGCGATCTCGACTCCTCGCTCAACAAGCCGTCGAAGGAGCTCGACGTGCACATGGCGGTGGACGGGCTCAACTTCAGCTGTGCGAGCTGCCACAAGACCGACGAGCACAAGGTGGCGGGCAGCCGTATCAGCATGACCGGCGCCGATCCGCACGGTGCAATCATTCGCGGCGAGAAGACCGACCGTAATCCGGCGACCTGCCAGGCTTGCCACGGCGACCGTCCGCACAAGGGCGGCTTCGCCCACGCCGAGCGGCTGAACGACCATACGCGCACGCTGGCCTGCCAGACTTGCCACATCCCCGAATTCGCGCGCGGTGGCGTGCCGACCAAGATGGGATGGGACTGGTCGACCGCCGGCAAGCTGACGCCTGAGGGCAAGCCCTTCCAGAACAAGGACGAGAAGGGCCACGTCATCTACGACAGCAAGAAGGGCGATTTCATCCTCGGCGAGAACGTCACGCCTGACTACCTGTGGTTCGACGGCAAGGTCAGCTACACGCAGCCCGACACCAGGATCGATCCCTCCAAGCGGGTCGAGGTCAACAGTTTCCACGGTACGCCGGGTGCGGCGGATGCGCGGATCTGGCCGGTCAAGACCTTCCACGGCAAGCAACCTTACGACACCGAACACCTGACGCTGCTGGTGCCCCACACGGCCGTGCCGGACGACACCGCATTCTGGTTCAACTTCGACTGGGCCAAGGCGCTGAAGGCCGGCGCGGAAGCGACGGGGCAGCCCTACAGCGGCAAGTTCGATTTCGTCGAGACTTCGATGCTGTGGCCGATCACACACATGGTGGCGCCGAAGGAGAAGGCGCTCGAGTGCGCACAATGCCACGCCGACAACGGCCGCCTGGCAGGTGTGCCAGGCGTGTGGATGCCTGGGCGCGACCGCTCGGGCCTGCTCGACAGGCTGGGTTTCGGACTGGCAGGACTGGTCCTGCTGGGCGTCGCGGGCCATGGCAGCCTGCGCTTCCTGACGCGCAACAAGCGCGCCCAAGGCAAGGAGCACTGAGATGAGCGAGCGCATCTACCTCTTCACCCGCTTCGAACGTTTCTGGCACTGGGCGCAGGCCGGGCTGATCATCACGCTGCTGTTTACCGGCTTCGCGATCCACGGCAGCCATGGGCTGGTGGGTTTCCGGAAGGCGGTCGAGATCCACGAGATTGCGGCGTGGCTGCTGATCGGCTTGTGGATCCTGGCCATCTTCTGGCACTTCACGACCGGGCAGTGGAAGCACTACATCCCGACCGCGAAGAACATCGACAGCATGGTGCGTTACTACGCCTATGGCATCTTCATCGGTGCGCCGCACCCCTACAAGGTGACGCAGGAGCGTAAGCACAACCCGCTGCAACGTCTCGCCTACCTGGGTGTGAAGCTGGTCATCAACCCGCTGGTATGGATCAGCGGTCTGGTGTACCTGTTCTGGGGTGCGCTGCAGGGCAGTTTGCCTGCCGGCCTGGGCTTGCAGCAGGTTGCCACGGCGCACACGGTGGGTGCCTTCCTGATGCTCGCCTTCCTGATCGTGCATGTGTATCTGGCGACGGCGGGGCATACGCCGCTGGCCCACATCAAGGCGATGATCACCGGCTGGGAAGATCTGCACGATGCCGCCGAGGAGGCGGCAGGCAAGCCGGCTGCGCGATAGTGCTGACAGGGGCGGTGTCCTTGGAGGGGTGCCGCCAGACAAACCTGCGGGGCCATTCGCGACGATGCCGCGGATGGCCCCGCATCCTTCCGCCCTCAGACGCGCAGTTCGTTCATCAGCTTGCCGACGTCGAGCGTGCGGGCGCGCTCCTCGATCTGGGGCGCGTAGCGTTGCTGCAGTTCGCGCGCTTCGCCGACCAGGCCGCTGAACGATGACTTGAGCGCGTCGCCGCTCAGCGTGCGTCCGCCCGCGTAGTAGCGACGTGCGACCTGACCGAGCGCGTAGGTGCTCGCGAACGAGAAGGCCGAGCCGGTGGCCACGCTGCCGATCGTGCGCCCGGCCTTGCCCAGCATCTTGCCGAGCAGGCCGCCGACCAGCTTGCGGCCGAACTGCTCGACGTACTGCGAGGTCAGGCCCACGCCCACCGTGGCGAGGAAATCCTTGATGTGTCCGCGGTCGAGCTCGTAGCCGTAGGACTTGCCGATGCGGTAAACCAGCCGCGTCTGAAGCGGAATGATCGCCATCGAGGCCAGCGACTGCGGCAGAAGCTCGAGTGCGCCGTTGAGGATTGAGGCGTTGAGGATCGTCCGGTCCAGTTCGGCATCGCTCATCGTGGAAGGGCGCAGTCCGCCGACGGTGCTCGTGGCAGCGGGCACCGTGGTCGGAGCGGACGGCGGTGCGACATCGAGCGGCAGCTCTGCCAGCTGGTCGGCCTCGGCCGTGAATGCGTCGGCTTCCGCGCGGGCCAGGCCGAGCGCGGTCCGCAGGCGGTCGAGGAAGGCTGTCTCACGCGCATCGTGAACGCCGTCGGCATCGCATACGCCCACCGCGAATTCAAACGCAAGATGGCGCATTTCCGGCGAATCCAGCGCAGCCGCAGCCGCCTCGAGGCTGAAACGTCCGAGCAGCACATCCTGATAGACCTGCATCAGGTCCACGCCGCTGTTGGCGGTCAGCGATTCGGCAACGCGACGGATGTGCTCGCGCTCGCGATCGTCCTTGTGTTGGTCGGCGAAAGCCGCCATCAGGCAGATGGCGACAATGGCGCGGGTCTGTTCGGCTTGCATCCTGAAGTCCTGTCGTGGTTTCGGAGAGGCGGGGGAAGGTAGAATACCGGCCTTGATCACCCCGGGATGAAATCGACAACGTCCCGCCTGTAAGAGTTCTTGTCACTCATGATTACCGAAAACGACGGCAGCACCGCTGCTGCGCCCGAGTCCGACTCCTCCGCCGCGCCAGCCGCACCGAAGCAGCGCATCGAACCGCGTACCCTGCTGCAACGCCTGCAGAAGGAATTTGCGGCCTTCCGTGACTGCAAGCCTCTGGCGCTGAAGATCGACGCCAGCATCGCCGAGCGCATGCCCGAGATCGATCGCAAGAGCCTGCGCGCTGCGTTGCGCATGCACACGGCGTCGACCCGCTACCTCAAGGCCGTCGAGCGTTCCCAGCAGCGTTTCGACCTCGATGGGCAACCTGCGGGCGAGGTCACCGAAGAGCAGCGCACCCATGCGGCCACGACGCTGAAGGAGCGTTTTGCCGCGGTCGCCAAGCAGCAGAAGGAAAAGCGGGAGGCCGAGGCCGCCGAGAAGCGCCGCACCGAGAAACTGCAGCAGCTCATGAGCAAGTTCGGTCGCTGAACCGCGCCGGCGTCAGCAACGGCGCTGCAGCAGGTTATGCGAGCGAACCAGCCAGGTCGCGGCGCCGGCAATCACGGCCAGCGCAACGCCAGCTGCCGCGTTGCCGGTTCCGAACATCAGGCCGGCAAGAAGGCCAACGGCAAGCAGCAGGCGGGTGAGCAGTGTTTCGGTCATGATCGTCTCCGGCATCGTGTGTTTGATGTCGGGTACTGTAAATAAATACAGCTATCGACGCAAGGGCATCGTGCATCCTGTTGTGCGCGC
Organism: Thauera propionica; assembly: GCF_002245655.1. GTDB lineage: Bacteria > Pseudomonadota > Gammaproteobacteria > Burkholderiales > Rhodocyclaceae > Thauera > Thauera propionica. The sequence continues at coordinate 191,682 of NZ_NOIH01000015.1, read as the reverse complement.
TTGCGCTATAATCCGCCCCCGTCGCCGGCATAGCTCAGTTGGTAGAGCAGCTGATTTGTAATCAGAAGGTCGTGGGTTCGATTCCTATTGCCGGCACCAGTAAAGCAAGGGGCTGCAGTGATGCAGCCCCTTTTCAAGTCTGGTCGGGTTGGCGACGGGCTGATCTACAGCCACCTCGTGCCGGTTGGGGTTGAGACGGCGGCGAACGACACAGGCCGTCGTATCGAAAAAAATTGGCGAAAAACTTGCATTGTTTCTCGTTGTCGCTTATAGTTCTGTTTCTCCGACGCGGGGTGGAGCAGTCTGGCAGCTCGTCGGGCTCATAACCCGAAGGTCGCAGGTTCAAATCCTGCCCCCGCAACCATACCTAGAGACAGGCCGACAGCGATTGCTGCTCGGCCTGTTTCGCTTTCTACCCACACCTGTCCGCCTTCCTCGATCACGCGGGCGCCTTCGATCAGGGGGCGAAGGACTTCGCGGGCCTCGGCCACGTTGGTCTTGAGGGCGCGCTCGAGCTGGAAGGCCATCTGCCGGTACATGGCCGGGATGCGCGAGAGATTGACGTTCGACAGGGCCTCGATGCGCTGGATCTCGGCTTGCAGCTCTGAGCGGCGGCGCTCTGTGGCGGCAAGACGCTCGCTGATCGCGGGCGAGAGACCGACTTGCGAAATAGCATCGACCAGGTTGGCGATCTGCTGCTCGATTGTGGCCAGCTCGCCGGCCTTCGTGCGCACCAGGTCGTCGGCCTGGGCGCGTGTCTCGGCGAGTCGGGCGCGGATCTTGGTCTGGATGCTGGCCAGCTGCTCGCCGCTGGCGAGCTCGGCGCGGATGTCGCCCAGCAGGCGAGAGTCGATCGCCACACGCCGCGCCAGCACTCCACTGCACACGGCGGGGCCGCGGTCCTTGCGCTGGGCGCAGCCGTAGTGACGGCCGCTGGTGGCGATGATGGCGCCACCGCACTTACCACAGCGCAGCAGGCCTCCGAACAGGGTCGTTGGGCGCTTGCCCTTGCCGCTGCCGCCGGATTCGCGCGCGGGGCGGCCGAAGCGTGCGCGCACCGCATCCCACAGCGACTGGTCGAGGATGCGCAGCTCGGGGTGGTCTTCGATGATCCATTCTTCCCGCGGGCGATCGAGCCGCGTGCGCTTGCCGGTGTCGGGGTCCTTCACCCACTGCGAGCGGTTCCAGACCATGCGGCCGATGTACAGCTCGTTGTTGAGCACGCCGCTGCCCTTGGCCGGGCTGCCGTACAGGGCCGATACAGACCAAGTGCCGCCGCGGCCGGTCTTGATGCCGCGGGCGTTGAGGTCGGCGGCGATGCGCTGGCAGCTCCACCCGTCGCCGTAGCGCTGGTAGATCTCGCGCACCGTGGCCGCCTGGGCTGGCTCGACCTCGAGCACATGGATGTCGCCCACGGCCACCGATCGATAGCCGAAGGGCACGCCGCCGGCGTGGCCACCGCGCTGCAGCTGGCCCGTGAGGCCGCGGTGCGTCTTGTGGCGCAGGTCGTCGAGGTAGATCTCGTTGATGAGGCCGCGCATTGTGCGGTGGATCTTGCGGCCGCTGCCCTCGGAGTCGTAGCCGTCGGCCACACCGATGATGCGGATGCCGCGGTGCTCGAGGCGACGCACCATGCGCTCTTGCTCGACCATGTCGCGGCTCAGGCGGTCGAGGCCTTCGACCAGCAGCACCGCAAAGCGGCCGGCCAGCGCGTCGGCCACCAGGCGTGCGCCTTCGGGCCTGCGCGCCACGGGCGTGCTGCCCGATATGCCGTCGTCGGAGTAGGTGCTGAAAATGGAAAGCCCGAGCGCGTCGGCTCGGGCCTGGCACACGCGCGCCTGGTCAGCGAGGGATGTCTCGCGCTGGCGGTCGGTGCTGTAGCGGGTGTAGATGGCTGCGGTCATGTTGCTGAGTCTGGCTGGCGGTAGCGGCCTCGGCAAGCAGCTGCTCGAGGATCCTGTCCGCCATCCAGTTCAGCAGCGGGTCGAGCGCAGCACGCCGGGCCTGGGTGGTCATCTGTTATGTTCGATCGCCAGGGCGATCAACGAGGCGAAGAGAAAGAAGACAGTTCCCGCCTTGGCGATGGGGGCGCTTGTGTGCGGCGCGATCAGGATCAGCGCCGCCAGGCTGTAGAAAGCGGATGCGGTCATTGCTTGGCATCCTTTGCCTTCTTTCGCTCCCATGCCTTGATCTCGCCCACCGTCATGAACATGTATTCATCGCAGCCGCACTCAGGACAAACGTTCTTTGTCCATCGTTCGCGGCGCTCGGGCACCAGGTCTCCCTCATAGCCACGCCACTTGCACTTGCTGCGGCCACATCGGATGGGGGCCGTGTTCCAGTCAGGTCTCGCGCTCATTGCGTCAGCCTCCTATGCGCCTCGGCGATCTGGTCGGCCAGGCCGGCGCGGATTTTCTTGGGTAGGGTCATGGATTCGGGCAGGCCGTCGATTTCGCGCTGCAGGCGCTGGGGCAGGTAGCCCTCGTCGAGCAGTTCTTGCAGCAGGGCGGCGGACGGGGTGGCGTCGACCAGACGCTCGGCGGTGGCCATCAGCTTGTCGTGCAGGCGGCGCACCTTTTCGGCATTGCGGACGGTGACCCGAGTGCGGCTCAGCTGCAGGCCGCTACCTTGCTGGCCCAGCCCACGGGCGATCGCCTTTTTCGTGAAGCCGGCCTTGAGCAGCGCATCGATGAGCGCCCAGGTGGGCGCGGCATCCACCAGGGCGCCGTCGGCCAGCAGATCTGCGCGCATGGCGAGGATCTTCTTCTCGGTGGCCCGCCGCAGGTTGGCGCGCTCGCCGCGCTTGATGGCCCACAGCGTGGCCTCGGTGATGTCGGTGGCGATCGAGAGCGTGCGACGGCCAACGCCCGCCGCGGCCAGCGCCTGGATGTGCGCGCGGGCGGCGTCGGCCGGCACGAAGGGGTTGGCTTCGCCCGCCTTGCGTGCCTTGGCCCGCATGCGCTCGTACGCGGTGTTGGCGCCGCGGCAGGCCGGGCAGCGGCAGCCGGCCATGTAGCGCAGGCGGTCGCCTTGGGGGCGGTTGCGGGCCAGCTCGCCAATGGGGCGCAGGCCGCGCGCCTCGATGGCGCTGCGGTGTTGGGTGCCGGTCAGCATGATGCGGCCCCTTCCTTGGCGAGCACGAAGCGGGCGCGCTCCATTGCGTCGTCGATGTTGCCCTTGCGCGAGTCGGCGCGGAACGCGGTGCCCGTGCGCTTGCGAACGTCGATGTAGTAGTGCCCGTCGTCGGCCAGGGTGATGCGAACGCTGGCCGCGGCTAGCTTTTCGGGCAGCGTGGCCGGCTCGATCGCCCACTCGCCCGGGGCGTTGAAGGAGCAGTCGCGCAGCATGCGCACGCGGTGCGTGCCCTGGCCGAAGACCTTGTCGGCCAGCCGCTGGGCGGCGGCCTCGGGGCTCATCGTGCTGCTGGCGCTGATGCCCTTGAGGCGGCAGTGGTAGGCCTGCGTTCGGTAGGTGACGGTGATGGTGGTGGGGGCGGTGGTCATGGGTCAGGCCTCCTGCTTCTCGCGCTCGATGCGCGCGTTCAGTTCTTCGATTTCTTTCTCGACTTCCCAGCGCTTCAGCTCCTGCATTTCGGCGGTCGGTTGCCATAGCAGGTGTTCCATGCCCATCGACCAGGAATTGCCGACTTCGCGCTCGGCCTTGTAGCGCTCGAGTTCCTTGGGGTTGATGTCACGCCAGGGGACGCTGACGAACAGAACGCCCAGGCTGGTGCGGCCGGTGATGGTCGCGGTGTGGCCGTAGCGATCGCTGATGAGCATGGGGACGTGCGGCGTCAGCCCCGCGACATCAAGGGCTTGGGAGATATCGACGATGCGCGGCAGCGCTTCGATGCGCGCCAGCATTTCGCGGCCGGCGGCGGAGTTCTTGCGCGGCCAGTAGGCGCCGAAGCTGTTGGGCTGCTTCCAGACGGACTGGTCGGGGGTGCTTGGGAAGCGGAAGCCGGCGCGGCGGCCGTCCCGATACGAGAGCGAATCCTTGGCGCCGATCTCTTGGCAGAAGGCGTGAAGGGCCTTGCGCGCCTCGGCGTTGGCGGCCTCAATCTCGATGGCCTTGTCCATGATCGGGCCGTGGGTGACGCGGAAATAGCGCCGGTAGATTTGCGACATGGCTTAGTCCTCCTTCCAGTCGACGGCAACGGACGTGCTGCAGATGGCGATGCGCCGGGCGACCACGAATCTGTGGCCTTCACGCTTGGCAGCGAGCAGCTCAACGTGATCGCGCGCCTTCTTTGCGGTGTCGTGGGTGGGGCCGGTGAGGCGCCCGTTGGAGTCGAGCACCATGAAAACGCCTGGCGCGTCTTCGGGCTCCATGCTCGCCACCTGGGCGCTCGCCTTTTCGATACGCGCCACGTCGATGAGGGCGGCGACCAACTCGGGCAGCTCCATGTCGCTGGTGTCGAGTTCGAGCATGGTGCCGATCGCGTCGGCGATTTGCTCGGAGAGCTTCATCTCCTGCTCGCACTTGGCCGCGATGACGGCGGTCATGTCGTGGACGACGGACTCGGCGCGGGCGAGTTTGGCGGCGAGGTCTTCGACGGTGGGCGATGGGGTGATGCGAGGGTCGGCGTAGATCACAGCAGGGCCTCCTTCAGTTTGCGTTCGGCGCGGGCGCGGACTTCGTCGGCGCTAGGGCGGCGGGGTTGGGACGGGGCGCAGAGACCGGATTCGAGGGTGTCGAGCTGGTCGGCCAGGGCGCGGACGTGGGCGCGCTGTTCGCGCAGGCAGAGTGGGGCGCGGGCTTCCATCCACGCGAGATCGTTCTGGGCGATGGCGAGGCGGCCGCGGGTGATGGCGCGGCGCAGGGTGTTGATGAGGGTTCGCATGGGTGGGGCCTCAGAGGTGGTGGATCTGGCGGGCGGCGCGGTCGCCGATGGCCTTCAGGGCGGCGATGGCGGCGTCGGTGGCGTGCTCGAGCTCGTCGAGGGCGGCGCAGGCCTGGGTGCGCTGGGGCTCGGCGCCGTCGTAGCCTTCGAACAGGACGCCGCTGCTGGATTGGGCGTGCACTTGGGTAGCGGCGTAGGCGAGGCGGACGAGGGTGGCGAGCTCTGCATCGGTGAGCGTGGCGACCGGCGGGCCAGCCATGCGATCCGGCAGGGCCGGCGCTGGCTTCGGGGGGATCTGGCCGCGGTGCGTGTTCGGGGCTGTCTGCTTGATGTCGGCGGTCATGGCGGGCCTCACGCTGCAGTCGATTCGGGGCGCTCGATGCGGTACAGGTCGCAGTACGAGCGGGGGCGGATCACTTCCACGTCGCCTTCGTCGCCGATGTGGATGACCGCCGAAGAGAATTCGACGTAATCGGGCACCGCGCCGTCGTAGTGCTCCCACAGCGCCTCGAGCATCGACACTTCCGCATTCTTCAGATCGGGTGTCCGCGCCTGGATCTGGCTGTTAAGTGCGGCAATGTCTGCCTTGATCTCCTCAATGCAGGCGTATTCCTGCAGGTAGGCCTTCACCTTCTCGTAGGCATCTGAATGGACGATAACCGTCCCATCGTGCGCGGTGATGCGGCTGGCTTCCTTGAATGACATGGTGTGACTCCTCACGATTGCTGAGCGCTGGCGGAAAACTCGGGCTGGCTGCGCTCGATGCCGGCGCCGGTGTTGGTGGTGGAAAGGCGGGCGCGCTTGCGGCGCTGCTGGCTGACGCCCAGCTCGAGCACGCTGCGCAGGACGGGGGCGGCGAGCACCTGGGCGTAGTCGAAGCCCATGGCCGGGAAGCGGCTGCGGCGGTAGGCCCAGCGCAACTCGGCGTCGGAGGCGGGGGGGCGGTCGGGGCTCATCGCTTGGTCGACTCGAAGACCCAGCACTTCACCGTTTGCGGGCGCATGTCTTCTTTGGCGCCGCAGCGGGCGTTGTGCCGGCCGTTGATTGCGGAGTTCACCGAACACACGTCCTTGAACCGTGGGCTGCGGCTGGTCTTGAGGTAGCGCTTGAGGTCGGCGATGGGCGGAACCTGCTGGCGCTTCTCGGCGGCGACCTGGACGAAGTGGTTCAGGTTGATTGCGATCCAGTCGGGGCTGCGGCTGTGGTTGAGGCGCGACTCGCCAAAGCCTTCGTCGTCGGTGTTGTCCAGGTAGTGGAAGGCCTCCCAGAAGGCCTCGACGATGGGGTGCTCGCGCTGCAGGGCTTGTTCTCGTTCCAGCGCCAGGTTGATGAGCAGCGCCTTGGCTTCGTCCTGCTGGGTGGTGGTGATGGGGCAGGCCAGCGACAGCGCGTCGACGAACACCATGATTTGCGCGTGGTTCTTCTGGATGCGCTGGTTCTTGCTGCCGGCCTCGGCGATGCGGCGCTCGTAGGTACGGGTGCGCTCTTCCACCATGTCCATGACCTGCGCTTCGCGGGTGATGGCGCGCAACAAGAAGGCGGAGACTTCGCCGGCCGACATGCGGCCCAGCTGGAGTGCGGCTTCGCGGCCCGCCTCGGACTGGCGGCTCTTGTCGAACCTCAGGTGCACGATCCGCTCCATGATCGGCAGCGAAGCCTGCACCGGTGCGTTCTGGGCGATGACCAGCGCGGCGCGAAACTGCGGGTCGTAGGTGTCGTTGCCGCTCGACTTAACGCCGGTGGTGCGCAGGCTGCCGCCGTTGTACAGGCTCTTGAGGCTGTCCCAGTGGAAGGCCTGCTTGGGGCGGCCCTTGCTGCCGTCGCTGTCGTCTTCGCGGTCGGACTCGATCAGCACCACCGGAAGGTTGCTGACCTGGGCCATGGTGCGCATGAAGCCCACCTGGCTGCCTTTCATGGGGTCGAAGCCCTCGTAGCCGTTGCGGCCCACCAGCTTCCACAGGGTTTCGAGCAGGGTGGTTTTGCCGCTGCCCGGCTCGCCGACGATCTCGACGAAGGGGAAGGACTCGAAGCGGTGGCGCACCTGCTCGGCAAACAGCGCGCCCATCCACACGGCCAGGGCGACCACGCCCTTCGGGCCAAAGCACAGGTAGAGCCGATCGAACCAGCCGTTGTCGGGCGCCTTGGTGTCGGTGTCGATGTCCAGCTTCATCGACTTGCTCAGCGTCTTGATGGCGAGCTTGCCGAACTCGATGTAGTCCTCATCGTTCATCGGCACCACGCGGTCGCCTTGCACGCCCAGCGTGGGGTAGACGTAGGCCTTGTGCTCGAGGCTGTAGCCCACGTAGTCGATGGTGGCCACGGTCTTGATGTTGTAGGTCCAGCGGCTCACCAGGTTGTCCAGCTGGCCGGCGGTGCCCTTCCACATGGCACCCGCGCCGCTGTGCAGCAGGCGCTTCTTGAACTCGGCAGCGGCGGTGAGCTGGCCGGCGCTGAAGGTGTTCTTGACGCTGGCGCCGTCGTGGGGGAAGTCGACGCGGAAGTAGTACCAGGCCTCGTCGGTCACCTCGTTCTTGAGGTAGTAGAGCGGCACCGGTTGGCAGTTGCAGATCTCGGTGACGCTGTTGGACTGCTTGAGCGCCTCTTCCCGCAGTTCGGCCTCGTCGCGGTCGGGGTCGGCCTCGGCAAGCTCCTGTTTCACCTTGGTCAGCTTGTCGATGTCGAGCTTCCACCAGTACATGCGGCGCTCGAAATCAAAGGCGAACGTGGCCCAGCCGTGCTTGCTGTACATCAACGTGGCCTTCTCTCCGGGCGACTTCGCCAGCAGCAGGGCGCCGCGGTAGCGCGCTTCCTTGATCTGCTCGGCGCCCAGCTCGCGGCGCATCCACAGGTCGTTCCAGTCGAGCTTGCTGCGGCCGGTGGGCGGCTGTGCGGCGCTGGCCTCCCAGCCCTCGGCGATGGCGCGGTCGACGAACTTGCGGGTAAAGCCTTCGCCGGCGTGCCCTGCGTCGAAGGCGAACACCAGCCGCGGGCGGCTCAGCGGCCGAGCGGTGGCTAGCGCTTCCAGCGCGGCGCTGGGGTAGTTGCTGCAGGTGAGGGCAGAAACGGCCACCTGGCCCGCGTGAATCAGCGCGATGGCGTCGAACACGCCCTCGGTAATCCAGATCTCGTCTGCCTGCGTCAAGTCGGCGCCCGGTGCGCTCCACCAGGTGCCGCCGTAGTGGCCGCTGAAGGTGGCCTTGCGCTTACCGAAGCGCTGTGGGCGGTCGATGATGCGTTCCCAGTAGCCCACGCCTGGCAGCGCAAAGCGAACGGTGGCGCTGCCGATCTGCTGCTTGCCGTCCCAGTAGCTTTCCTGGCTGTACCAGCCCTTGATCTTTTCGAGGTCGAACCCGCGGCTGTCGCGCAGGTAGGCGTCGGCGGCGGCGTTGGGGTTGTCCGGGGCTTTGGGGTAGCGGTCGGACCAGCTCTCGAACAGCTCGCTGTACAGATCCTTGACGTGGCCCTCGTAGCTGCATTTGTCCAGGCGACCGCAGCGCAGCACCCAAGGGTGCTCGGCGTGGGTGTAAAGCTCCTTCTTGCCGCAGTTGGGGCACTTGCCTTTGCGCAGCCAGCCGTTCTCGATCTTCGATAGCTCGAAGTCGCGGTCGAGGCGGGCTGTGATGTCGGCGTGCAGGCGTGAATCCATGGCGGCAGGTTCTTTAGGCGTGAAGAGGTCCGCGCGCGCCAGAAACTGGCGAGCGGGATCGGTGCAATCGGGTTGTGTGGGGAGTGCTGGGGCGGCCTGGTCTTATCCGGCGCCGGGCAGCTCGGGCAGGCTTAGCTGCCGGGGGTCGAGTGCCGGATCTGGCCGCCTGCGTAGTTTCGGCATGTCGGCATCTGGAGGCAGGCGCCGGGGGTCTTCAGGGTGCAGCCTAGAACCGATGATGAGGTTCGCGTGCTGCAGCAGGCTGCGGAAGCTGGCGTCGCAGTCGGGGTCTTTGCAGCGGAAGAACAGCTCGCGCGTGCTGCTGGACACGGCGCGGCTGGTATAGACGGTGACGTTGCCGCCGCACACCGGGCAGGGGATGTGCGGGTGGGCCATGGCGGTCGCTTTGCCTGTGCGGCGGGCGTGCTGGGCGACGTAGCGGCGGGATGACATCAGCGGCCCCCCTGGTGCTCGGGCTCGGCCATTTCTTCGAGCCGGGCCAGCATGTTCAGCAGCGCCTGCTGGGTGCGGTAGATGGCCGCGCGCACGTTCTTGAGTTCGCGCAGCTCGACGCGGCCGTCGGCCAGGGTGTTATCGACCGCAGCGCCCACGTTGCCATTGGCTGCCCACACGTGGGTTACCAACTCGAGCACGGCCATGTCGCCGCTGTTGCCGTGGGCATCCACCGGCACCGCAACGTGGCCGTGGTTGGCGCACAGGGCGTGCAGGATGCGGTAGTCGCCCGTCAGCCCCATGACTTGGTCGGCGTCCTTGAGGCTGGGCACGTTGGCGGTGTTGTGCGGGTTGGCCTTGTTGCGCAGCACCGCCGGCGAGGTGCCCAGGCGCGGCGCGAGGGATTCGCAGCCGCCGGGGGCGTCGTGGCAGGTGGCGTAGAAGGCGTCTTGGACGGTGGACATTTTCTAGGGCTGAATCCGAATGAAGTCTTTATCGGCGGAGCGATGCAGTATTCATGCGTGCTCGAGTGCTTTGCAGTCGGCCAGCAGCTGACGGGCAGCCGGGTCGGATTCGATGGCCTGCAGCAACAGGATTCGCGCCATGCTGCTGCTGGTTCGGCCGTCTCGGGCGGCCAGCGCGTCGAATGCGCTGCGTTCGTGCGGCATCAACGAGACCACGATGCGGCGCGAGACATCCACGCCGCGTGGCGCGCGGCTGCGAGGGTGCTGGCTGATGTCAGGGGTGGCGATGGCGGTCATTGGTTATGATGTGCAACACAATTGAACTTAAGGCGGATTCTGGTTCATAAAACTGAACCTGTCAACGACTATGGGTGAAGAAAACGCGACCATTCACGACCGGCTGCGGATAGAGCGCGAGCGCCTCGGCCTTTCTCAGGCGGCGGTTTATCAGCGCCTGGTCGTCTCGAAGGGCACGTACATCAAGTACGAGTCGGGCGAGACATCGCCCACCGCGCGCCACCTGGCTGTGCTCGATCAGATGGGCTTCGATATCTACTTCGTCGTCGTCGGCGAGCGATCGGCAAACGAGCTCGGCGCCGAGTACAGCAACCTGATCAGCGCCTATTCGCAGTGCAGCGACGAACTGAGGGGCGCTGCGCTTGCAGTGTTGATGTCGAACCGATTGAAAGAGGTGGGCGCCGCGAAGGTGGTGCCGCGATTCTTCGAGGAGACTTTCGGGGGTGGTGCGTATGCGCACCCGCTGCCCGCGCCGCTGGTGTTGCATGACTCGGCCGCTGAGCCACCCGCAGCGCCAGGAAGTCTGCCCGGCGAAAGGGGGAAGCCCGAAAAAAAGGCCCCGCAGAAGAGCGGGACCAGATGATGCGACTGGCGCTAGTCCTGATCTGGCCACAACAGCGTTGCGGCTAAGCGGATCGCCCCGTAGTGGGCGAGGGCTTGATTCTCGCACGCGGCACCAATGACCCCTTGCCGAGTGTTGCCGGTCGAGTCGATGACGGCATAGGCGGCGCCGACAATCTCGCCGCGCTCTGCGGCGTCTGCCAGGGCCTTGAAGGCACGCGCCGTTTCTGTTCGGCGCCGGATGTTGATCGGTATGACGTTGGTCGCACGTGTGTTCACGCGGGATGCTCCTGTTATTGTTCGGAGTCTCGTTTGTAGGTCGCGGGCATATATTCGGTTTCGATGATCAGAGCGGAATTCGGGCCCCTTCTCCGGGTCGCTGCAGGCCCAATTCTCGGCGCGCTGCGGATATGAAGTTGCCCTGTAAAGCAGCCCTATCGGCGTGTTTTACTGGGTAGGAATTGTTCTGAAATCGTGATCCACGAGGAAGATCACGAAGGGGGAGAGGATGAAGACAACGATTCTGATTGGCGCAATGACGCTGGCGCTTGCCGGCTGTGCAGATCCGGCGCGCGAGGAAGTGCGGCAGGCGGACTATGGGGAGCGCTGGCCGCTGCGTGCGCCGGTTGCCGTGGTGGGCTGCTCGCCGCCAGACCTGCGCTACCTAGAAGTCGATGGCACCCGCTACGGCATCAATGGGCCGGCGCTGCGCGCGGGGTTCCCCGAAGCGGGGCAGGCGCGCAAGGACGGCACGCCAGGGCCGCTGGCCGACTTCATTGAGCGTGCGGGGGCGCTGTGCGGAAGGTAGCCGCTGCGCTGCTGGTTGCCGGGGTGATTGCTGCGCCTTGGGACGTGCGAGCAAACGGTCGCCAGCCGTGTGACCGTGGCGCGGGCGGCGTTTCGCACTGCCAGGGAGACAAGTTCGTCTGCAGGGATGGCCGCATCAGCGGAAGCAAGCAGAAATGCACCCAGGCTGCAGCCGCATCCGGCGCGGCCAAGTCGGCTGGCGTTGCCGGACTGAGCTGCGCCGGCAAGCGGTATTGCAAGGACATGGATTCGTGCGACGAGGCCCGGCACTACCTCACGCGCTGCGGGGTGCGAAGCCTCGATCGGGATGGAGACGGGGTGCCGTGCGAGTCGCTCTGCGGCGGCAGGTAGAACAAGACGGCCGGATCACTCCGGCCGTTTTTCCATCTCCACACGGGTCGTGAATCCGCCGCCGCCCACGTCGTGCTGCACGCGCACGGCCAGCCAGCCCTGGCCGTCGATCTCGGGCTTCCAGCCGCGCACGTCGACCGGCACCTCGGGGAAAAGGTCGGCGCGGCCGTAGGCCAGGGTGATCTCGAAGTTGGCCATGCCGCGCTGGATGCGGTGCCATTCGGCCTTGGCTGCGCGCTCGGCGTTGGTGCGGTTGGCGTAGGTGTGGCGCAGCACCTTGACGTTGCCGGTGCTGGGCTGGGTGGGGTCGGGCACGTCTTCGCCGTCGATCGTCTCTTCGCCCACCAGCACAAAGGCGCGCTCGGCCTTGCGGGCGTCGTTGTAGTTGGCCTGCACGGCGGTGTAGGCGGCGCGATCGGCTACGGCAAAGCGGTGGCCGTCGCCCTGGTTGCGGGTGAGGGTGAGCACCGGCAGGGGCTTGCCGCTTGCCGTCGTGGCCTGGCCCGCTCGAACGAACAGCAGCCGGCCGGCCTTGACTGTGGCGATGGCGCCGAAGTCCTCGGCCAGGCGGGTTAGCAGGTTGGCGTCGGATTCGGCGGTCTGGTCGAGGTGGTCGAGCGGTTCGTCCGCGAAGTCCGCGCCGACGACGGGCTGCAGGCCGTTCTGCGCGGCGATGCTGCGCACCAGGTCGCCCAGCGTTACGCCGTGCCAGCTGCGCTCTTTCTTGGTGGCGATGCCACTGCGCATGTCGGCCGATCGGGCGCGGATGATGAGGCGATCGGGCGCTCCGGTGTGCTCGAGCTCGTCGACGAGGTATTCGCCCTTGTCTTCGAGCGGCTCGCCCGCCCACCCCAGCGCCAGACGCACGCGGGCGCCACGCGGCGGCAGAGCCAGCGCGCCGTCGGTGTCGTCGAGGGTGATGTCGAGCGTGTCCGCTTCCAGCCCGCGGTTGTCGGTGAGGCTGAGCGATTCGAGCCGCGGCCGGATGGTGGGGGTGATGTCCTGGCCATCGACCAGGATGCGGTAAGCGGGCTGGCGGTAGGCCATCAGGCGCCGCCCTCGAGCGCGGCCTCTTGCTGGCGGGTGATCTCGTAGGCGTCGCGCGGATCGTGCTCGAGCGCGATTCCTTGCGCATCGGCAATGCGCCGGCATGCGGTCTCGAAGTGGCCCCGATCGCACTCGATGCCGATGAAGCTGCGGCCCTCGAGTACCGCCCCCACGCCTGTGGTGCCGCTGCCCATGAAGGGATCCAGCACCGTGGCGCCCGGCGGCACGACGCGGGCCAGCTCGCGCATCAGCGCGGTGGGTTTGCCGGTCATGTGGTGTTTGTCAGCCTGCAGCACCTTGGCCGTGTAGGCGCCAGGGAACGGGCCGTCGTGCTCTGCAATCGGGCATTTGCCTGCGGTGCCCCACACGATGTACTCGCACTGGTGGCGAAGGTAGCCCTTGTGGGGAGCGCGAGAGCCACGCCCCTTGTCCCAGGCGGCAACGCCGCGCCACATGAGGCCGGCCCACTGGAATGCGTCGGTCAGGGCGGGAAGTTGCCGCCAGTCGATGAAGCTGAGCACGTACGCGCCGTCATCCACCGGCAGTCGCTGCAGCCATTCCTGGCACCAGGACATCCACGAACGCTGGTCTTTCGCGTCGCCGGCAAAAGCGCGCCAGTCGCGCTGCACGCCGCTCTGCACGTACTTGTCCTTGACGGGCATGGTGCGGTCGGCGCGATACATGCCGCCGGATGCGTAGGGTGGGTCGGTGATGACGGCGGCGACTGTGGGCAGGGTGGGCAGGATCTTCATGCTGTCGCCCAGGTAGAGCGTGGCGGTGCCGATGGTCTTCTTGATCATGTAGGGCATCAGTTTCGGTGCTGGTTGGCGCAGCCGGCACAGCCGGGCGCGGTGGCGCGGCCGAGGTGGCCGCAGGTGATGGGTTCTGGGGTGTGGGTGTGCGGGCGCATGTTGCGCCGGCCGTCGGCGGTCCAGCCGTGCTGCACGGGGTAGGTGACGGGGATGCCGCGGGGGCGGGCGTCGCCGCTGCGGCGGCTGTTGCAGCCTTCGAGCGGGGTCTTGCCCTCATCGATGAGGGCGACATGCGGTAAGTGCTTGCTGGCCATGGCTTAGCGGATCTGGTCGAGCAGGAGTTCGCCGAGCACGCTGCCGAGCTCGAGCCCGGTGTCGGCGACGCGCTTGATGCTGATCGCGAAATCGATACGGCGGGCCGCGCCGTCCTGGAAGAAGAGGGTGCGGGTGGTTTGCAGGGACTCGATGACGTACAGGCCGTAGATGCGGCCGGTGCCTTCGATCAGCGGCCAGGCGTCGCCGGTGTCGGCCATGGCCTGCAGCACGTCGAGGCTGAGGCGTTCGCCGGCCAGCTCGGGCAGCAGCACGCCGTTTAGGGTGATGGTTTCGTCATCCGGGCCGATGAACTGGCTGGCGGGGCGGTCGCCCATGCGCGGCACGCTGGCGTGGCGCCAGGCGAGCTGGCGCTGCATTTCCTGATAGGCGGCGGTGTGCAGGCTGAAGACGAAGAAGCCCAGGGCCATCATCATGATTGGGCGCGCTCCCAGTCGTTGCGGCAGTCGCAGTTGCACCAGCGGGGGGCTGGCTGGCCGTCTGCGGCTGCAGGCAGGGGCTCGTCGCAGAACAGGCACAGCCCGGTGGCGGACGGGCCTGTGGGGCGGCGGTTGGCAAGGGCGATGGCGCGGTCTTGCTCTTCGCGCTCGGTGGCTTTGTCGCTGATGTCCATAGGGGCCTCAGTCGACGTCGCCCAGGATGCTGCGGCGGCGGGACTGGCGGTAGCGCTCGCGCTCGGTGAGCTGGCGGTCGACTTCCTTGGCAATCTCGGGCGCGCTTTGGCCTGGTGCGGCGTTGACGGTGATGGTGTTGCTGTTGCTGACGCTGCTGCCGCCTGCGCCTGGTGCGCGAAGCGGGGCGGGGACGGTGCTTTGACCGCCGAAGCTGAACATGCTGCCGAAGTCGATGGACACGGCGTTCTTGATGGCGGCGAGCTTGTCGACGATGTACTGCACGCCGGCGTTGAACATGGCCTTGATGCCGTCCCAGATGCCGGCGAGCTTTTCCTTGACGGTGTCCCAGTTCTGCCACAGCAGCACGCCGGCAGCGCCCACGGCGGCGACGGCGGCCACTGCGGCCAGCGCGGGGGCGCTGATGGCGCCGAGCAGCGGGGCGATGATGCCCAGGCCGATCTTGAGCATGGCCAGCGGACCGACGACGGCCGCCATGCCCAATGCGAGCGCGCCCAGGCCGGCCACGATGGCGGCCACCGCGGCTGCGGTGTGCATAAGCGCTGAGGCGAGGCCCGGGTTGCGCTGCATCCAGCCGTCGATCGCCTCGAGCACGCGGCCAGCCCATTCGATGAGGCCCACCAGCGTGCCCTTGAGCGTTTCGCCGGCGCGCGTGGATGCGTTGAACAGGCGGTTCATCGCGGCTTGCCAGCGGGCGGACAGGGCCATGGCGCGGGCGTCGGCTTCGCGGGCCATGCTGCCGCGGGCTTGCTCGTCGTTGGCGAGGCCGAGCTGGCGGCGGTATTCGTCCATGTTCTGGGCGAGCTTGGCGACGTCGTCGCCGTACTCCTTGCCGAACAGGCCCACGGTAGCTGCGAGCTGTTGCTCCTCGGGCAGTGCCTTGATGGCCTCGAGCACCTTGATGATGGTGCCGGTGCTGTCCTTGAGCATGCCGAGTTGCACGGCGTCGGGCGCCAGGCCCAGCGAGTTGAGCGCGTCCTGAAAGCGGGCGGGCTGGTTGGCGGCGATTGCCAGCTCGCGGATGACGGCGTTGGTCGCGGTGGCTGCCACTTCGGCCGATGCGCCCAGGCTCAGGAACGTGCTGCCGAGCGCGGCGGAGTCGCGCATCGACATGTTCACGGTTTGCGTGATGCCGGCGATACGGGTGAGCACCTCGATGATGTCGGCGCCCTTGCTCTGCGCGTTGTCGTCGAGCCAGTTGATGGTGTCGCCCAGCTCGCTGATGTTGGCGATGGGGATCTTGTACAGGCCGGCGACCTTGGCGATGTTTTCGCCGATCTGGTCGGCCATGGCGTCGAACGCGGTGGCGGCCATGCCGGCGGTGCGGGCGTACTGCAACAGGTTGTCTGCGCCCTGGATGCCCATGCGGGCGCCGGCTTCGACCAGGGCGGCAATCTGCACGGCGCTTTGCCCGATGCGGGCGTCGGTGCTGAGCGCGCGGATGGCGTCGGCCATGTCGTAGTAGGTGCGCGTGAGCTGGCCGTTGGCGTCGCGCGTGCCTTCGACCTGCTTGGCCACGCCGAGCATGGCGTCTTCGAAGGTGGCGAAGTCCTTGACCATGCCGACGATGGGCAGGCCCATGGCGGTGCCGGTGGCGAGCAGGCCGGCGCCGGCGTTGAGCAGCTGGTTGCGCGCTTCCATGGCGCGGTTCCATTGCTGCTGGCGCTCGCGCACGGCGGCCAGACGCCGGCCGTGCTCGTTGAGCTGGCCGTTGGCGCGGTCGATCTGGGCGGCGAGTTCGCGCTGGCGGCTGGCGAGCTGCGACACGGGCAGGCCGCTGCGCTCGATCTGGGCGCGGGCGTCGGCCTGGGTGCGGGCGAGGCGGGTGTTGTCGCGCTCGAGCTGCTTGACTTCACGCCGGGCGGCCTTGTACTGCTCGTTGAGTTCGCGGCTGGGCTGCTCGGTGGCGATGATCTGGTCGCGCAGGGCGCGCAGCTTGTCGCGGGCGGTGCCGAGCGCCCGGGCGTTGTCGGTGAGGGCTTGCGTGGCGCCGGTGTAGTTGCCGATGCGCTTTTGCTGGGCTTCGAGATCGCGCAGGCGGTCGCGCGCTTCCTTGACGGCGCCGGACAGCTTGTGGCTGCCCTGCAGCATGCCCTGCAGGGGGCGGGTGAGTTTATCGACGGCGCCGAGGATGACCTGGAGCCGCAGGCTTTGGGATGCGCTCATGCGTCAGTCCTCGGCGGGTTCGGCGCGCACGCGGGCGCGCTCGCGCCATGCGATGAGGTCGGCCAGTTCCAGGGTGACCAGCTCGGAGAGCGGCCAGTGAAACACGGTGGCGATGTCGGCCATGGCGTCTTCTACGCGGCGCGGGGGTGCGGGGTCGGTCTCTGTCAGCCGGCGGGCTTGAGCGACCGCGGAAGCAAAAAATTGGAGATCTCCACGGCGCAGGCCATGAGGTCGGCGGCGTCCATGCGGGCGACCTCGTGCGGCAGCAGCGGGGGCTCGGTGATGCGGGGCAGCAGGTCGGCGACGGCGCCGGCTTCCATGCGCAGAAGGTCGCTGAGGACGATTCCGCGCAGGGCGCCGGCGTCGGGCTTGCGCAGGGTGATGGCGGGGATGGTTTGCTCGCCGCGGGCGATGGGCTTTTCGAGGGTGATGGGTTCGGACATGGGTGGGACTCCGTATGTGTGGGTGCCGGTTACGCCACGTTGTCCGGCGCTCTCATGGACGGGTGCAGGAGGTCACCCGCGGAGCCGATTGATGCGGGCTTACAGCCCCAATGCGTTGCGCTGTTCGGCCAGGCGATCGACGCCGCCGACGACTTCGACGAAGTTCATGAGGTCGATCTCGATCTCCACCTGGCCGTCGACGGTGAGCTTGTAGTAGCTGAGGTTGGCCATGACCTTGAGCGGGGCGTCTTCGCCAGCCTTGGCGGTGCCGGGGTCGAGCTCGGTGTAGCGGCCGCGGGCGACGACTTCCACCGACGTGACCTGGTCGGAATCCTCACGCTGCCAAGCGCCGACAAAGCGCATCAGCGCGCCGTCGACCTTGCTGATGCCGAATTGCCGGTAGACGCGCACGTCCATGCCGACGGTGAATTCCATGTTGAGCGCTTCGAGGCCCATGTCGGCGGCGACGGGGCCGTTCATGCCGCCGCCGCGGAATTCTTCGGTCTTGCGGGTGAGCTTGGGCAGGACAACCTCGGAGGCCACGCCGGCGTAGGACTCGCCGTCGAGCAGGAGGTTGAAGTTCTTGAGCTTGTGGGGGAGTGCCATTGCAGTGTCCTCGGTGGGCGGGCGTGGCGGCGCATCATCTTCGTGGCGTCACGAAGATGATGCGGGCGGCTTAGGCGTTGATGCGGTCGGCGAAATCGACCAGGTAGCGGTCGGTGATGCGCTGCTGGAAGACGAGGTTTTCGAGCGGCGGGACGGGGGTGTAGTCGTAGTCGATGTAGAGCTTGCCGCTCTTGAGGGTGGTGGCGTCATTGACCTCGGTGTTGTACCAGGCGCGCGCATCGACGATGTAGCCCAGGCCGCGCAGCTCGCGGAACTTGGCGTTGATGCCTTCGATGATGTCCTTGACCAGGCTGGGGTGCATGGGCTTGTCGACGGCCCACATGTGCGCCTCGGCGATGGTGTCGGCGAGGATCTGCGCGGTGCGGGTGTAGTTCTCGAAGGCGAAGAGCGGGTCGTCCGAGCAGGTGCGCGAGCCCCAGAAGCGGAAGCCGTCGCGGCGCACGAGGGTGGTGACCTCTTCGGCGTTGAGCAGGCCGGCGTCGGTGGCGGGGTTCTGCAGGTCGAAGAAGACGTCCTTGGTGATGCCGGTGACGCCATTGACGCCGATGTTGCTCAAGGTCTTGTGCCAGCCGATGTCTTCGTCGAGCTTGGCGCGCAGGCCGACGGCGCGGGCGGTGGCCCAGGCAGTCTCAGTGGCGCTGGTGTTGACGTTGAAGGCGAGGAAGTCGGGCCAGATGAGCATGAGCTCGCGCTGGCTGAAGTTGGCGCGGTAAGCGATTGCCGCGCTGACGGTGTCGCAGTTCCACGCGGCGACGTAGGCGAAGGCGCGCAGCTTTTGGGCGATGGTGGCGAGCGCTGCGGCGACGTCCTGGTTGTCCAGCCCCGGGCAGGCGAGGATGCGCGGGCGCACCCCGATCTTGGCCTCGGCGGCGAGCAGGGCCTGCATGCCCGTGTATTGGCCGCCGACAGTGACGGAGCCGATGACGTTGCTGGTGGTGGCGGCTTCGTCGAGGCCTTCGGCCACGCGCACCACGACGACGATGGGGGCGCCGTGGTCGGCGATGGCGTCGAGCGTCTTGGCCAGGGTGCCGTCGACGCCGGCCTTGCCGATGGCGGTCATGATGTTGGTGACGAGCACCGGGGTGTTCAGGGGGAAATAGGCGGCGTCGGCGTCGTCGGATGTGCAGACGATGCCGATGACGGCGGTGGCGATGGTGCGGATGGGGCGGATGCCGTCGTTGACTTCGACGACTCGCACGCCGTGGTGGTAATCGGTGGCCATGGGGCACGTCTCCGGCTGGGGGCGGTAGGGATGACGTGCGCAGAATGCCGCGCGCGCGCGGAGGGTAGGCGCGCGGCGGGTTTTGCGGTGGCGCGATTAGAACAGGTGGGGGTCTGCTGCGGGCTTTCGCGGGCGGGGGATGAGCACGCGCAGGCGGCGCTCGCAGTAGAGCAGGCAGGCCACGCCGAGCTCGAGCACCACGGTGGGCCATTGCGGCACGGTGCCCATGGCCAGCGCGAGCAGCTGCGCAGCGGCGCCGACGACGAGCAGCCACATGGCCAGGCGCACGGTGAAGTGGGTGCCGGGGGTCATGCGGTTGAGGGCGGGCTCGGCACGCCACAGGATGATGACGCAGGCCAGGGCGGAGGCAATGGACGGCAGCAGGGTCAGTAGCAGCGGGATCATTTTGCGATCTCCTCGGCCTTGCGCTGGGCAAGGCGCAGCACGCCGCGGCCGATGACGTCGACGGCCAGCAGGCCGATGCCCAGGGCCACAGGGAAGCCGGCGGCCTGCTGCGGCACGGCCTCGGGCAACCAGCCGGCGCCGGCGGCGTAGCCCACGGCCAACGGAGAGCCCCAGCCCCCCACCAGCGCGCTGATGCCGATGCGCGAGAGGCGGTCGAGGGCGCCGAGTACGGGCTGGTACGTCATGGCCCACCAGCCGCCGCCGGCGCCGGCAAACAGCAGCACGGGGTCGAGGCCAGTGGCCACGCCAAAGAGCGTGATGCCGGCAGCGGTGAGGCCAATGGCGGGCGGGCTGATGGGGTCGGTCATGAGTGGCCTTGGCTTATTCGGGGTAGGTGATCGACAGCTCGGGCAGCTCGGCAATCAGGTCTTCCGCAGTTGGGATAGGGCGCAAGCCGGCTTGCACGTCGTCGAGCACCTGGTAGCAGTGCGCCCACACGAGCGAGCGCCAGGCACGGAAGGCGCGGCCTTCGGCCTGGAACTTGGGCACGGCGGGCTCGTCGGCGTAGGTGACTGCGGCGCGGATGTCGTCGTAGCCGAGCGCCTGGGCGGCGGTGTTGAGGTGGGCGTAGACGGCGGCGACGCGGTCGGCGCGGATCTGCTCGGCGGTGGGGGCCGGCGGCGGGGGCGGGTCTTGCGCGACGGGGTAGCCGTTGGCGTCGGGCGCGATGACCTTTCCGGCGGACTGCGCGGCGAGCAAGGCAGCGTGCTGCGCAGTAGTGATTTCGATGGCATCGGAGGGTGTAGCCGCACCGTGGATTGATTCAGCATAGAAGCCGTTCGTCGTTTTTGAGTATTTCATTTTTCCTCTCTCGATATCTGATGCGCTCAGTATCCCAGCGCGATCCAGCGGGCGTTCTGAGTCCCGGTGCCGTAGACCCTTGACCAGCTCAGCTGCATTTGAGACTGCGACAGCGCGACCACGCCGATGCAGTTCTTGTTGAGGTCGTTCGAGACGTCGCTTGCCACGCCAGTCAAGAATGCTGTTGGGTAACTGATTGGGAATGTCAGGGTTGCAATGCCGTTTGCAGACGGCCCAATCGGAGAGATCCCCCATTGAATGATCAGGCCGCCCATCCACGTCGGGAAAACGATGTACCCATTGGCGGCCAGACTGATCGAAAACCCCATCCGCAGCTTCTTGGGCGTGACGATCCGATCATCCGCTGTCCCGGCGTTTGTCTCTGCCTGCGAAGCAATGCGCAGTACGCCGGCCACGCTTTCCGTGGCGGCCTTGAGCCATTTCGTGAACGATTGCCAGGCCCGCAGCGGCGTCATGTACTTTGAGTCAGTCTCACCGGCTTCTGCCTCTGCCTGGGTGGCGATGCCGTAGTTGAGCACGCTGCCCAGACCCACTTGCGCCTTGGTGACGCCGTGCGGGTTGTTGGTGTTGCCGGTGTGCCCGGCAAGGCTTGCGGCGGTGGCATACCCGGATTCGATCGCCGCGATTTCGAGTGCGAGTGCTTCGACCTGTGCCTTGAGCCACGCCGTGCGGTTGGCGAGCTGGTTGGTGGGCAGGTTGTCGATGCCGCCGGGGCCGCCCTGGACGGGGTCGGTGGTTTCGAAGCGATAGATGCCCGCCTCGTAGGTTGGGGTTTCGGTGAGGTTGGCCATGGTCAGGCTGCTCCGTAGGTGATGGTGCCGTCGCGCAGGCGGGTGCCGTTGCGCAGCCAGGCGGTGGCAGTGAAAGTGAGTTCGTCGAGGGTGCAGCGCGCGGGGGCGGTGGCGTCGAGCTGGCGGCGGGCGAGGGCGGCCTGTGCGATGGTGATGGGGCGGTTGAGGGTGACGCTATAAGCGGCCCATTCGGCGGTCTCGCCGCGGGTGCGGGTGCCGTTGTGGGTGGCGGTGCCGTCGCGCACGAAGGCGCTGATCCCTTCGACGATGTGGGCGGTGTAGCCGCGCGCCTCGTCGATGAGGCCGACCGAGCGCAGCACCTGGCGCACGCTGTCCACGGTGCCTTTGCGCGCGTGCACTGGCAGTGAGTCGGCGCAGACCTGGCGCTTGACCTCTTCGGGCCAGGCGTCATCCCACTCATCGACAGATAGGGCCCAGGCGAGCGCGGGCAGTGCGGCCGCGGGGCAGGCCCATGGGTCCCACAGGCGCGGCACTGGCAGCGCGCCGAGCGGGGCGGCGGCCTCGGTGATGGCGCGCTCGAGTGCCGTGGCGGATGGGGGGAGCAGGCTGCGGTCGGTCATGCCGGGTTACTCGCCGGTGATGCCAAGGCTGAGCGTGATGCCGGTGCAGTAGGCGGCCTCGTCGGGTTCGACCTCGATGTCGGCCGCGGGGGCGGTGAGGTCGACGCGCAGGGCGCCGGGCTGGTGCAGGGCGGCGAAGAGCGCAGAGCGGGTGACGTCGCGGCCGCACTGGTGCAGCTCGTCGACGAGCGCCTCGACGGCGGCCTGGGCGGCGTCGAGCACGGCCTGGGGCGAGGGGCCCGGCAGGACGTTGATGGTGGCGGTGATGCTGTAGGTGATGACGGTGGCGGTGACGACATCGACGCTGTCGCACAGGGGGCGGACGGTTTCGGCGTTGAGGGCGGCATTGACGGCGCCGAGCAGCGGCGCGGGGGCGGTGCCGTTGCCCGTGCGCGAGAGCACGGCGACGCGCACGAGGCCGGGCGTGGGGTTGCTGATGTTGGCGTCCTTGACGTCGGCGTCGGCGGACAGGGTGTGGAACAGGTAGGCGCCGCGGCTGCCGGCGACGGTGAGCCCTTCTGGGGCGAGCTGGATGCGGCGGCGGAAGTCGGCGTCGGGCTCGAGCACCGCGGGGGTGGGCGGCACGGTGGCGGAGTTGGCCGGGGTGATGGTGAGCCGGGTGACGCCGTAGAGGGCGCCGAGGTTGTCGAGGTCGGCGCCGGTGGCCCAGGGGAGCATGCAGGCACGAGCGGCGTCGTTGATGCGGGAGCGCAGCAGCAGCTCGCGGTAGGCAGTCTCCTGCAGGAACTGGGTGAGGGGCTCGGATTCGAGCGCGAGCACGGCGGCGAGATCGGCCTGCTGGGCGGTGGGGGCCAGGGCGAGCAGGCGGGCCTTGCGGTCGGCGAGCAGGGTCTCGTAGTCGAGCGGCTCGATGACGTTGGGGGCGGGCAGCAGGGAGAGGTCGATCAGCGTGGTCATGGCCGGGCTCAGGCGAAGGCGATCGGCACGGCGAGGGCAAGCTCGGCGCCGGGTTGGTCGGTGCGCACGAGCTGCAGGTCGACGACGATGCGGCCGGGCTGGGTGGCGTCGGGGGCGAAGCGGGCGCGGGTGATGCGCACGCGCGGCTCCCACTGCAGCAGGGCGTGGTAGGTGGCGGCGACCAGGCGCAGCAGGGTGGCGCCGTGCATGGGCTGGTCGATGAGCTCGGGCAGCAGGCTGCCGTAGCTGCGGCGCATGACGCGGGTGCCGACGGGCGTGGCGAGGATGTCGGCGATGCTTTGCCGGATGTGCTCGAGGTCGGCGATGGGGCGGCCGGTGGCGGCGTTGAGGCCCTGGTAGCTCATAGCGGAGTCCCCGTCTGGCTACCGCCGGACTGCACGCCGGTGTGCTTGTGGGTGTGCAGGACGATGCCGTTGCTGCTGAGGTTGCCGCCGGTGTGGGTGAGCGGGCCGGTGATGACGTTGCCGTTGCTGCCGCCGGTGCCGGTGATGCCGTTGCCGTAGGTGAGGAGGTCGTCGACGGTGAGCTTGCCGGTGCAGTGGGTGTGCGGGCAGTCGATGGTGACCTTTACGGCCGCTTGCAGGGTGGCGGTATTGACGCCGCTGGCGTGCAGGTGGCCGGTGGCGTGGTTGTACGTGATGCGGGCGCCGTCGGGGTAGTCGGTGATGTGCTCGGAGCTCGTTGTGCTCGGAGCTTCCACCAGCTCCGAGTACAGGCCGGTGAGCACGATGCCGCCGGCGGGCTCGCCGCTGGGGCTGAGGATGATGACTTGCTCGCCGACGGTTGGCGGGCACCAGGTGCGGGTGGTGCCTGCGCGCTGGGTGAGCCAGGGCAGCCAGCCGGTGAGGTTGCCGCCGGTCTGGACACGGCAGCGTGCGGCGTCGTGGTCGACGGCGGCGATGCGGCCGAGGCGGACGAGGTTGTCGAGCCGGCGCAGGGTGTCGAGGTGGGCGGTGTCGGGGTGCATGGGCGGCAGGATGCCGCGCGCGCGCGACGCTGGCCGGTGGGGCGGTTCTTCGCGGCGCCAGTCAAAACCAATCTATTCCGATCCATGCCGATCCATGCCGATCAACGTGGCGTGAAGTGCTCGAGCAGGGCCTGCAGGGTGTCGCGCTTGTCGTCGTCGGTGAAGCCGAGCAGCTCGCGCACGGGGTAGCGGATGGTGAGGCCGCGGCCGCGTTGCACGCGGTCTTGCAGGCCGAACTGATGCACGCGGGCGATGCGGCCGGATTCGCCGCTGATGTGGAGTTCGCCCGCTTCTGCGGTGGCGCTGGCCTTGAGGTGCGATGGGGTGCGCAGGCGCTCGAACATGGTGCGGCGCAGGCGGCCGCGGGCTTCGCGCAGCGTGGGCTGTGGCTTGCGGGGTTCGAAGGGGCTGCCGTCTGGGTTGCGCTGGGCGGCGATGCGGTCGGCCTGGCTGCGGCGCAGCTGCTGCACCAGGTTGCGCATGAGGGCGCGGCGCTGGGCGGGCGCGGCGCTGGCCAGCACGGTGCGCAGCCAGGCTTCGAGGGGGGAGGTCAGGGTGGCCATGCTTACACCGGGGCGGGGGTGGGCGTTGTCCAGCCGGGGGCGGTGTTGGGTTTGACGAAGACGAGCTCCCACGGGCCGGTTGGTGCGCCCAGTTCCGAGCCGGCCGGGTCGGGCTCGCCGACGTGGCGGGCGTGGGTTTCGCCGGTTGCGGGGTCTTGGGTGACGATGACGCGCTCGGAGAGCTGCAGGCGGACGGCGAAGTCCATGCTGCTGTGGTTGAGGATCTCGGCCTCGAACGTGACGGCCTGGTCGGCCAAGTCGGGGTTGAGGCCGATCTCGGGCTGGTGCACGCGCAGCCAGGCGAGCAGCGGGACGATGGCGGCGCTGGCGTGGTGGGCGTAGTCGAGCATGACGACGTTGAGCCGGTAGCGGTATTCGAAGCTGAGGCTGTCGCCGTAGCGGCTGTGGATGCGGCCTTCGTCGATGTAGATGATGAGGCGGTCGGGGTTGGCGGCGAGCTCGGGGAGGGCGCATTCGAGCGCGGCGCGCAGGCTGGCGGGCTTAAGCATGGCGGGCCTCGTGGGTGGTGGCGTAGTGCTTGGCCTGGGCGATTTCTGGGAACGCGCCGAGGAAGGCGAAGCGGTGGAAGAGGTGGTAGATGGGGCTGATGCCGATGTGACGGCGATCGACGAAGGCTTTGCTGATGCGGTAGGGGCCGCGGCCGATCTGGCCGAGTCCGATGCGCTGCCAGCCGTCGTCGGGCGGGTTATCTGCCGCCTGGCAGGCCGGGGTGGCTGGCGCGGCAGGTGTCGTGCAGGCGACGGCAGGTTCCGGCGGCATCGATGAGGTCGTGCAGCCAGACGACAAGGGCGGATTCTGGGATGCGGCCGGGCTTGTCATGGGCTTGGGTTGCCGGGGCGGGCGGGCTGGGCAGCGTTGGGCACGGGGCCATGCAGGCTTCCGGCGGCGGTAGCGGTGCCGTGGTTGGCGATGCCGATGGCAGCCTCGAGGCGCACGAGGTGGTCAGCAGACAGGTGGCGATCGTCAGGGCGAGCGGTTTGCAGTGCATGGGCTTGGCCCTCTATGCGCGCGGCACGAGCCGCAGCGGCGACATGCGCATCGTGTAGGGCTGCCGCTTGCCGGCGGTCGGACTCAGCCGCAGTGAGCGCACGTGCATCTTGAGCAGCGCGCTCGAGGGTAGCGGCCTTGCCGATCGCATGGCGGCCGCGCTCAACGTCCACGCCGTGGCGGTAGCCTGCGACAGCGCCCAGGCCGGCAGCAGCAGCGAGAGCCAGCAGGCCAAGGGCAAGGATCTTGAGGCGAGCAGCGGCAGGCATGACGATGTCGAGGTGGGCGGGCAGCACATTGGGGCTCCTGGGTCAGGCGGTGGCGGGGGTGGTCGACGAGGGGGGCGCGGCGATGGGCATGTCGCCCTCGAGGGCGTAGCGGGCGTAGGCGCGCGCCAGGCGCACGTCGTAGAGGTTGGCGCGGTAGTCGGGGCCGTTGTAGAGGCGGGCGAAGGTGGCCCAGCGCAGCTCGCGCAGGGCGGCGTGCAGTGCGGGGTCGGCCTGGACGAAGGCGACGAAGGCGCGGAGCTGGTAGCCCTCGGTGGTGCTCATGAGCTCGGCCCAGCGCTGGGGGCTCGCGTAGCCGAGGGCCTGCCAGTGCCAGCCCATGATCTGGAACAGCCCCCAGCTGCAGGATTCGATGGCGGCGTCGGGGTGGATGCGGCTGGCGGCGGTGAGGCGGGCGTGTTCTGCGGTGCCGCCGAGGTAGCCGCCGCGCTGGGGGTTGATGAGGTCGGGGTGGCGGGCGACGAGGGCGGCGAGGGTGTCGGGCTGCACGCCGCGGGCCTTGAGGCGGCGGTGCATGATGTGGCGCTCGTAGAGGATGACGGGGCGGTCGTCGGGCAGGAAGCCGGTGCCGCGGGATTCGACCTCATTCACGGCGCGGACGGCGGCGAGCGGGACGCCGAGGTCTTGCGCGGCGTGCTCGAGGTCGAGCGCGGATAGGTGGCGCGGGGTGCGGTGGTCTGACTGCAGGGCGGCGAGCGTCTTGGGGCCGGCAATGCCGTCGATGACGAGGCCGTAGCGGCGCTGGGCGTCGCGCACGGCGGCAAGCGTGGCGGGGCCGAACCAGCCGTCGACGGCGATGCGTGCGCCGTCGGCCTTGAGCAGGGCCTGCAGGGTGCGGACGGCGGCGCCGTGGCTGCCCAGTTTGAGCATGATCAGTCCCAAAGTTGCAGGCGGGTGGCCTGGGTGGGGGTGGCGGGTTGTGCGGGCAGGGTGACGAGGGTGCCGATGGGCAGCTCGGCGCCGAGATCTGCCAGGCCGGGGTTGGCCTCGAGCACTTGCTCGGTGATGCCGGCGGTGCGGCCGTAGTAGCGCCAGCATATGAGGTCGACGGTGTCGCCCTGCACGCTGCGGACTTGGGTGGCGGCGGCTGCCATCAGATGAGTTCCACCGTGGTGCGGGCGCGGCCGAGGATGTCGGCGATGGCCCAGTGGGCGTCGCGGCGCAGGTCGTCGATGGGGCTTTCGAGCTTGTCGGCGTACTGGTGGCCGTCGTTTGTGGCGTCGAAACTGCGGTGGCGCTCGATGAGATTTGCGGCGGCGGTGCAGGCGACGGCGCGCTGGTAGCGGTGGACGTGGGCGCTGGTGCCGTCGATGCTGGGCGCGGGCACGGCAGCGAGGGTGGCGTGGCCGGCAGCGATTTGCATGGCTTGCCAGGCGGTGAGCTGGGCGTTGGTGGCTGCGATGGCTTCGACCAGCGCGGCGCGCAGGCGGGCCGCGGTGACGGTGCCGTCGATACGCATGCGTGTGCGGGCTTCGGCGGGGTCGATGTCGGGCCAGAAGCCGTCGTTGGCGATGGGTGGCTCGTGCTCGAAGCGCGGGGGCGTGGTGGCGACGAAGGACATGGGGCGTTACTCCGGGTCGAAGCGGGACGGCTGGACGGTGATGCGACCTTCGGCAACGCCCAGGCTGGGGTGGCCGGACTGCCAGCGCCAGTACCAGGTGCCGGGCTGGGTGAGGACGATGTCGGCGTGGTAGTGGCCCAGCGCGTCGCGGACGATGGCCGCGTCGTCGGGGTAGCGCAGCGTTGTGGCGGCGCCCTGCGGGTTGAGGGTGCGCAGGGTGAGGCTGATGGGGTCGGCGTGGGCGCCGTCGGGGCCGGCGATGACGAGGGACACGCGGGCGGCGTCGCCCAGGAGGAAGGGCGGCGGGGGCGACAGGCGGCAGGGGTCAGACATGGCGGACGCTCGCGGTGAGGGTAGCGACGGGGCGCACGCCGGCCAGCAGCGTGCCGATGCGCTGGGCAGTGGCAGCCAGGCGCAGCAGTGCGGGGGGCTGGTAGATGACGGCGGTGCCGCTGGCTTCGGCCGAGCCGAAGGCGGCGAGCGGCACTTGCAGGGTGACGGCGCCTGCGCCCATGGCGTGGGCAAAGCCTGCGGCGGTGAGGGTGACGATGGCGGAGAGCTGTGCGGCGCCGGTGGCCAAGCCGGCGCCGGGGGCGTCGAGGCTGCCGGCCGTGCCGGTGGTGGGCGCGGCGCTGCCGCTGGCCGCCGAGCTGCCGGCTGCCTGCAGGCGCACCTCGAGCACCAGGGCGGCGGTGCCGGATGCGGTGGCCCCACCGGCGGCGAGCAGCGAGCCGTCGGACGTGGCGGCGATGCTGGCCGTGCCGCTGGCTTGCGCTGCGCCCTGGGCGAGCGCGGCGAGCTGGGCGGCGAGTGCGGCATTGCCTGCGGCCTGAGCTGCACCGGCGCCGGCGCGCAGGATGTTTGCAGACAGGCCGGCCGTGGCGGCGGCCTGTGCAAGGCCCTCGGCGGCGATGGTGACGCTGGCGACCTGGCCGGCGCTGCCGGTTGCTGTGGCGGCGCCAGATGCGGCGAGGCTGCCGGCGGTGGCTGCATCGGGCGTGGCGGTGCCGGTGGCCACGGCAAGGCCCAGAGCGGACAGGGTGATGTCGATGCGCGGGGCGGCGGTGCCGGATGCGGTGGCTGCGCCGTCTGCCGCGATGGGCGCGGACTGGGTGCCGGAGAGCGTGCCGCTGCCGCTGGCCAGGGCGACGCCGACGCCGGCCAGCGCAATGGAGGCGGCGAGCTGGGCGGTGGCGGATGCGGTGGCGGTGCCGGATGCGGCGATGGCTTGCTCGGTGCCGGTGCTGGGCAAGCTGTAGATGCGCAGGGGCTCGGCGCGGAATAGCTGCCACGGGTTGCGACGGACCTCGGCGAGTTCTTCCGCAGAAAGATCCCTCCGCCAGAAGGCGAGCCAGGTGAATGCGGCATTCCAGCTTCCGCCGCCACCGGGGTCAGAGCCGAGGACGAAATCTGACATCGTGCCTGCTGCCGGAGCCCCGCCGGCGATAACGGCTTCACCGTCGACGTACAGCCGAGCGGCGCTTGGGCTGCCAGTTATCGCAATGTCGTACCACGTTTCCGGGTTCGCTATGCCTGCCTGCGTGTAGTTCGTGCCGCCCAGGCGTAGATCCCACTGACCAGACACATGCCATAGCAGGATGTTCGACAAGCCCGCACGGCCGCCCACCCCGTTGCCGGAGACGCGGTTGATTCCTGCCGCAAACGTGAAAGAGCGGGTAGACAGTCCGCTCGCAGGGACGGTTAGCGAGACAGTTCCGCTGGTTGTTGTGCCTCTGACATCAGTGGCCACCCCGGCCGCATCAGGAACGTCGACGATGAATTCCGGGCGGACTGTCGTCAGCAGCTCACCAGAGACAAGATCCCGCAGGTTTCCCGCAACGACGGCGCTGTGCAGCCCCATCGTGAGCGGGTTAGCCCAGTCAATGCGGTGTGCGGATAGCGGCTGTCGATGATGGCGCCGCGGGATGATGATGGCGGTCATTTACGCAGCCGCCTTGTAGCTCCGCGGGGTGACCTTGAGCGTCCAGCCAGCGGACACGGTTTGCCCAGTGCCACTGTTGTGCAGGTAGTACTCGGCCTTTGCTGGCACCTGGCGCTCGATGAGGGTGGCGTATTGCGTGGTGGTGACGTTGTTCACCGGGACCGAGCCGATGAACATGGTGGGGCGTGTGGCCTCGGGTACCTCGGCGTCGGCGGTGACGTCGATGTCGAGCGGGCGGGCGTAGAGCGCGAGGACGGCGTTTTCGGTGGGCGCGGTGGCGAAGGCGAAGGACAGGACGAAGTCGGCGTAGATGAAGCCGGCGCCGTCTGCGACCTGGTCGTAACTGGCGTCGTCGGCCTGCACGACGGCGCCGTTGGCGATCGCTGCACCGTTGGCTTCGAGCGTTTTCGTGGTGCCGAAGACGACCGTTGTTTCGCCGCTCATAGCACGGCCCTCCCTTCTGCGATGTTGAGTGCGCGGCTGACGGAGTTGTAGTCGATGGGGTCGGGTTCGGTGCCGAGCTGCAGGAGTGCGTTGATGCCGCCGGCAATGTCGGGCATGGCGGTGGCGTAGGCCTGCATTTGCGCGCGGCTGGCGGCGAGGCCGACGTCAAAAGCGCCGCGCTCGATGAGCTTGAGCAGCCACTTGACGTTGGGGTCGGTGGCGCCGATCTGCTCGAGGGCGTCGAGGAAGGCGCCGCCTGCTGGTGCCAGCTCGGCAAGGATGGTGCCGATGCCAATCATGTGTGAGCGCAGACGGGTGCGTCCGGTGCTGAGCAGTGCTGCAATCTTTACATCGTTGCGGTTGGGCAATAGCGGGTCGATTGCCGCGACTTCGCCCGCCGTGAGCGGGCGGGCGACGAGGGCTTCGAGCGCAGCTTGTTGGGCGGGCGTCATGGGGTTGTCCTTCGGGATTCGCAGTAGTCCGTCAGCCACGCCGGGTCGATGCGCTCGGCGCGCGGGATGCCGAGCATGAGGGCGCAGAGCTCGGAGCAGGTGGGGCCGCGGAAGTCGA
The DNA here is from genome assembly GCF_002245655.1 of Thauera propionica. Taxonomy (GTDB): domain Bacteria; phylum Pseudomonadota; class Gammaproteobacteria; order Burkholderiales; family Rhodocyclaceae; genus Thauera; species Thauera propionica. Next base: position 162,098 of record NZ_NOIH01000015.1, on the reverse strand, counting down.
TGGGCAGGCGCAGGACGTGCTGGGCGATGAGGTCGCCCCAGGCGTAGGGCTCGCCGTTGTGGCGGGCGAAGACCTTGAGGGCGGCATCGGGGCTGCGCCAGGTGATGGGGATGACGCGCCAGTGGGGGCGGTCGAGGTCGATGAGTTTGCGGCGCACGCCGCCGTCGCGCAGGCTGCTGCTGTGGCACATGCCGTCGATGACGACCTCGACGTGCGAGACCGGCGGGCGCCCGGGTGGGGTGCGGCGCGCGGGGTTGCGGTCGGTCCACCAGGCGGTGAGGTGGCCGAGGGCGTCCTGGGGCCGGTGCGGGGTGTAGGCGGCAAGCGCGATGCGGGTCATGGCGGCGTGGCCTGCGCGATCAGTTGTCGATCTGGAAGGTGAGGGTGCCGGCGTTGAACTTGACGGTGATGCCGGCGCCACTGACGGCAAATGGGGCGCTGAGGTTGATGCAGATCCAGCGGTTGCCGGCGGTGCTGGCGTCGTTGAAGCCGACGGACTGGATGGTTCCCCACGCTGCGGTGGATTCGGGACAGCTGATGACCGCGTTGTTGCTGGTGGTGCCGGTGGTGCCGGTGGATGCGGTGGTGCTGCCGGCCGACTGGGTGCCTGCCCAGGCGGTGAGGCTGGCGGCGACGGCTTGGCGGGCGTAGGCGGTGCCGGAGGTGGAGACTTCGGTGCCAGGGCCGGCGTCGGTGCAGGTGTCGGTGTACAGGCCGAGGTGCCAGCTTGCGGGGGCGCTGAGGGTTTGGCCGCGGAAGAGGGCGTCGAGGGTCTTGTTTTCGCCGTAGTTGGTGAGGTCGGCGGCGGTGGCGACGGTCGGCGCAAGGCTGCCGATGAGTGCGGCGACGGTGACGAGCAGGGCGACGAGGGCGCGGCGGACGATGTTCATGGTGTGCGGGGCTCCGGTGCGGGGTAGGTGGCGGTGGGGGCGTGGGTTACAGGGGAGGAGTCGGACCCCTTGGCCCACGCCCGCCGCCAGGCTGCGGGGTACGCTCGGTTAGCCGGCTGCGGGGGCGCTGCCGGCGGTGTTGGGGATGACGTCGAAGTCGGCGCCCTTTTGCACGACGGTGAAGTCGCCGCCGGGGGCTGCGCGGTCTTGCACAAGGGCGCCGACCTGCGCGGGTTCGGCTTCGGTGGCTTTCTTGATTTCGCGCTGGAGCCGCTCAATGTCTTTCTTGACGCCGACCTTGGCGTTGAGCTGCAGGGCGCGCTCGAGGTGCAGGAGGGCGACGCCGGGGTGGGTGTCGCGCAGGGCGTAGCCGATGGCCTTTTCGAGCTTGGCGCGGACTTCGTCGGGCATGTCGCTGCTGGCGGTCATGGCCTGGATGGTTTCGAGCGCGCCAACGTCTGCGGCTTCGCCGGCGGCGAGCTGGCGCAGGGCGAGCTCGGCGGCTTCTTCGGCAACCAGGGTGGCGACGCTGCGCTGGTAGTGGTCGGGCATGACGAGGCCGTGCGCGATGCAGTAGGCGGCGAGCGGGACGGCGGTGGCGAGCTGGCCGCAGTCGATGTGCCAGACGAGGAGGGTGACGAGGACGTCATCCTGCCCACCGCGGTTGGCTTCGAGGGCGCCGGCGATGTATGGGGCGTATTCGGGCAGCAGCTTGCGCTTGTGCTCGATCTTGCGTTCGACCGACTGGATTTGCTTGAGCTGGCGGCGGTGCTCGGCGAGCTGGGCGAGCATGAGCTCGTAGCCGTTGGCAAGCGCGGGGTCGATGCGGTCGCCGGATTCGGCGGCGGCACGGGCGGCGGCGATGTGGGCCTGCAGGTGGGCGCGGGCGGGGGTGATGGCGGCCTGGGTGGTGGGCTCGCCGTCATACGGGGTGCGGTTGTGGCGCATGGCGGACTCCGGTGGGGCAACGCCCGGCGGTGGCGGCCGGGCGTTGCGGGGCGGCGGCGGTGGTTACACCAGGGCGATGTTCTTGACGACGCAGCCGCGGCCGTAGTCTTCGACGACGTAGGCGTCGTTGGAGGACTCGTAGTTCTCGATGCGGTCGCGCTTGGCGTTGTCGATGACCGTGCGGCGGCGGGCGCCTTCCTGGTAGTAGATGGAGAGGTTGTCCAGGGTGGTGACCATGAGCGCGTTCGTGGGCATGAACGGCACGGCGACCGCCTGCAGGCCGCCCATGCGCTTCTGGCTGATGACCAGGTCGGCCGACAGTTGCTCGCTGGGGGCGAGCGACTGGTTGAGCATGGGGAAGTACTTGTCGGCGAGCAGGTCGCGGCTGATGACGACGACGAGGCCCGGGTCCATGCGGTACCAGGGGTCGATGAGGCTATTGACGACGTCGTAGACGAGGGCGTCCATGTTCTTGTAGTCGCCAGTGGCGCCGACCTTGACCGTGCCAGCCGTGGCGCCGCCGGTGACGACGTTGGCGGGCTTGTCGGCGGTCCACTTCTGGATCCAGCCGATGTTCACGTCCTGCAGCAGGGGGTTGGTGCCCTTGTTGGTGGTGGCGGCGGCGCTGGTGCCGTTGAAGCCGATCATGATGCGGTCGAGCGCTTGGCGGCGCAGGATGGCGTCGCGCAGGCGGGTCTGGAAGTCGTGGAACTTGGCCCAGAGGTCGAGCGTGGCGTAGCGGATGTGGGTGTCGTAGTTGGTCTGCTTGCAGACGTAGTCGATGCCATCGAGCGCGCTGACGTCGGTGGTTGAGCGGTCTGCACCGGTAGTGTCGGTGCGGCCGGCGATGGGGCCGCTGACGCCCAGGCCGAGCACCTGGCCGATTTGCTCGGTGACCGGCACGACGTTGATGCGCTGCAGGAAGTCGGACGTGTCCTGCATCTTTCTTTCGAGCGTCTGCTGGACGGGGTTGGTGACGGCGAACTTTTCAGCGGCGGACGGGACGCCGTTGAGCTGGGCAATCTGCTGCAGGTAGGCGTTGAAGGCCTGGCGGGTTTCGAGGCGCATGGGTGGGCTCCGGGGGCGGGTTCTGGTGTTGGGTGTGGCGGCCGTGGGCGGTCAGCAGTCGGTGACGACCTTGCCGTCGCCGCCGGTTGCTGCCGGGCGCTGGTTGTTGGGGGCGGGTTCGGCGTCGAGCTGGGCGCGGAAGGCGTCGAAGGCCTTGGAGACTTCTTCCAGGCCGGCGGTGAGGGCGGTGACCTGGTCTTGCAGGGCCTTGATGGTTGCGGCGTCTTCGGTGCGTGCGGCGCTGAATGCGGCGACTTGCTTGGCGTGGGCTTCGGCCAGGGCGGTGAAGCTGCCGGCGATGTCGTCGGCGCTGAACTGGGGCGCTGCCGGGGCGGGCTGGGGCTCGGGCTTGACGCCGACGAGTTCCTTGATGCGGGCGAGGAGGGTCTTGTCTTCGGCCGGCGGGGTGGTGGTGGCGGCGGGCTTGTTCTGCGGGTTCTTCGGGTCCATTTCGTCCTCGAATTCGATGGTGGTGGGGATGGCGGCCGTGAAGATGTTGTCCGGGGAGACCTTGCGGGCCTTGAGGGGGGATGCGTCGGGGTTGGCGGCCGAGAAGGCGAGCATTTCGGTGCCGAGGCTGGCGGGGGTGTCGGTGACTGCGAGGCCGATGAGGTAGGCGTGGCCGCGACGGGCGAAGTTGGGGTCGACTTCCATGCTCGTGTAGAGCTTCTGCCGGGCCTTGTTCATGGCGACCAGGTCGTCGGTGGGGTCGATTTGCGCGAACAGGGCGAGCTTGCCGTCTTCGACTTCGCGGGCTTCGAGGGCGATGACGTCGCCGTAGGCGCGGAAGGTGCTGTCGGGGTAGAGGCCGCGCAGGTGTTCGAGCCAGACGCGGGCGCCGTACAGGTCGCGGTTGAAGTGCGCGGCCATGTCCTGGATCCAGCTGCGCTCGATCTTGCGGCCGTCGGTGGTGTCGCCTTCGGTGCCGACTCGGAAGAATTTGCTCTTTGCTGCCATGGCTGGCGTTGCCTCGGGTACGGGATTGCGGCCATGATCGACGCGCGCGGCATGGCGCCCAATGACGCCCGGTTTTGAGCTGCGTGCGCTAGAACATGCGCGGCAACTTTCGCGCGCGCGCGGCGGGCAGTGTTGCGGCCATGACTGCGAGTACCGCCAATTCGCCAGGCCTGCCGGCGCTGGCGCCGCCCCCTTTCTCTGCTGACGATATCGACCCGCGCCGACGTGCGCGGGCGCTGTACTGGCAGGGCTGGTCGCTGACGGCGATCGCCGAGCACCTGGACGTGCCGTATCACTCGGTCCGCAACTGGAAGGCGCGAATGCGCTGGGACGATGCGGACACGATGGTGCGGATGGAGAGCGCGCTGGAGCTGCGCTGGGCGGTGCTAGTGGCGAAGGAGGCGAAGGAGGGGCGGGACTTCAAGGAGCTTGACCTGCTGGGCCGCCAGATCGAGCGCATGGCGCGCGTGCGACGGTACGAGGCTGGCGGCAACGAGGCGGACCTGAACCCCACCGTGGCCAACCGCAACGCGGGGCCGAAGAAGAAGCCGTCGCGCAACTTCTTCAGCGAGGAGGAGATTGACGAGCTGGTGCGCAAGCTCGAGGCCGGCATGTTCGGCTATCAGCGCACCTGGTACGACGCGGGCCTGGCGGAGCGGATCCGCAACATCCTGAAGTCACGCCAGATCGGGGCGACCTTCTTCTTTGCGCGTGAGGCGCTGGTGGATGCGCTGAGGACGGGGCGTAATCAGATCTTCCTTTCCGCATCGAAGTCGCAGGCCTTCCAGTTCCGGTCGTACATCCTGGACTTTGCGAAGGAGGTCGACGTCGAGCTGCGCGGCGAAAACATCAAGCTGTTCAACGATGCCGAGCTGATCTTCCTCGGCACGAACTCGCGCACCGCGCAGAGCTACCACGGCAACCTGTACGTGGATGAGGTTTTCTGGATCCCGCGCTACCAGGAGCTGCGCAAGGTGGCGTCGGGCATGGCGTCGCAAAAGCGGTGGCGGCAGACCTACTTCAGCACGCCGTCGGCGATCTCGCACGAGGCGTATCCGTTCTGGACGGGGGCGTTGTTCAACCGCGGCCGACCGAAGGCGGAGCGGGTGAGCATCGACGTGTCGCACCAGGCGCTTGCCCGTGGCGTGCATTGCGCCGACGGCCAGTGGCGCCAGATCGTGACGATTGAGGACGCGCAGGCGAGCGGGTGCGACCTGTTCGATATCGACCAGCTCAGGCGGGAGTACTCGCCCGACGAGTTCGCGCAGCTGTTCATGTGCCAGTTCATGGATGACGGCAACAGCGTGTTCCCGCTTTCGGTGCTGCAGCGCTGTGGGGTGGATAGCTGGGAGCTTTGGACGGACTGGAAGCCGTTCATGCCGCGGCCGTTCGGTGCTCGCCCGGTGTGGCTGGGGTATGACCCGAGCAGCACGGGCGATAGCGCTGCCCTGGTGGTGCTGGCGCCGCCTGCAGTGCCGGATGGCAAGTTCCGCATTCTCGAGCGCCACCAGTTCAAGGGCGCGGACTTCGCCGACCAGGCGGAGTTCATCCGCAAGACCTGCGCGCGCTTCAACGTGACATTCATCGGCATCGATGTGTCGGGCTTGGGCATTGGTGTGTTCCAGCTGGTGAACCAGTTCAGGCCGGATGCGGTGAGCTACTCGTACAACGTCGAGCTCAAGACGCGGATGGTGCTCAAGGCGCAGGACGTGATCAGCAAGGGGCGCCTGGAGTGGGACGCCGGCTACACCGACATCCCGGCGAGCTTCATGGCGATCCGCAAGGCGATGACCGCCAGCGGCCGACAGGCGACCTACCAGGCGAGCCGCAGCGAGGACGCCAGCCATGCCGATATCGCGTGGGCAACGATGCACGCGCTACTCAACGAGCCCCTCGAGGGCGTAACGGCTGCCAACAGCGGCTTCATGGAGATTTCCTAAGATGGACCAGACAACGCAGGCCGCCGAAGGCGCGGTCGTTGCTGCCGCACCAGGCGCACAGGCTTTCACCTTCGGCGATCCGGTGCCGGTGCTCGATGGGCGCGAGATCCTCGATTACCTCGAGGCGGCAAACATGGGCCGCTGGTACGAGCCGCCCGTGAGCTTCGACGCGCTGGCCCGCAGCTTCCGGGCGGCGGTGCACCACAGCTCGCCGCTCTACTTTAAGCGCAACGTGCTCGCCAGCACCTTCCGGCCGCACCCTGCGCTGTCGCGGGCGGCATTCTCTCGCTTCGCCCTGGACTACCTCATCTTCGGCAACGCCTACCTCGAGCGGCTGCGCGCGCGATCGGGCCGGCTGCTGCGGCTGGATCCGGTGCCGGCCAAGTTCGCCCGCCGATCGTCGGAGCGCCTGGACAAGTACTTTTTCGTCCGCGGCTACATGCAGGAGCACGAGTTTCAGCCGGGCGCCGTGTTCCACCTGTACGAGCCCGACCCCAATCAGGAGGTCTATGGCCTGCCCGAGTACCTCAGCGCGCTGCAGTCCGCCTGGCTCAACGAGAGCAGTACGCTCTTCCGGCGCAAGTACTACCTCAACGGCAGCCACGCCGGCTTCATCATGTACATGACGGATGCCGCGCAGAACCCTGAAGACATCGACGCGCTGCGCGAGGCGCTGAAGGCCTCGAAGGGGCCGGGCAACTTCCGCAACCTCTTCGTCTATGCGCCGAACGGCAAGAAGGAGGGCATCCAGATCATCCCTGTGGCCGAGGTCGCCGCTAAGGACGAGTTCTTCAACATCAAGGGCGTGACCCGCGACGACATGCTCGCAGCCCACCGCGTGCCGCCCCAGCTCATGGGCATCATCCCGAACAACACCGCCGGCTTCGGCGACGCCAGCAAGGCCGCCGAGGTCTTCGCCCGCAACGAGATTGCCCCACTGCAGGCTCGCATGCTCGAGCTCAACGAGTGGCTGGGCGAGGAGGTGATCGCCTTCGATGCCTACAGCCTTCCCAGCGGCACCACGCCGACCAGCAGCGGCCGCAACGACACGCTGATGCTCCCCACGCCATAGCCCAGCCCAAGCCGCTCAGAGCGCCACCGCCGCCCCCTGGGCGGCTTTTTTTCGCCCCTGCCCAGCGCCGCAAGAAACCCCACCCCAGACCCCCAGCGCGCGCCGTCGGCACCCCGCCCCGCCTGCCCGCTTCGGGCAATAGAAATCGTTCGTCGCCTCAATCGGCGTGATGTGGCGCCCCGCCTGGCGGTCTGGCGCGTCGGTGGGTGATGGTGCGGGCCTCGGAACGGTTCGTTCAACTGTATCAAGCGGGGCAGAAGCCATAAGGGGCGCGGACTGCAGGCGTTTTCGATCGCCTAGGAGGAGGGCGGATATACGAGTTTTCCGGGGTGGGTCTGCTGAAAAAGGTAACCACGGTAACCGGTCGCTGAATCGATCTGTAAGCCTTTGATATATATGGCCGCCGCTGATTACCTTTGAGAGGTCACGAGAGGTAACGTCAAAGGTAATCAGCCGCAAGTGCTTGATTTGTAAGGGCGGGATTTATGGCGAGGTGACAGAAAGTAGAGGTAACCTGATTACTCTCTGATTACCTATAAGTTACCTTCTTGCAAATCGCTTAAATCCTGTATCGGCGCGGGTTTTCGGTCCGTTTTTGTCTGCTGGTTACCTTGGTTACCTTTTTCCGAAGCCCCCACAAATTATAGAAACGCCTACGCATGGCGCCCCCATTCATGCTCGCGGAGCACGGCGCGGACACAAAAAAGCCGCCAAGGTAGGCGGCTTGTGGCTTCTGGGATTTGCGATCGCGCTACGAGACCAGCGTTCGTCTCTTGGTCGTGAATCGGGCCCCCGCAACCAAAAAAGTCATTAAAGCCAATCACTTAAAGGTGGTTGGCTTTTTTGCATCTTGGGTGCGTTGCCCATCTTGTGCCCAGGGCGCCGACATTGGTCGGTGCTCATTGCCGTGCTGCCATGCAGTTTTGCCCAGCCGGTGTGATGCCGGCGGAGCGTTCTCGACGTCCCCTTGGCTTCGCGATTCCTTGTGCTGCGATCCGTGCTGCAGCCCGGCGCATCCGTCGACCTTGCGGGATGTACTCAAGAAGTTCGCCCAACGAGATCAGCCATTGATGCCGGGGGGACTCGGGCGATTTGCCGGGAAGAACGAACCAAGCAGTCGGTGTCCGATAACCGTGATGATCAGCAAGCTCAGGGAGCCCAGCGCCCAGAGCGTCCAGAGTAGCGGGTTGAGCCACTCCATGCCTGCGGCAAGCCAAGGCATGATCTGACGGACCCCTTCGTTGGTGGCGACGAGACCCGCCTGGATAGATTCGAGCCAGGTGGGGTCAATCCACAGTGCTAACCAGGACGGCAGCGTTGTTGCGTCGAGAACCGTACTGAGGTCGTTCTGAAGCGCAGTGCCCGACTTATGTGCAACCCAGTCGACGACATGAACAGTGATCGCCGTCATTCCCGTCCACGCGGCGAGAGTCACGAAAAACAGGATCCAGATGATCGTTTTCATGTTGGTGTAATTCTTCGAATTGACGTGGAACGGTGAGTATTCGATCTTCGTTGCTCATCCGCAGTTGAGGCGGTTGAGGCGGTTGAGGCGGTTGAGGCGGTTGAGGCGGTTGAGGCGGTTGAGGTTACTGGCTGAAAGTCAGGCCCATCAGTGACAGCAGTTCGGTGGCGGCGACCGTGCCGCCCCACCACAGCAGCCCGACCGAAGCGACCGCGGCCAGCGTCACCAGATAACCGGCCACCAACATCAGGCCGTCACGTAGACGCAGCCCCCAGGAGATCAAGACGATGGCGAGAGCCGGCAGCACGTTGTCAAAGCTGATGATGGGGACGGGGACCATCATCGACAGTCCCGCGGCGCAGAGCATCAACCCGTTAACAACGCGCGCGGGCTTGTCGCTCAAGCGCAGCATGCGCGGTCGTCCCCACCGTGCGATGACCTGGATGACCCGGCTCGTCATGCGCTCGAGCAGCATCCGGGCGCGATCGTTCATCTCTCGTCTGGCAAGCCAGGCGGGCAAGGGCACGGGCTGGCCGCTGAGAAGCCCGAACGCGATCAGAATGGAAAAAGCGCCCACCACCGAAGCCATCCCCGGTAGCGCCACCGGAACAAGAAGTGGCATTGCCAGCAGGCTCAACCAGACCATGCGTTGCCGATTGCTTTGACCCACGGCGTCGGCCATCGTACCGTTCATCGAAGCCAGTCGCGCCCCGGCAATCCGTTCCAGGGTAGCCCGTCGTTTGTCCTTCATGACCAATAGACCCTGCTTGAACTATTCGGCAGTTCGGACTCGTGATCGGGTTCTGCGGTTCCCCGAGGTTTCGCCCCGGTTGCGCAACGACGCACGCCGCAGGCTTTCTACAGCAGCATCTTCCGGAGAACACATTCCATGCCCAGCACCCGAAACCTCACCGCCGTCCGGATGTGGCATGGATGAGAATTTCCGGTCCCAGTGGATCGGGGGCGACAGCGCGCACCGCGCTGCGATGTCGGCTCTGCGACTCGACCCCGCGGCGCCCCTGCTGTTCGTGATCAATGCCGGTGCGGGTGCGCTCGACCTTGAGGCCAAGCAGACCGTGATCCGGCGTGCGCTCGCCGAGTATGGGCGAAAGGGTGAATTGTTGGCGTGCGAACCTGCCGATCTGGGACGGGTGGCCACCGAGGCCGCTGCGGCGGCGGCGGCGCGCGGGACGTCCGTGGTGGCGGTCGGTGGCGATGGAAGCCTCAACACGGTGGCGCAGGCTGCGCACGCAGCCGGTTGCCCAATGGGCGTCATCCCTTACGGCACCTTCAATTACTTTGCCCGGACGCACGGGATCGCGACCGAGCCGGACGCTGCGGCACGCCAGTTGATGAATGCGAGCCCGATGCCGGTGCAGGTGGGGGCCATCAACGACCGGATTTTCCTGGTCAATGCCAGCCTGGGCGCTTACCCCGAACTGTTGCAGGACCGCGAGGCCTGGAAAGCGCGCTTTGGCCGCAGCCGCTGGGTGGCGTTCGTGGCGGCTTGTGCGACCTTGCTGCGTGCGCAACGCCGACTGCGGCTGCACATCGAAACGGCTACCACGGTTCGCGATGTGCAGACCCTGACGCTCTTCGTCGGCAACAACCGGCTGCAGTTGCAACAGGTCGGAGTGGATCCTGAAGACACCCTGGACGGTACGCCCGGCGACGGCAGCATGGCCGCGCTGATGCTGCGGCCCATCGGTACGATGTCGATGCTCGGACTGATGCTGCGCGGGGCAATGGGCAGACTGGGGGATGCCGCCGGCGTGGAAACCTTCGAGTTCCGGCACATGGTGGTGAGGCCCAGGCTGGCAACGAGACGCAAGGTGTTCGTAGTCGCGTTTGACGGTGAAGTGACACGCATGCGCGCGCCGATCGACATTCGTGTGCTGGGCAAGCCTTTGTACCTGCTCCAGGTATCGGGCGCAGACGGCAGGGCAGGTGCGCCCGAGGCTGCGGCATGAGTGTCCTGCTGCACATTTCCGACACCCATTTCGGTACCGAAGAGCCGCGGGTGGTCGAGGCCCTGGTCACCCTGGCCGCCCAGCAGCGCCCGGATGTGGTGGTGCTGTCGGGCGACATCACGCAGCGTGCGCGGCCCGTCCAGTTTCGCGCTGCAAAGGCCTTCGCCGATCGACTGGGGGCTCGGGTTCTGGCTGTGCCGGGCAACCACGACATCGCACTGTTCGATCTATGGGCGCGCTTCACCCGCCCGTACGCGCGCTACGCCAAGGCGTTCGGATCCGATCTCGAGCCCGTTCACGCTTCGCAGGATCTCCTCGTCATTGGCGTCAACACCACGCGCCCATGGCGGTTCAAGAACGGAGAAGTGTCCGCGGCGCAGATCGATCGCGTGGCGACCTGGCTGGCAGGCGCCAGAGCACAGCAGTTGCGCGTGGTAGTGGTGCACCAGCCTGCGGCCGTCATCAGGGCTGAGGATCGTGCCGACCAGTTGCGCGGCCACCATGCGGCTTTGCGGGCTTGGGCGGCGGCCGGGGCGGACCTGGTGCTGGGTGGGCATATTCATCTGCCCTACACGCTGGCGCAGCATGGTTTGGCGCGGCGACTCTGGGTCGTGCAGGCGGGAACCGCGGTGTCGTCACGCATACGCCTCGAGGCGCCCAATTCCGTAAATATCCTGCGCTGGGGCGAGTCGCGCGGTGAGCAGGGTAGGCGCGGCGCCGATGCAGGAAAGGACTGCCTTATCGAGCAGTGGGACTATGCACGACAACAAGGTGCCTTTGTGCGCAAGGCGGTCACGTCGGTCGAGCCCGAACGCGGCTGATCGAAAGGCGGTGAGGCGCTGACGCCAGCCTCAGTCGGCCTGCTTCTTGATCCGGTAGTTGAGCTGCGGCCGGGTCATGCCGAGGAGGCGTGCGGCGGCTGCGAGGTTGCCGTTGGCCTGCTCGACGGCGCGTTGCAGGAGGCTTTGCTCGAAGGCCTCGAGCGACACCCCTGAGTCGAGTACCGCTGCGACGAGATCTTGCTCCGGCTGCCGTGTGACTTCGAGCGCGCCCTGCGCGCTCAGCGAGTGTTGCTGGGCGGTGTCGCTAAAGTTGCCGATGAAAAGATGCTCGACCTCGATCAGCCCGTTCTGCGGCGCGAGGATCACGCCGCGTTCGAGCACGTTCTCGAGTTCGCGCACGTTGCCAGGCCAGGCATGGAGCTTGAGTGCGTGCATGGCCTTGTCGCTGATGCCGGCGATGCGTTTGCCGTGCAGGGTCTCGAAGCGGCGGACCATGGCGTCGACCAGGGCAGGGATGTCGCCGGTCCGTTCGCGCAGCGGCGGGATCGTCACCGGATAGACGTTGAGCCGGTAGAACAGGTCGCGGCGGAAGGTGCCGGCGTGGACGGCCTTTTGCAGGTCGACGTTGGTGGCGGCGACCAGCCGGACATTCACCTTGCGCGTGCGTTCGTCGCCCAGCCGTTCGATTTCCCCTTCCTGCAGTACTCGCAGCAGTTTGGCCTGTGCGGGCAGCGGCAATTCGCCGACCTCGTCCAGGAACAGGGTGCCGCCATGTGCGCGCTCGAACTTGCCCGCGCGCGATGCGTGGGCGCCCGTGAAGGCGCCGCGCTCCACCCCGAACAATTCGGATTCGATCAGCTCGTGGGGCAGGGCGGCGCAGTTGACCGCGACGAAGGGCTCGTCCTTGCGCGGGCTCATCTCGTGCAGCGTGCGGGCGAAGCGCTCCTTGCCGACGCCGGTTTCGCCGAGCAGCAGTACCGAGACGTTGGTCGAGGCGGCGCGGCTGACGAGGTCGTAGGCGTGGAGGAAGGCCGACGAGTTACCGATGAGATCGGCGGTTCGGCGCGGACAGGCGATCGTGTGGCGCATTGCCTCGATCTCGTCGCGCAGTTCGAGCAGGCGGCCGACGATCGAGTCGGCCTCGAAGTACGGCCGTAGTTCGTCCGCGTCGGGCCATTCCTCGGCGGGCTTGCCGACGATGCGGCAGTGCTCGCAGCCGGTGGCGGCACACTCGACTTCCTTGAACAGGATGAAGCGCCCCATGAAGGCGCTGGTATAGCCCGAGGCATAGCCGATCATCATCCAGCACACCGGGTGGTCCACCTCGCCGAAGGCCTGCACGTGCACCTCGGCCTCCCAGGCGTTGTGCCATAGGAATTCGCCGTAGAAGCCGTTGTCCGGTCCGCCGAACTCGATCCGTACCGGTTCGACCCGCGCACAGCCCTCGAGCATGTGCAGTTGCGGCCCGACCACGAAGGCATCGGCCGGTCCGCTGGTGCCGCGTGTCTTGCGCGCCAGTTCGGCGTCCCGCATGCCGGAGGCAAAGCCCATGCGCGTGAGAATTCGGCGTGCCTGTTGCTGGCCCACCGACGAGATCAGCTCCTTGCGCAGCTCGGACATGGCGCCGGCGTGCAGGAGCAGCATACGGTTCTCCGCCAGCCAGATGTGCCCGTCTTCCGGCGCGAACCGGAGCAGGCTGCGCAGGTCCGCGCTCTCCGGGTAATGGATAGTGGCCAAGGGTCTCCTCCAGGTTCATGTCGCTCCGCTCTGCGGCGGGTCGTTCCCCGGACACCTCGGCGTTGCCCGGATCGAGACCAAAGCTTAACCGAGGCGGCGCCTGTTCAGGGAGCGGGGCCGTCCGGCGATCATAGTGAAAATCTCGAGAAAAATAAATGATTGGCACGATTCTTGTATCGATGTGCCGTATCGCCGTCATGAGCGACCAATTGCTGATCGTGTACGGGCGCGGTGCTACGCACATCGACGACAGGCACATCGAGAGAGGAGACCGTAGGGATGGGGCAGAGATTCGCGGTGACGATCGAGGACAGCGGGGAACGGGTCGCGTGCGCCGAGCAGGACAGCGTGCTGCGTGCGATGGAGGCCCTCGGGCGAAAGGGTATCCCGGTGGGCTGTCGCGGAGGCGGCTGTGGCGTTTGCAAGGTGCGGGTCACCGGGGGCGCCTACCACACGCGCAAGATGAGCCGCGCCTGCGTGTCCGAAGCAGAGGAGGCGGACGGCGTGGTGCTGGCATGCAAGCTCTTCCCCGACAGCGACCTGAGCCTGAAGGTGGTGGGCAAGATGGCGAAGTCGGTCTGTGCGGGCCGGCGTGACTGAACCCCGCACATCGATCACTGGCAAGGCACCGAACGGGCCGGCGGACGAGAGTCCCCGGCCCGTTCCGTTATCGGGGGGCGTGTTGTGCATGGCAATAAAGGGAGTGAATCAAATAATCAATGAAATGCATTAAGTGATCATTTGGTTAAGTGCTGCGTCGGCTTGAGATGGCGAAGAAATCTCGAGAATAATGATAAATAGCGTCAATGCGGCGATTGAATGAGATTGGCACGGAAGTTGTTACTGCCTTCCCCGTGGCAAGCCCGTGTTGATCAAACCGAAGGAGAGTGAGGGATGAAGCGTACAGAGCCCGAAATCGACCTCAGCCGGAAGTTCGTGCGCCTGATCGAGCGCAGGCCTGACGGCTTCGTGGAGTTCGAGTTCGCGATCGGCGACCCCGAGCTCTACGCCGAGATGTTGCTCCCGTCGGAGGCCTACGCATCGTTCTGCGAGGTCAATGGCGTGGTCTTCCTCGAGCCCCGTGACGATGGCGGCACGGGCGCAACGGAGGACTGGAACTGGAACCTGCATCAAGCCACGCACCAGCGGTTCCGCTGAGCGTGACCCACAAGCACAAGGAGGAGAACCCATGCAGATCGATTTGCGTACCGTCACCATCAAGCCGCTGCGACAGACGTTCGACAACATCGCCCGGCGCATCGGTGGCGACAAGCCGGCGTCGCGTTACCAGGAGGGCACGCTGGACATGCAGCAGACGGCCAATTTCCATTACCGGCCGACCTGGGACCCCGAGCACGACATCTACGATGCCTCGCGCACCGCGATCAGGATGGCCGACTGGTACGCGTTCAAGGATCCGCGCCAGTTCTACTACGGCGCCTACACCATGGCGCGCGCCAAGCAGCAGGACACCGCGGAGGCCAACTTCGACTTCGTCGAGAACCGCGGTCTCGCTGCGACCCTGCCCGAGTCGGTGCGCGATACCGTACTCAAGCTGCTGCTGCCACTGCGCCACGTGGCCTGGGGCTCGAACATGAACAACGCGAGTGTCTGTGCCTACAGCTATGGCACCGGTTTCTCGCAGCCGCACATCTACCAGGCGATGGACCAGCTCGGCATCGCCCAGTACCTCACCCGCGTCGGGCTGCTGCTCGGCGATGTCGAATCGCTGGACGAAGCCAAGCGCGCCTGGATGGAGGACGACGCCTGGCAGGGCCTGCGCCGCTACGTCGAGGACTCCTTCGTGATCAAGGACCCGGTGGAGCTCTTCGTGGCGCAGAACGTCGCGCTCGATGGCCTGCTGTATCCGCTGGTGTACGAAACCATCGTCGATGACGTGCTCTCGTCCCAGGGCGGTACCGCGGTGGCGATGCTCACCCAGTTCATGACCGACTGGTTTGCCGAGACCAGGAAATGGGTCGATGCCACGGTGAAGATCGCGGCGGCCGAGTCGCCCGAGAACAAGGAGGTCATGGCGCGCTGGCTGAGTCAGTGGCGCGATCGTTCGGCCTCGGCACTGTTGCCGGTGGCGCGCATCGCCCTCGGCAATCGCTCGGACGAGGTTCTCGCCGAAGTCGTCCAGCAATTCAACGCACGCATGGCCAAGGCCGGCGTCACCCTCTGAGCGGAGCACCCAATGTCGACCGTATTCCTTGCGTTGCAGACCAACGAAGACACCCGCCCGATCATCGAGGCGATCCTGCAGGACAACCCTTCGGCAGTCGTGGACGAGCAGCCCGCGATGGTGAAGATCAACGCCGACGGCCGCCTCGTCGTGCGCCGCGAGACGATCGAGGAGATCACCGGCCGCGCGTACGACCTGCAGGAGCTGCAGGTCAACATGATCACCATGTCGGGCAACCTCGATCAGACCGACGACGAGATCACCCTGTTCTGGAAATCCTGAGACCCCGAGGAGACAAGACGATGGACATGCAAGTTGCCAAGAAGAAGCTCGGCCTGAAAGAGCGCTATTCGGTGATGACCCGGGGCCTCGACTGGACCCCGTCCTACCAGAAGATGGAAGACATCTACCCCTACATCGCCTACGAGGGGATCAAGATCCACGACTGGGACAAGTGGGAGGACCCCTTCCGCCTGACCATGGATGCCTACTGGAAGTACCAGGCCGAGAAGGAACGCAAGCTGTACGCGATCATCGACGCCTTCAACCAGAACAACGGCCACCTCAACGTCACTGACGCGCGCTACATCAATACCGTCAAGCTCTTTATCAGCGGCATCAGCCCGCTCGAGTACGTCGCCCACCGCGGCTTCGCCCATGCCGGCAGGGCTTTCCCCGGCCCTGGTCCGCGCGTCGCCTGCCTGATGCAGTCGCTCGACGAGATCCGCCACGCGCAGACGCAGGTGCACGCGATCTCGAACTACAACAAGTACTACAACGGCATGCACGACTTCCATCACATGCACGACCGCGTGTGGTTCCTGTCGGTGCCGAAGAGTTTCTTCGACGATGCCATCACCGCCGGCCCGTTCGAGTTCATGGTCTCGATCGGCTTCTCGTTCGAGTACGTGCTGACCAACCTGCTGTTCGTGCCCTTCGTCTCGGGCGCAGCCTACAACGGCGACATGGGCACGATGACCTTCGGCTTCTCGGCGCAGTCCGACGAAGCACGCCACATGACGCTGGGCCTGGAGGTGATCAAGTTCATCCTCGAGCAGGACCCCGCCAACGTGCCCATCGTGCAGCGCTGGATCGACAAGTGGACCTGGCGCGGCTATCGCGTGCTGACCCTGGTGGCAATGATGATGGACTACATGCTGCCCAAGCGCACGATGAGCTGGAAGGAAGCCTGGGAGGTGTACTTCGAAGAGAACGGCGGCGCGCTGTTCAAGGACCTCGCCCGCTATGGCATCAAGATGCCGAAGTGCGCCGAGCAGATCGCGCTCGAGAAGGACCACCTGTCTCACCAGGCCTGGAGCACCTTCTACAACTACGCCGCCGCCGCCAACTTCCACACCTGGATGCCGGACGAAGACGAGATGGCGTGGCTGTCGGCGAAGTACCCGAACAGCTTCGACAAACACTACCGCCCGCGCTACGAGTTCTGGCGCGAGCAGGCCGCCAAGGGCAACCGCTTCTACAACAAGACGCTGCCCATGCTGTGCCAGACCTGCCAGATCCCGATGCTGTTCACCGAGCCGGGCGACCCGACCAAGATCTGCTACCGCGAGGTCGACTACAAGGGCGACAAGTATCACTTCTGTTCGGATCACTGCAAAGAGATCTTCGAGCACGAGCCGGAGAAGTATGTCCAGGCCTGGCTGCCGGTGCACCAGATCTACCAGGGCAACTGCTTCCCCGAGGGCACCGACCCGACGGTCGAGGGCTTCGACGCGCTTGGCGCGGTGCTGAAGTACTACAACCTCGAGCATGGCCGCGACAACCTCGACTTCGACATCTCGGAAGACAAGAAGAACTTCGCCGAGTGGCGCGGCCAGGCGACGAAGAACATCTGAGCCCTCGATGCCGCGGGCCTGCCTCGGTCCGCGGCCGACGACAAGACACCAGGAGACATGACATGGCTGTAGCCGCCATTTCCAAGTACGACTTCGCGCCCGCCGACACCCAGGACAAGTTCCACGGCGCGCAACTGCTCTACATCGGCTGGGAAGACCATCTGCTTTTCTGCGCCCCGTTCTGCTTCCCCTTTCCGCCGACGATGCGCTTCGGTGACGTGGTTGCCGGGCCGATGAAAGCCGCCTTCGGTTACCACCCGGACTTCGCCCAGATCGACTGGACGAAGGTCGAGTGGTTGAAGTCCGGCAAGCCGTTCGCGCCCGACTTCGACAAGTCGCTCGCCGACAACGGCCTCAGGCACAAGGACGTGATCCGCTTCCGCACGCCCGGTCTCACCGGCATCAAGGGTTCGTGCAACTGAAGCTGCGTGCGGGCAGCGGCCCGCTGCGGTGGGTCGCCAACTTCGCCCGGCGGAGAAGGGAAAAGAACGGAAACGCATCATGAGCTACGAACTGACCATTGAACCGATCGGCCAGACGATCGAAGTGGAGGAGGGCCAGACCATCCTCGACGCTGCCCTGCGCGCCGGAATCTGGCTGCCCCATGCCTGCTGTCACGGCCTGTGCGCCACCTGCAAGGTGCAGGTCCTTGACGGCGAGGTAGACCACGGCGAGGCGTCGAGCTTCGCGCTGATGGATTTCGAGCGCGACGAGGGCAAGACGCTGGCGTGCTGTGCACGCCTCGAGTCGGACGTGACGATCGAGGCCGAGATCGAGGAGGAGGCGGACGCGGAGTCGATCCCGGTGCGCGACTTCCCTGGCACCGTGACCCGCATCGAGGCGCTCACGCCCACGATCAAGGCGGTGTTCATCGAGACCGACGAGCCGATGCACTTCCAGGCCGGCCAGTACATCAACTTCTTCCTCGAAGGCGGCGAGTACAGCCGGGCCTTTTCGCTGGCGAATCCGCCGTCGACCGGACGCGAGGTGGAACTCAACATCCGCGTCGTCCCGGGCGGCCGCGGCACCACGTGGATCCACGAGCAACTCAAGGTCGGCGAGCGTGTGCGCCTGTCCGGTCCCTACGGTCGCTTCTTCGTGCGCAAGTCGGCGCCCGAAGCGCTGCTGTTCATGGCCGGTGGCTCGGGGCTGTCGAGCCCGCGCTCGATGATCCTCGACCTGCTCGAAGCCGGCGACACGCGACCGATGACCTTGGTGTACGGCCAGCGCAACCGGGGCGAGCTGTATTACCACGACGCGTTCCTCGCGCTCGCCGCGAAGTACCCGAACTTCAGCTACGTCCCGGCCCTGTCGGACGAGCCGGCCGACTCCGGCTGGGACGGCTTCCGCGGCTATGTCCACGAGGCGGCGACGGCGCACTTCGACAATGACTTCCGCGGACACAAGGCCTACCTGTGCGGCCCGCCGCTGATGATCGACGCGTGCATCACCGCGCTGATGCAGGGCCGCCTGTTCGAGCGGGACATCTTCATGGAGAAGTTCTTCTCCGCAGCCGATGTCCAGCAGGTCCGCAGCCCCCTGTTCAAGCGCATCTAGTGTTCTCTGGCCGGCGGCGCCTGCCCGGCTGCCGGCCTGTGTCGTGACGATTTCAAACCGCCGCGGGAATCCACCCCGGCAATCAATATGGAGAGGAGACAATCATGGCAATGACTGGTGTTCTGCGTCCGGGCCACGCCCAGATCCGCGTGCTCAACATCGAGGAAGGGGTCAAACACTACGGCAAGGTGCTCGGCCTGATCGAGACCGGCCGCGACAGCCAGGGCCGCGTGTACTTCAAGGCCTGGGACGAGCGCGACCACCATAGCGTCGTCCTGCGCGAGGCCGACAGCGCCGGCATCGACTTCTTCGGTTTCAAGGTGTCGGACCAGGCCACGCTCGACAAGCTCGACCGCGACCTGCAGGCCTACGGCGTCAAGACTGAGCGCATTCCGGCCGGCGAGCTGCTGGAGACGGGCGAGCGCGTGCGCTTCGAGGTGCCCTCCGGCCACCTGATCGAGCTGTACTGGGAAAAGAGCGACTACGGCAACGACGACACCTACACCAACCCGCCGCCCTGGACCGACGACGCCGAGCGCGGCATCGCCCCCATCCGCCTCGACCATTGCCTGCTCTACGGTCCCGACATCGAGAAGGTGCAGGACATCTTCGTGAACGTGCTCGGCTTCTACCTCGTCGAGCACGTGATCATGGAAGACGGCAAGACCGATCTGGCGATCTGGCTGTCGTGCTCGATCAAGGCGCATGACATCGCCTTCGTCCGCCATCCCGAGCCGGGCAAGCTGCACCACGTCTCCTTCCTGCTCGAAAGCTGGGAGAAGGTGCTGCGGGCGGCCGACATCATGTCGATGAACCGGGTGTCGATCGACATCGGTCCGACCCGCCATGGCATTACGCGCGGCACCACGATCTACGCCTTCGATCCGTCGGGCAACCGCTTCGAAACCTTCTGCGGCGGTTATCAGTGCTACCCGGACTGGAAGCCGATCCGCTGGACCTGGGATGAGGTCGGTGCGGGCATCTTCTACCACGACCGCAAGCTCAACGAGCGCTTCCTGACCGTGGTGTCGTAAGCGGCAGCGGCCACGGCAGCGTCGCTGCCGTGGCCGGGTCTCAGTGCTTGCCCTTGCCGGTGAAGAAGTCTGCCGGCATGCGCCTGACGGCATCCAGGGTGCGCAGGATGTGCTCGGTCAGGATGGAGGTGGCGCGGGTCGCATCGCGTGCCAGCGTTGCCTCGAACAAGGCCTGGTGCTCGGCATGAATGTCGCGGGCGATGGGCTGGCGGAACAGGCTGATGCGGCGATACCGCTCGGACTGCTGGTAGAGGATGCGCTGGAAATGACGGATCCAGCGCGAGCCGGAGGCGGAGATGAGGGCTTCATGGAAGGCGCGGTTGCGGACCTCCCATTCCTGCGTGGTGCCGACGTCGTGATCGGCCAGGCGCTGCTCGGCACGCGACAGGCGGTGGAAGGCGGCGACGATCGCGGCTTCCCATTCCTCGCCACCCGAGGCGATCGATTGCCTGAGCGCTTCGGTCTCGAGCAGTACGCGGGTGCGGGTGATGTCCTCGAAGTCGGCGATCGAGATCGGTGCGACACGGAAGCCACGCTGGCCCTGCGCGACGACCAGGGCGTCGGTCACCAGCAGCAGGAGCGCCTCGCGCAGCGTGCCGGCGCCGACGTCGTAGCGGTCCTTGAGGTGCTCGACGCGCAGCTTCTCGCCCGGTGCATGCACGCCCTCGATGATGTCGCGGCGCAGACGCTGGTAGGCGCCTTCGACCAGGGTCTTGGGTTCCAGGGCTTCCGGGGCTTGGGTGAGGGCGTTTTCGCTCATGGTGGTGCGGGGTCCGAAGGGCAATTTCGCTTGCATTCTAGCTGACGGCAGCCTTTACGGCAGATTGTCTAAAATCTCGAGAAAATATATTGACGTCGAGAATAAGCTGGTCTAACTTCACATGGGTCAGACGCAGCAGTGCGAATTGGGAGTCGAGAGAATGAAGCTTGCCGTCACGCAGAACACGATCAGCTGGGAAGCCGCACATGCGGCGGTGGAAGCCGCCGTGCAGGAAGCGCAGCGGCTGGGCGTGCGCATCAACGTCGCCGTCGCCGATGCCTCGGGCAACCTGGTGGCCTTCCTGCGCATGCCGGGCGCCTTCCCGCAGTCGATCGCGATCGCCATCGACAAGGCCTACACCGCGGGTGGTTTCGGCTTCCCGACCGGTGACTGGATGAAGGTTGTGGGCGACAACGAGGGCATGAAGCTCGGTTTCTCCGCCCAGCCGCGGCTCATCGTCTTCGGCGGCGGCCTGCCCATCCGCAGTGGCGGCGCACTGCTTGGCGGCATCGGTGTGTCCGGTGCTTCGGAAGAACAGGATGGCATCTGCGCGCAGGCCGGCCTGCGCGCAATCGGTGCCGACACAAGTGAAGCGTGAGGGAGCGCAGTCAATGAAACAGATCCACAACTTCATCAACGGCGAGTTCGTCGCCACGGCCAAGTCCTTCGACAAGTTCTCGCCGCTGGACAACGCGTTGATCGCCACGGTGCATGAGGCGGGCAAGGCCGAGGTCGATGCCGCCGTCGCGGCGGCACGCGCCGCGCTGAACGGGCCCTGGGGCCGAATGACCGTGGCCGAGCGCGTCGACCTGCTCAATGCGGTGGCCGACGGCATCAACAAGCGCTTCGACGATTTCCTCGCGGCCGAATGCGCCGACACCGGCAAGCCGCGCAGCCTCGCCAGCCATATCGACATCCCGCGCGGTGCGGCCAACTTCAAGGTGTTCGCCGACGTCATCAAGAGCGTCCCGACCGAGTTCTTCGAGATGGCCACCCCTGACGGCCGCGGTGCGCTGAACTACGCAGTGCGTCGCCCGGTGGGCGTGGTCGGCGTGATCTGCCCGTGGAACCTGCCGCTGCTGCTGATGACCTGGAAGGTCGGTCCGGCGCTGGCTTGCGGCAACACCGTGGTGGTGAAGCCCTCGGAGGAAACCCCGCAGACCGCGACGCTGCTGGGTGAAGTCATGAACGAGGTCGGCATGCCCAAGGGCGTGTACAACGTGGTGCATGGTTTCGGCCCCGGCTCGGCGGGCGAGTTCGTCACCACCCACCCCGGCGTCAATGCCATCACCTTCACCGGCGAGACGCGCACGGGGGCGGCGATCATGAAGGCGGCGTCCGACGGTGCGCGCCCGGTGTCGCTGGAGATGGGTGGCAAGAACCCTGCCATCGTCTTCGCCGACTGCGACTTCGATGCCGCCATCGAAGGCACGATGCGCTCGGTGTTCGCCAACTGCGGCCAGGTCTGCTTGGGCACGGAGCGGGTCTATGTCGAACGCCCGATTTTCGACCGCTTCGTCGAGGCGCTGAAGAGGGGAGCGGAAGGCCTGCGGCTCGGCCGGCCCGAGGATGCGGCCACCGGGCTCGGCCCGCTGATCTCGCAGGAGCACAAGCGCAAGGTGCTGTCGTACTACGACAAGGCCAGGGCGCTGGGCGCCACCGTGGTCACCGGCGGCGGCGTGCCCGACATGCCGGGCGAGCTCGCCAACGGCGCCTGGGTGCAGCCCACCATCTGGACCGGCCTCGACGACAGCTCGCCGATCGCGCGCGAGGAGATCTTCGGCCCCTGCACGCTGATCCAGCCGTTCGATGCCGAGGACGAGGTCATCCGTCGCGCCAACGACACCGAGTACGGCCTCGCCTGCTCGGTGTGGACCAAGGACCTGGCGCGTGCGCACCGCGTCGCCGGCCAGATCGAAGCCGGCCTGGTGTGGGTGAACTCCTGGTTCCTGCGCGACCTGCGTACCCCCTTCGGCGGTTCCAAGCAATCGGGCATCGGCCGCGAAGGCGGCGTGCATTCGCTCGAGTTCTACACCGAGCTCAAGAACGTCTGCATCAAGCTGTGAGGACCGCTGCCATGGACAAGAACACCATCGAACAACTCGGCGACGAGCTCTACCACGCACTGGTGAAGCGTGAGGTGCTGGCGCCGCTCACCGAGCGTCATCCGGACATCACCATCGAGGACGCCTACCGCATCCAGCAGCGCATGATCGCGCGCCGCCTGGAGGCTGGCGAGCGTATCGTCGGCAAGAAGATCGGCGTGACCAGCAAGGCGGTGATGAACATGCTCGGCGTGTACCAGCCCGACTTCGGCATGCTCACCGACGGCATGCTCTACAACGAAGGCGAGGCCATCCCCGCCGACACTCTGATCCAGCCCAAGGCCGAAGGCGAGATCGCCTTCGTGCTGAAGAAGGATCTCAAGGGGCCGGGCGTGACTGCGGCCGACGTGCTGGCCGCCACCGAAGGCGTCATGACCTGCTTCGAGATCGTCGATTCGCGCATCCGCGACTGGAAGATCAAGATCCAGGACACCGTCGCGGACAACGCCTCGTGCGGCGTGTTCGTGCTGGGCGACAGCCTGGTCGATCCGCGCAAGGTCGACCTGAACACCTGCGGCATGGTGCTGGAGAAGAACGGCGAGATCGTCGCCACCGGCTCGGGGGCAGCGGCGCTGGGTGCGCCGGCCAACGCCGTGGCCTGGCTGGCGAATACGCTGGGGGCGCTCGACATCCCGCTTAAGGCGGGCGAGGTCGTGCTTTCGGGTTCGCTCGCGATCATGGTGCCGGTACAGGCGGGCGACAACCTGCGCGTCACGATCGGCGGCATCGGCAGTTGTTCGGTGCGTTTCGTCTGATTGCGCGTGTCCGGTTCGCAACTGCACGGCTCCCGTCTCCCACTTTCTCCGGGGGCCGTGCGGTCTGCGTCCTCACGCCACTCCTTGCAAGGAAGCTCTCATGAACAAGATCAAATGCGCCCTGATCGGTCCGGGCAACATCGGCACCGACCTGCTGTACAAGTTGAAGCGTAGCCCGGTGCTGGAGCCGGTGTGGATGGTGGGGATCGACGCCACTTCCGAGGGCCTGGCGCGTGCGCGCGAGATGGGGCTCAAGACCACCGCCGAGGGCGTCGACGGCCTGCTGCCGCATGTGCTGGCCGACGGCGTGCAGATCGCCTTCGATGCCACCTCGGCCTACGTCCATGCCGAGAACAGCCGCAAGCTCAATGAGCTCGGCGTGCTGATGATCGACCTCACGCCCGCGGCCATCGGCCCCTTCTGCGTGCCGCCGGTCAATCTCGTCGAGCACGTCGGCAAGGGCGAAATGAACGTGAACATGGTCACCTGCGGCGGCCAGGCCACGATCCCGATGGTCGCGGCGGTGTCGCGCGTGCAGCCGGTGGCCTACGGCGAGATCGTCGCCACGGTGTCCTCCAAGAGTGCCGGTCCGGGCACGCGCAAGAACATCGACGAATTCACCCGCACCACTGCCGGTGCGGTCGAGAAGGTGGGCGGCGCCAAGAAAGGCAAGGCCATCATCATCCTCAACCCGGCCGAACCGCCGCTGATCATGCGCGACACGGTGCATTGCCTCACCGAGACCGAACCGGACCAGGCCGCGATCACCGAATCCATCCACGCCATGATCCGCGAAGTGCAGAAGTACGTGCCCGGTTACCGCCTGGTGAATGGCCCGGTGTTCGACGGCAACCGCGTCTCGGTCTTCCTGGAAGTCGAAGGCCTGGGCGACTACCTGCCCAAGTACGCCGGCAACCTCGACATCATGACCGCGGCCGGTGCGCGCACCGCCGAGATGTTCGCCGAGGAGATCCTCGCCGGGCGCCTGAAACTCGAATCCAACCGCGCCACGATGGTGGCCTGAGCGGCGACCAGACGAAGGAGATGAAGAACATGGAACTTCGCGGCAAGAAGATCACCGTCCACGACATGACCCTGCGTGACGGCATGCACCCCAAGCGTCACCTGATGACGCTCGAGCAGATGAAGACCATCGCCGTCGGCCTGGACGAAGCGGGCATCCCGCTGATCGAGGTCACCCACGGCGACGGCCTCGGGGGCAGCTCGGTGAACTACGGTTTCCCCGCCCACAGCGACGAGGAATACCTCGGCGCGGTGATCCCGCTGATGAAGCAGGCCAAGGTCTCGGCGCTGCTGCTGCCGGGCATCGGCACGGTGGATCACCTGAAGATGGCGCACGAGATCGGCGTGTCGACGATTCGCGTCGCCACCCACTGCACCGAGGCCGACGTCTCCGAGCAACACATCGGCATGGCCCGCAAGCTCGGCATGGACACCGTCGGCTTCCTGATGATGGCGCACATGAACAGCCCCGAGGGCCTGGTCAAGCAAGCCAAGCTGATGGAGAGCTACGGCGCCAACTGCATTTACGTCACCGACTCGGCCGGGCACCTGCTGCCCGACACGGTCAAGTCGCGCCTCAGTGCCGTGCGGGACGCGCTGAAACCGGAAACGGAACTCGGCTTTCACGGCCACCACAACCTCGCCATGGGCGTGGCCAACAGCCTCGCGGCGCTCGAAGTCGGTGCCACCCGCATCGACGCGGCCGCCGCCGGGCTGGGCGCCGGTGCGGGCAACACCCCGATGGAAGTCTTCATTGCGGTGTGCGACCTGATGGGAATCGAGACCGGCGTGGATGTGTTCAGGATCCAGGACGTGGCCGAGGACCTGGTGGTGCCGATCATGGACTTCCCGATCCGCATCGACCGCGATGCGCTCACGCTGGGCTATGCCGGCGTGTATGGCTCCTTCCTGCTGTTCGCCAAGCGCGCCGAGAAGAAGTACGGCGTGCCCGCGCGCGAGATCCTGGTCGAGATGGGCCGGCGCGGCATGGTCGGCGGGCAGGAGGACATGATCGAGGATACGGCGCTGAATCTGGCGCGGGCGAAGGGGATTGCAGCATGAAACTGTCACGCGAAGTCATCGAACAACTCGCCATCCATCTCGAGACCTGCGAGCTGGAGGCGAAGGACACGCCCAAGATCACCGACGCGCATCCCGACATGGACTGGGACGACGCCTACGCGATCCAGGACGAGATCAAGCGGCGCAAGGTCGCCCGCGGCAACCGGGTCATCGGCCTCAAGGCCGGCCTGACCTCGCACGCCAAGATGAAGCAGATGGGCGTCGAGACGCCGGTATTCGGCTTCCTGGTGGACTACTTCAGCGTGCCCGAGGGCGGCGAGATCGACACCACGAAGCTGATCCATCCCAAGGTCGAGCCCGAGATCGCCTTCGTCACCAAGGCGCCGCTGCGCGGACCCGGCTGCCATATCGGTGCCGTTCTGGCAGCGACTGACTTCGTGATTCCCGCCATCGAGGTCATCGACAGCCGCTACCGCGACTTCAAGTTCGACCTGAAGAGCGTGGTCGCCGACAACTGCTCGTCGAGCCGTTTCGTCGTCGGTGGCCGGATGGGCAACGTGGCCGACCTCAACTTGCGCACCACCGGCATCGTGCTGGAGAAGAACGGCGAACCGGTGGCCTTCGGCGCCGGGGCCGCGGTGCTGGGGCACCCGGCGGCAGCCATCGCCATGCTGGCCAACATGCTGGGCGAGCGCGGTGAGGAGATCCCCGCCGGCACGCTGATCCTGTCGGGCGGCATCACAGAGGCGGTGGCCGTGGAGCCGGGCGACGATGTCACGCTGCGGGTGCAGGACCTCGGCTCGGTGTCCGTCCGCTTCAAGTAAATCGAACCCTCCGGGGCGCCCACTGGCGCCCCGGCCTCAGTCCGGGAGAAGGCAATGCCGTTCGCACAGATTCACATTCTCGAAGGCCGTACCGAAGAACAGAAACGCGCCGTGATCGAAAAGGTCACCCAGGCGCTGGTCGAGGCGCTCGATGCGCCGCCGCAGGCCGTGCGTGTGCTGATCAGCGAGGTGCCGAAAGGCAACTGGGGTATCGGCGGCGTGTCGGCGAAGGACCTCGGGCGCTAATGCGCCGATCCTGTGTGAAGACCGACCAGGAGAGATGGCGCCCATGAGCACGCCCGTCGAAGCCTCCGCCGCCCGCGTCACCCGTATCGCCCGCCGACGCGCGCAGCCCGGACGCGAGCAGGAATACGAGGAGCGGCTGCGCGAGATGCTGGCGAAGATGCGTGCCCACAAGGGCTTCCTCGGCGGTGACATCATTCCGCCCGAAGCGCCCGACGGCGAGTATCAGATCGTGACCCGCTTCGCCTCAGAGGCCGACCTCGACGAATGGGACCGCAGCCCCGCGCGCGCCCATTGCCTCGAACGCCTGCGCGAGGTCGCCGAGGGCGAGCCCGAGTTCCGCAAGCTGAGCGGCCTCGAGGCCTGGTTCGAGCCCGCCGTCGTACCGGCCAGCATGCATCCGCCGCGTGCGCGGATGGCGCTGGTGACCTGGCTCGGTATCTTCCCGACGGTGTCCTTCTTCCTCTGGTTCGTCGCCCCCTGGCTGCAAGGTCTGCCTTTCCTGCTGCGCACGGCGCTGTTGACGGCGCTCATCGTCATGACCATGACCTGGCTGGTGATGCCGCGGCTGACGCGGCTGATGCGCGGCTGGCTGAATCCGGGGCGGCGCGACTGAGCGGGGTCCGGCGCCGGGGCGTCAGGTCTTGCGCACGGCAGGGTCCAGCCAGCTCGTGAGCGGCATCGGGTGGCTGATGCAATGGCCCTGGATCAGGTCAACGCCCGCCGTTCTGACGAAGTCCAGCTTCTGCGCGCTGTCCACGTTCTTCGCGATCACCGCGGCCCCGAGGCTGTGCGCCCCCTTGACGGCGTCCCGCAGGGCGTCCGGATCGTTTGCCGAGAAGGCCTCGTCCACGATGCCGGCCCCGATCTTCACGAAGTTCGGCCGGACTGCAAGCAGCGTGTCGCGACAAAGGCCGCCGTCGTCCAGCGCCACGTAGATCCCCCGCGTCGAGCAGCGATGGGCGAAGCCCACCAGGGTGGTGAGGTTGTCGGTGGAGGCCATGTCCGTGATCTCCACGATCACCCGGCGGGTGACGTCGGACAGTGCGCCCAGTTCGGCGAGATACTCATCCGGCGCGGTTTCGAGCGTGAGGGCGGATACGTTCATTGCGACGCGCATCCGCTTGCGTGTGGCGCTCAGGGCGGATCTCAGCGCCGTCACCATGGCGAGGTCGATCGTCCTCACATAGCCGCTGTCCTTCCATTGGCGGAAGAGGCGGACGGGCAACTCGTCCGAGCCCTTGAGCCGGAACAGCGCTTCGAGGGCATAGGTGCTGTTCTCCGGCGTGACGATCGGCTGGACATAGGGTTCGATGTACTGCTCCACACTCACCTCACGGGGATGACGACGTGCAATCCACTTCGCATAAGGGCTGCATTCTGCCAGAGACGCGGGTGTCAGCCGCCATTCGATCATCTCGAATCGGGACGGCGCGCCCTGCAGGCCGGGTCGCATCGCAGCGGGGAGGGGCGTACCCCCTTGCGTGGAGCCGGGTACGGGCTCAGCGCGCCAGCGCCCGGATGTCCGCGAGCAGGGCGTCGACGCTCTCGGGCAGGGTGTCCCAGCCGCACATGAAGCGGGCGCCGTCGGTGCCGATGAAGGTGTAGAAGCGCCAGCCACGTTCGCGCAGGCCGGTCATCACCGGCGCCGGCAGGCTGCAGAAGACGCCGTTGGCCTGCACCTCGAACAGCAGGCGGATGCCGGAAATGCCTTGCAGGCCGGCAGCGAGGCGCTGCGCCATTGCGTTGGCATGGGCAGCGTGGCGCAGCCAGGCGCCGTCCTCCAGCATGCCGAGCCAGGGCGCCGACAGGAAGCGCATCTTGGACGCGAGCTGGCCCGCCTGCTTGCAGCGCCAGGCGAAGTCCTCCGACAGCTTGCGGTCGAAGAACACCACGGCTTCACCCACCGGCAGGCCCATCTTGGTGCCGCCGAAGCACAGCACGTCGACGCCGGCGCGCCAGGTGAATTCCGCCGGCGCAAGGCCCAGGGATGCGGTGGCGTTGGCGAAGCGTGCGCCGTCCATGTGCATGTGCAGCCCGTGGCGATGTGCCAGGTCGGCGAGCGCGGCGATCTCGTCCGGGCGGTACAGCGTGCCGACTTCGGTGGCCTGCGTCAGCGTGAGGGCGCGCGGGCGCGGATAGTGGATGTCGTCGCGCCGCGTGATCAGCTCGCGCACCGCATCGACCGTGAGCTTGCCGTTGTCGCCGCGTGCCGGCAGCAGTTTCGAACCGTTTGAGAAGAACTCGGGCGCGCCGCACTCGTCGGTATCGACGTGGGCGATCTCGTGGCAGATCACGCTCTGGTAGCTCTGGCACAGCGATGCCAGCGCCAACGAGTTGGCTGCGGTGCCGTTGAAG
Source organism: Thauera propionica (assembly GCF_002245655.1). Taxonomy (GTDB): domain Bacteria; phylum Pseudomonadota; class Gammaproteobacteria; order Burkholderiales; family Rhodocyclaceae; genus Thauera; species Thauera propionica. The sequence goes on along the minus strand of NZ_NOIH01000015.1, from coordinate 133,546 downwards.
ACGAAATAGACGTCGCAGTCGGTCTCGAACAGGTCGCGCAGCCGGTCCGACACGCGCTGCGTCCATTCGTCCTCGCCATAGGCGGGAGCATGGCCGGCGTTTGCCGCCTGCAGCGCGGCGAGCGCTTCGGGGCAGATGCCGGCGTAGTTGTCACTGGCGAAGTGCTGCATCTTGAGGTCTCAGGCGGTTTCGGGCGCGCCCTTCAGCGCCGGCGCCGTGCATGCGGCCGCAGTGAAGAGCACGTCGGTGGAGGAATTGAGCGCGGTCTCGACCGAATCCTGCACCACGCTGATGATGAAGCCAATCGCCACGACCTGCATCGCCACGTCGCCGTTGATGCCGAACAGCGCGCAGGCCATCGGGATCAGCAGCAGCGAACCGCCCGCCACGCCCGACACGCCGCAGGCCGCCAGCGAGGACACCACGCTCAACAGCAGGGCGGTGGGCAGGTCGACCTGGATGCCCAGCGTGTGCGCGGCGGCGAGCGTCATCACCGTGATCGTGATGGCTGCGCCGGCCATGTTGATGGTGGCGCCGAGCGGGATCGAGATCGAGTAGGTGTCCTCGTGCAGGTCGAGGCGACGGCACAGATCGAGGTTGATCGGGATGTTGGCGGCCGAGCTGCGGGTGAAGAAGGCGGTGGTCGCGCTCTCGCGCAGGCAGGTGAACACCAGCGGGTAGGGATTGCGGCGGATTTTCCAGAACACGATCAGCGGGTTCAGCACCAGCGCCACGAACAGCATGCAGCCGACGATCAGCAGCAGCAGGCGGCCGTAGTCAAGCAGGGCGCCCAGGCCGGTGTCGGCCAGCGTGCTCGCAACCAGGCCGAAGATGCCCAGTGGTGCCAGGCGGATGACCATGCGCACGATGCCGGACACCGCGTCGGCGACATCGACGAGCAGCGTCCGCGTGCTCTCGGTGGCGTGGCGCAGACCGATGCCAAGCGCGGTGGCCCAGGCGAGGATGCCGATGTAGTTGGCCTCCATCAGCGCTTTGACCGGATTGGCGACTGCGCTCAGCAGCAGGTTCCTGAGTACGCCGACGATACCACCCGGCGGCGTGCCCGTGGCCTGCGGCGCATCGAGGATCAGTGTGGTCGGAAAGGCGAAGCTGGCGACCACCGCCACCAGCGCCGCGCCGAGCGTGCCCAGCAGGTAGAGCATCAGTACCGGGCGGATGTGCGTGGGCTGGCCGTGGCGATGGCTGGCGATGGCCGACATCACGAGCACGAAGACGAGCACCGGCGCGACCGCCTTTAGCGCCGAGACGAAAATGTCGCCGAGCAGACCGACAGAGGCCGCGGCGGCCGGGGCGACGACGGCGAGAAGGATGCCGAGCACCAGGCTCGCTGCGATCTGGGCGATGAGGCTTGCGCGCGCGATGCGCTGCAGGAAGGAAGGGGCTGCCATGTTCATGGAGAGAGGCCGCACGAGGCGGGAACCGTTCAAAGAACAGAATTGTGCGACGCAGAAGCCGTATTCGGGGCGGAATGCGCGCCGAATGCGTGAAATCCGAGGGGCTCTCACGCCCCGCCAACTGCAGCGCAAAACGCCCGTAACCTTGGCCGCCTAGGCTCCCCGCCGTTTGTGCATTCATTGGGAGTCGGGGCATGTCAGCGCTGCGGGTTACCTATGTCAAGACCGAGGCCGGCGTGCGTGAAGTTGCCGCACGCAGCCTGCGCCTGCCTGCGAACCTGCGCCGCCTGCTGATCCTGATCGATGGCGAGCGCGATGCGGCGCAACTCGCGAACCTGCTTGGCGCGGATGCGGTCGCCGCGCAACTCGCCGAACTCGAGGCCGCCGGCCTGATCATGAACCCTTCGGCGCCACCTCAGGTCAGCAAGCCCGACGCCGCGCCGGTGGTTGATCCGTCGGTGCTGCAGCATGCCCGCGCGCTGATGTGCGACAGCGCGATGCGCCACCTCGGCCTGCTTGGGAAGACCCTTGCGCGCGAGATCGAGTCGGCCGAGAGCCGCGGCGAACTCCTGTTCCTGAGTGCCCGGTGGCATATGGCGATGCGTGCCTCACGCGACGGTCATCGGGAGGCGGATGTGCTGTTGGGTTCCCTGCGCAGGATGCTGGCGCTGGCCTGATCCAATCAACGGCTGATGGCCGGCGCCGTCCTACGAGGCGGGGCGCTGCCGCCGGCCCGGTTGGCGGACGCCGCGAACGAGGAGGGGGTTGACGCCGCCTCGCCGCCGAGAGAGAGCTGCGGCCAGCCGCGTTCGCGTGCGACATCGGTCAGTCTCGCATCGGCATCCACCGCCACCGGACAGCCCACGGCCTCGAGCAGGGGCAGGTCGTTGGCGGAGTCGGAGTAGAACCCGGCGTGCGAAAGCGTGTTTGCGGGATCGAGGCCGAGTGTCGCCAGCCAGCGGTGCACGTGTCCGATCTTGCGCTCGCGAAAGCAGGGTTCGCCGCTGATCCGGCCGGTGAAGCAGCCGTCGACCACTTCGGCTTCGGTACAGATCAGGTTGTCGATGCCGAGCAGGCGGGCGCTCGGTTCGGCGAGGAAGCGATGGGTGGCCGAGACGATGGCGCAGCGCTGCCCTTGCGCACGGTGGTGCGCGATCAGGGGGGCGGCACCCGGTGCGATGCGCGGCGCGAGCTGGGTGGCGGCGAAGGCCTCGCGCAGCGGGTGCAGCGATTCGAGCGTGCGGCCGGCGAGCGGCTCGAGCTGGAATTCGAGGTAGGTGAGGATGTCGAGCCGTCCTGCCGCGTAGTCGGCCAGGTAGTGCGCCTGGCGGGCCATGACCGCGGCGCCGTCGATCAGGCCGCGTTCCGCGAGGAAGCCCAGCCAGAGCGCGTTGGAGTCGCCGGCGAGCAGGGTGTGGTCGAGGTCGAAGAGCGCGATCGAGGCGGAAGGGGTTTCGGGGCTGGGCATGGAGGGCTTGGTCGGGTGCGGCGAGTCAGCGGATGCCGGCGCGCAGGAAGCTCTGCACGAACTGGCGCTGGAACAGCAGGAAGGCGATGAGCAGCGGGCCGGATGCCAGCAGCGTGGCGGCGGTGATGATCGCCCAGTCGATGCCCTGGTCGGTGCCGGCGAAGACAGCCAGGCCGACCGTGAGCGGGCGCGTCTCGACGGTGTTGGTGACGATCAGCGGCCACAGGAAATTGTTCCAGTGATGGCTCACCGACACCAGCGCGTAGGCGAGGTAGGTGGGTTTGGCCAGCGGCACATACACCCGCCACAGGATGCCGAGCGTGCCGCAGCCCTCTATGCGCGCGGCTTCTTCCAGTTCGCGCGGGATCGTCTTGAAGGTCTGGCGCAGCAGGAAGATGCCGAAGGCCGAGGCCATGTAGGGCAGCGCCATCGCCGGGATCGTGTCGACCAGGCCGAGCGCGTGGATGCTGCGGTAGTTCTCCACCACCAGCACGTCGGGCATGATCATGAGCTGGATCAGCACCAGGGCGAAGGCGATGTCGCGCCCGGGGAAGCTGAAGCGGGCGAAGGCATAGGCGGCCAGCGTGCCCAGCACCAGCTGGCCGGCGAGGATGGTGGCGACCAGGATGCTGGTGTTGAGGAAGTAGCGCGGAAAGGGCGCAGCTGCCCAGGCGGCGCGGAAGTTCTCCAGCGTCAGCGGCGCGAAGAGGTCGAAGCGCGTCGAGTAGGCGCTGGGATGGAAGGCCGTCCACACGGCGTACAGCAGGGGGGCCAGCCACAGGATGCCCAGTGCCCAGGCGCCGGTGGTGTTCAGCAGGCGGTCGATGCGGCCGTCGGCAAGCAGGCCCGATGGGGCCGGCGAGGCGATGGGGCGCACGAGGGCGCGGGTGAGTTGGACGGATTCGCTCATTGGTAGTGCACCTTGCGTTCCAGCCAGAAGAACTTGAGCAGCGCTACCGTCGCGAGCAGCGACAGCAACACCATCGTCAGCGCCGCGGCATAGCCCTGGTCCCAGAACTTGAAGCCGACCTCGTAGATGTAATAGAGCAGCAGCGACGTGGCGTTGTCCGGGCCGCCGCGCGTCATCACGAACAGATGGTCGACGAGGCGGAAGGCGTTGATGGTGGCGTTGATCAGCACGAACAGCGTGGTCGGCATCAGCAGCGGAAAGGTCACGCGCCAGAAGCGCTGCCAGCGGCTGGCGCCTTCGAGCTGCGCGGCCTCGCCCAGTTCGGGCGGGATCTGCTGCAAGGCGGCGAGGTAGAAGATCATGAAGAAGCCGGCTTCCTTCCACACCGTGACCACGATGACCGCGCCCAGCGCGGTGTCGCCACTGCCGAGCCAGTTGACCGCCGGCAGGCCGAACAGGCCGCGCACCTGATCGAACAGACCGTAGTCGGGGGTGTAGAAGAACAGCCAGATGTTGGCGACGGCGATCATCGGCAGCACCGTGGGGGTGAAATAGGCCAGGCGCAGCAGGCCGCGGCCGGCGATGCGGGCGTTGACCCACAGCGCCATCGCCATGGCGAGCGCGATCGAGGGCAGGATGGTGCCGGCGGCGAACACCAGGTTGTTCTGCAGCGCGGTCCAGAAGATCGGATCGGCCAGCATGTCGCGGTAGTGGTCGGCGCCGATGAAGCGCGCCGGACGGTTGCCGCGCGGGGTGGTGAACAGGCTGTGCCAGAAGGTGGCGACGGCCGGGTAGTGGGTGAAGGCGGCGAGCAGCACCGCCGCCGGCAACAGCAGCAGCCAGCCGTGTATCGCGGCCAGGCGACCGCCGTTGCCGAGGGGGTGTGCAGTCATGCTTGCAGGCTCCGCGGGCGGGTTCGCGTCAGCGGTAGGCGCGCAGGATGCGCTCGGCTTCGCGCTGTGCGTCCTGCATGGCCTGGGCCGGGGTCTTGGTGCCGGTCAGCGCGGCCTGCAGGCCGTCGTTGAGCGCCTTCGTCACACGCTGGTTCTCGTGCGTCGACAGCTCCGCCACCGCGTACTGCAGCTGGTCGCGCGCGACGGTGGGCGCGGGGAAGTCCGCCACGTACTTCTTCATCGTCTCGGTTTCCCAGGCCGCTGGCGACACCGCCACGTAGCCGGTGGCAATCGCCCATTCGGCGGCGCGCTGCGGCGCGGTCATCCACTTGACGAACTTCATCGCGGCTTCGCGTTCCTCGGCCGTGGCGCGCTTGAAAATATGGAAGTTGCCGCCGCCGGTGGGCGTGCCGCGCTGCTTGCCGGCGGGCAGCATCGCGACGCCGAAGTCGAAGCCGGCGTTGTTGCGGATGTTGGTGAGGTTGCCGGTGGTGGTGTAGATGATTGCCGCCTTGCGCTCGAAGAAGTCCTTCGGCGTCGTGCCCCACTCGACCACGCCCTGCGGATGCACGCCGTGCTTGCGCGACAGGTCGACCCAGTACTGCAGCGCTTCGATCACCTCGGGCTTGTCGAAGTAGGTCTGGGTGCCCGCGGCGTTCATCAGCTCGACGCCGGCCTGCGTGGTGAAGGTCTGGAACAGCCAGTAGGGGAAGCCGGAGGACGGCACCTGCACGCCCCAGGTGGTGACCTTGCCGCTGGCGTCGCGCTGGGTCAGCTTCCGGCCGTAGTCGACGAGTTCCTGCCAGTTCTGGGGCGGACGCTCCGGATCGAGGCCGGCGGCCTTGAACAGGTCCTTGTTCCAGTACATCACAACGGTGGAGCGCTGGAAGGGAATGCCCCAGGTCTTGCCGCCGGTCTGGCTGTTCTTCATGAAGCCGGGGAAGAAGCCCTGCATCCAGGCGCGGTCCTCGTCGCTGCGGGCGAGTTCGTCGAAGGGCACGATGGCGTCTTCGTCGATCAGGGTGTACATGTCGGTCGACAGCAGCACCGACACATGGGGTGCATCGCCGCCCTTGTTGGCGGTCAGCACCTTGGTGATGGTGTCCTGGTAGCTGCCGGAATACACCGGCTTGATACGGATGCCGGGGTGCTCCTTCTCGAACGCGGCAGCCATGTCGTCGACGATCTTCGTCACCGGCCCGCCGACAGCGACCGGGTAGAAGAAGGTGAGATCGGTCGCTATGGCCGGCGCGGCCGCGACACTGAGGGCGATGCCGAGGCCGGCAGCGATCTGGTTGAGTCCGGAGAACAGCTTTCTCATGCGGGGAAGCTCCTGGTGGATGGAACGGGAGGGGAAGTCGGGAGGAAGTGCGCGCGCGTTCATGTGCTTGCCACGCGGTGCCCGTGTTCGCGGGCAAAGCGGTGCTCGGCGTCGGCCGGCCAGACGAGGCCGACGCGTTCGCCGATGCCAGCGGTGACGCGGCCGGGCATGCGCACGGTGATGCGGTGCGCGTCGTCGTGGCGGCAGATCAGCATGGATTCGGCGCCGAGGTATTCGATGGTTTCGAGCTGCGCAGGCAGTCCGCGTCCGGGTTCGCATACGGCGATGTGCTCGGGGCGCACGCCGATCAGGATCGAGTCCGCCGGATCGCCGGCGCGCGCGGCGCTGCCGGGCAGCAGGTTCATCGCCGGGCAGCCGATGAAGCCGGCGACGAAGGTGCTGGCCGGGCGCTCGTAGAGTTCGGCCGGGCTGCCATGCTGCTCGATGCGGCCGGCGCGCATCAGCACGACCTTGTCGGCCATGGTCATGGCTTCGGTCTGGTCGTGCGTGACGTAGATCAGGGTCATGCCCAGGTGCTGCTGCAGCGCGCGGATCTCCTGTCGCATCTGCTGGCGGAGCTGGGCGTCGAGGTTGGACAGCGGCTCGTCCATCAGGCACACCGCCGCCTCGGCGACGATCGCGCGCCCGAGCGCCACGCGCTGCCGCTGGCCGCCCGACAGCTGTGCCGGACGGCGGTCGAGCAGCGCGCCCAGGCCCAGCAGCTCGGCGGCGGCGTCGAGCCGGCGCTTGCGCTCGGCCACCGGCACGCGCCGGACCTGCAGCCCGAACACGATGTTCTCGGCGACCGTGAGATGCGGGAACAGCGCGTAGGACTGGAACACCATGGCGACACCGCGCTGGGCCGGCGGCAGGCGGGTGACGTCGCGTCCGCCGATGTGGATCTCGCCTTCGTCCGCGCCCTCGAGGCCGGCGATCAGGCGCAGCGTCGTCGACTTGCCGCAGCCCGAAGGCCCGAGCAGGGCGACGAGTTCGCCCGAATTGACGTGCAGGCTGACGCGATCGACAGCGCGCGTCGTGCCCCAGTTCTTGACGACCGCGTTCAGATGAACGTCGCTCATGAGCAGGTTTCTCCGGTTTGACGGGCGGGTGTTTCGGCACTGGCTGCGACCTGCACGCGGGGTCGGTCGGCATCGAGTGCGCCGAGGTAGTCGGTCGGGACCGGTCCGTCGATGAATAGGTGGTCGGCGTCGCCGAGCCGGCCGCCGCGGGCAATCGCGGGGCGGCCGAACTTGCTCGCGTCGGCCACTAGCAGGCTGGTGCGGCAGTTGTCCGCCATGGCCTGGCGGGTGGCGACTTCGGCGACATCGAAGTCGAGCAGTGTGCCGTCGCGGTCGATGCCGCCGACGCCGAACACCGCGAAGTCGGTCTTGAAGGCCGAGAAGCAGCTCACCGCGCCGCTGCCGACGACGTCGAGGTCGGTCGGGCGCAAGGGGCCGCCGGCGATCGTCACCTCGATGCCCGGGCTGCCACCGAGCGCGGTGGCGACGTTGAGGCTGTTGGTGATCACCCGCAGCCGGCTGTGGGCGCGCAGCGCCACCGCGACCTGGGCCGGCGTGGTACCGATGCCGATCGATACGCTGGCGCCATCGGGAATGAAGGCCGCCACCGCATTAGCGATGCGGCGCTTGGCGTCGAGGTTGAGGATCTGGCGGCGCGGGTAGGGCAGGTTGCCATGGCGGGGCGAGTCGACGCCGCCATGGACGCGCCGCAGCAGGCCCTGTTCGCACAGGCGGTTGACGCTGCGCCGGATCGTCTGCGGGGTGACGTCAAAGCGCTGCGCCAGATCGTCGATGCCGGCGAAGCCGCAGCGCAGGACCTGCTCGAGGATCTGACGTTCGCGGGCATCAAGGGTGGGTGGGGTCATCGCGGATTCGAATGGAGTCGGTTTTCATTCGAATCCTGAACGGCCCGTGTTGCCGTTCGTTTGCACGAATGTGATCGCTGTGTGAAACCGCAGGTGGAGGCGTTGTGGCGCGCCACCGGACGTCGTCACGCGGGCTTCATGTGCGTCACCTAGGCTGTACCGTCCAGGCAGGCACGGCGTGGGCCGCGACTGCCAGCCGGGCGAGCGGTCTTCCTTGCACGACGTGCCGCCCAACCGACCAAGGAGTGGCGCCGATGCGTGTGCTGATGGTTTCCGATGTGTATTTCCCCCGCGTGAATGGGGTCTCGACTTCCATCGAAACCTTTCGCCGCACGCTGGCAGCGTTCGGCGTCGAAGTGCGTCTGGTGGTGCCGGGATACGGCGAGGACGCGGCGGAGGACGGCGTGACCCGCGTGCGTGGCTGGCCGGTGCCAGGCGACCGCGAGGACAGGCTGGTAGGCTGGCGGGCGATGCATGCGGCGGTGCTGGATGCAGCGCGCGACTGCGACCTCATCCACGTCCAGACGCCCTTCGTTGCCCACTACGCCGGGCTCGCGGCCGCGCGCAGGCTCGGTCGCCCGGTGCTGGCGACCTACCACACGCTGTTCGAGGAATACCTGCAGCACTACGCCCCGTTCCTGCCTGCGGGCTGGCTCAGAGGCCAGGCACGCGCCTGGTCGCGGCGCCAGTGCAATGCGCTCGACGCGGTGGTGGTGCCGTCCACGGCGATGCGCGAGCGTCTCGCCGGCTACGGCGTCGAGGCCCCGATGCACGTGCTGCCCACCGGGATTCCGCTGGCTGCGCTCGGCGGCGGCGATCGCGCGCGCTTTCGCATGGAGCACGACATCGCCGCGGATCAGCCGGTGGCGCTCTTCGTCGGTCGCGTCGCGCACGAGAAGAACATCGGTTTCCTGCTCGATGCACTGCGCCACGCCTTGTGCACGCGTCCCGATCTGCTGTTGCTGATTGCGGGCGAGGGGCCGGCGCTGGAGGATCTGCGCCGCCGCGTGCGTCGCGAGGGGCTGGACGCCGCGGTGCGTTTCATCGGCTATCTCGACCGTGGTGAGGCCTTGCCGTCGTGCTACGCGGCGGCCGACGTCTTCGTCTTCGCGTCCCGCACCGAGACCCAGGGGCTGGTCCTGCTCGAGGCGATGGCGGCGGGCGTGCCGGTCCTGGCGCTGGCGGAGATGGGCACCATCGACATTCTCCAGCCCGGACGCGGTAGCGTGTCGCCGCCCGCCGACCCTGGGCTGTTCGGCGCCGAACTGGCCAGCCTGGTGGCGGACGAGCCGCGCCTGCGCGCCCTGGGCGCCGAAGCGCGGAAATACGCGCAGCAATGGTCGGACACCGCGATGGCACAACGCATGGCGCAGCTCTACACCGGTCTGCTGCAGCGCGCCTCAGCCGTTCGGCGCGCCGAAATGCAGGGCGACGTCGCAGTCGCCACCGCCGCGGAACCAGCGCGCGGACACGCGGGCGCCGCCCGCGAATCGCAGTGAGTGCTCGTCGGTCATCGGGCCCGCCCGCATCGGTTCGGCGCTGAACGCCGCGAGGGTACCGATCAACTGCCCGGCGAAGGCTTCGGCGGCATCGCGGCAGGCTGCGCCGCTCGACGTGCGCAGCCTGCCCTGAACGGGCTGGAGCACGATCTCCTCGATGCGGCCATCGGCACCGGCCATCGCCATCACGTCGACCCGTGCGCCGGCCAGGTCGCGCGGCAGGTCGACCTGCAGGCCGAACTGGATACGCGCGTCGCAGCCCGGCCCCACGGCTGCCGCCGCAGGATCCAGTGTTGCCGCGATGCGTGCCGCTTCATGCACGTCGCGCCCCAGCGTCACCGGACCGATGCCGTCGGGGGCTAGCTGCACGGGCTGGCCCTGACCGGTCGGAAGCGGCGCGCGCTGCGCCGACGGCAGCGCGGTGAGCGGCGCCGTCAGCAGCAGTGAGAGCAACACGCGCCTGACCAGCATCGCCTCAGTCGCCCTTGATCACGCCGCAGAAGACGCGCGCGCCGGCGCCGCCGATCGGCTGCGTGGCGTGGTCGTCGCGGTTCTCGTGGATCACCAGCGCCGCGCCATCCTCGTCCAGAATCTTCGCGCGTCCGCCGCGGCCGTCGAGGCTGGCGAGCGGCGTGTACAGCTCGGCCTCGACGCTGCCGTCCGCATGCACGAAGAGGTTGGGCAGATCGCCCGCATCCGGCCCTTCCGGGTTCATCAGGCCGTGCTTGCGGCCATCCGGGTTGAGGTGACCCTTCGAGGCGACGAAGCCCTTGTCCGGGTCCTCGCAGGTGCCGACGCTGTGGATGTGGATCGCCTTGGGCCCGGGCGGAAGGCCCTTCGCCGTCAGGTGGATCATCACGCCCTGCGGGCCTTCGACGAGGGTCGCCGTGCCAACCGTCTGGCCCTGGCGGTCGATGATGGAGGCGGTGGCGCGTTCGGCCGCATGGCTGGCCGTTGCCAGGGTCAGCAGGGCACAGGTGGCAAGGAGGCGGGGCAGGTTCATGGTCGGTCTCTCGTTGTTGTGGGGGGAAATATGATGATAGTCAGCATCCCGGGCAGGTAAAGCCGGCGTTGCGTGCCCGGCCTGCGGGTGGCGCGGGTCGGCGACACGCCGTAACATCGCGTCCAATATCCAGGGAGAAAAACATGGCGTCCTCCGCCGACAGCATCAGCATGGCGCTCTTTTGCGACTTCGAGAACGTGGCGCTCGGCGTGCGTGACGCCAACTACGAGAAGTTCGACATCAAGCGCGTGCTTGAGCGCCTCTTGCTCAAGGGCAGCATCGTGGTCAAGAAGGCGTATTGCGACTGGGACCGCTACAAGAGCTTCAAGGCGTCCATGCACGAGGCCAACTTCGAGCTGATCGAGATTCCCCACGTGCGCCAGTCGGGCAAGAATTCGGCCGACATCCGCCTCGTCGTAGATGCGCTGGACCTTTGCTACACGAAGTCGCATGTCGACACCTTCGTCATCATCAGCGGTGATTCCGACTTCTCGCCGCTAGTGTCCAAGCTGCGCGAGAACGCCAAGCAGGTGATCGGCGTCGGCGTGAAGCAATCGACCTCGGACCTCCTCATCGCCAACTGCGACGAGTTCATCTTCTATGACGACCTGGTGCGCGACAGCCAGCGCACGGCCCGCCGCGACACGCGTGACGCGCAACCCACGACGAAGCGTTCGCCGGAAGAGGAGAAGCGACGCAAGGAGGAGCTCGAGGCACGTCGCGGCAAGGCCATCGAGATTGCGGTCGAGACCTTCGATGCATTGATGGCCGAGCGTGGCGACAGCGGCAAGATCTGGGCCTCGATGCTCAAGGAGGCGATCAAGCGCCGCAAGCCGGATTTCAACGAGAGCTACTTCGGCTTCCGCGCCTTCGGCAACCTGCTCGACGAGGCGCAGTCTCGCGGCCTGCTGACCGTGGGGCGCGACGAGAAGTCGGGCACCTATGTCTATCGGCCCTCGGCCGAGCTGGCGCTGAGCGAGGCGCCGGCCGAAGCCATAGCGAGGGTAGCGGTGGCGCCCGAGGCGGAGGGGCAGGCCGCCGAGCCGGCCGACGTGAGCCGTGGCGCAGGTGCGCGCAAGGCCGGGCGCGGACGATCGGCAGGCGGGCGCAAGGGCAGGGGCGCGGCCGAGGCTGTGGCTGAGGAACTGCGGCCGGTGACCGAGCCGGCCACGACACCGGAGCCCAGTGCCGCTTCGGCGCCGGCCGAGATCGAGGCCGTCGCGTCGAAGGCGTCGGAGCCGACGGTCAGCGAGCCGGTGGCGACCGAAGCCAAGCCGGCAAGCCGCGCGCGCAAGCCGTCCAGCGGACGTGCGCGCGCCAGCCAGCGTGGCGGCAAGGCTGCCGCCCAGGCTACGGTCGAGCCGGTGCCGGTCGAACCGCCGGCCCCGGCCCCCGAGGCGCCGACTGCCGAAGCGGAGGCGGCCAAACCGCGCAAGCCTGCCGCCCGCCGGCGCACCCGCAAGCCAGCGGACGCAACGGGCGAGGGCAATTGAGGGCGCAGGGCTTTCCTCCGGTCTTGAAACCGAAATGACGCAATTGCCGATCGACGCGGCCAATTGGCCTTACCCGCGCTGGGTCGCCCACCGCGGTGCGGGCCAGCTTGCGCCGGAGAATACACTGGCGGCTTTTCGTCTCGGTCACGCCCACGGCTATCGCATGTTCGAATGCGATGTCCGCCTGAGCGCCGATGGCGTGCCCTTCCTGCTGCACGACGATGCGCTGGATCGGACCACGGACGGCAAGGGCTTCGTGACCGGCCTGGACTGGGCGACGCTGTCGCGGCTCGATGCCGGCAGCTGGCATTCGCCGGCTTTCCGCGGCGAGCCGCTGGCGAGCCTCGAAGCGGTGCGGTCTTTCTGCGAGACGCAGGATTGCGCGCTGAACGTCGAACTCAAGCCGACGCCGGGTACCGAATTCGAGACCGGCCGCGTCGTCGCCCGGACCTTGCTGCGCGACTGGCGGGGCCGACTGCCACCGCTGTTGAGCTCCTTTCGCACCGAAGCCTTGCGCGGAGCGTGTGAAGGCGCGCCAACGCTGCCGCGGGCGCTGCTCATCGAGCGGCTCGAACCCGATTGCGTCGACATTGCGTTGGGACTCGGCTGCGTTGCCATCGTCGCGTACCACGGACTCATTACGACGCGCTTCGAGGCTTGGTTACGCTCCGAGCGGCTTGCGCTCCTCACCTACACGGTCAACGACGATGCCGAGGCCGAGCGCCTGCTCGGGATCGGGGTGCAAGGCCTGATCACCGACCGGGTTGACCACTTCGATCCGTCGCGCTGACGGCGCTGGCACGCGACGCGCGGCCGGCTGCGGCGCGACCCGTGCCGGAACTCGCCGCAGCGGCCGTGCTCTACGCACTCATTGCCCCGTCGAGACGCTGGTCATGAACGCCGCCCGCTTGCTTCTTTCCCGCCTCCTGTTTCCTGCGCTCGTGGCCGTGGCGCTGCCTGCGGCCACGGTCTTTGCGGCGGATGACGGCGCGACCTGCCTGCAGCCCGGCACCTGGACCGCGATCGACGCCGACGGCGTGCGGGCCGGTGCGGCAGTTGCGCCGCTGGTGGCGTCGATGGCGCAGCGCGAGGTCGTGCTGCTCGGCGAACAGCACGACGACGCCGACCATCACCGCTGGCAGTTGCAGATGCTTGCGGCGCTGCACGCGCAACGCCCTGACATGGTGATCGGCTTCGAGATGTTCCCGCGCCGCGTGCAGCCGGCGCTGGACCGCTGGGTGGCGGGCGAATTGTCCGAGCGCCAGTTCCTGGAACAGGCCGAGTGGGACAAGGTGTGGAGCATGCCTGCCGAGCTGTACCTGCCGCTGTTCCACTTCGCGCGCCTCAACCGCGTGCCGATGGTGGCGCTCAATGTCGAGCAGGGCCTGACACGCAGCATCGCCACCCGCGGCTGGGACGCGGTGCCAGAGGGCGAGCGCGAGGGCGTGGGCCGGGCCGCCGAGCCGCCGCCGGCCTACGTCGATTTCCTGTTCGGCATCCACCGCGAGCATGCGCGCATGCGCGGCCGTGGCGACAAGGAGGCGTCGCGCGAGGAGCCCGCCTTCCGCAACTTCGTCGAATCGCAACTGGCCTGGGACCGTGCGATGGCGGAGGCGCTGGTGTCGGCACGCGACAAGGCAGCGGGCGGGGAGGGGCGTGCGCCGCTGGCGGTCGGCATCATGGGCAGCGGTCACGTGCGCTTCGGCCACGGTGTCGCGCATCAGCTCAAGGCGCTGGGTACGACCGAGGTCGGACAGCTGCTGCCGCTGGCTGCATCGACCCCTTGCGCGGAGGTCGTCGCCGGACTGGCCGATGCGGTGTTCGCGGTGCCGGAGCCGGTGCGCTCGCCAGCCCCGCCGCCCAGGCTGGGCATCAGCATGGAGGACCATCGCGACGGCGTGCGCATCGTCGAGGTCACCGCCGGCAGCCTTGCCGCGCATACCGGCCTGCGTGCCGGCGACATCATCGTCGACGCGGCCGGGGCGCCGCTCAAGCGTTCGGGTGCGCTCGCGGCGCTGGTGCGGGAACAACCGCCGGGTACCTGGCTGCCGCTGAAGCTCAGGCGCGAAAAGGAGACGCTGGACTTCGTCGTGCGCTTTCCGGCGCGCAAGTGAGTAGAGGGCGCTGTCGTGCGTGACGTCCTCCGTGGCTTCTCCCGCGGCCTCATCGCCGCGGTCCTTCTGCTGGGCGTGTTGCGCCCGGCGCTTGCCGACACATGGCCGATATCGCTCGAAGTCGACCTTGATCCGGCGCGGCGCAGCCTGCAGGTCGATGCGGAACTGCGCCCGACCGAGCGCGACTTCCACTTCGTGCTGCATTCGAGCCTGAGCATCGTGTCCGCCGAGGTCGACGGCAAGCCGATGCGCGTCGAGCGGGCCGGCGTTGGTGCGCGCGATGCCCTGAAGGCGTGGCGCATCCGGCTGCCGGCCGGTGGCACGCTGCGCCTGCGCTATGGCGGCACCCTGCCGGCGCTGGATGCGCGGCTCGACCATCGCGAGGTGCTGCAGGGCCTGCCGCCGATGGCCGCGGAGGCGGGCAGCTACCTGCCCGCGGGCGGCGCGTGGTACCCGCGACCGGCCGAGACCTTCGCCTACCGCATCGATGTCCGTGTGCCCGGCGGACAGCGCGTTGTCGTGCCCGGCCGCTTGGTCGAGGAGACGTTCCCGCCGGGGAACGGACAGGGCGAGGGCGTCTACCGCGCGCGTTTCGAATTCGCCCACGCCGCAGACGGTATCGACCTGATGGCGGGGCCGTGGGTCGTGCGGGAACAGGTCGTGCCGCGCGAAGGCGCCGAGCCGCTGCGCCTGCGCACCTATTTCCCGCCCGCGCTGGACGCCGAGCCGGACCTGGCGGACGCCTACCTGCGCGACAGTGCCCGCTACATCGCGCACTACAGCGAGCGCATCGGCGCCTATCCCTTCACCGAGTTCTCGGTGGTCGCCAGCCCGCTGCCCACGGGCTTCGGCATGCCCACGCTGACCTACCTTGGTGAGCAGGTGCTACGCCTGCCCTTCATCCGCGCCACCTCGCTCGGCCACGAGGTGCTGCACAACTGGTGGGGCAACGGGGTGCTGGTCGACTACGCGCGCGGCAACTGGTCCGAGGGGCTGACGACCTTCATGGCCGACTACGCCTATAAGGAAGCGCAGTCTGACGCGGCGGCGCGCGAGATGCGGCTGGGCTGGCTGCGCGATTTTGCCGCGCTGCCGGCGGATGCGCACCAGCCGCTGGCGAGCTTCCGCTCGCGCACCCATGGCGCGGCCGCGGCCGTGGGTTACGGCAAGGCGTCGATGGTGTTCGTGATGCTGCGCGACCTGATCGGCGCCGAGGCCTTCGACGAGGGTATCCGCCTGTTCTGGGCGCAGAACCGCTTTCGCATCGCCGGCTGGGCGCAGTTGCAGGCGGCGTTCGAGAAGGCTTCGGGCCGTGCGCTGGACGACTTCTTCCGCCAGTGGCTGACGGTGCCCGGCGGCGCGGCGGTGACGATCGAGCAGGCGCGATTCGTCGCGGACGGTGGACAGGGAAAGCTGCAACTCAGCGTACGTCAGTCCGGGCCGCAGCACGTGCTGAACGTGCCGGTCCGGCTCGAGACCGAGCAAGGCGTCGAAACGCGCTGGATCAGCTCATCCCGTGCGCAGGAAACCATCGAACTGACGGTGGCGCGCGTGCCGCAGGCGCTGCGGCTCGATCCCGAGCTGCGGGTGTGGCGTCTGCCCGATGCGGCACAGCTGCCGCCCATCCTCAGGCAGTGGATGCTGGCGCCGACGCCGCGGGTGGTGATTGCGAATGACGCCGACGTGGCGGTGCGCGATACAGGCCAGACGCTGGCCGCGCGACTGTTCGAGCGTCCGGCGCGGCTCGTCGGGCGTGACGCATTGAAGGCGCCCGCGGACGGGACGCTGCTCGTCGGCACGCATGCGGCCGTCGATGCCACGCTGGCCGGCGCCGGCCTGCCGCCGCGTCCGCCGACGCTTGGTCTGCGCGGCGGTGCGCAGGTATGGACGTTGCGTACCGATGCGGGGACGACGCTGGCCGTCGTATCGGCGCGGGACGTCGCTGAACTCGCTGCGCTCCAGCGCCCGCTACCGCATTACGGCGGGCAGAGCTGGCTGGTGGCGGAAGCGGGGCGGGTCGTTGAACGAGGCGTGTGGGATGCGCCGGGCACGGCCGTACCGGTTCTGCGCGACTGAAGCGCGATTCCGATAACGCCGGCCAGCCGGCGGCAGCGTGGCCACGCGGCGGAGGTCGTTTCGAAATGTGCCGGAGCGCGAGCACCGAGACTGCCGCGATTAGAATTCAGCCCATGAACACGACACCACATTCTTCCCCTTCGCAAGCCGCCGTCCGCGCGTCCGTGGCGGCGACCTCAATCCGCAAGCGCTCGCAGGCCGTGCTGCTGGCAAGCGCGCTGTCCGGCCTGTCTGTCTTCGCCTCGCCGTCGCTGGCTTCCGAAGTGGCTTTCGCCAGCTGTCTGCGCGACCTGCGCGCCGAAGCCGCGTCGAAGGGCGTTACGATGGCGACCTTCGATCAGCACACCACCGCGCTGGCGCCCGACATGGCGGTCGTCGGTTTTCTCGACGCCCAGCCCGAGTTTGTCACCCCGATCTGGGACTACATGGCCGGCCTGGTCGACGCCGAGCGTGTCGCGGACGGACAGGCCATGCTGGCGCAATGGAAGGACGTGCTGGCGCAGGTTGCAGCCGAATACGACGTCGACCCGGCGACGGTGGTTGCGGTGTGGGGCGTGGAGAGCAACTTCGGGCGCAACTTCGGCTCGCGTCCGCTGCTGACCTCGCTGTCGACGCTGTCCTGCTTCGGGCGGCGCCAACCCTTCTTCCGCGGCGAGTTCTTCACCACGCTGAAGATCATCCAGGAAGGTCACGTCGCCCCCGAGCGCCTCACCGGCTCGTGGGCCGGCGCCTTCGGCCATACGCAGTTCATGCCCTCGACCTTCATGCGCCTGGCGGTGGATTTCGACGGCGATGGCCGTCGCGACCTGGTCGACAGCGTGCCGGACGCGCTGGCTTCCACCGCGAATTTCCTGAAACGCGCGGGTTGGAACAGCGCGTTGCCCTGGGGCTTCGAGGTCGCCTTGCCGGCGGGTTTCGATACTTCGGAGGCGGGCCGACGCAACAAGCAGCCGATGCAGCAGTGGGCCGCGCGCGGCGTGAAGCGTATCGATGGTGGCGCACTGCCGCCGGGACAGACGCCGGCCGGCCTGTTGCTGCCGGCGGGGGCGGATGGGCCGGCCTTCCTCGTCACGCGCAACTTCGATGCGCTGTATTCCTACAACGCGGCCGAAAGCTACGCGCTGGCGATCGCCCATCTGTCGGACCGGCTGCGCGGCGGCGCGGCTTTCACGACCGCTTGGCCGACGGACGACCCGGGCCTGTCGCGCGCCGAGCGGCGCGAACTGCAGACGCTGCTGATTGCGCGCGGCCACGACATCGGCGAAGCGGACGGCATGATCGGCAGCCGCACGCGCGAGGCGCTCAAGGCCGTGCAGGCCGAGCTAGGCCTCGAGCCAGATGGCCGCGCGGGGCAGAAGGCGCTCGCCGCCTTGCGCGCCGCAGTCCGGGACTGAACTGCCCCGGGCTGGTACCTGCTTCTGTCCGGGCGTTTCGGCCCGGGTAGGCAAGCGGGTCGAGTTTCCGCTGCACTGCCGCCGTCTTGGCGTTCAGGCCTGCATCCGCCGGCGGCTGGCGCGTTCCGTCCGGCGAACCGCGTTCCGTGCTTCGGCCAGCACGTCCTGCACGTAGAGCAGGTGCCGGCTCGACAGCGCGCGCGCATCGTCGGCGCGGCCGTCCATGATCGCCCGGTAGAGTTCCCGGTGCTGGTCCATCAGCGCGTCGCGCACGTCGCTGCCTTGCGGATACATGCCGCCGATGTTTGTCACCACGCTGCGTTCGAGCAACTGGAACAGGCTGCGGATGGTGTGCAGCAGCACGGCGTTGTGGCTGGCTTCGGCGATGGCGAGGTGGAAGTGTGCGTCGGCCGCGCCTTCCTCTGCGCGCGTGACCTTGCCCGGCGGACGTGCATGGCAGTCCACGACGCGGTCGAAGGCCGCTGTGAGGCGCTCGCGATCGGGCGCGGTCGCGCGCAGCGCGGCGTAGTAGGCGCACGAGCCTTCCAGCGTATGGCGGAACTCCAGCAGGTCGCGCTGGGTTTCGGGATTGTTCTCCAGCAGGGCGAGCAGTGGGTCACGGAAGGATGAGCCTATCTCCGCGCTGATGAAAGTGCCGCCGCCCTGACGGCTCACCAGCAGTCCACGCGCGGCCAGCTTCTGCAAGGCCTCCCGCAGCGAGGGGCGCGACACGCCGAACTCCTCGGCCAGCGCGCGCTCGGCCGGCAGTTTTTCGCCGGGCTTCAGCGCGCCTTCGAGGATCAGGGTTTCGATGCGGTCGACGATGTCGTCCGACAGTCGGCGCTGTTGCACCGGTGGTGCGTTCATTCGGGTATTCCTTTCAGTTCGGCGCGATCGGCTCTCGGTGGCTGTGTGCGAGGCAGACATGTAGTTCGTCGGGACCATTGTCACGGCAATGCCTTCCCGCAAAAGGCCGTGCCAAGGGGCTTGGCCGGGAATCAACCTTATCTTGGCATGCAATTTACTGATTGCCTTGATTGACTCCTTGAATTCCGTCACCTACTCTAACGCAACTGCTGGTCAAGTGGTAAGACCAATTGCAGAAAATTTGTACCGGATACCTTCGAGGGAGTAGGTCGATGAACTTGGGTCTTCACGGGATGCGCGGGCATCTCTTTACGCGCGCCACGCGTGTCTGAAAAGGGCGAAACTCGATGCAATCCGGAACGCTCGCTCTGCTCGCCTTCTCTCCCATCCTGCTCGCCGCGGTGCTGCTGGTCGGCCTGCGCTGGCCGGCCAAGCGGGCGATGCCTGTTGTCTATCTGCTGACGGCGGGTATCGGCCTCTATGCCTGGGAGATGAGCTTCAACCGCGTACTCGCCTCGACCCTGCAGGGTCTGGTGATCACGATCGGGGTGCTGTGGATCATCTTCGGCGCCATCCTGCTGCTGAACACGCTGAAATACTCGGGCGGGATCACGGCGATCCGCGCCGGCTTCGCCACCATCAGCCCCGACCGCCGCATCCAGGCCATCATCATCGCGTGGCTGTTCGGCTGCTTCATCGAGGGCGCCTCGGGCTTCGGCACGCCGGCGGCGATTGCTGCGCCGCTCCTGGTGGCGATCGGCTTTCCGGCGCTGGCCGCGGTGCTGCTCGGCATGCTGGTACAGAGCACGCCCGTGTCCTTCGGGGCGGTGGGCACGCCGATCATCATCGGCGTCAACAGCGGCCTGGATACTGCCGCGATCGGCGCCCAGCTTGTCGAGCGTGGTTCGAGCTGGGAGCTCTTCCTGCAGCAGATCACCGGCAACGTCGCGATCATCCATGCGCTCGTCGGCACGGTGATGCCCTTGATCATGGCGATGATGCTGACCCGATTCTTCGGTCGTGAGAAGAGCTGGAAGGCGGGGCTGGAGGTGCTGCCCTTCGCGTTGTTCGCCGGCCTGGCTTTCACCGTGCCTTATGCCTTCACCGGGGTCTTCCTCGGCCCCGAGTTCCCTTCGCTGCTGGGTGGCCTGGTTGGCCTGGCGATCGTCACCTCGGCGGCGCGGGTCGGCTTTCTGGTGCCGAAGAAGCGCTGGGACTTTGCCGAGCCGAAGGACTGGCCGAGCGAATGGATGGGCAGCGTCGAGATGAAGCTCGACCAGTTGCCGCACCACCAGCCGATCGGCGTGCTGCGCGCATGGTTGCCCTACGTGCTGGTCGGTGCGCTGCTGGTGATGAGCCGTGTGTTCCCCGAGGTCGGCAACGCGCTGAAGGCGGTCGTCGTCAACTTCCCGAACATGCTGGGCGAGAAGGGGGTGAGCGCGAACTTCCAGCCGCTCTACCTGCCGGGCGGCATCCTGGTTGCGGTGGTGCTCATCACCGTGTTCCTGCACCGCATGCACGCGCGCTCGCTGGTCAAGGCGGTGGGCGAGTCCTCGCGTGTGCTGCTGGGGGCCGGCTTCGTGCTGCTGTTTACCGTGCCGATGGTGCGCATCCTGATCAACTCGGGCGTCAATGCCGCCGGCCTGCCGAGCATGCCGATCGCGATGGCGCAGTGGGTGGCCGACAGCGTCGGTACCGTCTATCCGCTGCTGGCGCCCTCGGTCGGCGCGTTGGGTGCCTTCATTGCCGGCTCGAACACGGTCAGCAACATGATGCTGAGCCAGTTCCAGTTCGGTGTGGCGAGCACACTCGGCATCTCCGGCGCACTGATCGTGGCGGTCCAGGCCATTGGCGCGGCAGCGGGCAACATGGTCGCGATCCACAACGTCGTGGCGGCATCGGCCACCGTCGGCCTGCTGGGGCGCGAAGGCGCGATCCTGCGCAAGACCTTCTGGCCGACGGTGTATTACGTGCTGATGACCGGCATCGTCGCGATGATCGCCCTCTACGTACTGGGCGTGTCGGACCCGCTGGTCGCGGGCTGAGCGCCGGGCCGGCATCATCATGGGTATTAGCGTTTCCGGCAGTCGCGCGCACGCTGCGGCTGCTGCACAATCGAAAAGTCATCCACGGAGGCACTCCGCATGAGTCATCAACCCGCTGCCGCACCGAACGCCACTCGCGTGGCGCCACCGCTGCAGGCACCGCGCAGCTATCCCGCCAAGCCGAGCGATGTCTTCCTGTTCGGGACCTGCGTGCTCGATCTGTTCTTTCCCGATGCAGGCATGGACGCGATCCGCCTCCTCGAGCGTGAAGGCATCAAGGTACATTTCCCGCAGGCGCAGAGCTGTTGCGGCCAGCCGGCCTATACCTCGGGCTATACCGACGAGGCGCGCGAGGTGGCGCGGGCGCAGCTGGCGCTGTTCGCGGGCGAGTGGCCGGTGGTCGTGCCGTCGGGTTCCTGTGCCGGGATGTTCCGCCACCACTATTTCGAGTTGTTCAAGGACGAGCCCGAGACGCTGAGGCAGGTCGAGTCGCTGGCGGAGCGTACCTTTGAGCTGGCCGAGTTCCTGCTGGAGGTGTGCCGGGTGAAGCTCGCCGACACCGGGGCGCCGGTGAAGGTGGCGCTGCACACGTCCTGTTCGGCACGGCGCGAGATGAACACCCATGTCCACGGTCGCGCGCTGCTCGCGCAGTTGCAGGGGGTGGAGCGCCTCGACCACGACCACGAGAGCGAATGCTGCGGCTTTGGCGGCGCATTCAGCGTGCGCATGCCGGACATTTCGGGCGCGATGGTCAAGGACAAGACCGCGGCGCTGAAGGGCTCCGGCGCAGCCGAGGTGGTGAGTGCCGACTGCGGCTGTCTGCTGAACATCAACGGCGCGTTCGAGAAGCAGGGCGAATCGCTGCGCGGCGAGCATCTCGCCAGCTTCCTGCTGCGCCGCACCGGAGGGAAGTGACATGAGCAACCTTGCCGATCTGCCCGGCGTGCCGATCGAGTTCAAGCGCAACGCGCGCGAGGCGCTGGACGACGGCCAGTTGCGCCGCAACTTCCGTGGCGCGATGGACTTCCTGATGGCCAAGCGCACGGCCCAGTTTCCGGACGCCGACGAGCTGGAGCGCCTGCGTGCCTTCGGTAATCGCGTGCGTGCGCGGGCGCTGTCCAAGTTGCCCGACCTGCTCGAGCGCCTCGAGGCCAACCTGACGCGCAACGGCGTGAAGGTGCACTGGGCCGAGACCGTCGAGGAGGCCAACGCGATCGTGCATTCGATCGTCCAGGCGCACGAGGCGAAGAACCTCATCAAGGGCAAGTCGATGGTCAGCGAGGAAATGGAGATGAACCATTTCCTCGGCGAACGCGGCGTCGATTGCCTCGAGTCGGACATGGGCGAGTTCATCGTGCAGCTGCGCGAGGAAAAGCCGTCTCACATCATCATGCCGGCGATTCACCTCAACGCCGGGCAGGTGGCCTCGCTGTTCCACGACAAGCTGGAGGTCGATTACACCGAGGATGTCGATCGGCTGATCCAGATCGGGCGCGAGACGCTGCGGCGCAAGTTCTTCGAGGCCGACATCGGCGTGTCGGGCGTGAACTTTGCGATCGCCGAGACCGGCACGCTGCTGCTGGTCGAGAATGAGGGCAACGGCCGCATGTCGACCACCGTGCCGCCGGTACACATCGCGGTGACCGGCATCGAGAAGGTGGTGGAGAACCTGCGTGATGTGGTTCCGCTGCTGTCGCTGTTGACGCGCTCGGCGACCGGACAGCCGATCACCACCTACGTCAACATGATTTCCAGCCCGCGCAAGGCGGACGAGCTCGATGGCCCGCGCGAGGTGCATCTGGTGCTGCTCGACAACGGTCGCAGCCAGGCTTTCGCCGACGGCGCATTGCGCCAGACGCTGAACTGCATCCGCTGCGGCGCGTGCATGAACCACTGCCCGGTGTATACGCGCATTGGCGGTCATGCCTATGGCACCGTCTATCCCGGCCCGATTGGCAAGATCGTCACGCCCCACATGCTGGGCCTGGAGAAGACGCGCGACCTGCCGACGGCCTCGTCGATGTGCGGCGCCTGCGGCGAAGTGTGTCCGGTCAAGATCCCGATTCCTGCGCTGCTGCGCCGCCTGCGCGAGGAGGCCGTGCGCGCCCCCGATGAAGGGCCGCATCACATGCGCGGGCAGGGCGCCAAGTACTCGGCGAAGGAAAGGATGATCTGGAAGGCGTGGAAGGCAGTGAATACCTCGCCGGGCTTGTATCGTGTCGCACGTTTCGCCGGCACCCGCCTGCGAGGACTGATGCCATCCAACATCGGCCCCTGGACCGAACACCATGCGCCGCCGAAGCCGGCCGCGCGCAGCCTGCACGAACTCGCGCGCGACCACCTGGGAGATGAATGAATGAGCGCCAAGGAACGCATCCTCGCCAAGCTGCGCGGCAGCCTCGAGGGCACGACGGCAGTTGCTGACGACTACGATGAGGCGCTCGTCACCGTGCCCTGGCGTTACGCGCCGGACAAGCGTCTCGACCGTCTGCGCGAAGTGCTCGAGGCCGTGCATGGCGAAACCCGGTTGACGACCTCCGCCGACTGGCCTGCGCTGGTGCTTGCGGCACTGGCCGAGCGCGGCATCGGCGAATTGCTGGTGTCGCCGGCGACCGCGCATGGGCAGCAGTTCGCGGGCTACCTCGCGCTGAACGGCGGCTCGCTGCGGCTGAAGGCCTATGACCGCCCGGTCGAGGAGTGGAAGGACGAACTCTTCTTCCATACGCCGGCGAGCCTGACCGGGACGCTGGGCGGCATTGCCGCAACCGGCAGTCTCATCGTCTGGCCGACGCCTCAGGAGCCGCGCCTGATGAGCCTGGTGCCGCCGCTGCACATTGCGCTGCTGAAGGCGAGCGAGGTGTTCGACAACCTGTTCGAAGCCATGCATGCGCAAGGCTGGGCGGGCGGGTTGCCGACCAACGCGCTGCTGGTCTCGGGGCCGTCGAAGACCGCGGACATCCAGCAGACGCTGGCCTATGGCGCGCACGGGCCGAAGGAACTGCTGGTCCTGATCCTGCAGGACGCCTGATCGACCGGGGGCGGCCGCTAGCCGTCAAGGGGCGGGCTGGCCGGTCCGCCAAGCCGGCGCTGTACGCGACACGACGCCGATCGAGGACTTTCGCTAGAATCGCGCGCTTCGGGCCGGGCGCGTTGCCCGCCTTCATCCTCTCCAGGCTGCACATGCAAGATCTCGGCTACTTCAAGTGGTCCATCCTCGTGACCATTTTCGGCGTCATTGGCGGCTACCTGCTGGCGGGGTGGTCCGGCGCCTTCATCGTTGTCGTGCTTGCGATTCTCGAAACCTCGCTGTCCTTCGACAACGCGGTGGTTAATGCCACGGTGCTCAAGCACATGGACGAGAAGTGGCGCCAGCGTTTCCTGCTGTGGGGCATCCTGATCGCGGTGTTCGGCATGCGCATCGTGTTCCCGCTCGCCATCGTCGGTGTCGTCGCCAACATGGGGCCGATGGCGGTCATCGATCTCGCGTTGTTCGACGAAGCCGAATACGCCCGCATCCTGCTGTCCGCTCATCATGAGATTGCGGCCTTCGGCGGCGCCTTCCTCGCGATGGTGTTCCTGAAGTTCTTCGTCGACAGCAACAAGGACCTGCACTGGTTGCACGTGCTGGAGGCGCCGCTGACCAAGCTCGGACGACTCGAGGCTGCACAGATCCTGCTGACCCTGCTGGCGATCCTGAGCAGTGCTGCCTACCTGGAGAGCGACACCAGGCGCGTCGAATTCGTCGTCGCCGGCGTGTGGGGATTGATCACCTACATCATCGCCGACGGCCTGGGCGCGATCCTGGGCGGCGAAGAGGGCGAGGGCGGCAAGGTCGTGGCCAAGACCGGCTTCGCCGGCTTCATGTATCTCGAGCTGCTGGATGCGTCGTTCAGCTTCGACGGCGTCATCGGCGCTTTCGCGCTGACGAACAGCCTGCCGATCATCGCGATCGGCCTGGGCGTGGGCGCGATGTTCGTGCGCTCATTCACGCTGATGCTGGTCTATCGCGAGACGCTCAACGCCTACCGCTTCCTCGAGCACGGGGCGTTCTGGGCGATCGGGGCGCTGGCGGCGGTGATGTTCATCGGCGTGCACGTGCATATCCCGGAAGTCATCACCGGCCTGGTCGGTGCGGTGCTTATCGGCGCAGCGTTCTGGAGCTCGCTGCGCCATCGGCGGGCCATCGCCTGAGCGCGGCCCGCCGCCCGGGCGGGATCAGCCGCGGCGGGTGTGCAGCAGGTAGTTCACGTCGGTATCGCGGCCCAGCGAATAGACCTTGGTGAGCGGGTTGTAGCTCATGCCGATCAGTTCGTGCGTGTCGAGGCCGGCATTGCGGCAATGGCGGCCAAGCTCCGAGGGCTTGAGGAACTTGGCGTACTCGTGTGTGCCGCGGGGCAGCATGTTCAGCACGTATTCGGCACCGATGATGGCCAGTACGTAAGCCTTGATGTTGCGGTTGATCGTCGAGAAGAAGACGTGGCCGCCCGGCTTGACCAGGCGCGCGCAGGCGGCGATCGTGCTGGCGGGGTCAGGGACGTGCTCGAGCATTTCCATGCAGGTCACGACGTCGAAATGGCCCGGCATTTCTTCGGCGAAGGCTTCGGCGCTCACCAGCCGGTAATCGACGCTGTGGCCGCTCTCGAACAGATGCAGGCGCGCCACGCTCAGCGCCTTTTCAGACAGGTCGATGCCGGTCACGCGGGCGCCGACCGAAGCCATCCCTTCGGCCAGGATGCCGCCGCCGCAGCCGACGTCGAGCACCGTCTTGCCGGCGAGGTCGGCCTTGCCATTGATCCAGCCCAGGCGGAGCGGGTTGATCTCGTGCAGCGGCTTGAACTCGGATGCGGGATCCCACCAGCGGTGGGCAAGGTCACTGAATTTCTGCAGTTCGGCGGGGTCGGCGTTGATTGCACTCATCGTCTGTCGTCACAGTTGGCAGAGTTGGTTGGGACCGCAGCAGCGGCCTGGCGGTTCATCGACCGGCTTCAGAAAACAAAAAGCCCCGCCGAAGCAGGGCTTTTTGCGCATCGGAAAACCGATTACTTGGAGCCGATCACTTCGACTTCCACGCGGCGATCCGGCTGCAGGCACTCGATCAGAGCCTTGCGGTTCTTGATGTTGTCGCACTTGTTGCCGGTCACGGGCTGCTTCTCGCCCTTGCCTTCGGTGTAGACGCGGTTGGCTTCGACGCCCTTCGAGACCAGGTAGGTCTTGACGGCGGCAGCGCGGCGCTCGGACAGCTTCTGGTTGTAGGCATCCGAACCCAGACGGTCGGTGTGGCCGACGGCCAGGATGACTTCCAGCTTCAGCTGCTTCGACTTGGCGGCCAGGTCGTCCAGCTTGGCGCGGCCTTCGGGCTTCAGCGTGGCCTTGTCGAAATCGAACAGGGCGTCGGCAGCCAGCTTGATCTTGTCAGCGGTGGGCTTCGGAGCCGGAGCGGGAGCCGGCTTGGCAGCAGCGACCGGGGCCACGCACTTGTCCTTGGCGACGATGTCGCTGTCGCACTCGCAGCCAACCGGGAACTGGCCGGCCATGGCGGTCGAGGCAGCAGCCGGCGACCAGTAGCCAGTGCGCCAGCACAGGCCGGTACCGCTACGGGCAACGACGTTACGCGCGTCGATCACGTAGGGGACTTCGCCCTTGCCGTCGACCACGACATCCTTGACTTGTGCGTAGGCGCTGGGAGCGGACAGGCCGATCGAGGCGATGGCGGCCAGCATGAGCATCTGCTTCTTGGTTTGTTTGATCATGGTTTCCTCTTTGAAGGGCGAGTCGCCGGATTTACCACTGCAACGGAAAGTGAATACAGCTGGAGGGCCGTAATCGCGTCGATATTGAACGACTGTATCCAGTTCAATTAGCGAGCCTAGTTTGCCATAGCGATGCGATCCTGAGCAATTCTTTGTCGTGAATATGCAACAGCGGAACGCCTTTGTTCACGCGGGGTTCGCCATTTACCCACACATGTGTGACGTGTTCGCGACCCGCCGAATAGACGAGATGCGAGACAGGGTCGAAGCAGGGCTGCGTAAACAGGCCACCAAGATCCACGGCACACAGGTCGGCCTGCTTGCCCGGCGTGATGGAGCCGATCAGCGCCTCCATGCCGAGCGCCCGTGCGCCATCGATCGTCGCCATCGCCAACGCGCGGTGCGCGGGAAGCGCTGCAGCGTCGAGTGTTGTGGCCTTGGCGAGGAGCGCGGCATGCCGCATCTCCTGGAACAGGTCGACTCGGTTGTTGCTCGCGGCACCGTCGGTTCCGAGGCCGGTGTTTACCCCCGCTGCTAGCAGGCGCGTCACGGGTGCGATGCCGCTGCCGAGCTTCATGTTCGATGTGGGGCAGTGCGCCACGCTGCAGCCGTGGCGGGCGAGCAGTTCGACATCCATGTCGGAGAGATGTACCGCGTGCACGCCGATCGTGCTCTCGCCCAGCACGCCAAGACGGGCAAGACGGGTGAGCGGGCGCACGCCGTGGGTCGTCAGCGATTCGCGGATCTCGGTTTCCGTCTCATGGACATGGACGTGAATGCCGGTCTCGAGCTCATCCGCCAGTGCGCGCACGTGCTCGAAAGCCGTATCGGACACAGTGTACGGCGCGTGAGGCGCCACAGAGAAGGACAGCAGGGGATGGTTGGCGAAGCGGTCGCGGGCATGGAGCCCCTTGCGCAGATAGTCGTCCGCATCGCTCGCCCATGGCGTGGGAAAGTCGAGTACCACGATGCCGACGACGGCCCGCATCCCCGCTTCGGCAAAGGCTTCGGCCGCTGCGCCGGGATAGAAATACATGTCGTTGCAGGTCGTGATGCCGCCCCGCAGCATTTCGGCTGCCGCGAGCAGCGTGCCGTCACGTACGAAACTGGCGGATACGTGCCGGCTCTCGGTCGGCCAGATCGCCTCCTGAAGCCAGCGCATGAGCGGCAGGTCGTCTGCGATCCCGCGCATGAGGTTCATGGCTGCGTGCGCATGAAGATTGACCAGCCCGGGTATCAGGACGTGTTGCGGGAGTTCGACGATCTTGCCGGGCTGGAAGCGGATGCGCGCCTCGTCCATCGGCACGACAGCGACGATCCGTCCGTCACGCACGGCAACCGCGTGGTCTTCCAGTGCGGCGCCGGCCGGCTCGACCGTGACGGTCCAGCGCGGGTGAATCAGCAGGTCGATAGGTTCGCTCAAGCGCAGCTCCAATGGCGGGGCAGCCCGGCAGGCTGCGGTTGCGCGAGATTGTAGGCATGCCGCTGCGAGCGGAACAGTCGACCCGCACCTTTGCCTGGCCGGGCGCAGTGCCGGTCGGCCCGACTTCGTGCCACAATTCCACGACTTTCATGAAAAACGGCGACGCCTGACCGCCGTATCGATCGCAATGAGCGAAACTCCGGACAAGATCGGTAAGTACAAGATCGTGCGCGAGATCGGACGCGGTGCGACGGCGGTCGTCTATCTGGCCGAGAGTCCCGAATACCCGGAGCCCGTGGCGCTGAAGCACGTCCGCTTCGACGACAAGATCAAGGACGAGGCGAAGTGGAACCGTCGCCTGCTGAAGCTGCTGAAGGCGGAAGAGGCAGTGTCGAGCCGGCTGAATCATCCGAACATCATCCGCATCTTCGATGCCTCCATCGAGCCCACCCAGGCTTACGTGGTGATGGAGTATTTCGCTGGCGGCTCGCTCGAACGTTACTGCAGCTTCGAGAACCTGCTGCCGATCCACCGCACCATCGGCATCGTGTTCAAGTGCTGCATGGCACTCGATCACGCTTATCGCCAGGGCATCGTGCACCGGGACATCAAGCCGGCGAACATCCTGGTCGATGACCAGGACAACGTGAAGATCACCGACTTCGGCCTGGCGATGAACATCAACAAGAAGATCGACACCGATTCGACCTTCATCATGGGGGTCGGCTCGCCGGCCTACATGAGCCCGGAGCAGATCAAGGGCTATCCCCTCAACCAGAAGACCGATCTGTACTCGCTCGGCGTCCTGCTGTTCCACCTCTTGACCGGTCGCCTGCCGTTCCGCGCCAGCAATCCCGCGCAGCTGGTGTACAAGATCATCAACGCCGATCCGCCTTCGGTGTCGCAGCTCAATCCGGACGTCCCCGAGCAGATGGATGCGGTGATCCGCAAGGCGCTGGAGAAGGACCTCTATTCGCGCTATCGCAATGGTGCGGAGTTTGCCAAGGATCTTGCAGCTGTGCGCTACAAGATCCTCGACGACAGCTACGTACCGCCCGATACCAGCCGCTTTGCGCGCTTGCGCAAGGTGGCGTTCTTCACCGAGTTCGAGGACGTCGAACTGTGGGAAGTGCTGCGCATCTGCAGCTGGCGCAAGGTGGACAAGCACGTGACGCTGATCCGGGAAGGTGACACCGATCAACGCTTCGGCATCGTGCTGGACGGCAGCGTGGAGCTGTCCGTCGATGGGCGCAGGGTCACCGAGCTGGGGCACGGTGAAGTCTTCGGCGCCCAGGCCTGGCTCGATCACCTCGAGCACAAGCACTCGATGTCGGTGGTGTCGCTGACACCACTGACCTACCTCGAGATCAACCCGTCGGCGCTTGCCCTGGCGAGCGAAGAGGTGCTCGAGCGCTTCCGGCGCCAGCTCGCCACGGTGATCGTTCGCCGGCTGGCCGACCTGGCGAAGCAGATGTCGGAGAAGGGGCAGCCAGCCGTGCGCGGGGAATTCACCTCGACCGGCGGCCTTGACCTGCAACTGATCGACAACTGATTCAGCGCGTCGCGCCCTTTTCCATGGCGCGGCTGCGGGTCGCCGCAAGGGAAGTCTCGTCCGGGCGCTTGATTTCGAGCCAGTTTCCGAGGTGCGCGATGCTCAGGCGAGTCAGCGCGTCGATCCACTCGTGGTTCTCGTTGAGGCAAGGGATGTAGTGGAATTCCTTGCCGCCATGCTCGAGGAAGGCCTCGCGGCACTCCATGGCGATTTCCTCCAGCGTCTCCAGACAGTCCGCGACGAAGCCGGGGCAGATCACGTCGACGCGCCCGACGCCTTGTGCGGCCAGCGCTTCGAGCGTCGGCTGGGTGTAGGGCTTGAGCCATTCCGCCTTGCCAAAGCGCGACTGGAAAGTGACCAGCGCTCGTTCGCGCGGCAGGCCGAGCGCTTCGGCGAGCAGTCTGCCGGTCTTGTGGCATTCGCAGTGATAGGGGTCGCCCAGGTCGAGCGAGCGGCGCGGGATGCCGTGAAAGCTCATGACCAGCCGATCCGGTTCGCCGTTCTTCATCCAGTGGTCGCGCACGCTGCGGGCCAGGGCTTCGATGTAGGCGGGATCGTCGTGGAAATTGCGTACGAAGCGCAGTTCCGGCTGATTCCGCATGCGACCCAGGCAGCGCGCCACCTCGTCGACCACGGTCGCCGTGGTGCTCGCCGAGTATTGCGGATAGAGCGGCACGACCAGAATGCGGTTGCAGCCGCGCGAGCGCATCGCCTTCAGGCGGTCGGCGATGGACGGCGAGCCGTAGCGCATCGCGAAATCGATGTCGAGGTCCGGGTGGCCGGCCTTGGTCAGGTAGCCGGCAAGCAGCTTGGCCTGGCGCTCGGTGTGAACCTTCAGCGGCGAGCCCTCGTTCATCCACACGCTGGCGTACTTCTTGGCCGATGCGGCCGGGCGGGTGTTGAGGATGATGCCGTTCAGGATCGGCCACCACACCATGCGCGGAATCTCGACCACCCGCGGGTCCGACAGGAACTGCTTCAGATAGGGGCGCAGCGCGGCGGCTGTCGGCGCGTCGGGCGTGCCGAGATTCACCAGGAGCACGCCGGTGCGTGCCGCGGTGCCGTGTTGGTAGGCGGGTTCGGGCCAGTAGCGAGCCATGGGGGTCCTTGAGCGGTGGTTGCAGTGCCGGTCGCGTCGTGCGCGCGTCGGCGGGTCAGGCGTTTGCGGACAGGGCGTTCGACAGGAGCCGTGCCGTGATGTCGACGATGGGGATGACGCGGTCGTAGGCCATGCGGGTCGGTCCGATGACGCCGACCGAGCCCACGATCTGGCCGTCGACCTCGTACGGCGCGGTGACGACGCTGCAGCCGTCGAGCGGGGCCAGGCCCGACTCGCCGCCAATGAAGATCTGCACGCCTTCGGCCCGGTTCGACAGTTCAAGCAATTGCATCAGTCCGGTGCGCTGTTCGAAGAGCTTGAACAGTTCGCGCAGGCGCGACATGTTCGACGACAGATCCTCGACGTCGAGCAGGTTGGTCTCACCCGAGATGACGTAGCTGGTGGCGGTCTCTTCGGCAGCCTCGCTGCCGGCATCCACCGTGGCGGTCATCAGCTCGGTCATGTCGCTGCGCAGCTGGCGCAGTTCGTCCGTCAGCCGGCGGCGGATGTCGTCGAACGACAGGCCGGCAAAGTGCTCGTTGAGATAGCTCGCCGCGCCGCTCAGTTCGCTTGCCGTGTAGGCGCGGCGCGTCAGCAGGATCCGGTTCTGCACGTCGCCCGCCGTGGTGACGATGATCAGCAGGATGCGGTTTTCGGACAGGCTGATGAACTCGAACTGGCGGATGCGCACCGCGTCCTTGCGCGGCGCCACGACTACGCCGGCGAACTGCGTGAGGTTCGACAGCAGATGAGAGGCCGAGTTGATCAGGCGCTGCGGCTGGTCGGGCTGGAGCTGGCCCTTGAGTTCATGAACGCGGGCGGTCTCGAGCGGTTGCACGGTCAGCAGGGCGTCAACGAAGAAGCGGTAGCCCAGCGGCGTCGGAACTCGCCCGGCCGAGGTGTGAGGGCTGGCAATCAGGCCCATCTCCTCGAGGTCGCTCATCACGTTGCGCACCGTTGCCGGTGACAGTTCGAGCCCGGAGAAACGCGAGAGGGCGCGTGAACCAACCGGCTGACCGTCCACAATGTAGCGTTCGATCAGGGTTTTCAGCAGGATCTGGGAGCGGGCGTCGAGCGAATTCATGGCTGGCAGGGAATATAGCCCGGATTCTATGAAAGTGGGGCCCGGCTGGCCAGTCGGCGAGCCGCACGCCAGCGCGGGTCCCGGCGCTGCCAAGCGCCTGTCCGGTTATGGTTTAATCCACGTCCATGAGTGCCAAATTCAGGAACCTTGCCCTTGTCGGCAAATACCAGAGCCCGGACGTCGCCGAATCGGTGATGACGATCGCCCGCTTCCTGCGCGAGCGAGGACTGATGGTGTGGATCGAGCAGGGAACGGCGAGTTCCATCGGCGGCGCTGGGGATTTTCCCGTGTCGAGCTACGAGCACATCGGCGGCGAGGCCGACCTGGCCGTGGTCATCGGCGGCGACGGCACGATGCTGCATACCGCACGCCGGCTTGTCGAATATGGCGTGCCCTTGGCTGGCGTCAACCTCGGGCGGCTGGGCTTCCTGACCGATATCGCGCTCAACGACGCACAGCGGGGCCTTGGGGAAATCATCGAGGGGCGCTATACGGAAGAGTCGCGCTTCATGCTTGATGCCGAGGTGCTGCGTGGCGGTACGCGGGTGTTCCACACATTGGCGCTCAACGACGTCGTCGTGAACAAGGGCGATCTTGGGCGGATGATCGAGTTCGATCTGTCGATTGACGGCGAGTACGTTTACACGCAGCGCTCGGACGGCATGATCGTCTCGACACCGACCGGCTCCACCGCGTATGCGATGTCCGCCAACGGGCCGATCCTTCATCCCAGCGTGGGGGGCATCGCACTTGTGCCCTTGTGCCCCCATGCTCTGACGGCGCGGCCGATTACGCTGCCCGATCATTGCCGCATCGATATCGAACTGCTGCCGCCGCAGGATGCGCGGGTGCACTTCGATGGGCAGGCACGCTTCGATCTGCGTGCCGGAGATGTCGTGCGCATGACGCGCTCGGCGCAGTCGCTGCGGCTGCTGCATCCGGAGAGCTACAGCTACTTCGCGATGCTGCGTGAGAAGCTCCACTGGAGCGCCACGCCACGCCACAACTGAGTCCGCAGCGCGTCGGCTGCGACCCGCCTTTCCAATTCCGTTCGTCCGCCATGCTGAGAAGCCTTTCCATTCGCGATTTCGTCATCGTCGATCAACTCGAGCTCGACTTCGGTTCCGGCTTCGGCGCTCTGACCGGCGAGACCGGTGCAGGCAAGTCCATACTGCTCGATGCGCTGGGGTTGGCGCTGGGCGGGCGGGGCGAGGCCGGCATGGTGCGTGTGGGGCGCGAGCGCGCCGACGTGATCGCCGAATTCGACCTGCCCGAAGGAGATGGCCTGCGAGACTGGCTGGGCGAACAGGCGCTACCGCTGGAAGAGGGCTGCGTGCTGCTGCGGCGGACCATCGACGTCAATGGTCGCAGCCGGGCCTGGATCAACGGTGTCGTGGTGACGCTGGCGCAGTTGCGCGCGGCGGGCGAATGGCTGGCGGACATCCACGGCCAGCATGCCCATCACGCGCTGCTGCGCGCCGATGCGCAGCGCGTCCTGCTCGATGCCCAGGCCGGCGCCCAGGCGCTCGTCGCCGAGGTCGGGGCTCGCTATCGCGAATGGCAGCGTCTTGCGCGGCTGCGGCTGGAAGCCGAAAACGATTCCGCCAGCTCCGCGCGCGAGCGCGAACTGCTTGCGTGGCAGTTGCAGGAACTGGACGAGCTCGCATTCGATGCCGACGAGTGGGGCGAGATCAACGCGGAGCACGGGCGCCTGGCTCATGCCGCCGGCCTGATGGAAGGCGCCGACGAGACGCTCGACGCGCTGGGGGAGGGCGAGGTGGCCGTGTGCTCGGTACTGCGCCACCTCGACGCCCGCATCGCGTCGCTCGCGGATATCGACCCGGGGCTTGGCGACGTGCGCGAGCTGCTTGCCTCGGCCGCCATACAGGCGGACGAGGCGCTGCATGCGCTGCGCCGCTATCGCGACCGGCTTGATCTCGATCCGCAGCGCCTCAACGAGATCGAGCGTCGTATCGCCGCCGTGACCGATATGGCGCGCAAGTACCGCGTTTCCGCGGATGCCTTGCCCGAACTGCGCGAGCAATGGAAGGCGCGGTTCGAGACCCTCGAGGCGAGTGCGGATCCTGAGCGGCTGGCAGCGGACGAGGCCCGCGCGCGCAAGGATTACGACGCCGCCGCCGAGCGCCTGTCAGCCGCGCGGCGGCCTGCTGCCGAGGTGCTGTCGCGCGAGATCACCGAGGCGATGCAGACGCTGGCGATGGCCGGCGGGCGCTTCGAGGTTGCACTCGAGCCCTGCGATCCTGGCGCATCCGGTGTGGAGAACGTCGAGTTCCGTGTGGCGGCCAACCCGGGCCAGACCCTGCGCAGCCTTGCCAAGGTGGCGTCGGGCGGTGAACTGTCGCGAATCGGGCTGGCGATCCAGGTCATGACCAGCCGGGCCTCGGAGACACCGACGCTGATCTTCGACGAGGTCGATGTCGGCATCGGCGGGCGGGTGGCCGAGATCGTCGGCAAGCTGCTGGCGCGCCTGGGGGAGAGCCGGCAGGTCATGTGCGTGACGCATCTGCCTCAGGTCGCTGCCTGCGCCGACTGGCAGTGGCGGATTGCCAAGCGCGAGCAGGGGGGCGAAACGGTCAGCGAAGTGACGCCGCTCGATCGCGAGGGGCGGGTGGAAGAGATTGCGCGCATGCTCGGCGGCGTCAACATCACCAGCACAACCCGCGAACACGCTGCCGAAATGCTCGGGCAGCGCGGATAAGGTGAGGGGCCTGGCCGGCCCCCGTTCCTGCGTTCAGCCTTCGGTCGGACGGTTCGGGCAGCTCTCGCGGGTGCAGTCGGCGTAGAGGTAGAGCGCATGCTCGCGCAACGTGAAGCCGCGTTCCTTGGCGATGGCGTTCTGCCGGCGTTCGATCTCCGGATCGTAGAACTCCTCGACCTTGCCGCATTGCATGCACACCAGGTGGTCGTGGTGGCCGCCCTCGTTGAGCTCGAACACCGCCTTGCCCGATTCGAAGTAGTGGCGCTCGAGCAGGCCTGCCTGTTCGAACTGCGTCAGTACCCGGTAAACGGTCGCCAGGCCGATGTCCATGCCTTCGTTCATCAGCGAGCGATAGACGTCTTCGGCCGTGAGGTGGCGCTGATCCGAACTCTGGAACAGGTCGAGGATCTTCAGGCGCGGATAGGTCGCCTTGAGGCCGATGCTTTTCAGGTTCTTCGAATTGTCGGGCATGGAGAAGACTCGATCGGTGGGGGTTGGCGCGAATGCGTTGTGTGGGCGCGCGTGCGAGTCGGCACGCCCTGTAATGTCGCCCTATGTTATATTTTTTGCCC
Source organism: Thauera propionica (assembly GCF_002245655.1). Taxonomy (GTDB): domain Bacteria; phylum Pseudomonadota; class Gammaproteobacteria; order Burkholderiales; family Rhodocyclaceae; genus Thauera; species Thauera propionica. The sequence goes on along the minus strand of NZ_NOIH01000015.1, from coordinate 98,964 downwards.
TTTCCTGAGAACCGCGCACCTTGTGCGCACGCTCCGTCGACGCCTTCTACATGCGCTCCTACCTGCCCGCAGCTTTTCTCGCCGCAAGCCTGATTTCCGGCTGCTCCTTCGACTCCGTGGTCGGTGTCGTCAATCCCTACCGTATCGATGTGCGCCAGGGCAATTATGTGGACCAGGACATGGTGGCCCAGCTCAAGCGCGGCATGACGCGCGAGCAGGTGCGTTTCGTGCTCGGTTCGCCGCTGGTCGTCGACCTGTTCCGCAAGGATCGCTGGGACTACGTCTATCGTTACGTACCCGGCTCGCGGCAGGCCGAACAGCGCGTGATTTCCGTCTATTTCGTCGACGATCGGCTCGATCGCGTCGAAGGAGATGTCCAGGCGGCCAGTGACGCGGCGCCGTCGGCTCCGGTCGAGCGCAGCCGCGTGGTCGAGGTCCCGGCAGCGGCCGGCAAGTGATTCATCGTTCCCCCGTTTTGCGGGGCGGCGCTTTTCCAGGTGGTTCCGATGTCTGATATTCGTGTTGCGATTGCCGGCGCTTCCGGCCGTATGGGCAGGATGCTGATTGAGGCGGTGTTGAATGCCGAAGGCGTCGCCCTCGGCGCCGCCTTCGACCGCGCCGGCACGCCCTTCGTCGGCCGTGACGCCGGTGAGATGGCCGGGGTGGTGAGTGGCATCGCGATCGTCGATGACATGCGTGCCGCGATCGCTGCGGCCGACTGCGTCATCGACTTCACCCGTCCGGAAGGCACGCTCGAGCACCTCGCGATTGCGCGCGAGCTGGGCAAGGCGATGGTGATCGGTACGACCGGGTTCGATGCAGCCGGCAAGGCAGCGATTGCCGATGCGGCCAAGGACATTCCGGTGGTGTTCGCCCCCAACATGGCCGTGGGCGTCAATGCGGTATTCAAGCTGCTCGAAGTGGCTGCACGCATCCTGTCCGAAGGCTACGACGTCGAGGTCATCGAGGCGCATCACCGCTTCAAGGTCGATGCGCCGTCCGGGACCGCGCTGCGCATGGGTGAAGTGGTGGCGCGCGAGCTTGGGCGCGATCTCGAAGCGTGTGCGATCTACGGGCGGGAAGGCCATACCGGCGAGCGCCGGGCCGAGACGATCGGCTTCTCGACGATTCGCGGTGGTGATGTCGTTGGAGATCACACCGTGCTGTTCGCCGGCATCGGCGAGCGGATCGAAATCACCCACAAATCCGGCAGCCGCATGCCGTATGCGCTGGGTTCCCTGCGTGCCGCGCGTTTCCTCCAAGGACGCAGCCAGGGGCTGTTCGACATGCAGGACGTTCTGGGATTGCGCTGAGCGAAGCCATGGACAAGAAGCGGCGTAGCGACCAGCTCCGTGCGGCGGTCGCTGCGCATGAGCCCCGTTGGATCTGGCGACCGTTCCCGGCCACGGGCATCGCGGTCGGTGGGCGTGGGCGGCGTGAAATGGAACTGCTTGAGGCCAAGGCCGCCGCGGAGGCGTCGAGCCGGGCCAAAAGCGATTTTCTCGCCAGCATGAGCCACGAGATCCGGACGCCGATGAATGGCATCCTCGGCATGACGGATCTGCTGCTCGATACCGAGCTTTCCGGCGAGCAGCGCGACTACGTGCAGACGGTAAAGTCCTCGGCTGAGACCCTGCTCACGATCATCAACGACATCCTCGACTTCTCGCGTGTCGAGGCGGGCCGCCTGGAACTCGAGGAGATCGATTTTCCGCTGGCGTCGGTGGTGTCGGATACCTGTCGGGCGCTTGCCCTGCGCGCGCATCAGAAGGGCGTCGAGCTCTTCTTCGATCTTGCGCCCGATGTGCCGTCCGTCCTGCGTGGCGACCCGACCCGACTGCGGCAGGTGCTTACCAATCTGGTCGGCAATGCGATCAAGTTCACCGAACAGGGTGAGATCGAGATCGGCGTTCGCGTCGAAGGACGGACCACTGGCGGCGTAGTGCTGCGCATCAGCGTGCGTGACACGGGATGCGGCATCGATGCGGCCAAGCTCGAGAGCATCTTCGAAGCGTTCTCGCAGGCCGAGGTATCGACCAATCGCAAGTATGGCGGCACCGGTTTGGGGCTGACGATCTCCCGTCACCTGATCGAGCTGATGAATGGCCTGATCGAGGTGCAGAGCGAACCGGGCCGGGGCAGCACCTTCTCGGTCGTCGTGCCGCTGGGCGTGGTGGCCGAGGAACCGCTGCATTGCCCGAGCGATCTGCGTGCGGCGCGCGTGCTGATCGGCGCGCGCAATCCGGCCTTTGCGTCCATGCTCGCCGGGCTGTGTCTGCAGTGCGGAATCCGTGCCGACGTGGCCACTACGGCCGACGCGGTCGTGGCCGCGCTCGTTTCGGCGCGCGACGGCCGCGATCCTTTCGATTTCCTGCTGATGGATGCGGACATGCCCGAGCCGGCGGGCTTCGAGCTGGTCAGGCGTTTCGCCAATGCAACGCCGCATGTCGACCGCATCGTGATGATGCTGTCGAGTCAGACCCAGCGAGAGGATTCGGCCCGCTGCAAGGAGTTCGGCCTGCCGGTGCGGCTGTCGAAGCCGTTTTCGCCAGACGACCTGTTCGAGGCACTGCAACTGGCAAAGGGACAGCACGAAGTGCAGGCTACGGCGCCGGCGGTGGCGCCCGCCTTCGTGCTGGAGCCTGCCGTACTGCTCGACCAGGCGCTTGCCGAGCAGCCTTCCGAGGCCTACGCGATCCTGGTCGCCGAGGACAACCTGGTCAACCAGACGGTCGTCAGCCGCCTGCTGGAAAAGGCGGGGCACCGCGTGAGCATTGTCGGCAACGGGGCCGAAGCCATCGAGGCCTACGATGCGGGGCGCTTCGATCTGATCCTGATGGACGTGCAGATGCCGGTGCTGGGCGGTCTCGAGGCGACGCAGGCGATCCGCGCCCGCGAAGCGCGGCGCAGCTGGGTCGTGCAGGGGCACTGGCATGCCGTCCCGATCATCGCGATGACTGCGCATGCGATGGCGGGCGATCGCGAACGCTGCCTCGAGGCAGGCATGGACGATTACGTCTCTAAGCCGATTCGTGCCGAGGAACTTCACGCGGCGATCGCCCGGGTGATGCGGCCGCGGCACGAGGACGATGACGGCTATGGCGACCATAGCCTGCTCGAGGTGGACCCGTCCGGCGACGCACTCGTCGCCAATCTGCAGGAGGCGCGGGACATGTTCGAGGGCGACGAAGAGGTCGTGCAGCAGCTGCTCGCCGTGTTCTTCCGTGACTTCGACCGGACCGTCGGCGACCTGCAGCGCGCGGCGGCCGGGCTCGACTTCGGACGACTGGCGGACCTGGCGCACTCGATCAAGGGCTCCGTGGGCCTGTTCGGTGCCCAGCGCGCGTCGGACGTCGCCAGTACGCTCGAACAGATGGCGCGTAACGGCGATCCGGCCGCTGCGACAACCGAGGCGAATCGCCTCATCGACGAACTCAGGCGGCTCGCGAAGGTGCTGCGCGCGGATTATCGTCCGTCATCATGAGCCGCTGTGGTTTGCCTTCGGTGGCCTGAAAATATACAATTCAGCGGTTTATCCAGCGGGATCGGCCCAGAGGCTCGTCCCGCTTTTTTGCACATATCGGGGCGCGAGTGTTCGTTAGTCCCTGATTTTAAAGCTGAATCCAGGAGTTTCTCGTGAGTGCATACCCGTCCGCCCTTCTTGCGCTTGCCGACGGGACGGTCTTCCACGGCAAGGGTATCGGTGCGGTAGGCAGCACGGTTGGCGAGGTGGTGTTCAATACCTCGATGTCCGGTTATCAGGAAATCCTGACCGACCCGAGCTATTCGCGCCAGATCGTCACGCTGACCTATCCCCATATCGGCAACACCGGTGTCAACACCGAAGATGTCGAGTCAACGCGCGTGCATGCGGCCGGCCTGGTCATTCGCGACCTGCCGATCCTGCCGTCCAACTTCCGCATGACCCAGCGTCTCGATGCCTACCTGCGCGCCGAGAACGTGGTGGCGATCGCCGGTCTCGATACACGCAAGCTGACGCGCGTGCTGCGTGAAAAGGGTGCGCAGGCGGGGTGCATCGTCACCGCCGCCGAAGGCGAGCCGTTGAACGCTGAGGCCGCGATCGCCCAGGCGCGCGCCTTCCCCGGTCTGGCTGGCATGGACCTGGCCAAGGTCGTGAGTGCAACCGAGTCGTACGACTGGAAGCAGGCCGAGTGGAAGCTTGGCGAAGGCTACGTCGATCAGTCCGAGCCGCGTTTCCACGTCGTTGCCTACGATTTCGGCGTCAAGTTCAACATCCTGCGCATGCTTGCCGAGCGTGGCTGCCGCCTGACCGTGGTGCCGGCGCAGACGCCGGCGAAGGATGTGCTGGCGCTGAAGCCCGACGGCGTGTTCCTGTCCAACGGCCCTGGTGACCCCGAGCCCTGCGACTACGCCATCGAGGCCATCCGCGAGATCGTCGCCACGCGCACGCCCACTTTCGGCATCTGCCTCGGCCATCAGCTGCTGGCGCTCGCGTCCGGGGCGAAGACCATGAAGATGACCACCGGCCATCACGGTGCGAACCACCCGGTGAAGGACCTCGATACCGGCAACGTGCTGATTACCAGCCAGAACCATGGCTTTGCCGTCGATCCGTCGACGATGCCGGCGAACCTGCGCGTGACGCACGTGTCGCTGTTCGACGGCACCAATCAGGGTATCGCCCGTACCGATGTGCCGGCCTTCTCCTTCCAGGGGCACCCGGAAGCGAGCCCCGGTCCGCATGACGTGGCCTACCTGTTCGACCGCTTCATCAAGCTGATGGAAGCGGCCAAGTAACACGGCACCGGACGGGCTTCGCGCCCGTCCTCTCTGTTCGACGCCGGCGCACAAGGCCGGGTCAAGGAATCATCGAGGCAAGACAATGCCGAAACGTACAGACATAAAGAGCATCCTGATCATCGGCGCCGGCCCGATCGTCATCGGCCAGGCCTGCGAGTTCGACTACTCCGGCGCCCAGGCCTGCAAGGCCCTGCGCGAGGAAGGCTACAAGGTCATTCTGGTGAACTCGAATCCGGCCACGATCATGACCGATCCGGAAACGGCCGACGTCACCTACATCGAGCCCATCACCTGGCAGGTGGTCGAGCGAATCATCGAGAAGGAACGTCCCGACGCGATCCTGCCGACCATGGGCGGGCAGACCGCGCTGAACTGCGCACTCGACCTCGGCCGCAACGGCGTGCTGGCCAAGTACGGCGTCGAACTGATCGGTGCCTCGGAGGAGGCGATCGACAAGGCCGAAGACCGCCTCAAGTTCAAGGACGCGATGACCAAGATCGGTCTCGGTTCGGCGCGCTCGGGCATTGCCCACAGCATGGAAGAGGCGCTGCAGGTGCAGGGCGGCATCGGTTTCCCGGTCATCATTCGCCCGAGCTTCACGCTCGGCGGTACCGGCGGCGGCATCGCCTACAACATGGAAGAGTTCCACGAGATCTGCAAGCGCGGTCTCGAGGCCAGCCCGACCAACGAGTTGCTGATCGAAGAGTCGCTGCTCGGCTGGAAGGAATACGAGATGGAAGTCGTGCGCGACCGTGCCGACAACTGCATCATCGTGTGCTCGATCGAGAACCTCGACCCGATGGGCGTGCATACCGGTGACTCGATCACCGTTGCGCCGTCGCAGACGCTGACTGACAAAGAATACCAGATCCTGCGCAATGCCTCGATCGCCGTGCTGCGCGAGATCGGCGTCGACACCGGCGGCTCGAACGTGCAGTTCGCCATCAACCCGAAGGACGGTCGCATGATCGTCATCGAGATGAACCCGCGCGTGTCGCGTTCGTCGGCGCTGGCCTCGAAGGCCACCGGCTTCCCGATCGCGAAGGTCGCAGCCAAGCTGGCAGTGGGCTACACGCTTGACGAACTCAAGAACGACATCACCGGTGGCGCCACGCCGGCGTCCTTCGAGCCTTCGATCGACTACGTCGTCACCAAGATTCCGCGTTTCGCCTTCGAGAAGTTCCCGCAGGCCAACGACCGCCTGACTACCCAGATGAAGTCGGTGGGTGAAGTGATGGCCATGGGCCGCAGTTTTCAGGAGTCCTTCCAGAAGGCCCTGCGCGGCCTCGAGGTGGGCGCCTACGGCCTGGACGAGATCGAAGCAGACAGCGCCGACCTCGAGCACGAGCTGTCGAGCGCGGGCCCGCAACGCATCTGGTACGTCGGCCAGGCCTTCCGCGAAGGCATGAGCCAGGAGCAGGTGCACAACCTGACCAAGATCGATCCCTGGTTCCTCGCCCAGATCGAGGACATCGTGCTGTCCGAAAAGGCGCTCGCCGGCCGCTCGCTGAAGGCCCTGCAGGCGGCAGAACTGCGTGACCTGAAGCGCAAGGGCTTCTCCGACCGTCGCCTGGCGAAGCTGCTCAACACCGACGAGACGGCGGTTCGCCTGCATCGCCACGCACTGGGCGTGCGTCCGGTGTTCAAGCGTGTCGATACCTGCGCGGCCGAATTCGCCACCTCGACCGCATACATGTATTCCTCTTACGAGGAAGAGTGCGAGGCACGTCCGACCGACAAGAAGAAGATCATGGTGCTGGGCGGCGGTCCGAACCGCATCGGCCAGGGCATCGAGTTCGACTACTGCTGCGTCCATGCCGCGCTCGCCCTGCGTGAAGACGGCTACGAGACCATCATGGTCAACTGCAACCCCGAGACCGTATCGACCGACTACGACACGTCGGACCGCCTGTATTTCGAACCGATCACGCTCGAGGACATTCTCGAGATCGTGCACATCGAGAAGCCGGTCGGCGTGATCGTGCAGTTCGGCGGCCAGACGCCGCTGAAGCGCGCGAAGGCGCTGGAAGAGAACGGCGTGCCCATTATCGGCACCACGCCGGACATGATCGACGCCGCCGAGGACCGCGAGCGCTTCCAGAAGCTGCTGACCGACCTAGGCCTCAAGCAGCCGCCCAACCGCACCGCGCGCACGCCCGAAGAGGCCGTGCGCCTGGCAGCCGAGATCGGCTACCCGCTGGTGGTGCGCCCGTCCTACGTGCTCGGCGGTCGTGCGATGGAAATCGTGCATGAGCAGAAGGACCTCGAGCGCTACATGCGCGAGGCGGTGAAGGTTTCCAACGAGTCGCCGGTGCTGCTCGATCGCTTCCTCAACGACGCTACCGAAGTCGACGTCGATGCGCTGTCCGACGGCAAGCAGGTCATGATCGGCGGCATCATGGAGCACATCGAACAGGCTGGCGTGCATTCGGGCGATTCGGCCTGCTCGCTGCCGCCCTACACGCTGTCGGCCAAGCTGCAGGACGAACTGCGCCGCCAGACCGAAGCCATGGCGCGTGCGCTCAACGTCTGCGGCCTGATGAACGTGCAGTTCGCCATCCAGGGCGAGGGCGACAACGCCGTCGTGTACGTGCTGGAAGTGAACCCGCGCGCTTCGCGTACCGTGCCCTTCGTTTCCAAGGCCTGCTCCCTGCAACTGGCCAAGGTCGCTGCGCGCTGCATGGCCGGTCAGAGCCTCGAAAGCCAGGGAGTGACCGGCGAGATCGTGCCGCCGTACTACTCGGTCAAGGAAGCGGTGTTCCCGTTCGTGAAGTTCCCCGGCGTCGACACCATCCTCGGGCCCGAGATGAAGTCGACCGGCGAGGTCATGGGCGTGGGCCGCACGTTTGCCGAAGCTTTCGTCAAGAGCCAGATTGGAGCGGGGGTGAAGCTGCCGACCGGCGGTAATGCCTTCATCAGCGTCAAGCCCAGCGATCGCCCGGTGGCTGTCGAGGTGGCGAAGGAACTCCACGAGCTCGGCTTCGCGCTGGTCGCCACGCGCGGCACCGCCTCGGTCATCGAAGCGGCAGGCATCCCGGTGACGGTGGTGAACAAGGTCAACGAGGGGCGTCCGCACATCGTCGACATGATCAAGAACGAGGAGATCTCGCTCGTGATCAATACGGTCGAAGAGAAGCGTCAGGCCATCACCGACTCGCGTTCTATCCGTACCAGCGCGCTCGCGGCGAAGCTCACCATCTTCACCACCATCGAGGGCGCACGTGCGGCCTGCATGGGCATGCGTCACATGGCCAATGGCCTGGACGTGTATTCGGTGCAGGCGTTGCATGCCGAGCTGAAGGGCGTGGCATGAACAAGACGCCGCTGACCGTTGCCGGTGCAGAGAAACTGCGCGAGGAACTCCACCGCCTGAAAACGGTGGAGCGTCCGAACGTCATTGCTGCGATCGCCGAGGCGCGCTCGCACGGTGACCTGTCCGAGAATGCAGAGTACGATGCGGCCAAGGAGCGCCAGGGTTTCATCGAAGGGCGCATCATGGAGGTCGAGGGCAAGCTGGCCAATGCCCAGATCATCGACCCCAAGTTGCTCGATGCCGATGGACGCTGCGTATTCGCTGCGACCGTGGAGCTCGAGGATCTGGAGTCGGGGCAGGTCGTGACCTACCAGATCGTCGGCGAGGACGAAGCCGACATCAAGGAAGGCAAGATCTCGGTGAGTTCGCCGATTGCCCGTGCACTGATCGGCAAGTACGCCGGCGACATCGCCGAAGTGCAGGCGCCGGGCGGTGTACGCGAGTACGAAATCCTCGACGTGCGCTACGAGTGAGTGTCGTGTATCCGCCTGCGGGCGGCGAATGAAAAAGGGGCGGCCATCGAGCCGCCCCTTGTGCTATCGTGCGTCGCCTCGTTCAGCGACCGCGGGTGCCGCTACCCGGTCCCCGGCCGCGCGAAGCCGGAGCTCGCGCAGGCGATCGGCGCGCTTCAGCGCTTGCCTTGGCCAGTGCGGCGCGGCGAGCCGCGGCGGCAAATGCCGCGGCGGACTTGGCGGTCGAGGGCCGTGCGCCGGACTTCTGGGTGGTGGGGTTCGCATCCTTCGCTTCCTCGCGCCGCTGGCGCCAGACGACAAGGATGTTGCCGATGTGTTGCACCGGCGCGGCGTCGAGCGTTGCGCACAATTCGCTCATCAGCGCATCGCGCTGTTCGCGTTCGGTGCCCTGAACCTTCACCTTGATAAGTTCATGGGCCTGCAGCGAGCGCTCGATCTCCGCTACGACGGTTGGGGTCAGACCGTTGCCGGCGATGGTCACGACGGGGTTCAGGTGATGGGCCCGCGCGCGCAGGTCGCGGCGCTGGACCGGGGTGAGTTCGATCATTGAATCTCTCTGGATGCTTGAAGCGTCAAACCCGCAATTCTACTCTGATTACTAGAGGCGAACTTCTTCTAAGTCGATGAAAAAGAACAAGACAAGTCGTGCCTGGGTGCACGATCATCTGAATGACCCCTATGTGCAACGCGCGCAGCAGGACGGATATCGCGCGCGTGCAGCCTACAAGCTGATCGAGGTCGATGAGCGTGACCATTTGCTGAAGCCTGGCGCGATTGTTGTCGACCTTGGCTCGACACCGGGTTCGTGGTGCCAGGTCGCGGTCAAGCGCTGCGGGGCGAAGGGCAAGGTCCTCGCGCTCGACATCCTGCCGATGGAGCCGGTGGCCGGCGTCGATTTCCTGCACGGCGACTTCACCGAGGATACGGTGCTGGAGGATCTGGAGTCGCGGCTCGAGGGTGCCAAGGTCGATGTCGTCCTGTCGGACATGGCGCCGAATCTGTCTGGCGTGGCGTCGGTCGATCAGGCGCGCTCGATCCATCTGTGCGAACTGGCACTGGACTTCGCCGTCCGCCACCTGAAACCGGGCGGCCAGTTCCTGGTCAAGATATTCCAGGGCGAAGGTTTCATGGAGTACCGCAAGCAGATGGAGGCGGCGTTCGCTTCGGTACAGGTGCGCAAGCCGAAGGCTTCACGCGACCGCAGTGCCGAGGTCTATCTGATCGGCAAGGGGCCGCGCCCGGTTTGAGGTGGCGTTCGATTGGCCGTGGCAATTGCGGCCATTGGTTTGCCGGCGGGAACGTTCGGCACTAGAATCGGTCAGTCGCGTACATGCCCGAAAATGGCTTCTGAGGAAGGGAACGTTGAACAATCTATTCAAAAACCTCGCGATCTGGATGGTAATCGGCGTTGTGCTGATGACCGTGTTCAACCAGTTCAATACGCGTCAGGTTGCGCCCAATACCATGGAGTACTCCCAGTTCCTGGAGGAGGCCAAGGCTGGACGCATCGCCAAGGCGACCATTGATGGTCGCATGCTCAGGGCCACCACCCAGGAAGGGCGCTCGATCACCGTCTATACGCCGGGCGTGCAGGATATCTGGATGGTGTCCGACCTGATGCGCTACGGTGTGCAGATCAATGCGTCGAAACCGGAGGAGGAGCAGTCCTTCCTCGCCAGCGTGTTCGTGTCCTGGTTCCCGATGCTGTTGCTGATCGGCGTATGGATCTTCTTCATGCGCCAGATGCAGGGCGGCGGCAAGGGTGGTGCGTTCTCGTTCGGCAAGAGCAAGGCGCGCATGCTCGACGAGTCGGCCAACACCGTCACCTTCGCCGATGTCGCGGGCTGCGACGAAGCCAAGGAGGAAGTGTTCGAACTCGTCGAGTTCCTGCGCGACCCGTCCAAATTCCAGAAGCTTGGCGGTCGTATTCCGAAGGGCGTGCTGATGGTCGGCTCGCCGGGTACCGGCAAGACGCTGCTCGCCAAGGCCATCGCGGGCGAGGCGAAGGTGCCGTTCTTCTCGATCTCCGGCTCGGACTTCGTCGAGATGTTCGTCGGCGTTGGCGCAGCGCGTGTTCGTGACATGTTCGAGCAGGCCAAGAAGCAGGCACCTTGCATCATCTTCATCGACGAGATCGACGCGGTGGGTCGCCAGCGCGGGGCCGGTCTTGGCGGTGGCAATGATGAGCGCGAGCAGACGCTGAACCAGTTGCTCGTGGAGATGGACGGTTTCGAGGGTCAGACCGGGGTGATCGTGATTGCGGCGACCAACCGGCCCGACGTCCTCGACCCTGCGCTGCTGCGTCCCGGCCGTTTCGACCGCCAGGTCGTGGTGGCGCTGCCCGATATCCGTGGCCGCGAGCAGATCCTGAAAGTTCACATGCGCAAGGTGCCGATCGCGCCCGACGTCGATCCGCAGGTGCTGGCGCGCGGCACGCCGGGTTTTGCCGGTGCCGATCTCGCAAACCTGGTCAACGAAGCAGCATTGTTCGCTGCGCGCGCCAACAAGCGTCTGGTCGACATGGATGACTTCGAGCGCGCCAAGGACAAGATCATGATGGGCGCCGAGCGCCGCTCCGTGGTCATGCCCGAGGAGGAGCGTCGCAACACGGCTTACCACGAGTCCGGTCATGCGGTCGTGGCGCGCCTGCTGGACAAGACCGACCCTGTGCACAAGGTCACCATCATTCCGCGTGGCCGTGCGCTGGGCGTGACGATGCAGTTGCCGACCGAAGACCGCTACAGCCAGGATCGGGACCGTCTGTTGCAGACCATCGCCGTGCTATTCGGTGGCCGCATTGCCGAAGAAGTGTTCATGAAGCAGATGACCACCGGCGCCTCGAACGACTTTGCGCGTGCGACCGACCTCGCGCGCCGCATGGTGACTCAGTGGGGAATGTCCGACACGCTTGGGCCGATGGTGTATGGCGAGGAGGAGGGAGAGATCTTCCTCGGCCGCCAGGTGACGACGCACCGCAACGTTTCCGAAGCGACGATGCAGAAGGTGGACGCCGAGATCCGGCGGATCATCGATCAGCAGTACGCACTGGCGCGTCGCCTGCTTGAGGAGAACCGTGACAAGGTCGAAGCCATGACCAAGGCTTTGCTCGAGTGGGAGACGATCGACGCCGAGCAGATCAACGACATCATGGAAGGCCGGCCGCCGCGTGCACCGAAGCCGGTTTCGGCGCCGACCGCTCGTCCGAAAGACGATGCGCCGGGAGCGGCGCCCACCGCCGCAGCACCGGCAGCCTGAGTTTCGCTTCTCTTGATCCTGTAATCCGACGGGCCGGTTTTCCGGCCCGTTTCTCTTGGTGCATCAGCATGGCGACTGTTCAATGTGGGCGTTTCCGCCTCGACCTTTCCCGGCCGCAGGTGATGGCGATCATCAACCTCACCGACGACTCCTTTACCGGCGACGGCCTCCATGGGGACCTGTCCGCAGCCCTTCGGCGTGCCGAACTGGCCGTGGAGCAGGGCGCGCAGATGTTCGACATCGGTGCCGAGTCCTCGCGTCCCGGTGCTGATCCGGTCCCCGAGGCCCAGGAGATGGAGCGCGTGGTTGGTTTCATCGAGCGCACCCTCGACTGGAAGATCCCGCTCTCGATCGATACGCTTAAACCGGCGGTGATGGCCGCAGCCGTACGCGCCGGGGCGGACATGATCAATGACATCAACGCCTTTCGCGCCGTGGGTGCCATCGAGGCCGTGGCCGCGAGTACGGTGGGCCTGTGCGTGATGCACATGCAGGGCGAGCCGCGCACGATGCAGGACGATCCGCGCTACGAGGATGTGGTGGGCGAGGTGAAGGCCTTCCTCGACGAGCGGGTCCAGGCGCTCGAAGCGGCGGGAATCGCACGCGAGCGTATCGTGCTGGACCCGGGCTTCGGCTTCGGTAAGCGCACCGCGCACAACTACGCCCTCCTGCGAGAACTGGCGCGGTTTGGCGCTGACGGGCTGGCCGTGCTGGCCGGGCTGTCGCGCAAGTCGATGCTGGGGGCGGTGACCGGGCGTCCAGTCGATGAGCGGATGGCGGCCAGTGTTGCTGCGGCACTCATCGCCGTGCAGCGCGGCGCCGGAATCGTGCGGGTGCATGACGTGGGACCGACCTGCGATGCACTCAAGGTCTGGCAGGCGGTGTGCGACGAGGGCTGAGCAGTCGTCGGCGCCGGATGCGATAATCCGCGCTTTATGTTCGACGCGGAGTGAAGATGGGGCGCAAGTATTTCGGTACCGACGGGGTGCGCGGCAAGGTGGGTGACGCGCCGATCACCCCGGAGTTCGTGATGAAGCTGGGTTATGCCGCAGGCGTGACGCTGGTCGCCCGCGAGAAGCGCCCTGCGGGCGAACATCCGGCTGTCCTCATCGGCAAGGACACGCGAATCTCGGGTTACATGCTCGAGGCCGCGCTCGAGGCGGGGTTCGCTGCCGCAGGCGTGGATGTCATGCTCGCCGGACCGATTCCGACCCCAGCGGTTGCCTACCTGACCCGGGCCCTGCGCCTGCAGGCGGGCGTGGTCATCTCGGCCTCCCACAACCCCTTTTACGATAACGGGATCAAGTTCTTCTCGGCTGGTGGTACCAAGCTGCCCGATGCGCTCGAGGCAGAGATCGAGGAGCGGCTCGATCAGCCGATGGGCTGCGTTGATTCTGCCCGTCTGGGTAGGGCGCGCCGCATCAACGATGCGGCCGGACGCTACATCGAGTTCTGCAAGAGCACGTTTCCCAACGAGCTCGACCTGCGCGGCCTGCGAATCGCACTCGATTGTGCCCACGGCGCCGCATATCAGATCGCCCCTGCCGTGTTTCATGAGCTTGGTGCCGAGGTCCTTCCCGTCGGGGTGGAGCCCAATGGTCTCAACATCAACGACGGTGTCGGTGCGACCCGTCCCGAACATCTGCGCCAGGCGGTGCTCGCCCAAGGCGCAGACCTCGGCATCGCGCTGGACGGCGACGCCGACCGCCTGATGATGGTCGACCATCGAGGTGAGATCTACGATGGTGACAAGTTGTTGTACGTGATTGCAGTTGCCCAGAAGGCAGAAGGGCGGCTGGACGGCGTGGTCGGTACGCTGATGAGTAACCTGGGTTTCGAGCATGCAATCGGCCGCCTCGGTGCGCCGTTCGCGCGCGCCAAGGTCGGCGACCGCTATGTGCTGGAGTTGCTGCACGAGCGCGGGTGGAAGCTCGGCGGCGAAAACTCGGGTCACATCATCTGTCTGGATCGTCACAGTACCGGCGACGGCATCGTCTCCGCGCTGCAGGTGCTGGCCGCCCTCAAGCAGCGGGGCGTGACGCTTGCGGAAGCCTGCGCCGACCTCGTCTTCTATCCACAGAAGCTCATCAACGTGCGCCTGCCGGCGGGCTTCGACTGGCGTGCGGATGGTGGCATCGCTTCGGCTCAGGCGAGGGCGGAGTCGGAACTGGGCGACAGTGGCCGCGTGCTGCTGCGTCCGTCGGGTACCGAACCCCTGCTGCGCGTGATGGTGGAAGGGAGGGATGGCGCGCTTGTCGAACGCCTTGCCCAGGACATTGCCGCCGCTGTCCAGAATGCCGTCGCCTGACTGATCGGCTACCGGAGCGGGACGGTGGGTCGCTCCGGTAGCCGTCGTTTGGCGGGACATTCTTCCCGTTTGATGACATGAAACGTGGCTGTAACAATGCATTGATACCTTACGGGTCTAGTCTTTCAACCCGAGGTAGTCATGATGCGTTTTTCCACCAAGTTCGCTCTTACCGCTTCTTCCGCTGTCCTGTTCGCCTTCAGTGCCCAGGCGGCTGACATCACCGGGGCAGGCGCATCCTTCCCCGCGCCGATCTATGCCAAGTGGGCTGACGCCTACCAGAAGGCCACGGGCAATCGAGTGAACTACCAGTCCATCGGTTCCGGTGGTGGCATTCGCCAGATCACCGCCAAGACGGTCGATTTCGGTGCTTCGGACATGCCGCTGACCCCCGAGAAGCTCGCGGAAGGTGGTCTGCAGCAGTTCCCGACGGTCATCGGCGCTGTCGTGCCGGTGGTGAACCTGCAGGGCATCAAGCCGGGCGACATGAAGTTCACTGGCGAAGTACTGGCCCAGATCTACCAGGGCAAGATCACCAAGTGGAACGACCCCGCGATCGTCGCGCTGAACCCGGGGCTTGCGCTGCCGGACCAGGATATCGGTGTGGTCCGTCGTGCCGACGGTTCGGGCACGACCTTCGTGTTCACCAACTACCTGTCGAAGGTCTCTGCCGAGTGGAAGGAAAAGATCGGCGAAGGCACTGCGGTGCAGTGGCCGGTGGGTCTGGGTGGCAAGGGTAACGAAGGCGTGTCGGCCTTCGTCCAGCGTCTGCCGGGTTCGATCGGCTACGTCGAGTATGCCTACGCGAAGCAGAACAAGCTGTCGCACGCCATCATGCAGAACAAGGATGGTCAGTTCGTCGAGCCGAGCAACGAGACCTTTGCCGCCGCTGCCGAAGGCGCGGACTGGTCGAAGTCGGCCTTCTACGAGATCCTGACCAACCAGCCGGGTGCGAAGTCGTGGCCGATCACCAGCGCCACCTTCATCCTGATGCACAAGGTGCAGGACAAACCCGCCCAGGCCGCCGAAGCTTTGAAGTTCTTCGACTGGGCCTACGCCAACGGTGGCGAGATGGCACTCGAGCTTGAGTACATCCCGATGCCGAAGGCGACGGTCGACCTGATTCGCGCCTCCTGGGGCGAGATGAAGGACGCTGCCGGCAAGGCGGTCTACTCGGCCAAGTAAGCCGGACCGCGCCCCGTGGTTCAACGTAGCCAACAGCCAGAGGCCCGCGGGGCCTTTGGCGTTTCCATTTCCCCGGGTGGTGGCGCTCCAGCCGCGGCCCTTTCGGGTGTTTCCATGCGAACGACCGAATTCAAGTCTTCGGCGTCGAAAAGAGTCGGCGACAAGGTGTTCAGCGGCATGGCGAAATCCTTCGCCTGGCTGACCCTTATCCTGCTGGCGGGGATCGTCATCGCCCTCGTCTATGCGTCCTGGCCCAGTATCCAGGCCTTCGGCATCGGCTTCCTGTTCTCCGATGCCTGGAATCCGCCGATGGAGGATTTCGGCGCCCTGATTCCGATCTACGGCACGCTCGTCACCTCGGCGATCGCACTGCTGATCGCGGTGCCGGTCAGTTTCGGCATTGCGCTGTTCCTCACCGAGCTTTCGCCGACGTGGCTGCGCCGCCCGCTCGGCACCGCGATCGAGCTGCTGGCCGCAATCCCCAGCATCGTCTACGGCATGTGGGGCCTGCTGGTCTTTGCGCCCATCTTTGCCCAGTACATCCAGCCCGGCCTGCAGTCGTCTATCGGCCACGTGCCCGTGATCGGGAAGCTCTTTGCCGGCGCGCCACTCGGCATCGGCCTGCTCTGTGCCGGCATCATTCTGGCGATCATGATTATTCCGTACATCGCTTCGGTGATGCGCGACGTCTTCGAGGTGACGCCGCCCATGCTGAAGGAGTCCGCCTACGGTGTGGGCTGCACGACCTGGGAGGTGATGCGGGGGGTGGTGCTGCCTTACACCAAGACCGGCGTGATCGGTGGCGTGATGCTGGGCCTGGGGCGTGCGCTCGGCGAGACGATGGCCGTGACCTTCGTCATCGGCAATACCAACTTCCTGAGCTCCGCTTCCCTGTTCGAGCCCGGCAACAGCATCACTTCGGCACTGGCGAACGAATTCGCCGAGGCGGATCCGGGGCTGCACACGGCTGCGCTGATGGAACTGGGGCTCATCCTGTTCGCGATCACGCTCGTGGTGCTGGTCGTTTCCAAACTGTTGCTGACGCGACTCGCCAAGGGCGAGGGTGCCAAGAGCTGAGCGAGTGACCGACATGAATCTGCTTGCAAGACGCAAACTCGTCAACAAGATCGCCCTGACCCTGTCGCTGTCGGCGATGGTCTTCGGCTTGTTCTGGCTGGCCTGGATCCTGTGGACCGTGTTCGAGCTGGGTCTGTCCGGCCTGTCGCTCGCGCTGTTCACCGAAATGACGCCGCCGCCGGGCGCGGAAACGGGCGGCCTGCTCAATGCGATTGTGGGCAGCCTGATCCTGGTCGTGCTGGCAACCTTGCTCGGTACGCCGGTCGGTATTCTCACCGGCGTCTATCTTGCCGAGTATGGCCGCTATCACTGGCTGGGCAAGACCACCCGCTTCATCAACGACCTGCTGCTGTCGGCGCCTTCGATCGTGATCGGCCTGTTTGTCTACGCCGTGGTGGTTGCCCAGACGGGCAAGTTCTCCGCCTGGTCGGGTGTGATCGCGCTGGCGCTGATTGTGCTGCCGGTGGTCGTGCGTACCACCGAGAACATGCTGCAGCTGATTCCCAATACCCTGCGCGAGGCTGCTTTCGCGCTGGGTGCGCCGAAGAGCGTGGTGATCTCCAAGGTCACGCTGCGTGCGGCGCGGGCAGGGGTGCTGACCGGTGTGCTGCTGGCGGTTGCCCGGATCGCTGGCGAGACGGCGCCGCTGCTGTTCACCGCGCTCTCGAACCAGTTCTGGAGCCTGAATCTGAATGAGCCGATGGCAAACCTGCCGGTCACGATCTTCAAGTTCGCGATGAGCCCTTTCACCAACTGGCAGGAGCTCGCTTGGGCCGGGGTCTTCCTGATCACCATGGGTGTGCTGGTGCTCAACATCATCGCCCGGGTCTTCCTGCGGGCCGAGAAGATCAACTAAGGAAACAATCCAAACAATCCGCGCCGTCACGGCGCGAGGTTGGAGATGACTATGCAAATCACCGACGCGCAAATCGAGTTCAAGGACTTCAATTTCTACTACGGCAAGTTCCACGCGCTGAAGAACATCAACTTCCAGATGGCGCGACACAAGTGCACCGCGTTCATCGGCCCCTCGGGTTGCGGCAAGTCGACCCTCCTGCGCACGATCAACCGCATGTACGACCTGTACCCGGAGCAACGCGCCGAGGGCCAGTTGCTGTTCGATGGCCGCAATCTGCTCGGTTCGGACATCGACGTGAGCGTGCTCCGCGCGAAAATCGGCATGGTTTTCCAGAAGCCGACGCCGTTCCCGATGTCGATCTACGACAACATCGCCTTTGGCGTGAAGCTGCACGAGAAGCTGTCGTCGAAGGACATGGATGACCGGGTCGAATGGGCGCTGCGTAAGGCGGCACTGTGGGACGAGGTGAAGGACAAGCTCAACCAGAGCGGCATGAGCCTGTCGGGCGGTCAGCAACAGCGCCTTTGCATCGCACGCGGCATTGCGGTGAAACCTGAGGTCATCCTGCTCGACGAGCCGACCTCGGCGCTCGACCCGATCTCCACTGCGCGTATCGAGGAACTGATCGACGAGCTCAAGACCGAGTTCACCATCGTCATCGTCACGCACAACATGCAGCAGGCCGCACGGATCTCGGACTACACCGCATACATGTACCTGGGCGAGATGGTGGAGTTCGGTGTCACGGATGAACTGTTCGTGAAGCCGAAGAAGAAGGAAACCGAGGACTACATCACCGGCCGCTTCGGCTGACAGGACAAGGCGGGGCCGCAGTATGCGAGCGCCGCCTTATTTTCGGCTTATATTTCAATAATTATTGAATTAATTGACTGCTTGGGAGTGTGACATGTCGGACCGTGTCTATAACGTGCTCTTCCTGTGTTCAGGCAATTCGGCGCGATCGATCTTCGCCGAGGCCATTCTGAATGAACTGGGCGGCGGGCGATTTCGAGCCTACTCGGCGGGCAGCCAGCCGGCCGGTGCCGTTCATCCGCTGACGCTCGACGTTCTGGAGCGGCTCGGGATGGATACCGAATCCGCGCGATCGAAGAGCTGGGATGAGTTCGCCGCCCCCGGCGCGCCCGAGATGGACTTCATTTTCACGGTTTGCGACAGCGCCGCGGGAGAGGCCTGCCCGAGTTGGCCCGGACAGCCGATGACCGCACATTGGGGGGTCCCTGACCCTGTCCTCGTCGAGGGTTCTCCGGCAGAGCGCCACTTCGCGTTTGCCGAGACCTTCCGTGTGCTTCGGCGCAGGATCGAGCTGTTCGTAAATCTCCCGCTGCAGAAGATCGATCGCCTGTCACTGAGGCAGCAACTGAACGAGATTGGCACGAACTGAGGTCGTCTGGGGGCACGATTCTTTGCCTGGGCACCTGAGGGTCTGACCCCGTCCGGTTTGACTTCCACGGCGCAATTTGCCGGTTGGACGGCTGCGGCCTATAATCCCGCGGTTTAGCTCTCGACGTCAGCCGTCCGTACCATGAGAAAATTCGTCGCCGGCAATTGGAAGATGAACGGCAGTCTTGCCGCCAACGAAGCGCTTCTTGCCGGTCTTCAGGCGGTGCCCGGGGTCGAGGTTGCGCTTTGCGTGCCGTATCCTTACCTGGGGCAGCTCCAGCGTCGCCCTGTCGGGCTCGAGCTGGGGGCGCAGGACGTCAGCGAGTTTGATGCGGGTGCCTACACCGGCGAAGTGAGTGCGGCCATGCTCGCCGATTTCGGCTGCCGCTACGTGATCGTGGGGCATTCCGAGCGGCGTGCGCTGTTCGGCGACGATGATCGGCTGGTGGCTCGCAAGGCGCTGGCTGCGTTGTCCTGCGGCGTGGTGCCGATCGTGTGCGTAGGCGAGACGCTGGCCGAGCGCGACGCGGGGCAGGTGCATGCGGTCATCGCGCGCCAACTCGCTGCGGTGGGTGATGTGCTGGGGCACGAACAGTTTGGCCGCGTGGTTGTGGCCTACGAGCCCGTCTGGGCGATCGGCACGGGTCGTTCGGCGACCGCTGCTCAGGCCGAAGAGGTGCACGCAGTCATTCGTGGCTGGCTCGCAGAGCAGGGTGTGAGGGCGGAGGCTGTACGCATTGTGTATGGTGGGAGCGTGAAGCCCGATAACGCAGCCGAGCTTTTTGCGATGCCGAACGTGGATGGTGGCTTGATCGGCGGCGCATCGCTGGTGGCTGACGATTTCATGGCGATCTGCCGCGCAGCGGCTGGGGTCTGATCTTTCAACGAAGTGTCTTTTTAGGGTTTGTGATGGGCGACTATCTTTTTTCTCTGGTGCTGACTGTTCACGTGCTGGTGGGCCTGGGTGTCATCGGTCTGGTTCTTGTGCAGCACGGAAAAGGTGCGGACATGGGGGCGGCGTTCGGTAGCGGGGCGTCGGGCAGCCTGTTCGGTTCGTCCGGGTCGGCGAACTTCCTGAGTCGCACTACGGCTGTACTTGCGACAGTGTTCTTCATCACCAGCCTGGGTCTCAGCTATCTCGCAAGCGACAAGCCTGCTGCGCCCTCCAGCGTCATGGAAGGTGTCCAGTCGGCGCCTGCGGGCGATGTGGTGCCTGCCGTTCCGGCAGCCGCGGGCGACGACTCCAAGGCGCAGTCGATCCCCAAATAATTGCGCAACGAACGCTTTGCGCACCGCGCAAAACGTCGTATAATTATCTGGCTTTGAAACAAAGCGCCGACGTGGTGAAATTGGTAGACACGCTATCTTGAGGGGGTAGTGGCGAAAGCCGTATGAGTTCGAGTCTCATCGTCGGCACCAGATTACGGAGAACGCCCGCTGATGCGGGCGTTTCCACGCAGGGCAACCAAAACAATAATGGCAGCAATAAAGCTGTCAATCTTACTGGGGGTTTCTGAACATGCTGGAAAATTACTTTCCTGTATTGATGTTCATGCTCGTGGGTTTGGGTTTCGGTGTTGCTCCTGTGATTCTCGGGCGAGTTCTCGCCCCGTATCGTCCCGATAGCGAAAAGCTCTCCCCTTACGAATGCGGCTTTGAGGCGTTTGAAGACGCCCGCATGAAGTTCGATGTTCGTTATTACCTGATTGCCATTCTCTTTATCCTGTTTGACCTCGAAATCGCCTTCCTTTTCCCGTGGGCGATGGTCTTCCAGGAGTTCATTGCCGCCGGCGAACTGGCCTGGTTCGTGTTTGGCTCGGTGATGGTCTTTCTTTCGATTCTGGTCATCGGTTATATCGTCGAGTGGAAGAACGGCGCACTCGACTGGGAGTAATGCATGAGCATTGAGGGCGTCTTTCGCGAGGGGTTCGTCACCACCTCGCTCGATGCAGTAATCAACTGGACGCGAACCGGTTCTCTGTGGCCGATGACTTTCGGTCTGGCCTGTTGTGCGGTCGAGATGATTCATGCGGGTTGTTCCCGCTATGATCTTGATCGCTTCGGTGTCGTGTTTCGTCCGAGTCCTCGTCAGTCCGATCTGATGATTGTTGCCGGTACGCTGTGCAACAAGATGGCACCGGCCTTGCGCAAGGTCTATGACCAGATGTCCGAGCCGCGGTGGGTCATCTCCATGGGTTCCTGTGCGAACGGTGGTGGCTACTACCACTACTCCTATTCGGTCGTGCGTGGTTGCGACCGCATCGTGCCTGTCGATGTCTACGTGCCGGGCTGTCCGCCGACGGCCGAGGCCTTGATCTACGGCATTCTCCAGCTTCAGAACAAGATCAAGCGCACGAACACGATTGCGCGCTGACGGGTGTCATAGACATGAGTGCCAAGCTTGAACGCCTGAGCCAGACCTTGCGCGACGTATTCGGCGACACCCTGCAGTCGCTCGTCGTCGATTGCGGCGAGGTCACCATCGAGGTTGCTGCTGCCGATTATCTGCAGGTTGCACGCACGCTGCGTGATCACGCCGATCTTCATTTCGAGCAGCTAGTCGATATTTCGGGGCTCGATTATTCTGCCTTCGGCAACGCGCCCTGGTCGGGCAGGCGCTTCGCTTCTGCCGCGCACCTGACGTCGGTTCGCCACAACTGGCGGCTGCGGCTACGCGCATTCGCTGATGACGACGAGTTTCCCGTTCTCGACTCCGTTGTCGATGTGTGGCCGAGTGCCAACTGGTATGAGCGCGAGTCTTTCGATCTCTACGGCATCATGTATTCCGGTCACCCGGACCTGCGCCGGATCCTGACCGACTACGGTTTCGTCGGTCATCCTTTCCGCAAGGATTTTCCGGTGTCGGGCTACGTCGAGATGCGCTACGACCCGGAGCAGGGCAGGGTCGTCTATCAGCCTGTCACCATCGAGCCGCGCGAGAACACGCCGCGCATCGTGCGCGAAGAGAACTACGGGGACGTCGGCAATGGCTGAGATCCGCAACTACACGATCAACTTCGGTCCGCAGCATCCGTCGGCGCACGGCGTGCTGCGTCTGGTGCTCGAACTCGACGGCGAAGTCGTCGAGCGCGCCGACCCGCACATCGGCCTGCTGCACCGCGGCACCGAAAAGCTGGCGGAGACACGCACGTGGGTGCAGTCCGTGCCCTACATGGATCGTCTCGACTATGTGTCGATGATGTGCAACGAGCACGCCTACTGCATGGCGATCGAGAAACTGCTCGGTGTGCAGGTGCCGGAGCGCGCGCAGTACATCCGCGTGATGTTCGACGAGGTCACGCGCATCCTGAATCACTTGCTCAACATCGGGACGCACGCGCTCGACATCGGCGCGATGACGATGGTGCTGTACACCTTCCGTGAGCGTGAAGACCTGATGGACGTCTATGAGGCGGTGTCGGGCGCGCGCATGCATGCGGCGTACTACCGTCCGGGCGGCGTCTATCGCGATCTGCCCGATCGCATGCCGAAGTACGAGGTCAACCGGTTCAAGAACGAGAAGACCGTCCGCGAGCTGAATGCAAACCGTGAAGGTTCGCTGCTCGACTTCCTGGAAGACTTTACCAATCGCTTCCCGACCTACTGCGACGAATACGAGACCCTGCTGACCGACAACCGGATCTGGAAGCAGCGTACCGTCGGCATCGGTGTGGTGTCGCCGGAGCAGGCGCTGGCCTGGGGTTTCACCGGCCCGATGCTGCGCGGCTCCGGGATTGCATGGGATCTGCGCAAGAAGCAGCCCTACGAAGTCTACGACCGCGTCGATTTCGATATTCCCATCGGCAAGAACGGCGACTGCTACGACCGCTATCTTTGCCGCATGGAAGAGATGCGCCAGTCGAACCGGATCATCAAGCAGTGCATCGACTGGCTGCGCAAGAACCCCGGCCCGGTCATCACCGACAACCACAAGGTGGCACCGCCGGCGCGAGAGGACATGAAGTCCAACATGGAAGAGCTGATCCACCACTTCAAGCTCTTCACCGAAGGCATCCACGTGCCCAAAGGTGAGGTCTATGCGGCGGTAGAGCATCCGAAGGGTGAGTTCGGGGTCTATGCGGTGTCCGACGGCGCCAACAAGCCGTACCGTCTGAAGCTGCGCGCACCGGGCTTCGCCCACCTCGCTGCCATGGACGACATCGCGCGTGGGCACATGATCGCCGACGTGGTCGCCATCATCGGCACGATGGACGTCGTGTTCGGCGAGATTGACCGCTGACCGACGCGAGAGTCGCAAACAAGAATCGGCAGGCTATCCGGAAGATCAAGACGACATGCTGAGCCAGGAATCGCTGCAACAGATCGATCGAGAGATCGCCAAGTACCCATCGGATCAGAAGCAGTCCGCCGTGATGGCGGCGCTGCGGATCGCGCAGGTCGAGAAGGGCTGGCTGCCGAAGGAGCTCATCGAGTTCGTCGCGCGCTACCTCGACATGCCGCCGATCGCCGCCTTCGAGGTGGCAAGCTTCTACAACATGTACGACCTCCATCCGGTCGGTCGCCACAAGATCACCGTCTGCACGAATCTGCCCTGTGCGCTGTCGGGTGGTGTGCATGCCGGTGAATACCTCAGGCAGAAGCTGGGTATCGGCTTCAATGAGACCACTCCCGACGGCAAGTTCACGCTGAAGGAAGGCGAGTGCATGGGCGCCTGTGGCGACGCCCCGGTGCTGCTGGTGAACAACCATCACATGTGCAGCTGGATGACCACCGAGAAGATCGACCAGATGCTGGCCGACCTGGACAAGAAATGAGCACGCAAGGAATGATCCTCGCCGGCTGTGACGGCGACCGCACCTGGCGGCTCCAGGACTATGTCGCGCGGGGCGGTTACGCCGCACTGCGCCGGATCGTCGCCGAGAAGATTCCCCAGGACACGATCATCGGCGAGCTGAAGACTTCGGTGCTGCGCGGTCGTGGCGGTGCGGGTTTTCCGACCGGCCTGAAGTGGAGCTTCATGCCGCGCTCCTTTCCGGGCGACAAGTACCTCGCCTGCAACTCGGATGAAGGCGAGCCGGGTACCTTCAAGGACCGCGACATCCTGCGCTACAACCCGCACAGCGTCATCGAGGGCATGGCCATCGCCGCCTACGCGATGGGCGCTGCGCGCGGTTACAACTACATCCACGGCGAGATCTTCGAGGTCTACCAGCGCTTCGAAGAGGCCTTGGCCGAAGCTCGTGCCGCCGGTTTGATCGGCCAGAACATTCTCGGCTCGGACTTCTCGTTCGAGCTCTTCGCCCATCACGGCTACGGGGCGTACATCTGCGGCGAGGAAACGGCCCTGCTGGAATCGATCGAAGGCAAGAAGGGACAGCCCCGCTTCAAGCCGCCGTTCCCGGCGAGCTATGGCCTTTACGGCAAGCCGACCACGATCAACAACACCGAAACCTTCGCCTCCGTGCCGTTCATCATGAACATGGGCGGCGAGGCCTTCCTGAACCTCGGCAAGCCCAACAATGGCGGCATGAAGCTGTTCTCGGTGTCGGGCCATGTCAATCGCCCGGGCAACTACGAGATCCCGCTCGGCACGCCGTTCTCCGAACTGCTCGAGATGGCGGGTGGCATGCGCGGAGGACGCAAGCTCAAGGCCGTGATCCCGGGTGGGTCGTCCGCACCGGTCGTGCCCGGCAGCGTCATGATGGATTGCACGATGGACTACGACTCGATCTCGAAGGCGGGGTCGATGCTGGGTTCCGGTGCGGTCATCGTGATGGACGAGACGACCTGCATGGTCAAGGCGCTCGAGCGTCTGTCGTACTTCTACTTCGAAGAGTCCTGTGGCCAATGCACGCCCTGCCGTGAAGGTACCGGCTGGCTGTATCGCGTGGTCCACCGCATCGAGAACGGCCTCGGCCGTCCGGATGACCTCGATCTGCTGAACTCGGTGACGGCGAATATCATGGGCCGCACGATCTGCGCACTGGGCGATGCCGCATCGATGCCGGTGCAGAGCTTCGTCAAGCATTTCGGCGCCGAGTTCGAATACCACATCGAAAACAAGAAGTGCCTCGTGCCGCCCGAAGTGCAGCGCGCTGGCAGTCAAATCTACGTGAGCCCGTCATGCTAGAGATCGAAATCGACGGCAAGCAGGTCCAGGTCGACGACGGCAGTACCGTGATGGATGCCGCCGCAGTTGCCGGCGCCTACATCCCGCACTTCTGCTATCACAAGAAACTGTCGATCGCGGCCAACTGCCGTATGTGCCTGGTGCAGGTTGAGAAGGCGCCCAAGCCGCTGCCGGCCTGTGCGACACCCGTCACCAACGGCATGAAGGTGTGGACGCATTCGGAGCTCGCCGTGAAGGCCCAGAAGGGCGTCATGGAGTTCCTGCTCATCAACCACCCCCTCGACTGCCCGATCTGCGATCAGGGCGGCGAGTGCCAGTTGCAGGACCTGGCGGTGGGCTACGGTTCATCGGCCTCGCGCTACCAGGAAGAGAAGCGCGTCGTCTTCAACAAGAACCTCGGCTCCCTGGTGTCGACCGACATGACGCGCTGCATCAACTGCACGCGCTGCGTCCGCTTCACCGCCGAGATCGCCGGTGAGATGGAACTGGGTCAGGCTTTCCGCGGCGAACACGCGGAGATCATGCCTTTCATCGAGAAGACCATCGACTCCGAGCTGTCGGGCAACATCATCGACCTCTGCCCGGTTGGTGCGCTGACGTCGAAGCCGTTCCGCTTCGCGGCTCGCACTTGGGAGCTGTCGCGGCGTAAATCGGTCAGCCCGCATGATTCGCTGGGCGCCAACCTGATCGTTCAGACCAAGCACGACGTCGTCAAGCGTGTCCTGCCGCTCGAGAACGAGGATGTCAATGAGTGCTGGCTGTCGGACAAGGACCGCTTCTCCTATGAGGCGCTCAACGGTGACGACCGCCTGACGGCCCCGATGATCAAGCAGGGCGGCGAGTGGAAGCGCGTCGACTGGCAGGCTGCGCTCGAGTTCGTCGCCACCGGACTGCGCGGTATCGCCAAGGACCACGGTCCGGCGTCCATCGGCGCGCTGGGTTCGCCGCATTCGACGCTCGAGGAGCTCTACCTGCTGCAGAAGCTGGTTCGCGGCATGGGTTCGGACAACGTCGACTTCCGTCTGCGCCAGGCCGACTTCCGTGCGGACGGCAAGCGCAGCGGCGCCCCCTGGCTCGGTATGCCGATTGCGGGCGTGAAGGATCTGAACCGCTTGCTCGTGGTGGGCAGCTTCCTGCGCAAGGACGCGCCACTGCTCGCCCAGCGCGTTCGCCAGGCCGCCAAGAAGGGACTTCATGTCAGCGCGATCGGGCCGAATGCCGAGGAGTGGCTGCTGCCGGTCAAGCACCGCGCGCTGGTTGCGCCGTCTGCGATGGTCGCGGTGCTCGCCGAGGTGGTTGCTGCCCTGTCCGCGGCAAAAGGCGTCGAAGTATCGGTCGCCTTGCACGGCAAACTGCCCGCTGTCGTTTCCGATGAGGCGCGCAGCATCGCGGAGAGTCTCGCCGCCGGGCGCAAGGTTGCGGTGTGGCTGGGTAGCCTGGCCGCCCAGCATGGACGCGCGAGCGAGTTGCAGATGCTCGCTCAGGAAGTTGCGCGCCTTTCGGGTGGTACTTTCGGATTCATCGGTGAGGCGGCAAACAGTGTCGGTGCTTAC
This sequence comes from Thauera propionica, assembly GCF_002245655.1. GTDB lineage: Bacteria > Pseudomonadota > Gammaproteobacteria > Burkholderiales > Rhodocyclaceae > Thauera > Thauera propionica. The sequence continues at coordinate 72,667 of NZ_NOIH01000015.1, read as the reverse complement.
CTCGCTGGCGCGACGCCGGGCGCGGACGGCCTCAATGCTGGCGCCATGATCGCGCAGCCCCGCCAGGCCTACGTCGTGCTCGGCGCGGAACCGGATTTCGATTTTGCCGATCCGGCGGCCACGAAGGCGGCCCTCGGTGGTGCGCAACTGGTCGTTGGCCTGAGTGCCTTCGACTCTGCTTCGCTGCGTGGCGTCGCCGACGTGCTGCTGCCGATCGCACCCTTTACCGAGACTTCCGGCACCTACGTCAATTGCGAGGGTCGCGCGCAAAGCTTCACGGCCGTCGCCCGCCCGCAGGGAGAGACGCGTCCGGGCTGGAAGGTGCTGCGCGTGCTTGGCAACATGCTGTCGCTCGACGGTTTCGCGCAGGGCGATTCCGAAGCCGTGCGCGACGAGGCACTGGCGGGCGGCGTCGCCGAGCGGCTCGACAATGGTCTGGAAGGAGTGCTCGTGTCGTCGGTCGTGGCCGCGGCCGGTGCGCTTGAGCGTGTGGCCGATGTGCCGATCCACTTCGCCGACCCGATCGTGCGCCGTGCGCCGTCGTTGCAGAAGACCCGCGACGCCGCTGCACCGACGGCTCGCATGGCCCCTGAGACCCTGGCGGCGCTTGGAGTCAATGCAGGCGAGCGTGTGCGTGTGCGCCAGGCAGGTGGCCAGGCGGAGCTCGTGGCACAGGCCGACGCCGGTCTCGCGCCCGGTTGCGTGCGGATTGCTGCGGCACATCTTTCGACCGCAGCGCTGGGTGCGATGAGCGGTGATGTCAGCGTGGAGCGTGTCTGATGGAAGCGATGCTGCAACCCGTTGCCGATTTCTTCGGCCCTACCTGGCCGGCGGTGTGGACGCTGGTCAAGATCGTCGCGATCATCGCCCCGCTCATGATCGCGGTCGCTTACCTGACGCTGGCCGAGCGCAAGGTCATCGGCTTCATGCAGGTACGGATCGGCCCGAACCGCGTCGGCCCCTGGGGCCTGCTGCAGCCGATCGCCGACGGCGTGAAGCTGCTGTTCAAGGAGATCATCGTCCCCAGCGGCGCGAACAAGGGTCTCTTCATTCTGGGCCCCATCCTCGCGATTGCGCCGTCGCTGGCTGCCTGGGCCGTGATCCCGTTCGATGATGGCCTGGTGCTGGCCAACGTCAACGCCGGTCTGCTGTTCCTGCTGGCCATCACCTCGATGGAGGTGTACGGGGTGATCATCGCCGGTTGGGCATCGAACTCGAAGTATCCCTTCCTGGGTTCCATGCGTGCCGCTGCGCAGATGGTGTCCTACGAAGTGTCGATGGGCTTCGCACTGATCTGCGTACTGCTGATCTCCGCGAGCCTGAACCTGACCGACATCGTGACTTCGCAGGGGCAGGGCCGGTTTGCGGACATGGGGCTGGGTTTCCTGTCGTGGAACTGGTTGCCGCTGCTGCCGATGTTCGTCGTGTATGTGATCTCGGGCATCGCCGAAACCAACCGCGCGCCTTTCGACGTGGTGGAAGGCGAGGCGGAAGTCGTTGCCGGCCACATGGTCGAGTACTCAGGCATGACCTTCGCGCTGTTCTTCCTGGCCGAATACGCCAACATGATCCTGGTCTCGATCCTGACCTCGGTCCTGTTCCTGGGTGGTTGGTTGTCGCCGGTGGGTTTCCTGCCCGATGGCTTTCACTGGCTGGCGCTGAAGACCGCATTCATCCTGCTGCTGTTCCTTTGGGCGCGAGCCACCTTCCCGCGCTTCCGCTACGACCACATCATGCGCCTGGGTTGGAAGGTGTTCATCCCGGTGACCCTGGTGTGGGTGTTTGTGGTGGCGGTGTGGATGATGTCGCCGCTGTCGATCTGGAGTTGAGAAGACCATGGGTGCCAAGGATTACATCGGCAGTCTGTTCCTGAAGGAACTGCTCAAGGGTATGGCCCTGACCGGGCGGCATTTCTTCCAGCGCAAGATCACTGTCCAGTTTCCCGAGGAAAAGACGCCGCAGAGCAACCGCTTCCGCGGACTGCATGCGCTGCGCCGCTATCCGAATGGCGAAGAGCGCTGCATCGCGTGCAAGCTGTGCGAGGCGATCTGCCCGGCAATGGCGATCACCATCGAATCGGAGCAGCGCGACGACGGTTCGCGCCGCACGAGCCGCTACGACATCGACCTCACGAAGTGCATCTTCTGCGGTTTCTGCGAGGAAGCCTGTCCGGTCGACGCCATCGTCGAGACCCGGGTGTTCGAGTACCACGGTGAACAGCGGGGCGATCTGTACTACACCAAGCAGATGCTGCTGGCGGTGGGGGATCGTTATGAGTCGCAGATCGCGGCCGACCGCGAACAGGACGCGAAGTACCGCTAACGGACGGCGCCACGCGCGCCACGAGTCAAGAACATGGAATTCAAGACCTTCGTCTTCTACTTTCTCGCCGTGATCATGGTGTTCGCGGCGCTGAGGGTGATCACCGCCCGGAACCCGGTGCATGCCGCCTTGTTCCTGGTGCTGACCTTCTTCAATGCGGGCGGTATCTGGCTGCTGCTGCAGGCGGAGTTCCTCGCCATCACACTGGTGATGGTGTACGTCGGCGCGGTGATGGTGCTGTTCCTGTTCGTGGTCATGATGCTCGACATCAACCTTGACCGGATCCGGGAAGGTTTCTGGAGTTACCTCCCGGTTGGTGCGCTCGTCGGCATCCTGATGCTTGTCGAGATGGTCATGGTGCTGGGTGGTTCCTACTTCGGACTCGAGGCGATGCCCGCACCGCCAACTGCCGGCGAAGGGTTCAGCAATACCCGCGAACTTGGCCGCGTGCTCTACACCGATTACGTCTATCCGTTCGAACTGGCATCGCTCGTGTTGCTGGTCGCGATGGTGGCCGCGGTGGCACTGACGCTGCGCAAGCGCAAGGGCATCAAGTACATGCATCCGTCGGATCAGGTCGCCGTCAAGCGCGAAGGGCGCGTCGAACTGGTCAAGATGCAGGCCGAGAAAGAAGACTGAACCCGCACGCGAACAAAGAAACGCATCGGTAAGGCACCGGTGCGATCAGGGAGTCACAGATGCTTTCGCTTTCCCATTTCCTCATCCTGGGCGCGATCCTGTTCGCGATCAGCGTGGTCGGGATCTTCCTCAACCGGAAGAACCTGATCGTGCTGCTGATGGCCATCGAACTGATGCTGCTCGCGGTGAACATGAACTTCATCGCCTTCTCGCACTATCTCGGCGACATTGCCGGCCAGGTTTTCGTTTTCTTCATCCTCACGGTCGCGGCTGCCGAGTCGGCAATCGGTCTGGCGATCCTGATCGTCATGTTCCGCAACATGCGCACGATCCATGTGGATGATCTGGACAGCCTCAAGGGTTAAGGAAGCGTCACGATGACGGACATGCAGACTCTCTATCTCCTCGTGCCGCTGGCGCCGCTGGCAGGGGCGATCCTTGCCGGCCTGTTCGGCAAGACCATCGGTCGCGCCGGTGCACACATCGTCACGATCCTTGGCGTCGCGGTCGCGCTTGCGGCCTCGGTCGTGATCTATCAGGACGTCCAGGCAGGGAACACCTTCAACGGCACCATCTACACCTGGATGGTGGCCGGTGGCATCACCTTCGAGGTCGGTTTCCTGATCGACTCGCTGACGGTCATGATGATGCTGGTGGTGACCTTCGTGTCGTTGATGGTTCACATCTACACCATCGGCTACATGTCCGAGGACCCGGGCTACCAGCGTTTCTTCAGCTACATCTCGTTGTTCACCTTCTCGATGCTGATGCTGGTGATGTCCAACAACTTCCTGCAGTTGTTCTTCGGCTGGGAAGCGGTGGGTCTCGTCTCGTATCTGCTGATCGGGTTCTGGTATGACCGTCCGACGGCGATCTACGCCAACCTGAAGGCCTTTCTGGTCAACCGCGTTGGCGACTTCGGTTTCCTGCTCGGCATCGGCCTGATTGCCGCCTATGCAGGGACGCTCAATTACGCTGAGGTCTTCGCGAAGGCGGGCGAACTCGCCTCGCAGGACATGGCCGTCACAGGCTGGCCGCTCATTACCGCGATCTGCATCTGTCTGTTCATCGGCGCGATGGGCAAGTCGGCCCAGGTGCCGCTGCACGTCTGGCTGCCCGACTCGATGGAAGGCCCGACTCCGATCTCGGCGCTGATCCACGCCGCGACCATGGTGACCGCCGGCATTTTCATGGTGGCGCGCATGTCACCGCTGTTCGAGCTGTCGGATGCCGCGCTGTCCTTCGTGCTGGTGATCGGTGCGACCACCGCGCTGTTCATGGGTTTCCTCGGCATCGTGCAGAACGACATCAAGCGCGTCGTGGCGTATTCGACGCTGTCGCAGCTGGGCTACATGACGGTGGCGCTGGGCGTGTCGGCGTACTCGGCCGCCGTGTTCCACCTGATGACGCACGCTTTCTTCAAGGCCCTGTTGTTCCTCGGCGCGGGCTCCGTGATCATCGGCATGCACCACGACCAGGACATGCGCAACATGGGCGGTCTGTGGAAATACATGCCCATCACCTGGGTGACCTCGTTGCTCGGTTCGCTGGCGCTGATCGGCTTCCCGTTCTTCTCGGGTTTCTACTCGAAGGACTCAATCATCGAGGCGGTGCATGCCTCGACCATCCCGGGTGCCGGCTACGCGCTGTTCTGCGTGCTGCTGGGGGTGTTCGTCACGGCCTTCTACTCCTTCCGCATGTACTTCCTCGTGTTCCACGGCAATGAGCGCTTCGGTCAGGCCCATCACGGTCACGACGAGCACCACGCCGACGCCCATGCTGACGAGCACCATGGCGATGACGATCATGGCCACGACGAGCACCATCACGGTCTCGCGCCGGGCCAGAAACCGCACGAGTCGCCGTGGGTGGTGACCCTGCCGCTGGTGTTGCTGGCGATCCCCTCGGTGCTGATCGGCTTCTTCACGATCGAGCCGATGCTGTTCGGCGAGTGGTTCAAGGGCGTGATCTTCGTCGGCGACAACCACGTCGGCCTGAAGGAGCTGGAAGCTGCCTTCCACGGTCCGGTGGCGATGGCGCTGCACGGGCTGCAGACCGCGCCGTTCTGGCTCGCAATGGGCGGCGTCGCCCTGGCCTGGCTCTTCTACATGGTCAAGCCCGGTATCCCGGCTGCGATCCAGCGCACCTTCAAGCCGATCCACAGCCTGCTCGAGAACAAGTACTACTTCGACCGCTTCAACGAGATCGTTTTTGCCGGTGGTGCGCGAGCGCTGGGCAGGGGCCTGTGGAAGGCGGGCGATCAGACGCTGATCGACGGCGTGGCGGTGAATGGCACCGCGCGGCTGGTGGGCTGGGTAGCGCAGATGTCGCGCCTGTTCCAGACCGGCCACCTGTACCAGTACGCCTTCATGATGATCATCGGCGTGTTCATCCTGCTCACCTTCTGGTTCAACCGCGGGTAAGCAGGACACGGCGGCAGGAATACATAACAAGATGGAACGCGCCGTACGCGGCGCACTGAACGGAAAGCAACGATGACGGACATTCCTCTCCTCAGTCTGGCGATCTGGGTGCCGATTCTCGGCGGCCTGCTGGTGCTCGCGACCGGCGCCGATCGCAATGCCCCGCTGGCGCGCATGCTCGCCCTCGCGGTTGCGGTGGCTGGTTTCGTCGTGACCCTTCCGCTCTACACCGGCTTCGACACGACGACGAGCGCAATGCAGTTCGTCGAGATGACATCCTGGGTGCCGCGCTTCAACATCAACTACCACCTCGGGGTCGATGGCATCTCGGTGCTGTTCGTGATCCTCAATGCCTTCATCACGATCACGGTCGTCCTGGCGGGCTGGAAGGTCATCGAAGACAGGGTGGCGCAGTACATGGCGGCCTTTCTGATCATGTCGGGGCTGATGAATGGCATCTTCTCGGCACTGGACGGCGTGCTGTTCTACGTGTTCTTCGAGGCCTCGCTGATCCCGATGTACCTGATCATCGGCGTGTGGGGCGGCCCGAACCGTGTCTATGCGGCAATCAAGTTCTTCCTCTATACGCTGCTCGGTTCGCTGCTGATGCTGGTCGTGCTGCTCTACCTGTTCATGCAGTCGGGCGGCAGCTTCAGCATCCTCGACTGGCACCAGCTTCCGCTGCCGATCGAGCCGCAGATCCTCATCTTCCTCGCCTTCCTGGTCGCCTTCGGCGTCAAGGTGCCGATGTGGCCGGTGCATACCTGGCTGCCCGATGCTCACGTCGAGGCGCCCACGGGCGGCTCGGTGGTTCTGGCTGCGATCGCGCTGAAGCTGGGTGCGTATGGTTTCCTGCGCTTCTCGCTGCCGATCGTGCCGGATGCCGCGCACGAACTGGCCTGGCTCGTGATCATGCTGTCGCTGATCGCGGTGGTGTACATCGGCTTCGTCGCACTCGTTCAGGCCGACATGAAGAAGCTCGTGGCCTATTCGTCGATCTCGCACATGGGCTTCGTCACGCTGGGCTTCTTCATCTTCAATCCGTTGGGGGTTGAGGGTGCGATCGTGCAGATGATTTCGCACGGCTTCGTTTCTGCCGCCATGTTCCTCTGCATCGGCGTGCTGTATGACCGCGTGCATTCGCGCCAGATTGCCGACTACGGCGGTGTCGTGCACACCATGCCCAAGTTCGCGGCGTTCTTCATGCTGTTCGCGATGGCCAACTCGGGCCTGCCTGCCACGTCGGGTTTCGTGGGCGAATTCATGGTCGTGCTGGGTGCGGTGCAGTACAACTTCTGGATCGGCTTCATTGCCGCAACGACGCTGATCCTCGGTGCCGCCTATTCGCTGTGGATGTACAAGCGCGTGGTGTTCGGCAAGGTGGCGAACAAGCACGTCGCCGAGCTCGAGGACATCAATGCGCGGGAATTCGCTTTCCTCGGCATCCTTGCACTCTGCGTACTGGCGATGGGCCTGTATCCGTATCCCTTCACCGAAGTGATGCATGCGTCGGTCAACGAACTCCTGCGGCATGTTGCCGTGAGCAAGCTCTGAGTGCCGGGCATCCCGAGCGCCATAGAGACTCATAACGGACTGGTCAGAAGATGAACTTTGTCGTCCCCGACTTCTACCCCGCAGCGGCCGAGATCTTCGTTGCCGTGATGGCCCTTGTGATCATGCTCGCGAGCACCTTCGCGCGCAGCATTGCCCGATCGCTCTCGTACTACGCGACCCAGTTCACGCTGATCGCGGCGGCTTTCGTCACCATCTTCACGATGGAAGGCGAGCCGGTGTACACCTTCAGCAATCTGTTCATCCGCGACCTGATGGGCGATTTCCTGAAGCTGATGATCTACTTCTCGACCGCGATTGCCTTGCTCTACGGCCGCGCTTACCTTGCCGACCGCAAGATCGACAAGCCCGAGTACTACCTGCTTGCGCTGCTGATGACGCTGGGCATGATGGTGATGGTCACGGCCAACCACATGCTGCCGATGTACATCGGCCTCGAGATGATGTCGCTGGCGCTTTACACGATGGTCGCTTTCGACCGCGATTCGGCGCGCTCGACCGAAGCGGCAATGAAGTACTTCGTGCTGGGCGCGCTCGCTTCGGGTTTGCTGCTGTACGGTATGTCGATGGTGTACGGCGCGACCGGTTCCCTCGAATTCTCGGCCATTGCACAGGCGATCTACAACGAAGCCGCCAACCGCACCGTGCTGATGTTCGGTCTGGTCTTCCTGGTTGCGGGCATCTCGTTCAAGCTCGGTGTCGTGCCCTTCCACATGTGGGTGCCCGACGTCTATCAGGGCGCGCCGACCGCGGTGACGCTGATGATCGCGACCGCACCCAAGCTGGCGGCCTTCGCCATGGCGGTGCGCCTGTTGATCTGGGCGCTGTTCGACATCGCCGAGGAGTGGCAGACGATGCTGATGCTGGTCGCGGTCGCCTCGATCGTGCTCGGCAACTTGGCTGCGATCGCACAACAGAACATCAAGCGCATGCTCGCTTACTCGGGTATCTCGCACATGGGCTTCATGCTGCTTGGCCTGCTGGCGGGGGTGGTTGACGGCGACCGTCACTTCGCGCTCAACGCCTATAGCTCGGCCATGTTCTATGCGGTGTCCTATGTGATCATGAGCCTGGCATCCTTTGGCATGCTGATTCTGCTGTCGCGTGCCGGGTTCGAAGCGGAGAACATCGATGACTTCAAGGGTCTGAGCAGGCGCAGTCCGTGGTTTGCGCTGATGATGCTCTTCGTCATGTTCTCGATGGCCGGTATTCCCTTCTTCATCGGCTTCTTCGCCAAGCTGTCGGTCCTGCAGGCTGTCGTGGCCGCGGGTTACTTCTGGCTGGCCGTGGTGGCAGTGCTGATGTCGGTAGCTGGCGCGTTTTACTACCTGCGCGTGGTCAAGGTCATGTACTTTGACGAACCGGTCGATGCGTCGCCGATCCACGCGCCGGCCGAGGTGCGGGTGATGCTGTCGGCGAATGGCATCGCGATCGCGGCGCTGGGGCTTGCGCCGCAGATGCTGATGTCGCTGTGCGCCTATGCGCTGCTCGGTTCGCTGTAATCCGGGTATGACGCTCGACATCGCCGGCCGATGAACGAGACGACGAGCGTTTACCTGCTCCTGGCCATCGTGTTCACGATGGCCAATCTGCCTTTTGTGTTCGATCGCATCCTCTTCGTGATCCGCCCGGTTGCGGGGCGTGAGAAGAGCCTTGCGTGGCGCCTGCTCGAGCTTGTGATCCTTTACTTCGTCGCCGGTGGCTTGGCCATGGGGCTCGAAGCACAGGCGCACGGTAGGGTCTATGCGCAGAACTGGGAGTTCTACGCCACGACCTTCTGTCTGTTCGTCGTGTTTGCGTTTCCGGGCTTCGTCTTCCGTTACCTTTGGCACGCACCGCGCAAGGCAGCCGCTGAATGAACGGGACCGCGGGGATTGATCCGCTTGAGGAGCGATCGCTTTCCGGTGAGCAGGTGTTCGACGGGCGTCTGCTGAAAGTGTGGCGTGATCGCGTGAGCCTGCCCAACGGTGGGGAAGGCACCCGCGAGTACATCCGCCATCCCGGTGCGGTGGTGGTGGTGGCGACGCTGCCGGACGGGAGGTTGCTGTTCGAGCGCCAGTACCGCTATCCGCTGCGACGCGCCTTCGTAGAACTGCCAGCGGGCAAGATCGACCCGGGCGAGGACATCCTGACCTGTGCGCGACGTGAGCTGCGCGAGGAGACGGGCTATGAAGCCGCGCACTGGCAGCATATCGGTGTGATGCATCCCTGCATCGGCTATTCGGACGAGCGGATCGAGATCTTCTTCGCTCGGGATCTGCGTCATGTCGGTCATGCGTGGGACGAAGGCGAGTTCCTCGAGATCCTGACGCTCTCGCTGGATGAGGCCGAGGCGGCCATTCACCGTGGCGAGATCACCGACGGCAAGTCGATCAGTGCCTTGTATCGCTGCCTGCCCTTGTTGCGCTCAGCGGGGTGCTGAGGGCTTCAATTCCGCTGTCGCCTGCGTCCTGAAGGGGGCGTGTTCGGCCAGTTCGTCCAGGTAGAAGTCCATCTGTCCGCGTTCGCGGGCGAGGTAATCGTCGACTGCCGTCCGGAAACGGGTGTCGCCTATCCAGTGTGCCGAGTGCGTGCGCACCGGTTGCAGGCCGCGTGCGAGCTTGTGCTCGCCCTGCGCGCCGCCTTCGAAGCGTTGCAGGCCCTGTCGGATGCAGTAGTCGATGGCCTGGTAGTAGCAAAGCTCGAAGTGCAGGAAAGGCAGGTGCTCGGTCGCGCCCCAGTAGCGCCCGAAGAGCACGTGGTCGTCGCACAGGAAGAAGGCCGCTGCCACGGGCAAGTCCCCGCGCTCGGCGATCAACACGCGCACGCGGCTGGGCATGGCGGTTGCCAGTTGGGCGAAGAAGGCGTGGTTGAGGTAGGGCGTCGAGCGGTGCAATGCGTAGGTCGTGGCGTAGCATCGATACAGGAAGGCCCAGTCGTCCTGCGTGGCCGAATGGCCGTCTTCCCAACGCAGGTTCAGGCCGTGGGCGGCCGCGCGGCGACGTTCCTGACGGATCTTCTTGCGTTTGTCGTGATTGAGGCTGGCGAGGAAGGCATCGAAATCCGGATAGGACCGGTGAGCGGGCTCATGCGGATCGGCATTGCGCCAGTGGAACTGCACGCCGTCGCGAAGGGGCAGGTTCTCGTCCTCGATTACGCGCAGGTCGTCGCCCGTTGGAAACAAGAGGTGCAGCGAGGACAGGCCGCTGTGGCGAGCGAGCTCGACGACGCCGGCCAGCAGCGCCTGACGGGCTGCGGCGCTGCGCCCGAGGAGGCGTGGGCCGGGGATCGGGGTGAAGGGGATGGCGGAGAGCCACTTTGGATAGTAGTCCAGGCCATGACGGTGGTAGGCCTCGGCCCAGGCCCAGTCGAAAACGTATTCGCCCCACGAATGGGTCTTCAGATACAGCGGCATCGCCGCCAGCAATTCCCCCTCCGCCCATAGGGTGGCATGCCGCGGCGTCCACCCCGTCTCAGGGCGTACGCAGCCGCTGGCTTCGAGGGCCTGCAGGTAGGCATGCTGGAGGCAGGGTGGGGTCTTGGCCGGAAGCAGGGCGTCCCACGCTTCGGGCGCGACGTCGGCGATGGCGTCGAGGAGTTGAATTCCGTGCCGGGCTTGCATGCGGGTGTCGGTGGGGTGGATCGTTGGGGCGACGAAGTGAGGTGGGCAGGCGCGGGCCGGGGAGGCGCCTCATTTTTAGGCAGGTCGAAGATACGCTTTGTGCGCTGCAACTTGCAAGCGCTGTCCACGGCTTATCCACAGGTTTCCACACGGCGGCTGTGGGTTACGCCGATCCGCGGGTGCACGGCGCTTGCGCCGAAGCGGTATAGTTTCGCCCCATGAATGCGAACACTCACATGCCCCTTACGCTTGCCGTCGCCCAGCTCAATCTGACCGTCGGAGATCTCGTCGGCAACGCCGATCGGATCATCGGTGCCATCGAGCAGGCCCGCGCGGCAGGGGCCGACTTGCTCCTTACGCCGGAACTCGCCCTGTCCGGCTATCCGCCGGAAGACCTCTTGCTGCGGCCGGATTTCTACCGCGCCTGCGCCCGAGAGACGCAGCGGATTGCGGACGCTGCGGGCGACATGCGGGTCGTCCTCGGCCATCCTGCCGAGTCCGGTCATGCGCGCTTCAATGCTGCGTCGGTCCTGGGCGGCGGCCGGATCCTGACCAGCTACTACAAGAACCTGCTGCCCAACTACGAAGTGTTCGACGAGGAGCGCTACTTCGAGTCGGGTGCAGCGCCTTGCGTGTTCGAACTCAAGGGCTTGCGCGTCGGCGTGAATATCTGTGCCGACGTCTGGGAGCCCGGGCCCGCAGAGCTTGCGCGGGCGGCTGGCGCCCAGTTGCTGCTGTCGCTGAATGCTTCCCCATACCACATGCACAAGCAGGCGCAACGCATCCAGGTGCTGCGCGACCGTGTTCGCGAGACCGGCCTGCCGGTGCTGTACTGCAACATGGTGGGCGGTCAGGACGAGCTGGTGTTTGACGGCGCCTCGTTCGCGCTCGACCGGGACGGACGACTCGGATACCAGGCGACGTCCTTCGAGGAGCGTGTCGACATTCTCAGCTTCGATGGCGGGCGCTGGACGAGCGAGGTCAGGGCGGCGCCCCGTGTACTCGAGGCCGAGGTGTACGAGGCGCTCAAGACCGGGGTGCGCGACTATCTGGGCAAGAACCGTTTCCCCGGGGCCATCATCGGCCTGTCGGGCGGCATCGATTCGGCCCTGACGCTCGCCGTGGCGGTTGACGCGCTGGGGGCGGACAAGGTGCGCGCGGTGATGATGCCCTCGCCCTACACCGCCCAGATGAGTCTGGACGATTCGCGCGAGATGGTGCGCAGGCTGGGCGTGCGCTACGACGAAATCCCGATCGAGCCGGCGATGCAGGTGTTCGCCGACCTGCTTGAGCCGCAGTTCGCCGGGCTGCCGGCCGATACGACGGAGGAGAACCTGCAGAGCCGCATCCGCGGCATGATCCTGATGGCCTTGTCGAACAAGACCGGCGCGATCGTGCTGACCACGGGCAACAAGAGCGAGATGGCCACCGGCTACGCGACGCTGTACGGTGACATGGCCGGCGGTTTTGCGGTGCTGAAGGACCTCTACAAGACTTTCGTGTTCCGCCTGTCGAACTGGCGCAATACCGTCGGCGCGGTGATTCCGCAGAACATCATCGACCGTCCGCCTTCGGCCGAGCTCAAGCCCGACCAGAAGGACCAGGACAGCTTGCCGCCCTACGAGATGCTCGATGCGATCATCGAGGCCTACATGGAGCGTGACGAGTCGCCGCGCGAGATCATCGCGGCAGGTTTTCCGGAGGCCGAGGTCCGGCGCACGGTGGGCATGCTCAAGCGCAACGAGTACAAGCGTCGGCAGTCGCCGGTGGGCATCCGCGTCACCCAGCGGGGCTTCGGCAAGGACTGGCGATATCCGATAACATCCCGTTATCAGGATGAGTTCTAATCATTGAGGCAGGCTCTAAGTCCTGCCCCGCGACACCTTCAGGAGACTTGCATGAAAAAGATCGAGGCGATCGTCAAACCCTTCAAGCTGGACGAGGTCAGGGAGTCGCTGTCCGAAGTGGGCATCACCGGCCTGACCGTCACCGAGGTCAAGGGCTTCGGACGGCAGAAGGGGCACACGGAGCTCTATCGTGGCGCCGAGTACGTCGTCGACTTCCTGCCGAAGATCAAGGTCGAGGTGGTGATCGGCGACGAGATGGTAGATCAGGCGGTCGAAGCCATCGTGAAGGCCGCACGCACAGGCAAGATCGGCGACGGCAAGATCTTCGTGATGCCGGTGGAGCAGGTCATCCGCATCCGTACCGGCGAGACCAACGAAGCCGCGATCTGAGGTTTCAGCGCTGCGTGGCGTTCTGCGCCCGCAGGAGCACCAGCAGGGCACCCCCGCCGCCATCGTGGGGGCCTGCCTGGCAGAAAGCCAAAATTTCCTCGCGCTGGGCAAGCCAGCCGCGAGAGAGCTGTTTGAGGATGGAGACCTTACCCGGCGAGCCGTGTCCCTTGCCGTGGATCACCCGGATGCAGCGTTTGCCCTGCGTGAGGCTGTCGTGGAGGAAATGGGCGAGCGCGTCGCGTGCCTCGTCGCGCACGAGGCCGTGCAGGTCGATCTGCCCCTGCAGCACCCAGCGCCCGCGTCGCAGGTCCGTCAGTACCCTGCGCGGCAGCCCGGGGCGCAGGAAGGCCGCCTCGTCGCCCATGTCGAGACGATCCTCGAAGGTTAGCGGTGCCTGTAGCGATTCATGCAGCGCGGCGCGTTCATCTTCCTCGCGCTTGATCGGTGCCGGGCGCGGTGTGGGGCGGGCGAGTTCCACGCGGTTGCGTGTGTTCACGGGTTGGGTGTCACCGACCACGCTGCGAAAGAGCGACGACGGGTCGCTGACGTCCGCATCCGGGGGCAGGACGATGGCGTCGGGCCGCTGGATCCGCGGTGCGTGTCCGCTCGCGCCATGTCGAGCGCCGTGGCGCAAGGGCGTGTCGAGCTCCACCCGTCCCGTGTTTCGCAGGGGCACCACACCTTCGTAGGCCTGGGTCAACGGATCCCGGGGGGCGCGGCGCACGGGCGCGGGTTCATCATCAGCGACTGCACGCGAACGCGGGAGCGGCGCGGGACGAGGGCGTTCGACTTCGATGCGGTCGCCGCCGCGCACCGGGATGGTGTTGCCCGCCATGCGGCGGAACAGCGCCATGTCCTCGGCGTCGGGCAACTGCGCTTCGGCCAGCGAGTTCTCCTTCTCGGCAGGCCGCGAGGGGCGGATCTTCTTGCCTGTCGGCTGAGTTGGAGAGCTTGGCCGCGCATCGGCCTGGCTCTCGATCAGGCGCTTGCGCAGCCCTGCCAGCGGCGTGTTGGGAGGCAGTGCCGGGGGGGCAGACGCGTCGCCCGTGTGCATGCCATCCGACAGGGTCGATGGCGGGGCAGGGCGCGGGCGACGGGCCATCTCGTTCAGCTGCCGAGTGCGTCGAGGTAGCGTTCGGCGTCCAGTGCAGCCATGCAGCCGGTGCCCGCCGAGGTCACGGCCTGGCGATAGATGTGGTCCTGCACGTCGCCCGCCGCAAAGACGCCGGGGATGCTGGTTTGCGTGGCGTTGCCGTTGCGACCGCCCTGGGTGACGATGTAGCCGCCCTCCATCTCGAGCTGGCCTTCGAAGATGTCGGTGTTGGGCTTGTGCCCGATGGCAATGAACACGCCCTGCAGGGCGACGTCACGCGTGGCGCCGGTGTTGGCATCCTTGATGCGCATGCCGGTGACGCCGCTGTTGTCCCCCAGCACCTCGTCGAGTGTGGCATTGAGTGCGAGTTCGATCTTGCCGGCCGCGACCTTCTCCATCAGCTTGTCGATCATGATCTTCTCGGCGCGGAACTTCTCGCGGCGATGGACGAGGGTGACCTTCCGGGCGATGTTGGCAAGGTACAGCGCTTCCTCGACCGCGGTATTGCCGCCGCCGATCACTGCGACCTCCTGGTTGCGGTAGAAGAAGCCGTCGCAGGTGGCGCAGGCGGATACGCCGCGGCCGGCGAACTTCTCCTCCGAGGGCAGGCCCAGGTACTTGGCCGTCGCGCCGGTGGCGATGATCAACGCATCGCAGCTGTATTCGCCGCTGTCACCGATCAGGCGGAAGGGCTTTTCGGCCAGCTTCACGGTGTGGATGTGGTCGAAGATCATCTCGGTGTTGAAGCGCTCGGCGTGCTTCTGGAAACGCCCCATGAGGTCGGGGCCCATCACGCCGTCGGCATCGGCGGGCCAGTTGTCGACCTCGGTCGTGGTCATCAGCTGGCCGCCCTGGGCGAGGCCGGTGATCAGCACCGGATTCAGGTTGGCGCGGGCGGCGTAGACGGCAGCGGTATAGCCGGCGGGGCCGGAGCCGAGGATCAGCAGGCGGGCGTGTTTCGTGGTCATCGGAAGCATTCCTGCGGGTTGCGAGTGAAGGGCGGATTATAGCCGAGCGCATCCGGACCCTGCGGCGATGAGGCCGATAGCCTGGTCCCATCGCCGGCGTGCGGCCCAGGCGGGCGTGATCTGCATCACGCCGCTGCAATGGCGCGGGTAATATTCGTTTACACTTGTGACAAAACGCCCTCGACAGATCTTCTTTCGCTGTGTTAATCGCGGAGTCAGCATGACCAAATCCACCGCCGTGTCCGTCATCGCCCTGAAGACGTTTCCGCTCTTCCATGGATTGTCCGACGATGTGCTCGCCAACGTGGCCCGCGTGTCGATGATGCGGCGCATTCCGCGCGGACAGTCGGTCGTGAATGCGGGCGATCGTTCCGACTATGTCTATTTTGTCCTGACCGGCAGTCTCAAGGTCATCGTCAGTGACGAGGACGGCCGCGAGGTGATCCTGTCGATCCTCGGGCAGGGCGAGCTCTTCGGCGAGATGGGCATGTTCGACGAGCAGCCGCGCTCGGCTTCCGTCGTCGCCGTCGTGCCGGCCGATCTCATCCTGATCGCCAAGCAGGATTTCCGCGTCATCATGCGCGACAACTTCGAGGTGGCATGGCGCATCATGTGCAACCTCGCCAGCCGCCTGCGCAATGCGGACCGCAAGATCGAGAGCCTTGCGCTGATGGACGTGTACGGGCGCGTCGCACGCCTGCTGATCGAGATGGCCGAGGATGTCGGCGGCGAATCGGTCGTGGTGCGCAAGATCTCGAAGCAGGATATCGCCAAGATGATCGGCGCCTCGCGCGAGATGGTCAGCCGCGTCATGAAGGACCTCGGCCAGCAGGGGCTTATCGAGGAGCGGCCGCAGGGCATCGTGCTGCGCGAGCGTCTGAGCGAAGTCTGATCGGCCTCTGGGCGGGCGGTGTTCGAGTCGCGGCGGCGCGGCGAAAGACAGGCATTCCCGGCGCAGGTTTGTGAGCAGGCGCAACGCCACGGCCGAGTGCCATGATGCATCGCATATAATCCGCGCTGTTGTTTCATTCAGGCTCGCTGCCGTCGCCCAATGCTGTCTCGTTCGTCGTCCCGTTCCCAGCCCCTGCCGGAAAAGATCTCGCTGCTGCTGCAGGAGGCACGCTGGCTGATCCTGGGCGTCATGTCGCTCTACGTTGGCCTCATCCTGCTGGGTTACAGCAAGGCCGACCCAGGCTGGTCGCATGCCTCGGATGTCGCGCGCGTGGCCAACCCCGGTGGCCGCTTCGGGGCCTGGCTGGCCGATCTGCTGCTCTATCTGTTCGGCGTTTCGTCGTGGTGGTGGGTGGTCTTCCTCGGCTACAGCTTGCTGTGGGGCTTCCGGCGATTGAAGAACCGCCTGACGCTGGATCGCCGCTCCTTCATCTTCGTGATGATCGGCTTCCTGGTGGTGCTGCTGACCAGCAGCGCGCTCGAGTTCCTGCGCTTTCACAGTCATGGTGCGGCCGTGCCACTGGGCCCGGGAGGGCTCATCGGTATGGAGCTGGGCGGGCTGACCAATCGATACTTCGGCTTCACGGGCGGCACCTTGCTGCTGCTGGCCCTGATGGCGTCCGGATTGTCGCTGTTCACGGGTGTGTCGTGGGTTGCCGTGGTCGAGAAGATCGGGCTTTGGCTCGAGCAGGCCGTCGTCGGCGCACAGCAGGCGTGGCAGCGCTGGCAGGACCGGCGAGTCGGGCGCGAGATCGCGCAGAAGCGCGAAGCCGTGGTCGAGACCCGCCGGCGCAAGACCGAGAAGGCGCCGCCGCCGCCGCTGCGTATCGAGCCGGCGGTGGTCACCGTGCAGAAGTCGGAGCGTGTCGAGAAGGAGCGCCAGCAGACACTGTTTGCGGATGCGTCCGAAGGGGCGATTCCGCCGGTGGCGCTGCTCGATCCGGCCTCGGGCGAGGTCGAGCCGCCGTCTGCCGAAGCGCTGGAGTTCACCTCGCGCCTGATCGAAACCAAGCTCGCTGATTTCGGCGTCGAGGTGAAGGTGCTGGCCGCCTATCCGGGGCCGGTCATCACGCGATACGAGATCGAGCCGGCCACTGGCGTGAAGGGCAGCCAGGTGGTGAACCTCGCCAAGGACCTGGCGCGCGCGCTGTCGCTGGTGTCGGTGCGGGTGGTGGAGACAGTGCCGGGCAAGTCGTGCATGGCGCTCGAGTTGCCCAATCCCAAGCGCCAGACCGTGCGTCTGTCCGAGATCGTCGGCTCCAAGGTCTATCAGGACATGGCCTCGCCACTGACCGTGGTGCTGGGCAAGGACATCGGCGGCCAGCCGGTGGTGGCCGATCTGGCCAAGATGCCGCATCTGCTGGTGGCAGGCACGACGGGCTCGGGGAAGTCGGTGGGCATCAACGCGATGATCCTGTCGCTGCTGTACAAGAGCGAGCCCGACCGTGTGCGTCTGATCATGGTCGACCCGAAGATGCTCGAACTGTCGATCTACGAGGGCATCCCGCACCTGCTGGCGCCCGTCGTGACCGACATGAAGCACGCGGCCAATGCGCTGAACTGGTGCGTAGCCGAGATGGACAAGCGCTACAAGCTGATGGCCGCGGTCGGTGTGCGCAACCTTGCCGGGTTCAACAAGGCCGTCACCGAGGCGCGCAAGGCGGAGACGCCGCTGACCAATCCGTTCTCGATCACGCCGGAGAGCCCGGAGCCGCTCGACACCTTGCCCTACATCGTGGTTGTCGTCGACGAACTGGCAGACATGATGATGGTCGTCGGCAAGAAGGTGGAGGAACTCATTGCGCGTCTGGCGCAGAAGGCGCGCGCGGCGGGCATCCACCTGATTCTTGCCACCCAGCGGCCGTCGGTCGACGTCATCACCGGACTGATCAAGGCCAACGTGCCGACCCGCATCGCCTTCCAGGTTTCCAGCAAGATCGATTCACGCACCATCCTCGACCAGATGGGTGCCGAAACGCTGCTCGGCATGGGTGACATGCTCTACCTCGCGCCCGGCACCGGCCTGCCGGTGCGGGTGCATGGCGCCTTCGTTGCCGACGATGAAGTCCACAAGGTGGTCGATCACCTCAAGCGCATTGGTCCGCCGGATTACGTCGAAGGCATCCTGGCGGCGCAGGAGGACGAACTCGAGGCCGCACTGGGCGGCGGAGGCGATGGCGGAGACGGCGAGGCCGACCCGCTCTACGACCAGGCGGTCGAGGTGGTGATCAAGACGCGCCGGCCGTCGATCTCGCTGGTGCAGCGCCACCTGCGCATCGGCTACAACCGGGCGGCGCGCCTGATCGAGCAGATGGAACGCGCCGGGCTGGTGTCGGCAATGGGCAGCAACGGCAACCGCGAAGTGATCGTGCCGGCGAAGGAGAGCGAGTGATGTCGGGTCAGTTCGGTTTGAGGCGCGCGATGCGGACGCTGGTTCGCGGTCTTTGCGGCGCAGGCCTGTTCGCGATCGGCGGTCTCGCGGCCGCTGCGGATGGCGTCGAGCAACTGCGCCAGTTCGTGAATTCGACGCGCAGCGCGGAGGGTGCTTTCGAGCAGACCGTGGTCGCGAAATCGGGGCGCAGGCCCCAGCAGGCTGCCGGGAACTTCGCCTACGCTCGGCCCGGACGCTTTCACTGGGAGTACAACCAGCCCTATCGTCAGGTGCTGGTGGGTGACGGTACCCGGCTGTGGACATGGGATCCCGATTTGAACCAGGTCACGGTGCGCGAGATCGGCGAAGCGCTTGGCGCGACGCCGGCGGCGATCCTGTTCGGCAGCGGCGAACTCGAGGAAGGCTTCGAGCTGGCGGACGGCGGTTCCGACAGCGGGCTGAGCTGGGTCGAGGCGCGCCCGAAAAAGACCGAGAGCGGCTTCGAGTCGCTGCGCATCGGCCTGCAGGATGGCCAGTTGCGGCAGATGGAGATGCGCGACAACTTCGGCCAGACGACGCTCATCCGCTTCACGCGCCTGAAGCCCAACCCGCAGCTCGACACCAATCGCTTCCGCTTCACGCCGCCGGCGGGCGCCGACGTCATCGGCGACGTGCCGGCCGCAGCGCGCTAAGCGACGGCACTTCCCGATGGCCGACCTGTTCGAATCCATCGAGCCGCCGCGCGTCCCGCTGGCCGAGCGCATGCGCCCGAAGTCGCTGGACGAGGTGGCGGGACAGCAGCATTTGCTGGGTCCGGGCAAGCCCCTGCGCCTGGCCTTTTCCGCGCGCAAACCGCATTCGATGATCCTGTGGGGACCGCCCGGGGTGGGCAAGACGACGCTCGCCCGGCTGATGGCGCAAGGCTTCGATGCCGATTTCGTCGCGCTCTCCGCCGTGTTCTCCGGGGTCAAGGAGATCCGGGAGGCGATCCAGCAGGCGCAGGCCGCCAAGGCGCGCGGACGGCATACCATCCTGTTCGTGGATGAAGTCCATCGCTTCAACAAGTCGCAGCAGGACGCCTTCCTGCCCTATGTCGAGCAGGGGCTGGTGACCTTCATCGGCGCGACCACCGAGAACCCGTCCTTCGAGGTCAATTCGGCGCTGCTGTCGCGCGCGGCCGTGTATGTGCTCGAACCGCTCGATGCCGATGCGATGCAGACGCTGTTCGGGCGCGCCTGGCAGATCGCATGCCCGGGTCTGGCCATCGACGACGATGCGCGTGACCGCATGATCGGCTTTGCCGATGGCGATGCACGCCGTCTCATGAACCTGATCGAGCAGGTGCAGGTGGCGGCCGAGACGGCCGGCGTGGCACCGGTGACGGCGGACTTCGTCGATGAGGCGCTGTCGCAGAACCTGCGACGCTTCGACAAGGGCGGCGAGGCCTTCTACGATCAGATCTCGGCGTTGCACAAGTCGGTGCGCGGCTCGGATCCCGACGCCTCGCTGTACTGGCTGTGCCGCATGCTCGATGGTGGCGCCGATCCGCTCTACCTCGGGCGGCGGCTGATCCGGATGGCGGTGGAGGACATTGGCCTGGCCGATCCGCGCGCGCTCGAGATCAGCCTGAACGCGTGTGCAACCTACGAGCGTCTCGGTTCGCCGGAAGGCGAGCTGGCGCTGGCGCAAGCGACGATTTTCCTCGCCTGCGCGGCCAAGTCGAACGCCGCCTACAAGGCGTACAACGCCGCGCGTGATTTCGTGAAGCGGGACGGCTCTCGGCCGGTGCCGCTCCACCTGCGCAATGCGCCGACGCGGCTGATGAAGGAACTGGGCTATGGCAAGACCTACCGTTATGCCCATGACGAGCCCGATGCGTATGCCGCAGGGGAAGACTATCTGCCCGAGGGCATGGCGAGACCGGGTTGGTACCAGCCCACGCCAAGGGGCATGGAAGCGCGGATCGGCGACAAGCTGGCCCATCTTCGGGCACTGGACGCGGCCGCGCGACAAGAAAGCACCCGCCGTGGAAACTCAGCGGCTTCCGCGACGGGTGCAAACCCGGAGGGGACATCCGGGCAGGATCGGGACAACCTTAGTGCGGCAGGGGATGATCGGACATGAAACGTTCGCACACGCTGCGCGCCAACTGTGCCTTGCGTTCATCGCCGCGCTCGCTGGCCCGCTCGATGAGGTCGAGCATGTAGTGGGTCAGCATCACCACGCCTTCGGGCGTCTGAACCAGCCCGCAGGCTACCTGTGCGGCAGCCGCGTCGGGGATGCCCTCGTGTTCGGCGATGAGGGAGACCTCGTCCTCGGTCAGGTCGCAGTAGTCGAGGCAGTCTCGAATGGATAGCATGCCGTACTCCTCCTTTGGTGATTGCCGTCTGTTGCGGCTTGGTGACTCCTTTAACCATATTCGACGAAAGAGAAATTTCAAGTTTGATTTACGTAAGGTCAACTCGCTAAGCGATTGATTTGGATAATCAATTTGTGCGTTGCATCATCGTGGTGCGGAATCCGGAAGCCCTGCCGGATCAGGTGCTTGCCGGATCTGTTCAAGGCTGCTTTGCAGATTTCGACGCCAAGTCGATGACTCAATAACGATTTCAGGAAAGACCGATGCTCGACATTCAACTTCTGCGCAGCCAGATCGATGTGGTTGCCGCCCGCCTGGCCAGCCGTGGCCTGCAACTCGACAGCGCTGCCTTCCAGGCGCTCGAGGACGAACGCAAGCAGCTGCAGACCCGTACCCAGGAGCTGCAGGCGCGCCGCAACGCCCTGTCGAAGCAGATCGGCATGCTCAAGGGCAAGGGCGAAGACGTTGCGCCGGTGATGGCCGAGGTGGCACAACTCGGCGACGAACTGAAGGCCTGCGAGCAGGCGCTCCCCGGCCTCCTCGAACGCATCAACGACTTTGTCGCCCGGCTGCCCAACCTGCCGCATGAGAGCGTACCGGTGGGCGAGGATGAGAGCGGCAACGTCGAGGTGCGCCGCTGGGGCACGGCGGCGCAGTTCGACTTCGAGGTGCGCGACCACGTCGATCTCGGTGCGCCGCTGGGGCTGGATTTCGAGACCGGCGCCAAGCTGTCGGGTTCGCGCTTCGCCTTCCTGCGCGGCCCGGTCGCGCGTCTGCACCGCGCGCTGGCGCAGTTCATGCTGGACATGCACACGCGTGAGCATGGCTACACCGAGTGCTACACGCCCTACATCGTCAACCGCGAGGCGCTGTTCGGCACCGGTCAGTTGCCCAAGTTCAAGGAAGACCTGTTCTGGGTGCTGCGCGGCGGCGACGAGGAGGGTGTCGAGCAGTACCTGATCCCGACCGCGGAAATCACGCTGACCAACAGCGTGCGAGAGGACGTGCTGGCGCTGGATGCACTGCCGATCCGCATGACGGCGCACAGCCCCTGCTTCCGCTCCGAAGCCGGCAGCGGTGGCCGCGACGTGCGCGGCATGATCCGCCAGCACCAGTTCGACAAGGTGGAGATGGTGCAGGTCGTCGAACCTTCGACCAGCTATGAGGCGCTGGAACAGATGGTCGGCCACGCCGAGGCCATCCTGCAGAAGCTCGAGCTGCCGTACCGCGTCATCACGCTGTGCACTGGCGACATGGGTTTCTCCGCGGCCAAGACCTACGACCTCGAGGTGTGGCTGCCGGCGCAGAACACCTATCGCGAAATCTCGAGCTGCTCGAACTGCGAGGCCTTCCAGGCCCGCCGCATGCAGGCGCGCTTCAAGAATGCGCAGGGCAAGAACGAGCTTGTGCATACGCTCAATGGCTCGGGCCTGGCGGTGGGCCGCACGCTGGTTGCGGTGCTGGAGAACTATCAGCGCGCAGATGGCGCCATCATGATTCCCAAGGCGCTGGTGTCCTACATGGGCGGTGTCGAGGTGCTCGAGCCCGCGCTGTAAGCCGTGCTCAGTCGGCGTGGCCCAGCTTCAGTCGGGGCAGGGCCAGCGCCGGCTCGTAGGGCTTCTCGAGGCGCATCAGGATGTCGTGGAAGCTGCGCACGTTTTCCGTCATCACGACGGCTTCGCCGCCGCGGGCCGGGCCGGCCTTCAGCCGCTGGGCGTACTGTGGCCGCGAGAGCAGCGGCAGCACCGACTTCATGTCCCACCACGAGCGGTCGTCCTTGCCCAGGCCCCGTGCGATGGCGCGTGCGCCTTTCATGTGCCCCATGCCGAGGTTGTAGGCGGCGGTCGCCATCCACGTTCGATCCGGCTCGGGCAGGTCCTCCGGCAACTGCTGCCTGAGCATGTCGAGGTAGCGCGCCCCGCCGAGGATGCTCTGGCGCGCATCCAGCCGGTTCTCGACGCCGAGCCGGTCGGCAGTGTCTCCCGTCAGCATCATCATGCCGCGCACGCCTGTGAAGGAGGTGGCCTGCGGATCCCAATGCGACTCCTGGTAGGCGACTGCGGCGATATAGCGCCAGTCGAGGCCGGTCAGGGCCTCGGCTTCGTGGAAGAAGTCGCGGTAGCGCGGCAGGCGCTCGCGGATGCGGCTGAGGAAGGTGGCCACGTCGGCGTCGTCGAGCCGCCGTACGTGACCGAAGTAGCGGTCGGCGATGCGCGCAAGACGCCCACTGGCGTTCATTTCGCCTAGAAAGGCCTCGATCTCCGTCGCGAGTGCGCCACCTCCCTGGGGCAGCGCCCAGGCAATGCCAGAGCGACCCGGCAGTTCGTGCACGATCTCGAGTTCGGGATGAATGCGCGCGCCAAAGGCGAAATGCAGGCGGTCGGTGGCGACCAGATCGAGCCCACCTTGCGCAAGATCAGCAAGCAGCCGCTCCTCGGCCCCCCGGATCGGGAAATGCACGTTCACGCCGGGCACACGCTTACGGATCTCCGACACCTTCTCGGCAGGGAGCGTGCCGCGACGCACGGAGATCGTGCGTCCAGCAAGGTCCTTTTCGGTGCTGACTGCCCGCCCGCCACTACGCCCGACGATGACGTACTCCACCTCGCGCAAGGATTGCGACCAGCTCAGCGGCAGGCGTTCGTTGCGTCCCAGGCCGGCGGCTGCCATATGGACCTGGCCGGTGATGACGGCGTCGAGCGCGCGCGCCGCGTCCGGATAGGGCACGAAGCGCACTGGCACGCCCAGCGTGTCGCCAAGTGCGAGCAGCAGGTCATGCTCGAAGCCGCTGGCACGGCCGTCGTCGCCGATGCGGTATGAGATGGCATCGTGGCGGGTCGCCACGCGCAACTCGCCGACGCTGCGATAGTCGCCGATGCGCGGGGCTTCGGACGGGGCGCAGGCGGCGAGGGTCAGGCTCAGCAGGGCAGGAAGAAGCAGTCGGACCATCGTGCATCCCGATTTCGCGCCTGCGCTCAGGCCAGGCGCGGAGCGGCGCGCGCGGCAGTCCAGTCGTGGAGGCTTTCGAGCAGTGAGAGCAGGGCCGGTACGAAGAAAAGCACGAGTATCGCCGAAAACCCCAGCCCGAATGCAATCGAAGTTGCCATTGGAATGAGGAATTGCGCCTGCAGCGAGCCCTCGAACAGCAGCGGGGTGAGGCCGCCGATCGTGGTCAGCGAGGTCAGCAAGACGGCGCGCAGGCGGCCGCAGGCGGCGCCGACCAGCGCCTCGTTCAGCGCGGCGCCCTTGTGGCGCAACTCCTTGAAAAGGCTGACAAGGATGATCGAGTTATTCACGACGATGCCGGCCAGGCCGAACAGGCCGAACATCGACAGGATGGTGAGGTCGATGCGCAGCAACCAGTGGCCGAAAATTGCACCGGCCAGTCCCAGCGGAATGGCAGACATCACGACCAGCGGCCAGCTCCACGACGAGAACGACCACACCAGCACCAGGTAGATCAGGCCGAGGCCGAGCACCAGCCCGGCCTGCATGTCGGCCATGGTTTCGCGCTGGTCGGCCGAGCGGCCCTCGAAGCTGAACTCGAGACCGTACTTGTCGGCGAGGCGCGGCAAGGCGTCACGCGCCAGTTCGGCCTGAATCGCGTTGGCATTGTTCACCGCGGTATCGACCGCGGCCGACACTTCGACGGCCAGCCGTCCTTCGGCGTGACGCAGTGCCTCGAAACCGCGGCGTGAGCTCCAGCTCGCGACGGTGGCGAGCGGAGCGAAGCTGCCATCGGGCAGGCTGACGGTGATGCGGTCGAACACGTCCAGCCGGCTACGTTCCTCGCGCGGTAGCAGCACGCGTACTTCAAGCTCGTCGCGGCCGACCTGCACGAGCTGGGCGAGGCTGCCGTCGAAGGCCGCGCGCAGCTGGCGACCGAGGCTTTCGGTGGTCAGGCCGAGCGCTTCGCCGGCGGGTGTCAGGCTGTAGACGAGCTGCTCGCGGCCGAAGGGCATGTCGTCCTCGGTCTCGCTGACACCCGGGATGCTCTTCATCGTCTCGGCCAGCTCCAGTGCTGCGGCCTTCAGCGCATCGGCGTCATCGCCCTTGAGGCGCACGTTCAGGTCCCGCCCCGGCGGACCCGACTGGCGCGCGGTGAAGGTGAGGATCTCGATGCCGGCCACCGGGCCGAGTTTCTCGCGCCAGGTGGCGAGGAAGCGCTCGTTGCGTACCTCGCGTTCGTCGGGCGGGGTCAGCTCGACCATGATCGCGGCGAGCTGGTCGCCGCGTGCGCCGCTGCCGCCGCCCGTGGGGATGGTGCCGCCTAGGCGGGCGACGGCCGTGCGCACGAGGCCGCCGCCGAGTTCGGCCTCGGCCTCGAACAGGGCGCGCTCGAGATCCTGCAGGAAGGTTTCGGTTTGCGCACGCGGGGTTCCGGCGACGAAGGTGGCGTTGGCGAACACGACCTGGCCTTCGGGCGTGGGGAAGAACACGAAGCCGATCCGTCCGCCTGCCAGCAGGCCGACGGCGAGGATCATCAGGCCGAGGGTCAGCGCGACTGTCGTGCCGCGCCATGCAAGCGCGCGTTCGACCAGCGGACGGAAGCGGCGGTCGCGGAAGTGTTCGAAGCCTGCATCCAGGCGCTGGCGCAGCCGGGAAGTGTGGCGGCCGGCTTCGCCGGCCAGCGCCTGCTTGAGGTGGGCGGGCAGGATGAAGAAGCTCTCGAGCAGCGAGGCGGTGATGACCATGATCATCACGAAGGGGATGTCGCCGAGGATGTTGCCGATGACGCCGCCCACCAGCATCAGTGGGATGAAGGCCGCGATCGTGGTCAGCGAGGCCGCCACCACCGGCCAGAACATGCGCCGCGCGCCACCCGCGGCCGCCTGCGCCGGCCCCTCGCCCATGCGGCGGTGGGTGTCGGCATCCTCGCTGACGACGATGGCGTCGTCGACGATGATGCCGAGCGCCATGATCAGCGCGAACAGGCTCATCATGTTGATGGTGCCGCCGAAGACCAGCATCAGCCCCAGGGTGGCGAGAAACGCGGTCGGCACACCGATCATCACCCAGAACGCGACGCGCGCCGGCAGGAAGAAGTAGAGCGTGGCGACCACCAGCAGCAGGCCGGAAAGGCCGTTGCTCACCAGCAGTTCGATGCGTTCGCGGATCAACTGCCACTGCGCGTCGAAGACCTCGAGCCTGATCGTCGGCGGCAGGGTCGGACGGGTCTTGTCGAGCCAGCTCTCCAGTACTTTCGCTGCCTTCAGCGAGTGCCCGCTTTCACTGCGCTGCAACTGCAGTTCGACGACGGCGTCGCCGCGCTCGAACAGGGCAAGCTCGCCCGAGCGCGGCTCGCGACTCAGTGTGGCGATCTCGCCGAGACGGACCACGCCCCGCGGGTCGCTGATCACCGGCAGCGAGGCGAAGGCCTCGGCGCTGCGACGCTGCTCCAGCCCGCGGATTTCCCGCGCGCCATCGGCCTCGCCGGCGATCCCGGCCGGCACGTCGCGCGCCAGTTCCCCGACACGGTCGCCAATCTGCACCAGTGACAGGCCAAGGGTTTCCAGCGCGGCGGAGGGCACTTCGATCGCAATGCGCTCCTCGGGCAGACCGGTGATGCTGACGCGGTCGATGCCCGCGGCGAGCAGTTCGGCCTCGAAACGGCGCACCCAGGGTCGGAGTTCTTCGACGCTGCTGCCGCGTACCAAGAGGCGGGCGATTGGCTCATAACGCGAGATGCGGCTGACTTCGGGCGGCTCGGCGTCGCGTGGCAGGTTGCGGAACTCGTCCACGCGCTGCCGCGCCTGGTCGAGCGCGAGCAGGGCATCCGTGCCCTCGTGCAGTTCGAGGGTGATGCTGGCGACGCCCTGCGCCGAGGTCGAGCTCATGCGCTTGAGCCCGTCGATGGTCTTGAGCCGCTCCTCGAGCGGCGACGTGATGCCGACCTCGACGTCCTCGGCCGAGGCGCCGGACCAGACGACGCGCACCGAGATCACGTCGAGTTCGAAGGTGGGAAAGAACTGCACGTTCATACGGGTGATGCCGATCACGCCGAGGACGAAGGCGAGCAGCATCAGCACGTTGGCCGCCACCTTGTGGCCGACCAGCATCTGCAGGACGCCGGATTTCATCGTTCGCCGGCTCCGGGGGCGGACGCGGGTGCTACCTGCGCTGCCGGCTTGACGAGCTCCACCGCCAGCCCGTCGATCGCGTGCGGCAGGTGCGTGACCATCACCGTGCTGCCGGCCGGCAGCGTGTCCGCGCGCACCAGCAACTGCAGGCGTTCGGCGTCGCGGCGTTCGCCCGCACGCAGTGCGCGGACGCCAGCCAGACGGCCGTCGCGCACGGTGTAGATGCGATCGCCACCGTGCAGGGCCGAGGGAGGCAGGGCCAACACGGCCTCGACCGGCGGTCTCTGCAGCACTGCGTTGAGGAAGGCTCCGGCCGGCACGCGGCTGCGTTCGTCGAGGCGCAGCAGCACCTCGACGCCGCGTGCGTCGGCCTCGCCGGCGATGCGTTCCAGCGTGGCCGTGACCCGCCCGCCGCCGAACTCGGCGTCTGCCGTGAGCCTTTCACCGCGCTGCAGCGCACCGCGCAGTTCCTCGGCATAGATGGCCGGGACGCGCGCGCGCAGGTAAAGCGTTTCCGAAGCGTAGAGCGACAGCAGCGTCTGGCCGGGCTGCACCTGATCACCTGCGGCAACCTCCACCTTGCCGATCCGTGCCGCGAACGCCGCCGTGATCTCGCCCCGCTGGGCGTCACGGCGCGCTTCGGCAAGCTTGGCCTGCAACTGGGCGAGGCGGGCGGGGTGTTCGGCGATCGCCTGCTCGCGCTGAGTGAGGGAGAGTTGCACCCGCGCGGCTTCCTCGCGCGCCTGATCGAAGGCGCTCTCGGCCCCGAGGCGTGCGTTCTTCAGCTTTTCGAAGCGCGCCACCTTGGCCTCGGCGAGTGCGAGCAGGGTGCGCTCCTGTTTGATCGCATCAAGATCGTGGCGGTGGCGGATGCGCTCGCGCTCGATGTCGGCCTCGGCCTGGACAACGCGTGGCTGCAGATCACGGGGGTCGAGGCGGGCGAGTACCGCGCCGGCTTCGACGCGATCGCCGTCGCGCACCTTGAGTTCGAGGACGCGACCGCTGACCGGTGCCGCGGCGCGCACCCTGTCCGGCGCTTCCACCCGCCCGTAGAGCACCAGGGTCGGCTGGATGGTTTCGGGTGTTGCCGTCATGGCCTCCACGCGCCATACGCGTTCGCGCGCCTCGACCGCGGGAGGCGCTGGGCGGGTGGCGCGCAGAAGGACGAATCCCGCAATCGCGATGGCCAGGATCAGCAGGGGTAGGAAGCGACGCATGATGGTTTGCCTGAAGGCCTTCGCGCGGCCTATTTATTAGTAGATGCTTATTCTATCCTGCTTCGCCTATCGTGCCTGCGTCCGGGGAAGCGAGTATGAAGAGCGACGAAGCGGCGAGTGAGTTCAATCGGGCAGCCACTTATCCTCCCAGGTGGCGAGTTCCGGCAGGTGCCGTGCAAGCGCGCGCTGGAGCGCCTGTTCCAGGGCCTCGAGCAGGGGCTGCAGTTCGTCATCGGCATGCGACACCATGATGGGCCGCAACTCGACGATCAGATCGCCGGCGTGGCGTTCTCCGCGCGCCGGGAAGCCTGCTCCGCGGATGCGGGCCTCGCGCGGGTCAGCGTTGCCGGGAGCGAGTTCGAGCGTGCGCGCGCCGGCGGGGTGGGGGACGCGCAGTTCACCGCCGAGCAGCAGGCGCACGGCACTGACGGGGCGCTGTACAACGAGATCGCGGCCTCGGCGCCTGAACAGCGCATGTGGCTGAAGGCGTATGCGGAGCTGGAGATCGCCCGGGCGGTCGGAGTGTTCCGGGTGCGGTTCGCCCTCTCCGGCCAGGCGCAGGCTGTCGCCATCGATCAGCCCTGGGGGCAAGCCGATTGCGAGCCAGCGTTCGCGTGTTGTCTGCCCTTGCCCGTCGCAATGCGGGCAGGGCGCCGTAGTGCGATAGCCGCGACCGTCACATACCTTGCAGCGTTGCAGGTTCTTGCTGCTTCCCACGCGCCCCGATCCGCGACAGGGCTCGCATAGGCGGGTGAGTGCCAGTGCCACTTCGCCCGCGCCATCGCAGTGGGGGCAGGTCGAGGACTGCTCCAGGCACAGTGGCTTCTGGCCGCCCCTGATGGCCTCCTCGAACGTGAGTTCGAGATCCATGAATCGATCCGCGCCACGGGGCTCGGCGTCGGTCGCGGTGTGCGCTGCATTCGCCTCGGCTGCGTCCGGCGTCGTGGTCTTGTCTGCCCCGGACGTGTGCACGGCGTCGGTCAGGTTCTCGTCGATGCCGTCGAGCAGGCGGTCGTGCGCCTGACGCAGTGCCCTGAAGTGTTCGGGGGCAATGGGGTCGGTATTGCGATCGGGATGCCAGTGCATCGCCAGCCGGCGAAACGCGCGCCGGATTTCGGCCCTGGTCACGCCGGGCTTCAGGCCGAGCAGTTCGTAAGCGTCGTGCATGTCGGACGTCTGCCTGGTGGAGGAGGGGCTCCGCAGCACTTGGACGTCGAGATCGAGCCAAAACGAAAAAGGCCCAGTCCGGAGACTGAGCCTTTTGCGCGAAACTGGCGCGCCCGGAAGGATTCGAACCTCCTACCCCCTGGTTCGTAGCCAGGTACTCTATCCAGATGAGCTACGGGCGCAATCTCGAAACGTTTAGGGCCCGTCGTCGAAAGGCCTGAAAAGCTGGCGCGCCCGGAAGGATTCGAACCTCCTACCCCCTGGTTCGTAGCCAGGTACTCTATCCAGATGAGCTACGGGCGCTTTTTGCTGCACTGCGAAGGAGCGGGATTATAACGTCTAATTCCGCATCTTCAACTGCTTTTTTTTGGCGGAGAGGGTGGGATTCGAACCCACGGTAGGCTTGCACCTACGCCTGATTTCGAGTCAGGTACATTCGACCACTCTGCCACCTCTCCGCTCGAAGGTCGGCATTATAGGGCGTAATCCGGGGAAGTAAACGCCCTTCAACGAAATTTTTACGCCGTGGTGGTCTTCGGTGCCAATTCCTCGTAGGCGCGCACCGCCTCGGCCGCATACATCAGGGCCGGGCCGCCGCCCATGTAGGTACACACGCCCAGCGTCTCCATGATCTGCTCGCGGCTGGCGCCGAGGCGGATCAGGGCCTTGATGTGAAAGCCGACGCAGGCATCGCAGCGCTGGGTGACGGCGATCGCCAGGGCAATCAGTTCCTTCTGCAGTTCGCTGAGCACGCCATCCTGCAGCGCGCCCTTGGCCATCGCGCTGAAGCCCTGCATCGTTTCCGGGGTTTCCTTGCGCAGTGTGGCGAGCGCCTTGGACACGTCGGTGGTGATCTGGACGAAGGACTTGGAGGACATCGCGGCGACTCCGTATTTAAGAAAACGCTAATCTTAATCCGAAAGTGCCTGCGAGGGGCATTGGCCTTGTCGATTCATGCATGCGGCAAGTGAATCGCCCCCCAGAAACGAAGCGGCGGCCGCTCCTAGGAAGGAGCGGCCGCCGCAGGCAGGACGGAGGTGGCGACGCTCAGTGGCGACGCTCAGTGGCGACGCTCAGTGGCGGCGCTTGTCGCACTTGATCAGGGCGTAAGCAGAGTGGTTGTGGATGGACTCGAAGTTCTCGGATTCGACGATGTAGGCGTCGATGCGAGGTTCGGCATTGAGCAGGCCGGCAACATCGCGAACGAGGTCCTCGACGAACTTGGGATTGTCGTAGGCGCGCTCGGTGACCCATTTCTCGTCGGGACGCTTGAGCAGTCCGAAGACCTCGCACGAGGCCTGGCTCTCGACCAGTTGCACCATGTCCTCGATCCACAGGTGGTCGTTGAGTGTCGCGGTGACGGTGATGTGCGAGCGCTGGTTGTGTGCACCATAGTCCGAGATCTTCTTCGAGCAGGGGCACAGGCTCGTGACCGGCACCACGATCCTCATCGTGAACTCGTAGCGGCCGCCATCGCGTATCTCGCCGATGAAGGTCACGTCGTAATCGAGCAGGCTGTTCACGCCGGAGACCGGTGCGGCCTTGTTGATGAAGTAGGGGAAGCTCATCTCGACATGGCCGGTCTCGGCCTCGAGGCGCTCGACCATGGCACGGAGCATCGGCTCGAAGGATTCGACCGAGATGTCGCGTTCGTTCGCGTTCAGGATCTCGACGAAGCGCGACATGTGGGTGCCCTTGAAGTTGTGGGGCAGCCCGACGTACATGTTGAAGCTGGCGACCGTGTGCTGGACGCCACCGGTCTTGTCGCTCACCTTGACGGGGTGGCGGATCGACTTGATGCCGACCTTGTTGATCGCGATCTGCCGCGTGTCCGCGCTGCTCTGGACATCGGGCATGGGCGCATCGGTGGGGGAGTTCATGAGCGGCTCTCAGGAAAGGCTGCGGGGCGGCCTGCCGCGCCCGCATGACATGCAACCCAGTTGCAAAAAGCCTGCGATATTAGCTTTCCCGACAAAAATGCTCAACTATCGACCTGATTGAGCTTTTCGATACTGGCAAGGACGCCGGCTTCGTCGAGTCCCACCGAGGCGAGCAGTTGTGCCTGGTCGCCGTGGTCGATGAAGCGGTCGGGGAGACCGAGGCGCAGCACGCGCGGGCGCCGTGGCAGCGTGTCGACGAAGCGCGAGACTTCGGCACCGGCTCCGCCGACGACGGCGTTTTCCTCGATGGTCACGAAAAGCTCGTGGCTGGCTGCCAGATCGGTGAGCAGCGCCTCGTCGAGCGGCTTGACGAAACGCATGTTGACCACGGTGGCGTCCAGCGTTGCGCCGACCCGCTCGGCGACGCCGACCATGCTGCCGTAGGCCAGCAGGGCCACGCGCTTGCCACTGCGCCGCACTTCGGCCTTGCCGATCGGCAGGGCCTGCATCTGCGCCGCCGGTGCCGCGCCGGTACCGCTGCCGCGCGGGTAGCGTACGGCGGTCGGCCCCGGGTGCTGCGTGGCCGTGTAGAGCATCTGGCGGCATTCGTTCTCGTCCGCCGGTGCCATCACCACCATGTTGGGAATGCAGGCGAGGTAGGACAGGTCGTAGGCGCCGTGATGAGTGGCGCCGTCCGCGCCGACCAGGCCGCCGCGGTCGATGGCGAACACGACCGGCAGGTTCTGCAGCGCGACGTCGTGGATCAGCTGATCATAGGCGCGCTGGAGGAAGGTGGAGTAGATCGCCACCACAGGAATAAAACCTTCGCAGGCCATGCCCGCGGCGAAGGTCACGGCGTGCTGTTCGGCGATGCCGACGTCGAAGTAGCGGTCCGGGTACTCGTGGGCGAAGCGCACCAGGCCGGAGCCTTCGCGCATCGCGGGAGTGATGCCGACGATGCGCGGATCGGCCTTCGCCATGTCGCACAGCCAGTCGCCGAAAACCTGGGTGTAGGTCAGCTTGCCGCCGCCCTTGCCGGTCTGGATGCCGGCGGTGTGGTCGAATTTCGCTACACCGTGATACAGGATCGGATCGGCTTCGGCGAGCTTGTAGCCCTGGCCCTTCCTGGTGATCACGTGCAGGAATTGCGGGCCCTTGAGCTTCTTCAGGTTCTGCAGCGTCGGGATCAGTGCGTCGAGGTCGTGGCCGTCGATCGGGCCGTAGTAGTGAAAGCCGAACTCCTCGAACAGTGTGCCCGGGCTGATCATGCCCTTGGCGTATTCCTCGACCTTGCGCGCCAGTTCGGCGACCGGCGGGGCCATGCCCAGCACCCTTTCGCCAACGCGACGCGCGGTGTTGTAGGTCGAGCCCGACAGCATGCGGGCGAGGATCTTGGTGAGTGCGCCGACCGGCGGCGAGATCGACATCTCGTTGTCGTTGAGGATCACCAGCAGGTTGATGTCCTCGATGTCGCCGGCGTTGTTGAGCGCTTCGAAGGCCATGCCGGCGCTCATCGCGCCGTCGCCGATCACGGCGATCGCATGACGGTCTTCCTTGCGGGCGCGGGCGGCGACGGCCATGCCCAACGCGGCCGAGATCGAAGTGGATGAGTGCGCGGTGCCGAAGGTGTCGTACTCGCTCTCGCAGCGCCGCGGAAAGCCCGAGATGCCGCCCCAGTGACGCAGGCCGGACATCGCCTCGCGGCGGCCGGTGAGCACCTTGTGGCCATAGGTCTGGTGGCCGACGTCCCACACGATGCGGTCGTAGGGGGTGTCGAACACCCGGTGCAGCGCGATGCTCAGTTCGACCGTGCCGAGGTTGGACGACAGGTGGCCGCCGGTCTTGGAGACCGATTCGATCAGGAAGGCACGCAGTTCGTCGGCAACCGTGTCGAGTTCGCGGCGGTCGAGTGCGCGCAGGTCGGCGGGGGAGCTGATGCGTTCCAGGGTAGGGTAGGACATGGGCGGTCCGGAGCTGAGTCGGGTTCGTTCGTGGGCGTCGGTCGTGCGGGCGCGGGCCTAGAAGGCGCGGTGCACGATGTAGTCGGCCAGGGATTCGAGGCGCGCGGCGGTGGTGCCGAAGGGCGACAGTGTCGCACGGGCGTCGGCCAGCATGTCCTCCGCCAGGCGTTTGGCGTCGGACAGGCCGAGCAGGCTCACGTAGGTCGGTTTGTCGTTGTCGGCGTCCTTGCCGGCGGTCTTGCCGAGCGTAGCCGTGTCGGCCTCCGCATCGAGGATGTCGTCGACGACCTGGAACAGCAGGCCGACGACCTTCGCGTAATGATCCAGCCGCTCCATCGCCGCGTCGTCCAGGCCGCGCCCGGCGTGCGCACCCAGCAGCACCGCGGCACGGATCAGCGCCCCGGTCTTGTGGATGTGCATGAACTCCAGTTCTTCGCGGCTCAGTTGCTTGCCCACTGCAGCAAGATCGATGGCCTGGCCGCCGGCCATGCCGCGCGAGCCCGACGCCGTCGCGAGCAGCCCGAGCATCTTCAGTTGCGTCTGCGGCGTGTCGGCCGTCGGCGCGTCGGTCAGGGACTGGAAAGCGAGCGTCTGCAGGGCGTCGCCAACCAGCAGCGCGGTGGCCTCGTCGTACTCGACGTGCACCGTCGGCTTGCCGCGTCGCAGCACGTCGTTGTCCATGCACGGCATGTCGTCATGGACCAGCGAATAGGCGTGGATCAGTTCCACCGCACAGGACACGCGGTCGAGCCGCTCGGCCGGCGCGCCGGCGAGTTCGCCGGCCGCATGGGCCAGCAAGGGGCGCACACGCTTGCCGCCGCCGAGCACCGCGTAGCGCATGGCTTCATGCAGGCGTTCGGGGGCGATCGCGGAGGAGGGCAAGAAAGCATCCAGCGCGACCTCGGTGCGCTGCTGGACCTGAAGCATCCATTCCTTGAAGGACTGCACGGCGCTCATTCGGCGTCTCCCGTGTTCGAGGTCTTGCTGCCCTCATCGCCGAACTCGACCAGCTCGTCGCCTTCGAGCACCCTGATGCGCTGTTCGGCGTTCGCGAGGGTACCCTGGCAGTAACGCAACAGGCCGACACCGCGCTGATAGCGCGTCAGTGCCTCCTCCAGCGGCAGGTTGCCGGATTCCATTTCCTGAACGATGGCTTCGAGTTCGGAAACCGCGGCTTCGAAAGACTTGGGGGAGATCGCCGACTTTGGCATGGATGAATATCTGCGCGGCAAAAGCGGGAAAATAACCGATGGCAGGTCTGGCGGTCAAACAGAGGGTGGCTTACACTAACCTGTTTATTTTTCCGGATTTCTTGTCCGCAAGGGGGGTTCGGGGATGACCGACATCGCTTCCAAGGCTCAACTGGCCCAGGCCGTTTCGCAACTGCCTGTTTCCTGGTACTTCGACGAGAAGGTTTTCGAACTGGAGAAGAAACTCCTCTTCGATGCCGGTCCGGGGTACGTCGGCCATGAGCTGATGGTGCCTGAGGTCGGCAACTACCGTTCGCTCGAGTGGCTCGATCACTCCAAGCTGCTGTTTCGCACCGAGGCCGGCATCCACCAGATGTCGAACGTCTGCCGCCATCGCCAGGCGATCATGCTGCAGGGCAGCGGCACGACCGAGCACGTCGTGTGCCCGGTGCACCGCTGGACCTACAACCAGCAGGGCGAGCTGATCGGTGCGCCGCATTTCGCCGAGAAGCCTTGCCTGGGCCTGAAGCGAGACGCGCTGGAAAACTGGCATGGCCTGCTGTTCAAGGGGCCGCGCTCGGCCAATGCCGACCTGGCCGGCATGAAGGTCGCGCCCGAACTGGACTTCTCCGGCTACAAGCTCGACCGCGTCGAGATCCACGAGTGCAACTACAACTGGAAGACCTTCATTGAGGTCTATCTCGAGGATTACCACGTCGTGCCTTTCCATCCGGGCCTCGGCAGCTTCGTGACCTGCGACGACCTGTCCTGGCAGTTCGGCGACTGGTATTCGGTGCAGCAGGTGGGCATTACCTCACTGGCCAAGCCGGGCTCGGCCACTTACGCCAAGTGGCACAAGGCGGTGCTCGATTACTACGGCGAGAAGAAGCCGGAGCACGGCGCGATCTGGCTGACCTACTACCCCAACATCATGGTGGAGTGGTATCCGCACGTGCTGGTGGTGAGCACCCTGATCCCGACCGACATCGACAGGACGACCAACGTGGTGGAGTTCTACTACCCGGAGGATATCGTTGAGTTCGAGCGCGAGTTCGTCGAAGCCGAGCAGGCCGCCTACATGGAAACGGCGATCGAGGACGACGACATCGGCGAGCGCATGGATCGCGGGCGACTGGCGCTATACAAGGAAGGCCGCAACGAGGTCGGTCCGTACCAGTCGCCGTTCGAGGACGGCATGCAGCATTTCCACGAGTTCTACCGGCGGATCATGGAGCAGCACATCGGCGGCTAGGGTCTGAATCGCTGGGTACATGATGAAGAACCCTCGCGGCTCCTGCTCGCGAGGGTTCTTCGTTTTTTAGTGTCGGGAACCAAGATGCGTTCCAGTGTGCTGCGGGGTGTTTGTGGAGTCGGCGAGGACTGTCTGAGCCCGTAGGGCGAGTTCCGCAGCCGATGGAGCAAATACCCCGCAGCACACCCGCCACGAAGGCTGCAATCAGCGAACGTCCTGCAGTTCCTTCGGCAACGGAAAGGTCACTTTCTCCGGCACGCCGTCGAGGTTGCGCACCGAGCCGCCACTCAGTTCCTTGAGCCGCGTAATCACTTCCTCGACCAGCACCTCCGGCGCCGATGCCCCCGCGGTGACACCGACGCGGCGCTTGCCTTCCACCCAGGCCGGATCGATGCCCGCCGCGTTGTCGACCAGGTAGGCCGGCACGCCGCGCAACTCGGCCACTTCCCGCAGGCGGTTGGAGTTCGAGCTATTCTTCGAACCGACCACGAACACCACGTCCGCATGCGGCGTCATGAACTTCACCGCGTCCTGGCGGTTCTGCGTGGCGTAGCAGATGTCGTCCTTCTTCGGTCCGACGATGTTCGGGAAACGCTCGCGCAAGGCGTTCACGATGTTTGCCGCGTCATCCACCGACAGCGTGGTCTGCGTGACGTAGGCGAGCAGGTCGGGATCGGCGACCTGCAGCGTGGCAACGTCCTCGGGCGTCTCGACCAGATGGATGCCGGTATTGACCTGGCCCATCGTGCCCTCGACCTCGGGATGGCCCTTGTGGCCGATCATGATGATCTCGCGACCCTGCTCGCGCATGCGGCCGACCTCGATGTGCACCTTGGTCACCAGCGGGCAGGTGGCGTCGAACACGCGCAGGCCGCGCTTCTCCGCTTCCTCGCGCACCGCCAGCGACACGCCGTGGGCCGAGAAGATCACGGTATTGCCGGCCGGTACTTCGTCCAGTTCCTCGACGAAGATCGCGCCCTTGTTGCGCAGATCGTCGACGACGAACTTGTTATGCACGACCTCGTGGCGCACGTAGATCGGCGCACCAAAGCGCTGCAAGGCACGCTCGACGATCTCGATCGCGCGTTCGACGCCGGCACAGAAGCCGCGCGGGTTGGCCAGCAGGATTTCCTTGTCGCTCATGTCTCTTCGTCTCTGTCAGGGCGGCGGCGCTCAGGACACGCCGATGATCTGCGCCTCGAAGCGGATCGCCTTGCCGGCAAGCGGGTGGTTGAAGTCAATCAGCGCCCACTGGTCGTCGATCTCGCGCACCAGACCGGAGTAGCGCGAACCGTCGGGCGCGGTGAACTCCATGATGCTCATCGGCTCGATCTCCTCATCCGGCATGTGTTCGCGCTTCACGCGCTCGATCAGCTCGGGGCGATGCGGGCCGAAGGCCTCCTCGGCCTCGAGCTCGAAGACGTGGTGGGTGCCGGGCGTCAGTCCGATCAGCAGCTTTTCCATGGCGGGCAGCATCTCGCCCGCGCCCAGCTGCAGGGTGGCAGGGGTGGCATTGAAGGTGCTGATCAGCGGCTGGCCGCTGGGCAGCGAGATGCGGTAGTGCAGGGTGACCAGGCTGTTGGCTTCGACGACTTGGCTCAAGATGGCTTCTCCGGGGTCGGCTGGCGGTCGTGGCGGAACTGGCCCCACAGCATCAGTACCACGCCGACGGTGATGGCCGAGTCGGCCAGGTTGAACGCCGGCCAGCTCCAGCCGGCGTAGTGGAAGTGCAGGAAATCGACCACCGCGCCATGCACGAGGCGGTCATAGACATTGCCGACGGCGCCGCCGATGATCATGGCGAAGGCGGTCGGCAGCAGCTTTTCGTCACGATGGCGCCAGGTCAGCGCCAGCAGCCAGCCGCAGATCACCGTGGCGAGCCCGGTGAAGAACCAGCGCTGCCAGCCGTCATGGTCGGCAAGAAAGCTGAAGGCCGCACCCGGGTTGAACACCAGCACCAGGTCGAAGAAGCCGGTGATCGGGATCATCTGGCCGTAGTGCAGGTTGTCCAGCACCCACTGCTTGCTCACCTGGTCGAGCGCGGCGACCGCGATCGCGAGTGCGATCCAGGGCACCATGGCGGCCAGTGCGGGACGCGTCGAGGTCTTGTGCATCGCGGGCAGTACGTCAGGCATGGATGCGCGTTTCGCCGTCGCCGAACAGGTTGCTCACGCAGCGACCGCACAGCGTGGGATGCTCGGTGTGCTGGCCGACCGATTCCACGTAGTGCCAGCAGCGCTCGCATTTCTGCGCGGCGCTGGGCGTCGCGACGATCCGTTCGTCTTCCGCGTTCGCGACCTCGGACAGCGTCGCGGCCGAGGTCATGGTGACGAAGCGCAGGTCCCCGCCCAAGCTGGTCATCGCGGCGAACTTGTCCGCGGTCAGCGCCAGGCTGAGTTCGGCCTGCAACGAGGCTCCGACCTTGCCTTCGGTGCGCAGCGCCTCGATCACCTTCAGGCCCTCGGAACGCACCGCACGGATGATTTCCCAGCGCGCGATCAGGCCTGCCTCGCCTTCCTGCGCAGGCAGGGCGTGGAAGGTGTGCAGCATCACGCTGTCGGGTTCCTCGCCCGCCTTGTCCGGGTTCAGGATGGCCCAGGCTTCCTCGGCGGTGAAGGACAGGATCGGTGCCATCAGCTTGAGCAGCGTCTGGGTGATGTGCCACAGCGCGGTCTGCGCGGCGCGGCGCGGCAGGCTGCCTTCGGCGGTGGTGTACAGGCGGTCCTTCAGGATGTCGAGGTAAAAGGCACCGAGGTCCTCCGCGCAGAACACCTGCAGTGCCTGGACGATGCGGTGGAACTCCATCTTCGCGTAGTCGGCCTCGGCCTGCTGTGCGAGCTGGCGAGTGAAGGCCAGCGCGTAGCGGTCGAGGTCCATCCACTGCTCGAGCGGCACCGCGTCCCGAGCGATGTCGAAGTCGGCGGTGTTGGCGAGCAGGAAGCGCAGGGTGTTGCGGATGCGGCGATAGACCTCGACCACGCGGTCAAGGATCTCCTTGGAGATCGAAAGCTCGCCCGAGTAGTCGGTCGAGGCCACCCACAGGCGCAGGATTTCGGCGCCGAGCTTGCTGGTGACCTCCTGCGGTACCACCACGTTGCCAAGCGACTTGCTCATCTTCCGCCCGGCGCCGTCGACTGCGAAGCCGTGAGTCAGCAGGCTGCGGTAAGGCGCGTGGCCGTCGATGGCGCAGCCGGTCAAGAGCGAGGAATGGAACCAGCCGCGGTGCTGGTCCGAGCCCTCCAGGTACATGTCGGCGCGCGGGCCCTCCGGATGGCCATCGTTGTGCGAGCCGCGCAGCACGTGCTTGTGCGTGGTGCCGGAATCGAACCATACATCCAGCGTGTCGCTGATCTTGTCGTACTGGGCGGCCTCGGCGCCGAGGAGCTCGGCTGCGTCGAGCTTGAACCAAGCCTCGATGCCTTCCTTCTCCACGCGCAGCGCAACTTCCTCCATCAGCTCGACCGTGCGCGGATGCAGCTCGCCGGTTTCCTTGTGCAGGAAGAAGGGGATCGGCACGCCCCAGTTGCGCTGGCGCGAGATGCACCAGTC
This sequence comes from Thauera propionica, assembly GCF_002245655.1. Taxonomy (GTDB): domain Bacteria; phylum Pseudomonadota; class Gammaproteobacteria; order Burkholderiales; family Rhodocyclaceae; genus Thauera; species Thauera propionica. The sequence continues at coordinate 33,835 of NZ_NOIH01000015.1, read as the reverse complement.
GGGTCGGTTGGCGATCATCGCGTGCAGGCGCGCCTGGCCCCAGCCGGGGTAGAACTTGGTGGCTTCCACTGCGCGCAGCGCGCGGTCGCGCAGCGTGGAGCCGTCGGCTGCGACCTTGTCCATGCCGACGAACCACTGCGCGGTGGCGCGATAGACCAGCGGGGTCTTGTGGCGCCAGCAGTGCATGTAGCTGTGGGTGATCTTGCCGTGGGACAGCAACGCACCGACCTCGGCGAGCTTGTCGACGATGGCAGCGTTGGCCTTCCAGATGTTTATGCCGCCGAAGAAGGGCAGGTCGGGCACGTACTCGCCACCACCCATCACCAGCGACAGGATCTCCTCGTTGCTGCGGCCGTAGGCGCGCCACGAGTTGAAGTCGTCCACGCCGTGAGCCGGTGCCGAATGCACGATACCGGTGCCGGCGTCCACGCCCACGTAGTCGGCCAGGTACACCGGCGACACGCGGTCGTAGAAGGGGTGGCGGAATTCGATGCGGTCGAGCGCCGCGCCCTTGGCGGTCGCAATGATGCTGCCCTCGCGCTGGTAGCGCTGCAGCGCGGATTCGACCAGTTCCTTGGCCAGTACGAGCAAGCGGTCGCCCGCGTCCACCAGCGCGTAGTCGAACTCGGGATGGGCGTTGAGCGCCTGGTTGGCGGGGATCGTCCACGGGGTGGTGGTCCAGATCACCGCGGCGGCGGGCTTGTCGAGCTTGGCCAGGCCGAAGGCGGCGGCGAGCTTGTCAGCCTCGGCCACCGGGAAGGCGACGTCGATCGTCGGCGACTGCTTGTCGGCGTACTCCACCTCGGCTTCGGCCAGCGCCGAGCCGCAGTCGAAGCACCAGTTCACCGGCTTCAGGCCCTTGAACACGTAGCCGTTCTTCGTCATCTCGGCCAGCGCGCGGATCTCGTTGGCCTCGTTGGCGAAGTCCATCGTGCGGTAGGGGTTGTCCCAGTCGCCGAGCACGCCGAGGCGGATGAAGTCGGCCTTCTGGATCTCGATCTGCTCGGCGGCGTAGGCGCGACACAACTCACGCACCTTGTCGGCGGGCAGGTTCTTGCCGTGGGTGACCTCGACCTTGTGCTCGATCGGCAGGCCGTGGCAGTCCCAGCCCGGCACGTAGGGCGCATCGAACCCCGCGAGGGTCTTCGAGCGCACGATGATGTCCTTGAGGATCTTGTTCAGCGCGTGGCCGATGTGCAGGCTGCCGTTGGCATAGGGCGGGCCGTCGTGCAGCACGAACTTGGGCCGGCCGGCGCTGGCCTTGCGGATGCGCTGGTAGAGCTTGCGTTGCTGCCAGTCGGCGATCCAGTTCGGCTCGCGCTTGGGCAGGTCGCCGCGCATCGGGAAGGGCGTGTCGGGCAGGTTGAGCGTCTTGCGGTAGTCGGCCATGGCGTAAACGTCGGTCTTGTGGGTTCTGGGGGGCTCAGGCGGTCAAGGCCTGAAGGCGGTCGGGATGGTCGGCAAACCACTTGCGCGCGAGGTCGGCATCGACGGCGATCTGCGCGCGCAAGGCGTCCAGCGAGTCGAACTTGCGCTCGGCGCGCAGCTTGCGCAGGAAATGCACACGGATGTGAGCACCGTAGCAGCTCCCGGACCAGTCGAAGAGGTGAACTTCCAGTCGCGCGCGTCCGGCCGAGGTGGCCGTGGGACGAACGCCGATGTTCGCCACGCCGGCGATGCGCTGACCGGCCAGTCCTTCGACGCCTACGGCATAGACGCCGGTGAGCGCCGGGCGACGGTGTTTCATCTGGATGTTTGCGGTCGGAAATCCGAGCTGGCGGCCGATCTTGTCGCCATGGCTGACACGCCCCGCAATGCTGTAGGGGCGGCCGAGCAGGCGCGCGGCATGCGTGAGGTCATCTTCGCCGAGCGCGTCGCGTACGGCGGAACTCGATACGCGCTCGCCCTGGACGCTGAGCGTCGGCATGGATTCGACGCCAAAGCCGAGTTGTGCGCCGGCCGCCTGCAGCATGCTGAAGTTGCCCTGGCGGCGCGCGCCGAAGCGGAAATCGTCGCCGACGAAAAGATGGCGGACACCCAGGCCGCGCACGAGCGTGTCCTCGATGAAGGCCTGCGCCGTCTGCGATGCAAAGCGGGCGTCGAAGCGGCAGACGTAGCTGCGGTCGACGCCTGCGGCGTCCAGCAACAGCAGCTTTTCGCGCAGTGAGGCGAGACGGGCGGGGGCGTCGGACGGGCTGAAGTACTCGCGCGGATGCGGCTCGAAGGTGAGCACGACCGCCGGCAGACCGAGCGAACGGGCCTTGTCGGTAAGCAGCTTGAGCAGCGCCTGATGGCCGAGGTGGACGCCATCGAAGTTGCCGATGGTCAGCACCGCGGCGGTGTCGGCTCGCTCGGGAATCCCGCGAAAAACCCGCATAAGCGCCTGAAAAAAGCCGCAATTATAGCGGCAAAGCACGGCCGTGCGGGCTTGCCTCAGGCCGTGGAAGCAGTCGGGGCTGCTGGCTGTGCGGTGTTCAGCCGAGCTGGGCGACCCGGGTCGGGCCTGCCGGCGGGTTGGCCTCGAAGTAGCGCTTGATCCCGCGCAGCAGGGCGTTGGCCATCTTTTCCTGATAGGCCTCGTCGTTCAGGCGGCGCTCTTCCTGCGGGTTGCTGATGAACGCGGTCTCGACCAGCACCGAGGGGATGTCCGGCGCCTTGAGGACCGCGAAACCGGCCTGTTCGACATCCTGCTTGTGCAGACGGTTGATGCCGCCGATCTCGCCGAGCATGGCGCGGCCGAGCTTGAGGCTGTCGTTGATGGTCGCGGTCTGCGACAGATCGAGCAGGGTGCGGGCGATGTGGCCGTCCTGGCGGGCAAGGTTGACGCCGCCGACGAGGTCGGCATCGTTCTCCTTCTGCGCCAACCAGCGCGCCGCGGTGCTCGAGGCGCCGCGCTCGGACAGCACATAGACCGAGCTGCCATTGGCCTCGGGTTTGACGAAGGCGTCGGCGTGGATCGATACGAACAGATCGGCGCGGACGCGGCGGGCGCGGGCGACGCGCTGCTGCAGCGGCACGAAATAGTCGCCGTCGCGCGTGAGCACGGCCCGCATGCTCGGTTCGGCGTCGATCTTGCGCTTGAGCCGGCGGGCGATGGAGAGCGTGACGTTCTTCTCGTAGCTGCCTGCCGCGCCGACTGCGCCCGGGTCTTCGCCGCCGTGGCCCGGATCGAGCACGACGGTGAACAGGCGATTGACGTTCGGGTCGGCACGGCGTGCCGTGTTGCGTTCTGCCGGCGAATTCCGACTGTCGGCAACGCTGGCCTGGCTGCTGTCCTGGCCGGTGTCGCCCGCTGCGGCGTCCATCGGCGAATCCTTCATGATCAGCGCCAGCAGCGGGTCGTGTTCCTCGGTCGAATGCAGGTCGAGCACGAGGCGGTGTCCGTAGTTGCCGACGGGGGCGAGCGTGAACACCTGCGGGTTCACCGGCGCCTTCAGTTCGACCACCACGCGCACGACCCCCGGCCGGTTCTGGCCGGCGCGGATCAGGCGGATGTAGGGGTCGGACTCCATGACCTTCGAGGGCAGGGACTGCAGCACGCTGTCGAGGTGAATGCCCTCGAGGTCGACCACCAGGCGGTCGGGGTCGGGCACCAACATGTGGCTGTAGCGCAGGGTGGACGAGCCTTCGAGCGTAATGCGGGTGTATTCGGCCGAAGGCCAGACGCGCACCGCGAGCAGGCTGGCCGGTGCCGCATGGCCCACCGGGCTGACCATCAGCGCCAGCGTCGCGCCGGCGAACTTGAGCAGGCGGCGACGATCGATGCCGCGCGCAGGCACAGCTTCCGGCTCCGTCAGGACGCCGGGTCCGCGCCCCGCAATGCTTTCCCCAGTTCGATCACGCATGTCCGCCCCGCATCCGTCTTGCCATCGATCTCCACAAACCGCCCGGAATCATGGGTTTCGAGCCGGATTTCGAGGTCAGGCGGCGGCAGATAGGGGGCGGCTTTGTCCGGCCATTCCACTACACATACGCCCTGACTCGCGAAGTATTCGTCCAGCCCAGCGTCCAGATATTCTTCGGGCGAATTGAAGCGATAAAAATCAAAGTGATATAAGTCTAATCTAGAAACAACGTAAGGTTCAATCAAGGTGTATGTCGGACTTTTCACCTTGCCTTCGTGACCAAGTGCCCGCAGCAGCCCGCGCGTGAGCGTCGTCTTGCCCATGCCGAGGTTGCCCTGCAGCCAGATTCTGAGCCCCGGACGCAGGGTGGCGGCCAGTGCGGCGCCGATGGCTTCGGTGTCGGCTTCGGCGGGCAAGTGCGCGCGGAGGCGGGCGCCGCTATCATCGGCGGCCTTGAGCAACTCGATCATGGAATCCTCTCGTTGATGGCTGAAAACGCGGTGGCAGATGGCATGGCGGGTGCCGATGGCACCCCGCTCGACGGGGCCGCCCTGCTGGCCCGCATCCGCCAGTGGGCGGCGGAACTTGGTTTCGGCGCCGTCGGCGTCGCGGACACCGACCTGCACGAGGCCGAGCCCGGGCTCACGGCATGGCTGGATGCCGGTTTTCACGGTGGGATGGATTATATGGCGCGCCACGGCATGAAGCGTGCGCGTCCGGCCGAACTGGTGCCCGGAACCCTGCGCGTGATCAGCCTGCGGCTCGACTACTGGCCCGACGCCGCCGATGCCGGAGCGAACCTGGCCGATGGCCAGCGTGCCTACGTTTCGCGCTATGCACTGGGGCGCGACTACCACAAGGTCTTGCGTAACCGCCTGCAGAAGCTGGCCGATCGGATCGCCGCCGAGATGCCGCATGCCTACCGCGTGTTCACGGATTCGGCGCCGGTGCTGGAAGTCGAGCTGGCCAGTCGCAACGGCCTGGGCTGGCGCGGCAAGCACAGCTTGCTGCTGGATCGCGACGCCGGCTCCTACTTCTTCCTGGGCGAGATCTTCACCGACCTGCCGCTGCCAATCGATGCACCCGTCGAGTCGCACTGCGGCCGCTGCACCGCCTGCATCGATACCTGTCCGACCGGAGCCATCGTCGCGCCCTACCAGGTCGATGCGCGACGCTGCATCTCCTATTTGACGATCGAACTGCATGGCCCGATTCCGGAGGACCTGCGCCCGCTGCTGGGCAACCGCATCTACGGCTGTGACGATTGCCAGCTCGCGTGCCCTTGGAACCGCTTTGCGCGCCTGACGGCGGAGGGCGACTTCGCGCCGCGTCACGGTCTGGACAGTGCGGGCCTCGTCGAACTCTTCGCCTGGAGCGAGGCCGAGTTCGTCGAGCGCACCGCCGGCAGCCCGATCCATCGCATCGGTCACGAGCGCTGGCTGCGCAACATCGCGGTGGCCCTGGGAAATGCGCCGACCGCGCCGGAAGTGCTCGCCGCCCTGCGGGCGCGCGCCGAGCACCCGTCAGCTGTGGTGCGTGAGCACGTGGCCTGGGCGCTGGCGCGGCATGGCGCGCCCCTTGCCAGCTAGAATCGCGCCCCTCAACTTCACCGGATACCCGCATGGAAGACCGCCTCGAAGCGCTCGAAACCAAGATGATGTCGGCCGAGGACCAGCTCGACGAACTGAACCGTACCGTGTGGCGCCAGCAGCAGGAGCTCGACCTGCTGCGCGAGCAGGTGCGCCAGCTGGCGCAGCAGGTCAAGACCATCCAGCCGGGCGCGCCGAACCGTCCGGAAGACGAGATTCCACCGCACTGGTAAGACGCGCGACACGGTCCGAACGGGGGTACACGGCCATGTTCGTGACACCCTCGACCGGACCCGGGATGCCGGCGCAATGCGGCACCCTTACCCTCGATCAAGTCCGGTTTGACCTGAAACCCGCACGCTGACCGGGGTCTTGGAGTCTCTTGATTTTCATCAAAGCGGCGATTCTCCCGATTGCGAAATTGCGCCACCGATTTCGTTTTCAGCCAGGAGAAGGGACCATGAAGTCAGCAGCTTTCAAGCAGTTCGGAGTGCTTGCGGTGTCGACGCTCGCGCTCGCATGTCAGGTGGCCTTCGCCGAGGCGCCGGCCGGCCACGGTGACGCGGCGATGAAGGAGTACCAGGCCGGCGGCTCGCCGATGGCCGACGTGCCTATGCACCACGACATAAACCCGCTTGCGCCGCGCATGTCCGAACCCGAGTTCGAGAAGGCCAAGCGCATCTTCTTCGAGCGCTGCGCCGGCTGCCACGGCGTACTGCGCAAGGGTGCGACCGGCAAGGCGCTGACCCCCGACCTGACGCTGGAGAAGGGGCTCGAGTACCTGAAGGTCTTCATCAAGTACGGTTCGCCCGGCGGCATGCCGAACTGGGGCACCTCGGGCGTGCTGAGCGATGACGAGGTCGACCTGATGGCGCGCTACATCCAGCAGACGCCGCCGGCCCCGCCCGAGTATGGCCTGAAGGAAATGGAAGCCTCGTGGAAGGTCGTCATCCCGGTCGACAAGCGACCGACGAAGAAGATGAACGACCTTAAGCTCGAGAACCTGTTCTCGGTGACGCTGCGCGACGACGGCAAGATCGCGCTGATCGACGGCGACAGCAAGAAGATCGTCAGCATCATCGAGACCGGTTATGCGGTGCATATCTCGCGCATGTCGGCCTCGGGCCGCTACCTGTTCGTGATCGGCCGCGATGCCAAGATCAACCTCATCGACCTGTGGATGGAGAAGCCCGAGACGGTCGCCGAGATCAAGGTCGGCCTCGAGGCGCGCTCGGTCGAGAGCTCCAAGGCCAAGGGCTGGGAGGACAAGTACGCCATCGCCGGCACCTACTGGCCGCCGCAATTCGTCATCATGGACGGCGACACGCTGCAGCCGCGCAAGATCGTATCGACCCGCGGCATGGTGGTCGGCACGCAGGAATATCACCCCGAGCCGCGCGTGGCTGCCATTGTGGCCTCGCACTTCAATCCGGAGTTCTTCGTCAACGTGAAGGAGACCGGGATGGTGTATTCGGTGGACTATCGCGACCTCGAGAACCTCAAGGTCAAGATGATCGAGGCGGCACCCTTCCTGCACGACGGCGGCTTCGAGTCCACGCATCGCTACTTCATGGACGCTGCCAACGCGTCGGACAAGATCGCGGTCATCGACACCAAGGAAGGCAAGCTCGAGAAGCTGGTCGACGTGGGCAAGGTGCCGCACCCGGGCCGTGGCGCCAACTTCGTCGATCCGAAGTTCGGTCCGGTGTGGGCCACCGGCCACCTTGGCGACGAGACCATCTCGCTGATCGGTACCGATCCGGTCAAACACCCGGACAACGCCTGGAAGGTGGTCCGTACACTGAAGGGCCTGGGCGGCGGTTCGCTGTTCCTTAAGACGCATCCGACGTCGAAGAACCTGTGGGTCGATACCACGCTGAATCCGGACGAGAAGGTCAGCCAGTCGGTCGCGGTGTGGGACATCGACAACATCGACAAGGGCTACGAGCTGATTCCGATCGGCGAGTGGTCTGGCATCAAGGCCGGACCGAAGCGTGTCGTGCAGCCGGAATACAATAAGGCAGGCGACGAGGTGTGGTTCTCGGTCTGGAATGGTGCGGACCAGGAGTCGGCGATCGTCGTCGTCGATGACAGGACGCGCAAGCTCAAGGCCGTGATCCGGGATCCGAAGCTGATCACGCCGACGGGCAAGTTCAACGTCTACAACACGCAGCACGACGTGTATTGAGGCGCCCGGGAGTTCCTCGGGGGGGGGGGCCGGCCCCCTCCCCGGATTGCTCAGCCGCTCGCCTTGCCGAAACATCTAGAGGTGTCGTTGAAGTGATCGCCCCAACGAGGGACGCCCTTTGGGCACAACGCAAGCTGCTGGCGGCCGAGCCGCTTTTCTCCGGCCTGCCGCCAGCCTTGCTCGATGAACTCGTGGCTGGCAGCCGCGTGCTCGAGCTGAACGCGCAGAGCCTGCTCTACCGTGCCGAGGATCCGATCCGCGAGGCGTTCGTCCTGGCAAGCGGCAGCGTGGCGCGCGAACACCTGCTGCCCACCGGCAACGAAAAGGTGCTGGAACTGGCGCAGGCGCCGCAGGTGCTCGCCCTTGGCGAACTGCTGGCGCGCACGCATTACGGTGCATCGTGTAGGGCGCTCGCCCATAGCATCGTCGTCGCCATCGACATCCGCCGTCTGCGCGTGGTCATCCAGCACGATCCGGCGCTGAGCTGGCGGATCATGCAGGCGCTGGCACAGCGCCAGTGCGCGATCGAGTTCGATGTTACCGGCCACCATTCGGGCGCGACCGGCGCACAGCGCATCCTTGATTACCTGCTGGCGCAGGCGGGCGATCGCATCGGGCTGGCCGGCGAGACCACGGTTGTCCTGAAGGCCAGCAAGAAGATCATCGCGGCCCGTATCGGCATGACGCCCGAGTCCTTTTCGCGCAGCCTGCGCCAGCTCAGCGATCAGGGCGTGGTCGTCGTCGAGGGACGCAAGGTGCACATCCAGCACGCCGCGCTGAGCGACATCGAGACCGGCAGGTCGGGCCAGCGCCTGCGCTTCGCGCGCAAGACCAAGGCCCATGGCGAGCCGTCGTCCGCGCGCATTGCACCGGGAGCGCTGGTGAATCTGTGCGGTCGCTGCCGCATGCTGTCGCAGCGCATGGCGATCGCCTGGGCATTGATCGCGGCGGGCCTGTCGGTCGAAAAGGCCGCGGTCCGCCTGCGTCGGCTGATGCACGAGTTCGAGCGCGTGCTCGCGCGTCTCGAGGCGCTGGGTTTGCCCGATCTCCTCGAGTCCGGGCGCTCGGCGGTGGTCGAGGCCTGGCCCGACTACCGCGCCGCGCTGGCCGAGGAGGGCGCGACGCCTGCGCGGGCCGAGTGGGTGCTTGCTTCGAGTGAAACCGTGCTTGATGCGGCCGATCGCCTGACTGGCGCAGCCGAGCATCTGTTCGGACTGCCCGACGCGCACTACGTCAATGTTGCCGGTCGCAACCGCATGCTATCGCAGCGCATCGGCAAGCTGTTCGTGCTTCGGGAGTGGGTGGCCGAGCCCGTGCGGATTCAGGACGAGATCGACGCGGCGACACGCGAGTTCGAACGCAACCTCGATGAATTGCGCCACAGCGGGAGGCGCCTGCCCGAACTGTCTGCGCAACTGCAAGAAGTGTCGGACCAGTGGCAGCGCTTCCTGCGCGCGCTGGCACCCGATGTGATGCGCGCGCAGCGTGGGCAGCATGTGAGGGCGGTGGTCGGCGAGGCCGACCGGCTGCTGCGTCACGTCGATACCGCAGTGAAGCTCTATGAGCGGCTGACGCCGACGCCGGCCGGTTGAGGGGTGGTCGGGTGCGGCTCTGCCGGGCAGCTCAGATCAGTGCGCCGGTCAGGCGTGCGAGCGTGTCGCCGAACGCGCTGGTCAGGATCACCAGGACAGGCATGCCGTAGCAGAAGCCGTGCATCGCGAGCCGGATGCCGCGCCGGGCCGTCGGTAGTTCAAGGAAGCGGTCGCACACGATGCGGACCTTGAGGCCCATCACCAGCGCGACCAGCACGGTGACGCCGAAGCCTGTGTCCGGGCGACCGCCGAGCGTGGCGCCGATCACGCTCAGCGCGACCAGTCCGAGCCAGGCGAGGTCGAGCTTGCGGATTTCGGTCATGGCATCGTCTCCAGGCTCAGCGCAGCACGTAGAACAGCGGGAAGATCATCAGCCAGATGATGTCCGTTGCGTGCCAGTAGCAGGCAAAGGCCTCCAGTCCTGAATGCTCGTCGGCCGAGTACGAGCCGGTGCCGGTGCGCAGCATCACCCAGATCATGCCGAGCAACCCCCAGAACACATGGATCAGGTGGTTGAAGGTCAGGTAGTAGTAGGTGACGATGAACACGCCGGCATCACCGTCCAGGCCGTTGGCGAGGTTCCAGCGCACCTCGAACAGCTTGATGACCGGGTAGCCCAGGCCGAACACGAAGGCGCCCAGCAGCCAGCGCAGGCAGGCCTTCTGGCGACCGGCGCGCATGGCGTGCAGTGCGCGCGCCACGCACCAGCCGCTGGTCAGCAACATCAGCGTATAGCCGGTGCCGGCCAGCAGCGACAGCCGCTCGGGGCCGGCGCGGAAGACTTCGGGGTGATGCGCGCGAGCGATGAAATAAACCGCGAACATCAGCGCGAATTCGGTCACCTCGCAGAAAATGCCGACCCACATCGCCTTGTTGCCCGGGATGCGGCCGGTGGCGGTTGAAGCGTCGGGCAGGGTGGCGGCGTACGACACGGGAGGAACTTGAAGGCTCGATCGAAAGCGCATTCTCGCGCTGCCGTGCCGGTGCTGCCTTGATGCAGGGTAAATTGCGCGCCGCAATGCGATACTGGCGTTTCTCCGCAACAAGGATGCACGGACGTGAAGACCTTTCTGCTTGGCGCGCTGGGCGCCGCACTGGCAATGCCGTTCTGCGCGCAGGCCGAAACCGTCGGCGCCGTCGACACTGCGTTCAAGCTCATCGGACGCAATCATCAGGTGGTGGTCGAGGTGTTCGACGACCCCAAGGTGAAGGGCGTGTCGTGCTACGTCTCGCGTGCGCGCACCGGGGGCATCAAGGGCACGCTGGGACTGGCCGAGGACACGGCCGACGCCTCGGTCGCCTGCCGCCAGGTCGGCGAGATTGCGCTGCTGGAACCGCTCGAACAGCAGGAGGAGGTGTTCTCCGAGCGCGCGTCGATCCTGTTCAAGAAGGTGCGCATCGTGCGCATGGCCGACGCCAGGCGCAATACGCTGGTGTATCTCGTCTATAGCGACAAGCTGATCGACGGCAGCCCGCAGAACAACGTCACCGCCGTGCCGCTGCCGGCCAGCGTGCCGCTCAAGTTGCGCTGATGGGCGGTCGCTTCGCCTGTCTCAGGCGGCGGCGACTTCCTGCAGGCTGCACTTGGCGACACCGAATTCGGTCTTCACCAGCAGCGGGTAGCGGGCGCCGCTGAAGCGGCCGTAGTGGCCGATGTTGTAGCCCACCACGCTACCGGCCACGTGGCCGACGAGAACTTCTCGACCGACGCGGTAACCCGCATGAATTGCGCGGTTGATCGCGAGCTCTACGCCGTCGGGGCAGATGGGGTCGTGGGGTTGGTGACGCGAACCCTCCACGACCATCAGGTCTTGGGTGCGCATGATGACCTCTTGGTCCTTGTGTTGAAGCGCGGATCCCGCGCCTCTCTTGCGTGGCTCAATCTTAATCCCCAATACCGTTCGACTGCGTGTGAGGCCCGTCACGGACCGCTGAATGCGGGGTCCACGGACGGGCGGACTGGTCGCATTGCATGCGCGGACATCGGGTCTATCCTGAAGGTTGCCACCAACCGTTCGAGGAGGGGCAGCAAGGATGGAGAGACGGGAGAACAGCGAGCTTCGCGCACGGATCGACGGCATCGTCGTGCTGGTCGAGACCGAAATGGTGCCGTGGCAGATCGCGGGCGATTCGCTGGAACGGGCGGGCGCCGGTGACCACGTGATCCGGCGTGTGCTGACGCCATATACGCGCATCCAGGTCATCGACCGGACCCTGTCGTCGCAGCTCGGATTTCCGGCCGTGCCGCGCTGGCTCAAGCAGTAGGGCAACAGAATACGCCGCACGGGCGTGGCGACCGCTTTCCCGATAGGGGGCTGTCCGCGTACCTGAGCCCTTTGCTAGCATTTCGGTACGGAATGGCGGGGGACGAGGTCGTGGACGAGGCTGTCGAGCATCGGAAGGGGGCGCCGGCCTTGTACGGTGGCGGGGTGCCCGGTGCCCGGCGCAAGCCCGCGCGGGCAGCGCCACGCCAGCGCCGGCCGGATGACGAGGGTCGGGACGGCATGCGACCAGACGAGACGGCCGGACGCTATCTCGTCGCCAGCGTGCCGCGTGCGCGGCGCGGGCAGACGGTCGCCGAGGTGCTGGCGGAGTTGGCCGCTCACGCCCATGACTGCATGGACGTAGTGTGCGTGCTCGATGACGATGAGCGTCTGGTGGGCGTGCTTCCGTTGGCTGGCCTCTTCGCGATGGAACGGGACAGCCGTCTTGCCGACGCCATACGGCCCGGGTTTCCCAAGGTGCACCCGACGACCGACCAGGAGCGGGTGGCGTCGCTGGCGCTGCATCATGCGATCAGCGCGATCCCGGTGGTCGATGCGAAGGGCAAGCTGCTGGGCGTGGTGCCTTCTGCCGCGCTGATGCATATCCTGCGCCGCGAACACGTCGAGGATCTCCATCGTTTCGCCGGCATCTCGCGCGAGGCCACGCTCGCCCGCGAGGCGATCGAGGCGCCGCCCTTGCGCCGGCTGCGCCATCGCCTGCCGTGGCTGCTGCTCGGGCTGGCGGGCAGCATGCTGGCGACGCTCATCATGTCGCGTTTCGAAGGGGCGCTCGCGATCGATCCGGCGATTGCATTCTTCGTCCCGGGCCTGGTCTACCTGGCCGACGCCATCGGCACCCAGACCGAGGCCGTGGCGGTGCGCGGCTTGTCGCTGAGCCATGCCCGCATGCGCACCATCATCGGCGGCGAGGCCCGTACCGGCGTGCTGATCGGGCTCGTCATGGGCGGGCTGACCTTCCCGGCCGTGTGGCTCGTTTTCGGCAGCGTGCATCTGGCGGTCGCAGTGGCGGTGGCGCTGGTGGTGGCCGGCGGCATCGCAACCACCGTCGGGCTGCTGTTGCCCTGGTTGCTCGGCCGCCTCGGCAGCGACCCCGCCTACGGCAGCGGGCCGATGTCCACCATCATCCAGGATCTCCTGACGCTGCTGACCTATTTCGTCGTGGTCAGCCTGATCGTAGGCTGACCAACAGGATCGCGGCAGGCTCCGGCGTTCAGCCGGCCAGGCGTGCGCCGAGTTCGAATACCTCGTCCGGGACGTCCCGTTGCGCGCCCGCGGGCGTGGCGGCCGTGCTGCGGATCAGGCGCGTGACCACGGGCTCCAGCGGCGGGGAGGCGCCGAAGTGCAGCGGTCTGCCTCGGTGGAAAATCGCCAGGGTCGGGAAGCTGTCGAGCTCGATGTCACCCACCAGTTCGGCATCGTCCTCGATGTCGGCCCACGCGAACACCATCTCGGGATGAGCGAGCGCGATGCGCTCCAGCACCGGCTGGAACTCGCGGCAGGTGCCGCACCAGTCGGCACAGAGCGCGATGACGAGCACCGGCCCCTCGGCAAGGTGCGGGTGAGCGGAAAGGCTCTGGATCGGGTGCAGGGCGGACATGGGGGAGAGGCTCAGTTCCGTGCCGCGACCGTCTTGTCGCTACCCGGCTTGTTCGGGAAGAAGCTGACCTTCTGCGCGACCACGGTGTCGCGCATCTTCGCGATATGCGGCTTCATCGCGCCGACGACGTGCATCTCGCAACGCTTGCAGTCGAAGCGCAGCGTCAGCGTCTCGTTGCCGTTGACCAGCTGCATCGGGTCGGGGCGGATGCCTTTCACTTCCTTCGGGCACAGGTTGAAGCTGTAGCGCAGGCAGTGCTTGGTGATCATCAGCGAGACGTCGTCGGTCTCCTGGTTCTCCTCGAAGGCGGCGTCGATGAGCTTGACGCCGTGTCTGGCGTAGAAGGCACGCGCCTTGTCGTTGAGCACGTTGGCGAGGTAGGTCAGCGCGTCCTGCGGGTAGGGCACCGGCGGCTCGACCGCGGCGGCGCGCGGCGGGCGCGCGTGGGCACCGATGCGGGCGGATTCCAGTTGCTCGATGGCGTCGCGGCGCAGCGCGTTGAGCTGGCCGGCGGGCAGGAAGGGCATGGTGGGCAGGTCGATCGTAACCGCGCCGAGTGTGAAGATGGTGTTGCCCAGCTTGCCCAGATGCTCGTGCAGCGTGGCGAGCGCGCGCTCTGCGTTCTGCGCCGGCTCGAGGGCGGCGGCGAGTGTCGCGGTGGCGGTGACGCCGTCCTCGTCGCGCAGCGTCAGCGTCAGGCCGTCACCGTTGACGGCGAGCTGCGCATCGACGCGGATGCGGCGCTCGGCGGACTTCTTTTCCAGCGCACGTTCGAACTCGTGGTCGTGGTTGCGGAACACCGAGGTGCCCGGCACCAGGTCGGACGGCAGCGGTTCGGACGGGAAGATGCGGTCGATCCCTTCGCCGCCGCCGTTGGGCTCCGAACGGTTGACCCGCAGGCCGGTGAGTTCGCCCTTGGGCGTGTACCAGGTCAGGCCGTCGGCGTTGTGGATGGGCGAGCTGCGCTCGACGTCGAAGAACTTGCGGCCCTTGGTGTCGATCTTCGTCACCCTGCCGATCGGTTCGCCGACGAACTTGGGCGACTCGAAAGCCTCGATGCCGTGCCGGCGATCGTTGGCGAAGTAGTCGGTGTAGCCGCGGTTGAAGGTCTTGTCCGCCTGCGGGGTGAACAGAAAGGTGGTGCGCCCGCTCGAGGCGCGGCGATACGTCGGGCCGTCCGCATCCGGGTGCTCGATGATCTCGTCGAGCAGCGTGCGGTAGTGCGCGGTGATGTTCTTGACGTAGGAGAGGTCCTTGTAGCGCCCCTCGATCTTGAACGAGCTGATGCCGGCCGAGGCCAGCGCGCGCAGGTTGGCGCTCTGGTTGTTGTCCTTCATCGACAGCATGTGCTGCTGGCTGGCGATGGTGTTGCCGTCCTTGTCCTTGAGGTCATAGGGCAGGCGGCAGGCCTGCGAGCATTCGCCACGGTTGGCGCTGCGCCCGGTGTGGGCGTGGCTGATGTAGCACTGGCCGGAGAAGGCCACGCACAGCGCGCCATGCACGAAGTACTCGAGCTGGCAGGTCGTGGCGGCAGCGATCTTCTTCACGTCGTTCAGCGACAGCTCGCGCGCGAGCACGATCTGCGAGAAGCCCACGTCCTGCAGGAAGCGCGCCTTGCTGGCGTCGCGGATGTCGGTCTGCGTGCTGGCATGGAGCTGGATCGGCGGCAGGTCGAGCTCGAGCAGTCCCATGTCCTGCACGATCAGCGCATCGACGCCCGCATCGTAGAGCTGCCAGATGAGCTTGCGCGCCGGTTCCAGTTCGGCATCGAACAGGATGGTGTTGGTGGCGACGAAGACCTCGGCGTGGTAGCGGTGGGCGTGCTGCACCAGGCGGGCGATGTCTTCCACCGTGTTGTCCGCCGCCGAACGCGCGCCGAAGGCCGGGCCGCCGATGTACACCGCGTCCGCGCCATGGTTGATGGCCTCGATGCCGAAGTCGGCGGTCTTGGCCGGGGCGAGGAGTTCGAGGGTGTGGCACGGATGGCTCATGGGGCGGCTCGGGCGCGTGTCGGTCGCAAGCGCTTGATTGGAAAGGGCGCGATGATAGCAACAGGCCCGGTCGTTGACGAGCAGACAAGTATGTCAGCGCCGCCGGCTGCGCAGCCAGGCGGGCAACAGCACGAGCAGCCCGACCGCATCGGCCAACCAGTCCCAGGGGTCGCCGAAACGATGGCCGGTCTGGGATTGGGCCAGCTCCATCGCCGCACCGTACAGCAACAGGCCAAGGGCAATGGCGACCGGTCTCGTCGGCCACGCCACCAGCGCGAACAGCGCCAGCGCGGCGAACAGCACGGCATGCTCGATCTTGTCCTGCCACGATACAAGCTTGGCAATGTCGGGTGCAGGCATCAGCGCGAGCCAGAACACGGCAACCAGCGCGAGCACGAAGGCGATTCGAAACAGGGTGCGAACGGATGAGGTCATGGAGAGTCCTAGATGCATTCTCGAACGCCAGGCCGCTCGGGCTGCGGCGCCCCGGACGTGGTCCGTAACCGGCGATAGCCGCAAGTATCAGGGGAGGAAGACATCGTGAAGATCATTGGTCGGGTTGTGCTGTCCGCCGGGTTGATGCTCGGCCTGGAAGTGTCGGCTGGCTGGGCGGCCGACCGGGTGCTGAATTCGGAAACTGGCCCCCTGCGGGTCACTGAGGTGGCGCGCGGCCTGGATACGCCGTGGGCGCTCGCTTTCCTGCCCGATGGCCGTCTGCTGGTGACCGAGCGGCCAGGACGCATGCGCCTCGTCGCGCGCGACGGGTCCCTGTCCGCGCCCATCGCCGGCGTACCGCAGGTGCATGGACGGGGGCAGGGCGGGCTGCTCGACGTCGCACTCAGCCCGGACTTCGGCACAGACCGGACGATCGTGTTCTCGTTCGCCGAGCCGACCGCGGGCGGTGCGCGCACCGCGGTGGCGCGGGCACGGCTGGACCTCGAGGGGCTGAGGCTGGAAGACGTGAAGCTGATCTTCGCGCAGAACGAGGACCCCTCGGGCAGTCACCACTGGGGCTCGCGGCTTGTATTCGACCGCGCGGGCAACCTCTTCGTGACATTGGGCGACCGCTTCAATTCGCGTGACCGCGTGCAGGCGCTGGACAGCCACATCGGCAAGGTCGTCCGTATCCGGCTCGATGGCAGCGTGCCGACGGACAATCCCTACGTGAAGCGGGATGGCGTGCGGCCGGAGGTGTGGTCCTATGGTCACCGCAACGTGCAGGGCGCGGCGCTGCATCCCGTTACCGGCGAATTGTGGGCGCACGAACACGGGCCTCAGGGCGGCGATGAGCTCAACCGCGTACTGCCCGGGCGCAACTACGGCTGGCCGGATATCACCTATGGTCGGGAATACGTGATCGGCACAAGGATCGGCGAGGGCACGACGCGACCGGACGTGGAGCCGCCGGTGACGCAGTGGACGCCTTCGATCGCGCCGTCGGGCATGAGCTTCTACACCGGCGACGCGTTTCCGCAATGGAAGGGCAATCTGTTCGTCGGCGCGCTCAAGTTCCAGCTGCTGGCCCGCCTGGTGCTGGATGGTGACAAAGTCGTTCACGAGGAGCGCATCGAACTCGGCCATCGCGTGCGTGATGTGCGCGAGGGACCGGACGGCCGCCTGTGGCTGCTGGACGAAAGCGGCGGGCGCGTGCTGCGCATCGACCCGGCCTGAGCCTGCGCCACAGACCGGATCGCCTCCCGTCAGCCAGCCTGCTTGATCGCCAGCACCGCCTGGTTGCGCAGAGTGCGCAGGAGGGCGAGTTCCTGTTCGCTGATCTCGATCTCGCCGGCGTCGTCCTTGTCGGCGTAGATCATCGCCACCGGTCGGCCCTTGATCATCAGGGGGAACAGCACGAAGGTGCGCGAGGGCACGCTGCGACGGTACCAGTCCGGGATGCGTGCGGCGATCTTCGCTTCGTCGATGTCCTCGATCAGGATGTCCACGCCCTTCGCCGTGGCGACATTGAACACGTTGTCCGGATGGGCCGACAGGCTGAAGCGCAGGTGGCGGGCGAGTTCGTTCGCGCCGGGCCCGAAGCCGAAGCGGCCGGTCATGTCGTTGCTGCGGGCATCGCGCACGCACAGCAGCACGCGCTTGAAGCCCATCGCCCGGTACATCGTTTCGAGGATGATGCGCAGCACGTCGTTGAGCTTGAAGTCCTCGACCAAGGTGTTGCTGATGTCCTGGATGCCGGAGCTGAGCACCGCCTGCGAGTCGGCTGGCTTCTCGCCGGCGAGGGCGGCTTCCGCCACCGATTTCTGCTCGAGCACCGCGCCCGAAGGCATTTGCGTTTCGGTGGTTGTGTGCGGGTGTATGAGTGTTTCCTCGCTGTCGAAAGTCGCGAGGTTGCGGCCGATGCGAGTCTGGCGCAGGTTGAGCTTGATGATCTGGGCGAAGTTCTCGATCTCCTGCACCGCGCCCTGCATGACCTCGCGCACCGCCTTCAGCTCCACCGGCACGGCATCGGCAAAGCGGCTGGCGATCGCCTTCATGGCCTTGTCGCGCTCGGCCGGGCTGAGGTGGGCAACGGCGTCGCAGTATTCGTTGGCAACGGCTGACAGCGTGCGCAGTCTGTCTTCCGGGGTCGCCGGTCGGCGCACCGGGCCGGCGGGCAGTTTGCGCATGCTTTCCAGGATTACCGGCGGAAACCCCCAGCTGCGCGCAAGGCCGATGCCCAGCTCCTCGAAGCTCACGCCCAGCACGCGCTGGGCCGCGACGTCCTCGCGATAGCCGTGCTGTGTCATCACGCGGCGGATGTCCTCGGACTCCTCCGGGAAGTAGTACTGGCACAACAGACGCCCGAGATTGTGGAACACCGAGCAGATGTAGGCCTGTTCGAGGTCGCGCGTGTTCATGTGCTTGGCGAGGTCGCGCGCGAACAGCCCGGCCAGGCAGGCGCGCAGGAACTCCTCGCGTAGTTGCGCGGCGTGCGACTTGTTCTGCAGGTGCTCGAACAGCAGCACGGTGATGGCGATGTTGCGCACGGTGTCGAAGCCGAGCACCACCAGGGCGCGCGACACCGTGCTGATGCGACCGCTGGCCGGGCGGTAATGCACCGAATTCACCAGCCGCAGCAGCTTGTTCGTCAGCGAGAAGTCGCGCAGCACCAGGTTGGAGAGGGTGTCGATGTTCTCGGCGTCGCTCGAGGCGATGCGGTTGATGGCCGCGACCGATTCCGACAATGCCGGGAAGTCGCCGCGGTGGCGCATGCGACGCAGCAGGAAGTCGACCGCGCCAGATCCGGACGGCGTGGTCGTGGCGTCCTTGGGATTGAGCCAGCTCTCCAGCGCGATGCGGAAGTCCTCGGCGCTCTGGAAGCGGGCAGCGGGGTCGAGCGCAGCTGCGCGCAGGGCAATGGCGGCCAGCGCCTCGTCGACCTCCGGTGCGTTCTTCGGCAGCGTGACCGGCACCGTCGCGGCGGACTGGAGTGCACGTTGCGGGTCGCGTTCGCGCATCACGCGGCGCCCGGTGATCATCTCGACGAGCAGCACGCCGGCGGCGAACACGTCGTTGGATGGCGCAACCTGGCGGCTGCGGATGTACTCGGGTGCCATGTAGCCCGGTGTGCCCGACAGCTTGGTGCCTGCGGTGTCGGCGTCGATGCGCTGGGCGATGCCGAAGTCCATGACGCGCGGCGTGCCGTCGACATCGATCAGTACGTTGCTGGGCTTGAGGTCGCGATGGACGATGCCCTCGGCATGGGCGGTCGACAGCGCGGTGAGGATGTCGATGCACAGGCGCGCGGCGTCGGCCGCCGGCAGGGCGCCACGCTGCTGGATGTGCGTGCCGAGGTTGTCGCCGGGCACGTACTCGAACACCAGATAGACGTCGCTGTCTTCCTCGCCCGCCTCGAAGACCGGCACGATGCCCGGGTGGCGCAGGCGGCTGACTGCGCGCGCCTCGGCGAGCAGCGCGGCGTTGTCGCGCTTTTCGGTAGCGCTGAAATGCAGCGTCTTGACCGCCACCTCGCGCTCGAGCTGAGGGTCCCATGCCAGGTAGACGACGCTTTGCGCGCCGCGTCCGAGTTCGCGTCGAATTTCGAATCGCCCGATCTTGCTTGTCATGAATGTGGGGAAGGAGGGCAGGTTTGCGCGACGGACAGGTACATCGCGCCGAAGCGTTTTGGTCAGGGGCTCCAGCGTGCGCATCCGCTTGCACAACTGC
The DNA here is from genome assembly GCF_002245655.1 of Thauera propionica. Lineage (GTDB taxonomy): Bacteria > Pseudomonadota > Gammaproteobacteria > Burkholderiales > Rhodocyclaceae > Thauera > Thauera propionica. Next base: position 14,584 of record NZ_NOIH01000015.1, on the reverse strand, counting down.
AACCGGATTGACGCGGGATGTGTGCAATCATCCCGCTTTTACGACGTTTCGGAAGAAAACTGGATGGAAAGTCCCTTCAAGGGCAAGACCGGACTGCGCCGCGTCTGGAACGCCTTTCACTACTCGCTTGACGGCCTGCGCGCGGCCTATCGCCATGAAGATGCCTTCCGCCAGGAGATCTGGCTGGCGCTGGTGCTGATTCCGCTGGCACTTTGGCTCGGCGAGGGTGCCCTGGCGCGTGCGCTGATGATCGGCAGTGTGCTGCTGGTCCTGATCGTCGAGCTGATCAACTCGGCGATCGAAGCCACCGTGGATCGTATCTCGCTCGAGAACCACCGCCTTGCCAAACGCGCCAAGGACATCGGCAGCGCTGCGGTATTGATCGCGCTGATCAATGTCGGCGTGGTCTGGGGGCTGGTGCTGCTGGGTTGAGCGTGCTCGGAAATGAAACCGGGCGCAGCGCGCCCGGTCGAACTTTCGAGATGTTGCGGGGTGCAAGGCCCGCGCCGGTGGGCGCTCAGGCCGATTTCGGTCCCCAATGGCGCACCGGGCCGGTGTCGATGTGGACGAAGTCGGATTCCGGGTAATAGCCGACGCCGCCGGCACCGAGGGCGATCGCCGCATCGCGCACGCGGGCGGTGTCGCAACCGACCAGACGGATGTCGATGGCCTTGCCGTCCATGTGCAGGCTGCGCTTGGCGACGCCGCCGCCGGTCTTGCGCAGCATGGCGTTGGTCTTGGGCGAACGGTAGCCCGAGATGATTTCGAAGGTCTCCCCGCCGCAGCTCACGCTGAGCGCGTGGAGGATGTCGTACAGTCTGGGATCCATGTGCGCGACTTCGCCGGTGCGGAAGTCGCGGAACAGCCAGTTCATGCGCTTGATCGCCGGCTCGATGTAGCCGCGGCGATTGCGGAAGGCGGTGCTGAGACGTTCGTCGGTGTGTGTGTGGCGAAACGAGAGATGAAGCATGTCGCCCGCTTGAGCGGAGGCGAAGGGCAGGGCGAGCGGCAGCGATGCAAGACCTTTCAGGAACAGGCGGCGCTGCGGGGCCGGATGGTGGCGGGAACGTGAGAACATGAATAATCTTCAGTCCGTACAAGCACTTGAAGGCGGCATGCTAACCGAACTCGCGATCGATTTGCGCAAATCAGTTGTAACGGCCGTGACCCTTTTGACGGTGGGGTTGATTGGCACGCCGCAGGCTGCACTGGCCGTGGGCGTCGCGGCGGCGGACGGCAGTGGCCCCGAGCGCCTGACTGCCGTGCGTGGCGGGCTGCCCGTTGGAATCGAAGCGCGCCTGCTGGCCGGTGACTACGGCGGGGACGAGTCCGTGCAGGCCTTTTACCGGCAACGAGGTTTTCAGCCTGTCTGGAGCTCCCCGGAGCGGTCCCACGAACTGATCGCAGCGCTGGATGCCTTGCGTGACCATGGGCTGGATCCCGCCGAGTTCGACGTGGACGCCCTGCGCGCGGAGGCTTCCCTGCCCGCGGCCGGACTGCCACCCGAACGGCAGGTCGAGCGCGAGTTGCGCCTGACCGGCACGTTGGCCCGCCTCGTGCAGCAGATCCGCTACGGCAAGGTCGACCCGCGTGGCCTGTATCGCATGTGGAACTTCTCGCTGCCCGAGCAGGCCTTCGAGCGCGGGCTGCGGCTTGCCCGCGTCGTGGACGCGCCGTCGCTGCAGGCCGCGGTGGAAGCGCAGGCGCCCGATTTGCCGCTTTACCGCGAATTGCAAGCGGCGCTGCAGCACTATCGCGCGCTGGCGGCCCTGGGCGAGTGGCCGAAGGTGCCTGGCGGCGCTACCTTGCGACCTGGCGAGCGCAGCGCGCGCGTGCCTGCCCTGCGGGCCCGGCTGGCGGCCGAAGGCGAGGACGGGCTGCCTGGCGGCAGCGATCCGACGCGCTACGACGACGCCTTGGCCGAGGCGGTGATGCGCTTCCAGCAACGCGCCGGCCTGGCGGCGGACGCGGCCGTCGGTCGCCAGACGGTCGAGGCGCTCAACATCGGCCCCGCGCAACGTGTCGACCAGATCCGCGTCAACCTCGAACGCCTGCGCTGGGTGGCGCGGGACATGCTCGGCGACCACCTGATGGTCGACATCACCGCATATCAGGCCAGTCTCCTGCTCGGCGGGCAGAACGTGTGGTCGTCGCGCGTGGTGGTCGGCAAGTCGGCACGGGAGACGCCGGCCTTGCTCGACAGCGTTCAGCACCTGGTATTCAACCCGAAATGGGTGGTGCCGCCGACGATCCTGCGCGAAGACGTGATTCCGGGCGTGGCACGCAACCCGGCCTATCTTGCCGATCACCGCATGCGTGTCGTCGACCGTTCCGGCCAGGCAGTGGATCCCGCGCTGATCGACTGGCAGAACGCGCGCCGCAGCGGCTTTCCCTACATGATCGTGCAGGAGTCGGGCGCTGACGGTTCGCTCGGCCGAATCAAGTTCTCGCTGGCCAATCCCTACTCGATCTACCTGCACGATACCAATGCGCGTTCGCTGTTCCGGCGCGACACGCGGGCCTTGAGTTCGGGCTGTGTGCGCCTGGAGAAGCCGCAGGAGCTGGCCCTGATCCTGCTCGACGATGCGGCGCGCTGGACCCCCGAAACGCTGGAGGCCGCGCTGGCGACCGGCAAGACCCGCAGCGTGCCGGTGGGGCGCGACATCCCGGTGCTGCTGCACTACGCCACCGCCGGGCTGGACGACGCGGGGCGCTTCCAGTTCCGCCCCGACATCTACGATCGCGACGCCGCGGTGCTCGCCGCCCTGAACGCCGCCGTTCGCTGACGCGGGCGGGGCGCGTCCGTGCGTTGTCACGCAGCGGACACGCCGGCGTAACGCCGCGGTCTTTTTCGCCGCCTATGCTGCGGCGCATGAAAGCGATCGATTTCACGACCGAAGAGCTCTGTCACGATCCGCGGTTGCGCATCGCGCTGGTGACCGAGACCTGGCCGCCGGAAGTCAACGGCGTGGCGATGACGCTCAAGCGTATGGTCGATGGCTTGATCAAGCGCGGCCACAGCGTGCAACTGGTGCGGCCGAAGCAGGCGCCCGGTGACGTGGCACTGCGCGATGGCGCGTTGGAGGAAGTGCTGTCGCGCGGGCTGAAGCTGCCGCGCTACGACGGCCTCAAGCTCGGCCTCCCCGCCAAGTCGCGGCTGGTGCGCACCTGGACGCGGCAGCGGCCGGACCTGGTGCATGTCGCCACCGAGGGGCCGCTCGGCTGGACGGCGGTATCCGCGGCGGCGAAGCTGCGTCTGCCGGTCACCTCCGATTTCCACACCAATTTCGACCACTACAGTGCGCACTACGGCGTGGGCTGGCTGCGCCAGCCGGTGGCGGCCTACCTGCGTCGCTTCCACAACCGCACCGCCGCCACCTTCGTACCGACCAGCGAACTGGCCCACGCGCTCGCCGGGCAGGGCTACGAGCGGGTCGAGGTGATTTCGCGCGGGGTGGATACGAAGATGTACTCGCCCGCCCGTCGCAGCGACGAGTTGCGTGCGCAGTGGGGCGTGGCCTCCGGCGGCCTCGCCGTGGTCAGCGTCGGCCGCCTTGCGCCCGAGAAGAATCTGGGCCTCACCCTGCGCGCCTTCGCGGCGATCCGCGAGCAGCGGCCGGACGCGCGCATGGTCGTGGTCGGCGACGGCCCGATGCGCGAGGCGGTCGCGCGCGGGTGTCCGCAGGCGGTAATTGCCGGCATGCGCCACGGCGAGGACCTTGCCGCGCACTATGCGTCTGCCGACCTCTTCCTGTTCCCCAGCCTCACCGAGACCTTCGGCAACGTCACGCTCGAAGGCATGGCGAGTGGCTTATGCACCGTTGCCTACGACTATGCCGCGGCGGCCGAGGTGATCCGAGACCTGCACAACGGCGCCGTGCTGCGCTGCGGTGACGAGGACGGCTTCATCGAGCGCGCCGTGCAGCTCGCGTGTGCCGATGCGCTGCGCACCGAGATCGGCCGCGAGGCGCGGCGCAGCGCGGAAGGCATTGACTGGGAGCGGGTGAACGACCATTTCGCCGATGCGCTGGTCCGTACCTGGCGCGGTGGCGTCGGCGCCCGCGATGCGAGGACCGTGTTGCGTACGCAGGAGGCGGAAAGCTGATGCCGGCCGTTCGAGCGATCTTCATCTCCGACATCCACCTCGGCACCCGTGCCAGCCAGGCCGAGCGCCTGCATGCCTTCCTGAAGGAATACGAGTCGGAGTACCTCTACCTGCTGGGCGACATCATCGACTTCTGGGCGATGAGCCGCAGCGTGCAGTGGGCGCCCGCGCACAACACGGTGGTGCAGAAGGTGCTGCGCCGTGCGCGGCACGGCGACAAGGTGTTCTTCATCCCGGGCAACCACGACGAGACCCTGCGCGAGTATTCCGGCATCGCGTTCGGCGATATCCGCGTCGAGAACGAGTGGATCCACGAAACCATCGACGGTCGCCGCTACTGGCTGATTCACGGCGACGAATACGACCAGGTCACGCGTCACCACCGCTGGGTGGCCGTGCTGGGGGACGTTGCCTACAACGCGCTGGTACGGCTGAACCTGATGCTGTCGCGGGTGCGCCGCCTGCTGCGCATTCCCGGCTACTGGTCGCTGGCGGGCTACGCGAAACAGAAGGTCAAGCGTGCGGTCAGCTTCATCTTCGACTTCGAGGATGCGGTGGCGCACGCCGCCCAGCAGCGCGGGGTGGATGGCGTGATCTGCGGTCACATCCACTGGGCCGCCGATCGGCGCATCGGCAATGTGCGCTACCTGAATTGCGGCGACTGGGTCGATACCTGCAGTGCCGTGGTGGAACACTACGACGGGCGGATGGAGGTGCTGCACTGGGGCGTGCAGACCGTGCCGTTGGCGCGTCCGGACGAGCACGGTGTTGCCGCACCGTCTGCCGAACCGGTGGCCGCGGTGAAGTCTCCGCTCGAGGTCGAGCGCATCTACCTGACGCCGGACGTCTGATCGCTCTCTGAGGGCGTTGCGCGCATCAGGTCGACGGCCAGGCGGATGCCGAGCCACGCATTGACCAGCGCGAAGCCCGCCACCACGATCATCGCCAGCGGCACGAGCGGATAGGTGCGCAGGATCCAGGCCAGCACCGACGACAGCACGTTGAGCGCCACCATCAGCCAGAAGGCGGGGTTGCGGGGCTGCCAGAGGCGGGAGAGTTTCATCGGGATTCCAGGGCAGGGCGGACGCGCAGCTTGCCACGGCGCGCGATGAAGAGGACGGCCAGCGCCAGGATCACCTCGATGGCGCCGATGGTGACGAAGACGGGGGCATGGGGGCTGGTCGAGAACTGGCTGTAAAGCGCCAGCAGCAGGCTGCTGATCAATGGCCCGGCGGCGAAGCCGAGCGAGCCCGCCATGTTGAACGCGGCCAGCGCACTCGCACGGCAGTCTTCGCCACCGTAATGCGCCGCGAGTACCAGCGAGGGGGCGTACATCAACGCCGCGATGACGCCACCGGCCGCCATCGTGCCCACCACCCATTCGGGCGGCACAAAGGCCAGGGCGCCGAGGAAGACGCCGTACAGCACGCTGCCCGCGACCATCATCAGCAGCGGGTCCCAATGGCGCGACAGGTGGCCAGCCGGCCAGGTCAGCAGCGAGAAGGGAATCAGGAAGGCCGCCATCGCGCCGCCGATCGCGCGCGCATCGAAGCCGAGGGTGAGCCCGAGATAGAGCGACAGCGTCGACACGATGAAGCCGACCGTGAGCCGGTCGGCGAACGAGAAGGCGAGCGGGATCGCCAGGGCGCGCCGTGTGCGCAGTGTAGCGAGGATGTCGCCGATCGCGAGGCGTGGGCGGGCGGTGGTGGCGTCACACAGCAACATGGCGCCGAGGCCCGCCAGCGCCAGCGACAGCAGCCCGCCGCCCAGCGGCACCCACGCCGGGTCGATGCCGCCGACTACCCCGCCAAGCGGTGCACCGGTGGCCACGCCAAGGCTGATCGCCGCGCCAATCGCGCCCATGCGTCCGCCCAGGCCGCCGCGCCCGACGTGGTCGGCGCCCAGCGCCATCAGCAGCGACAGTGCCGACATATGGGCGAAGCCTTCGACCAGGCGCAGGGTGAGCAGGAATGCGTAGCTGTCGATGTGTCGGTAGGCGAAGGCGATGCCGAGCAGCGTCAGGCCGTTCAGGGTAAGCGCAGCCAAGGCAAGTGCCTTGCGGCGGCCAAGGCGGTCGGACAGCAGTCCTGCGATCGGTGCGCCCACCAGCGCGCCGATCATGTTGATCGACATGAAGAAGTGGCTGGCGAACTGGCTCAGGCCGGGGAAGCGCTGGGCAGTGAACTCGGAAAGCACCGGCACCATCCCCGTCACCGGCAGCATCAGGCCGAACAGCAGCACGAGCGGCGCAAGCGACCGCGCCGGAGCGAAGACGTCGGAGGCGATGGAGGGTGCGGCCATTGAGGAAGAAACGGGACGGTGACGGCCCAATGATACGCTGCTGGCGCCGCGCCAAAGCGTGGCCAGCGCGGAAAGGCATTTAGCCGCTGTCCTGCGCCGCGATCGGGAACCGAATGCGGGGCGGGACAGTCCGCGACTGTGGCCCGATCAACGCTCCACCCGACCTTGCACACCGAGAACCGCCATGAGCCTTACGCTGCAACGATTCGTCGAATCCGCCCGTTTCCAGAACTTCGTGATTGCCGTGATCGTCATCAACGCGATCACGCTCGGGCTGGAAACGTCGGCCACTGCCATGGCCAAGGCCGGCCCGCTGCTCCTCGCGCTCGACCGCGCGGCGCTCGCGGTGTTCGTCGTCGAGATCGTGCTCAAGCTGATCGTGTATCGGCTGCGTTTCTTCCGCAGTGGCTGGAACGTGTTCGACTTCGCCATCGTCGCGATCACGCTCGCACCGGTGGGTGAGGGCTTCTCGGTGCTGCGCTCGCTGCGCATCCTGCGTGCGCTGCGCCTGATCTCGGTCGTGCCTTCGATGCGCAAGGTGGTGTCGGCGCTGCTGCGCGCGATCCCTGGCATGGGCTCGGTGCTGACGCTGTTGCTGCTGGTGTTCTACGTGGCTTCGGTGATGACGACCAAGCTCTTCGGCGCCGACTTCCCCGACTGGTTCGGCAGCATTGGCGCGTCCTTCTACACGCTGTTCCAGGTGATGACGCTGGAGTCGTGGTCGATGGGCATTGCCCGCCCGGTGATGGAAGCCCATCCGATGGCGTGGGTGTTCTTTGTCTCCTTCATTCTGTCGACCACCTTCGCCGTACTCAACCTCTTCATCGCGATCGTGGTCGATGCAATGAGCGTGGTCGAGCACGAGGAGCAGTCGCAGACGCGAGCGCTGGTCGCCGTCGACCACGATGAACTGCTGCACGAACTGCGCGCCCTGCGGGCCGAGATCGCCGAGATGCGCGGCGCGCAGAGGCGCACGTCATGACGCCCGGCAGCTAGTCAGCCCGCAGCGAGTCAGTCCTCGTCACGGCCCAGGCGCGGAAAACCGCCTGCGATCCACCCAGCGGCACCTGCATTGGTGAGGCGGAAGTCGGGACGCACACGAACCCGTGCGACTTCCTCGCCCTCGTCGTCGATGGCGCTGAGCGTGGCAAAGGGTTCGTATTCGTCGGGCGTGATGTCGAGCCGGATTTCCCACTGGCGTTCGAGCGCGAACACGGTCAGGCGCTTGTGCAGGGCAGCGTGCGCCTGTTGCGCGTGGCGCTGCAGCACTTCGGTCGCGGTCTTGACCAGGGTATTGAAGGCGGTCTGATCCAGCGGCTTGGGGTTCTTCTTGTCCCGTCCCATGGTCCAGGGGCCAACGAGGGCGGGCTCGGTCTCTCCATCCTTGAACATCTCGACGGCCCAGCCATCGTCATCCTCGTTCTTGATGACGCGCGCGGTCCAGCCGTTGTCGTACCAAAGACGGTCTTCGCGAATGGCGGCCGCCGCGCTGTCCTGTGTGGCATCGGTCGGTTCGGGGAGGGTGGGGCTGTCGGTGCTCTGCATAAGTGTGGGAGCTCGCTGCGTGTTGGGGGCGAGCAGATCGTGCGCGATCAGAGTGTGTTGAGGTGCGCTCGAGGCCTGCGTTGGCTGCCTGGGTGACGGGCGAACCCGTGCGGGCCGGGCGCGAGGGGTGGGAATGGCGGTGTCGGGGAGGGCGAGGCTGAGTTGGCTCACGTCAGACGGTCCGGGATGCTTTCCGAAAGACTGAAAGTTTATACAGTTATTGCATTCACGCAAGTCTGAGAGATTTCAGGGCCGAGGCCTGAGGCGCCTGTCATGGGGTTTTCCCCAGCCGATGGGGACAGGCTTGTGGGGCAAGGTGTGGATAAGTACCGACAGGGCCCGGCCGGCCAGGCGAAGACGCCGTTGCCTCACAATTAGGCAGCGGAGGGTGCGCGGTGTGTTGCAGCGCTCCTTGTGGGACTCATCGGCCTGTCTGTCAAAAATCGGTCATAATTCGCAGCGACAATTCAATTAATATTAAAACGTTGTCGAGCGGAGACCGAATATGAAAGTGGGCATCAATGGAATGGGGCGCATCGGGCGTCTGGCACTGCGTGCGGCGATGGGGGCGGCAGAGCGGCAGGCGGACGATCCGCGCGCGGGCAACCGGCTGGAGGTCGTGCATCTCAACGAACTGAAGGGCGGCACGGCAGCGACCGCGCACCTGCTGGCATTCGACAGTGTGCAGGGCAAGTGGCGCGCCGACATCCGTGCCGAGGGCGATGACACGATCCGCATCGACGACCGCAGGCTGTCGTTCTCGTCGCACGCCAGCGCTGCAGAGATCCCTTGGGGCGAGTTGGGCGTGGATGTGGTGCTCGAGTGCACCGGCAAGTTCCTGACCCCCGAAACCTTGCAGGGTCACCTCGACCGCGGTGCCAAGCGCGTGATCGCCGCCGCCCCGGTCAAGACCGGCGGCGTGCTCAACATCGTGGTCGGCATCAACCACGCGCTTTACGACCCGGCGCGCGACCGCATCGTCACCGCCGCGTCGTGTACGACCAACTGCCTCGCACCGGTGGTGAAGGTGGTGCATGAGAGCCTCGGCATCCGTCACGGGCAGATCACCACCATCCACGACCCCACCAACACCAATCTGGTGGTCGATGCGCCGCACAAGGACCTGCGCCGCGCGCGCAGTTCGCTGATGAGCCTGGCGCCCACCACCACCGGCAGCGCCACTGCAATCGCGCTGATTTACCCGGAGCTCAAGGGCAAGCTCAATGGTCACGCAGTGCGCGCGCCGGTGTTGAACGCGTCGCTGACCGACTGCGTGTTCGAGTTGCAGCGCGAGACCACGGCGGACGAGGTGAATGCGCTGTTCAAGGCGGCAGCCGAAGGCCCGCTCGCCGGCATCCTCGGCTACGAGGAGCGCCCGCTGGTGAGCGTCGATTACGCCCGCGACACGCGCAGTTCGATCGTCGATGCGCTGTCGACAATGGTGACCGACGGCACGCTGCTGAAGGTGTACGCCTGGTACGACAACGAGATGGGCTACGCCTGCCGCATGGTCGATCTGGCGTGTTATATGGAAAGCATGGGTATCTGAGAACATGCAGCACGCCGCGCGCAACTACGCCATCGTCACCGCCGCCTACTGGGGCTTCACGCTCACCGATGGCGCGCTGCGCATGCTGGTGTTGCTGCACTTCTACCGGCTGGGTTACTCGCCGTTCACGCTCGCCTTCCTTTTCCTGTTGTACGAGGCGGCGGGCGTGCTGGCGAACCTGGTGGGCGGATGGCTGGCGACGCACTACGGCATCGCGCGCATGCTCGTGGTGGGACTGGTCACGCAGATCACCGGCTTTGTGCTGCTGTCGGCACTCGATCCGAACTGGACGGCAGCGATGGCGGTGGCCTGGGTGGTGGTCGCGCAGGGCATCTGCGGCGTGGCCAAGGACCTGACCAAGACCGCCAGCAAGTCGGCGATCAAGCTCACCCAGTCCCAGGTCCAGGCCGAAGCGAAAGAGCAGGGCGCAGGTCAGCTCTTCAAATGGGTGGCGTGGTTCACCGGCAGCAAGAACGCCATGAAGGGCATCGGTTTCTTCCTTGGGGGTCTGTTGCTGGAGAGCCTGGGCTTTCGAGGCGCGCTTTGGGCGATGGCGGGCCTGCTGGCGTTCGTCCTCGCCGGCGTGCTGTTGTCGCTGCCGCCGATGCTGGGGAAGAAGAAGGCCTCGCGCTCGGTGCGCGAACTGTTCGCCAAGAGCCCGGGCATCAATGCGCTGGCGGCGGCGCGCGTGGTGCTGTTCGGCGCGCGCGACGTGTGGTTCGTGGTCGGCGTGCCGGTGTTCCTGTACTCGGCGGGGTGGTCCTTCACCATGGTGGGGACCTTCCTGGCCGCGTGGACGATCGCCTACGGGCTGGTGCAGGCCTTGGCGCCGCATCTCGTGAAACGCAGCGAGGACGGACTGAGCCACGAGGTGCCGGCCGCGCGGCTGTGGTCGGCCGTGCTGGCAGTGATCCCGGCTGCGCTGGCGGCAGCAGTGTGGCTTGAGGCGCCGAACCTGGAATGGGTGGTGGTCGGCGGGCTGGGTCTGTTCGGTTTCGCTTTCGCGGTGAATTCCTCGGTGCATTCCTACCTGATACTGGCCTACGCCGGTTCGGAGAAGGCCGCCGAGGATGTCGGCTTCTACTATGCGGCCAACGCGCTCGGCCGTTTCATCGGCACGCTGTTGTCGGGCCTGCTGTACCAGTGGGGTGGGCTCGCCTGGGCGCTGAGCGGCTCCGCACTGATGCTGCTGGCCTGCTGGCTGATTACCCTGGGGCTGCCTGCGCGGCGGGTGCTGGCGGATCGACTGCGCGGATGATTCCGTTCGCGCGGCGCATAGCATCCAACTTCAACATGAGATGGCGCATTGCGCCGAGAACATCGACATGGGTCTGTTTGAACGTTTCCTGACTGTCTGGGTGGGCTTGGGCATCCTGGCCGGTGTTGGCCTTGGTCTTGTCGTACCCGGCGCGTTCCAAGTCATTGCAGCGATCGAGTTCGCGCATGTGAACCTGGTGGTGGCCGTGTTCATCTGGGTGATGATCTACCCGATGATGATTCAGATCGACTGGCACGCGGTGAAGGACGTGGGTCGCAAGCCGCGCGGCCTGATTCTGACGCTGGTGGTGAATTGGCTGGTCAAGCCGTTCACGATGGCGGCGCTGGGCGTGCTGTTCTTCCATTATCTGTTCGCCCCCTGGGTCGATCCGCAGTCCGCGAGCGAATACGTCGCGGGCATGATCCTGCTGGGCGTGGCGCCCTGCACGGCGATGGTCTTCGTCTGGAGCCAGCTGGTGAAGGGGGATGCCAACTACACGCTGGTCCAGGTGTCGGTGAACGACCTCATAATGATCTTGGCCTTCGCGCCGATTGCGGCCTTCCTGCTCGGGGTGACGAAGATCACCGTGCCGTGGGAGACACTGGTGCTGTCGACCGTGCTCTACGTGCTGCTGCCGCTGCTGGCGGGCATGGCGACGCGGCGCGCGCTGGAGCGACGTTCGGAGCACGCGGTGGCCGACTTCGTTGCACGGCTCAAGCCGTGGTCCATCGTTGGCCTGATCGCCACCGTCGTGCTGCTGTTCGGCTTTCAGGCCAACACCATCGTCGACAAGCCACTGGTGATCGCGATGATCGCGGTGCCATTGATGGTGCAGACCTACGGCATCTTCGTGCTCGCTTACGTCGCGGCGAAGGCGATGCGGTTGCCGCACAACGTCGCTGGCCCGGCCTGCCTGATCGGCACGTCCAACTTCTTCGAGCTGGCGGTCGCGGTGGCGATCTCACTGTTCGGCTTGAATTCGGGTGCAGCGCTGGCGACTGTGGTCGGTGTGCTGGTCGAGGTGCCGGTGATGCTGTCGCTGGTGGCGATCGTCAATCGCACGCAGCACTGGTTTCCGGCGCCGAGCGTGCGGCGCTGAGCGGGCGCGGTTCAGCGGAGGCTGTTCGCGCGCGGTTCGGCCGCGCAGCTCGGATCGGGCGTGTCCTCCGGAACGTCCAGCCCCCAGTCTCCATGCATGTACCAGTCGTCGCCCAGCATCTCCGCCGGGTGCATGGTGCGCCCCGAGCCGTTGCCACACCCGAGCGCGTCTGCCGCGCAGTACTTGTCGCAGCCCCAGCAGATGCGCTCGGGGTGCTTCGGGTGCAGGGGAAACTTCTTGGCCATGGAGAAATCGGGCGCTGATAAGTTACGACCGAGGATACGCTTTCGTGTTGGCAGCGCCCTGATTCAGGTCAAGAGGGTTGGGCGCTTGCCTCGTGTGCTGCATGCATCGTGCAAGGGCTGGGCATCGCCGATAACCGGGGTGTTTCAGGAGGCTAGGCGTCCTCATGCGTGCGAATACATCGGAAATCCGTTTGGCATGAATGTTGGGATAAATGCAGGAATGATAATGATTCGCAATACGTTGACTGTCTCGCGAGGCGAATGCAACAATATCTTTCAATGAAAGAGCGTTCGCTCTTGCAGGTTGCCCAGTCGCACGTCCCCCGACGACCTCACTTTCAGTATCCGTGGAAAGGACAAAATGCCCTTCAACAAGAATCTGCGCCGTGGTTATTGCCCCGTCTGTGCCCAGCGGATGTTGATGCCGGATGCGCTCCCCACGGTGCTGAAGGTGATCAACGCGGTCGTTCCTGTGCAGTGGATTCGATGTGGATTCTGCAACTGGACGGGAAGTCGGTGGGGAGGTCGGCCGCTCGATCGTGAATGAGGGCGTTAGCACGCTTTCGGTGTGCGAGGTTCGCGATAACCGTCGCATTTCATAGTGTGTAAACGGAAAATGCCGTACTTCCAGTGTCCGTTTCAGGGCATGAAAGTACGGCATTTTGTATTTGGCGGACAGGGCGTCCGCATAATCGGTGTCTCAAGGCGATTCAAGCTAGATAATTTTATCGTTTAGCAGCAGTACCTTAGCGGTATAGCCTGTCTCAGTCCGCCTCAAAGTCGCTTGTAAAATCTCGCTAGAATTTGTAGATTGTTTGTAGGTTGGTATTTTGTATAACGCGGGATTTAAACCATGGGACGTGGATTCAAGCTGACGCAGCTCAAGGTGGATAAGCTGAGATCACCGGGTCTCTACGGCGACGGCGCCGGTCTGTCGCTGAAGGTGACGGCCGCCGGCAGCAAGTCGTGGATATACCGTTACATGCTGGTCGGAAAAGCGCACTGGATGGGACTCGGGAGCTATCCAGACGTGGGCCTGGCTGAGGCGCGCGAGAAGGCCGCAGACCTGCGCAAGCTGACCCGGCAAGGCATCGACCCTCTGGCCGAGCGCCGCAAGGAGACAAGCGTCCTGCGCGCTGCCATTGCGAAAACGATCACGTTCGACGCCGCAGCCGAAAAGTTCATCGACGCGCACAAGGACGGATGGCGCAACGAGAAGCACATCGAGCAATGGCGTAGCACGCTCAAGACCTACGCCAGCCCGACTATCGGCAAGCTGGACGTGTCGCTGATCGACACCGCGCACATCATGACCATCCTGGAGAAGGATGACTTCTGGAAAACGAAGACCGAGACCGCTTCCCGCGTGCGCGGCCGCATTGAATCCGTGCTGGATTGGGCGACCGCTCGCAAGTACCGGACAGGGGAGAACCCCGCTCGCTGGAAAGGCCACCTGGACAAGCTGCTGCCGGCTCGAACGAAGGTGAAGAAGGCCGAGCACCACGCCGCGCTGCCGTGGGCCGAGATCGGCGCATTTATGGAGTCTCTGCGCGATCAACAAGGCATTGCAGCGCGTGCGGTGGAGTTCGTCATTCTGACGGCTGTTCGATCTGGCGAGGTGCGTGGTGCTACGTGGGAGGAATTCGACCTCGACGCCGGCATGTGGGTTATTCCTGCCGAGCGCATGAAGGCGAAGAAGGAACACCGCGTCCCGCTGTCCTCAAAGGCGCTGGCGGTCCTGAAGGCGCAAAAGGAAGCCTTCCCGATGGGCTACGTGTTCCCCGGCATGAAGGCCGGCAAGCCCCTATCAGACATGAGCCTGACGGCCGTTCTACGGCGCATGGAGCGCCATGACATCACCGTTCACGGATTCCGCTCGACGTTCCGCGACTGGGGCGCAGAGGCGACCGCCTACCCGTCGGAAATGCTCGAGATGGCGCTGGCGCACACCATCAGCAACAAGGTAGAGGCCGCATATAGACGCGGCGACATGATCGAGAAGCGCCGCCGCCTGATGCAGGACTGGTCGGACTTCTGCGACAACAAGATGACGGGCGAAGTTGTCCCGCTACGGAGCAACACCGCCGCCTGACGGACTCAGGCAAAGCGAGTCGGCAACGGTCTGGAACACCGCCGCCGACTCTAACCATGAAGCAATCAAAGGAGAATCACATCATGGCTACCACCGAAAATAACATCTTCCTGAACCCTGCCGAACTGGCAACAGAGATTCGCGCCGTCATGGAGGCAGACAACCAACTGCACCGGGAAGAACTCGCCAAGCGCATCGCAAACAAGATGCTCGAAGCTGCCCGCCAACCGGCACCGCTGCCCGAGGTCGTGACCCGCTACGCCGGCCTTGATGGCGCCTCGCTGGAGTCACGCTTTGATGTTGCGGACGCGCTCAGGCGCCGCCTCGCGCAAGTCCGAGGTATCACCGTAACCGGTCACTGAGCGGCGTTCTTTGCCCGCCCGCGCCCAC
>NZ_NOIH01000014.1 GCF_002245655.1 Thauera propionica | reverse complement strand
ACGACACCCAATCACACAACTCTTCTTCCCGCTTTGGCCTGGCACCAACACCCAGGCAACAAGTCAAAGTCTGACGACCATAGCTTTGTGGTACCACCCCTTCCCATCCCGAACAGGACCGTGAAACACAAACGCGCCGATGATAGTGAGGTCCGCCCTCGTGAAAGTAGGTCATCGTCAGACTAACCCACAAAAAACGCCCAGCATCCAAATACGATCGCTGGGCGTTTGCACGTCTACGGCCTCTACAACAAAACAAATACAAAAATCACAATGACGCGCGGGAGATGCCGCGGCAAAATCGTAGGCTGTGGGTAACAGTGCATGGTGTGCTGAATGGATTTCGATCTCGTGATTGTGGGCGGTGGTCTGGCCGGTGCTGCCTTGGCTGTGGCCTTGCGGCGCTCGCGCCTCAGGATTGCCGTCGTCGAGGCGAGTCCCCCGATGCAGTCGGAATCCTGGGACCAAAGGGTCTATGCGTATAGCCCAGCAAGTGCGCGATTCCTGGACGATCTGGGGGCCTGGCGCCATATCGATCCGACGCGTCTGCAGCCTGTCTCCGAAATGCGTGTATTCGGCGATGACGGTGGGGTGATCCGCTTCTCGGCATACGAGTCTGGGCTGCCCGAACTCGCTTGGATCGGTGAATCGAGCCGCGTTCATCTCGAGTTATGGGAAGGCCTCAAGCGACAGCACAATGTGACCCTGTTCTGCCCTGCTCGGCCGCGGGCGCTCGAGATCCGACCGACAGGCGTCGAATTGAGGGTGGAAGATGGCCGAACCATCTCCGCGCAGTTGGTCGTTGGTGCCGACGGGCGGGACTCATGGGTACGTGCGCAGGCTGCGATTGACTCGCATGTCTCACCTTATGGTGAGCGGGCGGTCGTCGCGAACTTCGCGTGTTCGCAGCCTCATCGGGGCGTTGCGCATCAGTGGTTCCGGGACGACGGTATCCTGGCGTGGCTGCCGCTGCCTGGGGATCGGATGTCCATGGTGTGGTCCGCTCCCGACGAGGTGGCTGATGCCTTAATGGGGCTGGATGAGGCTGCGTTCGTCGCGCGGGTGGAGAAGGCTGGCTGTGGCGTACTCGGTACGCTTGGCTTGCTGACTCCGCGTGCGGCGTTCTCGCTACGGTTGATGCGGGTGGACACGGTCGTGAAGGAACGTGTGGCGTTGATTGGTGACGCGGCGCACGCAATCCATCCGCTTTCGGGGCATGGCATCAACCTGGGGTTCCAGGATGCGAAGGTGCTGGCGGAGGTTCTTTGCGGCCTCGAGAACTGGCAGGATGCGGGCGAGCTGGCGGTACTGCGACGCTACGCGCGCGCGCGCGCCGAAGAGCCTTTCATGCTGCAGTACTTGACGCATGGTTTGAACCGCCTGTTCGGGGCTCGCAATCCGCTTGCCGCGGCGTTGCGGAACGCCGGCATGAACCTCACGGGGCGCTTGCCGGTCCTAAACAATGCCCTTATCCGCTATGCGGTCAATGGCCGATTTTGATTCCTTTCGGAGAGCTTGATGAGTTTCTTTGCCAAACGTACCGCAGTTCTTGCCGTCGCAACGGTGACGGGCTTCGCTGCGAGCCTGTCCGCCAACGCCTCCGAGGAGACCGTCCGTAAGAACATGGAGGCCTTCATCGGCGCGCCGGCGGTCGAATCGGTGACCAAGACGCCTTACGGCGGCCTGTACGAGGTGCTGCTGAAGAACGGCCAGCTCGTCTACTCGGACGAAAAGGGTAGCTTCATCGTCGATGGTAGCGTCATCGACATGAAGACGCGCCGCGACGTCACGCAGGCGAGGCTCAATGAGCTGGCCGCGATCGATTTTTCCACCCTCCCGCTTGACCAGGCGATCAAGCAGGTCAAGGGGAAGGGAACGCGGGTGATCGCAAGCTTCGAAGATCCGAATTGCGGCTATTGCAAGCGTCTGGCCAAGGAGCTTGCCGGCATGGATGATGTGACGATCTACACTTTCCTGTACCCGATTCTCAGCCCCGATTCGACCAGCAAGTCGAATAACATCTGGTGCGCGAAGGATCGTGCCAAGGCCTGGAACAGCTGGATCCTTGATGGCAAGGTGCCGGCGGACGCCGATTGTGACGTGAATACGGTGGCAAAGAACGTGGAGTTGGGACAGAAGCTGCGCATCACCGGCACGCCGACGCTGTTCCTTGCCGACGGTCGGCGGATTGGAGGCTACGTGCCGGCCGCGGAACTCGAGAAAGCACTCGCGGACGTGAAGGCAAAATAAGCCAGACCAGAGTGAAGCAGCGCCCAGAAACGGCGCCGCTTCACTGTTTCAGAACTGGCAGTCCTGTTCAGCGGGCGCCCGTCGGCCGCATTCCCTTAGGCAGCAAGACCCACATATGGCCTTGTTGGCGCATCCGTCCGGCTTCCCGCCCAGCCTGCTCGCCGAAGCCCCAGAAGAAGTCCGCACGCACGGCGCCCTTGATTGCGCTGCCGGTATCCTGAGCCAGCATCAGCTGATTGAGCGGACGGTTGCTGAGCGGATAGGTGGTGGCAAGGAAAACCGGGGCGCCAAGGGGAACGTAACGCGGGTCGACGGCGATGCTCCTGCCTTCGGTGAGCGGGACGCCGAGCGCGCCGATGGGGCCGCCGCTGGATGCCGGTAGTTCGCGGAAGAATACGTAGCTGGGATTGGTGTTAAGCAGTTCGCGTAGACGCTGAGGATTGGCGCTCGCCCAGCGTTTGATGCCGTCCATCGAGGCCTGATCCAGCGTCAGTTCGCCCTGTGCGACCAGCCAGCGCCCGATCGATTGGTAGGGATGGCCGTTCTGGTCAGCGTAGCCCATGCGCACGGTTTGGCCGTCGGGCAACTGCACGCGTCCCGAGCCCTGCACCTGCAGGAAGAACAGGTCGATCGGATCATCTGCCCACAGCAGCACGGGCGCGGGCACCTGTTCGCCGCGTTCGGCCAGTTGTTCGCGGGTCCAGTAGGGCAGGACCTTGTTGCCGACGATGCGGCCGCGCAGGCGCAGGTGCTTGAGTTCCGGATAAACGTCGCCGAGCTCGATCGTGAGCATGTCGGCGGGCGCCCCATGAATGGGCCAGGCGTAGCGCTGATTGCGGTTGCGGCTGCCGCGGATCAAGGGTTCGTAATAGCCTGTCACCAGGCCTTCGGTCGACGTCTCCGAATTGCGAAGCAGCCAGGGTGAAAAGTGCTGCTCGAAATAATGACGGGCGCGGGTGTTCCCGGGTTGGGTGCCCAGCGCATTCGCGGCATCGCAGGCGCTTTTCCACTGCGCTTGTCGGGAAAGTTTCGAGCAGGAGGCGAGCAGCGCGGACCATGCCGCCGACGGATCGTCCTCCGACCAGCCCTTGATCTCCGACCAGGCGGCGGCCACGGGCGGGGGCGGCTCTGCGGCGGTCTCGAGCGGTCGTGGTGCGCTGGGCGTTGCGGGTGTCACTGCCGTGGTGCCTGCCGTTGACGCCGGGCAACGTGGGCAGGCTGGGCAGGGCTGGTGCTGCGGGCACTGGCTGCCAGCCTCGACGTCGGGTGCGCGTGAGGGTGTCGCGCAGGCCGAGAGCAGGGCGAGCAGCGCGGGAAGGATGAGACGGGTGGGGGCAAGCGTCATGGAGGGGATCGGTTAAACTCGGGGACTTTCGCCCGGCAGAGTATACCGACGGCAGGGCGGGCTTTGCGCCGGAGGCTTGCTATGTGGGTGATCTTTCTCGAGGCCGGACTCGCGCTGCTGCTGTTGCTCATCATCGTCTGGGCAACCTGGCCGCGGCGGGAGAAGGCGCCCGAAGCCGACACGAACCCGCAGGATGAGAAACATGACTGAGCTATCCGATCTGCTGAGCCGCGCGGAGCGCGTGCTCGAGCGTCTCGAGGCCGTATTGCCTGGGCCTGCGCCCGAGCCCGACTGGGAGGCTGCGACCGCCTTCCGCTGGCAGCGTCGCCACGGGCGTGCCGAGTTGAAGCCGGTGCGCGTGCCGCACCGCATCCGTCTTGCCGACCTGCAGGACGTCGATCAACAGAAGACCCGCATCGAACGCAACACCCGCCAGTTCCTCGCCGGGCACCGCGCCAACAACGTGTTGCTGACCGGTGCACGCGGCACGGGCAAGTCGTCGCTGATCAAGGCCTTGCTCAACGAATTTGCAGGGCAGGGTCTGCGCGTCATCGAGGTCGACAAGACCGACCTGGTCGACCTGCCCGAGATCGTCGAGCTTGTCGAGCAGCGGCCCGAGCGTTTCATCCTGTTCTGCGACGACTTGTCCTTCGAGGAAGGCGAGGACGCCTACAAGGCGCTGAAGAGCGTGCTCGACGGCTCGGTGTCTGCCGTGTCGGAGAACGTGCTCGTCTATGCGACCTCGAACCGTCGTCACCTGATGCCCGAGTACCACGACGAGAACCTTCAGGCGCGGCATGTCGATGGTGAGATCCATCCGGGCGAGGCGACGGAGGAGAAGATCTCCCTGTCCGAGCGCTTCGGGCTGTGGATTTCGTTCTACCCGTTCAGCCAGGACGAGTATCTCGACATCGTTGCGCACTGGCTCATGCAGTTCGGTGTGCCCAAGCGGCGGATCGCCGCTGCGCGACAGGACGCGCTGCAATGGGCGCTGATGCGCGGCTCGCGCTCGGGACGGGTAGCTTGGCAGTTCGCCCGCGACTACGCCGGCCAGCTCGAAGGGTGAGGCGGGCGATGACGCGGAAACTCGTCGATGTCGCCGCCGGGGTGCTGCTGCGCCCGGATGGCAGCTATCTGCTCGGGCAGCGCGGGCCCGATACCGTCTATGCCGGCTACTGGGAGTTCCCGGGGGGCAAGGTCGAGCCGGGCGAGAAGCCGGCGCAGGCCCTCTGCCGCGAACTGGATGAGGAACTGGGTATTCGCGTCACCCATCTGCGGCCGTGGCTGCGTCGCGAACACCTCTACGAGCATGCCCATGTCCGCCTGCATTTCTTCGAGGTCTGTGCGTGGGAGGGCGCGCTGGACGACAAGGTCCACAGCGCGCTCGATTGGGTCGAACCCAGCTCGGCGACGCGGGAGCCGATGTTGCCCGCGAACGGACCGATCCTGAAGGCGCTTCGCCTGCCCCGCGTGATGGGCATCACCGACGCGGCCCGGCTCGGCGTCGACGCCCAACTCGAGGCCCTCGATCGGGCGCTGGATGCGGGATTGCGGCTGGTGCAGGTGCGCGAGCAGGCCCTCGACGCGGGTGCGCGCGACCGGTTCGCGCGCGAGGTGCTTGCTCGCACCCGCGCGCGTGGCGGACTTGTCGTGGTCAATGGCGACATCGAACTGGCGCAAGCGATCGGCGCGGATGGCGTGCATCTGCCCGCGCGCCGCCTGATGGCGCTCTCAGAACGACCTGCGTTCCAGTGGGTGGGAGCCTCGTGTCACGACCGCGCCGAACTCGAGCATGCAGCGGCGCTGACGCTCGATTACGCGCTCCTCGGCCCGGTGCTTGCCACGGACTCCCACCCCGGCGCCGCGAGCCTGGGCTGGAGCGGCTTCAGCGCGTTGACCGAAGGGCTGCCCATGCCGGTGCTTGCGCTCGGCGGACTTTCTCCGGCAGTCATGGAAACGGCGCGCGATGCCCGTGCGCATGGCATCGCCGGCATCCGCGGTATCTGGGGGTAGGCGTCTAGTCCCGGGGCTGGCCCGGCGGAGCGAATCCGTCACTCTCGCTTGCGTCAGGTGGCGACGACGGCACGCGATAGGTTTCCGAGGCCCAGGCGCCGAGGTCGATCTGACGGCAGCGGGCGGAACAGAAGGGACGGTAGTGACTCTCCGCCACCCAGGGAACGGACTTGCCGCAGGTCGGGCAGCGAACGGTGCGAGGTGTTTCGCTCATGCGCGTCAGAGGCTGCAGAAGGTGAGCTCGAACTGCACGTCGCGTTCGGCGAGGCGGGGACGGGCGACAGTCTCGGGCAGCATGAAGCGGATGTTCAGGGCGTATTTGTTGGCGCTGATTTCCGGCACCACCGCGTCGGCGCGCGGCACGCGCACCCGCAGCATCTGGGCCGAGCGCCCCGCCATTGTCAGCTGGTAGGCGCCGCCGCGGGCCACCTGCAGTTCAGGGCGGCCGCTGGCGCGCAACAGGCGCAGCACGATCTCCAGCCCCTCGCGGATCGGCGTCATCGGCGCCATCCAGCTATCGAGGTCGCGACGGCGCGCGTCGGGGTCGCGGTTCAGCCAGTAGTGGTATGCAGGCAGGTCGAACTGGCACACGCCGCCGGGGATTGCGGCGCGGCTGCGGATGCTCATCAGCCACTCGTTCTCGCGCAGGTATTGGCCGATCTTGCCAGCCATCGCCAACAGGCCGGTCGACGCCTGCTCGATCTCGTACAGCGCGCCGGCCAGCGCCTCTTCCGAAATCTCGGGGTTGTTGCGAAATGACATCAGGATCTGGCGCTGACGCTCGAGTTCCTGCACAAGATCCACCTTGAGGTCGGCACGGCTCGCGACCTCGAGCGTTTCGAAGATGGTCTGCAGGGCGACGTGGTGATCCTGCGGCGCGTCGCGGCCAGCAAAGTGCGCGAGCTTGACGAACAGGTCCTCGAGACGCAGCAGCGTGCGGATACGCTCGTTGAGAGGATATTCGTAGCTAATCACCGCAAACTGTCCGCAAGAATTGCGCTCCCGTAAGATGCCAGATAATAGCACAGCGGCCTGAAGGGTCTTGTCAAATGGCCGTTCATGTGCGCTTCCCGGCCAGGTCGATGTACCGGCGGTGCAGCCGCTCGACCTGTACCCGAAGCTGGTCGAGCGTGCCATCGTTGTCGACGACGTCGTCGGCGACTGCCAGTCGCGCCGCGCGGCTGGCCTGCGCCGCCATGATCGCGCGGATCTGGGCCTCGGCGAGTCCGCTGCGTGCCTTGACGCGCTCGATCTGCAATGCCTCGGGGCAATCGACGACGCAGACACGGTCGCAGCGTTCGCGATACGTTCCCGATTCGACCAGCAGCGGGACGGCAAGAATCACGTAGGGCCCTTGCGCGGCGAGGCACTGCCGTGCGCTTTCATCCCGGATCAGCGGATGCAGGATGGCTTCGAGCTGCTTGCGGGCCTCGGGATGGCTGAAGGCCAGCGAACGCATGGCGGCACGGTCGAGGCTGCCGTCGGCGGCCAGGACGGACATACCGAAGTGGTCGCGAATCGCTGGAATGGCCGCTCCGCCTGCCGCTGTCAGCGCATGGGCGATTGCGTCCGTATCGACGAGGCTGGCGCCCTGTGCGACGAAGTGGTTCGCGACGGCGCTCTTGCCGCTGCCGATGCCGCCGGTCAGCCCGACGACGAAGGGACGCCGAGCGGAAGACTTGACCAAGTGCATGAATCAACGTCCGTTGCAGGCAGTGCGGCGAGCACTGATGCCGCGCACGTCGGCTTCGATTGCACGCACGCCTTCGTCCGCAAGCCGGGCCTGGATCAGGTAGGTTGTGCTCATGCGGGCTTCGACGCCGGCGTTGCGCACGCCGCGGGCGCGCAACTGGCCGAGCAGTTGCTGGGCACGCGCCTCGGTCTTGAACAAGCCCAGCGAGATCGCATACTGGCTCTGTCCCGCCTCCTGGACGATGAACATGTCCTTGACGCCGAGCTCACGCAGTTCCTGAACGCGGCGTTCGGCCTGGTCGCGGCTGCCTTGCGGCGGAACCCGTACCCACCATGCGCTGGGTGTCTCGCTGCGACGCCGCTCGGCCTCGACGCCGGCCTGGCGCAGTCGACGCGTCAACGCGTCGGCTTCCTGCTCGCTGAGACCGGCCCAGGCCTGGCAGACCAGCGCAGGCGGCTGGGGGGTGGGGAGGGTTTCTCCGGCCGTTGCGACTACGTCCGCATCGGGCAGGGGCACAGGCTCATCCGCTTGGCCAGTACGTGCCATGCTTTCGGCCTCCGCGGGCGTTTCCGCGACGGCGACCGTGGGGCTCGATGGCGCGGGTGCCAGGGGTGTCGTGGGCAGTGACGGCTCGCTTGCCGCGCCTTCCCGCGCGGCGACGCCGCTCAGGCGGATCCGTTCCGGGTTGAGCTGATTGGTGATCCGTTCGGGCTCGGTACGTGGCGGTGTGCCGACGATCCACCCCTTCACGCCGGCGAATGCCAGCGCGTTAAGGAGGATCAGGACGATGACGAGGAGGCGCGTCGTGCTCATGCGAAAAGCCTAGCCGGTGAGGGGCGCGTCAGCCGACTTTGGGCAGATGCGACAGCGATGCTGCGACGGCCTCGGCGGGGTACTCGTAGTTCTCGAGCTTGCCGGCGAAGTAGCGCTCGTATGAGCTCATGTCGAAATGGCCGTGCCCGGTCAGGTTGAAGAGGATGGTCTTGCTCTCCCCCGTCGCCTTGCAGCGCAGGGCTTCGTCGATTGCGGCGCGGATGGCGTGGCAGGACTCGGGAGCGGGAATGATGCCCTCGGCGCGAGCGAACTGCACGCCGGCCTCGAAGGTCGCCAACTGCGGCACGGCCACGGCCTCGATCAGTCCGTCGTGGAACAGTTGCGACACCAGCGGCGAGTCGCCGTGGTAGCGCAGGCCCCCGGCGTGGATGCCTGGCGGCATGAAGTCGTGGCCCAGCGTGTACATCTTCATCAGTGGTGTGAAGCCCGAGGCGTCGCCGAAGTCGTACGCGAACTGGCCTTTGGTCAGAGTCGGGCAGGAACTCGGCTCCACCGCGATGCAGCGCAGGTGCTCGGCGCGCTTGTCGCCGCTGGCCCTGTCGGCGAGGAAAGGGAAGGCGATGCCGGCGAAACTCGAGCCGCCGCCGCAGGGGCCGATGACCACGTCCGGGTAGAGACCGACCTTGTCGAACTGCTTCTTCGCCTCGAGGCCGATGATGCTCTGATGCAGCACCACATGGTTCAGCACCGAGCCCAGCGTGTAGTTGGTGTCGGCACGGCTGGCCGCCTCCTCGACCGCCTCGGAGATGGCGATGCCGAGCGAGCCTTCATTGTCGGGGTTCTCGGCCAGCAGGCGGCGTCCGGTCTCGGTCAGCGGCGACGGGCTCGGATACACCTCGGCACCCCAGGTCTGCATCATCAGGCGGCGATAGGGTTTCTGCTCGTAGCTCACCTTGACCATGTAGACGCGCACGTCCAGCCCGAACATCTGTCCGGCGAAGGAGATCGACGAACCCCACTGGCCGGCGCCGGTCTCGGTGGTCAGGCGCTTGATGCCGGCCTGCTTGTTGTAGAAGGCCTGCGGCACGGCGGAGTTCGGTTTGTGCGAACCGGCCGGGGACACGCCTTCGTACTTGAAGAAGATCTTCGCCGGCGTGCCCAGCGCCTGCTCCAGGCGCACTGCGCGCACCAGGGGGCTCGGTCGCCACAGGCGGTAGATTTCGCGCACTTCCTGCGGGATCGCTATCCAGCGTTGCGCGCTCATCTCCTGTTCGAGAATGGCCCCGGGAAAGATGGCCCCCATCTGCTCGGGCGTGGCCGGCTTGCCGTTCGGGCCCAGTGGCGGGGCGGGCGGATTCGGCATGTCGGCGACGATGTTGTACCAGTGCGTCGGGATGTCGTTGGCTTCGAGCTGGATGCGGGTGGCTTCCATCGAGGGGTCTCCAGTGTCGTTATGCATTGGGCGAGTGTAGTCCTGCGATGACGGCAAGGCCGCACAGGACGAGGTTGTCGATACGCCGCAGCGGAATGTCGAGCAGGCCGGCGAAGCTGTCGGCTGCACCGCCGCCGAGCAGGCAGAGCGCGCCGCGTTCGGTGGCGATCTGGCGGAACATGCGTTCGATGGCGCCCGCCTGTGCATGCAGGCAGCCCGAACGGATCGCGTCGACGGTACATCGCGGCTGCGGCACGAAGCGACCTTCGGCGAGTGGCAACTGCGCGGTGCCGCGGGCAAGTGAGGCCTGCATCAGGTCGACGCCCGGCAGAATGAGCCCGCCCAGGAAGTCGCCGTCGGCCGACAGCAGGTCGGCCGTGGTGGCCGTGCCGGCGGTCACGACGAGGCAGGCCTGCGCGTGCGTGTGGTGCGCACCGATGAGCGCGGCCCAGCGGTCGGCACCAAGTTGGCCCGGAATGTCGTAGAGGTTGCGCACACCGCAGGCATGCTGCGTTGGACACAACCATTCCACCGCATTGACCGCAAGCGCGGCGGTAATCCGGTCGGCCACATCGGTGCCGGCGACGTTGCTCCCGACGACACGCAGCGGGCCGGGGTGGCGTGTGCGCAACTGGCCGAGTGCATCGATCCCGTCATGCCCCAGAGCGCCTTCGTCCAGCGCTGCCGGCGCGCTGGCGTCGGCGAGCAGGCGCCACTTGATGCGGGTGTTGCCGGCATCGATGAGCAGGATCATGGTGCGTCCCCGCCTAGGGGGCGCAGCGACACGTCGCCGGCGAGGATGCGCTGCGTGCCCGTCGCCGTGCGCAGCAGCAAGGCGCCGTCGTCGTCTACGCCGGCGCAGATGCCTTCGAGCGAAGCCTCGTCACCGCAAATGCGCACCGGCAGTTCGGCGAAGGCGTTGCGCTGTTCCCAGGCGCCTTTCACTGCAGGGAAGCCGCCACTGGCGTATGTCGCCAGGAGATTGTCCAGTTCGGCAAGCAGGGCGGCGAGCAGGGCGGGTCGGCCCGGCACGTCACCATCGAGAGCATGCGCAAGGTCGGTGACACCGGCCTGAGCCTCGATGCGGACATCCGGCGGCAGGCGCAGGTTGATGCCGATGCCGATGACGGCGGCAAGCCCTCGCGCGCGGCCCGTGCTCAACTCGACAAGGATGCCGACCAGCTTCTCGCCGTTCACCAGCACGTCGTTCGGCCATTTCAGTTGCAGGCCGACGACGCCAAGGCGTTCCAGCGCGCGTGCGACGGCTACGCCGGCCACCAGCGACAGTCCGGCGGGCGCCGGTGTGCCGCGCGCGAAGTGCCACACGCTGGAGAAGGTCAGGCTGCCATCTGGCCAGGACTGCCACTGGCGACCGCGGCGACCGCGTCCTGCGGACTGGCGCTCGGCAACGAGGACATGAACGCGGCCGTCATCGGCCGGCGTGTTCTCGATCAGCGCGGTATTGGTCGACACGCACTCGTCGACCCAGTCGATCACGAACCGCGGTGCCTGTGCCCCGAGGTGGGTGATGACGGCGGCTTGAAGCGCGTTTGGGGGGGGCGTGCTGGCGGGCAAGATGTCGGGCGGCCTGAAGTGTGACCGCCGCATTATCCGTCATCCTGCGCGCATGCACGAGGGTGGTGCGCCCAGCGGGGAGGCGATGTTCGGGAGTCGGTCAGTCGTTCCCGTGATCGCCATGCCCATTGCCGTTGCGATCCTCCTCCATGCCGAGCTCCTGGATCTTGCGGCTGATGGTGTTGCGGCCGATGCCCAGCAACTGGGCTGCCTCGATGCGCCGCCCGCCGGTGGCGGCCAGCGCGCGGCGGATGAGGGTGCGCTCGAAGTCGTGCGTGAGTTTCTCGAATACAGCGCCCGGACTGGCTGCGATCAGTCGGTCGGCCTCATGCCCGAGGCCGTCGATCCAGCTCGTCGGCGTTTCGCGTGCCGGCTGGTCGCGCATCTCGGGCGGCAGGTCGGCGACCTCGACGACCTGGGCGGGCGCCATCACCGTCAGCCAGTGGCATAGGTTTTCGAGCTGGCGCACGTTGCCGGGAAAGGGCTGGCTTTGCAGGTACTCGATGGCGGCATCCGAGATGCGTTTGCGCTCTACACCGAGCTCCTGCGCGCTGCGCTGCAGGAAATGCCGCACCAGCAGCGGGATGTCCTCGCGGCGCTCGCGCAGCGGCGGCAGGCGCAGACGGATGACATTCAGGCGATGGAACAGGTCCTCGCGGAACAGGCCCTGGCGCACACGCTCCTCCAGGTCCTGGTGGGTCGCCGCGATCACGCGCACGTTGGCGCGGATCGGCTGCTGGCCGCCAACGCGGTAGAAATGACCGTCGGACAGCACGCGCAACAGGCGGGTCTGCAGCTCGGCCGGCATGTCGCCGATCTCGTCGAGGAACAGTGTGCCGCCGTCGGCCTGCTCGAAGCGTCCGCGGCGTTGCGTGGCGGCGCCGGTGAAGGCGCCGCGCTCGTGGCCGAAGAGTTCGGATTCGAGCAGGTCGCGCGGAATTGCCGCCGTGTTGATGGCGATGAAGGGCGCGTCGCGGCGCGGGCTGTGGCGGTGCAGGGCGCGCGCCACGAGCTCCTTGCCGCTGCCCGACTCGCCGTTGATCAGCACGGTGGCGTGGGAGTGGGCGAGTCGGCCGATGGCGCGGAACACCTCCTGCATTGCGGGGGCCTGGCCGAGAATCTCGGGCGCAAGCGCGGCCTCCTCTGCTGCACTATTCTGGTGCATGCCCTGTTCGAGTGCGCGCCGAACCAGTGCGACCGCCTGGTCGACGTCGAACGGCTTGGGCAGATACTCGAAGGCGCCCCCCTGGAAGGCCGAAACGGCGCTGTCCAGATCGGAGTAGGCCGTCATGATGATCACGGGCAGTTGCGGGTGCGCGGCCTTCACCTTCTGCAGCAGATCGAGGCCGGACTCGCCCGGCATGCGGATGTCCGACAGCATCACCGCCGGCGGCTGGCTCGTATGCTCGAGGGTCTCGAGCGCCTCGGTGGCGGAGCTGAAGCTGCGGAAGGGGATGTCCTCGCGACTGAGGGCCTTCTCGAGTACCCAGCGGATGGAGCGGTCGTCATCGATGATCCAGACGTTATTCATTCTTCTATGCACTATTGTGGTGCGCGGCTCGTGGCTCACGCGCGGTCTGAAATCGGCAGCAGGATCGTGAAGCAGGTGCGCCCCGGGCGGCTGTCCACGTCGATCATGCCCTGGTGTTGTTCAATGAAGCTCTGGGCCAGCGACAGACCCAGCCCGCTGCCGCCATCGCGTCCCGAGACCAGCGGATAGAAGATCTTGTCGCGAATCTCCGCCGGAATACCGGGACCGTTGTCGATCACTTGCAAGTCCAGTGCCAGCTTGAAGCGACGCTTGGCCAGCGTGACCTGGCGCGCGATGCGGGTGCGCAGGCGGATCTCGCCGTGGCCTTCCAGGGCCTGTGCGGCGTTGCGCACGATATTGAGGATCGCCTGTATCAATTGTTCGCGGTCGGCGGTAAGTTCGGGCAGGCTGAGGTCGTAGTCGCGGCGGATGTTGAGCGCGGGGAACTCGGCCAGGATGAGGCGCCGCACCCGCTCGAGCACGTCGTGGATGTTGAGCGGCGCTGGCCGCATCATGCAGTGCGAGCTCAGCAGCCGGTTCATCAAGTCCTGCAGGCGGTCGGCTTCGGCGATGATGACGTCGGTGAACTCCCGCAGTTGCGGGTCGTCGAGCTCGTGCTGCAGTAACTGCGCCGAACCGCGGATACCGCCCAGCGGATTCTTGATCTCGTGCGCGAGGTTGCGGATGAGTTCGCGATTGGCCTGCTGCTGCTGCAGCAGTTGCTCCTCGCGCGCTACCCTTAGCTGGGCGTCGATCGGGCGGAACTCCAGCAGCAGGCGTACGCCGGCGGTGTCGACCGGGCTGACAGTGCAGTCGAGGCGGATCGGGTCGGCGTCGCCGCGAGTAATCGTCAGGTCCTGGCCGGTGTAGCTCCAGTTGGTGTGCAGTGCGTTCTCGAGTGCGGCGCCAAGTCCTGGCGGCTCGCCGAGCAGGCGGTTCAACGGCAAGCCCAGCAGCTTGCGCTGACTGATGGCAAACAGGTTCTCCGCGCCCGGGTTGATGTAGCGGATGACGAGCTTGCCATCCACCAGTATGACGGCGGAAGACAGCAGCTCGAGGCCTGCGAAGGGGCCGGTGGCAAGAGGGGGCGGAGGCTTGTGCATGGGCGCGTCCTGTTTGTCTTCCCGATGACATGCAAGATACGCGCCAGCGACTTATCTCAGGCCGGAGATCTCCCGGCGGAGGGCCTCGATGTTGCGCTTGTGCAGTTCGACCTTGTCCTTGAAGGGCTGCAGGCGGTCCAGCACCTTCTGGTAGTTGCGCTCGTCGCCCATGCGCACCGACTCCTGTTCGGCCAGTGCCTGCTCGGCGGCCGTCAGCGCGCTCTCCTCGGTGGCCAGTTCGGCTTCCAGCACCTGGCGGCGGGAGTCATCCCGCGCGCGCTGGTCGTCCGGGCTCACACGCGGGAAACTGGACGGCGTGCCGGCGGGGCTTGTTGCGGGGCCTGCGGAAGGGCGGCGGGCCGGTGCCGGCACGGTCGAGATCGTCTGGTCGGTATCCAGCGCCTTGCAGCCGCGCGCGGCGTTGCGGTCATTCGTGTAGGTGATGCGGCCTTCGGCGTCGGTACACTTGTACACCTCGGCCTGAACAGGAAGGGCTGCACCCAGCAGCAGGATCAGGGGAAGGATTCGGAACGGTTGCATGCTCTTGTCCGTGGGCTTGCTGCGCCAGGCGGAAAGGTCCGGCCTGCGCCATCCTGACGGTATGAAACCCGATTAGACCCGATAAAAAAAGGACGGGCAATGCCCGTCCTTTTCTGGGTGCGCAGTAATCCGGGGATTACAGGCTGTAGTACATGTCGAACTCCACCGGATGGGTGGTGATGCGCATGCGGTCGACATCTTCCATCTTCAGCGCAATGTAGGCATCGATGAAATCGTTCGAGAACACGCCACCGCGGGTCAGGAACTCGCGATCCTTGTCCAGATACTCGAGTGCCTGGTCGAGGCTGGTGCACACGGTCGGGATGAGCGCATCTTCTTCCGGCGGCAGGTCGTACAGGTTCTTGTCGGCCGGGTCGCCCGGGTGGATCTTGTTCTGGATGCCGTCCAGGCCCGCCATCAGCAGCGCGGCGAAGCACAGGTAGGGGTTGGCCAGGGGATCCGGGAAGCGCGCTTCGATACGGCGGCCCTTCGGGTTGGCGACGTAGGGGATGCGGATCGAGGCCGAACGGTTGCGGGCCGAGTAGGCCAGCTTGGTCGGGGCTTCGTAATGCGGCACCAGGCGCTTGTACGAGTTCGTGCCCGGGTTGGTGATCGCGTTCAGCGCACGGGCGTGCTTGATGATGCCGCCGATGTAGTACAGCGCGGTTTCCGACAGGCCGGCGTAGCCGTTGCCCGCGAACAGGTTCTGGCCATCCTTCCAGATCGACTGGTGAACGTGCATGCCGGAGCCGTTGTCGCCGACGATGGGCTTGGGCATGAAGGTGGCGGTCTTGCCGTACTGGTGGGCAACGTTGTGCACGATGTACTTCAGGACCTGGGTCCAGTCGGCGCGCTTGGTCAGCGTGCTGAACTTGGTGCCGATCTCGCACTGGCCGGCATTGGCCACTTCATGATGGTGCACTTCGACCGGCACGCCGCAGGCTTCGAGCGCGAGCACCATGGCGGCGCGCACGTCGTTGAGGCTGTCGACCGGCGGAACCGGGAAGTAGCCGCCCTTGACGCGCGGGCGGTGGCCGGTGTTGCCGCCTTCGAATTTGTCGGCGGTAGACCAGGCGGCCTCTTCCGAGATGATCTTGCTGTACACGCCCGACATGTCGACCGACCATTCGACCGAGTCGAAAATGAAGAACTCGGGTTCGGGGCCGAAGTAGGCGGTGTCACCGATGCCGGTGCTCTTCAGGTAGGCCTCGGCACGCTTGGCGATCGAGCGCGGGTCGCGGTCATAGCCCTTGCCATCGGACGGTTCGATGACGTCGCAGGTGATGACCAGCGTGGTCTCGTCGAAGAAGGGGTCGATGTAGGCGGACGAGGGTTCCGGCATCAGGATCATGTCGGAAGCCTGGATGCCCTTCCAGCCGGCGAGCGACGAACCGTCGAACGGGTGGCCGTGCTCGAAGTGCTCTTCCTCGAAGGCCGAAACAGGCAGGCCGACGTGGTGTTCCTTGCCGCGGGTATCGGTGAAGCGCAGGTCCACGAAGCGGACTTCGTTTTCCTGGATCATCTTCATGACGTCTTGAGCGTTCATTTTCACTCCTGGTGAGATGAGGCGGTGTTTGTGACGAGCGGTTTTGCACCGGTGTTCACCAGTGCGTGAAATTCGTGGTTCAGGTAAAGCACTAAGCGTGCCAGCCCATTTCCCGTGTGCAGATCATTGTGCCACAAGGGGGATGTGCGAAAGCGGTGCCCCCGGCATTGAATGCGAGCACCACAATGGTGCGCGCTGTGCGTAAAATGCACCATTATGGTGCGGTTTGTGCGTAGAAGCTGATCGAGCGGTAGTGGGCGTGCTCTGCGAGCCAGGCCCGCCGACGTTGCTGGAGTGCCGCTTCGCCGTCGGGCGGTAGCGCGGCGGGCAGCAGTACCTCCACATCGACCCGGTTGCCCAGGTAATGGATCTGGATGCGCTTCGGCTCGATGGCGCTGGTGCCGAGCAGGGTATGGACCATTGCGATGACGTCGTTGCGTTCGGGCAGTGGCCCCGGGGGCACCGTCTGCAGGTCACCGTCGTCCTCCGGGTCGATATGGACCAGCACATCCTGCACTTCCGGATGCGCCGAGCGCACGCGCAGATAGACCGCGTCGGATACGCGGTGTCCTTCCGACACGGTGAGGCGGGGTGCGACCTGGACGTGGGCGTCGCACAGCACGCGGTCCGCCATGCGCCGGGTTCGCATGTCGTGCAGGCCGATCACACCCGGCGTCTGCTCGATGGTCTGGCGGATGCGCGCGAGCTCCTCTTCCGAGAGGCCGGTATCGATCAGCTCGCCCACGGCCTTCCAGGCCAGGCGCAGGCCCATGTGCAGGATCAGGAACCCGACGACTGCGGCCGCGAGCGGCTCCAGGAAGGGGTAGCCGGCCAGGCTGCCGCCGATGCCGGCAGCGACGACGAGCGATGAGGCCGCGTCGGAGCGGGCGTGCCATGCGTTGGCTTCGAGCATGGGCGCGTTGAGTCGGCGTGCGGCCGCCAGCGTGTAGCGGAACAGCTCTTCCTTGGCTGCCAGCGTCAGCAGGGCCATCACCAGGGCGGCCGGGTGCAGTTCGGGCAGGGCCTCCATGTTCTGCAGGCGCAGGCCCGAGCTCCACAGGAAGCCGATGCCCACCGCGGCAAGCACACCGCCGAGCAGCATCGTGGTGGCCGTTTCGATGCGGCCGTGGCCATAGGGGTGATTGGTGTCGGCTGGGTCCGCGCCGCGCCGGCCTGCGAGCAGCACGAGCAGGTCGGTCACCAGGTCGGACAGGGTGTGTGCGGCGTCGGCGACGAGGCTGAAAGCGTTGGCGAACAAGCCGATCGCCACCTGGGCGATCGATAGCGTGGCATTGGTGATGATGGCCACGAGGGTCGCGCGCTGGATGCCACGGCCGCGGACGGCTTCGTCCGAATCACGGGTGCAGGCGGGGCGCAAGACGGAGAGGGGCTGGGCGGGGTCGTTCATGCAGGGGTGGCCGGACGGACGCGTTATACTTCGATCAATACCAAATTCTAGACGGATGTTCGCATGGGAACCCTGTCCGATCTGCTTGCGCTCGCGCAGCAACGTGCGCTGAATCTCGGTCTGCCCTATCAGGGCGCGCTGACGCCGGGAGAGGCGTGGCAGGTGCTGCAACTGGCGCCGGGCGCCAAGCTTGTCGACGTGCGCTCGCGCGCCGAACTCGACTGGGTCGGGCGTGTGCCCGCAGCGGTGGAGATCGAGTGGGCGTCGTGGCCCGGCATGCAGCGGAACACCAATTTCGTCAGCCAGCTCAGGCATCAGGTCGATCCGGAGGCGCTGGTCATGTTCCTGTGCCGCTCCGGTGCGCGTTCGGATGGGGCGGCGCGTGCGGCCGTAGAGGCCGGCTACAGCAACTGCTACAACGTCCTCGAGGGCTTCGAGGGCGACAAGGATGCCAACGGCCAGCGCAACCGCATCGGCGGCTGGCGTCATGCCGGCTTGCCCTGGCATCAGGGCTGAAGCATCCCGAAACCGTGGGCCGTGGCGACGCCGGAACCCCACCGGGCGCCGGCCGGTCCGAGACACGAAGGTAACTCCCGACAGGAGCCGGATTCGCATCATGCAAGTAGCCAACATCAGCTTCGACCGCTTCAACGTGCTCGCCGACAACGAGGCGCAGGAGCGCATCCGTGCCGCCCGTGCCCGCCTCGGCGAACGGGCGGTGCTGCTGTGCCACCACTACCAGCGTGCCGACGTCTATCAGCATGCCGACCTCACCGGCGATTCGCTCAAGCTCGCCCGCCTGGCCTCGCAAACCGATGCCGAGTACATCGTGTTCTGCGGCGTGCATTTCATGGCCGAGGTCGCCGATATTCTGTCCAAACCCAGCCAGCTCGCGATCCTGCCCGACCTCGCTGCCGGTTGTTCCATGGCTGACATGGCCAACCTGGCCAAGGTCGAGCGCTGCTGGCGCGAACTGGCCGAGGTGCTCGACCAGCCTGACGAGCTGATCACGCCGGTTACCTACATCAACTCGGCGGCCGACCTGAAGGCCTTCTGTGGCGAGCACGGCGGCATCGTGTGCACCTCGACCAACGCGCCGACCATCCTCGACTGGGCGTTCTCGAAGCGCGAGAAGGTGCTGTTCTTCCCCGACCAGCACCTCGGGCGCTGGACCGGCTACAAGAAGGGCATCCCGCTGGACGAGATGGTGGTGTGGGACCCGGACCTCGAGTACGGCGGCCTCACCCCCGAGCAGATCCGCAAGGCGAAGATCCTGCTGTGGAAGGGCCACTGCTCCGTGCACCAGATGTTCCAGCCGGTGCATATCGACCGCTGGCGCGAGAAGAACCCGCATGGCTTCGTGATTTCGCATCCGGAAAGCAGCCTCGAGGTGTGCCAGAAATCCGACTACGTCGGTTCCACTGAGTACATCATCAACACGATTGCCGCCGCGCCTGCCGATACGCACTGGCTCGTGGGCACCGAGCTCAACCTCGTCAGCCGCCTGGCCGAAGAGATGAAGCCGCAGGGCAAGGTCGTTCAGTTCATGGCGCCCACGGTGTGCATGTGCTCGACCATGCAGCGCATCGATCCGCAGCACCTGGCATGGACGCTGGAGAACCTCGCCGAGGGCAAGGTCGTCAACCAGATCAGGGTGCCGCAGCACGAGGCCGAACTCGCGCGCATCGCCCTCGATCGCATGCTGGCGGTGTCCTGATCCCCCATCCCGGAGCCCGGCGGCCATGACGCTGAGGATCTGCAGCTACAACATCCACAAGGGCTTCTCGCAGTTCAACCGCCGCATGGTGGTGCATGAACTGCGAGACCGCCTGCGCACGCTCGACTCCGACCTCGTGTTCCTGCAGGAGGTGCAGGGCCTGCACCTCGCGCACCCCGAGCGCCATCCGAACTGGCCGGCGCTGCCGCAGCACGAGTTCCTCGCCGAAGAGGCCTGGCACCAGACCGCCTATGGCGGCAATGCGGTGTATGACCACGGCCACCACGGCAACGCCATCCTCAGCCGCCACGCCATCCTCAGCCAGGCCAACCAGGATGTGTCCGACCATCGCTTCGAGCGCCGTGGTCTGCTGCATTGCGAGATCCAGTTGCCCGGCTTCGACGTGCCGGTCCACTGCGTCTGCGTCCACCTCGGCCTTATCGGCGGCAGTCGCCGGCGCCAGATGGAGGCGCTGGCCGAGCGCATGGAGCGCCTTGCGCCCGACGGCGCACCGCTCATCATCGCCGGCGACTTCAACGACTGGCGCAACCGCGCCGACAACCTGCTCGCGCATCGCCTCGGACTCACCGAGGCCTTCGGCAGCGGGCGCGGGCGGCCGGCGCGCAGCTATCCGAGCGCGCTGCCCTTCTTCCGTCTCGATCGCATCTACGTGCGCGGCTTTCGCGTGAAGCGTGCCGAGGTGCATTTTGGTGCGCCCTGGGCGCAGATCTCCGACCATGCGGCCCTGACGGCCGAACTGGAGCCGCTGGCTTGATTCCCAGCCCGCTGCCAGGGAACGCCCTGACGCTGCTGGAGAACGGCGAGCAGTACTTCCCGGCCCTGCGCGCGGCGATCGACCAGGCCGAGCGCGAGATCTTCCTGCAGACCTACATCTTCGAGCCGGACGAAACCGGACGCAGCATTGCCGCTGCGCTCGAACGTGCCGCCGCGCGCGGAGTCGAGGTGCGCGTCATGGTCGACGGCTTCGGGGGGCGCAGCTTCGTGGCGCAACTGATGCCGCGAATGGTCGAGCGGGGCGTGCAGGTCCTGATCTACCGGCGCGAGTTGAAGCCGCTCTCACTGCGTCGCCACCGCCTTCGCCGGCTGCATCGCAAGGTCGTCGTGATCGACGGTCGCGAAGCCTTCGTCGGCGGCATCAACCTCATAGACGACTACCAGCAAGGGTCGGCCCCGCATCCGCGTTTCGACTATGCGGTTCAGGTACGCGGGCCGCTGCTCGAACCCATCGTCGCATCAGTGCACCGCCTGTGGCGCCTGGTGGTGTGGGCAAGCTTTCGCCGGCGCCAGCATGCGCCCTTGATCGCGCCGGCGCAGACGGCTGTCGCGGGCGACATCCGAGCGGCCTTCGTCGTGCGCGACAACCTGCGTTTTCGCCGTGCGATCGAGGATGCCTACCTGGCTGCGATCGGCCGTGCCCGGCACGAGATCTTGATCGCCAACGCCTATTTCTTTCCCGGTCGGCGTTTCCGCCAGGCCCTGGTCGAGGCTGCCGAGCGCGGCGTGCGCATCACGCTGCTGCTGCAGGGCGTGGCCGACCATCCGATGCAGCGCTATGCGACGCGTGCGCTTTACCCTTACTTCCTGACGCGGGGCATTCGCCTGTTCGAGTACCACCGCAGCCACCTGCACGCCAAGGTGGCGGTGGTGGACGGCTACTGGGCGACGGTGGGATCGAGCAACATCGATGCCTTCAGTCTGCTGCTCGCCCGCGAGGCGAATGTCGTCGTCGAGGACAGCGCCTTCGCCCGGCAACTGCGGGACAGCCTCGAGCGTGCCATCTGCAGCGGCGCGACCGAGCTGCGTCCGGCCGACTGGCGGCGGCTGTCGTTGCTGCAGCGCGCCCTTAACTGGGCGTCCTATCAGCTGGTGCGTCTGGCGATCGGTCTGGCCGGCTACGGCGGCAAGCACTGAACTGCCGATAGGCAGCCCTCAGCGCCCGATCAGGACTGCGTGCTCGATCTTGGTGCAGCGGTCCATCACCACCTTCAGCCCGGCGTCGGCGGCGCGCAGCGCGGCCTCGGGCGCGACCACGCCCAACTGCAGCCACAGTGCGCGGGCGCCGATGGCGATCGCGTCCTCGACGATCGGCATCACGTCTTCGGCGCGGCGGAATACGTCGACCAGATCCACCGGCCCCGGGATCTCGCGCAGGCTGGCGTAGCACCTTTCCCCAAGCACCTCGTCGCAGGCCGGATTGACCGGGATGATGGTGTAGCCGGCGGCGCGCAGGTAGCGCGCGACTTCGTTGCTCGGCCGCTGTGGGTTGGGAGACAGGCCGACGATGGCGATGGTCCGCGTGTCCTGCAACAGGGCGCGGGTGGCAGCGCGGTCGGTGCTGATGTCGTTGAGGTGCATGGCGATCTCAGTCGATGTCGATGGCAGGCGCCTGACGGCGGCGTGGGACGGCGGCGAGCCGCCAGTGGTGCAACGCCCAGGCCCAGACTTCGGCGAGCGTTGCGTGGTCGAGTCCGGCAGGTGGCGTCTGGCCGAGGAAGCGCAAGGCGGTGACCAGCGCCGCGGCAGGCGGATGTTCGTCGACCGCGCGGGCCAGAGTCTGCTTGGAGAGCTTCTCGCCGGCCGCGTTGGTGGCGACCGGCAGATGTGCGTAGTCCGGCTGCGGGAACCCGAGCAGATGCTGCAGGTGAATCTGGCGCGCGGTGGAGTCGAGCAGATCCGCGCCGCGTACCACGTGCGTGACACCCGCGTCGGCATCGTCGACGACCACCGCCAGCTGGTAGGCGAACAGGCCGTCCGCACGCAGCACCACGTAGTCGCCCGAGTCCAGCGCGAGATCCTCGCGCTGCAGCCCCTGGATGGCGTCGTCGAAGGCGATGACGCCTTCGGCGCGCACGCGCCAGGCCCGCGCGCTGCGTCCGGGCGGCAGGCCGTTGCGGCAGGTTCCGGGGTAGCGGCGCGAACCGTCGCGCGTGAGTGCGGAGTCCGCCATCTCGCGCCGGGGGCACGCGCACGGAAAGGCGTGGCCGGCAGCCTTCAGTCGCTCAAGGGCGGCAGCGTAGGCTTCGGTGCGGCGGCTCTGCCACACGATGTCGCCGTCCCATTCGAAGCCGAAGCGCGCCAGCGTGGCGATGATGCCGTCGGCAGCGCCCGCCACGGTGCGCGGGGTGTCGACATCCTCGATCCGCAGCAGCCAGCGGCCACCACGGCTGCGCGCATCCAGGTAGCTGCCTGCAGCCGCCACCAGCGAGCCGAAATGCAGGGGGCCGCTGGGCGAGGGGGCGAAGCGGCCGACAGGCGGGCGCAGCGTCCGGTTGTCTGAAACGGTCACGAGAACGAATGGATGAGATGCGAAGGGGCGGTAAGCGTCGGTGTCGGTTCCGGCCGATGGGCACGATTCTGCATCAATTGCCGCCGAGCGGCACGGGCGGGCACGCTTGCATTTCGAGATCCCTGACGGGGGAGGAATTGATTCCTGTCAATCCAATACCCGCAGCTACGCGGGTAGCATCGGGTCAAGTTCGATGCGTCGTAGTCCGTCCTGCATCGTTTGCCCCATACGATTGGAGAATTCCCATGAAAAAGACCCCGCTGATCCTCGCCTCCGTGCTTTCCGTCCTGCTTGCCGCCTGTGGTGGCCAGGATTCGGGCGGCTCGGCGGGCTCCGCGCCGGCACCCACCGCGGCCGCGCCCGCGGCGGCACCTGCTCCGGCTCCTGCAGCGCCCGCGCCGGTTGCGGCAGCGCCGGCCAATGCCGCGGGCGAGAGTGTCTACAAGAAGACCTGCGCGCTGTGTCATTCCTCCGGCGTTGCGGGTGCGCCGATTCCCGGCAACAAGGACGAGTGGGGCCCGCGCATCGCGCAAGGCAATGACACGCTGTACAAGCACGCCATCGAAGGTTTCACCGGTGAGAAGGGCATGATGCCGGCCCGCGGCGGTGCGGCGACGCTGAGCGACGACGACGTGAAGGCTGCGGTCGATTTCATGGTGGCGAAGTCGCAGTAAGCCGGCAACCGGCCGTCAGCGGCGAATCATTCGGACGGAGGCGCAAGCCTCCGTTCTTCGTTTACGGCGCGCTGCGGCAGGGAGTCTGGGCGACCTGCAAATGCGTATGCCCGCATACGTGAGCGCGGAGCCCAAGAGCGTCAGTGGGTGTGGCCGGCGTGGGTGGAACTGCGCAGGCCATTCATCACGCTGCGATCGACCTCGTCGAAGGCGAGTGCGCGGCCGCCACGTTCGGCGACGAAGGCCTGCGCTGCAGCGAGGTCTGCAAAGGCCGGCAGGTCGGGCCCGCGCATCGGCCCACGCGCGCTGGAGTCGATGACAAAGGCGGCCTGGCGTGCTTCGAGCCAGGTGCCGCTGCGGTGGTCCGCAACATACATCGCGGCCGCATCCTCGGCAGTGTGGGTGGCGTCGAAGCGCTTGGGCTCTTCCAGGAACATGAAGAGGTCGACCGGCGAGTCGAAGAAATGCGCCGAGCCATCCTTGAAGATGATCTGGGCTGCCCACCGCGGGAAACGGGCCGGATACATGCCGCACACCGGACAGCGCGCGTCGGCGGGTATCGGGCGGGCGTCATAGACGGCCAGTCCCGAGGCGGGGTCGTAGGGATGTGCGGCCGATACGCGCGCGGGCGGGACGATGCAGATGTCCTCGTCCGGCGGCGAGAACTCGACGCTCGTCGGGCGCGCCGCGTATTGCCAGAAAAGTGTGCCTGCCGCCACGACGCAGGCCGCGGCGGAGCCGAGCAGAAGCGTGCGGGCGGCAGTGCTCACGCGAGTGCTCCGAGCAGCGGGTCACTCGCCAGTGCGGCGACCAGCGCGGAGACGTTGGCTTCCGGGCTGGCGTCGACCCGGGTGAGCGGATCGGCGACCACCGAGCCGTCGGCGCGGTGCAGATGGTTCGGCGACGTCGCCAGTTGCGGATGGGTGGGCGCGGTGTCGATCCCGAGCTCGGCCGCATCGGTGCCCAGGCCGGTTCGCCAGCGCAGCGAGTAGGCGTCGGGTGCGGCGTAGCGCACCGTCAGCATCACGCCGTTGCACAGCACGATCGTCAGTGCGTCCTGGTTGAGCTGCGGCGGCACGGCGAGCGCGTCGCCATGCTCGCGCTCGACATGTTCGAGGATGGTCGGGTGCAGGTTCATCAGCGATTGACCTCCTTCAGCGTTGCAGCCATGACCTGGCGTGCGGCTTCGTGCGTGTCGCCAAGGATGCGTGCCGCGAGGTAGTGCTCGTACGCGGGATGTTCGCCGATGTCGCCGCGGACGATGCGCTCCAACAAGGTCGACTCGTCTTCTGCGCCTACCGCATCCAGCACCTTGCGCCGGTGCTCGCGCGACTCGTAGATCAGGCGTGCGATCTGTTCCAGTTCCAGTGCTGCCTCGGGCGGCAGGGCTTCGTAGATCGGGTTGCTCATCGCGGGTATCCCTTACATCGACTGGTCGTGCAGCGCACCGCCGTCGAGGATGACCATGTCCGGTTTCACCTCGTCGAACTTCAGCACCTTGCCGCCATGTTGTGCGGCGAAGGCCTGGGCGTCGGCCTCGGATGAAAAGGAAGCGGCGGTAGGCCCCATCGAGCCAAGGCGCTTGGAGCCGAACACGTAGACCGCCTTCTTGGCGTCGATCCAGTTGCCGACCGGTTTGTCCCAGTCGGTCTTGCCCATGTCCTGCACGAACATGCCCGTCACCAGCCGCGCCTGCTCCGGGTTCAGGTAGACGTTGAACATCTCCAGCGTGTCGCAGAACCAGTCCGGCTGCGACAGCCCGCTATAGTGGATCTGGGCCTTGGGGCCGGGGTAGTCGGCCAGCAGCATGCCGTCGAGCGCGCAGCTGGTGCTGCGGTCGATCTCGAGTGCGGCAACCGAGCCGCTGCCGCCGCTGCTCGGCGCGCCGCAGGCGGCGAGCAGGCTGGTCGCGGCGCCCGCGATCAGGAAGCGCCGACGGTCGAAGGGAGAATGCTTGCAGCCATGGTGTGTGCACATCGGGAGGATCTCCAGTCGTTTCGGTTACGCACGGCCCGCGCCGAGGCGGAAGCGCCAGGCGGCGATCGCCAGCGGGACGACGATCCAGCCAGCCATCACCAGCCCGAGCAGCCAGGGCTGGGCCAGTGCGGGCGGGAAAACGGTGGCCAGGCCATACAGCGTGCGCACGTCTTCCAGCGAAAAGATGTTGAGGATGCGGAACACGTCCGCCGGGTTCAACAGCAGCATGTAGGGCAGGGCCTCGCCCCCCCACTGGCCGGCGGTGACGACCAGCACGCCGAGCAGCAGCAGGTCGAAGATCAGCACGAAGAAGAACCACATCGCGATCGCCAGGCCCGAGGCGCGGGTGCGGTCGGCGGCGAACACCGAAAGCATCACCGCCAGGCTCAGGAAGGCGCAGCCCAGCAGCACCGAGCTGAGCATGAAGCCGAAGTAGTGGAACAGCGCGTTGAGATCGAGCTGGGCCGACAGCACGACGCCGACCAGGCCGAAACCGGCCACGGTGGAGAAGGCCAAGGCCCCGGCCAGGCCGAGGTACTTGCCAAGCAGCAGCTCCACGCGGGTGATCGGCATCGACAGCAGCAGGTCGAGCGAGCCGCGCTCGCGTTCGCCGACGATGGCGTCGAAACCCAGCACCAGCGCGATCAGCGGGATCAGGTAGATGACCAGGCTGACGAGGCTGGCGATGGTGACCTCGATCGAGCGAAAGCCCACGGAACCCTGCTGCGCCGCGCCGAAATAGGCGATCGACAGCGCGAAGGCGGTGAACACCAGCGCCACGGCCAGCACCCAGCGGTTGCGGATGCGGTCCCAGAACTCCTTGCCGGCGATGGCGGCGATCTGCGAAAACTCCATGGTCCGCCCCTTAGTCCGAGAAGCCGAAGAACACGTCTTCGAGCGAGGGTTCGCGCACGGTGAGGTCGCGCACCTTGCCATCCAGCGTGGCGAGTGCGGTGATCACCGCCATCTTGGTGTCGCGCTGGCACTGCACTGCGACATGATCGTCGCGAGCCTCGATCGCGCCCACCGGCAGGTGGCCCAGCGCCGCGCGAACTGCTTCGAAATCAGCCGGATCGACACGTACGCTGAACCACAGGGGCAGGTCCATCTGTTCGCGCAGGGCCTGCACCGTGCCGGTCGCCTGCACCTTGCCGGCGGCCATGATCGCCAGGCGGTCCACCCGCTCCTGGATCTCGGCCAGGATGTGCGAGGTGATGACCATGGTCACGCCTTCGCTCTTCAGCTGCCGCAGGATGGCGTAGAAACCGCGGATCGCTTCGGGGTCGAGGCCGGTGGTTGGTTCGTCGAGGAACAGGATGCGCGGCTTGCCGAGCAGAGCCTGGGCAAATCCCAGGCGCTGACGCATGCCCTTGGAGTACTCGCGCACGCGCCGCTTGGCGGCATGGATCAGGCCCACGCGCTCGAGCAGCGTCACGTTGTCCCTGGCCGGTACGCCCTTCAGCTTGGCGAAGAACTGCAGGGTCTCGAGCCCGGTGAGGTTGTCGTAGAGCACGACGTTCTCGGGCAGGTAGCCGATCTTGCGCCGCACTGTGCGGAAGTCGCCGCCGGCGCCGCCCACCGGCGCGCCATCGATGCGGATCTCGCCACCGGTGACCGGGATGAGGCCGAGCATCATCTTGAACATCGTGCTCTTGCCGGCGCCGTTGTGGCCGATGAGGCCGAACAGTTCGCCTTCCTGCACCTCGAGGTCGACGCCGTCGACCGCATGGATGCTGCCGTAGTGCTTGCGCACGCCGCGCGCGACGATCACCGGCTTCGTGCCGGTCTGCGGGGGATTACTCGGAGCGGGGGAAATATCGGCCACGCCATTGGCTCCAGTCGGGGTTGTGCGGCTGCATGCGCGGCCTGGGGTCGACGATGCTGGGCGCGCGCAGCAGCGGGAACTGCTGGCCCACCAGTCGCAGCGTCTGCACCGCCGGGCTCGCGAGAAGCAGCTTCATCATCGGGTGGCGCCAGGACAGACGGTCCACCATGTCGTTGGCCTCGTACTGCACGTCGCCGGCGCCGTCGCCGTTGCGGTCCCAGCCGAGGTAGTTGCTCCAGTAGTTGCCCTCTTCCGCGCCCCAGATCATGTCGCGGGCGGCGACGTAGCGGATCTGCTCGCGGTTGGCGATGAAGTCGTTGCCTTCCACCTTGTTGTTCTTCGAGCCGGCCCACAGGTGGATGCCGACCACGTTGTCGATGACCTGGTTGCCGCGTATCTCGTTGTACTCGGCGTCGTAGATGAAGAAGCCGCGCTGGTTGCCGGCGACGACGTTGTTCTCGATGACTGCGTCCTGGATCGTGCGCAGCATGATGCCGTGGTCGGAATTGCCCCAGGCGCGGTTGTTGCGCACGATCTGGTCGCGCACCTCCATCAGCGCCAGGCCGCCACGGTTGTACCAGGTCTCGTTGTCCTCCCAGATGTTGCGGTAGGAGGTCATGTAGTGGGTGCCGTAGCGGCTGTGGTGGAGCTTGTTGCCGCGGAAGATCGCGTCGTGCGACACGTCGACATAGATCGCGTCGCGCACGAAGCTCACGTTGTTGCCGATGATGCGGGCACGCTGGGTGTTGTAGAGCTGGATGCCGTTACCACGTTTGGGCGAGTCGAAGTCACGCTTGCCGGTGATGAGGTTGTTCTCGATCAGCACGTCGTCGGCCTTCTCGATCCACAGCCCGAACAGGGTGTACGAGAAGTCGCAGTTGCGCACCACCGCCTTGTGCGAGCCGGGGTAGATGTAGATGCCGG
Source organism: Thauera propionica (assembly GCF_002245655.1). Lineage (GTDB taxonomy): Bacteria > Pseudomonadota > Gammaproteobacteria > Burkholderiales > Rhodocyclaceae > Thauera > Thauera propionica. The sequence goes on along the minus strand of NZ_NOIH01000014.1, from coordinate 127,043 downwards.
CGTGCTGGTACAGCGTGTCGCCGCCGGAGTTGGCGACGATCAGGCCGTCGATGGTGACGTTCTCGGCCTTCACGCTGATGGTGTTCTCCTTCAGCTCGCCGTCGATCGTCGGGCGGTCTATACCGCGCAGGGTCAGGGGCTTGTCGACCAGCAGATGACCGAAGTAACGCGCGCGCTCGATCTCGATGGTGTCGCCCAGTTCGGCACGATCGATGGCCGCCTGGATGGATTCGCCCGCCTTGACGCGCCACACCGCCGCAGCGGCCGGGCTCGCGAGCGTCGCTGCGAGCAATATGGCGGCGAGGGTGCGGAGGAGGCGAAGGGAATGGGACATTGCGCAACGGGCGGCTGACATTGGCGCTCAGTATGCGACGCAATGTCGCATTGGTACTTGATCTAGGTGAAGTGCTCGCGGCCCCGGATATGCAAGCCAGAAACGGTGCGCCGCCCCGGAGGGCGGCGCACATGAGCCGGTTTTCCCGACTGGCTCTCAGATCTGGACCAGGCCGAGGCTCTTCAGTGCGAGGAACAGCGTGGCGCCGATCAGCAAGTTCTTGAAGCCGACGTAGCAGATCATGTCCATGACGCTGGCGCGGCGGTAGCGGCTACCCCACCACGGGCCGTCCTTGACGTAGGGCTTGGAGCCGAGGCGCACGACGACCTCGAACACGCTCCAGCCAAACCACCAGCCGATGATGGCGCCCGGCGTCATGTCGCCCATCGCGGCCAGTACCCACGCCACGCTGGCGGCAGCCGCCAGCGCCAGGCCGGTGGCCTGCACGAAGCGCTGATGCTGGAAGCCGTTGCGGCTCCACGGCCACAGGTGGTCCCAGATCTCGGACAGCAGGCGGCTTGCAGCGCCGCCGCCGGCGTAGGGCGGCTCGACCGCCTCGGTCAGGATGCGCGGATCGACCATGATCGAATCCTCCTCGAATGTGTTGAACCGGGATCAGGCGCGGGGCGCGGCAGGCGCCACCGGCTTGATCGGGATGTAGTAGCCGTCCTTGCCGATCGGCGTCAGCGCCAGGCCGGCCTTGGTGCGGCGCTTGCGTTCCTGCGCCAGCGGCGGGCAGGCGTGCTCGTCGGTGTAGAGCACCATGCAGTCCAGGCACAGCATGCATTCGCGGTGGTCGATGCGGCCCTTTTCGTCGATCGCCAGCGAGCCGCAGCCGACTGCGCAGGCCTTGCAGCTGTCGCACTCCTGCTTGCGGCGCAGGCCGAACCAGCGGAAGGTCGAGGGCATGGCCAACGCGGCCCCCAGCGGGCACAGATACTTGCAGAACGGCCGTTCCATGAAGATCGACAGGCCGAGCAGCCCAGCGGCGAACAGCGTGTAGGGCCAACTGCGGTTGAACAGGCCGACCAGGAAGGTGGTCTTGAAGGGCTCGACTTCGGCCAGCTTCTCGGCCAGGCCCATCGAGAACATCGACACCGCCAGCAGACCAAAGAACACCGCGTACTTCACCCACTTCAAACGGTTGTGCCACTTCATCGGCAGTGCGAACTGGAAACGCTTGAGGCCAATCGCACGGCCCACCTTGTACAGCAGCTCCGACAGCGAGCCGAAGGGGCACAGCCAGCCGCAGAACAGACCGCGGCCCCACACGAACACCGTGAGGATGATGAAGATCCAGAACAGGAAGATGAAGGGGTCGGTGAGGAACAGCTCCCACTGCCACTGGAACAGCAGCGAGTGGAACCAGGTCAGCACCTGCGTGATGGACGGCTGGGCGAGCAGGCCGAAGCCGACGAAGCCGATGCTGATGATCCATGCGCTGTACTTGAAGGCGTTGACCGGCCACTTGTTCTTGCGCGTCGAGCGCCGGGTGAGTGCGTCGCGGTTCGCATAGACTGCGGCCACGGCGATGAGCAGGGCGGCGAACAGCCCGATCTCCACGGCGCGGGTCTTCCACACGCGCACCCAGGGCGCGTCCGGCTTCTTCACCACCGGGCGGCCGCCTTCCAGATAGGCGCTGGGCAGCCAGTACTCCCTGTCGAAGTTAACGAAGGTACGCGCGCCGGTCTCCCGGTCGATCCGGTTGCCGAGGAAGATGAACTTCCATGGGAATGCGCCGGAGAAGGCGGGCGAGCGCACGATGAAGATCGCGGACTCGTTGAAGGAGGGCGCGCCCGGGGCGGAGACTCCATACAGGTTGTAGTAGTCGAGATCGCGGAAGGTGAACACGTCCTGGCCCTGGCGCAACTGCACGCGATCGTAGATGCCGCCGCGCACGAAACCCGAGCCCTTGAACGACTCGTTGCCGCCGGTGCGGATCACGAACAGGGCGTGCTCGCCCTCCTTGATGCGTGCCATCAGGTCGCGCCAGCCGGTCTCGCCCATGATGGCGCGGCCCACCTCGGGGTGGTTCAGGTAGCCGTACCACAGGTCGATGAAGGGTTCACTGCTCCGCGGCAGGCCGACCTGCTCGGGCATCACCGTCAAGCGCTGCACCGCGCCTTCCTTGACCAGCGTCGCCCAGTCGAGCTTGCGGCCGCGATCGGCGAAGTTCGCCTGGGGGCGCACGGTGGCTTCCAGGATGCCGACCTGACGGCCAACTGCCGCACCGGACATCATCATGACCTGGTTCTGCGCGATCACCGTCACCGTGGCGCCCGAGATCGCGTCGAGGCCGATCATGTCTTCCTCGGGACGCGAGCGGCCGATCTCGATATTGGCGCCGACGAACTGGCCCAGGTACTGATCGTTGAACTTGGTCAGCGCGGACTCGGGGATGCCGAGCAGCAGGATGGGCTCGGAATGCTTGAGGATCTTGATGCCGGCGAAGTGGCCCTGCGGCGTGAGACCGATCAGGGTAACGACCGGCTTGCCGGAGTACGCGGGGGTGTCGGTGACGTCGGTGGACAGCACGACGTAGCCAATGAGCTTGCGTTGGCCGTTCTCCTCGGCATAGCCCTCGACGTAGGGTGGCTGGCCTTTGCGCTCGGAGAAGCTGGTGGCACCGGGCAGTACATCCGTACAGGGCACGTAATCGCACAGCGCGGGGGCGGTATTGACCTCGGGCGGCAGCTTGGCCTCGTAGGCGGTCTGGGCTGCGGCGGGCGGGGACAACAGGGAAACGGTGGCGAGGATCGCCGCCATCGCGATGCCCCGCAGGGCGGACAGGGGCTTCATGATGCGCTCCATTAGAGAATTGCGATGGAGTCTAGGCGCCGAAGCGCGGCGTGTATTTGTTCCGCGTCAAATTGCCGCAGTACGTTGTCGTGCGGCATCACGGAAGACCTGCATGCCGGACGACTCCCGGAAACGGAACGAGGGGCGCGAAGCCCCTCGTCGACACACTCTGCCGCCGGCCGGGCTTTCGCCCGGCACGGGTGCCTTGCAGGCTTACGGACGCACGATCATGCGCGAACGCATTTCCAGGTGCAGCGCGTGGCAGAAGTGGGTGCAGTAGGCCCAGAACACACCCGGCTTGTCGGCCTTGAAGGTGACGGACTTGGTTTCCTGCGGGTTCACCACGAAGTTGATGTCGTACTTCGGAATCGCGAAGCCGTGCGACAGGTCTTCCACCTTGTCGAGGTTGGTCAGGATCAGGGTGACTTCGTCGCCCACCTTCAGCTCGAACTCGCGCAGGGTGTAGGCCGGCGCCAGCGAGGCGATCTTGACCGTGACCTTGTTGCCATCGCGGAACACGCCCGAGTCCTTCGCATCCTTCACCGCCAGCGGGTGGTCGTCGAGGGTGCCGACCTGCTTGGTCTTGATGATGTCGCGCTTGACGATGATGAAGTCGTGCGGTTCCGGATGCACCGGGTGGTCCGCCAGCAGAACCATCTTCTCGCCACGGATGTCGATCAGCTGTTCGTTCTCCGGGTGCATCGGGCCGACCGGCAGGAAGCGGTCCTTGGAGAACTTGCAGCCTACCGCGAGGAACTGGCCGTCGGCTTCCTTCGTCTCGCCCATCGAGGCGTTGATGTGGCCCGGCTGGTAATGCACGTCGATACGGTCGACCACGTACTGCGCGTTCTTGTCGCCGCCGAAGAACTGGATCGCCTTGTCAACATTCCACTTCACGATCTGGCTGTCCAGGAACAGCGTGGTGAAGGCGTTGCCGCGACCATCGAAGGTGGTGTGCAGGGGGCCGAGGCCGACTTCGACTTCGGCGACCACAGCCTTGCGGATGTCGTCGAGCTTGCCGTCGAACCAGTCGGCAACCTTCGCCAGCTCGATCACGGTGCAGGTGGGCGACAGCTTGCCCGAGCAGATGAAGTACTTGCCGTCCGGGCTGGCATTGACGCCGTGCGGGTTCTTCGGCACCGGCACGTAGCCGGTCAGTGCGGTCTTCGGATCGGTGTTCGCGGCCTTGGTGCCATCGACGACCGGCACCTTCGAGCTGCCGATGGTCATGAACTTGCCGTCCTTGATCGCCTGCTCGACACGGGCGACGTCGAAGAACACGCAGGCGTCCATCTCGGCCGACATCATGTCTTCGTAGCGCGCGCCGCCTTCGGTGTTGTACTGGTTCGATGCGGCGAAGCGGCCGTCGTACGAGGTGGCGACGAGGTCCATGTTGCCGTCGATCTTCGCCTGCCAGCGCACTTCCATGGTTTCGGCATCGACGCAGGTGAAGAGGCAGAAATACTTGGTCGGATCGTCCAGGTCGCGGCCGTCGTTCGGCTGCGGGATGTGGAACTCGTTGCCGCAGAACACGCGGGTGGTGTAGTTGATCGCCGGGTCGACCGGGTCGCGCTTGTCCGGGAAGATGCCGTGGAAGCCCTGGATGTTGGGCAGCTCGGTGATGGCGTCGCACTCGAAGATGTCGCCGCGGATGCGGCCGAGCCGGCCGTGGATCTTGTCGTTGACCCAGAAGTACTTGCCGTTGAAGGTGCCGTCGGTGTACGAGCCGTGGATGTGGTGCGTGTCGCCGGTCATGTACTTCAGGCGGCCGTCCGGACGGGTGCCGATGATCTTCTTCGACTCGTTGGTGATGCCCCAGCCACTCATGCAGTCGACGTTGAAGGTCGGGATGCGCTTGATCTCGCGGCCCGAGGGCAGGCCGAGGATGCGGCATTCGCCGGAGTGGCCGCCGGACCAGACGCCATAATAGGTGTCGAGTTCGCCCGGCTTCATGTGCAGGTGCAGGTCGCTGGCTGCAGCCTTCGGCGCGGCAGCGGGCGCGGCTGCAGGTGCCGCGGACGGCGCGGGCGCCGATTCCTTGTTGCAGGCCGACAGGCCGACCGACAGGCCGGCGCCGGCGAGGCCGGCAAGCGCGGCGGAATTGAGGAACTTGCGGCGGCTCGGGTCGGGCATCGCGTCGACCTGGTTCATCTTGGCGTCTTCGTTCATGATCTTTCGCTCCCGTTACTGACGTGATCGGTGTTCGTCCAGTCATCCGGGGTTCGTGCGCCATGGCGCAGGGTGGGCGGATGCCTGTGACAAAATGTCCTGTGGCGTTTTGTCGCAGGTGCACTCTAGGTCTGGCCACGTGGGCAAACCTTGATCTGGGTTAAAGACGCATGCATTTGCCCGGCATGTGATCCGGGCAATTCTTCTGAGGATTTCAACGGCATGACCCATCCTTCGGCCGAGCCGGTTGGCTTGGACGCCCCGTCGGCCGACGCGGCCGGCGAGCCGCGTGCGGCGTCTGCGGCGATCGCAGCGGTGCGCCTGGATCGTTCCCGCCTGCTCCAGCTGCGCTGGTTCTCGGTTGGCGCCATGGTGGCGATGGCGGTGATTGCGTTTCCGCTGCTGGCACCGGGGCATCCCGCGCAGCCCCTCCTTGGCGTCGCGCTGGTGCTGGCCGCGGTGAATCTGGCGCTGCAGGCGGGCCTGGCGCGCTGGCTCGATGGTCGGGGGGGCGCTTTCGTGCAGCTCGTGCTTGACCTCGTCGCCTGGGGGGCCTTCCTGTATTTCGGCGGAGGTGTGACCAACCCCGCCATTTCGCTGCTGTTGCCCGTCGTCGCCGTCGGCGCGTCCATCCTGCCATCGCGCCAGGCCTGGGCGCTGGCCGTGGTGGCTGTCGGGGTCTATGCCGTGCTGTGGGAGTTCCACCATCCGGTCCATCTGGCTGACGCTGCGTCCGCCATGTTCTGGCACCTGGCCGGCATGTGGGTGAGCTTTGCGCTGGCTGCCGTCACCGTCGTGTGGTTCATCGTCCGCCTGAACGCGGCCATCGCCAGGGGAGAGGCTGCGCTGGCAGAGGCGCAGGCGGCGCGCGCGCGCGACGCCTACGTGGTCGGTCTCGGCAACCTGGCGGCAGGGGCGGCCCATCGATTGGGAACGCCGCTGGGCACCCTGCGCATCCTGGCGGACGAGATGGCGCGTCGGCGGGACCTGCCGGCCGAGGTCCAGGAGGACGTGGCACTGATGCGCGAGCAGGTCGATCACTGCCGCGACATTCTCAACAGCCTGACGCAGGAAACGGGACAGCAGCGTGCCGAGGGCGGCGGGCAGGCGCCGGCGGCGGCCTGGGTCCGTGAATGCGTGGCGCGCTGGCAGCGCTTGCGACCTGCCGCCGTGCTGCGCCTGGATCTCGCGCCGGAACTCGCCCTGCAGGGCGTCGTCGCCGATGCCAGCCTGGGGGAGGCGCTGCAGAACCTCATCGACAACGCTGCCAACGCCAATGCCGCTGCCGGACAGGCGACCGAGGCGGTGGAGGTGCGTGGCCGGCTGGCGGAGGGGGCGCTGCGTGTCGAGGTCGCGGACCGCGGTCCGGGGCTGTCGCCCGAGCGTGTGGTGGCTGCCCGGCACGCGCCATCGGGCAGTCATTCCTCGGGCATGGGCGTGGGGCTGATGCTGGCGCATGCGGCTGTCGAACATCATGGCGGACAACTGTCGTTCCATTCACGCCCGGGCGGTGGCACCATTGCACGCCTTGTCCTACCGCTGCGCATGAGTGACGAATGACCGTTGAACACGCTCCGACCCTGCTTGTCGTCGATGACGACTCCGCTTTCAATCGCGTGCTGGTCCGGGCGCTGGCGCAGCGCGGCTTCGACACCTATGGCGCGACCGACAGCGAGGGCGCGCTGGAACTGGCTCAGGATCATTCGCCCGAGTTCATCGTGCTCGACCTGAACATCGGCGGCGAGTCCGGGCTCAAGCTCATCCGTCCGTTGCTCGAGGCAAGCCCTGGGGCGCGCATCCTGGTGCTGACCGGTTACGCCAGCATCGCCACCGCGGTCGACGCGGTGAAGCTGGGGGCCATCCAGTACCTGGCCAAGCCGGCTGAAGTGGACGCCATCATCAAGGCCCTGCGCGCCGAGGACGTGGTCATCGACGACCGTGCGCCCGATGCGCCGCTATCGGTCGACCGCCTGGAGTGGGAGCACATCCAGCGCGTGCTGGCCGAACACGAAGGCAACATTTCCGCCACTGCGCGCGCGCTGCAGATGCATCGCCGCACCCTTCAGCGAAAGCTCGCCCGTCCGCCGTCCGGAGCCTGAGCCGGGTGTCGTCCGGCGACCATCCGCTGAAGGCGGACCTGCTGCTCGTCCTCGCCACGCTGGTTGCCGCCGCGGGGTGGATCTTTTCCAAGGAAGCGCTGGCGGGCATGCCGCCGTTGCAGTTCGTGGGCGTGCGCTTCCTGCTGGCCGGCGTGGTGCTCGCGGCTTTGGGCTGGAACCAGTTGCGTGCGCTCGACCGTGCGGGGCTGCGTGGTTCGCTGCTGGTTGGCACCTTGTTCGCGGTGGCGATGGCGTTCTGGATCAAGGGCCTCGAACATGCACGCCACCTCGGGGAGGGTGCCTTCATCTCCAGCCTTGGCATCGTGCTGGTGCCGCTCATTGGCCGGCTGTTCTTCGGCGACCGTCCGCCGCGCCTGACCTGGGTCGCGATGCCGGTCGCGCTCGGCGGCTTCGCCTGCCTGTCGCTCGAGCATGGCTTCCGCTTCGAGCCGGGGCAGTGGTTCTTCATCGCCGCGGCCGTGGTGTTTGCGATCCTGCTCAATCTCAACAGCCGTGTGGTGCGCAACGTGTCGCCGCTGGCGCTGAGCGCGATACAGGTCTCGATGGTCGGGGGGCTGATGCTGCCGCTCTCCGCCCTCACCGAGAGCTGGCCCGACGCCGTCAGCACACCAGTGCTCGGCTGGCTGCTGGCGAGCGCCCTGATCGCGACGACCTTGCGCTTCTTCGTCCAGCTCTACGGCCAGAGCCTGACCACGCCCAGCCACGCCGCGGTGATCCTGATGCTGGAGCCGATGTGGACCGCCATCGTCGCGGCGTGGTGGTTTGGCGAGCGCATGACCACCCTTCAGTTCGTCGGCTGTGGCCTCATCTTCGCCGCGCTGGTGCTGAGCCGCTGGCCCTGGATTCGTGCGCTGCTGCGGACTGCGCTGAAGTAGGCGCCGCGCCGGCTGCCATGAGGTACAGCCCGTCCGACGCGAGCTGGAACGGCCGGTTGAATGCTGGGCCCGCCCTCACACTCACGCTGCGCCGTGTCGGATTTCTTTACACTTCCGGATTGCCCATTTTGGGTGATTTGCGGCGTTTTAGACTAAGTGCTCGTTGAGCAAGGAGAAAAATATTCATGCTAAATCTGGCGCGGGGATTGCATTAGCTGAGTTACTCACTGTCCCAGGGGATTGAAATGAAAAAAATGACAAAAACGCTTTGTGCGACAGCCCTGCTTGCGGGTACGTTCATGAGTGCGGGTGCCGCCCACGCGTTGTCGCTGCCGCCGGTGTCGAGCTGTGGTTTCCCCGACCCGAATCTTGCCAACCTGCTGTGCGTCACGACTTCGACCGGCGCCAAGGTTTACGTCGCCAGCCAGCACGACGACTACATCTCCTACTCGGTGAACGCCCTGACCCAGCTCTCGAGCTACGGCTATTCCGAGTTCTCGGAATGGAGCAGCCTGCCGTCCTTCGGTTCCGGCCAGATCGTCAAGCTGTTCTCGTTCAATGAATCGAACAACGGCGCGCTGCCGCCCGCCACCGGCGGTACGGGCGACAACCAGAACCCCTCGCCGGACGGCGACCAGACGCCGAAGAACGACACGCTCTACCTGGGCGAGTGGCCGTTCGACGCGGTCGTGACCGTGGGCGATCTGAAGAGCTTCCTGGGCGAAGGCAACTACTCGCCGGTGTTCTCGTTCGACCTCAACAACACGGCCAGGAACCTGCTGTCCCTGAACGGCGTATTCGAGATCGTGACCGATGTCGTGCGTGACGAAGACGGCAAGATCATCGGCAAGACCGTTATCGACACCTTCGCCTTCGACAACGTCTTCAACGTGAAAACCTACGACGAGGACTCTTTCGTTACGGCGTACCCGACGGTCGTGGTCAACTGGTTTGATCCGGGCAACCCGAGCTGCGATTTGAGCGGTCTGTGCACGATGAACGTCGACAACAACGTCGGTAGCGGCAAGCCTGACTTCTTCGCCTACGCACCTGAGCTCGATCTGCGCAATTACGACAACGGCTACGAGTTGTACTTCCAGCTGCGCATGACGGGTCTGGATTCGGGTGGTGAAGAACTCGCGCTGGTCAACATCATCAACATCCCGCCCACGCAGGTGCCCGAGCCCGGTGTGCTTGCCCTGCTCGGTATCGGTCTGCTGGGCCTGGGCGCGGGGCGTCGCAAGCTGCGTAGCTGATACGCCATCCTGATTTGGTGTGAGGTACTTGGGGCCTTCCTCGCAAGAGGGAGGCCTTTTTTCGTGAAGTGCCCGTAAAACAGAACGCCCCGCAGTCCTTCCGGATCTGCGGGGCGTGCATTGCAGCCCTCGGTCAGGCAGCGCTCAGACGTTAAACCAGAAATCTGGCCGGAAAGCTCGTGTAGGAGCGGAATTGCCTCTGCTATCACTCATCTTGTAGTCACTTCCATATACACTTTAGCCGCTGCTACCCGGAGCGAGGTCCGCGCATCGCTTGCCTGTCCCGCATCGCTGCCGTCGGATTTTTTGCTGCAAAAATTCCCTTCTGGGAATCCGTGACCGCTGCCGGGTCGTCGCCTGAAACTTCCTGCATCGACTTTCAATGTGCAGGAGGTGGGGACGATGAAAATTCTACGCCGCAAGGCCGTCTGCGAAAAGCTTGGCGGCATCAATGACGTAACGCTCTGGCGGATCACACGCGATGATCCGACATTCCCAGTATGCATCCAGATCAACAAGCGGGTTGTCGGATGGCTGGAACACGAAATTGATACCTGGCTCGGACAGAAGGCCGCAGCCGCCCGTACCGCCAGCAACAACGCTGTCCATCCCTGATCGCCGCGATCTCGCAGGTCAAAGGTCAGGATTCGACGATGCGCAGCATGGGCAGTTTGCTGGACACTGGCTTGGCAGAAGCCACGCCCAAGCGCGATCCGCTGCCGTGGATCAAGCAGAAAGCTGCCGAAGTGACGAAACAGGCGGAGCAGCACGACGCCGCCCATGCATTGACTCCACGGGTACGCCACTTGATCGACGAAGCTGTGGAGCTGGAGATCGAGCAGGCCCGCAACGCAGGCGCTACAGGCTACATCGCACACTTTCTGGCGCAGGCCACACTTCCTCATACAGACCCCAAGACCAACCATTTCAAACGCGGCACGGGCAAGCTGAGCCTTTCCATCGTAGCCAACCCCGACTATGGCGTACCGTATGGCGGGCTGCCGCGCCTGCTGCTGGCGTGGATGTGTACTGAAGCCGTTCGCACCGGTAGTCCCGATCTATCGCTTGGGCGTTCCCAGGCGGCATTCTTGCAAAGTCTTGATCTGCACAATGATGGCCGGTACATCGCGCGAGTGCGTGACCAGAGCTTGCGGCTGGTGCATTCGATGATTACCGTCGGTGGTGCAGATGGCGATGCGCTGCACGTCAGAAACATCCTCATCGCGGAGGAGGCGTTCGTCTTCTGGAGCTCTCGCGATACGGTGCGACGAGGGGCATGGGAAAGCTCGATCACCTTGAGCACAGACTTTTTTAAACGTCTGATCAGCGCCCCCGTGCCACTCAAGATGGAGGCACTACGTGCGCTCATAAAGTCGCCTCTGGCGATGGACATCTACACATGGCTGGTCTACCGCATGTTCACTTTGAACGTTGGGGCAAGCAAAGGAGGCAAACGGCTTGTTCACGTGCCATGGACTGGCCTGATGATGCAGTTCGGCTCTGGCTATGCGAATACTCCCAAGGGGCTGGCCAACTTCAAGACCAATTTCCGCCTCCGGCTAAACGAAGCGCTGCTGTTCTATCCCGAGGCTCGGAACCACATCGAGGAAACGAAAGATTGCCTGATCCTCACCCCTGCACGCCTGCATATCGCAGCGACCAAGAGGAGGGGATAAGCCTGTGGGCTTTTCGGGCTGTCCACGTGACATCACTAGCAAGACGGAAACCCTTGCCAGAGCTGGCTTTGGTGCCACTTCTGTAAATTGTCCACGTGACATCGCTAGTCATCGGTACGTGACATCACTAGCCGTTTTACGTGACATCGCTAGTCAAGATCAACGTGTGAGGTCGCCTGTAAGCCCCGCTGGGATGGCGATTCAGCCAGGAGGAGAGGTCGCCTCTAGTAGTTCTGCTTTTAGGTTTTTCCTAGTATTTATAAATACCTAGTAGCTACCGCCCTGCGGCTGTGGAAAATCCTTCGCTCCCTCCGGTCGCTGCGCGGCTACTCGTTACTCAAAAAACAGGACTACTTGGCGTCGGTTTTCTCAACATGCTATCGACAGGCCTGCCGGGGCAACTCGCCCCTGTCAGATGACATCGTAACGTTACGATAACGTAGCGCTACGATATTACGGTGCTGCCTCCTGTCCAGCTGCAGGCGCCTCCAGCAGTACCGAAGGCTCCACTTCCAGCGCTTCGGCCAGCTTGAAGATGTTGAGCAGCGCGATGTTGCGCTGGCCGCGCTCAACCCCACCCAAATAGCTACGGGCCAAGCCGCTCTCCAACGCCAGGCGCTCTTGTGACCACCCTTTGGTCTTCCGTATTTCAATCAGCTTCAGGCCAAAGCGCACTCGCGGATCAAGGGCCATATCTCTCTCTTTTCAAAAAGAAAGAATCTATGAGTGCCCGCCATATAAGGCCACGCTCTATATGAGCACGCTCTATAAGTGACAACTAGGCTCTTAATCACTAAAATGACCTCTATGAGTAACAATGGGGAGGCGGTGACGTATGGCAAGCGTCTGGAAGACTGCAGGGATGGGGGCGGCTGCGGGGCTTGCTGTTCCGGTGGCTGGGCTTTCAGGACTGGCTGCCGCTGGTTTTGCGCTGATTCTTGTACTGGCGATGTTCGGCATAGGGCCTGCGCGCCTGTCACAGACGTCGCTGTGGGGGCTGCTGACCAGTGAGCTGATGCTCTATCTGCTGATTTCGCTGGCGATCTTCACGCTGTCCTTCCGCTTTCTGGCACGTTTGCAGGCTCGCTGTCAGGCCCTTGTCGCCAAAATCAACGCCCAGCAGGGCCTGTCATTCGATGCTGGACAACTCTTGGGCTACCCCGCGCCGGCCTTTCTGGTGTTTGACCGGCAGCATCGCAAACTGGCTGTCTGTTCAATCGTGGATGAAACCTGGCGAATCCACGACTTCTCCTGGCTGCTTGGTTGGCGGATGACCTGGCGCGAGGTCGAGAGCATGGAGATGAACGGCGGCAGCCGTCAGGTCAACGCCAGCGGCATGAGCGTGCCGACCTTCGAGCGCACGGTACGCGCCAAAAACTTCGCCATCGAGCTGCAAACCGCCGATCCGCAACGACCAGTGCTCAGTTTTCCCATGAGCCGTCGGGCGGCGGAAACCTGGTGCGCCCGGCTCAATACCCTCTTCAACGGATAACCTCGCGAGGAACTGCGATGAAACACTACCGGAGCTTGCTGCTTCTGCCTTTTGTATTGACGGGCTGCGCCACAACCGACATGCAGGGGGCGTTGGATTCCCTGAACGGACTAGGACACTCCATTGGAACCAGTCTGTCGCAAGCGGCTACGCCCGCAAGCGCGGCAAGTCGCAACAGCTTGCTGGGCACTCCACTGCATAACGCCTTGCGCCACAATCTGTCTACCGACGGTCGCGCCCCGGAGTGGCCCAAGGTGGTGATCAGCAATCTGCAAATTCCGGCTGATCAGATGACGCTGACCCGCAGCCTCACGCTCAAAGCCAGCGATTGCATTCACTTTGACGCAGTGCTCTGGCACGACGCCAAGCGCTCCGAGCGCTTCAGCAATCTGTCGCTTTGCGCACCGGAGTTGCCGAAACAGTCGAACAATTTCGTGCTGACCTGGAAGAGCTTTTCCATCTCCGGAAAAACCAGTGGTCAGGTTCGCAGCGACGGCCCAATCCCACCGTACAGTAAGTTGCCCGGCGACCCAGCGATGGAACGCTGGCTGATGAATCAGTTCGGCCTTTACTATGTCAGTTCACTGTTGACGCTGGTCGGCTATGACCCCAACTTCACGGTCGATGACCGCCGCTTCTGGATCAGGAACATCAAGGGATGAAAGCGTTGCTGCTGGCGGCCATGCCAGTGATGCTGATGGATGGCACTGCCCCAGACCTCAACCACTGGTTGCGGATCGAGCCAGCCATCGTCGCCGCCGTGGAATGCCGTCAAGCCTTGCCGTTGCACGTACTGGACGGCATTGCGCCCAATGCTCCCGGCAGTTGGTCGCTGACACCGGCACGCAGCTTCACAGTGTTCGGGTTGCCGGTGACGCGTATCGAGCTGTTCATCGACCCGGATGGTGAATTGGGTGCGAGCTATACCGCAGTGATCGAAAAGCGCAGCCTGGAACAGGTGCGCAAGCAACTGAAGCTTGCCAGCCAGCGCGGGCGCATCGGCCAGCTCTCGGCAGATCAGCCCAGCGCAGAGGTTCAAGTGACTTGCACGGTCGCCGCAACGGGGCAAGGGTGAGCATTCAGCGCATCCTCTCCGGCGGCCAGACCGGCGTAGACCGGGCGGCGCTGGATTTCGCCATTGCCCGGCAGATTCCGCACGGCGGCTGGTGCCCGGCAGGCCGACGGGCCGCTGATGGCGTACTGGATGCTCGCTACCAGTTGATGGAGACCGAATCCAGCGGTTATCGCCAGCGCACCAAACGCAATGTGCTGGACGCTGATGCCACACTGATCATTTACCGGGACAGGATCGAAGGTGGCAGCCTGCTCACTCGCGATCTGGCGACGGGACACGGCAAGCCGCTACTGCTGTGCGATTTGCATGACCCTGCAGAAGAGCTGTTGGCGGCATGGCAAGACTGGTTGCTTAGCCATCCCGTCGGTATTCTCAACATTGCTGGCCCGAGTGAAGCACGCAACCCCGGTATCTACCTGCAGGCGAGCGCACTACTGGAGCTTTTTTGGAGCAAGGAACATGAGCCGATCTGATGCCCGCTGCGCGACACCCTATATCTACTCGGGTGAGTTGCAGATCCGTCCCGAAGTGGATGCCGCGCTGGCTGCGCTGAAAGACAAACCCTACACCGCCATCCCTAGCTGGAAAAATGACGGAACCTGGGAGCTGTGGACGGTGGAAGGCGACGGCGAAACCAAGCCCTGCATCATCAGCGGCCCATCGACCACTTACCCCAGCGAGGCCGATGCACTGGCCGCCGGTGCGGCCTGGCTATCCGGACAACGCTGAGCAACCTCAATTCCATCCCTCGCTGACAAAGCCAACGCCACGGCGGCTGATCTCCACCAGCGGCCTGATGTCTTGCACCTGGACGACTCCTCGGTCATCACGAGCTGCCGAGCCCAAGGCCCGCTGCAGAACCAGACGCACACTGCGCGGCGGCAAGGCTTGCAGACGGGACAGGACATCATCATTCAGTCGCTCGGCAAAGGCAGTGCCCCAGCTCGACTCGTCGCGGAGCCGGTTGTAGATCGACTGCGCAATGCTTCTGACCTGCTCCGGCTTGGGCGGTTGAATGTGCAGCACTGTCAGCCGTGAGCGCAGCGGCCCTGGAATCGCTTCCAGCTCATTCGCGGTCGCCATCCAATTGACATGACTGGCGTCGATGGAGAAATCACGGATCGACAGGTCGATGAAATTCCGCGCACTGCGCGGTTCCAGCAAGGTATAGAGCGCCGCCAGCGGATCGTATTGCGGTCGCCCGTTGCTGGCCTTATCCAGCTCATCGAGCACCACCACCGGGTTGGCCAGCGGCTGGTAGGCCAGCAGCTCGAAAAGCTGGCCTGGCTCGGAATTGCTCCAGAACGATTCGGAACCTGCGAGCGGCGAACTCGATTGCGTGCTCGCCATATCGAAGACCCGAAACGGCAGCACGAGCTGATCGGCCAGCCAGCGTGCCGCCTCGGTTTTACCAATGCCCGCCGGGCCGACCAGCAACACGGCAGGCCAGGACACGCGGCCATCGCCCAGACTGGACAAGGCGAAGTGATCACGCAGCAGCTCGGCCAGTTCATGGAAGTTTGGGAAAGCCTGCGCGAACTCATCCAGCAGGGCTTTCCAGTCCGGGGGTAGCAGGCCCAGTTGGCGGCTGCCATGGCCCGCCCGCTTGATCCGCTCTGCCATCGCCTGTGCGCGCTTGAACTTGTCGTCGCCTTTTGGTCGGTGGCGATCCACGAACGCCTCCAGCCCGGCTTCATCGAGAAAGACGATGCTCGGCAAGGGCGCTGATTTAGCGGCTTCTGTCGGCTGCTCCTGAACCTGCTCCGGTTCGGCTTCACTCAAGACCGGCTCATTTTCAGCCGCCACGGCGGCACGTACATCTTCGGTCGTCACCTTGCCCAGATCGTGCACCACCTGCTGTACCCCCTGTTCGACGATGAGCTGGCGGCTGCGGCGCACTTCTTCGGCAAACAACCCTTGGATGCCGTCATGTTGCGGGCAGCGCTGGGGACGGATGCCGTCCCCGATAACCTGTGCGCCGCAGACGGGGCATTGTTGCAGCGAAAGGTGCTTGGTCTGGGCAATCAGATCGAACACTGCCGCTGCACGTTCGCTGTGGCGTCGCGGCGGCTGGTAATGAATGACCAGGCGATCCCGGTTGCAACTCACCGACAGTGAGCCCTTGAGTGCGAGCACTGTGGGCGGCAGCAGGCATTCCACCTGGGCAAACAGATGTGCTACCAAAGCCAGATGCCCCGGCGCGGGTTCGACGATCTGCCGGGCAAGCCAGGGATGCTGCTCCTTGAGCGCAGTAATGGCAGCTTCGTATTCCCGCAGGCGCAACGGACGGATTTGCTTCGGCTTGCGCATGATGGCCTCTCAAAACATCTAACTATAATTTACTATAACGCCAATTTACACGAATCGCCAAACTCCGCGCGCTCGTCTTGTCGGCCAATAAGTCTTATAGTGATTTACAGTGAATTCGCAGAGCCCGATATGCCAAGCCTTACCAACGAACAATTGCCAGCCCTTGCCGCTGCCTTGATACGACTGCGCGGGGAAACGCTGGGGCGGATCGCCGAGGCCACCGGTATCCGCACTGCCAACCTCTCGGTCTGGCTGCGTGGCAAGGAGCAGGTGATCTCCGCCAAACGACTGGTCGGCCTGTTGCACCACCTCGGTGTGGAAGGCGGCCGCCTGCGTACCGACGTGTTGCACCCTTGGCATGATCGCGGGGCGCTGGATGACAGCAAGCTTGTACTAGGCACGCTGCTGGCCAACACGCAGCCAGTGTGGTTGTTTCAGGATGAACAGCCGGGGCTGATCAAGACGCGCTTTCTGTTGGCTGGCGATGTGCTGATCCGCATGGAGATCGAGCCAGGCGTCGATCAGGCCCTTGATCTGGTGACAGTCGTCAGGGTGGATCGTGTCATCACCACACCTACGGCATTGGCCGGGGTGCCAAGTGAATCACTTGAGTCAGCACGTAGCGCACTTTTGGCACTGGCGGAGCAGGCTGCTGCGGACGTGGGGGACGAAGAGCTGCTGGAAGGGCTGATGTTCCGTCTGAGCGAAACTGTTGATAGCAATATTGCTTCCCCGCAAGGTTGGCAACGATTGGAGCAGGCGCTGCGCTTTGCATTCAACGCAGGAGCACAACCTGCTGACATCGCCCGCGTAGTTGACGCCCATTTCCGCAGCGGCGGCAATGCGGACATGCCGCCAACTGAGTAGACAAAAAATGCGCTGTTTCCAGCCATCGGGTTTCCAAATCCTACGGCGCTGATCGCAATGACTTTTAGCTGGTCACATGCCCCGTTACTCCCTATTTAGGCTTGCGTACATACTGATTGTGCATTGCGTTCTTTCCAACGCTCTGCTGTTCGGGCACATGGTCAGGCACCAGAAGTCCTATTTCCGATTGCGTACATACCAACATCGGCGGGCGTGCATTCCAAATCCCTTGACTGTTATTGCTTATCTTGTGCCCAGGCGAGGGAGTAACGTGGCATGGCGCTTTGTGACCAGCAAAAATTATCTGTGCGATCAGGTCGGGCTGCCGGCTAACTGTGTAAACAGTGTGGCGGCATGCTGGCAACAACGTGGCAACCTTGTGCGAACAATGTGTTGAATGGGTGGCAAGGATGGTGGCGACAATGTGGTCACCCTATGGCGACAGTGTGTAGCCATGGTGGTGACAGTGTGGTGCTGCGCCCTTTGTTACCACATTCAACTTACAGCGAACGCAGTCAAAGGCAATCGGGATGCTTCCACAGCACCTAAATGGTAGACTTCAGACGATTTAAGACGACTTTCAATCGCAACCTCCGAGCGCCATCGACATGAGTACAGAACCGTGGGTTACCGCCGAGCACGTCGCCCAGCACTTGGGCGTGGCCAAGGACACCGTGTACCGCTGGCGCGAGCGCAAGGGTCTGCCCGCGCACCGCGTAGGGCGGCTGTGGAAGTTCCAGCTCTCGGAAGTGGATGAGTGGGTACGAGCTGGAGGTGCCGATGAAGCATCGGGCGATGGGAGCGAACAAAAATGAATCCAGCAGGGGAAGGTGACGCGTGAGCTTGGAAGGGCAACTCCTCGACCAGAAGTCCTTGCGGGCCGTGACCGGCAAGACGGCAGACTGGAACGAAATCGCCAAGGATTGCATTGCCTTTGCCAATGCAACTGGTGGTCGTCTTCTGCTGGGGATCGAGGATGGTCAGAGCGAGCCTCCAGCCGATCAGCGCATTCCCCCAGACCTGCCTGACACACTACGTCGCAAACTGGCAGAGCGCACAGTCAACGTGACGGTGTTGCCGGATATCGTCACCGCCCCTAATGGCGGCCAATACATCGAGTTGCGCATTCCGCGATCCATGGCAGTCGCATCCACCACGGATGGCCGCTACTTCCTGCGCGTAGCCGATCAAAGCAAGCCGGTGACGGGCGATGACGTGATGCGTCTGGCCAACGAGCGTTCCGCCTTGCCGTGGGAAACGCAATCCACCCTGCATGTTCCCCGTACCGAGAGTGATGCCGCCAAACGCCACAAGCTGCTCGCAGCCTTGCGTGCATCGGATCGCGTCAAGCCTTCCGTGAAGGAGAAGTCCGACGACGAACTGCTCGATCACTATCAGCTCGCACAAGGACCGAACCTCACCAACCTGGGCGTGCTCTGTCTGGGGCGTCAGCATCATCGCGCTCAACTGACCACCGCTCCGGTCATCCAGTTCATCAAGTACGACGAGCACGGACAGAAGGTCAACAAGCTGGTCTGGGACGACCACACGCAAAGCCCGATGGAATTGATCGAAGCGGTCTGGCAGGAGGTGCCTGACTTCCGCGAGCGCTACGAGCTTCCTGATGGCCTGTACCGTCAGAATGTGCCCGCTTTCGATGAGATCGTGGTGCGCGAACTATTGGTCAACGCGTTGGTACACCGCCCCTACACCCAGCGCGGCGACATCTTCCTGAACCTACATTCGGACCGGCTGGAAGTGGTCAACCCCGGACCTTTGCCGCTGGGCGTCTCGCCGCGGAACATCCTCCACACCACGGTACGCCGTAATGAACACCTGGCACGGCTGTTCCATGACTTGAAGCTGATGGAGCGGGAAGGCAGCGGCTTCGACAAGATCTACGAGGTTCTGCTCTCGCAAGGTCGCCCGGCTCCCGAATTGATCGAGACCCACGACCGCGTGCAGGTGACGGTGCGCCGCCGCATCCTCAAGCCCGAGGTCATCGACCTCATTGCGAAAGCGGACCAGACCTATCAGCTAACGCAGCGTGAGCGGATCGCATTGGGTCTGTTGGCGCAGCACGATGCGCTGACGGCACGCGAGCTGGCAACGTTGCTTGAACTGCCATCGGTAGAAGCATTGCAAGCCTGGCTCAAGCGCCTGCTGGACTGGCAGTTGGTGCAAAGCGCTGGGCGTACCCAGGCCACGCGTTACTTTGTTGATCCAGGCCTGCTGCGCAGTCTCCAGTTCACCGGCGGGACCACTCTCAAGCGCATCGAGCCGCATCGCCTGGCCGCACTGGTGTTGGAAGACCTGCAACGCTACCCCAGGTCGGCCATCAGCGACATTCACCAGCGCGTTGGCGGCGAAATCCATCCCAAGCAGGTCAAGCGTGCGCTGGAAGAATTGATCAAGCGCGGGGAAGTCCGCTTTGAAGGCAACAACCGCTGGCGGCGGTACTGGGCGGTGGTATGAGCAGCCTATCGGACAACCTGCATTCTATTGTCGATAGATGGGCGATAGAGACTGGGCGATACACCGGCAACCGCCCGAGGAATCAAGGGGTTCTATCGACGCAAGACGAAGAAAACCGGGAGATAGGCAGCGGCCCTCTTGGCATAACTTCCCATTTCCTGCAGTTCAAGCGTCAAGCCTGAGCAGCACACAACGAATCAAAACTGGATTTTCAAGATGACAAGCAACGAACAACGCGCCGCGCTACAGCGCAAGATCTGGGATATCGCCAATGACGTGCGCGGTGCCGTCGATGGCTGGGACTTCAAGCAATACGTGCTCGGCACCCTGTTCTACCGCTTCATCAGCGAAAACTTCACCGACTACATCACCGGCGGCGACCCGTCCGTCAATTACGCCGCCATGGCAGACGATGACCCTAACATTGCGGCCGCCAAGGATGACGCCATCAAGACCAAGGGCTATTTCATCTACCCCAGCCAGCTCTTCGCCAACGTGGCCGCCAATGCCAACACCAACGAAAGCCTGAACACGGACCTGGCCAACATCTTCAAGGCCATCGAAGCGTCGGCCAACGGCTACCCCTCCGAGCACGACATCAAAGGCCTGTTTGCGGATTTCGACACCACCAGCAACCGCCTGGGCAACACCGTCAAAGACAAGAACGAGCGCTTGGCCAAGGTGCTCAAACGTGTGGCTGAGCTGGATTTCGGCGGCTTCGACGCCAGCCACATCGACCTGTTCGGCGACGCCTACGAGTTCCTGATTTCCAACTACGCGGCCAATGCGGGGAAATCAGGCGGCGAGTTCTTCACCCCGCAGCAGGTCTCCAAGTTGATTGCCCGGTTGGCGATGCATGGGCAATCCAGCATCAACAAGATCTACGACCCGGCCTGCGGTTCTGGCTCGTTGCTGCTGCAAGCCAAGAAGCAGTTTGACGATCACATCATCGAAGACGGCTTCTTTGGGCAGGAAATCAACCACACCACGTACAACCTGGCGCGGATGAACATGTTCCTGCACAACATCAACTACGACAAGTTCAACATCCAGCTCGGCAACACGCTGACAGAGCCGCACTTTGGCGATGAAAAGCCCTTCGACGCCATCGTCTCCAACCCGCCGTATTCAGTGAAATGGATCGGCAGCGACGACCCGACGCTGATCAACGACGAACGCTTCGCCCCGGCCGGTGTGCTTGCGCCCAAGTCCAAGGCCGACTTTGCCTTTGTGCTGCACGCGCTCAGCTACCTTTCCAGCAAGGGGCGCGCCGCCATCGTCTGCTTCCCCGGCATCTTTTACCGGGGCGGTGCCGAGCAGAAAATCCGCCAGTATCTGGTGGATAACAACTACGTCGAAACCGTGATATCGCTGGCGCCCAACCTGTTCTACGGCACCACCATCGCCGTGAACATCCTGGTGCTGTCCAAGCACAAGACCGATACCGACATCCAGTTCATCGACGCCAGCGACTTGTTCAAGAAGGGCACCAATAACAACCTGCTGCTGGATGCGCATATCGACCAGATCATGGCGGTGTTCGACAGCAAGGAAACCGTCGACCACTTCGCCAGGTCGGTGCCGTTGGAAGATGTGGCTGCCAACAACTACAACCTGTCGGTCAGCAGCTACGTGGAAGCCAAAGACAACCGCGAGGTGGTGGACATCGCCCAGCTCAATGCCGAACTGAAAACCACCGTTGCCCGGATCGACCAACTGCGCAAGGACATTGATGCCATTGTGGCGGAGATTGAAGGCGGGGAGTTGGAGGTATGAGCGGTGTGAGTTTTCTGGAAAAGCTGCTGGATGGGGAGGCAGTGGAGTGGAAAGAGCTGGGGGATGTCATCAGATTAGAAAAAGGCCGCCAGCTAAATAAAGAACTGCTTTGTGAAAACGGACCTTACCCGGCCTATAACGGAGGGGTAACGCATTCCGGGTTTACCGACACATTCAATTACTCAGAAAACAAAACCATAATAAGTCAGGGTGGCGCGTCTGCTGGTTTTGTTAATTTCGTCACATCCAAGTTTTATGCCAATGCGCACTGCTATGTAGTGCTACCAAATACTGAGGCAGTTGAGAACCGATATGTTTACCATCTCTTAAAACTCAATCAGGTGCGTCTGGCCGGTAAGCAACACGGTGCGGGCATACCCGCATTGCGACCCAGTGAGATTTTAGAAATCCCCATTCCCATCCCCTGCCCGGACAACCCCAAAAAATCGCTTGAAATCCAGGCCGAAATCGTTCGCATACTGGACAGCTTCACCGAGCTGACCGCCGAGCTGACCGCCGAGCTGACCGCCCGCAAGAAACAATACAACTACTATCGCGACAAGTTGTTGAGTTTTGAAGAAGGGGAAGTGGAGTGGAAGGCGCTGGGGGATCTCGCAGAGAACCTCGACTCAATGCGAAGGCCAATCACTAGCGGGCTAAGAGAGCCAGGTGATATCCCATATTACGGAGCCTCGGGAATCGTTGACTATGTCAAAGACTATATCTTTGATTGCGACCTTCTACTTGTTTCCGAAGATGGAGCGAATCTATTAGCACGAAACACGCCAATCGCATTTAGTATTAGCGGAAAGAGCTGGGTGAATAATCATGCTCACGTACTGAAATTCAAAACATCTGTCGAGCGAAAGTACGTTGAATACTATTTGAATAGCATCGACTTGACGCCTTATATCTCAGGAGCAGCTCAGCCAAAGCTAAATAAGAAGAGTCTTGAAAGTATTCGCATCCCGAATCCACCTCCAGAAGATAAGAAGCGAATCGTTGACATCTTGGATAAATTCGACGCCTTGACTGGCTCCATCAGCGACGGCTTACCCCGCGAAATTGAGTTGCGTCAGAAGCAATATGAGCATTACCGCAATCTGCTTCTGAACTTCTCGAAACCAGAGGCTGCGGGGGAATAAAGTGAGCAAAACACTGAAAGAAATCGCCAAGAAGCTAATCGACGCCAATAAGAAAGTGCAACTGATCTATGCGTTTAATGGATCGGGAAAAACACGGCTGTCCCGTACGTTCAAAGAGCTTGTAGCCCCGAAGAATAATGGGCAGCAGAACGATGATGAAGCAGCCCCCGCGCGCAATAAGATACTTTACTATAGCGCCTTTACCGAAGACTTGTTTTACTGGGATAACGACTTGGAGGCTGACTCCGAGCCAAAGCTGAAAATTCAACCGAATACTTTCACGGACTGGCTCATTACCTTACTCAAAGAGCTGGGTGAAGATGGAAATATTGTTTCTAACTTCCAGCGATATACGGGTAGCAATGCCAATCCCATCTTCAATGAGGAATACAAGAGGAAAGCCAAGGACTTTAATGGGAAAGAGGTAGAGATTACCATTCCAGCCTTCACGGAAATTGTTTTTCAGGTGGCGTCCAGTGTTCCTGAGAGAGATGAATCTACCGCTGATTCTGCAAATGACGAGCACCATACAGCCCAAGGGCACTACAAGGCTATAAAGATATCCAGGGGCGAAGAGAGTAATTTTATCTGGAGCGTTTTCTTCACTCTTCTCCAGCAAGTTGTATCGACATTGGATGAACCCAACGTGGGTGACAGAGTCACTGACAAATTCAACAACCTTGAGTATGTCTTTATTGATGACCCGGTGTCGTCCTTGGATGATAGTCATCTCATTGCACTTGCAGTCGATTTGGCTGGATTGATAAAGCGCAGTTCTTTCACCGATGGCAAGGGGCTGAAGTTTGTTGTAACGACACACAGTCCTCTCTTCTACAATGTTCTGCACAACGAGTTCAACAATGATTTGAAGAGGGTAAATCAGGAAGGTAATTCCTCATGGGTTTACAAGCGTGGTCAATCCGAAAAATATCTTCTAAAAAAGAAGGCGGATGGGGGATTTGATCTGCACTCATCAAATGACCACCCCTTTTCTTACCACCTGTTCCTGCTGGCCGAACTACGATGCGCGGTTAGAGATGGACAGATAAAAAAATATCACTTCAATTTTTTGAGAAATATACTCGAAAAGACTGCGACATTCCTTGGCTATCCACGATGGGAAGATTTGCTTGAGAAGACTGCGGATGGTGTCCCGGATCCATTCGTAAGCAGAATCCTGAATTTTTCTAGTCATTCTGCGCACGCAGGTGAAGAAGTGGCTGAGATCGAAGACTCTGATAAGGAAAGGCTTGCTGAACTGGTTTCATTTTTGAGCGAAACCTACCGCTTCAATGAGCAAGAGGCCAAGAATGCTTGATTACAAGGCCATCGCCGAATCCAATAATTTCATTGTTCTGGACAAGTACACCCGGGAGTGGAAGGTTGCCGAGCACTACCAGAGCGAAAGCGACCTGGAACGGGAGCTGATCCAGGATCTGGTCAATCAGGGCTACGAGTTCGCCTCGTCCATCAAGACGCCCGAAGCCTTGCTGGCCAACGTGCGTGTGCAACTGCAGGCGCTCAACGCCGTTCAGTTCACCGAGGGCGAATGGCTGCGCTTCGTGGAAACCTGGCTGGACAAGCCCAGCGAGGGCATCGTTGAAAAGACCCGCAAGGTTCACGACGACTACATCCACGACTTTATCTTTGACGATGGACGCATCCAGAACATCTACCTGCTGGACAAGAAGAACATCGCCCGCAACAAGGTGCAGGTGATCAAGCAGTTCGAGCAGACGGGCAGTCATGCCAACCGCTATGACGTGACGATTCTGGTCAATGGTCTGCCGCTGGTGCAGGTGGAGCTGAAGAAGCGCGGCGTGGCGATCCGGGAAGCCTTCAACCAGGTGCATCGCTACAGCAAGGAGAGCTTCAACAGCGAGCATTCCTTGTTCAGGTATCTGCAGCTGTTCGTGATCTCCAACGGCACCGACACCCGTTACTTTGCCAATACCACGCAGCGCAACAAGAACAGTTTCGACTTCACCATGAACTGGGCGAAGGCGGACAACACGCTGATCAAGGACCTGAAGGACTTCACGGCCACCTTCTTCCAGAAGCACACCTTGCTCAATGTGCTGCTGCATTACTCGGTGTTCGATGTCAGCAATACGCTGCTGGTGATGCGGCCTTACCAGATCGCCGCCACGGAACGCATTCTGTGGAAGATCAAGAGCAGCTATCAGGCCAGGAACTGGAGCAACACGGAAAGCGGCGGCTATATCTGGCACACCACCGGCAGCGGCAAGACCT
The DNA here is from genome assembly GCF_002245655.1 of Thauera propionica. GTDB lineage: Bacteria > Pseudomonadota > Gammaproteobacteria > Burkholderiales > Rhodocyclaceae > Thauera > Thauera propionica. Next base: position 102,421 of record NZ_NOIH01000014.1, on the reverse strand, counting down.
TGACCAGCTTCAAGGCAGCGCGCCTGGCCACGGAGCTGGACTTCATCGATAAGGTGTTCTTCGTGGTGGACCGCAAGGATCTGGACTACCAGACCATGAAGGAATACCAGCGCTTCTCGCCGGACAGCGTCAACGGCTCGGACAGCACGGCGGGCCTGAAGCGCAACCTGGAAAAGGACGACAACAAGATCGTCGTCACCACCATCCAGAAGCTCAACAACCTGATGAAGAGCGAGCCGGACTTGCCCATCTACGGCAAGCAGGTGGTGTTCATCTTTGATGAGTGCCACCGCAGCCAGTTTGGCGAGGCCCAGAAGAACCTGAAGAAGAAGTTCAAGAAGTTCTACCAGTTCGGTTTCACCGGCACGCCCATTTTCCCGCAGAACGCACTGGGCGCCGAAACCACGGCCAGCGTGTTTGGCCGTGAGCTGCACGCGTACGTGATCACTGATGCGATCCGCGACGAGAAGGTGCTCAAGTTCAAGGTGGACTACAACGATGTGCGCCCGCAATTCAAGGCCATCGAGACCGAACAGGACGAGAAGAAGCTGAGTGCGGCGGAGAACCGGCAAGCCCTGCTGCACCCGGATCGCATCCGCGAGATTACCCGGTACATCCTGAACAACTTCCGGCAGAAGACCCACCGCCTGCAACCGGGCAACAAGGGCTTCAATGCCATGTTCGCCGTCAGCAGCGTGGATGCGGCCAAGCTGTATTACGAGTGTTTCCGGGAACTGCAGAAGAGCAGCGACAAGCCGCTGAAGGTGGCCACCATCTTCTCGTTTGCTGCCAACGAGGAGCAGGATGCGATTGGCGATATCCAGGACGAGAGCTTTGATGTGTCGGCCATGAACAGCAGCGCCAAGGAGTTCCTGAGCGCGGCCATCGCCGACTACAACGCGCTGTTCAAGACCAACTTCAGTGTGGACAGCAATGGCTTCCAGAACTATTACCGCGACCTGGCCAAGCGCGTCAAAGAACAGGATGTCGATCTGCTGATTGTGGTCGGCATGTTCCTCACCGGTTTTGATGCCCCCACGCTCAACACGCTTTTTGTCGACAAGAACCTGCGCTACCACGGGCTGATGCAGGCCTATTCGCGCACCAACCGCATTTATGACGCCACCAAGACCTTCGGCAACATCGTCACCTTCCGAGACCTGGAGCAGGCCACCATCGATGCCATCACCCTGTTTGGTGACAAGAACACCAGGAACGTGGTGCTGGAGAAAAGCTACAAGGAGTACATGGAAGGCTTCACCGATGCGGCCACCGGTGAGGCGCGTCGGGGCTTCATGGATGTGGTGCGGGAACTGGAAGCACGCTTCCCCGACCCTGCCGCCATTGAGAAGGAGGCGGACAAGAAGGCCTTCGTCAAACTGTTCGGCGAGTACTTGCGCGTCGAAAACGTGCTGCAGAACTATGACGAATTTGCCAGTTTGAAGGCGTTGCAGGGCGTCGATCTGACGGACCCTGCCGCAGTAGAGGCGTTCAAGGCCAAGCACTACCTGGGCGATGAAGATCTGACCGCGCTGCAGGCCATCACGCTTCCGTCCGAGCGGAAGATTCAGGACTATCGCTCGACCTACAACGACGTACGTGACTGGCTGCGCCGCCAGAAAGCAGGGGCCGAGAAAGAAAAATCCACCATCGACTGGGATGACGTGGTCTTTGAGGTGGACCTATTGAAGTCTCAGGAAATCAACCTGGACTACATCCTGGAACTGATTTTCGAGCACAACAAGAAGACCAAAAGCAAGTCTGAGCTGGTGGATGAAGTGCGGCGTGTGATTCGCGCCAGCCTGGGCAACCGCGCGAAAGAAAGTCTGGTGGTGGACTTCATCAACCAGACCGATTTGGACCAGATCGGCGACAAGGCCAGCGTAATTGAGGCCTTCTTCACTTTCGCTCAAGCGGAACAGCAGCGAGAGGCTGCAGAGCTGATTAGCGACGAGGGCCTGAACGCAGAAGCCGCCAAACGCTATATCACCAACTCACTGAAGCGCGAGTTCGCCACCGAGAATGGCACGGAGCTCAATGCGGTTCTGCCTAAGATGAGCCCATTGAACCCGCAATTCCTGACCAAGAAGCAGACTGTCTTCCAGAAGATCGCTGCCTTTGTTGAGAAGTTCAAGGGTGTAGGCGGGCAACTATAAGCACTCGATTATCAGGGAGGAGAACATGTGGCATGACAACGAAACAACCACGGACTACTTGAACTTCGGCGTCGTTGCGGATGCCTGCGCAAAGCTTCTGCAGCAGGCCAACGGCCAGCCCATTTCTATTGGCGTATCCGGCGGCTGGGGCGTTGGGAAATCCTCATTGGTACGCATGGTCGCGTCACGGCTGAACGTCGACGCAGATCCCGACAAGAATACGTACGTGGTGGTCACCTTCAATCCTTGGCTGTATCAGGACTTTGAGGGCGCACGTAGTGCTCTTCTTCAAATGGTCGGTGATGAAGTGTTGCGCCGAGCTGCCGCTGACGAGGGACTGGTGAAGAAAGCCAAAAGGCTTCTTCAGCGCATCAATCTGTTGCGAGTTGTTCAACTCGGGGGCGAAGCGGCGGCAACGATCGCCACAGGCATTCCGATTGGCTTGATTGGACGTGCGCTCGCAAAGTTTGGCTTGAGCGACGAACAGGGAGAGGCTGGCGACGACCGGGCCGAGAAGGATGAGGATTGGGGGGTACTGAAGCCTGCCGAGCCGGTCTCTCTACCAGGCGAAATTCAGGCATTTCGAGACGCACTTGAGGAGCTTCTGGAGGAGCTGAAGATTACCCTTGTCGTGTTCGTGGACGACCTTGATCGTTGTCTCCCGCAGACGGCCATTTCGACACTTGAGTCCATTCGCCTGCTGCTGTTCCTGAAACGCAGTGCGTTTGTTGTCGCTGCCGACAACGAGTTCATCCGAGGTGCTGTGCGAGTGCACTTTGCGGGGACGGGCATCAGCGATGAGGTTGCGACGAACTACTTCGACAAGCTTATCCAGGTCCCGCTGCATGTGCCAAGGCTAGGGGTGAACGAGGCAAAGGCCTACCTGGCGTTGTTGCTGCTGGAGCGGGCCGTTGCTGACGGCCAGTTCGTCGATGGTCAGTTCACTCGCGCGGTTCAGGCCGTCGCTGAACGCCTCAAGACCAGTTGGCGCGGTGATGCGGTGACGCTGGAATTTTTGAAGGGCCTCATCAACCCTCAGAACGCTCACTTGGTCGAGCTGATGGAATTGGCTGAGGGGTTGGCACCGCTGCTCACGAGTTCGAGCAAGGTAAACGCCAATCCGCGCCTGATGAAGCGGTTCCTCAACACTGTCTTTCTCCGGTCAGCCTTGGCCAAGCCTCAGGGGATTGAATTGGACCTCAAGGCTTTGGCCAAATGGCACCTGTTGGAGCGCTGCGACGAAGCCTTGGCAAACGCACTTGCAGGCCGGGTCACTTCCGCGACGGAAGGACGTGTTGATGCCATTCGACTGGCTGAACAGGCCACCCGAGAAGGTGGAGCCTTGCCTGAGCCCTTCAAGGATGAGTTCTTCCATAGGGAGTGGCTTGGGCTTGCGCCTGCGCTCGGCGAAATGGACCTGCGCCCATTGCTCCACCTGAGCAGGGACTCCGCGATGCGGGACTTCGGTGACGACAGCTTGACGACCGAAGGCCGTGCTTTGCGGGATGCGCTGATGGTTGCGACCAGCGCAAATGAGCCGCTGACACAGGCAATTCGAGCAGCTGGAATGAGTCAGGCTGACGCGGTAATGGCCAAGGTGTGGCAGCTGAAGTCACCAAAGCGAAACTGGCGACAAACCGAAGATGTTGTGCCATTGCTGGAAATCTCCAAGATCTTTCCTGACCTTGGTGCAAAGGCCGCCGCGTTGCTGGCCCAGGCGCCCATCAAGGAGGTCGGTCCAGGGCTCGTCCCTCTCCTTTATGAGCAGACGTGGGCTCGCCCTGTGCTCGATCAGTGGCATGCCTCCGGTGATGCTTCCAGACCGGTCAAGCAAGCCATTGAACAAGCCAGGAAAGGAGCGCGCTGATGGGAACGTCAACATCAAGCAAAGGTGGTGGCTCCCGCTCCCCATTTGATCCTGAGTGGCTGTCGCCGCCCGAAGGCGGCAATGGCGGAGACAGTCCTGCGCCTGGTGATGGCGAAGGCCCTCCTACAGCTGATGCCAACGACGCCAACGCTGACGGGCAGGGCGACGCGGCTGGCGGTGAAGACGGTGATGTGACCGGGCCTGCGCTAGCGCCTGACCGCCGCTTTGCTCCAGCCCGTTCTGGCATGTCGGCATTCCTTGGTGGCGGGGGGCGCGAAGCTTTGCGCAGTGCGACCAAGAGCATGGTCAGCAAGGGAATGGGCGGCCCGCGACGAGCAGCGGCCACCATGAGAGCGACGGCTCAGGGGGCCGGCCAACTGGGGCAATTTCTTGCGTCCGCACGGGATGCCACGGACCCACGAGTTGTCGACTGGGTCCATCGGGTTCGCGCCCAGAACCTTTCAGCAAACGACCTCGTCCTGGAGGTGGTCAAAGAAGTTCTTCCGAACACAGGAAGTGTCGACGAAGAATCCATTCGGAACGCTGCGGCAGAAGCGCTTGGTCAGCTGTATGAGGTAGCCCCTGAAGTCGACATCTTCAATCTGACAGATGCACAAATCGGCGACCTCATCGGCTACATCGTCGCCAACGACCTATGTAATCGCGTTGACCTGCAACTGGGTCAAACATACGAGAAGCTTAAGTTCGACGCGCGGCAAATCCAGCTGTATCGGAACGACATCAAGGAATATGTCAACGCGCAAGTCAAGGTGGTTCTTGACCGACAAGGACCACGCGGGATTGACCATCAACGACTTGCCAGTGAAGTCTTGGCCTCAACCCTTGAGGTATTTGTCGAATGAAAGTTCTATGTACAACACCTGACTTCTTGCCTGCGCACCTCGATGCTGGAGAACTCGCATTTACCTACTTCAAGAGCGCCCGACGCCCTGGGGTTGGCACCATCGCGAAAGGATGGCGAGGTTCGTTGAAGCGGCGCGGGTTCGCACCGAGCGCTCAGGTCTGGGACTTCGTTCAGTTCTGCCTAGCAGTTTGCGCCGCCGACTTGGCCTGTCTTCGAAGCACGAGTGCGGATGGCTGGACGCGCGTGATTGAGCTCACTGTCGGCCTGCATGAGCCACTGCGCTGGCTGCCTTTCCAAGAACAACTTGAAGCACTTCTCAAGGTTCTCACTGGCGACTACTGGAAGCTCCATTTCGTAGCTGGCGGAGCAGCGCCACCGGATGGCAGGCCCGTCGCGACTGCGCACGACTGCGTGTCCCTGCTATCAGGCGGCCTCGATAGCCTCATCGGGGGGATAGACCTCGTTGCACAAGGTCGCCGCCCGATGTTTGTGTCGCAGCTGGCCCATGAGGATTCTCAGCGTCAGAGGAATTACGCAGCGCAGCTTGGCGGTGTGGGGTCTCACTGGCAATGGAGCCATGGGATCAGCTTTAGCGGCCAACGTGAGACTTCAACGCGCGCTCGGTCTCTGGCCTTTTACGCGTTCGCGGTGCTGGCTGCCTCGCGGGTTGCCGCCGATCCTGTCCAGGTGTTTGTTCCAGAAAATGGATTCATTTGCATCAATCCGCCTTTGGTGCCAGGACGCGTCTCTAGTTTGAGCACCCGGACCACGCACCCGCAGTTCATCGCAATGTTGCAGAGCGTGTTGGACGGATTGGATGTGCCTGTTCGGCTTGAACTTCCCTATCAGTTCAAAACCAAAGGCCAGATGCTCAACGAGTGTCTCAACCAGCCTCTGCTTCAGCAGTTGGCGGCGGACTCCACGAGTTGCGGCCGTTTTCGCACCTACAACCGAAAGCACTGCGGCCGGTGTGTTCCTTGCATGATTCGCAAAGCCGCTTTTATCGCCTGGGACCCTGCCCGCGATACAACCGAGTACGTACACCGCTCGTTGGCCGACGCGAACAAGACTAGCGGACCTGATGACGCGATGGCTGCAGCCCTTGCCGTACTCACGGCCCGGCAGAAGGGCTTGGACCGATTCCTGGGGGCCTCTCTGGCATTTGCCGAGCCCGCTGCCAGATTGGCATACAGGAACGTACTTGCTAATGGCCTGAATGAGCTTGAAGCCTTGCTACAGAGGGATGGCGTACTGTGATGGATTTCCACTGCCACCTTGACCTCTATCCGAACGCTCGCGAGGTATTCAAGGAAGCTGCGCAAAAGAATGAATTCACATGGCTGGTGACTACCAGCCCAAAGGCCTTTGTTGCGACTGCGCGTGTGCTTACCGGCGCAGCGAATGTACTCGTCACCCCAGGACTTCATCCAGAGATTGCGCACGAGCGTGCCGGCGAGCTCGACCTTCTGTTGACGCAAATGGGCGATGTCACAGCCGTTGGCGAAGTGGGCCTTGATGGCTCGTCTCGCTACCGCAAGAGCTACGATGTTCAGCGCGGCCTATTTGAGGCCATCATTGAACGTAGCTCGGCACTGGGCGGTCGTGTGCTCAGCATTCATTCACGCCAAGCTGTAAATGACGTACTGGCTGTTTTGGATCGACATGCCAGATTTGGAACCGCAGTAATGCACTGGTTCACAGGGACGGTGAAGGAGCTGCGAGCTGCGGAAGAGCGTGGCTGCTGGTTCAGCATCGGGCCGGCGGCACTTGCATCGAGTAGTGGCCGGGCTTTGGCGGCGAAGCTACCGCGGCACTTTGTTGTTCCCGAAAGTGACGGCCCGTTTGCACAGGTCGATGACAAGCCAGTTCCACCCTGGAGCGCAGACCTCACAGCTAGGCACCTAGGACAAGCATGGGGCATTTCCACCCAGGAAGCAGCAATTTTGCTGAGCGAAAACTCTCATCGTCTTTTGAGACTAATACGGCAATACTAATTTCCAGCTTTTAGCATCACTGGCCATGTTGGAGAATTTGGTTTTTTAACACTAATAACTCGTCTGATCTTGGTAGTGATTCAGCGAGTCGACGTTCAAAAGCAAGCGCTTTTTTGCCTTCCTTTAGCAGCCTTCGGCAATAGCTCCATTCAACGATCTGGCCATTGTTGAGGATAGTCAGCATGGTACAGAGCATGGCAAGAGTCATACTTTGCGAAAGATCCGGCAGAAAGTGTTGCACGCCCTCGCTTTCCTCGCGGTGCGACACATCATCTTGGTCGATTTTCTGAAAATCATTGTTGATCTTGCAGGCGACTCCCAGCTTTTCCAATTTCTTCAGAAAGCTCGCGCCCTGCAGTCGTAGCAAAAACCGCTCAGATGTGCCAGCGGGCGTCTGACGCATAGCGCCTATCAGGCCATTAATATCAGCAGCCAGCTGCCGCATCAGTTTCTTTTGCTGTTGCAAAGGCATGCTGTGTTGAAAGGCATCATCGAGCAGCAGTTCATCTATTTCCGAAAGCAGTGCAATGCTATTGGCAACCCGGCGATAACTATCGGCCAGTTTTTCGAGCTTGCGTATCCTAGGGCTATGTGTCTCCACCGAACAGTTGTTGGTGCCGAAGAGGGTGAGTTCAGCTAATTCCTCAAAGAAGCTCGACTGAGTTTCTTGTGGCAGCGCCTTGAAATCGCGATGTTGCTGAATTTTTGCAATCAGGCGCTCCCTGAATAGTGAGCGTCCTGCCTCCGTGTCGGGCAGGTACTCACTGTGTTCTACTGACTTCACCTGTGCTCTCCTGCTTCCAGATTTCGAGCTTGTCCGCCCACGCCTGCATCATGCTCCGCCGTTCTTCAAGGTAGGTGGCATGGTTGTAGGTGCGACGCACCGAGTTGGGTTCCGCGTGGGCAAGCTGCGCTTCAATGGCATCCGGGCGATAGCCCATTTCGTTCAGCCGGGTGCTGCCCGTGGTTCTGGTGCCATGCGGGCTGTAGGTGCCGCTCCAGCCCAGCACCTTGAGCGCCTGCCGGATCGAATGCACCGACATCGGCCTGTTGCGGTCATCCCTGCCGGGAAATAGGTGCGTCCGATCACCGCTGATGGCGTGCAGGCGGCGCAACATCTCTACGGCCTGCGTTGGCAACGGCACTACATGTTCACGGCGGGCTTTCATGCGCCGGGCTGGGATCGTCCAAAGCGCGGCATCGAGATCGAATTCAGCCCATTCCGCTTCTGCCGCTTCGCTGGGACGCGCCAGTGTCCACCACATCAACTGGATGCAGAAATTGACCTGATAGCCGCAACGGTGGTTGTCGAAGTCGTTGAGCAGCTTGCCGATCTGCGCGGTGGTCAGTGCCGTCTTGTGTTGCGTCTTGTTGGCGGGCAAAGCCTTGCGGACGGGCCAGACGGGATCGTTGTCTGCCCGCAAGGTGGCAACTGCCAGCTCGAAGACACCGGACATGGTGCGCTTGGCTTCCGCAGCGACAGTCGGCGCACCGCGTTTCACGGTCTTGGTAAGGATGTCGAGAACGTGCGCAGGGGTGATGTCGCGCACCGGAAGCTTGCCGATGCTGGGGAAGACCACCCGCCCCAGCATGTCCAGGCGGCGTTTCTTGGTGATGTCCTCCCAGTCCCGCAGAGCCAGCCACTCTTTGGCGACGGTCTCGAAGGTATTGGCGGAATCCTCTTCGCGCTTGAGGCGCTCAAGCTGCCGGTGCTGGACGGGGTTGATGCCCTGCTTGACCAGCTTCCGCGCTTCCTCGCACTTGTCCCGCGCTTCGGCAAGGCTGACGGCAGGGTAGTCGCCCAGCGCGAACCACGACCCCTTGCCGCCCAGCTTGAAGCGGTAGCGCCAAGCCTTCACCCCATTGGGCTTCACTTCAAGGTAAAGGCCGCGAAGGTCATTCAGGCGGTAGAGCTGCTCCTTCGGTTTGGCAGCACGGCAGTGAGCATCTGTAAGCATGGTGTCACGGGGTCGGCAAGAAGGGGTGATGGATGGATCATATACACCTTATTTTGCTAGGTCTAATTTTCGTATACACCTACGTAGTCACTTTCCGCGGGCAAGGCCGGGCAATCTCATGCAACCCATGGAAACGAAGAACCCCGGATTTTCCGGGGTTCTGTCGCTGCTTCAGGGCTTCAAAGTAATCTTGTGAAATCCTGAGAAATGGCTTGTTTGGGTCAGACGTTGAACAGGAAGTTCAGTACGTCACCATCCTTCACCACATAATCCTTGCCCTCGGCGCGCATCTTGCCGGCTTCCTTGGCGCCGGTCTCGCCCTTGTACTGGATGAAATCCTCGAAGGCGATGGTCTGCGCGCGGATGAAGCCGCGCTCGAAGTCGGTATGGATCACGCCGGCTGCCTGCGGGGCCGTGTCGCCGACGTGGATGGTCCAGGCGCGCACTTCCTTCACGCCGGCGGTGAAATAGGTCTGCAGGCCGAGCAGCTTGTAGCCGGCGCGGATCAGGCGGTCGAGGCCCGGCTCCTCGAGACCCATGGACTCGAGAAAATCCTTCTTGTCGGCATCGTCGAGGTCGGCGATCTCGGCTTCGATCGCCGCGCACAGGGCGACGACTTCGGCGCCCTCGGCCGCGGCGTGGGCGCGCACCGCATCCAGGTGCGGGTTGTTGTCGAAACCGTTCTCGGCGACGTTGGCAGCGTACAGCACCGGCTTGGCGGTGATCAGGCAGAAGGGGCGGAGCGAAGCCCATTCTTCCTTCGACAGGTCCAGCGCACGCACCGCCTTGCCCTGATCGAGCTGGGTGAAGCACTTCTCGAGCACCGCGACCAGGATCTTGGCCTCCTTGTCGCCGGAGGCGGCAGGGCGCTTGTAGCGATTGAGCGCCTTCTCGACGGTGGCCATGTCGGCGAGCGCGAGTTCGGTGTCGATGACCTCGATGTCGCGGATCGGGTCGACGCTGCCCGAGACGTGAATCACGTTGTCGTCGGCGAAGCAGCGCACGACGTGCACGATGGCGTCGGTCTCGCGGATGTTGGCGAGGAACTGGTTACCCAGGCCTTCGCCCTTCGAGGCGCCCGCGACGAGCCCGGCGATATCGACGAATTCGACGATGGCAGGCTGGATCTTCTGCGGCTTGACGATCTCGGACAGCGCATCGAGGCGGGGGTCCGGCACCTCGACGATGCCGACGTTGGGCTCGATGGTGCAGAAGGGGTAGTTCTCGGCCTGGATGCCGGCCTTGGTCAGCGCATTGAACAGGGTCGACTTGCCGACGTTGGGCAGGCCGACGATTCCGCATTTCAGGCTCATGTGAATCCTTGTCGTTCCGGGGCGGCTGCGTGGAAGTCGCGCTACGGCCTTGATCCGGTGTGGAAAACTCGTAATTGTACCGTGTCGCCGGGGGTGCGTTCAAAGCGCCGTCCTCGTGGCGTGCGCAAACCCCGTTCTCCCGGCCTACAATGCCCGGCTTGCATTGGCCCAAAAGTAGACCAAGGGAGGAGATGACATGGGTAGGGCATGGCTGGAGTCAATCGATGAGCGCAGCGCGACTGCGCTTGCGTCAGGTGCGCTGCAACCGGTGCAGGCCGAACAGATCGAGATGGAGGATGACGGCATGCGCTTCACCGTGCGCTGGGTGTCGTCGCTGGCGGTCAAGGACGCGGCCAAAGTGGCGATTCCGGGCGGGCCGCGTGACCCGAACTTCAACCCCTTTCTCAATCCGGACCCGGAACTGACGGTGGGGCCGGTGGGCGACGGGCATGTCGCCATCCTGAACAAGTTTCCGCTGTGCGAGCGCCACCTCGTGCTGGCGCGGCGGACGTTCGAGGAGCAGTTGCGGCCGCTGGAGCACAGCGACTTCGCTGCACTGGCGACGATCATGGCCGAAGCGGGCGGCATCGGGCTGTACAACGGCGGCGCGGCGGCAGGCGCCAGCCAGCGCCACAAGCACCTGCAGTGGATGCCCGAGGCCGAGGGCAACGCCAGCCTGCGCCTGTTTGCCGGCGGCTTGCCGCTGGGGCTGCCCGAGCAGGGCGTCGCAACACACCCGGCGCTACCGATGAAGCATGTGTTTGTCCGCGTGCTCAGCGGCCGGGGCGTGCCGGTCGAGGTGGCAGCTGACAGCCTGCTGGCGGGCTACCGCAATGCGTGCGACGAGCTGGGTCTGGCGCCGGGCGAGGACGGCCTGCTGCCGCCGTGCAATCTGCTGGTGGGCGAGGGCTGGCTGCTGATGCTGCCGCGCAGCCAGGAGTGCTTCGAGGGCATCTCGATCAGTGCGGTGTGCTTCGGTGGCACGCTGTACACGCGCCAGCCGGAGCAGATCGACGCGATTCGCCGGGTCGGCCCGCTGCGTGCGCTGGCGGCGGTGGGCTGCTGATACGGAAGACCGCGGCGTTCAGGCGCCGGCGTCTTCGGGCGCCGGTCCCGGCTTCGTCTCTTTCGGGGGCCTGGGTGCTTTGGGAGGCTTGGGGGGCGCGGGGCGGGCGTTGAGCTTCGTGGCCGTGGCGTTGAGTTCGCCACGCGCGAGCTGCGGCCAGGTCGCCAGCGCCTTGTCGATCGCTTCGTCGATCTGCTGCTGCTCCTCGCGCCGGGCGGGCTTGAGGACGAAGTTGACCACTTCGTTGCGGTCGCCCGGGTGGCCGATGCCGATGCGCAGGCGCCAGTAATCGTGGGTGCCGAGATGGGCGGAGGTGTCCTTCAGCCCGTTGTGGCCGCCGAGACCGCCGCCGAACTTCAAGCGTAGCTGGCCGGGCGGGATGTCGAGCTCGTCGTGCACGACGAGGATCTCGGACGGTTCGATGCGGTAGAAGCGCGCGAGCGCGCCGATGGCCTGGCCGGAGCGGTTCATGAAGGTCTGCGGCATAAGCAGCCACACACCGGCCTCACGCGCATTGGCAACCAGGCCATGAAAACGCGACTCGTGCGAGAAGCGCACGCCGAGCTTGTCGGCGAGCCGCTCACAAAACCAAAACCCGGCGTTGTGCCGGGTCTCGGTGTATTCAGCCCCCGGATTGCCGAGACCGACGACGAGGCGCAGGGGGCGCGAAGGCGCTGTGCTCATCGTTGTTCGGTCTCCAGCATCCGTTGGGGCAGGCCGGAAGGCAGCTTAGGCGGCTTCGCCTTCGCCTTCGGCTTCGGCCGCGCCCTTGACCTTCAGCGCGCTGGCAACCACCGGGTCGCCTTCGCCGTGCAGGACCAGCTCGACGCCGGCCGGCAGCTTGATCTGCGAGACGTGCACCGACTGGCCGGCTTCCAGCGCCGACAGGTCGACTTCGACGAACTCGGGCAGATCCTTCGGCAGGCACTGGACGTCGATTTCGTTGACGACGTGCGAAATCATGCAGCCGCCCAGCTTGACTGCGGGGCTGACGTCGTCGCCGACGAAGTGCAGAGGCACCTTCAGGTGCATCTTCTGGTCAGCAGCCACGCGCTGGAAGTCGATGTGCAGGACTTGGGGCTTGAAGGCGTGCCACTGGGTGTCGCGCAGCACGACCGTTTCCTTCTTGCCATCGACGTCGATAGTCAGGACGGAAGAGTGGAACACTTCCTTCTTCAGCAGGTGGTACAGCTCGTTGTGGTCGAACGTGACCGGCAGGGCTTCGCCCACACCGCCGTAGATGATGCCCGGCAGCTGGCCGGCGCGACGCAGGCGGCGGCTCGCACCCGTACCCTGGGCGTCACGCTTGGTGGCCTTGAATTGGATCTGCATGTGTTGCTCCTAGTGGTGATGTCTTCGTCCGCGACCAGGCGAAGACGTTGAAAGCCCGCCCCTTCGTCGGAAGGGGCGGGCGAGAAACTCATTCCATGAACAGCGAGGAGACGGATTCCTCGTTGCTGATGCGCAGGATCGTGTCGGCCAGCAGCGACGCGACCGAGACCTGGCGGATGCGCGGGCAGGCCTTGGCGTCCTCGCGCAGCGGGATGGTGTCGGTGACGACGAGCTCGTCGAGTTCCGAATCGTTGATACGCGACACCGCAGCGCCCGACAGCACGGCGTGGGTACAGTACGACAGCACGCGCTTGGCGCCGTGCTGCTTGAGTGCGGAGGCGGCCTTGCACAGCGTGCCGGCGGTATCGACGATGTCGTCCATGATCACGCAGGTGCGGCCTTCGACCTCACCGATGATGTTCATGACTTCGGAGACGTTGGCCTTGGGGCGGCGCTTGTCGATGATCGCCAGGTCGCATTCCATGCGCTTGGCGAAGGCACGCGCACGCACCACGCCGCCGACGTCGGGCGACACGACCAGCAGGTCGTCGTATTTCTGCTTGTCGAGGTCGTTGAGCAGCACCGGGGCGGCGTAGACGTTGTCGACCGGGATGTCGAAGAAGCCCTGGATCTGGTCGGCGTGCAGGTCCATCGTCAGCAGGCGCTGGACGCCCACGGCCTGCAGCATGTTGGCGACGACCTTGGCCGTGATCGGCACGCGCGCCGAGCGCGGGCGACGGTCCTGGCGGGCATAGCCGAAGTAGGGAATGGCTGCCGTGATCCGGCCGGCGGAGGCGCGCTTGAGCGCGTCGACCAGCACCAGCAGTTCCATCAGGTTTTCGTTGGTGGGCGAGCAGGTGGGCTGCAGGACGAAAACGTCCTTGCCGCGCACATTCTCGAGCAGTTCGACGTTGACCTCGCCGTCCGAGAACCGGCCGACCGTAGCCGAACCGAGGGAGATACCCAGACGTCGCGTCACATCGGCGCCAAGTTTGGGGTTGGCGTTGCCGGTGAAGACCATCAGGCTGCCGTGGGGCATTTCTGCTACTCCGAGTGCCGTAAGAAACGACGCGCGAATATTCTGCGCGTAAAAACGACTCGGGCAGACCCGTGGTCTGCCCGTCGTTATATGGCTGGGGAGGAAGGATTCGAACCCTCGAATGCCGGAATCAAAATCCGGTGCCTTAACCGACTTGGCGACTCCCCAAGAAACCTGTTTCGTCAGCGTTACACATCGACTGACGAAGCGCGGCGATTATAGCCACTCGTACAGCGGATGGCGAGAGGCAGATCGCACTTTCCAGGCTGCCCATCGCTCCGGGCAGCTGGCTGCGATGCGTTCCGCGTCATCGTCCGAAGCAACTTCAGCGAAGACGCAGGCGCCTGAGCCTGTCATCCGTGCCGGCGCAAACTGTGCCAGCCAGTCGATCGCGCTTTTCACTTCCGGGTACCGATTGCAAGCCACTGGCTGCAGGTCGTTACGCGTGGTGCTTGCTGCGAAGTCCGCCATTTTGATCAGCGGCGTATTTCTCGTCAAGTCCTCTGCGCAAAAAATTTCGGCGGTCGGGACCGAGACCCCCGGCGACAGGATCACGTACCACGCCGGCGGCAGTTCGAGTGGCTGAAGGGCCTCGCCCACGCCTTCGGCAAAGGCATCGCAGCCGAAGATGAAGACCGGTACGTCGGCACCGAGCTGCAGGCCCAGGGTCTGCAGCTCGGTCCGGGTCAGTCCGGTGTCCCACAGGCGGTTGAGCGCGATCAGGGTCGTCGCGGCGTCCGAGCTGCCGCCCCCGAGGCCGCCGCCCATGGGCAGCACCTTGTGCAGCGCGATGTCGGCGCCCAGTCTGCAGCCGGTGTGCGCCTGCAGCAGACGTGCGGCCCTCACGACGAGGTCGTGCTCGGCAGGTACGCCGGCAACGTCGCTGGTGCGCCGGATCTCGCCGTCCGTGCGCAGCGTGAAATCGAGCGTGTCGCCCCAGTCGAGCAGGCGGAAGGCGGTCTGCAGCAGGTGGTAGCCGTCTGCACGCCGCCCGACGACGTGCAGGAAGAGGTTGAGCTTGGCGGGAGCGGGACAGCCGAGCAGGCGGCGCGGGTCCGCGGTGCCGAGGCCGCTCAGGGCAGGGTGGTCCATGAATCGATGACGAGGCGGATGCGGGCGTCGCCGCGGGAGATGTCCAGGCGGGCAGGCGGAGCGTCGCCGCTCTCGCCGGCATATTCGAGGTATTCGATCCGCCAGCCCTGGTCGATGACCAGCGCGGGGCGGCCGGTCGAGTCGCGGTTGCGGATCTCGGCATCGGGACCCGGTGCGGCCTGAACCCAAAGGCCAAGGCGGCTGACCGGGACATCGACGCCCAGCACCCGGGGGAGCAGGGCTTCGGCGCTGTCCGCGCTGAGGTCCTGTCCGTCGGCGGTCTGCAGGCGGGCACCGAGCGCGTCGGCATCGAGCTGTGCAACGACCTGGCCGAGCGGGGAAAGCAGGGTGAAATGGTGGGTGCTGCGGATGTGCTGCCATTCGACGCGGCCACTTGCGGCCTGCTGGCCGTCGCTGGCCGACAGGCGGCCCTGCAGCTCGAAGGCTTCGGTGGCGCTGCGTGCAGCGATCGTAGGTGGCGCGGTGACGGGCAGCGGAGCGCAGGCGGCGAGTCCGACCACGATCGCCGCCGCGGCGGCGCTGAGGGTGAGGCGGGCTTGCACGGTCACTGGCCGCGCAGGCGACGCACGGTGTCGGCCAGCAGCTTGTTGTCGGGATGCGCCTTCAGTGCTTCGTCGAAGATGCGGTTGGCGTCGGTCTGCCGCTGCAGCGTCCACAGCACTTCGCCGAGGTGGGCCGCGATCTCTGCGTCGGCGCGGATGGCATAGGCGCGCTCCAGGTGAACTGCGGCTTCCTTCGCGTCGCCACGGCGGAAGCGCACCCAGCCCATGCTGTCGAGGATGAAGGGGTCGTCCGGCAACAGCTCGAGGGCGCGCACGATCAAGGCCTCGGCCTCATCCAGTCGCAGGTTGCGGTCTGCCAGCGAATAACCGAGCGCGTTGTGCGCATGGGCATGGTCGGGCTTGAGTTCGATCACGCGCCGCAGGCGGCTTTCCATCAGGTCGATGCGGTCGAGCCGCTCGGCGAGCATGGCGGTTTCGTACAGCAGGTCGGTATCGTCCGGCTGGTCGCGTAGTGCATCGTCGAGCACGGTGAGTGCGTCGGCGGTGCGATCGGCTTCGCGCAGGAGTTGCGCCTCGGCGATCAGGTAGCGGCGCTGGAGTTCGTCATTGCCGTCCTGCGCCTTTAGCAAGGCACGTGCCTCGTCGATGCGGCCCTCGCGGGCCATGCTCTGAGCGCTACGGATCATGGCTTCGGGAACATGACGTTCGTCGGTGATCTCTCCGAACCATTTGCGTGCCGCCACGCCGTCGCCACGGCCGTCGGCAAGCAGGCCGAGCTGCAGGCGGATCAGGTCGGGTTGCGGATGACCGTTGTCGAGGGCGCGCAGGTAGTGCGCCTCGGCTTCGGCCTTGTCGTCGAGTTGCATCGACAGCAGGCCCACCGCGTACAGGAGCTCGGCGTCGTTGGGGCTGGCGGCAAGCAGGCGGCGAAACTCGCTGCGAGCGTCCTCGAAGCGCTGGGCGCTGACCAGCGAGCGGGCATAGGCCAGGCGCAGAGCGTTGTTGTCGGGGTTGCGCTCGACTTCGATCTCGAGCTGGCGCGCCGCCTCGGCGCTGGCGCCGGAATGCTGCAGGATCTGCGCCTTGAGCATCACGGCCGGCTCCCAGCCCGGACGTAGCTGCAGCGCCGAATCGACCGCGCCAAGCGCGAGCATCGGGTCCTGCGCAACCATCGCCGCCTGGGCGCGCGCGACGTAGGCTTCGGGTGCGTCGAGGTAGGGTTCGGTCAGGCGCTGCACGATGCGCAGCACGGCGTCCTTGTCCGGGATGCCGGCGAGTGCGCGATTGAGCCCAAGCAGGTTCTGCGGCAACCGCCCGTTCGACTGGGCCAGCGCGCGTGCGAGCTGGGTCTGGACGTTGTCGAGATTCGCAGCGCCGCCGGTGGCGCCGCCCACGCCGGCGAGGATGCGGCGGGCTTCCTCCGAGTTGGGCGCGACTTCGACCCACAGGCTCGCCGCCTCGGCGGCCATCTGCGGGTTGCGCGAATACATGGCGATCTCGGTGGCGCGTCGGGCGATGCGCGGGTCGCGCGTGGCCCGGGCAAGGTCCAGGTACAACTGCGCTGACAGGCCGATCTGTCCGCGTGCGCCTGCGATCTCGGCGAGCAGGAACTGGTATACCGTGCGCGGCGTCAGTTCCTGCGCCGGAAGCGGGCCGCCGATGCCGTCGTTGTCCGCGGCGGCGGAGAGGCTGGTCGCTGCGCCGACGCCGAGCGCGAGGCAGAGGGTTCTGAGGAGGCGGGCAGGCTGGGTTTTCATGAACTTGATCCGGCGGATGCGGCGGGGCGTCGAAGGACGCTGCGCGGTCGTGCCCGAGGGGGCGGCCATGGCAGATCCTTCGTTGCAGACGCGGGTTTGAGCGCTGCTCTAGAATTCGGTTCGCGCCATGGTATGCAGATCGGCGCCATGCCCGCAAGACGGACGGGTGCGGCGTACCGCCCGTGTTGTTCCGTCACGCAGGATGCCATGCCCGAACTGCCCGAAGTCGAGATCACCTGCCGCGGCGTGCGCCCCCATGTCGAGGGGCGGGCGCTGACCGCGGTGGTCGTCCGTAACGCCAGTCTGCGCCTGCCGGTGCCCGACGAGCTCGCCGACCTGCTCGTCGGGTGCAATCTGAGGCGGGTGTGGCGCCGCGCGAAGTACCTGCTGTTTGACTTCGGTGCCGGTTCGGTGATCCTGCATCTGGGAATGTCGGGCAGTCTGCGCGTGGTGGATGCCGAGCTTCCGCCTGCGCCCCACGACCATGTCGACCTCGTGTTCGGGGATCTGGCGCTGCGTCTGCGCGATCCGCGCCGGTTCGGCATGGTCGTGTGGCAAGCGGGCGCTGCCGATGCGCATCCGCTGCTTGCGCGGCTCGGCCCCGAGCCCCTGAGCGATGCGTTCGATGGCGCGTGGTTGCATCGCGCCACGCGCGGCTTGCGGGCGCCGATCAAACATGTGCTGATGGACAGCCACCGGGTGGTCGGCGTGGGCAACATCTATGCGTCGGAGAGCCTTTTCCGCGCCGGGGTCCATCCCCTCGAACCCGCGGGCGCGCTCGGCCCGCGCCGGTGCGCGCGACTTGTGGCTGCGGTGCGCGACACCCTCTCCGCGGCGATCGCTGCAGGCGGCAGTACCCTGCGTGACTTCGTCGGCAGCGACGGGCGGCCGGGTTACTTCCAGCAGCAGTATTTTGTCTATGCCCGGGAGGGCGAGCCGTGCCGGCAGTGCGGTACACCCGTGCAGCGCATCGTCAGCGGGCAGCGCGCCACCTATTTCTGCCCGCGCTGCCAGCGGCGGCGGGCCTGAGACGTTCGTCGCCCCGAGGGAGCCGCCGGTCCCGCCGCGCAACGCCGGGATGGAAGCAAAACGTGTTCGCCGTTATGCTGCCGCTATCAAGATCGCCCCCGCGCCCCGGTGCGCGACTCCAGTCCGACGAGTGAGCCGATGACCCAGCTGATCGACCAGTTTTCCGCCTACGCCGATTGGCGTGCCTCCACCGCCGAAACCGTGACGCGCCTGCGCAACTGGCTGTCGCGCAACGAGGTCGGTGATGCCCAGTCCGATCTGCGGCTGCAATACCTGCTCGATCGCCTGCGCGACGACAAGCTCACCGTGGCATTTGTCGCGGAGTTCTCGCGCGGAAAGTCCGAACTCATCAACGCGATCTTCTTCGCCGACTACGGCGACCGAATCCTCCCGTCGAGCGCAGGCCGTACCACGATGTGCCCGACCGAACTGCAGTGGAGCAAGGGTGCGAAGCCCGAGCTGCGTCTGCTGCCGATCCGCTCGCGCGAGCGCCAGGCGCCTGTGAGCGAACTCAAGCGCTACCCGGAAGAGTGGCAGGTCGTGCCCCTGCAGGCGCTGGATGCCTCCGGCCTGCAGGAAGCGCTGGCGCGCGTCGGCGAGACCACCCGCGTTCGCCAGGAAGAGGCCGAACGCCTGGGCTTCATCATCGACCCCAAGGGCGAGCAAGGGCTGAAACCCGGCGCCGACGGGCTGATCGAGGTGCCGTCGTGGCGTCACGCCGTCATCCAGTTCCCTCATCCGCTGCTCGAACAGGGCTTGGTCGTGCTCGACACGCCGGGCCTGAATGCGATCGGTGCCGAGCCGGAACTGACGCTGTCGATGCTGCCGAGCGCCCACGCGGTGCTGTTCATCCTCGCCGCCGATACCGGCGTCACGCAAAGCGATCTCGCTGTTTGGCGCGACTACGTGCAGGGTGCAGGTCCGCGTCAGCGTGGCCGCCTGGTGGTGCTGAACAAGATTGACGGATTGTGGGACGGGCTGCGCGAAGAGGCGCAGATCGAGGCCGAGATCGACAAGCAGGTCAGCTCGGTCGCCTCCACGCTGGATATCGATACGTCCGCTGTCTTTCCGGTCTCGGCGCAGAAAGGGCTGGTTGCGCGCATCAATGGCGATGCCGAACTGCTTCAGCGCAGTCGCATATCGTCGCTGGAGCAGGCGCTGACCGGTGAACTGCTGCCCGCCAAGCAGGACATCGTGCGTGACGATACGCAGGCCGAGACGAGCGAGGTCTTTGCGCAGACGCGCGGACTGCTCGAGGCTCGCCTGGCGAGCCTGCGCGAGCAGTTGCAGGAACTCACCGACCTGCGCGGCAAGAATCAGAGCGTCATCGAATACATGATGCGAAAGATCCGCACCGAGAAGGAGGATTTCGAGCAGGGTCTGCAGAAGTACTACGCGGTGCGCTCGGTGTTCTCCAGTCTCACCAACAGCCTGCTGTCCAACATCGGCATGGATGCGCTGCGCGACGAGACACGCCGCACCCGTGAGGCGATGATGGAATCCACCTTCACCAAGGGCTTGCGCGACGCGATGGAGGGCTTCTTCCAGCACCTGCGCAACAACCTGCAGCGCTCGACCAGCGAGATCGCCGAGATCACCAAGATGCTTGACGCGATGTACAAGCGTTTCAGCGTCGAGCATGGCCTGAAGCTGGCGCCGCCCGAGACCTTCTCGACCCTGCGTTACGAGAAGGAGATCGAGCGCCTCGAGTCGGCCTTCAACCGCCAGCTGAATACCACGCTGACGCTGGTTACCACCGAGAAGCACACGCTGACGCAGAAGTTCTTCGAGACGGTCGCGGTTCAGGCCCGGCGCACGTTCGAGCTCGCCAACCGCGACATCGAGCAGTGGCTGCGCGCGGTGATGTCGCCGCTGGAAACGCAGGTGCGCGAATACCAGATCCAGCTCAAGCGTCGCCTCGAGAGCGTCAAGCGCATCCACCAGGCGACCGACACGCTCGAGGATCGTGTCGACGAGCTGCGCCAGAGCGAGTCGGGCGTGCTGGGCATGCTGGAGGAGCTCGAGGCCTTGCGGCAGGAACTGGCCCAGAAGCTCGGCGTGGAGGATGGTGAGGCGACCGAAACCCGGCGGGCCGCCTGAAAGGGGGCGGCCGATTCCACTGCCTGCCACCAATAGTTAACGACACAAGGCCTTCCGCGGCGCATGTCCGCGGAAGGCCTTGTGCTTGTTGCAGCCCGGCGTGCCGGGCGGGTGTCAGGCCTTGCCGGTCAGCTTCAGGAACTTCTCCATCAGCTGGTCCTTGGTCTCCTGATGACCCGGATCCAGCGGGATACAGTCGACCGGGCAGACCTGCTGGCACTGCGGTTCGTCGAAATGGCCGACACATTCGGTGCACTTGTCCGGGTCGATGACGTAGATCTCATCGCCCTGGGAGATGGCGCCGTTGGGGCATTCCGGTTCGCAGACGTCGCAGTTGATGCACTCGTCGGTAATCATCAGAGCCATGGTCTTCGCTTCCTTGCTATCGCTTTGAGTTCAGTTTTTCCTGCAGCCGTGCCAGCACGGGTGGCTGCACGAACTTGCTCACATCGCCGCCGAGGCGGGCGATTTCCCGCACCATCGTGGCGGAGATGAACATGTACTCTTCGGCCGGCGTCAGAAATACGGTTTCGACGTCCGGGTAGAGCTTGCGGTTCATTCCCGCCATCTGGAATTCATACTCGAAATCCGACACGGCCCGCAGGCCGCGCAGGATCACGCGCGCACTCTGTTGCTTCAGGAACTCCATCAGCAGGCAGTCGAAGCCGACCACTGCCACATTCGGAAAGGCAGCCACCGCCGAGCGCGCGATCTCGACCCGCTCGTCGAGCGAGAAGATCGGGTTCTTGCTGTTGCTGCGCGCGACGGCAACGACGACTCGGTCGAACAGCACCGACGCCCGGCGCACGAGATCCTCATGCCCGCGGGTGAACGGGTCGAACGTGCCCGGATATACCGCCACCGCTTCCTTCATGCCCCGCTCCTGCGCATCAGATGGAAATGGACCTGTCCGGCGCGGCCCTGCTTGGCCGGGAGCCAGTTGCCCAGGCTGTCGATCGCGGTCTCGGACTCGACATAGAGCCATCCATCCGCCTTCACCAGCCTGTCCAGCCAGGGTTCCACGCGCTCGATCCAGCCCTGCTTGTAGGGCGGGTCGAGAAACACGCCGTCGAACGTCCGAGGCGTGGTTTGCGCGAATCTTACCGCATCGCCGCGCACGATCTCTACTTGCGATGCCTGTAGGGTCTTTGCCGCCTTGTGCAGTGCGTCGAGGGCGCGGGGGTCGCGCTCGACGAGCACGACCGAGGATGCGCCGCGCGACGCGGCCTCGAAGCCGAGGATGCCGCTGCCGGCGAAAAGGTCCAGACAGTGCTGGTCGTCGAGATCCTGGCCGAGCCAGTTGAACAGGGTCTCGCGCACGCGATCGGGCGTGGGGCGCAGCCCCTGCACGTCGGCAACATCGAGCAGGCGCGAGCGCCACTGCCCACCGACGATGCGTACCCGGCTCATTCGCGCGTTTCCGCGGCGGCAGCGGGGGCGGCCTGCGTGTCACCGTCACCGCCCGCGATCACGGTAACGAGGTGTTCGCTGCGGATGCGGCGGGCGAAGGCGTCGCGCACCTGATCGACCGTGACGGCTGCGACCTTGTGCGGGTAGGTGTCGAGCCAGTCGAGCGGCAGGCTGTAGAAGCCGATCATCGCCACGTAGTCCAGCGTCTTGGCGTTCGAGTCGAGGCGCAGGCCAAAGCCGTTGATCAGGTTGTCCTTGGCGGCCTGCAGCTCGGTCTCGCTCGGGCCCTTGGCGATGAAGCCGGCCAGGGTGTCGCGCACCACGCCGAGGGCTTCCTCGGCCTGGCTACCGCGGGTCTGCAGTCCGATCTGGAAGGGGCCGGCGACCTGCTGCGGCGCGAAGTAGCTATACACGCTGTAGGCGAAGCCGCGCTTCTCGCGCACTTCCTGGGTCAGGCGCGACACGAAGCCACCGCCGCCCAGCACGTAGTTGCCGACCAGCAGCGGAAAGTAATCGGCGTCCTCGCGCGCCATGCCCGGCTGGCCGACGAGGATGTGGGCCTGGGCGGACGGGTGCGGGATGCGCAGCGTCTCGGCCTGCGGCGCAACAGGCGCGGGCAATGGCGCGGCCGCCTCGACCCGCGGCAGGGCTTCGGTCAGGCGCTGGGCGATGCGCTCGGCCGTGGCGCGGTCGACGTCGCCGACAATGGCGATGGCGGCGCGCTGGGGACCGAAGTGGCGGCGGTGGAAGTCCACGAGGTCGTCGCGGGTGATCGCCTCGAGCGATTCCGGGGTGGTGCTGGTGCCGTAGGGGTGACCGCTGTAGAGCGCTTCGTTGAAGCGGCGGGCGGCGAGCGTGGCGGGCTTGGTCAGCGCCTCGCGCAGTCCGGCGATGGCGCGGCGGCGTTCGCGTTCGAGGATCTCGGGCGGGAATACGGGCTGCGCAAGCAGGGTGGCGGCGAGGTCCACGGCGGCGTCGCGCTCGGGGGCGGAGGACAGGCTGCGGATCGACAGGCCGGACCGGTCGCTGTCGGTGCTGCCGCCGATTCGCGCGCCGATGTCGGCGATGCGTTCGGCGATCTGCTGCTCGTCGAGCGCGCTGGTGCCGGCGTCGAGCAGGCTGCGCGTGAGGCCCGCGAGGCCGGCCTTGTCCGCAGGCTCGAAGGCCGAGCCGGCAGCGAAGTCGATCTGGATGTCGACCAGCGGCAGGGCGCGGCTTTCGACGAAGGACACGCGCGCACCGGAGGGCGCGGTCCATTGCTCGATCTTCGGGCCGGCGACGGCGGCCGGGGCAAGCGCCAGCTGCGCGACCAGGGCGAGGCCGGCGAGGGCGGGGGCAAGGAAGCGGGGCGTCAGGATCATGGCGGGGTGGTCGGATCGGTTCGCAGAAAGGTCAGTGGCGCACGCCGACAAAGGGCGAGCGCGGGCGGGCGGTCTCGAGCGGCAGCGGGTCGAGGCGGGCGACGCTGAGGCTGTCGTCGCCGAAGTAGCGCTGGGCGACGGACCGCACCTCATCAGCCGTCACGCTGCGCAGGCCTTCGAGCAGGCGCTCCTCGTCGCGCCACGACAGGCCGGCCGCTTCCAGGTAGCCGATCTCCATCGCCTGGCCCATGAGCGAGTCGCGCTTGTACACGCGGCTGGCGACGGCCTGGGTCTTGACGCGGGAGAGTTCGGCTTCGCTGACGCCCTCGTCGCGGACGCGCTGCAGCTCGGCACGCAGCGCCGCCTCGAGTTCGTCGGTGGTGTGGCCCGGTGCGGGGACGCCATCGAGGTAGAACAGCGAGGGGCCGCGGCCGCTGCCGTCGTAGCCGGCGCCGGCCGACACGGCGATGCCGCTGTCGCGGACCAGGCGCCGGGTCAGGCGCGCGCCGTCATAGCCGTCGAGGATCGCGGCCAGCACCTGCAGCGCGTAGGCGTCACGATCGGTGGCGGGATTGCGCAGGGCCGGGACGTGCCAGGCGAGCGTCAGGTAGGGCAGTTCGGCGGGCGCACGCACGACCGTCTGGCGCGGGCCTTGCTGCGGCGGTTCGGCGGTGATCCGTCGCGCCGGCAGCGTGCGGGCTGCAATCGGGCCGTAATGGCGTTCGGCATCGCGGAACACGCGGCGATGATCCACGTCGCCGACGACGACCAGATAAGCGTTGGTCGGGGTGTACCAGCGCCGGTACCACTCGCGGGCGTCCTCGGGCTGCATGGTCTCGAGGTCGGGCATCCAGCCAATGACGGGGCGGCGGTAGGGATGGGCCTTGAAGGCGGTGGCCATCAGTTGCTCGTACACCAGGGCGCGTGGCTGATCGTCGGTGCGCAGGCGGCGCTCCTCCTTGACTACCTCGATCTCGCGCCGGAAAGCGTCGTCATCGAGCACGAGGTGCTGCATGCGATCGGCCTCGAGCGCCATCATCTCGGTCAGGCGGTCGGGCGGCACCTGCTGGAAGTAGGCGGTGTAATCCTTGCTGGTGAAGGCATTGTCACGCCCGCCGACCGCGGCGACGCGCTTGTTGAACTCGCCCGGGCCGACGTTCTTCGTGCCCTTGAACATCATGTGCTCAAGCACGTGGGCGACGCCCGACACCCCTTCGGGCTCGTCCATCGCGCCGCTGCGATACCACACCATATGCACCACGGATGGCGCGCGGCGATCTTCCTTGACGATGACCTTCATGCCATTGGTCAGCGTGGTTTCGTAGGGATTGGCGAGCGCGGTCAGCGGGGTGGCGAGCGCGCAGCCGACAAGGAGGGCGCGGGCAAACGTCTGGAGAAACATGGACATGTCCTGCATCTGTTAGAATTCGCGGCGCTCCGCGGGGGTCGGTGCCGATTGCGCCGGTCGGACGGGGAGCCGCATCTTAACGTGATCGGCGACGGGTGCCCACGGCTGGCGTGGGGCCTTGCCGACGCGAAACGTCCCCTCTGACTCGAGCGTTTCATGTTTGGTTTCCTGAAGAAGAAGTTCGGCAAGAACGAGCAGGCCGAATCGGGCCAGCCATCGGCTGAAGAAATCGTCGAGCCGCAGGCGACCGAAGCCGTCACGCCGGCTGTCGACGCGACCGTGGTCACCGAGACCGCGGTGGCGGTCGAGCAGCCTGCAGTCGAGACCGTGGCGGATGCCGTACCGGCGCGGCCGGTGGACGTCCCTGTCGAAGAGCTTCTGCCGGCGCTCGCTCCGAGCGAGCCCGTACCGGCTGCGGCCCCCGTCGTCGCGAACCCGCCCGCCACGGCCGAGGCGCCGGCGAAGCGCTCCTGGACCGATCGCCTGAAGGCGGGCCTGGCGCGAACCCGCCAGCAACTCGGTGGCGGCCTCGCCAGCCTGTTCGGCTTGCGCAAGATCGACGAGGACCTGCTCGAGGAGCTGGAGTCGACGCTGCTGATGGCCGACTGCGGCGTCGAGGCCACCCAGCACCTGATCGACGACCTGCGCCTGCGCTGGAAGCGCGACCGCCTCGAGACGGCCGACCAGCTGCAGCAGGCGCTCGCCGACGGACTGAACGGCATCATCGCGCCGCTGGAGCAGCCGCTGGACATTTCGAGCCACCAGCCGTTCATCATCATGATCGCGGGCGTCAACGGCTCGGGCAAGACGACCTCGATCGGCAAGCTCGCCAAGTATTTCCAGGCCCAGGGCAAGAGCGTGCTGCTGGCGGCGGGTGATACCTTCCGCGCGGCGGCGCGCGAGCAGCTGATGACCTGGGGCGAGCGCAACAACGTCACCGTGGTCGCGCAGGACGGCGGCGATGCCGCTGCGGTGATCTTCGACGCCATCAGCGCCGCGCGCGCGCGCAACATCGACATCGTGCTGGCCGACACCGCCGGCCGCCTGCCGACCCAGCTGCACCTCATGGAAGAAATCGCCAAGGTGCGGCGTGTGATCGCGAAGGCCGACCCCTCCGGCCCGCACGAGGTGCTGCTGGTGCTCGACGCCAACATCGGGCAGAACGCACTGGCGCAGGTGAAGGCTTTCGACAAGGCGATCGGGGTGACCGGCCTGGTGGTGACCAAGCTTGACGGCACCGCCAAGGGTGGCGTGCTGGCGGCGATCGCGCGCCAGTGTCCCAAGCCGCTGCGCTTCATCGGCGTGGGCGAGGGCATCGACGACCTGCAGCCCTTCAAGGCGCGCGAGTTCGTCGATGCGCTGTTCGAGCCCGGTGCGGCAGCGGTGAAGAACGGAGCAGGCGAACGCGCATGATCGTCTTCGACGAGGTGGCCAAACGCTATGCGGGCGGCTACACGGCGCTGGCCGGCGTCAGCCTGGAGATCCGCCACGGCGAACTGGTGGTGCTGTCCGGTCATTCAGGTGCGGGCAAGAGCACGCTGCTGAAGCTGATTCCGGTCATCGAGCGTCCGACGTCCGGGCGCGTGCTGATCAATGGCCAGGACGTCTCGCACCTGCCCAGGGCGGCGATCCCCTACCTGCGGCGCAACCTCGGCCTGGTGCTGCAGGAGAGCCGCCTGCTGTTCGACCGCAGCGTGTTCGACAACGTGATGTTGCCGCTGGTGATCACTGGCCATCCGCCGCGTGATGCCGCCCGCCGCGTGGCGGCTGCGCTCGAGCGCGTGGGGCTCGAAGGACGCGGCAAGGAAATGCCCGCCGGCCTGTCGGGCGGCGAGCAGCAGCGCGTGGCGATCGCTCGCGCGATCGTCAACCGGCCCTCGATCCTGATCGCCGACGAGCCCACCGCCCACCTCGACCCGGCCTACGCGGCCGATATCGCCAGCCTGTTCCGCTCGTTCAACGAGGCTGGCGTGACGGTGCTGGTCACGACCCACGACGCCTCGCTGTTCGCCGCCAGTCGCCCGCGCCGCCTGGTGCTGGCGAAGGGTCTGCTGACCGAGGACACGCGCCCGACCGGCCGCCTGGCGCACGAGGAGGCGGCATGAGCAACTGGTTCTACCTCCATTTCCGCGCCATTGCGCATGCGCTGCGTCGCCTGGCCGGACAGCCGGTGGGGACCGTGCTGTCGGCGCTGGTGGTCGGCATCGCGCTGTCCCTGCCCGGGGGCGGCTACCTGGTGCTGGACAACGTCGCCTCGCTCGCGCGCGGCGTGTCGGGCACGCCCGAGATCAGCGTCTTTCTCGACGCCGGGGCACAGAAGGCCGATGCCGAGGCGCTCGAGCAAAGGCTGAAGGCACTGCCGGCCCTGGCCAGCTACCGCTACGTGCCGCGCGACGAGGCGCTGAAGCAGCTCGCTGCGGGTGGGCTGGGCGACGTGCTGGGTGGCCTGGGACACAATCCGCTGCCGGACGCCTTCGTGCTGACGCCGCGTGGCGAAGACCCCGAGGTGTTCGAGCAGCTGGCGACCGAGATCCGCGCCTGGCCGAAGGTCGCGCACGTGCAACTCGACTCGGCCTGGGTGAAGCGTCTGCATGCGTTGCTGGCGCTCGGTCGTTCGGCCGTGCTGATGCTGGCGGGGCTGCTCGGCTTCGCGCTCGTCATTGTCACCTTCAACACCATCCGCCTGCAGATCCTGACTCAGCGCCAGGAGATCGAGGTGAGCCGCCTGCTCGGCGCCACCGATCCCTTCATCCGCCGCCCCTTCTACTGGTTCGGCGGGCTGCAGGGCGCGCTGGGCGGTCTGGTTGCGCTCGGTACGGTGTGGCTGGGCGTTCGTGTGCTGGCGCAGCCGGTTGCGCGCCTGGCCGAAACCTATGGCGCCGTGTTCACGCTCAATGGGCCGGACTGGCGCGCAGCGCTTGCCATCGTGCTGTTCGCCACCTTCCTCGGCTGGCTGGGCGCCGCGATCTCGGTGCGTCGACACCTCGCGAGCACTTGATTTCCTGTCATCCATCCCCCATTTAATTAAAGTTGGCGTGCGCCGTGCTCCGCGGCAGGCGCTTGCCATCGTCGGGCGGCTTGGTTATAGGCTAAAGCAATCAAGCGGATCTCGATAATCAATTAGAGCAATTCGGCGATGGGGTCTAGACTGCGCTCCATCGAGTTTCGACACACCGTACCAACAACCCTTCTGGAGGATTTCAGATGTCGCTGATCAACACCCAGGTTCAACCGTTCAAAGCCCAAGCCTACAAGAACGGCAAGTTCATCGAAGTGACCGATGCCGATCTGAAGGGCAAGTGGTCCGTCCTGATCTTCATGCCGGCCGCCTTCACCTTCAACTGCCCGACCGAGATCGAGGACGCGGCCGAGCACTATGGCGAGTTCCAGAAGGCCGGTGCCGAGGTGTACATCGTCACCACCGACACCCACTTCTCGCACAAGGTGTGGCACGAGACCTCGCCGGCCGTCGGCAAGGCCCAGTTCCCTCTGGTTGGCGACCCGACTCACCAGCTGACCCGTGCCTTCGGCGTGCATATCGAAGAAGCGGGCCTGGCCCTGCGCGGCACCTTCGTCATCGACCCGGAAGGCGTCATCAAGACGATGGAAGTGCACGACAACGCCATCGCCCGTGACGTCACCGAGACCGTCCGCAAGCTGAAGGCCGCCCAGTACGTCGCTTCGCACCCGAACGAAGTCTGCCCGGCCAAGTGGAAGGAAGGCGAGAAGACCCTGGCCCCGTCGATCGACCTGGTCGGCAAGATCTAAGCAGGTCGCTGCAATTGCCCGGGCCTACCCGGCCCGGGCTGCACGCTCCGCAGCCGGCCACGCGCCGGCTGTGTCGTATGAGGACCGCCGAAACCTCGACGGTCGCACAAACAACCAAGGAAGCCCCGTCATGCTTGACGCCAACATCAAGACTCAACTGAAAGCCTACCTGGAGCGGGTGACGCAGCCGATCGAGATCGTGGCGTCGCTGGACGATGGTCCCAAGTCGCACGAGATGCAAGAACTGCTGCGCGATGTCGCCGAGCAGTCCAGCCTCATCACCCTGATCGAGCGCCGTGACGACGACGAGCGCAAGCCCTCGTTCTCCGTCGGCCCCAAGGGCGGCGATGGTCGCGTGCGCTTTGCCGGCCTGCCGATGGGCCACGAATTCACCTCGCTGATCCTCGCACTGCTGCAGTCGGCCGGCTACCCGCCGAAGGTCGAGGCGGACGTGATCGAGCAGATCAGGAACCTCGAAGGCGAGTTCAACTTCGAGACCTACATCTCGCTGTCCTGCCACAACTGCCCGGACGTGGTGCAGGCGCTGAACCTGATGGCGATCCTCAACCCCAACATCCGTCACACGATGATCGATGGCGCGCTGTTCCAGAAGGAAGTGGAAGAGCGCCAGATCATGGCGGTGCCGACGGTGTACCTCAACGGCCAGGAATTCGGCCAGGGCCGCATGGAGCTGGGCGAGATCCTCGCCAAGGTCGACACCGGCGCCGCGGCGCGCGATGCGAAGAAGCTGTCGGAACAGGCGGCCTTCGACGTGCTCGTCGTCGGTGGCGGACCGGCCGGCGCGGCCGCGGCCATCTATGCGGCGCGCAAGGGCATTCGCACCGGCATCGTCGCCGAGCGCTTCGGCGGCCAGGTCATGGACACGATGGCGATCGAGAACTTCATCTCGGTCAAGTACACCGAGGGCCCGAAGCTGGTCGCCAGCCTGGAAGAGCACGTCAAGGAATACGAAGTCGACGTGATGAACCTGCAGCGCGTTGCCAAGGTCGTGCCGGGCAGCGAAGATGGCACCACGCTGGCTGAGGTCCAGCTCGAAAACGGCGCCACGCTCAAGTCGCGCACCGTCATCGTCGCCACCGGCGCGCGCTGGCGCGAGATGAACGTGCCCGGCGAGCAGGAATTCCGCGGCAAGGGCGTGGCCTACTGCCCCCACTGCGACGGCCCGCTGTTCAAGGGCAAGCGCGTTGCGGTGATCGGCGGCGGCAACTCCGGTGTCGAGGCCGCGATCGACCTCGCCGGTGTGGTGGCCCATGTCACGCTGCTCGAGTTTGCCGACGACCTGCGTGCGGACGCGGTGCTGCAGAAGAAGCTCTACAGCCTGCCCAACGTCACCGTCATCAAGAGCGCGCAGACCACCGAAGTCACGGGCTCCGACAAGGTCAATGGCCTGGTGTACAAGGACCGCAAGACCGACGAGACGCACCGCATAGAGCTCGAGGGCGTCTTCGTGCAGATCGGACTGCTGCCCAACACCGACTTCCTGAAGGGCACGCTCGAGCTTAGCCGCTTCGGCGAGATCATCGTCGATGCCAAGGGCCAGACCTCGGTGCCGGGCGTGTTCGCCGCCGGCGACTGCACCACGGTGCCGTACAAGCAGATCATCATCGCCATGGGGGAAGGTGCCAAGGCCTCGCTGTCGGCTTTCGACCACCTGATCCGCACCAGCACGCCGGCCTGATCCGCGCTTTTGCTGTCGTAGAATGGATGCCCCGCCAAGTGCGGGGCATTTCGTTTTGGGCGGGCACTCTCGCTCGCAGCGCGCTGTCACAGCCCGCAATGTCCTGCCCGGGCGTGTCGTCCGGCTTCAACTCGGAGTCTTCCCTTGCTGTTCAACTGGTTCGAACGCCGCGTCGACCCCTATCCCGACACACCGCCCCTGCCGGCGCCGAAGCGCTTCTTCGCCTTCCTTTGGGCCGGGACCGAGGGCATGCGCCCCTTCATCCTCGGCATGATGCTGCTGACCGCGACCATCGGCGCCTTCGAGGCGCTGCTGTTCGCCATGCTGGGCAAGGTCGTCGACTGGCTGGCGGCGGTGGAGCCGGCCCGGCTGTGGGCCGACGAGGGCGGCAAACTGCTGCTGCTGGCGGCCATCGTGCTCGGCAGCATCGCGCTGGTGGCGGTGCAGACCATGCTCAAGCACCAGGCGCTGGCCGGCAACTTCCCGATGCGCCTGCGCTGGAAGTTCCACCGCCTGATGCTCGGCCAGAGCATGAGCTTCTACCAGGACGAGTTCGCCGGCCGGGTGTCGGCGAAGGTCATGCAGACCGCGCTGGCGGTGCGCGACACCTGCCTGATCATGACCGACATCCTGGTCTTCGTCGTCATCTACTTCGTCACGCTGACTGCGGTGGTGGCGAGCTTCGACCTTTGGATGCTCGTCCCCTTCCTCGGCTGGCTCACGCTGTATGCCGCTTCGCTGCGCTGGTTCGTGCCGCGGCTGTCGAAGGTGTCGCGGGCGCAGGCCGATGCGCGCTCGCTGATGACTGGCCGCATTACCGACGCCTACACCAACATCGCCACCGTCAAGCTGTTCTCCCATGCGGGGCGCGAGGCGGGCTACGCGCGCGGCGCGATGCAGGAGTTCATGCACACCGTGCATGCGCAGATGCGGCTTGTCAGCAGCATCGAGATCGTCAATCACAGCCTGTCGATGCTGCTGATCCTGTCCACCGGCGGCGTCGCGCTGTGGCTGTGGAGCCACGGCGAGATCGGCGTCGGCGCGGTGGCGGCGGCCACGGCTATGGCGCTGCGCCTCAACGGCATGTCGCACTGGGTGATGTGGGAGATGGCTTCGCTGTTCGAGAATGTCGGCACGGTGCAGGACGGCATCAACACCCTGTCGCGGCCGCATACGGTTGTCGACCGGCCGGATGCGAAGCCCCTGGTGGTCAGCCGCGGCGAGGTCCGCTTCGAGCACCTGGGATTCGCCTATGGCGTCACCGGACCCGATGCGAAGCGCGTCATCGACGACTTTTCGCTGACGATCCGGCCGGGCGAGAAGATCGGCGTCGTCGGCCGTTCGGGTGCAGGCAAGTCGACCCTGGTGAACCTGCTGCTGCGCTTCTACGACCTGGAACAGGGGCGCATCCTGATCGACGGCCAGGACATCGCGACAGTGACGCAGGACAGCCTGCGCGCCCAGATCGGCATGGTGACGCAGGACACTTCGCTGCTGCACCGCTCGGTGCGCGACAACATCCTTTACGGCCGGCCGGATGCGAACGACGCCGACATGGTTTCCGCGGCAACGCGCGCCGAAGCGCACGACTTCATCCTTGGCCTGACCGATCCCAAGGGGCGCCACGGCTACGACGCCCATGTCGGCGAGCGGGGCGTGAAGCTGTCCGGTGGCCAGCGCCAGCGCATCGCGATCGCGCGCGTGATGCTGAAGGATGCCCCCATCCTGCTGCTCGATGAGGCCACCAGTGCGCTCGACTCCGAGGTGGAGGCCGCGATCCAGGCCAGCCTGTACCGGCTGATGGAAGGCAAGACCGTGGTCGCGATCGCGCACCGCCTGTCGACGATCGCAGCGATGGACCGCCTGGTGGTGATGGACAAGGGGCGCATCGTCGAGGAGGGCGACCACCGCAGCCTGTTGGCGCGCGGCGGCCTCTACGCCCGGTTGTGGGCGCGCCAGAGCGGCGGTTTCCTGGGCGAGGCGGCCGAGGACGACGAGGTGCCGGCCGCCGTGGAGGCGGCCAACGCCTGAGCCTCCTCCGGCTTTACCGCGCGAGCAGCGCGTCAGTCAGGGCTGCCGGGGTGTCCGCGGCCCGCCAGTGGGGCGCCATGTCGTCCGCTTCCAGGCTGCCGTAGCCCCAGGTTGCGGCGATGAAGGGCAGGCGGTTGGCGTCGGCCGATTCGCCATCCTCGGCGCGGTCGCCGATGTAGATCGCATCTTCGCGCGCGATGCCGTGGTCGGCCAGCAGGCGGGCGATCATCGTGGCCTTGTCGGGCAGGCGGGGCTGGAACATGTCAAGCGCGTATACCGCCTCGAAGTGCCCGGCCCAGCCCAGGTGCGCCAGAATCAGCCGTGTCGGATGCAGGCGCTTGTTGGTGGCGATCGACAGCTGGCAGCCGCCCGCGGCGAGTCGTTCGAGCATCTCGCCCACGCCGGCGTAGGCCGCGGTCTGGCGGTAGCCGGTGGTGTCATAGCTGGCCTTGAAGTGCTCCGCGAGACCGGCGATCAGCGCCGCATCGTTGCTGCCGGCCAGCATCTGCAGTGTTTCGGTCAGCGGCGGGCCGACAATGGATTCGTCGATGGTACGCACCGGGGCGCAGCCGGCGCTGGCAAAGGCTTCGCGGTAGCTGGCGAGGATGGCCGGGGCGGAGTCGATCAGGGTGCCGTCGAGGTCGAACAGGACGTGCCGGTAGCGGGGCATGGTGCGTGGCGGGAGCGGTGAGCAAAGCGGCATTCTACGGACTTGGGTCGCCGGTGCCACATCCGTCATGGTGCAGTGCGCCGTGTTCGAGCAAAATACGCGTCCGCCGGAGCAGGCCGTTCCGGCCGCTACCGTTTCCGAACCGGAGTTCAGTCCTTGCAGCCTTCTTCCTCACCGCCCGCCGGTGGCAGCTCGATCAGGCAGTTCTGGCGCCTGTCGATGCCCTATTGGCATAGCGAGCGCAAGTGGAAGGCCGGCATCGCGACCCTGCTGCTGGTGCTGCTGACGCTGGCACAGGTCGCGCTGGCGATCTGGATCAGCTACTGGCACCGCGAGCTGTTCGACGCCCTCGAGGCGCGTTCGATGCGCGAGGTGCTGGTGCAGGCGGCGGTGTTCGGCGTGATCTTCGCGCTCACCGTGGCGGTGACGGCGGCGCACCTGCACATCAAGCGCTGGCTGCAGCTCGACTGGCGGCAGTGGCTGACGCGGCGCCTGCTCGATGCCTGGCTGTCGGACCGGCATCTTTACCAGCTGCGCTTTACCGTCGGCGACCATGACAATCCGGACGGCCGCATCGCCGAGGACATCCGTATCGCCACCGAGTCGGCGATCGGGCTGGCGCATTCGCTGCTGTTTTCGCTGCTGATCCTCGGCAGCTTCGCCGACATCCTGTCCAGCGTGTCGGGCAGCTTCGAGGTGCCGGGCACGGACATCGTGGTGGGGGGCTATCTGGTGTGGCTGGCCTTCCTCTATGCCGGCCTGGGCACGGTGCTGGGCGCGCTGCTCGGGCGGCCGCTGGTCAAGGCCACCAACCGCCTGCAGACGGTGGAGGCTAACCTGCGCTACGGCCTGGCGCGCGAGCGCGAGCACGCCGAGTCCATCGCCCTGATGCGCGGCGAGGCAGTAGAGCGCCGCCATGCCGATTCCCTCTTCGACGACGTCGGGCGCGGCTGGAACCGGCAGACGATCGGCTATCTCGGCATCGTGTCCTTTTCCACCGCCTATGGCACGCTGCTGCCGGTCTTTCCCATCCTGGTGGCGGCGCCGCAGTACATCGCCGGTGTGATGACGCTGGGCGTGCTGATGCAGGCCGCGCAGGCCTTCCAGCGCCTGACCTCGGCGCTGTCGTGGCCGGTCGACAACCTCGGCGAGCTGGCGCGCTGCCGCGCGTCGATGGACCGCATCGTCAGTCTCTACCAGGATCTCGAGGCGCTGTCCGCGCCGGAACGTGCCCGCGCGCACAACCGCATCCAGGTTCGCGTCGGCACCGAGCGCAAGCTGGTGCTGCGCAATCTCACGCTGTCCAACCCCGACGGCCGCGTGCTGGCCGAGCACCTCGATACCGTCGTGCGCCGTGGCGAACGCGTGCTGATCGGCGGCGACACCTCGGTGGCGGTGTGCCTGTTCAAGGCCGTGGCCGGGCTCTGGCCGTGGGGGCAGGGCGAAATCGTGCTGCCCGCCGATCACGGCATCGTCTTCCTGCCGCAGCGGCCGTACTTCCCCGATGGCACGCTCAAGGCGGCGCTGTGCTATCCGCATGCGGAGACGGAGTTCGAGCACGGCGACCTGCTGCACGTGCTGGAGTGTGCGGGCGTGGCGTGGCTGGCGCCGCGGCTCTACGAGAGCGACAGCTGGGATCACGCCCTGCCGCTGCGTGCCCGGCAGCGGCTCGCCATTGCGCGCGTGCTGTTGCAGCGCCCGGCCTGGGTGTTCCTGGAGGAGGCGACCAACGCGCTCGATCCGGAAACCGAGCTGTTGATGATCGAGCTCCTGCACCGCGAGCTGCCCGACTCCACGCTGATGATGATCAGCTTCCACAACGGCATGTCGCATCACTTCACCCACAAACTGGCGGTCAACCGCCTGCACGAGGAGAAGTACGTGCAGGCGGCGCCGGCGGGCGCGCTCCTAGGCGAAGCTTGACGGCAGCCAGTCGCGCTCGACGCTGCTGCGCAGGCTCCAGGCCGGAGTGGTCTCGGTGCGGTAGCTCCAGAAGAACCAGCCCTGGTATTTCTCGAAGGTGAGCAACTGCGCGTCGGCATAGCCGCGGCTGGCGACGTTCTGCTGGAACTGGTCCATGTTCTCCAGCGCGTGGTTGAACGGCCCCTCGGCCCACAGCGACACCACCTTCAGGTCCAGTCCCAGGCTCCATTCCCCGCAGATCGTCGGCAAACCCAGCTCGGTGATGATCGCGTCGGCCTCGTCCTTCCAGTCGCCGGCCGACTTGCGCAGGTGGGCGTGGATGTCTGCGTCGATATCGCAGCGTTCGAAGCACTGGTAGCGGTGGATGTCGAAGATGACGTTCTGGTACTGCGGTGGCTGCATGAAGCCGAGGAACTCGCGGAAGGAGCGGAAGCCGTCATGGAACACCACGGCTACGCGCTCCGGCGGGCAGTGGCGGCGGATCCGTTCGTAGGCATCGAGGTAATAGGCCTTGATGTAGTCCGTCGGCACGTCCCAGCGCGGTTCGTTGAGCACCTCGATGGCGTGCAGCGCCGGATGGTTGCGGTAGCGTTCGGCCAGGCGTTCGAGCACCGATAGCGAATGATCGCGGTACTCGGCCTTGGTGTGCCATTCGCACACGTCCTTGATGCCGCCGTTGTCGAAGCCGTTCTGGCAGCCCGGCGCCGCATGCAGGTCGAGCACCACGCGCAGGTCGAATTCCTGCGCCCAGTCCATCGCCCGGTCCAGCACCTCGATGCCGCCGGTGACGAAGGGGTGGCGGTTGTCGCCGTACTTGGGGTGGTAGGGGTAGTCGGGGCCGAAGATCCAGTGCCCGACCGGGATACGTATCGCGTTGAGTCCGTGTCCGGCAATCCAGCGGAAGTCCTCGCGCGTGATGAAGCTGTTCCAGTGGGCGCGCAGGCGTTCGGTCGCGCGCGGCCCCATCTCCGCGCACCAGGTGGTCTCGTCGGTGGCCTGCAGGCCGTCGAACAGGCTGGGTACCATCCACTTCTCGAGCACCAGCCAGCTGCCCAGGTTGACCCCGCGCAGTTTCATCGCAGTCTTGTCCATCTTTCGCCTCCCTGGCGAGCCGTGTCATGACGCTGATTGTGCGCTCAATGAGCCGCGTCTGCTGCGCGTGGCGTCAACACCGGCGCTCGCGCATTGGCGCACAATGGCAAGAATTTTCGTCATGACGTGCCGTAGCGCGTTCGGTGCGGTAAGGTCTGCCGCCTCCTGCGGCGCGATACGGCGTGGTCCCCACCCATCGCTTGCGCCGGCTGCATCGCCACACGTTCATCCGATGGCCAAACTCAAGATCCGATTGCTGCGCCTCATCGTGCTCGCCCGCCGTTATCCCGGCGTGATCGCGGCCTTCGGCTTCGTCTCCGGCGTGGCCAGCTTCTTTCTGGTGGAGCGGCACGAGGGTTTCGCCCGCATCATCGCAGTCGTGATGCTGCTTGGCTGGGTGTGGCTGGTGCTCGAGCGCGTGCTCAGCGATCTGCTGGCGGCGCGCTTCGGCCTGCGGCTGCCGCCGACCGTGCTGCGCTACGCGACGCAGATGATCCATCAGGAGAGCCTGTTCTTCGCGCTGCCCTTCTTCTTCGCGAGCACATCCTGGAACAGCGGGCAGGCGGTGTTCACCAGCGGTCTGATCCTGGCCGCGCTGGTGGCGCTGATCGATCCGATCTACTACAAGCGGCTCGCGCCGCGGCGCTGGCTGTTCCTGACCTACCACACGCTGACGCTGTTCGCGGTGCTGCTGGTGGCCATGCCCCTGATCCTGCACGTGCCGACCGCCCGCAGCTACGAACTGGCGCTGGGCATCGCGGTGCTGCTGGCCTTCCCGAGCCTGCTGGGCTCGATCACGGTGCCACGCTGGTGGCGCGGGGTGCTGGTGGCGGTGCTGATGCTGGCGCTGGCGGCCACCGGCTGGCTGGCGCGGCTGTGGGTGCCGCCCGCCACGCTGCGCCTGACGGACATGGCCCTGGCGACGGCGATCGACGATGCCAATCGCGCGCCCACCCACAATCTGGTCGAGATCGATGCGGCCCAGCTTGTCGCGCAGGGCCTTTACGCCTACACCGCGATCCGTGCGCCGCTGGGCCTGCGCGAGCGCGTGCAGCACGTGTGGATCCACGAGGGGCGCGAGATCGACCGCATCGCGCTCGACATTCGTGGCGGACGCGAAGAGGGCTACCGCGCCTGGACGCGCAAGCAGAACTTCCCGTCCGATCCGGCCGGGCGCTGGCAGGTGAGAGTGCTGACCGAGGACGATCAGATGATCGGGACGCTGCGCTTCCGCGTGCGGCCGGCAGACGCCGGCCAGTAGGTCGAACCTCCCGGATGGCGCAGCCACCTCAGCAGATGCGTTCCCACAGGCTCTGTTCGTCCTCGAACTGATCGAGCTCCAGGCCCTTGAAATCGCTGCGCGACACGATGCCGACGACCTTGCCGTCCGCCACCACCGGCAGGTGGCGATAGCCGCCGTCACACATCATGTGCAGCGCCTCGATCGCCTTGTGCTCGGGGCCGATCGTGTCGGGGTCCGGCGTCATGACTTCGCTCAGTGTGGTCTCGGCCGGGTGGCCACCGGCGCCGATCATCTGCACGGCGTCGCGGCCGGTGAAGATGCCCTTCAGGTGGTGGTGGCTGTCGGTCACCAGCACGGCGCCGACATTGCGCTCGCACATGCGCCGGCAGGCCATCTGCACCGAGTCGGTCGGGCGCAGCATCAGCGGCTGTTGATCCTTGACGATGAAGGAGATGTTGCGGTTGGTCATGTCGCGCTCCGGTCAGAGGTTGCGTGGCAGGCATCATCTACCTGCACTCTAGGCCAAAAACCGGAACGCGGCAGGGGCAATTCTCGATCGCGTTGCGACGGCACTCAGCCGCCGGCGGTGTCGGCGATGCGCTGCAGGTTCTCGAGCACCTGGATGCTGGCCGACTCCATGTCCGAAACAGCCGCCACCGCAGCGTCGATGTCGCCCGCGACGACGCGCTCGAGTGCGGCTTTGCCGCTCTGGTGCACGCGCGCGTGCGGAGCCTCGAGCTGCCGATAGGCCGGCAGGTGGGCGAACTGGCGCCCCGCATTCTGGTACCAGCGACCCAGCCGGCAGCTGGTGTGGGTCGACAACGTCGCAGCCTCGGTCGTGGAGTGCCCGGTCAACGCCTGATACACGTCGAGCTTGAAGACGAGGTGGTCGAGCTTGGCCAACTCGGCGAAGCTGCGTAGCGCGGCCTGCTTCATCGTGCCGGCCATGCCGCGTGCCAGACCACACAGCGCGTCCATGCTGCCGCGCGCGGCGCCCCCTTCGCTGGCTGCGCTGGCGGCCTTGTCGGACAATTCGCCGATGACCTTCTCGACCTGGCCGGTCTCGCCCTGGATGGCGCTGACCAGTTCGGAGATTTCGTTGGTGGCGCCCGCGGTGCGTTCGGCGAGCTTGCGCACTTCGTCGGCGACGACGGCAAAGCCGCGGCCCTGCTCGCCGGCGCGTGCCGCCTCGATCGCCGCATTCAGCGCCAGCAGGTTGGTCTGGTCGGCGATCTCGCGGATCAGCTGCACGATGCCGTCGATCTGCGCGGCGCGTGCGGTGAGCTGGCGCACGGAACTGGTTGTGTTGCCGGTCTCGGTGGCGAGGGTGCCGAGGTGGCCCGACACGCTGGCGATGGCCTTGCTGCTCTCGTCGGCGGCACGGGTCGAGTCGGCCGCGGCGGACTCCTGCGTGGCCAGCTGCTCGGCCAGATGCGCGAACGAATGCTGCACCGAGCCCATCGTCTCGGCGTAGGTGCGCAGGTTGCCGAACAGGGCATCGTGCAGGCTGTCGCGCCGGCGCACTTCGGCGCATTCGGCCTGCTGGTGCGCGAGCTCGCTCTCGAGGCGCGCGACCCGCGCCCGGGCCTCGGCGAGTTCGCGCTCGCTGTCGCTCAGTTGGCGACGCAG
Source organism: Thauera propionica (assembly GCF_002245655.1). Lineage (GTDB taxonomy): Bacteria > Pseudomonadota > Gammaproteobacteria > Burkholderiales > Rhodocyclaceae > Thauera > Thauera propionica. Next base: position 64,095 of record NZ_NOIH01000014.1, on the reverse strand, counting down.
TGCGTCGGTTTCCTTCTTGCTGTTCCACCACGACATGATTGCTGCTCCACGGATCAAGGGGAGGCGCAGAACGGCGCCTCTGTTTTTCTTATGGTGCTACCGACAATATTAATATATTTAATAACGACGGCTTTCGGGGTGACTTTAGCGGATTTGGAAGCTCGCGGAGCGTGGCATGTTTCTCGCCGGCAGCGATTTCCGCCTTCAATCCACGGGGGCGCAAGAGTACCCTTCGAGCCATGGATACCCCCGACTCGACGCCCGCCGAAGCTGTCCGCAACGAGCAGACCTTCCCGCTCGCGCTGCGCCGCGTCGCGATCGACACCTACCGCGAGAACGTCGCCTACCTGCACCGCGACTGCGCCATCTACCGCGCCGAAGGCTTTCAGGCGCTGGCCAAGGTCGAGGTGCAGGCGAACGGTCGGCGCGTGCTCGCCACGCTGAACGTGGTCGACGATCCGCGCATCGTCCGTTGCAACGAGATCGGGCTGAGTTTGGACGCCTTCGCGCAGCTCGGTGTGGAGAACGGCCACCCGGCCAAGGTCGCGCAGGCCGAGCCGCCGACCTCAATCCCCGCCCTGCACCGCAAGATCGCCGGTGAGCGCCTCGATCGCGACGACTTCCGCGCCATCGTGCGCGACATCGCCGAGCACCGTTATTCCAAGATCGAGCTGACCGCCTTTGTCGTCGCGTCGAACCAGGGCGAACTCGACCGCGAGGAGGTGTACTTCCTGACCGAGGCGATGGCCGCAGTCGGGCAGCGCCTCGACTGGCACGAACGACCCGTGGTGGACAAGCACTGCATCGGCGGCATCCCCGGCAACCGGACCTCGATGCTGGTGGTGCCCATCGTCGCCGCGCACGGCATGTTGTGTCCCAAGACATCTTCGCGCGCGATCACCTCGCCTGCGGGTACCGCCGACACCATGGAGGTGCTCGCCAATGTCGAGCTGCCGATGGCGCACCTGTCGGACATCGTCCGCGAGCACCGTGGTTGCCTGGCCTGGGGCGGCACGGCGGCGCTGTCGCCGGCCGACGATGTGCTGATCTCGGTCGAGCGTCCGCTGTCGATCGACTCGCCGGGCCAGATGGTGGCCTCCATCCTGTCGAAGAAGGTGGCCGCCGGTTCCACCCACCTGCTGCTCGACATTCCCGTCGGCCCCACCGCCAAGGTGCGCTCGATGCCGGAGGCGCAGCGCCTGCGCAAACTGTTCGAGTTCGTCGCCGGGCGCATGAACCTGACGATCGACGTCGTCATCACCGACGGGCGCCAGCCGATCGGCAGCGGCATCGGTCCGGTGCTCGAGGCGCGCGACGTGATGCGGGTGCTGGAGAACGATCCGCGCGCGCCCAACGACCTGCGCCAGAAGGCGCTGCGCCTGGCGGGCCGCATGCTTGAGTTCGACCCGGACGTGCGTGGCGGCGACGGCTTCGGTATCGCGCGCGACATCCTCGACTCGGGCCGCGCGCTGGCCAAAATGGACGCGATCATCCGCGCGCAGGGTGGCAAGCCGTTCGACCACAACGCCCCGCAGCTGGCCCGTCTGAGCTTCGAGGTGATGGCCGATGCCGATGGTGTCGTCATCGGCATCGACAACCATCAACTGGCCCGCATCGCGCGCGTCGCTGGCGCGCCCAAGGTGCAGGGCGCCGGTGTCGACCTGCTGCGCAAGCTGGGCGATACCGTGGCGCGCGGCGATGTGCTCTACCGCGTCCATGCCGACTATCCGTCCGACCTCGAGTTCGCCCGCCAGGCCGCGGTGCGCTCGTCGGGCTATGCCATCGGTGCGGCAGACGAGCTGCCGCACCTGTTCGTGGAGTTTTGATGAAAGCGCTGTTGCTGCATTTCGAGGACGAGACGCTCGAGGCCGGGCGCCTGGCCCGGGCTGCCGGTCTGGAATGTGCGCTGATCGAGCGCCACCGTTTCCCCGATGACGAACTGCGCCTGCGCCTGCCCGAGCGCCTGCCCGGCCAGGTCGTCGTCTATCGCAGCCTGCACCGGCCGAACGAGAAGCTGCTCGAGCTGCTGCTGGTCGCGCGTACTGCGGGACGGTTGGGCGCGGAGCACCTGACGCTGGTCTCGCCCTACATGGCCTACATGCGCCAGGACACCGAGTTCCACCCGGGCGAGGCCGTCAGCCAGCGCATCGTGGGCGAGTTCCTCGCCGGCCTGTTCGACGGCGTGGTCACGGTCGATCCGCACCTGCACCGCGTGGATACGCTGGCCGAAGCCGTTCCCGTGCCGCACGCCATCGCCCTGTCGGGCGCGCCGCTGCTGGCGGACATCGTGGCGCAGGCACGCCCCGGCGCCATGCTGCTCGGGCCGGATGCCGAGTCTGCGCAGTGGGTGGCCGCAGCCGCTGCGCGCCACGGCTTCGCGCATGCGGTGTGCACCAAGGTTCGCCACGGCGACCGCGATGTGGACATCCTGCTGCCCGAGGGGCTGGACGTGTCGGGCCGCGCGGTGGTGCTGCTCGACGACGTGGCCAGTTCCGGCCATACGCTCGTCGGCGCAACCCGCTTGCTGCAGACGGCGGGTGCGGCCTCGGTCGATGTGGCCGTCACCCATGCGTTGTTCGCCGGCGATGCGATCGCGAAGCTGCAGGCCGCCGGGGTCGGCCAGGTGTGGAGCACCGACTGCATCGCGCACCCGAGCAATGCCGTCAGCGTCGCGCCCCTGCTCGCCGATGCCCTGCGCCAGATCGGCGTCGCCTGACTACCCGTCTACTGCCCGCTGATCGTCTGTTTGTCTGCTGAATCTGGCATTTTCATGCGGTTTGGCGGCGATGGCACGGCTCGCATCCAGCGAGCCGATGACGATCAAGAGTCTTGATGCTAGCATCGGTGCTTCCTTAGCCTCCGCGGCAGGCTGTCGCGCACCCTTGCGAGGGCGTGCGCTGCGCGAAGGCTCCGAGATCCATAGCGGGGAGACGTGTGAAGCAATCGGTAAGGACCGTGGTATTTGCCGACCTGACGGGTAGTACCGGTCTTTTCGAGACGGCAGGCAACGTGGTCGCGACCCGCATCGTCACCCGTTGCACGCACACGCTCGGTCGCCATCTCGTCCAGGCCGGCGGCCAGCTCGTTAAATGCCTGGGCGATGGCGTGCTCGTGCTGTTCGACGACACCATCGCGGCGGTCGAGGCCGCCGCCCGCATGCAGGACGTCCTCAAGGAACAGGCGCAGACCCTGCCGCGTGGTGGGGCGCTCGGCATCAAGACCGGCATCGAGCGCGGCCCGATCGTCGAGCACGACGGCGACTGCTATGGCGATGCGGTCAACGTGGCGGCTCGCCTCAGCGATCGCGCCCAGGCGGGCGAGACGCTGATCGGCGAATCGGTCTTCGCCTGCCTGGCCGAAGCGCAGCGCCTGGCCTGCCAGAGTCTCGACCGCATCACGATCAAGGGCAAGGCCGAACCGATGCGCGTGTGGCGCATCGACTGGGCACGTACGGCCGAGACCACCATCACGTCCATGCTCGACCTGCAGCAGCTGGTCGACGGTCCGCGTGCCGTGCAGCGCCTGGACATCCATCGTCTCGACCAGCATCTCGAGCTTCACCCCAACGACGGTCCGCTGATCATCGGCCGCGGCGAAGGCGTCGGCTTCTCGGTTGACGACCAGCGCGTCTCGCGTCGCCATGCCCGCATCGAATGGACCGGTGGTCAATGCGTTCTGACCGACTTCAGCAGCAATGGCAGCTGGGTGCGTTTTGCGAGCTCGCCTGCCCCGGTGTTTCTGAGGCGGGATAGCTGTACCCTTTACGGCGAGGGTGAAATCGGGCTCGGCGCACAGCCAGACGACTTCACCGCGCCCACACTCGCGTTTCACGTCATCGACGAGAACTGAGCGCCGCCGCGCTGCATCCGGTGCCGGTGAACGAACACTGTGAGCCACACCATGCGAACACTTCTTCTGCTGCTTTCCCTGTGGCCGCTGGCGTCCGCCGCGGCGCAATGGACCACGCGTCCGCTGTCCGAGGTGGCCGTCTATCCCGAATTTCGCGCCCTGGCTACCGTGGTGGCCCGCGACGAGGCGCGCCTGGCGGCCGAGGTCGGTGCGCGCATCCTCGCCATGCCGGTGCGCGAGGGCGAGCGGGTGCGGCGCGGCGAGGAACTCGTGCGCCTCGACGACGCCAGCTATCGCCTCGAGGTGCAGCGTGCCCGCGCCCAGCTGAGCCTGGTCGACAATCGCATCCGGCTGGCGCGTGCGCAGCTCGACCAGGCGCGGTCGCTATCCGGGCGGGGCTTCATCAGCGCCGATGGCTTGCGCATCCGTGAGACCGAGCTGGGCGTGCTCATGGCCGAACGCGATGCGGCTCAGGCTGCACTGGCCAGTGCCGAGCTCGCACTGGCGCGCTGTGTGATCCGCGCACCCTACGACGGTGTGGTGCGCGAACGCAGCGCGGCGGTAGGGGACCTGGCCGTCGCCGGCACGCCGCTCGTCGTCCTGGCCGCCAGTGCCGATGCCGAGATCCGCGCCCGCGTGCCGGCCGGGCAGGTCGACAGCCTGCAGGGCGCCGAGCGTCTGAGCCTGGTCGCGGGGGGGGCGACCCATGTCGTGCGCCTGCGGCGGATCTCGCCCTTGCTGGATGCCGCCGGGCAGGCGCGCGAAGTGATCCTCGATTCCGCGCAGCCGCTGCCGCCGGGGCTGGGGGGCGAACTGCGCTGGCGCAGCACCGCGCCGCAGTTGCCGCCCACCTACTTGCAGCAGCGCGACGGTGCGTTGGGCGCCTGGGTGGAGCGTGACGGCGCAGCCGTCTTTGTCGTGCTGCCACAGGCGCAGGCCGGCCGGCCGGTGACGGTCGACTGGCCGCCGGCTACGCGCATCGTCGACCAGGGACGCTTCAACCTGCCGTTGCAGGGGGCGCAATGAGAGGGTTCTACGGGCGGCTGATCGACAATCACCCGCTCGCCAACATCGCCTTCCTGCTCGTGCTGCTGGGCGGCATCGTCACCTATCTCACCCTGCCGCGCGCGCAGGACCCCGAGATCAACTTCAACTGGGTCAGCATCATCACCACGCTGCCCGGCGCCTCGGCCGAGGATGTCGAGCGCGAGCTGACCGGGCCGCTCGAGGATGCGATCAAGCAGGTCAAGGACATCCGCTTCGTTTCCTCGTCCAGTCGCGAGAACGTGTCCTCCATCCTGGTGCGCTTCGAGGAGCTGTCCGAGCGCGAGTTCGACAAGCGCGTGAATGACCTGCGACGCGAGATCCAGAACAAGGCCTCGGCCGAGCTGCCGGCCGATGCGACCGACCCCGAGGTGCTGGAGATCACCAGCTCCAACGGTTTTCCGACCGCGGTGCTGGTACTCCACGGCGCGGCGGGCGAGATGCTGCGGGCGCAGGCTTTTGCATTGAAGAAGGATCTCGAGGGGCTGGCAGGGGTCGACGAGGTCATCGCTGCCGGCTTCGACGATCCCGAACTGCACGTGGATTTCGACCCGGCGAGGCTCGAGGCGGCCGGCGTGTCGCCGATCGCGTTGTCCGACGGCGTCGGCGCCTGGTTCCGCAACACACTGGCCGGACGCATCCGCGTGCAGGACCGCGAATGGCTGGCACGGCTCGAGGGCAAGACGCCCGACCCCGAGCAACTGGCACAGGCGGCCATCGTCACGTCGCAGGGACGCGTGGCGCTCGACGAGGTGGCGGCCGTTTCGCGCGGGCACGAGCGCCCGGCACAGCTCGTCAGCTACAACGGCGAGCATGCGGTGATGCTGTCGATCACCAAGCAGGCACGCACCAATACGCTGCAACTGGTCGAGCGCCTGCAGGCTTTCGCCGATGCGCGCAACGTGCTGCTCGGCCCGCAGGGCGTGCGACTTACCCTGGTGGATGACCAGACCCACGCCACGCGCAACGCGATCTCGATCATGGAATCGAATGCGCTGTTCGGGCTGTTCGCGGTGCTCGGCATGTGCTGGATCTTTCTCGGCTCGCGCCTCGCCCTGCTGGTCGGCCTGGGCGTGCCCTTCGCGCTGGCGGGCACCTTCATCGCGGTGGGCGTGATTGGAACCACGCTCAACCTTACCGTGCTGCTTGGCGTCGTGATCGCGCTCGGCATGCTGGTGGATGACGCGGTGGTGATCGTCGAGAGCATCTACTACCGTCTGCAGCGCGGCGAGCCCGCGCGCGAGGCGGTCGTCAACGGCATTGGCGAGGTCGGGCTGCCGGTGCTGGCGTCGGTCTTGACGACGATCGCGGCCTTCCTGCCGCTGATGCTGCTGCCCGGCATCCTTGGCGACTTCATGTTCATCGTGCCCTTCGTGGTCACGGTCGGCCTGCTGGTGAGCCTGCTCGAGGCCTACTGGATCATGCCCACGCACATCCTGACGCTCGGGCTAGACAGCCGCCGCAGCCGCTTCCAGCCCTGGCGCGAACGCTTCACCCATGCGGTACGGGTGAAGTACGCGCGGCTGCTGGTCGGTGTGATGCGTCGGCCCAAGACCGGCCTGGCAGCACTCGTGCTGGTGATGGCGGCCGCCGGCGGCGCGATTGCCAGCGGCCTGGTGAGGATGGAGTTCTTCGCCTTTGACTCGATGCGCCTGTTCTACGTCAACGTCGACATGCCGGCTGGCGTGACCCTGGAGCGTTCGCTGGCCGAGGCCGAGCGTGCGGCGCGGGTGGTGCAGCGCGAGTTGCCGGCAGCCGAGGTGCGTGCCGTGACCGCTTATGCGGGCCTCAAGTTTACCGACACCGAGCCGGTCTATGGCGACCAGTATGCGCAGGTGCTGGTGTCGCTGCTGCCGCGCGAGGACGACGGGCGCGACACGGGCGAGATCATCGCCGCGCTGCGCCCGCAGATCGAGGCGCTGGACGGCGAGGCGCGCCTGTCCTTCCTCGAGATGAAGGGTGGCCCCCCGACAGCCAAGCCGATCAGCATCAAGGTCAAGTCCGACGATTACCCGCAGCTGCGGGCCGCTGCCGACGCCCTGTTGGCCGAGGTGGCGAAGCTGCCGGGTGCGAAGGACATCACCGACGACGATGTGCCCGGCCGCAACGAGATGCGGCTGCTCCTCAACCGCGAGAAACTCGCCCGCGCCGGGGTGGGGCCGCACGAGGTCTCGCGCCTGCTGCGCCTGTATGGCGAAGGCGAGGTCGTCGCCACCACCCGCGATGCGGGCGAGAAGATCGAGGTGGTGGTGCGTGCGCGGCCCGAGGCCTTCGTCGATGTGACCGAGCTGCTGCAGCGCCGCGTGCCGCTCGCGGTCGGCGGACACAGTGTGGCGCTGGGCGAGCTGGTTGATTACGAGCTGCGACTGTCGAAAGGCTACATCCGCCACTACCAGCTCACCCGCGCGATCACCGTCGAGGCCGACCTTGATCGCGAGGCGATCGACACGGTGGCGGCGAACGAGCGCCTGAAGGCCGCCTGGGTCGAACTGCAGCCGCGCTTCCCCGACGTGGCGCTGGATTTCTCGGGGGAGCTCGAAGACATCTATGAAAGCCTGGATGCGATGAGCCGCCTGTTCGCGCTTGGCGTCGGACTGATCTACCTGATCCTGGCGGCGCAGTTCCGCAGCTACTGGCAGCCGGTGATGATCCTGGTGACGGTGCCGCTGGCCTTCACCGGGGTCGTGCTCGGCCTGCTGGTGTCGGGCAACCCCTTGTCACTGTACACGCTGTACGGCGTGATCGCGCTGACCGGCATCGCGGTGAATTCGGCCATCGTGCTGATCGACGCCGCCAACGAGCGCCGCGAGGCCGGCATGAGCGTGCAGCACGCGATCATCTACGCGGCGCGGCGGCGCGTGGTGCCCATCCTGATCACCTCGACGACCACGATCGGCGGCCTGTTCTCGCTGGCAGTGGGTCTCGGGGGCAAGTCGCTGATGTGGGGGCCGGTGGCGGCCAGCATCGTGTGGGGACTCGGTTTTTCGACCCTGCTGACGCTGTTCGCGATTCCGCTCGTCTATCGCATGGCGATGCAGCGCGGCAAGGTCTGAGTGGGACGTGCCCCGGCTGCTGGGCAAGCGGGCGATCGCGGGTGTGCGGTGCAGCAGGCAGGACGGGAGCAGGGTAGACTGCGCTCCCCCGTAGAGTTCGCCCGGACATGGACGCCTTTCTCATCTCCACCAGCATCGTCGCGCTCGCCGAGATCGGCGACAAGACCCAGCTGCTCGCCTTCATCCTCGCGGCCAAGTTCCGCCGTCCCTGGCCGATCGTCGCCGGCATCCTGGTCGCGACGCTGGCCAACCATGCGTTTGCCGGCGCGGTGGGCACCTGGCTGACCACGCTGATGGGGCCGCAGACCCTGCGCTGGGTGCTGGGCCTGTCCTTCCTCGCGATGGCGGTATGGACGCTGATTCCCGACAAGCTCGACGAAGACGAAGCCCGCCTGCCGCGCCTGGGGGTGTTCGGTGCCACGGTGGTGGCCTTCTTCCTCGCCGAGATGGGCGACAAGACGCAGATCGCCACGGTGGCGCTGGCGGCGCAGTATCAGGCCCTGGTGGCGGTGGTGGCGGGGACGACGCTGGGCATGATGATCGCCAACGTGCCGGCGGTACTGCTGGGCGACCGCATCGCGCAGCGCATGCCGGTGCGCCTGGTGCACGGCATCGCGGCGGTGATCTTTGCCGTGCTGGGCGTGGCGACCTTGCTGGGTGCCGGCGAGTCGTTGGGCTTCTGATGCAGTCGCACGGTCCGGGAAGCTGAATCTTTTCCATTCCGGCTGCTATGCTTGGTCGCTTTTGCGATCTCATCCGAATGGAATCCGCTTTTCGGCGCGGCGCCCGCGAGGGGCTGCGCGACTTCCTGCCGCTGTCGGTCGGGCTCGTGCCCTGGGCCATGGTGACCGGCATCGCGATGCGCTCGATCGGCCTGTCGCCGCTCGAGGCCATGGGCATGAACGTGCTGGTCTATGCCGGCACCGCGCAACTGGGCACGCTGCCGCTCATCGCCAGCGGCGCACCGCTGTGGCTGATCTTCGCTACCGCGATGGTGCTGAACCTGCGCTTCGTCATCTTCAGCGCGGCGCTCGCACCGGTCTTTCACGGCCATCCCCTGATGCGCCGACTGGCCTCGAGCTACCTGCTGGTCGATGGCCTGTTCGCCGTGGGCGCAGACAAGCTCATCAAGGCGGATGATCCGCACTGGCGCTGGGGTTACTACATCGCGCCGTCGGTTTACTGCTGGCTGGTTTGGCAGTGCTGCACGCTGGTGGGCGTGCTCGGTGCCAGCGTGATGCCGCGCGACTGGTCGCTCGAGTTCATGACCACGATCGCGCTGACGGTAATGGTGATCCCGATGCTGCGCGAGCGGCCGATGTGGCTGGCGGCGCTGGTGGGCGGTCTGGGGGCGGTACTGCTGAGGGATCTGCCGCTGCGCATGGGCCTGATTGTCGGCATCGCGCTCGGGATTGGCGCGGGGTTCCTGGCGGAGCGGGCGCTGTCCGGGAGGGCGCCGCGATGAGCGAAGGCATCTGGTTGTGGCTCACGCTGCTGGCGATCGGGTCGACCACGGTCCTGACCCGCGGCAGCTTCATCCTGCTCGGTGAGAAGGGGCGCCTGCCGCCGGCCCTGCAGCGCGCGCTGCGCTACGCGCCGGCAGCGGCGCTGTCCGCGCTGGTGGTACCCGACCTGCTGATCGATGGCGGCGAGGTGTCGCCCTTCAACCCCAAGTTGGCCGCCGGCCTGGTCGTCATCGCCGTGGCGCTGCGCTGGCGCAATCCCTGGTTGCCCTTCCTGCTTGGCATGGGCTTGCTGTTGCTGATGAGAAAGGGGCTGGGCTGGTAGCGCTCGCTACCGGCACCAGCCCCTTTCGCGGCTCTTGCGATGCGCATCGGGGCCGGAGCCCCGCTGGCGCGCTTACTTCCGGGCTACGCCGTGCTCGTCGCCCGCTTCGATGTCGGCGGTGTTGTCGCCGATGATCGACAGGTCCTGCTTGGCACGTGCAGCGGCGTTCGGGCGCTCGATCAGCCAGTACAGCACGAGGCCGATGACTACCGCGTACACCGTCGCCTTCGGATCGGGCATCGCCAGCGTCACCGCGACGATGCCGGCCACGCCGCGCTCGGTCGAGCTCTTCAGTTCTTCCATGCCCACCATGATGCAGATGTAGGCCGTCAGCACGAGCGTGAGCGACAGCGCGATCGGCAGCACCGGCTTGAAGAAGGACACCAGCGGCAGGATGAAGAGCGCGATGAAGCCGGTGATCCAGAAGGTGCCGCCGCCGGAGTAGATCGAGTCCATCGACTTGCGGCCCAGCGCGTAGCGTTCGGCCACGGTGGCGTGGGCGGCGGTCCACAGCGGGCCGGCCAGGCCGGGCCAGGGCGCGAAGAAGGCGTGGATGCCGTTACGCAGCGCGGTGACCAGGTGAACGCGGGTGACGTCGAGTTCGATCTGCTCGTCCTGGCGCAGGTGGTCGACGCGCTTGCACAGCGTGAAGCCGACCAGGATGTCGCCGAAGGCGATCACGTAGGCGATGATCGCGGTGGGGATGGCGAGCAGGAACATGTCCAGGCTGGGCACGCCGACAGCGAAGATCAGGTACTCGGTCATGCCCTTGAAGTCGGGCTGGGTGATGCCCCACTGGATGTCCGGCAGCGGATATTCACCGACAGCCCAACCGACGAGGATCGCCACGAACAGGCCGGGGATCATGCCGAAGTTGGAGATCGTCTTGGCGAGCTTGTTGGTCTCGACGATGTGCTTGAAGGACAGCGAGAACAGGATGTAGGCGGACACGATCGAACCGAGCAGCAGCGACACCGGCGTGCTGTCGATGCGACCGCCGGCCTTCAGTTCGCCCATCATCGCCGCGATGCCCGCGCCGATGATGATGCCGCTCTTGAGCGAGTTGGGGATGACGGTGACCAGCTTGTTGCCCAGGCCGGTGATGCCCAGGAACAGGAAGATCACGAACACCATGATTTGCAGCGCGAACATTGCGCGCACGGCGTCGGGGCCGGGCTCGAACCCCTGCAGGAAGAGGATGACCACCGGGATCGCTGGCGTGATCCAGCCGGGCACCAGCGGCACGCCCAGCAGCGCCGGCAGCATGTAGCCGATGCCGGCAATGACGCAGAACGCCAGCGCCGCCTCGTAGGGCATGCCCAGGTATTTCTGCAGCAGCGGGATCATGGCCAGGCCGACCACGAACATGAACAGGCCCTGCACCATCTCCGGGTACTCCCAGCGGTAGTGGATGAAGGGCAGGCGGACCTTGAAGGGGCCAAGCGGCCAGTACGGGTGCTCGGCACCGTGTTGGCGTTGGATAGCCATGTTGAACTCCGGGTGTTGTTGTTTGTTTTGGGCAAAAGCCGTCCCGCCGGCCCGCGTCTTGCGACAGCGGGCCGGTCAGGCCGGGAACGGCTCGGAAAGGGACGTGCTAGGGAATTACTCGATCGCCGAGGCCGACTTGGCCATCTCGCGCAGGGCGAACTTCTGGATCTTGCCGGTCGAGGTCTTGGGCAGCACGCAGAACTCGATGTGCTTGGGCACCTTGAAGCGCGCCAGGTGCTCGCGGCAGTGGGCGATGATGTCGTCGGCCGTGACGCCGGCGCCTTCCTTGACCTCGATGTAGGCCGCCGGCACCTCGCCCCACTTGGCGTCGGGCCTGGCGACGACCGCGGCCGTCAGCACCGCCGGGTGGCGGTACAGGACTTCCTCGACTTCCAGCGAGGAGATGTTCTCGCCGCCGGAGATGATGACGTCCTTGGAACGGTCCTTGATCTTGACGTAGCCGTCGGGATGCAGGACGGCCAGGTCGCCGGTGTGGAACCAGCCGCCGGCAAAGGCTTCCTGCGTGGCCTTCTCGTTCTTCAGGTAGCCCTTCATGACAAGGTTGCCGCGGAACATGATCTCGCCCATGGTCTCGCCGTCGGCAGGCACCGGCTCCATCGTCATCGGGTCGAGCACGGTGATCGCTTCCTGCATGTGGTAACGCACGCCCTGCCGGCCGTTGCGCTCGGCGCGGCGGTCGATGGGCAGCTCGTTCCACTCGGGGTGCTTGGCGCAGACCGAGGCCGGGCCGTAGGTTTCGGTCAGGCCATAGACGTGGGTGATGTCGAAGCCGATGCGCTCGGCACCTTCGATGATGGCGGCCGGGGGGGCGGCACCGGCGATGAGGCCGGCGACGCTGTGCTCGATGCCCGCGCGCAGCGGGTCGGGGGCGTTGATCAGCATGCCGTAGACGATCGGCGCGCCGCACATGTGGCTGACCTTGTGGCGGCGGATCAGCTCGAAGATCAGCGCCGGGTCGACCTTGCGCAGGCAGACGTTGACGCCGGCGTTGGCTGCCATCGTCCACGGGAAGCACCAGCCGTTGCAGTGGAACATCGGCAGCGTCCACAGATACACGGCGTGCTGCGGCATGCCCCAGCTGATGATGTTGGAGGCGGCATTCAGGTAGGCCCCGCGGTGGTGGTAGACCACGCCCTTCGGGTTGCCGGTGGTGCCGGAGGTGTAGTTGAGCGCGATCGCGTCCCACTCGTCGGCGGGCAGGCTCCACACGTAGTCGGGGTTGCCGCCGGCGATGAAGTCTTCGTACAGCAGCGTGCCCACGCGCTCGGTGCCCGGGTACTCGTCGTCGAGCGCATCGATGACCAGCGGCTTGTTGCCTTCGAGCAGGTCGAGCGCGCCGCGCACCACGCCGGCGAACTCGGGGTCGGTGATCAGCACCTTGGCCTCGCCGTGCTGCAGCATGAAGGCGATGGCCTCGGCGTCGAGGCGGGTGTTCAGCGTGTTGAGCACGGCGCCGGTCATCGGCACGCCGAAGTGGGCTTCGAACATCGCCGGCACGTTGGGCAGCATCACCGCCACGGTGTCGCCGCGCTGAACACCATGCGCGACCAGTGCGCTCGCCAAGCGGCGGCAGCGGGTATAGGTTTCGCTCCAGGTGTAGCTGCGCGTGCCATGCACGACACTGGTGCGGTTGGGGTACACCATCGCCGAGCGCTCGATGAAGCTCAGCGGCGACAGCGGGACGTAGTTGGCCGGATTCTTGTCCAGTCCTTGAGCGTACGCATTCGACATTCTTTCTCCACTCCCATCTTTAGAAACGGGTTATCGGTCGGGGATGAACTGCGCGGATCCCGACGTCCATTCTCCCTCCGCGCGTGAGGATGGCAAAAAATCTTGTCCGCAATTTCGTCGGAATGTACTGAATCTTGTCGAGCCCTTGCCCGTGCCGGGGCGCTCACTAGAATGACATGTTTTCCCCGTCGGGGCAGGAGCGGGCAGGCATGAGTTCGGGGCAGGGATCGAGGGGCGGCAAGGCCTTGAGCCACAGCGAAGTGCGCTTGCGCCAGATCACCGACACCATCCCCGCGCACGTCGGCTATTTCGACCACGACTGGGTGTTCCGCTACGGCAACAAGCGCTACGCGCAGTGGTTCGGAACGACCAGCGAGTGCATGAAGGACCGCAGCATCCTCGAGGTCATCGGCCGCCACGTGTTCGACCAGGTCGAGGACAAGGTACGGCGCGCGCTGGCTGGCGAGGAGGTCAGCTACGAGTACAGCATGCCCAGCCGCGGCGGCGAGACGCTGTATGCGCGCAGCACGCTGGTGCCGGATTTCAGCCCCGAAGGCGAGGTGGTGGGCTGCTACGTCCATGCGGTGGACATCACCGAGCAGCGGCGCACGCAGAGCGCGCTGGCGCAGGCCCTGAAGATGGAGGCGATCGGGCAGCTGACCGGTGGGCTTGCGCACGACTTCAACAACATGCTGACGGTGGTGATCGGCAACCTGCAGGGGCTGGCCGAGGCGCTCGGCGCGCATCCTGAACTGGCACCGGTCGTGGCCGAGTACGTCGACCCGGCGCTGGCCGCCGCGGAGGGCGGAGCGGGGCTGGTGCGGCGGCTGCTCGCCTTCTCGCGCCAGCAGCCGATCGTGCCGGAGGTGGTCGAGGTCAACGAACTGGTGCTGGGCATGGCGCGGCTTATCCGGCGTTCGCTGCCCAATTCGATCACCATCACCACCGCGTCGCGCGACGTCGAGCTGCATGCGCTGGTCGACCCCAACCAGCTCGAGAGCGCACTGCTCAACCTCGCGCTCAATGCGCGCGATGCCATGCCCAATGGCGGCGAGCTGCGCATCGAGTGCTCGCTCGATTGCATAGAAGGCGCCGCCGCCGCCGATCTCGAGCTGCCGCCGGCCTGTTACGTGCAGATCGCGGTGAGCGACAACGGCACCGGCATGGACAGTGCGACCCTGACGCACGTGTTCGAGCCCTTCTTCACCACCAAGAAGTTCGGCCTCGGCAGCGGACTGGGCATGGCCATGGTGTACGGCTTCATCAAGCAGTCGGGTGGCGGGGTGCGCATTCGCAGCCGGCAGGCGGTGGGCACCACGGTGTCGCTGCTGCTGCCCTGTGCGCCGCGTGCGGCTCAGCTGCGGCCCGAGCCGGCCGGGAATGTGGCGACCCTGGCGGCGGACACGCTTGCCGGGCGCCTGGTGCTGCTGGTCGAGGACGACGACAAGGTGCGCGACGTGGTGCGCAAGCAGCTGTCGGCGCTCGGCTGCGCGGTGCTCGAGGCCGAAAGTGGCCACGAGGCGGCCGACATGGTCGAGAATATCCCTGCGATCGCGCTCGTGCTGTCGGACATCGTGATGCCGGGCGGCATGGACGGGCGTGCGTTGGCGCGCTTCGTGCGCCGTTTCCGGCCCGAGCTGCCGGTGGTGCTGATGAGCGGCTATGCGGACAAGGTCGATACCGACCGCGAGGATTTCGGCCTGCCGATGCTCGACAAGCCGTTCTCGCAGGACCGCCTGCTGGAGGCCCTGCACGCCGCGATCGCCTGACCATTCGGGGACGGGGATTGAACGACAAGGCGCAGGCGCTGATTCATGTCGTCGAGGACGACGAGGGTGTGGCAAGGCTGATCGCCGGGACGCTGGAGCGTTTCGGCTTCCGCCATGCGGTTTTCTCGAGTGGCGGAGACTTCCTGCGCCAGTTGCGCGTGCAGCAGCCCGACCTCGCCATCCTCGATCTGGGCCTGCCCGACATGGACGGCATGGAGGTGCTGCAGCAGTTGCGCAGCCGCTATCGTTTCGGCCTGCTGATCGCTACCGGCCGCGAGGACACCCATGACCGGGTGATGGGACTGGAGCTGGGTGCCGACGACTACGTGGTCAAGCCCTTCGAGCCGCGCGAGCTGATCGCACGCGTGCGCAGCATCCTGCGCCGCTACCAGCCGGAGCCGCCGGATGAGGGCGGCGGGCAGCGGGTGGCATCCTTCGCGGGCTGGCGCTTCGAATGCGCCACCCACCGCCTGGTGTCGCCGGACGGTGTCGAAGACACGTTGAGCCTTGCCGAGTCGCAGCTGCTGATCGCCTTCCTCGAGCGTCCGAACCAGATCCTGTCGCGCGAGCAGTTGCTGTCCGGGCGCGACGTCAGCGCGCTCGACCGCAGCATTGATCTGCGCGTGTCGCGCCTGCGCAAGCGTTTCGAGCAGGGCGGGCACAGCGGCAAGTTCATCAAGACGGTGTACGGCGCCGGCTATCTGCTGGCGACCCCGGTGAGCTGGCGCTGAGAGCCCGGGCCTCAGGCCATCGCCACCCACAGGTGGCGGGCGACTTCGTGTTCGATGGCGAGTTCGACGTGTTCACACAGCAGCACCGTCATCGGCGTCTGCTGCAGCACCTTGACCGCGTGCGCGGCCGACAGGCCGTAGGCGTGCAGCTGCTCGCGCTGCAGCGGATCGATCTCGTCGCCGAAGTCGGTGATGCGGACCATGCGGCCGACCGGCGTGCCGGTGAGGCGGATGCGTTCGTGCGTGGGCGTGCGGTTGGCGTTCATGCGTCGGGCTCCTTCAGAAGAACAGCCGCAGGCCGTGGTTGAGCAGACCGCCAACGAGGAAGGCGGTGGGGATGATCATCGCCAGCATCAGCGCGGCGACCTTCATCCCCTGTTCCTTGACGATCATCATCAGGCTGGCGATGCAGGGCACGAACAGGGTGATCGTGACCATGCCGACCACCGCCTGCACCATCGACAGCTCGCCCTGCAGCGCGAACAGGCCGCTGGCGCCGAAGTCGCGGCGCAGGAAGCCCATCACGAACGCGGCGCTGGCCTCGGGCGGCAGGCCGAGCCAGCCCACCACCAGCGGCTTGCCGGCCTCGATGATCCACGGCAGCGCGCCGCTGCGGTCGAGCACGAACATGATCAGCGTACCGATCAGGAACAGCGGGATGACCTCGATCAGGTACCACTTGAGCCGCCCGCCGGTCTTCTTCAGCACGTTGCCCAGCACCGGCATGCGCATCGGCGGCAGCTCGGTGATCAGCGGCACGCGCCGGCCGGGCACGACCTTGCTCGCCAGCCAGCCGGTGAACAGCAGCACCAGGACGATCGCCGCGACCCAGATCACCGTGGCACCGAAGGAGATGCCGCCCAGCAGGCCGAGCACCACGCCCAGCTGCGCCGAGCAGGGAATCGCCAGTGCCATCAGGTAAATGGTGATGAGGCGTTCGCGCGGGGTGTGCAGGATGCGGGTGGTGAGCGTGGCCATGGTCACGCAGCCCAGGCCCAGCACCATCGGCAGCACCGCACGGCCGTTCAGCCCGATGGCGGCGAACAGACGGTTGGCGATCACGGACAGGCGCGAGAAGTAGCCGGAGTCCTCCAGCACGCCGAAGGCGAGGAAGAAGGTGGTGACGATCGGCAGGATCAGCGCCAGCGCGTAGGTCATGCCCATCGTCCACAGGCCGTACTCGCCGACGAAGAGGTCGGCGAGCCAGGGCGTGGAGATGTGGCTGTGTACGAAGTCAGTGACCGCCGGATTCAGCACCTCGCCGAAGAAGTCTTCTTCGAGCAACCCGACCAGGGTGCTGGCGCCAAAGTCGCCGACGAAGAGATAGACGAGATAGAGCACGCCGAGCAGCATCGGCCAGCCCCACAGGCGGTGCACAGCGACGCGGCCGAGCAGCATCGACAGCGTGCGGTCCTTGCCGCCAGCCTGCTGGGTGACGGTGCGCGCGAGCGCCTCGGCCGCGCCGCCGCGCTCGCGCGCGAGGCGTGCGGGCAGCGAGTCGCGGCCGATGGCGGCGGTGAGTTCGGCAAGCGTCGCGCGCAGCGGCTCGCTACCGGGCTGCGCGGCCAGCCAGGCCTCGACCTCGGGGTCGCGGCCGATGGCGAGGATGGCCAGCCCGCGCGCGGCCAGGCGCGGATGCGGGCAGGTGCCGAGGATCAGCTGTTCGATGCGCACGATGTCGCGCTCGAGCACCGGGTCGTAGCGCAGCAACGGGGCGGGCACGGCGGCGTGCGGCAGGGCGTCGGTCAGCGCGGCGACGCCTTCGCCGCCGGTGGCGACCGTGGCGACGACCGGCACACCGAGGGTCTCGCCCAGTGCGGCGGCGTCGACATGCACGCCGCGGGCCTTGGCCTCGTCGGTCATGTTCAGTGCCATCACCATCGGCACGCCCAGTTCGGCGAGCAGGGCGGTCAGGTTCAGCGTGCGGCGCAGGTTCTTGGCGTCGCCGACCTGGATCAGCGTGCGCATGTCCTCATTGAGGAGCGCGCGCATGGTGGCGCGCTCGTCGTCGCTGCGCGAGGGCAGGGCCAGCACGCCCGGGGTGTCCAGCAGCGAGGCCTCGCGGTCGAAGCGCGGCGCGGCACGCGATACCTCGACCGTGGTGCCAGGGTAGTTCGACACCGTGACGTAGGTGCCGGTGAGGCGGTGAAACAGCACCGACTTGCCGACATTGGGATGGCCGACGAGGGCGAGGGTGCGCAGGGCGCCGGATGGAGAAGCGAGCGAGACGGCGTGATTCATGGTGCTGAAGGCGATGCCCCGGTATTGCCAATTCGTTAATGATAATGGATCTCATTTTTTATTTCCTGATCTATCTCAAGTCTCGCGCTCGGTCCGGGCCCGCACCGGCATTTGGTGCGTCGGCGGGCAGCGACGGCGGGGCTCGATTCTTCGTGACTTGTTGACAAGCTACGGTGCATCGATGATATTGCGAATCATTCGCAACTAAGAGAGGTGTTCCATGGCAACGGACTCGACCCTCGAGCAGACCCGTCTGCTGGCCGGCGTGCTGATGCACGTTTCGCGCTACCTCGATACCGGCTGTCCCCGTGCTGCGCACCAGGCGGGCTTGCTGCTGCGTTGCCTTGACGCCAGCACCCTGGATCAGGAGCTGATGACATCGTGCGAACAACTCGACCAGGCGATATCCCATCCGCGACATCTCGGCGGCGCGAACGCAGTCGGCGATGCCTCGACTTCGAGTCGGCTTCGCTCGCGCTCTTCGCGCGGCTGCGTTTCAACCGCTTCATTCCCGAACTGATCGAAGGAGATCATCTTGTCCCGTTACACCGGCCCCCGTCTGAAAGTGATGCGTGCGCTCGGCACCGAACTGCCCGGCCTGTCGCGCAAGCCCCTCGGTGAGCGCAACTACCCGCCGGGCCAGCACGGCCAGCGCCCGAAACGCAAGTCGGGTTTTGGCGTGCAGTTGATCGAGAAGCAGAAGCTGCGCTTCAACTATGGCCTCGGCGAAAAGCAGATCCAGCGCCTGTTCCGCGAGGCCAAGCGCGACCGTGGACCGACCGGCGACAAGCTGCTCGAACTGCTCGAGCGTCGCCTCGACAACTTCGTGTTCCGCGCCGGTTTCGCCCCCACTGCGGTGGCGGCGCGCCAGCTCGTGCGCCACAAGCACGTGCTGCTCAACGGCCGCTCGGTGAATATCCCCTCGATCCGCATCAAGCCGGGCGACCGCATCCAGCTCACCGAGCGTGGCCGCCGAATTCCCTTCGTCGTCGAGACGATCGGCGAGCCTGCACTGACGCGTCCGGAGTGGCTCAGCTTCGATGAAGCAGCCATCGCTGCCAGCGTCACGCGCACACCGTCGCCCGACGAGGTCCCGTTCCCGGTCGACGTCCAGCAGGTCGTCGAATACTACGCGGTGCGGCTGTGAGCGGCCTGCCTCCCTGCTGCGGCCAGGACTTCAGTGCCTCGCGCGAGTCGGCGCCGCACTACGGTACGCGACCCGAGCTGGCGCTGGCTGCCGTGCTTCAGCTGCTGTCGCGCTTTCCGGCGCGGCAGTCCCCCGCGCTTGCACGGGCCATTGTCGATCATCTGCAGGTGATCGGCGCCGATCAGCGCATTGCCGCCGAGGTGCGCGAGTGCGCGTCCAGCCTCGTGGAGGACTGGCGTGCGTATGCCTTGCTGAGCGAACAGCCAGCGGTTGAAGCCTCGCGCGTTTCGCACTGAGACGGTTCCGGCCTGGGGCGGGACCGTTATGGAGATCCTGATGAGCAAGAAGTGCTGCAAGAAGGACAAGCCCTGCAAGGGCTGCCCGAGATTCAAGAAGTGATTTCGGCAAGCGAGCGCATGCAGATTTGATTGAAATCAAATAGGAATGATTCGCGTTCAAGTAAAGTTGTCCCACCTGATCCGAATCATCCCGGGCAAGCCAGCCGTCGCCAGCCAGCTCGACTACTCGATGGAGTTGTTCATGGAACTGCGCATGCGCGCAATGGCGTTGGCACTGCTGGGTGTCTCTTTCGCACCATCCCTGCTCGCCGCAGGTGAAACCGTGCTCGGCGAGCAGGTTGTGACCGCCAAAGGCTACGCCGCCGACGTGCAGGAGACACCTCAGGCGATCGAGGTCCTGCGTCCGGCCACGGCGGGCGCCACGGTCGTCGGTGATCTGTTGCGAGGCAAGCCGGGGCTGGCGACCCAGTCCGACGGTGCCTGGGGACAGAACCCGGTGCTGCGCGGCCTCAAGAAGGAAAGCGTCGTCGTCATGGTCGATGGCCTGCGTGTGAACTCGGCCCAGCCTCAGGGGGCGATCGCGTCCTTCATGGATCTCGGGCTGCTCGACCGTGTCGAGGTCGTCAAGGGGCCGGGCTCGGTGCTGCATGGCAGCGGTGCGATGGGCGGGGTCGTCAACCTGCTCACGCCCGAGGCCGCCTTTACCGCGGAGGAGTGCATGGGCGGCCGTGCCGGCGTGCGCTTCAGCAGTGTCGACAAGGGCGTGGCCGGTGCGCTGCTGGTGCAGCGTTCGAACGCCGATCACGCGCTGGTGCTGGGTGTGGCCGGGCGCGACGTGGATGACTACCGCAGCCCCGACGGGCGCGAGGACCGGACTGGCTACCAGTCCGACACCCTGCTGGCCAAGTATCGTCATCGCCTGACCGACGATGTCAGCCTGCGTCTGAATCTGCAGCGTCATGAGGACGAGGACGTGTGGTATCCGGGCTCGGCCCGCACCGGCGCGGGCATTCCGCGTCCGCTCGGCGTGGCGACCATCCATTCGCCCGAGCAGCGCCGCGAGCTCTACGAACTGGGCGTCGATGCGAAGCTCGGCGAAGGGCAGTTGTCGGCCGAGATCTATCGCCAGGAAGTGTTCCGCCAGATCCGTGCCCGCGGCGAAAACCTCGGTCGCGACTACGTGCGCAACGACGTCTCCTTCACGACCGACGGCGCGCGCGCCAAGTACGTGTTCCCGGTCGGCTCGGATCATCTGCTGACGGTCGGGGCCGAAACCTGGCGCATGAAGGGCGATCCCGAGCGCTACATGGACAACAACGCGCCGTTCTTCAACAACAACGTGCGCAACGATCCGTTCTCGGATGGCGAGATCGAGGCGGTGGGCGTGTTCGTGCAGGACGAGTTCGCGCTTGGCGCCACCCGCATCGTTGCCGGACTGCGCTACGACCGCGTCAGCGGTGACGCGGCGCAGAAGGGGACGGGGCCGTCGGCCCAGACGACCGGCCTGGACAGCACGGACAACAACCTGTCGTGGTCGCTCGGGGCGGTCCATCCCCTCACCGACAACCTCAACGCCTACGCCAACGTCGGCCGCGCCTACCGCGCCGCGGACATGCGTGAGCGCTTCGAGGATTCGGCGCGTGGCGACGGCTACTACCACGTCGGCAACCCGCAACTCGACCCGGAAGTCTCGACCAGCTTCGAACTCGGCCTCAAGGGCGCAGGTGCCGGGCTGAACTACCAGCTGGCGGCCTTCTACACGCGGATTGACGACTACATCGCCGGACGCATCACCGGTGCGTCCCATCCGGGCACGGGACTGCCGCTCAAGCGCACCGAGAACCTCGACAAGGTCACGATCTACGGCGTCGAAGGCAGTCTCAGCGCGCCAGTGGGCGCCTACGTCGCCGATGCCGGCTTCACCTGGTTGCGTGGCAAGAACCATCAGGACGACGAGCCGCTGTACCAGATGCCGGCACCCGAGCTGACACTGGGCATCGGCCAGCCGGCCGAGCGCGGCTTCTACTGGCGCGCGCAGTTGCGCGCGGTTGCCGAGCAGGATCGCATCGCGACGAAGTTCTCCAATGGCACCGAGGACGCGACCTCCGGCTTCGTCACCGCCGACGCCGAGCTGGGCTGGCGTTTCGGCGCGGTCGGCGCCTTCGACGCGGCCACGCTGGCAGTCGGCCTGCACAACCTGGCCGACAAGCGCTACCACGAGCACCTGACCGACGGCGTCTCGGGCCAGGAGCTGGCGGCGCCGGGCCGCGGCATCACCTTGAGCCTTTCCGGGAGTTTCTGACATGCAGGCACCACGCCCACCCTTGCCCGGCTGGAGCCGGTTCCTGCTGCACGCGTGCGTGGTGCTCGCATTCCTGGTCGTGACCGGCACCGCCGACGCGCAGAAGCTGCCCAGGCTGACGCTTGCCGGTCCTTCGGCGGCGGTGTCGAATCCGCTGATCCACATGGTCGACTCCGGTGCGCTGGCCGACGTTGCCGAGGTTGTCGAGTTCGTGCCCTGGCGCGACCCCGATCAGTTGCGCGTCATGGCGCTCGACGGCCGCGCCGACATTCTGGCGATGCCGACCAACGTCGCCGCCAACCTCTACAACCGCGGCGCAAAGCTGCGGATGCTCAACGTGTCGACCTGGGGCGTGCTGTGGCTGGTGTCGCGCGACCCGGCGCTCAAGTCGCTTGCCGACCTGCGCGGCAAGGAGCTGGCGATGCCCTTCCGCGGCGACATGCCCGACATCGTGTTCCAGTTGCTCGCCGAGCAGCAGGGCATGGACGTCCGCAAGGACCTGAGCCTGCGCTACGTCGCCAGCCCGATCGACGCGATGCAGTTGCTGGTGATGCGCCGCGTCGACCACGCGCTGCTGGCCGAGCCGGCGGTGTCGATGGCGCTGCGCAAGACGGGCTCCTTCCCGATCAGCGTCATTGCGCCGGAGCTGCATCGCAGCGTTGACCTGCAGCAGGAATGGGGCCGGGTGTTCGCGCGCGCCACCCGCATTCCGCAGGCCGGCATCGCGGTGATGGGGGCGTTGCGCGAGCGTCCGGACGTGGTTGCACGCATCGAGGCCGAATATGCCCGCTCGCTGGCCTGGTGCCGCGCCAACGCGGAGGCCTGTGGCCGCGGCGTCGCCGCCCGCATCGACCTGCTGACGCCCGAGGCGGTGGCCGACTCGATCGCGGTCAGCCAGATGGAGGCGGTGCCGGTGCAGGCCGCGCGCGCCGAGCTCGAGTTCATGTTCGGCCAGCTGGTGAAGAAGAATCCGGCGCTGGTCGGCGGCAAGCTGCCCGACGATGGCTTCTATGGCGGAGCCGCGAAGCCATGAGTCTGTTGCGTGCCTGGCTGGCTGGTTTGCCCGCCTACCTGTGGAGCGGCTGGGGTGCGATCGCCAGCCTGTTCCTGCTGCTGGCCGCCTGGGAGGCGGTCAGTCTGGTTTACGGCCCGCTGGTGATGCCCGACCCGCGCTCGGCCTTCGCCACGCTGTGGGGCCTGATCGACAGCGGCGCCGCCTGGCCGGAACTCGCCGCCACCGCACGCCGCGCGCTCTCGGGCTATGCCCTGTCGGTGCTGGCCGGCAGCGTGCTTGGTCTTGTTGCGGGGCTGTCGATGACCGCGTCGATGATGTCGCGCCCGCTCGTGACCGTGCTGATGGGCACGCCGCCGATCGCCTGGCTGGTGCTGGCGATGCTGTGGTTCGGCGCCAGCGACGGCACGCCGGTGTTCACCGTGTTCGTCGCCGCCTTTCCGGTGATCTTCATCGGCGCGCTGCAGGGCACGCGCACGCTCGACAACCAGCTGCGCGGCATGGCCGAGGCCTTTCGCCTGCCGCGCCGCATGATGTTCCTCGATGTCTATCTGCCGCACGTGGTGTCCTACCTGTTCCCCGCCTGGATCGCTGCGCTCGGCACGGCCTGGAAGGTGGTGGTGATGGCGGAGTTGCTCGCCACCCAGGACGGCGTGGGCGCGGCGCTGGCCGTGTCGCGCTCGCATCTCGACACGGCGGCCACGATGGCCTGGATTGCGGCGGTGGTCGGCCTGCTGCTGGCCGTCGAGTACCTGGTGCTGGAGCCGGTCAAGCGCGAGGTGGAGCGCTGGCGGGAGCAGGGCGCATGAGCGGCGAACTGCGCGTCCGTGGCCTGTCGCACGCCTTCGCGCGCGACGAGGTGCTGGCAGGCATCGACTTTCGCGTGTGCGCGGGCGAGGTGGTGGCGCTGGTGGGTCCCTCGGGCTGTGGCAAGACCACCTTGCTGCACCTGGCGGCCGGCCTGCTGACGGTGCAGGAGGGCGAGGTGTCGAACCGCTTTGGGACCACCGCCTTCATGTTCCAGCAACCGCGCCTGTTGCCGTGGAAGACGGCAATCGACAACATCGCGCTCGGCCTCAAGGCAGTCGGCGTCGGGCGCGACGAACGGCAGTTCCGCTCGCGCGAACTGGCGCTGCGCCTGGGTCTGGCGCATCGCGACCTCGACAAGTTTCCGCACCAGTTGTCGGGCGGCATGCAGAGCCGGGTGGCGCTCGCGCGCGCGCTGGTGCTGGCGCCCGATCTGTTGCTGCTCGATGAGCCGTTCTCGGCGCTCGACGTCGGCCTCAAGGAAGAGCTCTACCGCCTGCTGCTGGCCCAGCAGGCGGAGCGCGGCATGGGGGTATTGATGATCACGCACGACCTGATGGAGGCGGTGAGGCTGTCGGACGCGATCCTGGTGATGGCGCCCGAGCCCGGGCGCATCGTGTGCCGCTTCGCGCTTGGCCAGCCTGCGGCGACCCGCGACGACGCCTGGGTCTATCACCATACCGCCGAGCTGCTGCAGACGGCGGCGGTGCGCGAGAGCTTCGGATTGCCGCCTGCCGTGGCGGCCCCTGCGGCCGACCTCGCGCCGCAGGCCGCGGCGGCAACGCGTCCGGCGTCGGGTCTGCGCCTGGTCGTGCCGGCCGAGCCGGTGCTGAGCGCGCGCGGCGGCGCGCGTTGCGGCGGCTGAGGAGCACAAAGCCATGTCTCATCCCATCGACCACGAACCGTTCGGCCGGCTGTTCGACCGGCTGGCGGCACGGCCGCTGTTCATGTGCGGCTTCCGCCCCTTCTTCCTCGCCACCGCCGTGTATGCGGTGCTCCTGCTGCTGATGTGGCAGGGCTTTCTCGCTGCGGGGCTGGGTGTGCCGGCCGTGCCCGGCGGCCCGGTCGTATGGCACGCGCATGAGCTGATGTTCGGCTTCGGGCTCGCGGCGGTGGCGGGTTTCCTGCTGACGGCGGTGCCCGAGTTCACCGCCACGCCCGCCTTCGGTCGTCGCATCGCAATCGGCATGGTCCTGCTGTGGACGGCGGCACGCCTGGCGTTCTGGTTGTCGGGAACCCTGGGGTTGGCGGGGGAGGTGCTGGCCGCGTTGCTCAACGTGGGTTTTCTAGGTGCGCTGATCGTGATCGTCGCGCCACGGCTGTGGCGCGACCCCGAGCGGCGCCACCTCGCCTTCCTGTGGGGGCTGGGTGCGATGTGGATCGCGCTGGCGGGTTTCCATGCCGATGCGCTCGGCGGCGCGTATCCGATGCGCTGGGTGCGGGCCGGCGTCGGCGTGATGATGGTGCTGATCGTGGTCGCGCTCAGCCGCATCTCGATGCGCATCGTCAACGATGCGCTGGATGCCGAGCGCCTGCGCCGTGATGGCGGCACGACCCGCCGTCACGGCGAGGACGACGACCTGCCCGGCTATCGTGCGCGCCCCCCGCGGCGCAATCTCGCCATCTTCGGCGTGGCGCTGTACACCGTGGTCGAGTTCGTGCTGCCCGGCTCGGTCATTGCCGGCTGGGTCGCGCTGGCGGCCGCGGCGGCGGTGCTGAACCTGCTCAACGACTGGCATGTCGGCCGCGCCCTGCTGTCGCGCTGGGCCTTCATGCTCTACGCGGTGTATTGGCTCATGGCTGCGGGCTACGCGCTGATCGGCCTGTCCTTGCTTGGCGCGCCGGTGGCGCCCAGCGCGGGACTGCACCTGCTGACGGCCGGTGCGATGGGCGTGTCGATCTTCGGCGTGCTGTGCATCGCCGGCCGCACGCACGCTGGCCATGAGCTGGATCTGCGGCCGTGGGTGCTGGTGGCCGCGGCCGGGCTGGTGGCCGCCGCGCTGGCACGCGCGGCAGCCGGCCTTCCGGGGATGCCGGTGGCCGGCCTGCAGGCGATGAGCGTGGCCGCCTGGGTGCTGGGCTATGGCCTTGCAGCGCGCTACCTCGGCGCGGTGTTCGTCGGCCCGCGGCCGGATTCGGGGACGGGCTGCGAGGAAGTGATGAACGAGGCGGGCGCGGCTTGAGCCGCGCTGCGCCGTGTTTCCTCAATAGGTGGCATTGCGGAGAAGGAGGGCATGCCGATGAATGCGGAGAGACGGCTTTTGCCAATGATGCTAGCGGGACTTCTTTCCTGTGCTGCTGGCATCGCAAGTGCCGAGGTAACGGTCCGCTTCGTCGATGCGGAGCGTTATGCAGACGTCGGCGCATCCGATGCCGAACGGGGCCGCAACCTGACCGTGCTGGAACGCCATTTGCGTATGGCTATGGCGCAATGCGTGGCGGAAGATGAACGACTGACGGTGACGGTGCGGGAGGTGGATCTCGCTGGCGACATCGATTGGTCGCGCTCGAGCGCAGTCGAGTTGCGGGTGTTGCGCGAGGTGAGCTGGCCGAGGATCGAACTCGAGTATGCGCTCATCGATGCGGGTGGGCAGACCGTGGTGCAGGGGCGCGAGCAGGTCTCCGACATGAACTACCTGGCTCATTCGGCACGTGCGCGCTCTGCGCGCGAAACACTGCCCTACGAGCGTCTGATGCTGGAGAACTGGGCGGCCAGCCGGCTGTGCCGACCGCCGCGTTGATTCAGGGCCGGGCCCAGCGCCGCAGCAGGTTGTGATATACGCCGGTGAGGCGCAGCAGGTCGGGATCGTCCGGGCGGCCTGAGGCTGTCAGGTCCTGGATCGACTGGTCCAGGTCGTACAGCAGCGTGCGTTCACCTTCGTCCTGCACCAGGCTCTGGATCCAGAAGAAGCTGGCAATGCGTGCGCCGCGCGTGACCGGCGTGACGCGATGCAGGCTGGTCGAAGGGTAGAGCACCATGTCGCCCGCCTCGAGCTTCACCGTCTGCACGCCGAACGGACCTTCGATCTCCAGTTCGCCGCCTTCGTACTCGTCCGGCTCGGCGAGGAACAGGGTGGCCGATACGTCGGTGCGCACGGTGATGTCGGTGCCCGGCACCGTCATCAGGGCGCTGTCGACGTGGGCGCCGTAGGTACCACCGCCGCGGTAGCAGTTGAACTTGGGCGGGTAGATGCGCTGCGGCAGGGCGGCGGAGATGAATTCCGGGTGGCTCCCGAGCTTGCGCAGGATGTGGTTGCCGAGGCTGATGGCCAGATCCGAGCCGTTCGCCAGTTGCAGGTTGCGCTTGACATGGCTGGCGAGCGTGCCGGCGGTCTTCAGCCCGTCTTCCCACTGCGCCTGGTCGAGGTGCTGGCGGAACTGGCGGACTTCGTCCTTGGTCAGGACCTTCTCGATTGAAATGAGCATGATGTGAATCGCGTACAGGACAGGGTTTGGACTGAGGTTCAGGCGGGGCGGTGGGTGACGCAGTCCGCCGTGATCTCCTGCAGTGTGGCGCAGCCGGCGAGTGCCATGCACAGCTCCAGTTCTTCGCGCAGCAGCTTCAGCATGTGGGCGACACCGAGCGCGCCGGCAACGGCCAGGGCGAAGACCTGCAGACGCCCGACCAGCACCGCGTCGGCGCCAAGCGCCAGTGCCTTGAATACGTCGCTGCCGGCGCGGATGCCGCTGTCGAGCAGGACGGGGTAGTCCGCACCGACCGCGGCGCGCACGGCAGGCAGCGCGTCGAGGCTGGCTGGCACGCCGTCGAGGGCGCGGCCGCCATGGTTGGAGACGATGATCCCCGCAACCCCGGCCGCCTTCAGCGCCAGCGCGTCGTCGGCACGCAGCACGCCCTTGACGATGACCGGCAGGCGGGTGTGACGCATCAGCCAGTCGAGGTCATCCCAGGTCGGCGCCTCCCGCATCAGGCCCTGGAAGATGAGGCTCTGGCCGCGTTCGAGTTCGACTTGTGGCGGCGTTGCATGATGGAGGAGGTTGCCCGGACGCACGGCGTCGGGCATGCGGAAACCTGCCCTCTGTGCGCGAAGGCTGGGACTCTGCACGACCGCATCCAGTGTCACGACCAGTGCGCCATAGCCTGCGGCCTCGGCGCGGCGGACAAGGTCGAGCGTGCTGTCGCGCAGCGGCTGGAAGTAGAGCTGGAACCACTTTTCGCCCCGGCTGCAGGCGGCGATGTCCTCGAGCGGCCAGGCCGACAGCGTGCTGACGACCAGGCCGGCGTCGGTCGCTGCGGCGGCGCGTGCGGTGTCGAGTTCGCCTTGCGGGTGGGCGAGGGTCTGGAAGGCGAGCGGCGCAAGCAGGATCGGATGACGCAGTTCGTGGCCGAGGAGCATGACGCGCGTGTGCCCGGCGGTCACGTCGCGCAGCAGCCGTGGCAGGATCTGCAAGTGCTCAAAGGCGTCGCGGTTTGCGCGCAGCGTGCCTTCGAAGCCGCTGCCGCCAGCGATGTAGGTGTGGTGCGGGGCCGGCAGGAAACGCGCGGCGAGCGCTTCGTAATCCTGTGCGCACAGGACGTCGGGCGGAATCCGTGACAGGGGTGGGCGCGGCGTTGTGGTGTCGTTCATTCGATATGCCCTGCTGTGACCGGGGCGCCGCCGACGGCAGGCTCCGGTACCCGGTGGATCAGGCTTCCTCGATCAGGATCCAGTGATTGTCGAGCGCCATCGGCTCCGGCCACGCGAGCAGGTTGGCGGGTGCGCTCGGATGCCAGCGGCCCAGTCCGTAGGCGGTGGCGACCAGCACGCCGCCGCCGTCCTGCGGGCCGTGCCAGCCGGCCAGTGCATAGGACGCCTTGAGCTGCACGATGGGCCGCATCTTCTCGGGCAGACCGGGGTGCCACAGGTTGGTGACGTCGGCCTGGTGGCTGGAGAGCGCGAAGCCGTCATGCAGCGCCGGGGCGATGTCGCCAGCGTAGCCGATGCCGTCGTTCTCCTGCGTCGGGACGCTCAGGTGCTCGCCATCGAACACGGCCAGGATCGGGGCGCGACGACGGTCGGCCTCGAGGTCGTGTTCGGCCTGCATCGCGATGCCGAGCAAGGCATCGCCGTCCTGCGGCGGGCGGCTCCAGGCCATGTGGCGCAGGCTCAGCCGCGGGTCGTCGATGCGCCAGTGGCCGAGCAGGGCGCCGTTGGCGGTGTCGATGCGCACCAGCGAGGCGTCCATGCGGTGGAGGTCGACCTTCTTGTCGCTCAGCGTGCGCGGAATGCCGCCATTGGCGACGAACAGGTGGCCCTGGGCGTCGAGCAGCAGCTGGTGCGGGTCGAGACCGTGGGTGTCCCATTCGGCGAGCTTGCGCAGGCTGCGGCGGTCGCGCACGCCGATCCTGCCCTTGCCGCTTCGGAAATCGGTTTCGGTGGTGTACAGGCGCTCGCCATCCGCCGAGGCGATGACATGGCCGCCCAGACGGCACATACCTTCTTCCTGCACGTCGATCTGCTGCACCACCTTGCCCTGCGCATCGCAACGCAGCATCCAGGTGCCGGGCCGGGCACTGCACACCAGCAGCCCGCCACCGGGCTCGGCCATCAGTCCGTGCGGCCGGCTCGGGAGCGGCACCGCATAGCCGAAGCCGAGCTTGCGCGCCTCCCAGTCGGCGATCAGGGTGCCGGCGAAGTTCGGGTCGGTCTCGCGCGGACCGCGCCAGGCGGCCCCAACGACCGCGCGTGTCCCGCTCGGTCCGGCCTGGGCCAGTCGCGGCATGACGATGCTTGCCGTGCCGGCGGCCAGGGTCTGAAGGGCGCGGCGACGCGAGATGCTGAAACGCGGGGGATCGAGGTGAAGCGTGGGTTGGGCGTGCATGGTTGCTCCGTCTCTCGGAGGGTCGGCTCGCCGACCAATTGTGCGGAATGTCAGTCAGGCAAAAGTGTTCAAAACGAAAACGGCCGGGCTGCACGCTGAGGCGCGGCCCGGCCGGGAAAAGCGCTACGACTCAGAAGTCATAGTTCAGGGTCACGCGGGCGTTGCGTGCGTCACCCTTGTAGAGGAAGGAACCCGAACGGTAACCAGCAACGTAGTAGTCCTTGTCGGTCACGTTGCCCACGTTCAGGCGCACGTCCATGTTCTTGTTGATGCGGTAGGTGGCGAACAGGTCGAGCACGGTGTATGACGGGATCGGTTGGCTGTAACGGCCCTGGTCGTCGAAGCCGGCGGCCGAGTCAGGTTGACCGGCGTATTTCTTGCCTTCGTACTTGGCTGCACCCCCGAAGGAGAACTTGTCGGTCGCCTGATACTTCAGCTGGAGGAAGGCGGTGTTGTCGGCGAAGTTGCTGAGCACCTTGCCTTCATTCGCAGCGACGTTCGACTCGAGGATCTTCGACTTCATGAAGGCCACGCCGGCCTGGCCGGTCAGCTTGGGCGTGATCATGCCGGTCAGGGCCAGTTCGAGACCGCGCACACGGTTCTTGCCGGTGTTGAGCGCGCCGGTGGACTCGTAGCCGCTACCGCTCGGTGCCGATTCCATCACGTCGGACTTGGTGATCTGGAACAGCGCGGCGGACAGCAGCAGCTTTTCGCCCATCAGGTTCCACTTCGTGCCGAGCTCGATGCTCTGGGTCTTCTCCGGCTTGCTGTCGGCGATCTCGACCCCGTTTGCGTTATCCACGCAGATGCCGCCGTAGCCGCAGCTGGAGCCGACGTCGGATTCGCCACCGTTGATGTCGCTGGCGGTGGCGTAGCTGATGTAGATATTGGCATCCGGACGGAACTTGTAGGTCAGGCCGAGGTGGCCGTTCCACAGGCTGTCGGAGTACGCGTAGTCGGTCGATACACCGCGCGAGATGGCGGTCGTGTCGTAGTCGTAGCGATCCCAGCGCAGGCCGGCGAAAGCGGTCCATTTGTCGGTCAGGTCGACCGTGTCCATGGCCGACAGCGACACGGTCTTGACGTTCCAGTCGATATCCCAGTCGCCTTTGGAGATGCGACGGTTCATCAGCGTGTTCAGGCCGTTCACCTCCGCGCCGCTCGCATCCGTTGCGCACCAGGCGTTGTTCGATGTCGCGGTGTTGCCGGTGATGCAGTTCTGGCCCGAATTCGTGATGTTATAGACGCCGTTCAGCACGCTGTGCTTGGAGTACTCGAGACCAAAGATGAACTCGTGCTTCAGGCCGCCGATGACCCGGTCCAGGTGAAGGTTGGTCTGGTTGACGAAATAGTCGACTTCTTGCCAGCCGTTGTGGGTGCTGAGGGTGATCGTCGACGCGCCAGCGTTCGGGTCGTTGCGACCGAAGGTGCCGGAGCGGGCACCAGTCGTCACGTAGCCGTTGTCGGCCTGACCGAAACGCGTCAGGTTGGTGATGCGCGTGTCCTGGTCGAACTGGTAGCGCAGGCGTGCGGTAAAGATGTCGACGTCGGAGCTGAGGAAATCCTGCTTTTGCGCATAGACGGGGACGTTCTTGGCCGGCTTGCGATTGGGCAGGGCGCCCACCAGGAAACCGCCCATGTCCGGGTTGTCGTCCGCGTCGAGGCCGTAGTAATCGAGCGTGATGTCGAGGTCGTCGGTCGGGGTCCAGAAACCGGACAGCGCCAGGCCCTTGCGCTCGCGGTCGGTCGGGGCGCGGTCGGGCACTTCCTCGTAGCCGTACAGCAGGTTGGCACGCACGGCGAGGTCTTCGTTGACGACCTGGTTGGTGTCCAGCGTCAGACGGGTGTGCTTGTCGGTGCCGAAGCCGGTCGACAGGCGGGTGTAGGAGTAGTCGGTGGTGGCCTGCTTGGTCACCGAGTTGACCGCGCCGCCCGAGGTGCCGCGGCCGGCGAAGCTGGAGTTCGGGCCCTTGGAGATTTCGACCTGTTCGGTGGCGAAGCTTTCGCGGATGGTCATGCCGGGGTCGCGCAGGCCGTCGACGAAGACGTCGCTGCGGGCCTCCTGGCCGCGGATGATGTAGCGATCGCCGAAGGCGTTGCCGTTCTCGCCGGTGCCGAGAGTGATGCCGGGCTGGGCGTCGAGGATCTCGCGCAGGTCGGTGTAGCCGGAGTCTTCGATCTGGGCTTTGGTCAGGACCTGGATGTTCTGGGCCGTATCGGCCAGTGCACGCTTGTGGCGCTCGTCGCCCGAGTATTTCGCCTTGTAGGGCACGCCCGGTTCGGCATTCGGGTTGGCTTCGAGCGCAGTGCTGACGACGTTAACGGTCTCCAGCTTGGATTCGTCGGCGGGTTTCTGCTCCTGCGCGATGGCGGCCATCGGCATCAGCACGGCAGTCGACAGGCCAAGGGCAATGGCGGCGGGGCGCTTGCGCAGCGATGCGGGCTGCCTGGCGTGAGGGTTCTTCATGGACATCGAGTTTTCCTGATCACGGGTTGCGAGAACGTTCGGGTGATCAGCCCTGGCCTGGCGGGGATGTCGAGTCCGTGTTCGCCGAGCGGCTCACGCCGGCACGGCTGGCCGCATGGCGTGGGTGCCCGCGTCGAGCGGGAAGACGGCGAGCAGCTCGTGGCGTGCGCCGTGATCGGACGTACGGATCCCCGGGTCAAGCGATGAAGGGCTGGCTTGGCTGGCTGATCCGACGTCGCGGAGTGGCTGGCTAGGGCGGGAAATCGATCGTGTGGCGAAGCGCAGACGACCTATCCCACCTCTGCTGTTGCAGATGCTTACTATTCTCAGTAAGAGAGCTGCATGTGTCAACGCGACTGAGAAGAGTTCGCATTAATACAACATGCAAACCATCGCTATGTGCGTGGGCCGGATGGCTGAGGAGTGTGCCGGATCAGTACCGGGCAGTGCTCGGCCGTGGCAGCCGCTTCGGGCTAGCCGTCGCTCGGCGCCTGCCAGCCGCCACCGAGCGCTTTGTAGAGGTTGACCGCGTCCGTCAGCCGCGCTAGCCGCAGCTGCGCCAGTTGGTCCTGTGCGGAGAAAAGCGTGCGTTGTGCATCCAGCACGGTCAGCAGGCTGTCGGCGCCTTCGCGGTAGCGCAGTTCGGCCAGGCGCAGGCTGCGCTGTGCTTCGGCCAGGATCTCGCGCTGGGCTGCTTCCTGGTTAGCATCGCGGGCGCTGTCGGCGAGTGCGTCCTCGACTTCCTTCAGCGCGGCGAGCACGGTGCGGCGGTGAGTCTCGACCAGCTCGCGCTGGCGTGAGCGCTGGATGTCGACGTCGGCAGCGAGGCGGCCACCGTCGAAGATCGTCTGCAGCAGCGAGGCCGACAGCGAGAGCACGCTGTTGCGTCCGACCAACGACAGCAACTCCGCGCTGCTGGTCGCAGCGCCGGCCGACAGGCTGATGCTGGGCAGCAGCGCCCCGCGCGCTGCGGCCAGGTTGGCGGCGGCGGCGGCGAGGCCGGCTTCGCTCGCGGCGATGTCGGGACGACGCCGCAGCAGCTCGGACGGCAGGCCGGCGCCGACGGCGGGCACCTGCAGCCCGGCAAGGCGTTCGCCAGCGATGAAGCCGGCTTGCGGGTTGCGCCCGAGCAGGGTGGCAAGCGCCGAGCGCGTCTGGCGCAGGCTGACTTCGAGTGGCTCGATGGCCTTGCGCTGGTTCAGCACCGTGCTGCGCTGCTGGCTGAGCTCCAGCGCCGACGCGGCACCGTTGTCGTAGCGCGCCTGCACGACGCGCAGCACGCGTTCGGCGATCGTCAGGTTCTGGCGCGCGATGTCGACGCGTTCCTCGAGCGCCAGGCTTTGGAACCACAGCGTGGCAACGTTGGCCGCCATCGACAGGCGCGCCGCGTCGTGGTCGAAGCGCGTCGCTGCGAGGTTGGCGCGGCTTGCGTCTCGGCTTGCGGCCAGGCGGCCCCACAGATCGACTTCATAGCGTGCGTTTAGGTTGACGCTGGTCGAGCCGGATTCGTCACCTTCCGCGCTCTGCACGCCGCTGCCGCCGGCGAGCGACAGCGAGGGCAGCAACGAGGCGCCGGCCTGGCGCAATGCCAGTTCGGCCTGTACCACGCGCTCGGCCTGGATCAGCAGGTCGGGCGCGGCGAGCAGGGCCTCGGCGACCAGTGCGTCGAGCTGCGGCGAGCCGAAGCCCTGCCACCAGGTGTCAGGAAGCTTCGCTGCGGTGCCGGATGCGGCCTCGGACCACTGATCGGGCAGCGCGAGTTCGGGGCGCACGACCGGCTCGGTGATGGCGCAGCCGCCCAGGACACCTGCGGCGAGAAGGGCGAGCGCGACGCGCTTTCCGATGGGGGTGTGGGTAGGGTGAGGGTGGGCGTGAAGGGAGTGCATGTGCGGGGCGTTCTGTTTCATTCCGACGCCAGGGCGACGACGGGATCGAGCCGGGCGGCCTTGCGCGCCGGCAGGTAGCCGAAGATGAGGCCGGTGAGGAAGGCGCAGCTGAAGGCGAGCACGACTGGCGTCAGCGAGTACTGCACCGCGGTGCCGAAGCGCGCGATGATCGCCGCACTGCCCAGCCCGACCGCCACCCCGATCAGCCCGCCGACGGCGGACACGACCAGCGCTTCGATCAGGAACTGCTGCAGGATGTTCTTCATGCGTGCGCCGGTCGCCATGCGGATGCCGATCTCGCGCGTGCGCTCGGTCACCGACACCAGCATGATGTTCATGACGCCGATGCCGCCTACCAGCAGCGAGATCGCCGCCACCGTGCCGAGCAGGATGGTGAGCGTGTTCTGCGTCTCGGACACGGTGTCGATCACCGAGGCCATGTTTCGGATCTGGAAATCCTCGACGCCGTGGCGTGCCAGCAGCAGGCTCGTGACCTCGGCCTGGGTGTCGTCGATCTGCGCGACGTCCTCCACCGCCACCGTGACGTTGCGCAGGAAGCGCTGGCCGGTGATGCGCAGGCTGCCGGTGGTGTAGGGCACGAACACGATGTCGTCCTGGTCCTGCCCCCAGGGCGTGGCGCCCTTGGGTGTCATCACGCCGACCACCTGGAAGGGGATGTTGTTCACCAGCACGAACTGGCCGATGCCGTCACCGGCCGGGAACAGGGCCCGGGCCACCGTCTGCCCGAGCACGGCGACCGTGGCGTAGCGCGCCTCGTCCTCGGCGCTGAAGAAGGTGCCGGCGGCGGGCGCCCAGTTGCGCGCGACGACGTAGTCGGCCGAGGTGGCATTGACGCTGGTGCGGTGGTCGACGTTGCCGGTGCGCACCGTAATCGTGCCCCCTTGCTCGGGGACCGAGGCGAGCACGTTCGGCAGTTCGGCGATGGCCTGCACGTCCTCGATCACCAGCGTCGCGGGCGCGTCCCGCCCGCGCGTATTGGGCGCCCCGGGGCGGATCGTGAGCAGGTTGGTGCCCATCGCGCTGACCTGGTCGATGACCTTCTGCTTGGCACCGTCACCGATTGCGAGCATGGCGATTACGGAGGCCACGCCGATGACGATGCCGAGCAGCGTCAGGATGGCGCGGAACAGGTTGGCCCGCAGCGCCCGCAGCGCGGTGCGGGTGGCCTCGACGACGTCCGACAGCGGCGAGGTGCGATCGATGTGCGGGGCGAAGTCGGGCTCAGGGGCCTGCGGCAGGCGCGGGCCGGGGTCGGCGACGATGCGGCCGTCACGGATCTCGATGATGCGTTGCGCCTGCTCGGCGACCTCGCGCTCGTGCGTGATCAGCACGATGGTGTGGCCGGCGGCGGACAGCTCGCGCAGCAGCTTCATGACCTCGGCGCCGCTCTTGCTGTCGAGCGCGCCGGTCGGCTCGTCGGCGAGGATGATGCGACCGCCGTTCATCAGTGCGCGCGCGATCGACACGCGTTGCTGCTGACCGCCCGAGAGCTGGTTGGGGCGGTGGTGGACACGTTCGGCCAGCCCCAGCGTCGACAGCAGTTCGGACGCGCGCTGGTGGCGTTCGTCGGGCGGCATGCCGGAATACACGGCCGGGACCTCGACGTTCTCGCGCGCGGTGGCACCGCCGATCAGGTTGTAGCTCTGGAACACGAAGCCGAAGGCCTCGCGCCGCACCCGCGCAAGCGCGTCACGGTCGAAGCCGGCGACGTCCTCGCCCATGAAGCGGTAGGTGCCGCTGGTCGGACGGTCGAGGCAGCCGAGGATGTTCATCAGCGTCGACTTGCCCGAACCGGAGGCGCCGACGATAGCAACGAACTCACCGGGGTGGATCTCGAGGTCTATGCCGTGCAGCACCTGGGTCTCGACCTCTCCGTTGCGAAAGCTGCGCGTGATGCCCTGCAGTGCGATCAGCGGCGCCGTGGTGGTCGACGCGGGCGTGGACGACGCGGTCGAATCCAGCGGTGGAAGACGTTCGGCCTTCATAGTCTGGGCGGCATCTGCGGACGGTTGCTGCTTTCGGCGCCACTGCTGCCAAGGCCGGCGACGACGCGCTCGCCTTCCTCGAGGCCTTCCAGAACCTGGGCCTGCACCCGGTTGGATACGCCGATGCGCACCTTGCGTTCCTCCAGCACGCCGCCCGCGTTGAGGACCTTGACCGTGCCGCCCGAAAGTGGGGCGCGCGATGTGCCAGGGCGCGGACCGCCAGTGCGACTGGCGCCAGAGGCTTCGCCGCCGCCGTTGTTCGAACCGCTCGCGCCACCGCCGGTGCGGGCGCCGCCGGCCGCCGGTGCGGGCCGGATGGCGCCCTGAGCCAGCGCCGCCATCGGCACCAGCAAGGCATCCTTCGCCTGGGCGACGACGAAGAAGACCTGCGCCGTCATCTGCGTCATCAGCAGGCCGTCGGGGTTCTGCACGTCGAACAGTGCGTTGTAGAGCACCACGTTGTTGGTCACGGTCGGCGTCGGTTCGATCTTCTCGAGTCTGCCCTGCCAGCGCTTCCCACCACCGCCCAGCGTCGTGAAGTAGGCGTCCATGCCGAGCTTGAGGCGGCTGATGTCGGCTTCCGACACCTGGGTCTGCACCGTCATGGTGTTGAGGTCGGCAACACGCAGGATCACCGGCGCCTGCTGGTTGGTGTTGAGCGTCTGGCCCTGGCGGGCGGTGATCGACACCACGGTGCCGCTCATCGGCGACAGGATGCGGGCGTACTGCAGGTTGGCCTCGTCGGCGCGCAGCGTGGATTCGATCTGCTCGATCTGGGCGCCGAGTGCCTCGAGCTGCGCCTCGGCCGACTTGGCGCTTGCTTCGGCGGTCTGCAGGCTCTCCTTGGTGGTGGCGTCCTCGGCCATCAGCGCTTGCTGGCGGCGCAACTGGATGTGCGCCAGGGCGAGTTGCGCCTCGCGCTCCTTCAGCGAGGCGCGCAGGTTGCGCAGCTGCGCGCGCGAGGCGTCGACCCTCGCGCGGTAGACCGTGGGGTCGATCTCGGCGAGCAGGTCGCCTTCCTTCACCTCGCTGCCGACCTCGACATGGATCTTCTCGAGCTGGCCGGAAACCTGGGCGCCGACATCGACATAATCGCGCGGCTGCAGCGTGCCGGTGGCGGTCACGAGATCTTCGACGTCGCCGCGCTGCACGGTGGCGAACTGGTAGGCGGCGAGTGGATCGCTGCGGCCGACAAGCTGCGGCCAGGCCAGCCAGGCGCCGGTTGCAGCCAGGCCGAGCACGATGAGGACGATACCGGTGCGCAAGCCGCGGTGGCGGGCGTTGGGAGAGGATTGGGTCATTGTGTCGTTTGGAAAGGTCGGAGGGGCCGTCGCGTGGCCTCTGGAAGACAGTGGGCCAAGCATAGACGTTCGCTGCACGCGCCTTTGTATCGTATTGAAGCCACCGATCGGACCACGCACGACTTCTGATCTGGATCAAGAAAGCCGGCTGCAAGCACGGGTCTAATGGGCGTCAAATTTAGATCAAGTCTAAAACAGTCTCAAAACAAGGCTTCAATCAAGCAAGGAGAACACCATGAAGTTGAAGGCGATTGCGATTGCTTCCGCGCTGGCCGTGGCCGGCACCGCCTGGGCCGCGTCGGTTCGCGACGAACCGATCCAGCCGATCCAGCCGGCCAAGGTCACCAACCCGGCACTGGTCGAGCTGGGCAAGAAGCTATATTTCGATCCGCGCCTGTCGCGCTCGGGCTTCATCTCCTGCAACTCCTGTCACAACCTGTCGATGGGCGGCAGCGACAACCTGAAGACCTCGATCGGCGACAAGTGGCAGCAGGGCCCGATCAACTCGCCGACCGTGCTGAACTCCAGCCTGGCCGTGGCGCAGTTCTGGGACGGCCGTGCGGCTGACCTGAAGGAGCAGGCCGGTGGCCCGATCGCCAACCCGGGCGAGATGGCCTTCACCCACGACCTCGCCGTCGGCACGCTGCGTACCATCCCGGGCTATGTGGCGGAGTTCAAGTCGGTGTTCGGTTCGGCCGACATCAACATCGACAAGATCACCCAGGCGATCGCCGCCTTCGAGGAAACCCTCGTCACGCCGAACTCGCCGTTCGACCAGTGGCTGAAGGGCGACGACAAGGCGCTGAACGACCGCGAACTCGCCGGCTATGGCCTGTTCAAGGAAAGCGGCTGCGTGGCCTGCCACAACGGTCCGGCGGCCGGCGGTACCTCGTTCCAGAAGATGGGTCTGTTCGAGCCGTACAAGACGAACAACCCGGCCGAAGGCCGTGCGGGCGTCACCGGCAAGGATGAAGACCGCATGAACTTCAAGGTGCCCACACTGCGCAACGTGGAGCTCACCTACCCGTACTTCCACGACGGCGAAGCCGCGACGCTGGAACAGGCGGTGGAGCTCATGGGCCGCCTGCAACTGGGTCGCAAGTACAGCGAACAGGAGATCTCCGACATCGTCGCCTTCCTGAAGACGCTGACCGGCGACCAGCCGACCTTCGTGATGCCGATCCTGCCGCCGTCGTCCAACGCGACGCCGAAGCCGAATCCCTGGCAGTAAGCCTTGCAATAAGAGCCCGGCCGACTCCTCAAGGAGGGCCGGGCTTTTTTGCACGGACGCAATGGCGGGCGTAGACTTGAAGCTGCTTCGCATTCGTCCCGAAGACAAGACAAGACCCGGACGGGCCCAGAGAGAGACATGAACCTACATAGCACTCAAGACGCGATTGCCTGCCTGCGCAGCGTCGGCGTCCCCGTGACCCAGCAGCGCATCGAGATTGCACGCGTCCTGTTCGCGCGCCCGGTGCATCTGTCGGCCGATCAGGTGCTCGAGCGGGTGCGCGTCAATGCGCCCGACACCTCCCGCGCCACGGTCTACAACACGCTGCGCCTGTTCCGCGAGAAGAACTTGGTACGCGAACTGATCGTTGATCCGGACCGGGTGGTGTTCGATTCGAACACCGACCCGCATTACCACCTTTACGACGTCGATACCGGTGAAGTGCGCGATGTCGCGGCGGACGAACTCACCGTCGTCGGCGTGCCGCATCTGCCCGAGGGCATCGAACTCGAGCAGGTCGACGTGATCATCCGGGTGCGCGGCAAGCGCGGCTGAACGCGCTGCCGGATGTAGAACGGCCGCCACAAGGGCGGCCGCGTTCCTTTTCTTCCTTCCGTCCGCGAACTATCGGACGTCCGGCTCGCTGCTCGGCTGGGTGATGAAGCCCATCTTCTCGATGCCCGCCTCGCGTGCCAGCGACATCACCTCGGCGAGCTTCTGGTAGCGCGTCTCGCGGTCGGCTCGCAGGTGCAGCTCCGGCTGCGGCTTCTGTTCGGCGGCGGCCTTCAGGCGTGCCGGCAGGGCCGCGTCGTCGAGGGCGTCGTTGTTCCAGAACAGCTTGCCTTCGCCGTTGATCGACAACGACACCGTTTCCGGTTTCTCCTGCGTGGGCTGGCTCGAGGCCTGCGGCAGGTCGATCTTGACCGAGTGCGTCAGCAGCGGTGCAGTGATCATGAACACGATCAGCAGCACCAGCATGACGTCGATCAGCGGCACCATGTTGATTTCGCTTTGCAGGGGACGGCTGTCCCCGGAGTTGAAGCCGCCGAAGGCCATCATGCGGCTCCGTTGGCCGTCCCGCCGATCGGCGCCACGACCTTGGCGGGCGAGCGATCGTTGGCTGCCTGCGCGGTCACTGGTGCGATGCGGGCGCCGGTCGAGAACCAGGCGTGCAGATCATGCGCGAAGGCGTCCAGCTCGGACAGTTCGACGCGATTGGCGCGCGTGATGGCGTTGTAGGCGAGCACGGCCGGGATTGCGACGAAGAGGCCGAAGGCGGTCATGATCAGTGCTTCGCCGACGGGGCCGGCAACCTTGTCCAGCGTCGCCATGCCCGAGGCGCTGATGTTGACCAGCGCGTGGTAGATGCCCCACACCGTGCCGAACAGGCCGACGAAGGGGGCGGTGGAGCCGATCGAGGCGAGCACCGTCATGCCCGACTCGAGGCCCGCCGTCGACAGCGCGATCGACTTGCGCAGCGCGCGTGTGATGACTTCGTCGGCATCGAGCTTGCCACCCAGCGTTTCGCTGGCGGTGTGGCGGCGGATGTGCTGTGCGGCGGCCGCACCCTGCTGTGCGAGGGCTTCGAAGGGCGAGTCGGGTGCCTGGGTGCTGAGACGCTTGAGGCCACTGTCCAGGTCCGGTGCCGTCCAGAAGGCTTCCACCGCGCCTTCATGGCGCCGTGCGCGCAACTGGCGCAGGCCGCGGGCGATGATGAGATACCAGCTGGTGATCGACATCACCAGCAACATGAGCGCGACGGCGCGGATCACGGCATCGGATTGCGCCCACAGGTGAGCAAGGCCGAAGGCCTGCGTTGTTTCCATCGTTCAGTTTCCTTTGAGTTTGAATACGATCGGCACCAGCACCCAGGCTTCGACCGCCGTGTCGCCCTGGCGGGCCGGCACGAAGCGCCAGCGTGCGACGGCCTCTTCGGCCGCGCGGTCGAGGCGGTCGGAACCCGAGCTGGTACGCAGTTCGATACGGTTCGGCCGGCCGTCGGGCGACACCAGGACGCGCAGCATGACCTGGCCTTCCTCGCGCAGACGGCGCGACAGCATGGGGTAGGCGGGTGCCGGGTTGTTGAGGTAGGCCGCATCGAAGCGTGCCGCCGTGATCGGCGCTGCCGCGGCCGGCGCGGCGGCAGCTGGTGCCGTGGGTTGAGTGGCTGGTGCCGCGGCGACAGGTTCGGCGGGAGCCGGCGGGCTGGGCTCGGGCTCGGGCGCGGGTGTGTTCTCGGTCAGGGCGGTCGGTGACTCCGTGACTTTCGGCGTTGGCGCCGGACGGGGTTTCGGTTTCGCTGCGGGCTTGGGCGGCAGAGGTTTCGGCGGCTCGACCTTCTCGACCTTGGGTTCAGGTGGCGCAGGTGGGGGAGGAACGTCGACCGGCGCCGGCGAAACCGGCTGGACGGCGGGCTCGGCCGGAATCAGTGCGAGTGTGATGCTCGTCAGTTCCGGTACCACGACGGGGCGCGTCGCCAGATGGGCCAGCGTTGCCAGACCGGCAAGATGCGCGAACACGACCAGGGCCGCCACGCCCGCACGCTGGGTGCCGGTGCCACGGGTGAGACGCAGGCCCGCTCCCGGCAGCCGGACGGAGGCGCCGACGGACTCGAGCCGGTACTTACGTGGATCGGGGGGCGGATAGAGTGGCAACGGCGGGAGCGCGTGGGCAGCGGAGGTCATCGGCAATTGAACGCGCGCCCGGTGGGGCGCGCGTGGTCAGGGTCAGGAAGCGCTGGGCTCCATCTGTGACTGGAGGTAGTTCTGCAGGCCGACGCTGTCGATCAGGCCGAGCTGGGTCTCGAGGTAGTCGATGTGTTCTTCGGTGTCCTCGAGGATGTGCTCGAAGAGCTCGCGCGACACGTAGTCCTTACAGGACTCGCAGTAGGCGATCGCTTCGATCAGGTTGGCGCGACCGCCGAGTTCGAGCTTGAGGTCGCCCTGCATGCATTCGGGCACGTTTTCGCCGATCAGCAGCTTGTCGAGGTTCTGCAGGTTAGGCAGGCCCTCGAGGAACAGCACGCGCTCGATCAGCATGTCGGCATGCTTCATCTCCTCGATCGACTCCTCGTACTCATGCTTGCCGAGGCGGGTGAAGCCCCAGTTCTTGTACATGCGCGCATGCAGGAAGTACTGGTTGATCGCAGTCAGCTCGATGGTGAGTTGCTTGTTGAGGAACTGGATGACCTTCTTGTCGCCTTTCATATCGCCTCCAGAGCGAGCGGGAACGTAGGCCGCGCGAACACGGGGCGTGTCGCGGCGGGCTCACTGGTGTGCTCGGCCAGAGTCGCCCGAAGGCAGTCATGCGCGCACTTCGCGCAACGACCGCACTCGGCCGTCACGCCGAGATCCCGCCGCAAATGGCGCAGGGTCGTGGCGCCCTCGCGCACGGCGGCAACGATGTGGCGTTCGGTGACGGCATTGCACACACAGACGTACATAGTTTAAGCCTCGTTGCTGGATTCTGCCCGGTCGCGCGGGCGCTTCACTTGGTCAGGATCAACTTGCCGGAGCGCGTTGCGCGCAGGACGTAGCGCTCGCCCAGATGCTCGATCGTCACTGCCGTGCGGCCTGCCAGCAGAGCCTCGCTCGACAGCGTCGGACCTGTCCCGCCTGCTTGCGAGGTGCGCACCGAGGAGGTGCCGGCATGAACCGGTTCTGCGCAGGAGGGCGAGTCGGACGGGCTGATCGACATGATCTGATTACAAAAATAAGAACGATTCGCATTACATCACGGACGCGAGATCGCGTCAATCGCACCACGTCTCGCGGCGCAGGCGTTCGCTACTCCAGATGGAGCAGGATGTGCAGGCTTGGGTCGCTCGCGAAGGTGTCCGGGAGATAACCGACCGTGCCGGGGTTCTCCAGCAGCAAGCGGCGGGCGTCTTCGACGCTGACGGATTCGCGTGGCGGCAGGGCACGGCCGGTAAAGACCATGCGCGACCAGTAAGCCCGGATCTGGCTCGGGTTCTTCCCCGTCAGCAGGCGGTAGAACTGATCGCGCACCGGGCCCGGCGGCAGGTCCAGCAGCAGCAGGGGGCGGCCGTCGGCAAGCGAGGATCGGCGGCCGAGGTACAGCTGCTCGGCCTCCTCGCGGCTCAGCGTGTCCACATTCGAATCGGCCGATGTGACGAGAATCACCTCCGCATGTACGGCAGGCGCCAGCAGAGCCGCCAGCGCCGCGCAGCGTGCGATCCAGGTCCGGAGCACGGAGCGGCGGGAGGAGGATGGCATCGGCCGCATCCTTCAGTGCGCAGCTTGTCGCGACGGTGATTCGCCGCGCAGCCATTGTTGCGCGGCGTCACGGTCCATCGCGCGCGCGAAAAGATAGCCTTGGCCGAAGTCGCAGCCCAGGGCGCGCAGGACCTCGAGTTGCCGTTCGTCCTCGATGCATTCGGCGACGACGGCGATGCCGAGGTCGTGCGCAAGCTCGATGCTGCGGCGGACGATCGCGCGCAACCGGAGATCCTCGGTGATCGAACGCACGAAGGAACCGTCCAGCTTCACCTGGTTGCAGGGCATCGTGTGCAGGTAGCTCAGCGTCGAGTAACCCGTGCCGAAATCGTCGATCAGGATCTCGATGCCGGCTGAGCGCAGGTCGCGCAGCGTCTTCATCGCTGGTCCGGCCGGATGTGCGAGCAGGCTTTCGGTGACCTCGAAGCGGATCTGGTCGTGCGCGACGCCATGGCGGTCGATGACCGCGAGCAGCTCGGTCGTCAGCATCGGGCGTGCCAGCTGGCGCGCAGAAAGATTGACGCTCACTCGCGCGGGCGGCGCGTCGGGCGCGGCATCGCGCCAGCGGCGCAGGTCGGCACAGGTGATGCGCAGTACCTCCATGCCGAGGTCGTGGATCAGGTCCAGCGTCTCGGCCAGCGGGATGAACTCGGACGGCGACAGCAGGCCATGGGTGGCGTGCGGCCAGCGTACCAGCGCCTCGAAGCTGGAGGTCCGGCGCGTGGTGAGCGACACGATGGGCTGGTAATGCACTGCGAGTCCGCCATGGGCGAGCGCCCAGCGCAGGTCGGACTCCAGTTGCAGGGCCCGGACGGCCTGCGCGTGCATCGAGGCATGGAAGAACTCGATCGGCGCCGATTCGCTCTGCCGGGCCTTGTGCAAGGCATTGTCGGCATCGCGCAGCAGCCCCTGTGCATCCTCGTCGTCCTCGCTGAGGGCGACGCCGATCCGGCAGCGTGGATGCAGGATGCGGTCGGCGCTGCGCACCACGAAGGCAGGCAGCGCGATCAGCGACTCGCCGATCCGCAGCGCTTCGGCGGAATTCTGCAGGCCGTTGAGCAGTACGGCGAACTGGTCGCCGCCGACGCGGGCGACGACGTCGCCTTCGCGCATCAACGAGGTGATGTGGTTGGCCACGCGTCGCAACAGATCGTCGCCGACCGCGTGGCCGTAGCTGTCATTGACGAGGCTGAAGCGTTCGACGTTGATCGCCAGTACCGCCAGCTGGAAACCTTCGTCGCGGCGGCGCTGGGCAAGCGCGTGGTTGACGTGCTCGATGAACAGCGCTCGGTTCGGCAGGCCGGTGAGCCCGTCGTGCAGCGCA
This sequence comes from Thauera propionica, assembly GCF_002245655.1. Taxonomy (GTDB): domain Bacteria; phylum Pseudomonadota; class Gammaproteobacteria; order Burkholderiales; family Rhodocyclaceae; genus Thauera; species Thauera propionica. The sequence goes on along the minus strand of NZ_NOIH01000014.1, from coordinate 20,543 downwards.
TCATGGATCAGTTGTTGCTCGGCCCGCTTGCGCTGGTCGATGTCGCTGATGGAGCCCGCCATGCGGCCGACGCGCGCCTTGCCGTTCGGGCGCGCGACGCCGCGGGTGAGTACCCAGCGGTAGTCGCCGGCCGGCTGGCGTACCCGGTGTTCCATCATGAACTGGCTGCTTTCGCCCTTGAGATGGGCGACCATCCGTTCGCGGTAGAGGGCGACGTCGTCCGGGTGGATGTATTCGAGAAAGGCCTGGGGCACGTTCGGCAGAGTACCCGGTGCGAGGCCGAGGATCTCGCAGAAGCGGTCCGAGTAATAGGCTGTACCGGTCGGGATGTCCCAGTCCCACAGGCCGTCGTTGGCGCCGCGCATGGCCAGCGCATGGCGTTCTTCGCTGGCCTTCAGGCGCGCGGCGCTCTCCTGCAGTTCGGCGACGCGCCGCTGCAGGGTCGACGCCATGATGTTGAAGTGGCGGGCGATGACTGCCAGTTCGTCGTCGCCTCGCGCCGGGACGCGGTGGTCGAGATGCCCGTCGGCAATCGCCCGGCTGCCCGCCAGCAGGCGCCCGAGATTGCGCGTGAGGAAGTAGCCGACAGTCGACAGCAGCACGAAAGTCAGCGCGATTTCGACCAGGGCGATCACCAGGCCCTGCTCGGTGATCGCGCGCCGGGCGGCGGCGAGGGTCTGCACTGAAACGCCGAACTGCATGAATCCGACTTCGTTGCGCGGCAGCAGCAGGGGGTGGCGCACATGCACCAGTCCATCACCGCGCAGGCGCGAGAAGAATCCGGTACCCGGCTCGGTCGCCGCGGGGAGCTGCGCCATGTCGGGTAGCCCGGCGCTGACGAGCGGCGTCTGGTCCGGTGCGACGATGCGCACGTAGACCAGGCCTTCCGTCGTGCCTGCCAGGAGTTCGCCGAGCACGTCTTCCAGCGCCTCGTAGCGCTGCTGTTCTCCGTAGGCCGTCGCCATCGCATGCAGCATGCTGGCGTTCTGGCTGATGGTCGTGTCGAGACTGGCCGATGCGGCGTCGTTCATCAGGCGCACACTGTTGGCGAGCAGCAGGCTCAGCAATACGACCTGCACGGTCGTGCTGGCCAGCAGCAGGCGGACCCGGATCGATGCGCGGTGAAAGGGAAGGCGCATGCTTGGGTTCTCAGCGCGCAGGGGCTTGGCGTGGAGGGCGCGGGCGGGAGAGGGTCATGGGGCCGGTTGTCGTGTCAGCGTCGCGCCTGTCGTTTGACCGCGGCGGAGGCATCGATGCGGCCCTCGCTGGCGAAGGCCTCGAGGTTGGTCTCGATGCGGTCGGGGTCGTAGAGGTAATTGACCATGATGCCCCATGACTGGCCGAGGCCCTTGGCCGAGGTATCGGCGAGCCAGTTGAGGCGTTCGACGCGGGCGCCGTTGCCGAGGTGGAAGCGGGCGACTGCATCCACCGGCTTGCCGTCGCGGCTGGCATGCACCAGGTAACGCGCCGCCAGCTTGAGCAACGGGTCGCGCAGGGCGCGTGCGAGCGCTTCGTCCTCGGTCCATTCCGCGCTGGCCTCGAGAATGCGGGCAAGGCGTGGCGAGTCCGGGCTGTCGATGCCGGCTGCGGCGAGGCGCTTCCAGTCGGAGGGCGTGATCGCCGCGGCGAGCTCCTGAGGATTCTTCTGCGCCCAGCGCACGAGCCCGGGAATCGGCGACAGCGTGGCGAAGGTCTTGAGGCGCGGGAAGTCGCGCTGCAGGTCGTCCACGACGCGCTTGAGCAGGAAGTTACCGAAGGACACGCCGCGCAGGCCGGTCTGCGTGGCGCTGATCGAATAGAAGATGGCCGTCGTGGCCTTGCTCGCGTCGGTGAGCGGAGCCTCGATGTCGAGCAGCCGCTGTACGTCGTCGGCCAGGTCCTCGAGCAACGCGACCTGCACGAAGATCAGCGGCTCGAGCGGCATGCGCGGATGGAAGAAGGCGTAGCAGCGGCGGTCGGAGTCGAGACGGTTCTTGAGGTCGTCCCACGAGCGGATCTCGTGCACCGCCTCGTACTCGACGAGCTTCTCGAGCAGCGCGGCGGGCGAGCTCCAGGTAATGCGCTGCAACTCCAGGAAGCCGACGTCGAACCAGGCCGACAGACGGGCTTCCAGTTCGCGGTCGAGCGGCTTGAGCAGCGGCTCGTCGGCAACGAAGCGCAACAGGTCGGCGCGCAGGTCCACCAGGAACTTGACGCCCTGCGGAATGGCGTTGAACTGCGTGAGGATGCGCAGCCGGCGGGAACGCATCGCGGCCCTGAGCTGGGCCTCCGCGTCCCACTGGCCGGGGGTGCCGACGGCAGCCTGGTAGGCCTTGTGCGCGGTGTTGACGCGTGCCGGGTCGGGGCCGAACTCGAGCGCGATCATCTTCAATACCGCGCGGCGACCGGCATCGTCGAGGCGGAGATAGGTCTCGGCGAGCCTTGCGGCGCGCTGTCGCGTCGAGATCTCGCCGCCCCGTCCTTCGGCGCACTCCTGCAGCTGGCTGCGGATGCGCTCAAGGTCGCGGGTGCTCGGCTCGGCGTCGCGCCTGGCCTGCCCGCCGACCAGCTGACGCATCCTCGAAAGGCTTCGCGAAACCAGTCCTGCGGCCGTCATGTGTTCCCCCTCATACGTCATGCGTGTTTCCACGGATCATAACGCGGGGCGCCCGTCTTGGGCCCGAAATGGGCAGGAAAGGAAGGAAATGGCAGGACCTTCTTCACGGCCCCGAAGCCGTCGGCGTTCCCCGTTCGGTTCGACTCGTGGCCAGCCGAGCCGGTTCAGCGACGGCTGTGCAGCAGCAGGCCCGCACCGACGATGACCATGGGTACGCACAGCCATTGCGCGGTGGACAGACCAAGCGCGAGCGTGCCGAAGATGCCGGGGTCTGGCGTGCGGAAGAACTCCGCGGCGAAGCGCAGGCTGCCATAGCCGATCAGGAAAACGGCTGACACTGCGCGCACGGGGCGCGGGCTGGCCGAGTACCACCACAGGAGCGCAAACAGCAGCAGGCCCTCGCCCATCGCCTGGTAAAGCTGCGACGGGTGGCGCGGCAAGGCGTCCACCCAAGGGAAGATCATCGACCACGGCAGGTCCGCCTCCACTGGTCGGCCCCACAGTTCGCCGTTGATGAAGTTGCCGATGCGGCCCGCCGCCAGGCCGGTCGGTACCAGCGGCGCGATGAAGTCGGTGACCTGCCAGAAGCCCTTGCCGTGACGCCGCCCGTACAACCACATCGCCGCCAGTACGCCGAGGAAGCCACCATGGAAGCTCATGCCGCCCTTCCAGATGGCGAGGATCTCACCCGGATGCTGCAGGTAGTAGCCGGGCTGGAAGAACAGCACTTCGCCCAGGCGGCCGCCGACGATCACGCCCAGCACGCCGTACATCAGCAGGTCGTCGATCATCTGCGCATTCCAGCCCAGCTCGGGGCGGCGGCGCGCATGCAGACGCCCGAGCACGACGAAGAGCACGAAGGCGATCAGGTACATGAGGCCGTACCAGCGTACCGAGAGCGGACCGATGGAAAGGGCGATGGGGTCGAATTGCGGGTGGGTCAGCATGGGCGTGGGCAGGGTTGGGCGGGGCCGTGATGGCAGGCCCCTTTGCGATCAGTCGAACTGCTGGCGGAAGGTGTCGAACTCGCGCCGCAAGGCATCGAAGTCTTCCCGCAGACGGCGGATCTCGTCCTCGAGTTCCGCAACGCGACCGCGGCCGACGCTCGAGCCGCCACCGGACTGCAGGCTGTCGGCCATCTCGTCGACGGCGGCCTGGCCACCCAGCAGATGGACGTGGCGCGTTTCCTTGGTGCCAGGTGCGCGCGGCAGGGCGGCTGCCAGCGGCGGGTATTTCTCCGCCAGATGCTCGAGCACCGCATCCACCGCGGCGATGTCGTCGAAGCGGTGCAGGCGCTCGCAGCGCTGGCGCAGTTCTCCGGCGGTCTGCGCGCCGCGCAGCATCAGCATCGCCAGCACGGCCTGTTCGGCGGGCGGCAGCGAATGGCGCAGGCGCACAAGGTGTTCGTACTTGGCGACGCGTGCGCTGGGCTGGTCGCGCTTGGCGACGAGGCGGCGGCCGATCAGGCTGTCGATCGCGGCCTGGACTTCGGATTCGGACAGGCTCATCACCGGCTCGCGCGCGGTAAGCTGGTTGCAGCCGGTGACGATGCCATTGACCGACATCGGGTAGGCGTCGGGGGTGATGAAGGATTTCTCGATCAGCACGCCGAGCACGCGAATCTCGGCAGCATCGAGGTCGAAGCCCGGTTCGCTGGCAGTGTCGGTGACGGGGGTGTCCTGCATGACGGCTCCTGGCGAAAGTCGAGAGCCCGGATGATACGCATGCTTCGTCGCCCGCGTTAGAATCACACGCTTTCCCGCAGCTTTTCCGGAGCGTCGTCATGCCCCAGTATCGTTCCCGCACTTCCACCGCTGGCCGCAACATGGCTGGTGCCCGCGCCCTGTGGCGCGCCACGGGCATGAAGGACGAAGACTTCAGCAAGCCGATCATCGCCATCGCCAACAGCTTCACCCAGTTCGTGCCCGGTCACGTGCATTTGAAGGATCTGGGCCAATTGGTTGCGCGCGAGATCGAGGCCGCAGGCGGTGTCGCCAAGGAATTCAACACCATCGCGGTCGATGACGGCATCGCCATGGGTCACGGCGGCATGCTGTATTCGCTGCCCTCGCGCGAGCTCATCGCCGACAGCGTCGAGTACATGTGCAACGCCCACACCGCCGATGCGCTGGTGTGCATCTCGAACTGCGACAAGATCACCCCGGGCATGCTGATGGCCGCGCTGCGCCTCAATATTCCGGCGATCTTCGTCTCGGGTGGGCCTATGGAAGCGGGCAAGGTCAAGTGGGAGGCCAAGGTCATTTCGCTCGACCTGGTTGATGCCATGGTGAAGGCCGCGGACAAGAACTGTTCGGACGAGGAAGTGGACGCTATCGAGCGTTCCGCCTGCCCGACTTGCGGTTCGTGCTCGGGCATGTTCACCGCCAACTCGATGAACTGTCTCACCGAGGCGCTGGGCCTGTCGCTGCCGGGCAACGGCACCACGCTGGCGACCCACGCCGACCGCGAGCAGCTGTTCAAGGAAGCGGGCCGCCGCATCGTCGACCTCGCTCGCCGATACTACGAAAAGGACGACGCCTCGGTGCTGCCGCGCTCGATCGCCAGCTTCAAGGCCTTCGAGAACGCGATCAGCCTGGACGTGGCGATGGGTGGCTCGACCAACACCGTGCTGCACCTTCTGGCGGCGGCGCGCGAGGCCGGCGTCGACTTCACGATGAAGGACATCGACCGCATCAGCCGCCGCGTGCCCTGCCTGTGCAAGGTGGCGCCCGCCGTGGCCGACGTGCATATCGAGGACGTGCATCGCGCCGGCGGCATCATGGGCATCCTCGGCGAGCTCGATCGCGCCGGCCTGCTCAACCGCGACGTCCCGACCGTACACAGCAAGACCATGGCCGAAGCCCTGTCGCGCTGGGACATCATGCAGGCGCACGACACCTCGGTGTTCACCCTCTATCGCGCGGCGCCCGGCGGCGTGCCGACGCAGGTCGCGTTCTCGCAGGACCGGCGCTGGAATGAGCTCGACATGGATCGCTCTCAAGGCATCATCCGCGACAAGGCGCACGCCTTCAGCCAGGACGGCGGCCTTGCCGTGCTGTACGGCAACATCGCCGAGAAGGGCTGCATCGTGAAGACCGCCGGCGTGGATGAATCCATCTGGAAGTTCACCGGCAAGGCGCGCGTCTATGAAAGCCAGGAGGATGCGGTCGAAGGCATTCTCGGCGAGCAGGTGCAGGCCGGCGACGTCGTCATCATCCGCTACGAAGGCCCCAAGGGTGGCCCTGGCATGCAGGAGATGCTCTACCCGACTTCGTACCTGAAGAGCCGCGGCCTGGGCAAGGAGTGCGCGCTGCTGACGGATGGCCGTTTCTCGGGTGGCACCTCCGGCCTGTCGATCGGCCACGCCTCGCCCGAGGCGGCCTGCGGTGGTGCGATTGCGCTGGTCGAGGACGGCGACACCATCGAGATCGACATCCCGAACCGCCGTATCCACCTCGCTGTTGCCGACGCCGAGCTTGCGGCGCGCCGCGCCGGGATGGAAGCAAAAGGCAGTGCGGCATGGAAGCCGGTGAATCGCCAGCGCGCCGTCTCGGCCGCGCTGCAGGCCTACGCCGCGCTGACGACCTCGGCCGACACCGGCGCGGTGCGCGACGTGACCCAGGTCCAGCGCTGATTGACCGTCCGGAATCCCCTGTCTACGATCGGCGCCATGGATAGCGAACTCGCCCAGCTCGAAGCCCAGCTCGAGCAACTGATCAGCCTGCACGACCGCGTCAAGGCCGAGAACATCGGCCTGCACGGTCGCGTTGCCCAGCTCGATGCGGAGAATCGCCAGCTTGCTGCCAAGCTCAAGCTGGCGATCGGGCGCCTCGAAGCCCTGCTCGACAAACTGCCGGAGGCCTGAAGGACGTGTCGATGGATCATCTGGACGTAATGTTGCTCGGGAAGGAGTATCGCGTTTCCTGCACCCCCGAGACGAGGGACGAGCTGCTGGCGACCGTCGCCTATCTTGACGACAAGTTCCGCGAACTTGGCGCCAAGTCGAACGCATCCGGCGAGAAGCTGGCGGTCATGACCGCCCTCAACATCGCCCATGAGTTTCTGCAGCACCAGCGTGGTAACGGGTTTGACATGCCGGGCGTGAAGCGTAGAATCGGACTCATGAAAGCACGCCTCGATGGGGTGCTGGCCCAGCAGGAAAAACTCTTCTGAGGGTGCCAATACGCAATACCGATCAATCCCCTGCAGTGTTCGTCGAAGTCGTAGATTCCTTGAACCAATAGTCGAGAGACACGGTTGCTGACCATCGATGCCGCTGGTGTGAACGCCCCCTGCGGGTGATCCTGAAGCGGAAGGGATGCGACCTCCCTGAACCCATGGTTCAGGATGCCCGGCGGAGACGGCACAGGCGGGGGGCCAGACAAAAGCGCAGCCAGTTGTACGGTTGCGCTTTTTTCGTTAACGGGGTGCCAGTGTGCCGTGGCCAGGCCTTGCATTCCGGCGTCGAAGCGGGAATAGTCCCGCGCCTTGGCGGCCGTGCCGCCTTCGTACTGATGGATCAACGGGCATGACTTTCGATATCTGGTGGCTGACCTACCCCGTATTGGGGGCGGCGGTCGGTTTCTTCGCCGGCCTGCTTGGCGTCGGCGGCGGTGGCATCATGGTGCCGATGCTGACCACGCTGTTCCTGGCGCAGGGCTTTCCGCTCGAGCAGGTCGTGCATATGGCGCTCGGCACATCGATGGCCGCCATCGTGTTGACCTCGGTATCCAGCCTGCGTGCGCACCATGCGCATGGCGCGGTGCGCTGGGACGTGGTGCGCCTTATCACGCCGGGCATCCTCGCCGGCACGTTCGGCGCGACCTTCATCGCGTCCCGGGTCAATACGGCGGCGCTGGCGATCTTCTTCGCCGTGTTCATGGCCTACGTGTCGATCCAGATGCTGCTCAACATCAAGCCCAAGCCCAGCCGTGACCTGCCCGGTGCGGCGGGCATGACAGTCGCCGGACTGGGTATCGGTGGCGTGTCGGCCCTGGTGGCAATCGGTGGCGGCTCGCTGTCCGTGCCCTTCATGACCTGGTGCAACGTCAAGGTGCAGAACGCGATCGGCACCTCGGCGGCCATCGGCTTGCCGATCGCCATTGCCGGTACGATCGGCTACCTGGTCAATGGCTGGAATGCGCCGGGCACGCCGCCGCTCACGCTCGGCTATGTCTATGTGCCTGCGCTGGTACTGGTGGCGCTGGTGAGCATGTGGATGGCGCCGATCGGCGCGTCGCTTGCGCACCGCCTGCCTGTCGCCACGCTGAAGAAGATCTTCGCCGGCCTGCTGATGGCGCTGTGCGCCAAGATGCTGCACAGCGTATTTGGCTGAGGCGGGCCGGGGGCGATTCCCCGGCCGTCGCTGCCTTACTGGGTGGCGAGCGCTTCGTGCAGCGCCCTGAAGTTCGCGCGCATCATCGACAGGTAATCGGGCGCCGGGCCGCCTGAAGCGGATAGGGCATCCGAATACAGCGTGCCGCCCACGCGGGTGCCGCTTTCGGCGCGGATGCGCTCGATCAGGCGCGGATCTGCGACGTTCTCGATGAAGACCGCCGGGATCTTCTCCTTCTTCAGTTGCCCGATCAGGCGGGCGACACCCTTGGCGGTTGGCTCGGCGTTGTTCGACACGCCCACCGGCGACAGGAAGCGGATGCCATAGGCCTCGCCGAAGTAGGCGAAGGCGTCGTGTGAACTTACGACCTTGCGGCGCTCGGCCGGCAGCGCGGCGAAGGCGCTGCGGATTTCGGCGTCGAGGGCCTTCAGTTCGCCGCCGTAGCGTTCGGCGTTGTTCCGGTAGGTCTCCGCGTTGGCGGGGTCGGCGGCAGCCAGCGCTGCAGCGATGTTGGCGACGTACTGCTGCGCATTCCCGATGTCCTGCCAGGCGTGCGGATCGGCGGCATGCCCGTGCTTGTGGTCGTGGCCGTGGTCGTCCATCTCGAGCGTCTTCACGCCCTTGCTGGCAATCACCACTTCGCCCTTGTAACCGCCGGAGCGCGCCAGCCGCGTCATCCAGTCGTCGAAGCCGAGCCCGTTGACCACGACGAGCGCCGAGGCGCCGATGTCGCGCGCGTCCGATGGGCGTGGCTGGAAAGCGTGAGCATCTTCGTCGGGTCCGACCAGGGTGCGCACCCGGACCTTGTCGCCGCCAACCTGATGGACCAGGTCGCCGAGGATGCTGAAGCTGGCCGTGACCTCGAGTTGCGGGGTCTGGGCCAGGGCGGCCGAACTCGAAAGGGCGAACAGTGTGCAGAGGCCGGCGAACCGGCGCAGCAGGGGGCGGGCGTGCGTCATGGCAGTGTTTCCGGGAGACAGGGGAGGGTAGGGAATCAGGACTTGAGGTGATGGCGGACCGGCAGTCGGCCCACCAGCAGCCCGCCCGGCGCGGCGAGCAGCGAGATGAAATAGACCACGCCGCATACCAGGACGATGGCCGGCCCGGCGGGGACGTCGGCATGGAAGGACAGCAGCAGGCCGGTCACGCCGCTGGCGAAGGCGAACAGCACGGCCAGCGCGAGCAGCATTGGCAGGCCCTTCGCCCAAAGGCGCGCGGCGGCCGACGGCAGGATCATGATGCCGACTGCCATCAGCGTACCGAGCGCATGGAAGCCACTGACCAGGTTGAGCACCACGAGCATCAGGAAGCCGTAGTGCGCCACCGGCGACCAGCGGCTGACACCGCGCAGGAAGGCGGGGTCGAAGCACTCCATCACCAGCGGCCGGAACAGCAGCGCCAGGCAGAACAGCGTCACGGTGGCGATCGAGGCGATCAGCAGCAGCGAGCCGTCGTCCAGCGCCAGCACCGAGCCGAACAGCACGTGCAGCAGGTCGAGGTTGCGCCCGCGCAGCGACACGATCATCACGCCCGCTGCCAGCGACAGCAGGTAGAAGGCGGCGAGGCTGGCGTCTTCCTTCAGGACCGAGGCCCGCGTCACCAGACCGGCGGCCAGTACCACGACCAGGCCGGCGACGATGCCGCCGACCGTCATCGCACCGAGCGACAGGCCGAAGGCGAGATAGCCCAGCGCCGCGCCAGGCAGGATGGCGTGGCTCATCGCATCGCCCATCAGGCTCATGCGGCGCAGCAGCAGGAACACGCCGACCGGCGTGGCGCCGAGCGCGAGCGCCAGGCAACCGGCCAGCGCGCGGCGCATGAAGGCGAAGTCGGTGAACGGGGAAACGAGGAATTCGATCACGTCGTGGGCAACTCGGATGGGCGGCGGAGCGGTGCGCTCAGTGACGGTGGTTGTGTTCGGGGGGCTCGTGTCCGTGCCCGTGTTGATGCACCTGCGGTTCGGATTCCGCGGGCGCGCTGCCTTCGGGCAGCTCGATGTGGCACTCGGGGGCGTCTTCGTCGAAGGCCTCGGACAGCCGGCGAGCGCGCGCCAGCATCTTGGGCGTGAGCACCTGGGCAGTCGGGCCGAAGGCTACCGGCTCGCGCGACAGCAGCAGGCTGGTGGGAAAATGGCGGCGCACCTGCTCGAGATCGTGCACCACGGTCAGCACGGTGCGGCCCTCGCGATGCCAGTCGAGGATGAGCTGCACCAGATCGTCCACCGTGCGGCTGTCGATGGCGGCGAAGGGCTCGTCGAGCAGGATCAGCGGTGCGTCCTGCAGGATCAGGCGGGCAAAGCGCGCGCGCTGCAACTGTCCGCCCGACAGCGAGCCGATCGGCCGCGACTCGAAGCCCGACAGGCCCACCGCGGCCAGCGCGTCGCGCACCCGCTGGCGCTGCGCGCGCGACAGGCCGCCGAAGGCGCCCACTTCGCGCCACAGCCCCATGGCGACGACATCGAATACCGACACCGGAAAGCTGTGGTCGATCTCGCCGCGCTGCGGCAGGTAGGCCAGCGCGCCGGGCGGCAGCGTCGGCATCAGGATGCGGCCGCCGATGGGGCGCAGCTCACCGGCCAGCCCCTTGAGCAGGGTCGACTTGCCGGCGCCGTTCGGGCCGATGACGGCCACCAGCGCACCCGCGGGAATGTCGCCGTTCAGGTGGTGGACCGCCGGGTGGCGGTCGTAGCCCAGCGTGAGGTTCTCGATGCGGATCAGCGGCGGAGGAACGGGATGCATTTCAGTTCAACGCCCACAGCACGGCGAGCCACAGCAGGCCGGTGGCGAGTGATGCGAGGCCGAGGCGGGCGGGCACGCCCAGGCCGAGCAGGCTGCGTGGCGGGAAGGCGCGCGCCAGCCGCGGCAAGTGCGAATGCGCGTGGGACGGCGGGTGATCGTGGCCGCCGGCGTGCTCGTGCAGGTGCGAGGTCGGCGTCGTCATCGCGTGCCGGCCTTTGCGCCCTGTCGTCCGCAGTCGGCGCAGGCGCCATGGAGAACCAGTTCGGTACGGTCCAGCTCGAAGCCCGCAGGCAGTGCCGGGCTGGTCTCGGTTGGGACCTCCTCGAGGCACAGGATCTGGCCACAGCGGTCGCAGTGGAAATGGGCGTGGCGGTGCGCGCCGTCGTGGCGGATCTCGAAGCGCCATGCGCGTTCGCCGCCGGCGATGCGCTGGGCGATGCCCTGCTCGACCAGCCAGTCGAGCGCGCGGTAAAGCGTGACGCGGTCGTGAGCGATGTCGGCTGCCGCCAGTGCGGCGCCGATCTCGTCGTGCGACAGCGGATGCTGAGCGGCCTGCAGCGTCTCGATGACCGCGATACGCGTGCGCGTAACGCGACCGCCGTGGGCGGCAATGAGGTCGCGGGCGCTCGGGTGAGGATGGCTGTGAGGCGCGTAATCAGGCATGGCAGTCTGGTCGTGGGCCGGCTTTTGATGCAACATTGTAGCATTTGAATCGATCGTCAGTACGCTACCGTTTTGGGAGAAGACATGAAATCTGCAGTCCTTGCCGCCGTCGTGCTCACGGGAATCGTCGCGAGCGCACCCGCCCGGGCCCAGCATGCGCATGCACCGCATGAACACGGTGTCGCCGAGTTGCGTGTCGTGGCCGACGGCAGTGCGCTGATCGTCGAGTTCGCCAGCCCGCTCGACAGCCTGGTGGGCTTCGAGCACAAGCCCCGCACGCCGGCCGAACGCAAGGCGATGGCCGACGCCGAGGCGGTGCTGCGCAACGGTGCCGGGCTGTTCCAGCCGTCCGCGGCGGCCGATTGCCGCCTGACGGATGTCGCGCTCGATTCGCCCTGGCTGCAGGGCAGGCGCCACGATCATGGCCATGACCACGCCCATGCACATGCCGCGCCGGCAGGTGACGGGCACGCGGAACTGGTGGCGGCATACCGTTTCGATTGCGCCCGTCCGGCGGCACTGGAGAGCCTGGGCGTCGGGCTGTTTGGCGCGTTCCCCCGCTTGCGCGAACTCCGGACAGAGCGGGCGACTGCCCGCGGGCAGGGCGCGGCAGTGCTGACGGCCGATCGGGCCGAGCTGCCCCTGTGATGCAGCGACAGACGGCTGCGGGGCGAGATGTGCCGGCCGTCGCAGTGGCAGCGATGCGTTACCGCTGGCCGGGTGCGGCGCGAGACTGCCTGGCGATCGAGCAGTTTGCCGTCGGCGGCGGCGAGCGCGTGTTCCTGCGTGGCCCGAGCGGCAGCGGCAAGACCACGCTGCTGTCGCTGGTGGGCGGCGTGATCCTGCCGCAGGCGGGTACGGTCAGCGTCGCGGGGCAGCCGCTGGCGCGGTTGTCGGCGGGGGTACGCGACCGTTTTCGTGCCGACCACGTGGGTTTCGTCTTCCAGCTCTTCAACCTGCTGCCCTATCTGTCAGCGCGCGACAACATCCTGCTTGCCTGCCGGTTCTCCGCCGCACGGCGCGCACGGCTGGCCGTGCGCGGTACGTCGGCAGAAGCCGAAGCCCAGCGTCTGGCGAGCCGGCTCGAGCTCGGCGACGTGCTGCATCGGTCGGCGGCGGAACTGTCGGTCGGTCAGCAGCAGCGTGTCGCCGCTGCTCGTGCCCTGATCGGCCGACCGGGGCTGATCGTCGCTGACGAGCCGACGTCCGCGCTGGATGCCGACCGCCAGCAGGCCTTCATCGACCTGCTGCTCGACGAATGCGCCGAGGCCGGTGCGGCCCTGCTCTTCGTCAGCCATGACCTGCGCCTGGCGCGCCACTTCGACCGCATCGTCGACCTGGCGCAGATCAACCAGGCTGCGGTTTCCGGGGAGGCTGCGGCATGACGCCGCTGTTGAGCCTGAGCCTGCGCAGCATCGCCAACCGGCGTCTGTCGGCGCTGCTCACCGTGGTCGCGGTCGCGCTGTCGGTCGCGCTGCTGCTCGGGGTGGAGCGCGTGCGCAACGATGCGCGCGACGGCTTTGCGCAGACGGTGTCGGGCACCGACCTGATCGTCGGCGCGCGCGGTGGGGCAGTGCAGCTGCTGCTGTACTCGGTGTTCCACATCGGTCACGCCAGCAACAACGTGTCGTGGCAGAGCATGCAGCGCGTCGCGGCGCTGCCGCAGGTGAAGTGGCTGGTGCCGCTGTCGCTCGGGGACTCGCACCGTGGCATGCGCGTGGTCGGCACGACGGACGATTTCTTCCGCCACTACCGCCACGGCGAGGGCCGCGCGCTGGCTTTTGCGCAGGGGAAAGCGTTCGCGCCTGCGCCAGACGGGCTGTTCGAGGCGGTCGTCGGCGCCGAGGTCGCGGCGCGCTTCGGCTACGCCGTCGGCCAGCGGATCGTGCTGAGCCATGGCAGCCTGGGCGGGGAGGGCGGGCCGCGTTTCGCCGACCATGCCGACAAGCCCTTCACCATCGTCGGCGTGCTGGCGCGTAGCGGTACACCGGTGGACCGGGCGGTGCTGGTGGGGCTCGAGGGCATCGAGGCGATCCATGTCGACTGGCATGGCGGCGCGCCGATCCCGGGCCTCGCCATCGGGCCCGAACATGTGCGCAAGTTCGACCTGAGTCCGAAGTCCGTGACCGCGGCGCTGGTCGGTCTCGACAGCCGCATCGCGGTGTTCCGCGTGCAGCGCCAGATCAACACGATGGGCGAGGAGCCGCTGACCGCGATCCTGCCGGGCGCCACGCTGCAGGAGCTGTGGTCGCTGGTCGGCGTCGCCGAGCGGGCGCTGCTGGCGGTGTCGGCACTGGTGGTCGTGGTGGGGCTGGCGGGCCTGGTCGCCGTGGTGGTTGCGAGCCTGGGCGAGCGCCGGCGTGAACTGGCGATCCTGCGCGCGCTCGGGGCCAGCCCGCCGCAGGTGTTCGCGCTGCTTGCGCTCGAGAGCGTGCTTCTGTCGCTGGCGGGCATCGTGCTCGGTCTCGGTCTGCTATATGGTGCGGGCGCGCTGGCGGCGCCCGGGCTGGCTGCCACCTGGGGCTTGAACCTTGGGCTGGGCGGGCCGTCTGCAGGCGAGTGGCGTCTGCTGGGCGCCGTGATTGCAGCCAGTCTGCTGGCGAGCCTGGTGCCGGCCTGGCGGGCCTACCGTTACTCGCTGGCCGACGGCCTGACGATAAGGATCTGAGATGGTTTATTCGAGACGTTTGCAATCGGTCGTCGTGGCCGTCCTGATGGTGGCTGGCGTCGGCCTGTCGGCGTCAGCCGCCGCGCAGTCCGGGGGTGCGGCAGGGGGCGACTACAAGGTCGGCGACCGCCTCGCTGCGCCTGCGAAGGGCGGCAAGGCTGCGGGCAAGGCGGCCTTTCGTGAGATCAGCTGGGACGACCTGATCCCGGCCGACTGGGACCCGCAGAAATTCTTCGCTGATCTGGATCTCGACGCCCTGCAGGACAACGATCCGCGGGCCACCGAAGTGATGGCGCGCATGCGTGCCGAATGGGATCGTGCGCCGGTGGTCGATCGCTTCTCGGGCCAGCAGGTGCGCATTCCCGGCTTCGTCGTGCCGCTCGAGAGCGATGGCAAGACCATCCGCGAATTCCTGCTCGTGCCCTATTTCGGCGCCTGCGTGCATGTGCCGCCACCGCCTGCCAACCAGCTCATCCACGTGATTCCGGACAAACCCGTGCCGGCGGGCTTGAACATGTCGCCGGTGTGGGTGAATGGCGTGTTGAACGTCGGTCGCGTCGAGTCCGAGATGGGCAGCGCCGGCTACCAGATGCGCGGCATGAAGGTCGAGGAATACAAGGACCCGCTGCCGCGCTGAGCCGGGTTGGGGGCCGTCTCAGTCGTGGAGCAGGGCGGACAGCTCGCGCTCCATCAGTGCCGGGTCGCCCAGGTTCAACTCCATGAGCCGGCGCAGGTGGGTCATGCTGTCCACATCGATATCCTCGAACGCGATGCCGGCCAGCGGCGTGGCGTGGTCTTCGCCGCTGCGCGCGATGTGCCCGCGGATCTCGATCACGCTGCTGTCGTCGTCACCGAGGCGGATATGCAGCGTGCACGGTGCGCCCACCCGCAGATCCGGGCTGGCCGGCGCAAGAATCAGCGCCCCCTTCAGCGAGATGTCGTGCAGCTCGCAGGTGGCGGTTTCATTCTCGAGCATCAGGATGGCGTCCTCGATGAAGGGGACGCGGACGTGGGCTCGACGCTGGTCGGCTTGCATGCAGGGCTCCGGCAAAAGCGGGTTGGAAGGGGCAGACGCTCGGGGCGGACGGGACGAATCCATTGTGGGCGATGCGCGCCTGCGCCGCAATTCCGTCCTCCGTTCAGGCGCATCGAGCCTGCGCGCCCGCTGAAGCACCGCGGCCGGTGACTTTGTACCGCTTTGCGGTGACTTAGCGCTCGCCATCATGGAGCGTGGGTTTGATAATGAATCGCGTCATGGTTTTGACGATTTCATCGTGCGCAAACCCGAAGCTGTTGATTCTGTTGGATGTATTGAAGCGCCGCAGCCCTCGCCGCAGGTGCGGCACGTGCATGGGGCCGGCGACGCCGGCGCCTCGCGCCAGACCCGTGCCAACGACCTGCTCGAATGCTTGCTCGTGCTGGCTAACCTGCATGGGCTGACCGCAACGGCGGATTCGCTGCTTGCCGGGCTGCCGGTTGGGCCGGACGGCCTGACGCCGTCCCTCTTCGATCGCGCCGCGCGGCGCGCGAACATGAGCAGCCAGGTGGTGGCTGCGTCGCTCGACGCGCTGAACCGCGCGCTGCTGCCGGCCATCCTGCTGCTGCGTGACAACCGCGCCTGCGTGCTGGCCGGGTGGACCGAGGATGGGGCGCGGGCGCGGCTGATCTTCCCCGAACTGGGCGACACTGCCGTCGAGCTGCCGCGCGCCGAACTCGAGGCCATCTATGCCGGCCGGACCCTCTACGCCCGACCGCGCGTCCACTTCGATGCACGCGCGCCCGAAGTCACCACGCGCAAGGGCGCGCACTGGTTCTGGAGCGAGATCGCCGCCAACCGAAGCCTGTACCGCGACGTACTTGTCGCGGCCTTCCTGATCAACCTTTTCGCCATCGGGATGCCGCTGTTCGTCATGAACGTGTATGACCGCGTGGTGCCGAACCAAGCCTTCGAGACGCTGTGGGTGCTGGCTGCCGGTCTGATGATCGTGCTCGTGGGCGAGGTGGCGCTGCGCACGCTGCGCGGGCATTTCGTCGACCTTGCCAGCAGCCGGGCCGACGTGCGCATCTCGACCCACATCATGGAGCGCGTGCTGGGCATGCGCATGGAGGAGCGGCCGGCCTCGGCGGGTTCGTTCGCGGCCAACCTGCGCGCCTTCGAGTCGGTGCGCGACTTCATCGGCTCGGCCACCGTCGTCGCCTTCGTCGATCTCCCTTTTGCCCTGCTGTTCCTGCTGGTGATTGCCTGGATCGCGCCGCTGATGATCCTGCCCTTTGCGATCGGCGTGACGCTGCTGGCCCTTTACGCGGCGACGATGCAGCGTCGCATGCGCGAGCTGGCGGAAACCACCTATCGCGCCAGCGCCGCCCGCAATGCCGGGCTGGTCGAAGGGCTGGTCGGGCTCGAGGCCGTCAAGACCCAGGTCGCCGAATCGGTGATCCAGCGCCGTTGGGAGCAGAGCGTGGCGTTGCTGTCCCATGCGACCGCGCGCCTGCGCCTGCTGGCGTCGAGCGCGATGAATGGTGCCGCCTTCGTGCAGCAGACCGTCAGTGTGGCGATGATCGCGCTCGGCGTGTATCTGATCGCCGACGGCAAGCTGTCGATGGGCGGGCTGATCGCCTGCTACCTGCTGTCTTCGCGCGCCATGGCGCCGGCGGGGCAGGTCGTCGGCCTGCTGATGCAGTATCACAACGCCTTCACCGCGCTGCGCTCGCTCGACCAGATGATGGCGCGCGAGGTCGAGCGGCCTGAGGGCCGCGGCTTCATCTCGCGCGGCCACCTGCGCGGCGACATCGAGTTCCGTGACGTGGCCTTCAGCTATCCCGGCCAGACTGCCGAGGCCTTGCGCAACGTGTCGTTCCGCATCCGCGCCGGCGAGCACGTGGCCATCATCGGGCGCGTGGGCTCGGGCAAGAGCACGATCGAGAAGCTCATCCTCGGGCTCTACCGGCCGACGCAGGGCGCGGTGCTGGTCGACGGCATCGACCTGCGCCAGCTCGATCCGGCCGAGCTGCGCCGCCAGATCGGCTACGTCAGCCAGGACGTGACGCTGTTCTACGGCACGCTGCGCGACAACATCACCTTCGGCGTACCCTTCGCCGAGGATGAGGACGTGGTGCGGGCGGCCGGCATCGGCGGCATCCTCGAGCACGCCAATGCCCATCCACAGGGCTTCGACATGCCTGTCGGCGAGCGCGGCGAATCGCTCTCCGGCGGCCAGCGCCAGGCGGTGGGCATCGCCCGCGCGGTGGTGCATTCGCCGTCGATCCTGCTGCTCGACGAGCCGACTGCGGCAATGGACCACACCAGTGAGGAACAGGTGAAGCAGCGGCTGGGTGAATTCGTTCACGGCCGCACGATGGTGGTGGTCACGCACCGCAATTCGCTGCTCGATCTGGTCGATCGCATCATCGTCATCGATGGTGGCCGGGTTGTGGCCGACGGGCCGCGCAAGCAGGTCATGGATGCGCTGCGCCAAGGCCGGGTCGGGAGGGCGTCGTGATGGGTGCGCCCGAGATGCGGCCGCTGCCGCCCCCTGTGCCCGCGCACGACGCGACCCGCCGCAGCGTGCTGCCACCGCGCGCCGAACGCCTGGATTGGGCCGACGACGCGGACTGGGTGCGACTGCAGCAGGAACCCCTGCGCGCGCGCGTGCTGCTGCGCGTTGGTCTGGTGCTGGTGCTGGCACTGATCGCGTGGGCAGCCTTCGCGCCAATCGACGAGGTGACGCGCGGCGAGGCCCGCGTCGTGCCGTCCTCGCAACTCCAGGTGGTGCAGGCGGTGGATGGCGGCGTGGTCGAGGAACTCGCCGTGCGCGAGGGCGATGTGGTCGATGTCGGCCAGCTCCTGCTGCGCATCGACTCCACCCGCTTCGAATCGCACCTGCGCGAGAGCCAGGCCGGCTCGCATGCACTGCGCGCAAAGGCTGCCCGCCTCGAGGCGCTGACGCAGGGCACGCCGTTCGCGCCGCCGCCCGAAGTGGAACTGGCGGCGCCGGACATCGTCGCGCACGAGCGGCGGCTGTACGAATCGAGCCGTGCCGAGATGGCGGCCCAGTTGTCGATCGCGCGCGAGCAGCTCAACCAGCGCCGCCAGGAACTGAACGAGGCGCAGGCGCGCAACCAGCAGGCGAACAGTGCGTTGCAACTGGTCGAGCGCGAACTGCAGGTGACCCGGCCGCTGATCAATTCCGGTGCCGTGTCCGAAGTGGAGCTGCTGCGGCTCGAACGGGAACTGGCCCGCCTGCGCGGCGACCGCAATCAGTCCGCGGCGCAGATCTCGCGCGTGCGCGCCGGCATCGACGAGGCCCAGCGCAAGATCGAGGAAGTCGAGCTCAATGTGCGCAACCAGCTGCGCAACGAACTTTCGGACACGCTGGCGCGGCTGGGCACCTTGTCGGAAGGCGCGCGCGCCCTGCAGGACAAGGTCAAGCATGCGGAACTGCGCTCCCCGGTGCGTGGCACGGTGCAGCGGCTGCTGCTCAACACCGTCGGCGGGGTGGTCCAGCCGGGCAACAAGATCGTCGAGATCGTGCCGCTGGACGATGCCCTGATCCTGGAAGCGCGGATCAAGCCGCAGGATATCGCCTTCCTGCGCCCGGGACAGACGGCAATGGTGAAATTCACCGCCTACGACTTCTCGATCTACGGCGGCCTCGAGGCGGAGGTCGAGCACATCAGTGCCGACACCGTCACCGACGAGCGCGGCAACACCTTCTACGTGGTCCGCGTCCGCACCCGGGAAACGGTGCTGGGCGAGGGGCTGCCGATCATTCCGGGCATGGTCGCCCAGGTCGACGTGCTGACGGGCAAGAAGACCATCCTGTCCTACCTCCTGAAACCTGTGCTGCGTGCCAAGGCCAATGCATTGACGGAGCGCTGATCATGAACAACTACCTGATTGCCGGCGCGCCCGGCGAACTCACCGCTCGCTGGCAGGGCGCCTTCCCGGAGGGGCGAACCCTGGCCGTATCCGACCTGTCGGCGGCGTTGCCGAGTGGCTCCGTGCTGTGGCTGCCCGCATCCGGGCCGGACTGGCGCGCGACGCTCACCGCACTGCGCCAGCGCGCGCCGCAGGCTGCGGTGGTGGTGATGTCTGCCGTGCCCGAGGTGGGCGAGGCGCGCGATGCCCTTGCCGCTGGCGCACGCGCTTACTGCCATATCGCGGCGAGCCCCGGCCTGCTGCGTGAGGTCGGGCTGGTGGTCGCGCACGGCGGCCTGTGGCTGGGCGAAGCGCTGATGAGCCGCCTCCTTGGCACACTGGCGTCGGCCCTGCCGCCGCGACCGGCGGCCAGCGAGCTGGATTCGCTGTCGGCGCGCGAGCTCGAGGTCGCCCGCGCCGTCGCCGACGGGCTGTCGAACAAGGAAGTCGCCGAGCGTCTCGGGATCGCCGAGCGCACGGTGAAGGCGCATCTCGGCATGGTGTTCTCCAAGCTTGGCGTGCGCGATCGCCTGCAACTCATGCTGCGCCTCGGTCATGGCGCCGACGCTGATCTGGCGGGCTGAAAGATGGCTTACGTTCAGCGTGGAAGTGATCGCGCGATCGTCGCGGTGCGCGCGGAGGCACCGGACACCGACGATCCGGCGGGCAGCTCCTGGGAGGCCATCGACCCGGCCTCGCCCGAGCTGGCCCGCTTTCTCGCGCAGGTCGGTGCGGACGATGAGCTGCGCGCGACGGACCTCGGCCTGGTGCGCGTGCTCGAGGACCTGATCGAGCTGCTCATCGATCGCTCCGTGATTCGCTTCACCGACTTTCCGCCGGCCGCGCAGCAGAAGCTGCTCGCGCGCGAGAACGCGCGTGCCGCGCACCGCCAGCTGAGGCTGCTCGAGGACGACGAAGAACACCTCATCTGAGGTCGTTTCGACCGTGCGGCGTGACGCGTTTCACGGCCCTCGTACCTCCGTCCAATGTCCCCGCGGGGGCGACCCGCGTAGCCTCAAAACGTGAATCGACAGATCGCGGGCGGCGGTCGCATACCGTCCGCCCCGCAGCGCAAGGAGACGCAAAATGGCCAGCATCATTGCAACGGTTGTGGCAGTCAGCGGAAGCGTTCAGGCTCGTGCGGCGGACGGTAGTCTGCGGCTGCTGAAGGCGGGCGACGCCCTGTATGAAGGCGAGACGGTGGTGACGGGGGCGGGTGCCCGCGTCGAGCTGGCCCTTGCGGATGGCGAGCTGTTCTCGGTGGTGGAGAACCAGTCCGTCGCGCTCAGTGGCGAGATGGTCGAGACCGCCCGCGCCGATGCGCCGGCCGCCGCCGTCGCCGACGCCTCGGTGGCCGAGGTGCTGCAGGCGCTGGCGGAAGGTGCGGATCTCAACGAATTGCTTGAAGATCCGGCCGCCGGCCTGAGCGGTGGCAGCGGTGGCGAAGGTAACGACTTCGTGCGTCTGCTGCGCATTGTCGAGAACGTCGACCCGCTGGCGTTCGCCTTCCCGAATGAGGCGGCGAACCTGATTGAGGAAATCGAAGGCGGCACTGCAGACGAGGGTACCGAGGAAGCAGTGCCGCCGACGACTGAACCGCCGACGACTGAACCGCCGACGACTGA
>NZ_NOIH01000013.1 GCF_002245655.1 Thauera propionica | reverse complement strand
CCGCGCTCGAAGTAGGCAAGAACGCCGCCCGGTTACCGCTTACCAAGAAGCAGCGCGAAAGCCTGTTGAAGCGAGTGCAGTGGAATTTACTTGGGCGATTGGGGATGGCTGCCTTTGAAATCATGGATTGGTGGGCTTTCAATGTCATCCTGCTCACCCAGACCCATGAGCCGGCCGACGAGGCGTTTGCCTTGCGCGGAGTGGATGCCAGCGGGGTGAAGGGGGCGACGGAGAAGGCGGCGCTGCTGCGGGAGGGGGCGGTGGTGTCGGTGGGGCAGAAGGGGCAGTTGGGGAATCCGGATGCGCGGGTCACCTTGGCTGAAGATGAGGGCGGTGAGAGGCTAGAGACATACGCCACAAGCTTTGAAGGGTTGACGACTGGCGATATCGATAGATTCGTTCGGAAGTTTACGGAGGTTCGTCACCATGACGACTGGCGGATCTATATACAAAACACCCTTGAAACGACCTTGTATTCGGGTAGGACAGACATAATTTGGTGGGGGGGTAATGGTGAGGTTATTTCATCATTTCCCGGTTCGTTCATAAAAGGTGCGCCTGCGTGGGGAAAAGCGGGGCTTCGTGTAACCCAAATGAGGAATCTACCGGTAACTGTTTATACGGGTGAGATTTTTGGAAAAAATGCAGCGACTCTCGTACCTAAGAAGAAAGAGTACTTTCCGGCAGTCTGGTGCTATTGCTCCTCTCCTGAATTTCGAAATGCGGTTAGGGTTATTGACCAAAAGCTCAACGTAACCATCGCAACTCTTGTGAAGGTCCCCTTCGACCTCGCCCACTGGCAACAAGTCGCCGCCGAACGCTACCCTAACGGCCTGCCCAAACCCTATTCCGACGACCCCACCCAGTGGCTGTTCCACGGCCACCCGCAGCCCGCTACCGACCCGCTGCAGGTCGCCGTCGCCCGCCTGCTCGGCTACCGCTGGCCGGCCGAGACCGATGCCGACATGGAACTCGCCATTGAGGCCCGCCAGTGGATTGCGCACACCGACAAGCTCGCCGCCCACGCCGACGACGACGGCATCGTCTGCCTGCCCGCCGTGCGCGGTGAAAAGCCCGCCCACGAGCGCTTGCTGGCACTCCTCATCGACGCCTGGGAAACCGTCACCCCTGGCAGCTGGAAAGCCTCCACCCTCGACCGCCTGCTGGCCGACGCGGATTGCGCCGGCAAGAGTCTGGAAGTGTGGCTGTGCGAGAAGTTCTTCGAACAGCACGCCAAACGCTTCCACCACCGCCCCTTCATCTGGCATGTGTGGGACGGCCTCAAGGACGGCTTCGGCGCCCTGGTCAATTATCACAAGCTCGACGCCCGCAACCTGGAGCGCCTCATCCACACCTACCTGGGCGACTGGATTCGCATCCAGGAAGCGGGCGTCGCCAGCGGCCTCGACGGCGCCCCGCAGCGGCTGGCCGCCGCGCAGGCGCTGAAGAAAAAGCTCGAAGCCATCCTCGAAGGCGAAGCACCCTACGACATCTTCGTGCGCTGGAAACCGCTCGCCCAGCAACCCATCGGTTGGAACCCCGACCTCAACGACGGCGTGCGCCTCAACATCCGCCCCTGGATGACCGCCGCCGTGCTGCGCCACAACAAGGGCCCGAAGCTCAACATCAAGTGGGACAAAGACCGCGGCAAGGACGTGGAAAGTGCGCCGTGGTTCCCGGTGTTCAAGGGCGACCGCATCAATGACCATCATCTGACGCTGGCGGAGAAGCGCGTGGCGCGGGATGGCGCGAGGGGCCGATGAACTCGTGTGACGGCATCATCAGCTGCGCCGGTGGGCTCTCTGCGGCGTCGAGGACACACGGGATATTTTCGGTGTCGCTCATCTCGTGAGCTACTTCATCGGTAGCATCCGTAACAAAATCAGGGAGGGCTCAGATGATTCAGCTACCGGCTCACGGCCGCATCGAATGTACTGCATGTTTCGACGACCGAGCCGTGCAGTTCGACAAAACACGTCGTACCCAGGGTCACTGGCGCATTACCGCTAATCCGCTCGCCTGGGGAAACCCGGAGGCCGAGGTAGTGGTATTGGGCTTCTCGAAGGGGCCCACGCAGGCTGGTGCGCTGGAGGCCACGCATCACGACCTCATTGCGTTCAAGGGTGGCCGTGTGGCGGTGGGGAAAATTCTTCACCATGTCGGGCTGCTGCCCTTGCCTGACCGCGCAGATAACCATGTCATCAACCGGCGTGTTAGTGCGCTGATTGCTGACCGCACCGGACGTTTTCACTTCGGTTCGCTAGTCAAGTGCACGGTCGAGCAACACTACCAAGAGAAGGGTTGGATTGGTACCGGCGCCGGCATGCTCGATAAGTTCGTTGCATCCGACCTTGGCAAGGATGTCGTAAGTCGCTGCACGCAGAAATACCTTTCACAACTCCCCGCCAAGACCCGGTTGGTCGTGATGTTTGGCACAGGAACCAAGCTGAACTATGTCGAGGAGTGCTTTCGTCTCATCCAGTCGACCCGCCCCGGAAAGTGGTCGCGCGTACGTGATGTCGCCTACACGGACGGCAAGGTGATGTTCGTGCATGTTGAACACTTTAAATCACAGGGTGCACTCATCCCTCAGTGGCTTGGGGAACACGTTGGCCACCCGCGTGCGGAGCTTGGGCGCCAAGCGCAGGAAGCGGTGAAGCTAGCGCTGAGCTGACAGATAGAGCGTTACGGTCCGTATGGCATGAACCTGCATAAAGCGGCGTTGGACTTTTGCCTCAGACGCACATCCCAGCGATAGCGCAAGGCGGATGCGTTTGAGCGCAGTTTGAGCGTATCGAGGAAACGATGACGGAGCTGTCTTACCAACTCAATGGCACCATCGGGCGAACGCTGTCGAGCGAATTGCGTGGCCAGTTGGAGATAGCCGTGCGCGCTGCGCGCGTGGCGGCAGAGGCCGGTGCGCAATCCGCCCTGCTGCAACTGGGCGTGGCTGACGAGGAAGCGCCCGCGCACCTTAACGAGCTCCAGCGAGTGCTTCGCCGTAGGCTGCGTGCGCATGCCAGAGTCCTGGGCGACCCCTTGGGAGCCGATGGCAGCCAGGCAGTGCAGCGGTTGGTTTGGGAGTCAGCTTACGAGCATTGGCATCGGATGCTGTTTGCGCGCTTTCTCGCCGAGCGGCACCTTCTGATTTGGGAGGGCGGGGTTTCGGTGACGCTGGACGAGTGTCACGAGCTGGCCGGTTCGTCGGGGACTGCGCTCGAGGCTCGAAGTGGCTGGGAGCTCGCAGGTCGCCTGGCGGAGCGGATGCTGCTCCAGCTTTTCCGCTCCGATTCGCCAGTGCTTGCTTTGCGATTTGCGCCGGAGCATCAACAGGCGCTCGAACGCTTGCTGGCGGGGCTGCCGCGAACCGTGTTCCTGGCGTCCGACAGCCTTGGATGGGCCTACCAGTTCTGGCAGGGCAAGCGCAAGGAAGAGGTGAATGCCTCGCAGGTGAAGGTGGGGGCAGACGAATTGCCGCCAGTGACCCAGCTCTTCACCGAGCCCTACATGGTGGAGTACCTGCTTCACAACACCATCGGCGCTGTGTGGCGTGCGAATCATCCTGAACTGGCAGAGCGTTTGCCGCTGCGTTACCTCGTTACCCCAAGTGCGGGAGAAAGTGAGCAGCCTTCGACTTCGAAGATTGGGCGGTTCGGGAGCCTGAAGCTGATGGACCCGTGCTGCGGGTCGGGGCATTTCCTTGTCGCTGCGCTGCATCTGTTGGTGCCCATGCGGGTGGTAACAGAGGGCCTGAGTGTTCGTAATGCCGTCGACGCGGTGTTGTCCCAGAATCTTTTCGGCGTGGAACTGGACTCGCGCTGCGTCGAGATTGCAGCCTTTGCGTTGGCGCTCGCGGCGTGGTCGTATCCCGATGAAGAGGGACGCCCCCTGGGGTTTCGCCCCCTCCCTGAACTCAACCTGGCCTGTGCCGGTCGTGCGCCGAGCCGAGGTCGTTCGGGTTCGGCGTTCTCGTCGGCGCCTTTGCTTGGCAGTCTGTTGCCAGTGCAGTTCGACTCTGCGCGATGGGAAGACGCTCTGGCGAAAGAGAATTCGAGTGGCGCAGGGGACGCAGAGGGCGAGGAGCAGTTCATCGCCGCGCAGGGGTTTGCGCGTGCCGTCGCCTTGCTCCGGGAACGTTACGACGTGGTGGTGACCAATCCGCCCTTTTTGGGTCGTGGACGAATGTGCGACGCGCTGCGTGAATTTGTCGAGGCGCAGTTCTACGACGCGCGGCACGACCTGGGGGCGGTGTTTCTGGAGTATTGCCTCAAACTCGCCAAACCAGAGGGCCGAGTTGGGTGTGTGCTGCAGCAGTCCTGGCTGTTCGCTGGCAGCTATGGGGCGCACCGTCGCGCCATACTCCAGCAGTCGGCACTGCAGAGTGTCGTCAATCTAGGCGAGGGGGCATTCCGTAGCGCGGATGCGGCAGGGGCGTTCCCATCCCTGCTAGTGTTCGAGTCCCTTGCACCGGATGTGGATAGCCACATCTCCGTTGTCGATGTCGCGATACATCGCACAGCGGAGGAGAAGGCCGCCGCCCTTCGGTCAGCCGTGCCCGATGCGCTTCCTTTCATGCAGGTAAGCGGAAGCCCTGACTATCTGGTTGCAATGACCCAGGGCGGAAGCCTGCCGCCGCTCTCCGAGTTCGCCACACCCTATGTGGGCTTACAGACGAGCGACTACCCTCGTTACTGCCGTTTCTTCTGGGAACTGCCCGTGCGAACGGCGGATTGGGAGTACATGCAGGAGTCTCCGGAAGAGACCGGCAAGCTTACGGGCTTGAGTTCGCTTTTCTACTGGCAGCAGGGCAGCGGAGACCTTATGAGCAGTGGCCTCGCCTACATTCGTGGTCAGGCGGCGTGGGGTAAGAAGGGTGTGGCTGTGAGCCGGATGCGGCAGCTGGAGGCCGGCCCGTATCTTGGCAACTTCTATAACCAGACTACGGCTGCCATCATTCCCCACGACGAATCGCTGCTGCCTGCAGTGATGGCGTTCTGCTCTTCGGACGAATACACCGAGGCGGTGCACGAAATTGACCGGCGAATCTGCGTGGCCAACGCAGCGTTGGGACGGGTGGGCTTTGACCTGCCGCGCTGGCAGGCAGAGGCCGAACGTCAATTCCCGAACGGTTTGCCAGCTCTGTATACCGAAGACCCGACGCAGTGGCTGTTCCATGGTCACCCGGCCGCCTCGTCAGACCCGCTCCAGGTCGCAGTGGCACGCCTCCTCGGCTATCGCTGGCCCACTGAACGCGATGACAGCCTTGAGCTGAGCGATGCGACGCGGAACTGGACGGAGAGGTGCAGGCAGCTTGTGGGTCACGCCGACGACGACGGCCTTGTCTGCCTGCCCGCTGTGCGCGGTGAAAAGCCCGCCCATGAGCGCCTGCTGGCACTCCTCATCGACGCCTGGGAAACCGTCACCCCGGGCAGTTGGAAAGCCTCCACCCTCGACCGCCTGCTGGCCGAGGCTGACTGCGCCGGTAAGAGCCTGGAAGTGTGGCTACGCGAAAAATTCCTCGAACAGCACGCCAAGCGCTTCCACCACCGCCCCTTCATCTGGCATGTATGGGATGGCCTCAAGGACGGCTTTGGCGCGCTGGTCAATTACCACAAGCTCGACGCCCGCAACCTGGAACGCCTCATCCACACCTACCTGGGCGACTGGATTCGCATTCAGGAAGCCGGTGTGGCCAGCGGCCTCGACGGCGCCCCGCAGCGGCTGGCCGCCGCGCAGGCGCTGAAGAAAAAGCTCGAAGCCATCCTCGAAGGCGAAGCGCCCTACGACATCTTGGTGCGCTGGAAACCGCTCGCTGAGCAGCCCATCGGCTGGAATCCCGGCCTCAACGACGGCGTGCGCCTCAACATCCGCCCCTGGATGACCGCCGGCGTGCTGCGCCACAACAAGGGCCCGAAGCTCAACATCAAGTGGGACAAGGACCGCGGCAAGGACGTGGAGAGCGCACCGTGGTTCGCGGTGTTTACGGACGACCGCATCAATGACCATCACCTGACGCTGGCGGAGAAGCGGTCGGCGCGCACTTAAAGAAAAGAAAAAGACTTAAGGGAGAAAGAGGCACATGGTCAGTCGAGCCGAAGCGCAGGTACTGCTGCGCGCCGCGATGGGAAGCTCGGAAGCGGACTTCCGGTCTGGCCAATGGGAGGCCATCGACCACATCGTCAACCAGCGCGGAAAGGTGCTTTGTATCCAGCGCACGGGTTGGGGCAAGAGCATGGTGTATTTCGTGGCGGCGAAGCTGATGAGGGCTCGGGGGTATGGCGTGACGCTCATCGTGTCGCCATTGTTGGCGCTGATGCGTAACCAAATTGAGGCAGCTAACCGCCTTCAGCTCAACGCCCTGACCATCAACTCGACGAACACGAATGAATGGGATGCGGTTCGCCGGACGTTGCTCGCGGATGGCGCCGACCTGCTACTGATTTCGCCAGAGAGACTGGCAAACGATGAGTTTGTTACTGGCTTGCTACAGCCCATTGCGGCACGCATTGGCATGCTGGTCATCGACGAAGCACACTGCATTTCCGATTGGGGGCACGACTTCCGGCCGGACTACCGACGTATTGGCCAGGTCCTTGAGCGGCTCCCCAATAACATTGCGGTCTTGGCCACCACCGCTACCGCGAACCGCAGGGTCGAACAGGACGTGGGTGCCCAGCTTGGCGGCAATGTCCAGATTCAGCGTGGCCCCCTGATGCGGGGCAGCCTGGCCTTGCAGGTGATGCAAATGCCAAGCCCTGCAGACCGCTTGGCTTGGCTGGCCGACAGGATTCCTGAACTTCCAGGCAGCGGTATCGTGTATGCGCTCACGACCCGAGATGCGGAGCGAATCGCCGCATGGTTGCGCCAGAACGGTATCAATGCCCATGCGTATCACTCCGACATTGACAGTCCCGAGCGGGAACGACTGGAACAGGCCCTATCGGCAAACCAATTGAAATGCCTCGTGGCCACGAACGCCCTCGGCATGGGGTACGACAAACCTGACCTCACCTTCGTCATTCACTTCCAGACGCCTGGGAACGTTGTTGCCTATTACCAGCAGGTTGGCCGCGCTGGCCGCTCCATCCCACTCGCCTACGGCGTACTGCTCTCGGGAAAAGAAGACAATGACATCAACGAGTTTTTCCGTGATGCAGCCTTCCCACCAGAGTGGCAAGTTGAGAGCATCCTGCGAGCCCTTGATGACGCAGAGGACGGTATGAAGGTGCGTGACCTTGAGCGCGCAGTCAATCTCCGCTCATCCCAGATTGAGAAGGTCTTGAAGCTATTGGTGGTTGAGCCCCGGTCTCCAGTCGTGCGCATCGATGGCAAGTGGTTCCGGACGCCAAACGCGTTCGTGATGGACCGGGAACGCATCGCTCATCTCACGAGACAGCGTGAACTCGAGTGGGGCCAGATGCAGGAGTACATCTCGAATCGCCGTTGCTCCATGCAGTTCTTGGCTAACGCGCTAGACGACATTACGAGCGGACCTTGTGGCCGTTGCGCGGTCTGCCTACAGCAGCCGGTGCTATCTGTCGAGACGGACCCTTCTACCGTTATCGAAGCGCGCCGCTTCATCCGCCACAGCGAGATGCCCCTGCAGTTGAAGAAGCAGTGGGAACTGTCCGCTCTGAAGCAGTACACTTCCGTTTTCGGATGGCGAGGGCTGAACATTCCCCAAAACCTTCGAGGGCAGGATGGGCGTGTGCTCTCCCGATGGGGCGAGCCGGTGTGGGGTGCCCTGGTTGCCCAAGGGAAGGCTGCCGGCCGATTTGATGACCAACTGGTCTCTGCAACTGTGGACTTGCTCAGGCATCGCTGGCCTGAAGCGGCGAGGGCCGCGTGGGTCGCTTGCATTCCATCGCTTAGGCATCCTGAGTTGGTTCCTGATTTTGCGCGCCGGCTGGCCGACGCTTTGGGCATTCCCTTCCGAGACGCTATCCAGAAGACGCGGGAGACTGAGCAGCAGAAGCAGATGGAAAACCGGTACCACCAATGCCACAACCTGGACGGCGCGTTTTCTGTGGATGTTGACCTCTGCTATTCCGACCCGGTGCTGCTCGTGGACGACGTAGTGGACTCTGCTTGGACACTCACGCTCACGTCTGCGTTGCTTAGGCAGGTGGGTGTCAGCGCAGTATTGCCGTTCGCCTTAGCGACGACGACGGCCAAATGAAGACTCATTGAAATGAACCAACAAGATTTGAGTGGTGACACTGAAGCGGTACTCCTGCTATGTGGCCGCTTCGGTGGGGAGAAGCAAGACGCCTATCAGCCGTTGACGCCCCGAGAGTATGGAGAGCTGGCCAAGTGGTTGATTGGTCTTAATCTTCGTCCATCCGACCTGATTACGGATGCTGGACGAGATGCGCTCGCGAATGTGCAGGAGGTTCGCATGGAGCGCAAGCGCATCGAGTTCCTGCTCGGTCGTGGAACTGCCATGGCTTTGGCGCTGGAGCGTTGGGCTCGCGGCGGACTTTGGGTCATTTCCCGAGGGGACGCGGATTTTCCGAGGCGTTTGCGACGCCATCTTAGGCACGCGACGCCACCTCTCCTGTATGGCGCAGGGAATAAATCGCTTTTGAACCTGGGCGGCTTGGCCATCATTGGCTCACGTGACGCCACTGAGGCAGCACTGGAGTACACCCGTTCGGTTGCTGCGAGATGCGCCAACGAGGGATTGGCGGTCGTGTCCGGCGGTGCGCGCGGCGTTGATGCCGCTGCGATGCAAGGCGCCACCGAGGCGGGTGGACACTGTATCGGCGTTTTGGCTAGTGACCTCCTTAAGGCGAGCGTCAATCGGCAGAACCGGATTGGCCTACAGGAAGGTCGTCTGGTCCTCGTGTCGCCGTTTTTCCCTGAAGCAGGCTTCAATGCAGGAAACGCAATGGGCCGAAACCGCTACATCTACACGCTGGCAGACCAGGCACTGGTTATCGACTCGGCGCTAAGAAGCGGTGGAACTTGGGAGGGCGCCATCGAGAATTTGAAGCATCGGTGGGTGCCGTTGTACGTTCGCTCGCCTGGCGAAGGCGCAGGTAACGCGGCTCTGATTGCGGAAGGCGGGCTGCCATTCAAGCTGATGGCTGATTCAGCGGAGAAGCTAGCCGAACTCTTCAATACTGGTGTGGCTGAAGAGTGCGCATCTTCTGATACGCCGGTCGAGATGCAGCCATCGCTATTTCATTCAGAAGCGGCAACGGCTCGTCTGGCTGAGTCGATAGTGTCGGAGCCCGTTCCCGAACAAATAGATGATGTGCCCCCCGCGCCCAACGCAAAAATTGGCGATTCCCCAGACACTGAACCGGCAGTCACCGCAGGAGAGTCGAGCGCTTCGGAGTCAAGCGCGCCACTGGTCAGCGTGGTCACCACGAGTCCGTTCAAAGCGACTGAGCAGTCTGCGACGGCTGGTACTGGCGACGTTCTGGACATGTTCGTTGATTTCAGCGCCAAGCTGGCGTCGCTGCTCCGCGAGGGGGCACTGTCCGAAGAGGAAATTGCCGCGCGCTTGTGCATCGAGAAGGGCCAGGCCAAGGTCTGGCTGAAGCGCGCCGGGGATGCTGGACTCGTGGAGAAGCAGAAGAGGCCGGTGCGGTATGGGCTGGGACGTCAGAACAGCTTGTGCTGACCCTGGCGCAGAGACAGGAGGGAGCAAGATGTTCGACTCAGTGACGCAGTCGGAGCTGCGAACGCAAATGGAGCGGCACCTGTTGATGGTCGAGGAGGTGCTGGGTGGCCTCGACCAGTTTGTTCAGGGCTTGGAGCGTCGCATCACACGTATTGAGGAAGGGCTGGGCCTCGAACCCGACGGCTTGTCAACATCGGGTTGGGTCGCGGAACTGCAGCGCGTTAAGACCGAACTGGTAGCGATACGCAGAGCGTCGGGTATTCAATGAGCTACGTACCAAGTCGCCGCCTGGCCTACTTCGCTAACAAGTACGAACGCAGGAGTGAAATTCCTTCTGGAGAGGCGTTTCATCACGCCTTTGCAAGGTATTTCAAGGCGAACAGGGAGTCCCTACTCGACATTACGATTGCAGCGACATCGACGCAGATTTCCTTGGACGATAGTCCCGATGATGTGGACCCGCTGCTACTGCGGGCCATTTCTGATACCAACCCCTCGTTGGCTGAAAGCCAGCTGTTCACGTTGAACGGTGACGCTCTACAGGGGGCGGTCAATGCGGCTAAGGGTAAATACTTCGAGTATCTGGTTGCAGACAGACTTAACCGCGGTGAGCAGGTCGGACCTCTGTTGTTGGAGTCCGGTCAGCAGGCTGTAGTGGCTGAGTCGTTGACACAACCAGGCTGGGACCTACGCATCCAAGACGAACATGGGGCTGTGGTCGAGTATCTGCAACTCAAGGCCACCGATAGCGTGGGCTACATCCGCTCCGCTCTGGACCGCTACCCTGACATTCAGATTCTGGCGACCAGCGATGTCGCACACAGCGGACTGGCGTTCGATAGTGGTATTGCCGACGAGGATTTGAGGGCGCAGGTGGAGGCCGGAGTAGACGCGGTCGATGAATCCCTCGAGGAGGCCTTTCTGGACCACTTCCACCCATTGTTGCCGCTAGCTGCGATGGCGCTCTACGAGGGGCACAGGCTGTGGGTCGGGCAGCAGTCGCTGGATTCGTTCAAGTTGGCTCTCGCTCGCCGCAGCCAGCGCGTCGTAGTGACTCAGGCGATTGGTGCCGCTGTGTATGCCCTGGACGGCGGACTTCTGTCGATTCCTGCTGCCATCGCGGGCGGCCTGGTGTTCGACAGGACTATCAATCAGGTGGCCATGGCTGCCTCGTTTGAGTCGCAACAGGCAAGACTCTTGGCGCTACGTCTCCTCCAGCAGGAGCGGTTGTTGGCAAGGGAGGGCGCATGAGCTTCTTCAGTTGGCTGGCCAATGGCCTGGGGACATTGCTTGGCGTCGTGGCCGACGCGGTTACCACCGTGGTCGATTCAGTACGAAGAGCGTATGACGCCTACGTCGGCAGGGGGGGCGCCGTGCAGCAGGCGGTTGCAGATGAGTCTCGGTCCAAGAAGGAGCGACTTCGCGAGGTTAACGACGAAATCATGCACCTGCGCAACAGGAGCATGTCTCGTGGAGAGCTGGCTGACCATGAGCGACGGCGTTGGCAACAGTTGCGCGAAGAACGAGATGAGTTGCTGGGCGCTCTTCAGCAAGCAAAAGAAGTTAAGGCCGCCGAGAAGATTTTGGATTCCGAGTCGGTCCTGGAGAAGGTCGAAGTAGACCTCGAAACTTCGCATGTACTTCAGTACAACGCCTTTGCCGATACTTTAGGCAAAACTTGTCAGTGTGGACGTCCGATGAAGCTGCAATGGAGGCGTGAGCTCAATGTGGCCGGGCCTAGAGACTTCTACTGGGGGTGTACGGGCTGGTACGTGCAAACGGGACGTGGGAAAGCATGTACCCGTACGGAGCCCTTGCAACGCTCGGACTACGGTTTGATGACTGACACCTCCGCTCCTGAGTTCAGCGTAACTGCAGAGGAGTTTGGGGTCATCCTTGAGGACCCCGGAACGACAAACATCATCGCCACGCGAGTCAATGACCTACGGTCGGACCTTGCAGCGAGAAGGCAAGGGGTGGAGCTGGCGACTTGTCCCGTGCATGGCGAACACATGGTGCTACGTAAAAAGTCCAACTCCAGTGGGCTACTTGACGCCTATTTCCTCGCCTGCCCCCACTGGCAGCCGAACAACGAGCAAGGTTGCCCATTCATCGAGAAGCTGAAGTCCGGTTCCCAGCTTGCGGCGCTGCTTAAGTCTGAGACTGGGAGAGGAATCCTATGAGGATGGCAGGTGCTTACGACGATAAGAGCGAGCACGGTAAGTCTCCGTCGCTAGCAGCGAGCTTAGTGGAGGCGCTGCGCTTGTCTGCGAAGGGGAATTCACATACCGCAGCGTCTGCCGCCGCCGTGCTTTGGCCCGACAAGGAACGGCAGTGGCAAGCGGCGCTCCCGCTGTTGAGGCGGTTGGTGCCCGGGCTCTTCGAACTCGGCAGCTACAACCCGGATGCGCGAAGCGGTCCAGCGGTATGGCTTAAGTGCGCGATTGCCGGTGTGCTGCCGGAAATCCAGTTCCAGGGCGTTCCGGTCGTCTATCTGCCGGGCGTGAGTCGGACGGAACTGCGTGCCATCGAGAGCTGCCCACGGAGCCTGCAGCCGCTGGCTGAGCTGCAGTACCGGGGCGTGTTCTGGAGCCAGGTCAACGCCAAAGACTGGACGGTGAGCGCCTTCCTCGCCTCGAAGAATGGTGGTCTGGGATTGGACGTCGCTCAAGACCAGGCGACACAGAAGGCTTTGCTACGCGCCCTGTCGTCCGGCGAGCTTATGGGCAAGGCGGTCCATGAGCTGCGAGGTCGCCTGATTGATGCGGCCTGGCTGGACAGCTTGTTGGCACCGAATCCGACGCGGGACATCCTTGTATGGATGAACGACGCCAAGGCCACCGAGTGTGCCTGGCAGGGGGGACGCTGGGAGGTGTTCGTCAGCCGTTGCCGCAAGGACTTCGGCTTCGACCCGGCGAAGGATGGAGAGTTGACCGCGGCAGAGAAGCTGGCAGCCAGGACCGGCTCATGGGGAGCGGTCTGGGAGTTGTACAAGGACGCTCATTCGAGCTTTCCTGCGGTTGTGGACCTGCTCTCGAGGGTGCAGTACAGCATGGGCGACCTGTTCGCTGATACCTCGGCCTACCCCAAGGCGAACGACGAAGGTGAGTCTGACCTGCGCTACCGGCTCAATGCATTGAGCGCGATGACGGCGGTTCAGGCGCGTGTTGCGATTCTGGACGCCGAGAAGCAGCACGGCGAGCGCCGTTCATGGCTATGGGCTCAGATGGGGAAGGCACCGCTCGCGCGCGCGCTCGGGCATCTCGCGCTCGTAGCGCAACACACCGAGGCGACAGCGTTTGGAAACTCGTTGGAGGCCCAGGCGGAGGGATATCGAAAAGAGGCCTGGCGCGTCGATGCTGAAGCGCTGCAGGCTTTGGCTCAAGCGCATACCAAGGCGGACCAGGACGCCGTAACGGCCGCACTGCGCGCGGTATATCTGCCTTGGTTGGAAGCCTCGAGTGTCGCGTTCCAGAAGGCAGTGGTCGAGTCTGGTGGGCTCAATCCAGGCGGCGTCTCGAAAGTGAGTGACCCCGCGGGCACCTGCGTGGTGTTTGTTGACGGTTTGCGCTTCGACGTCGCACAGATGCTGGCAGGTCGTTTGGGGGGTCTGGGGCAGGTCGCGCTGAATTCGGGCTGGACTTCGTTGCCCTCGGTCACCGCATCGGGCAAGGCCTGGGTGTCTCCGGTTGCGAATCTGATTGCAGGCAAGGCGGACGATGCGGATTTTGAGCCCAATGTGGCCGCGACCATGAAGCCCCTGAACACCTACAACTTCCTCAAGCTGCTGGCGGACGCGGGGTATGAGCCGCTGACCGGCGGCGAAACCGGCGACCCGGCGGGTAAGGCCTGGGTGGAGTGCGGCGACCTGGACCACTTCGGGCATGAGCACGGCCTGCGGCTGGCTCGCGACATTGATAGTCAACTGGCTGAGATTGTCGAGCGGCTGCAGGTGCTGGCCGATGCGGGCTGGCGGCGGTTTCGCATCGTGACCGACCACGGCTGGTTGCTGGTGCCCGGCAGCATGCCCAAGGCGGAGCTGGCCAAGTCACAGGCCGAGACCCGCTGGGGGCGCTGTGCGGTGTTGAAGGACAGTGCGACGGCGACGCCGCTGACCTTTGGCTGGGATTGGTGCCCGCAGGTGCAGATTGCCTTTGCGCCCGGCATTGCGAGCTTTGTAGCCGGCGCCGAGTACGCCCATGGCGGACTGAGCTTGCAGGAATGCCTGGTGCCCGAGTTGACGCTCGAACTGGAGGGCGGTACGCCGGCGACCAACGTCTCCATCTCCAAGCTCGCCTGGCGCGGACTGCGCTGCAACGTCGAGGTGTTACCGCCGTTACCCGGATTGAAGGTCGATATTCGCACCAAGGCTGCAGCGGAGGACTCCTCCATCGCAGCGGCGGTCAAGGACCTGGTTGAGGGGAAGGCTTCGCTGGCGGTTGCGGACGACTCGAATGAGGGAGCAGTGGCGGTTCTGGTGGTGCTCGACAGCCAGGGTAAGCTGCTGGCCAAGATGAATACGACTGTCGGCGAGTAAGTTGCCCGCGAGACGAACAAGTACAGAGCGTGCAGAACACGATGAACCTCGATGACCTCGACCGCAAGGCGGCTTCCGCCTTTGATGGCTTTATCGTCCGCAAGGACCTGGTGCGAACCTTTAGCCGCCAGTTTCCGGTGCCGACCTATGTGGTCGAGTTTCTGCTGGGCCGATACTGCGCGACGACCGACGAGGCCGAGATTCAGGAGGGCCTGGAAATCGTCCAGCGACAACTCCAGTCGCGTACCGTGAAGGCCGGGGAGGAAGAGCTCTTCAAGGCCCGGGCGCGTGAGACTGGGTCGGTGAAAATCATCGACATCATCACGGCGCGTCTGGATGCGAAGAGCGACTCCTATGTGGCGTCCCTGCCCAGCCTGAGGCTGAACGACGTGCGCATCTCGCCCGAGCTCATCAAGGAGCACGAGCGCATGCTGACGGGCGGTTTCTACGCTGAAATCACGCTCGGTTACGACGCCGCAATTGCCCAGGAGAAGGGCGGGCGGCCGTTTGGCATCGACGCCCTGCGTGCGATTCAACTCTCCAAGCGGGATGTGTTGGCCTCTCTGGCTGAGGGGCGCAAGCAACTGACCACGACCGAGTGGCGGGACTTTTTGCTGCGCAGCGTTGGCTTCGAGCCCGATGGGCTGAACGACCGCGCGAAGGATGCGTTGCTGCTGCGCATGGTTCCTTTCGTGGAACGCAACTATAACCTGGTGGAGCTCGGACCGCGTGGCACCGGCAAGTCGCACCTCTTTCAACAGGTTTCGCCTTACGCGCATCTGATTTCCGGTGGCAAGGCGACCGTGGCCCGGATGTTCGTGAATAACTCGAACGGTCAGCGCGGCTTGGTGTGTCAGTACGACGTGGTCTGCTTCGACGAGGTGTCAGGCGTGTCCTTCGACCAGAAGGACGGCGTGAACATCATGAAGGGTTACATGGAGTCGGGCGAATTCTCGCGCGGCAAGGAGAGCATCCGAGCCGATGGCTCCATCGTTCTGGTTGGCAACTTCGATGTGGATGTCGAGCATCAGCAACGCATCGGCCACCTGCTTGGCCCGCTGCCACCCGAGATGCGTGACGACACCGCCTTTATGGACCGGATTCACGGCTTCCTGCCCGGCTGGGACGTGCCGAAGATGAATCCGGCGCTGTTCACTCAGCACTTTGGGTTGGTGAGTGATTTCCTGTCCGAGTGCTTTACCCAGTTGCGCAACCAGAGCCGGGTGTCAACGATGCAGGGCCGGGTGTTCCTCGGCGGGGCCCTGTCTGGCCGGGACATCAATGCGGTGAACAAGACCGTGAGCGGCTTGCTGAAGCTGCTGCATCCGGATGGGGAAGAAGCGGTCAGCGATGAAGACCTCGAGTGGGCGGTGCGGCTGGCGCTGGAGGTACGTCGGCGGGTGAAGGAGCAGCAAAAGCGCATCGGCGCGGCCGAGTTCCGCAACACCCACTTCAGCTACACCCTGGGTGCCGAAGGGGTGGAGAAGTTCGTGACCACGCCGGAGTTGCGCAGCCAGGAGGGCATCGGCGATGAACCGCTGGAGTCGGGCCAAATCTGGACGCTCAGCCCCGGTGGTGCGGACGAGCATCCAGGCTTGTTCCGGCTGGAGGTGACCGAGGGTCCCGGAAGCGGTGTTCGCGTGCTGAACAAGCCCGTGCCGCCGGCGTTTCAGGAGTCCGTGCGCTGTGCGGAGCAGAACCTCTACACCCGCGCAACGCAGTTGGTCGGCGACCGAGACCCGCGTTCGCATGAGTTCTCGGTACAGCTTCGGGGGTTCGATGCAGCCAAGAGTGGGGCCAAGACCGGTGTCGCCTGCCTGATTGCCTTGTCGAGCGCCCTGTTGCGGAAGTCGGTCCGTGGAGGGCTGATTGTGGTCGGTGAGGTGACTATCGGGGGCACCATTGAGCCGGTTCACAACGCTGTGACCATCGCGGAGATGGCGGTCGAGAAGGGCGCGAAATCGCTGCTGATGCCGGTTAGCTGTCGGCGGCAGCTGTTCGACCTGTCGGACGACATGGCGACCAAGCTGGACATCGAGTTCTACCAGGATGCGCGGGATGCGTTGTTGAAGGCGCTGGTGGATTGATGGCGCAGAAGGATGACTGGCAGTCTCAAGAGGCGCGGCTTGAGGCCTACCTGCAGGGGTTGGATGTTGCCGCTCTGCGCAAGCTCATCGTCGAAGCATCCTGGCGTGATGACGCCCTGCGCGAAAAGCTGATGATGGCAGCGGCCGTGGCGGATAGCACCGGTCTTGCCGACTTGCGCAAGGTGGTCAAGCAGGCTACCCGCACCAACGGCTTCATTGAGTATCGCGAGGCGGGTAACTACGCCAATCGCCTGGAGGACCTTGCGGAACTGCTGTCGCAGCGTATCGCCGATGGCCAGCCGGAACTCATCGATGTCATCGAGGAAGCCATCGCGCTCGCGGAAGAGGCCTTGCAGCACATCGACGACTCTGGCGGTGAGGTAATGCCGGCGATTGTTGAGCTGCGCAAAGTGCATCTGGCGGCCTGTAACGCCCTGCATCCCGACCCCGTTGCCCTCGCCGAGCGCCTGTACGGTTTTCAGATGGATGGTGAATGGGACACCTTTCATGAGGTGCTCCCGGACTACGCTGAAGCGCTGGGCGAAGAGGGTTTGGCAGAATATCGGCAGCGGGTCGAGCGCGAGTGGGTTGCATTGCCGACGCTGGGCCCCGAGCACTATCGCAGCGACTGGAGTACGCGACGCTTTCAGGTGGAGTCGGCGATGAAGGATATTGCCCGCTGCACGAATGACTTCGAGTTGTTGGTGGCTATCCATGCGAAGAATCTGTCTTCCCCGTCGTGCTTCCTGACGCTGGCCGGATTGTTTCGTGACCAAGGGCGCAAGGACGAGGCGCTGCGCTGGGTGGAGCAGGGGATTGCGGCGTTTCCGGGCGAGCGCAATGACGACCTGCTGAGCCTTGCCATCGAGCTTCAGCTGGCGCTTGGGCGGCATGCGGAGGTGGAGCGGCTCGCCTGGCAGCGCTTCGAGCAGGCGCCTGGCTGCGGTCCATTCTTCAAGTTGATGGAAGTGGCCGGCCTGATTGGTGGCGAGGCAGCGCTGCGCAAGCGGGCGCTCGACTTCCTGTGGCAGAAGGTCGCCGAGGAAGAAGCCGCCGACAGCCGCGTTCGCCGCAGTCCATGGGACAGACCGCGCCGAGGCGATATCGTCTCCATCTTCCTGCGCGAGGGCGATGCCGGGGTCATGTGGGATGCATTCAGCGGGGGCAAGGTCGATGTTGGCCTTTGGGAGCCGGTGGCCGATGCGCGTGGCAGGACGCACCACGAGGAGGCGATAGCGCTCTATAGGCGCCTGTTGCCGCATTTGGTCGAGGGCGGCTCGCGCGGTTCCCACTACGGGGAGGCCTTCGCCATCGTCAAGAAGATCAGGGCTTTGCGTGAGGCGCATGGGCAGTTGGGCATGTTCGGCGACGAACTAGCGGAAATCCGGCTGGAATGGAAGCGCAAGCGGAACTTCATGAAGCTGCTGGATGCGCTGTGACCCCGGAACGGTTGGAGTTGCTCGTGACGCGCGAGATGCCCTTTGGAAAGTACAAGGGCCGCCTCATTGCCGACCTCCCTGGCCATTACCTGGCCTGGTTCGCCCGGGAAGGATTCCCCAAGGGGCAACTGGGGCAGCTGCTTGCGCTGATGCACGAGCTGGACCATAACGACCTGCGCGCGCTGGTCGAGCCATTGAGGAAGCGGTCAGGCTGAGGCCTGCGTTCGCCGTAGCCTGAGAGGAAAGAGGGAGGACGAATGTCGCGAAAAACCGCCGTGAAGGCCTACACCCTTCGCATCGAGCTTCAGGACATTGAGCCGCTTATCTGGCGTCGGCTGCTCCTCGATGGCGACTCCACGCTGAGCAAGCTGCACCACTACATCCAAGCCGCGATGGGCTGGACCGACGCCCATCTGCATGAGTTCGAGATTGGCGGCAAGACCTATGCAACACCGCACCCGGAAGACGACCCGGAGCGGGAAATCGTCGATGAGCGCAGGGTCAGATTGGACCGCGTAGCGACCACCGGCGACCACTTCGCCTACCTCTACGATTTCGGCGACAGCTGGCAGCATCGTGTTGTGGTCGAACGTGTTGAGTCTCTTGACGGAGACCAGCGCGGCTACGCCTATGTGTCGGCGGGGGAGAGAGCCTGTCCGCCTGAGGATGTGGGCGGAGCAGCGGCTTACATGGACTTCATGGAGCAGGTTTCTCAACGGCCGCTCGATGAAGAAGGGCGTCGACTTCTGGAATGGGCGGGCGAAGATTTCGACCCGGCGCGGTTTGACCGGCATGCTGCCAATGCGGCCCTGCTGCGGATGGCGTGGAATCGGTGGGTGTGAGGTGTTCAAGGCGCCGTGTTTGGTGACGGCTTGCTCTCTTGGTCGGGGATGGCAGGTCGCAGGGTGCCCACCCAGATAGGGCTTCCACTGGCGTCAAGATGCTATGGGCGTTACGGGAGGCACTCGGGCTCTTGGCTCAGTCTGGCTAGGGGCTAGCCGAAGCCCGCCCTGGCTTGAAGCGCATGCGGAAGTTCATGAGCTTTGGGATTAGCTGAGAGGCGGCTTTGGGACAGAGAAAGCGAGGCTTCGGGATGGGCGGGGCGCCTGGATCGTAGCTGATGTCGTTGCTCGCTGATGGTTGGTCATTCGGCGGTGCGGCGTCGCCGTGTGCCAGAGGCACGCTGACGGGGCTGCGCCTCGCGTGTGAGAGAGAGCGGGTTGATTGTAGGTACGGGGGCAATCGTCTCGAGCCAATCCTGGCGTCCGAGTGCTCTTACAACGCGAACCAACGTTGCAAGAGTCGAACCGTCACCGGCCTCGAGGCTGCGCAGAGCACGAACACTCACGCCCGCGCGTTCAGCCAGCGTCTTCTGATCGATGTTGCGATACAACCGGAGGGTCTTGAGCTTCTCGCCAAGCCCAGACTCCATTTCGTCAGGAGTCTGATGGACCGCCGCCGCGATTCCCTTCATCTCTATGCCCCTGCATGCCCCTAGGACGCTTAAGCAGTCGATTGCTGCCTTGGCACTTTATCAGCCATGGCTGGAGGTAGGTGAGGAGGGGCGCTCGCTGGGAGCGCGTTAAACGGCGCATTTGCGCCTCCTAAATGCCGTTTCATGAGTTTAGAGGTAGAAAGACGCCTCTTGCTGCGAGCGTGAAACAAGCTACAGATTGCTGTCGGTTTCGATGCGCCGGCAGATGCAACGGTGTATTCGGCATCCGACCTTTTCCCCAACACCCTAACGCTAGCCAGCCTCCCGAACGGAGTGCCAGAGGCCAAGAGCCTTGCGTTGCTCTCGTTAGCTCTGTTGTTGCTGTGGGGCCGAATCAAGGCTCGTCACGCCGTCAGTTCGGGGCGTACCTGATCTAGAGTGGCCGGGTTGGCCGCTCAAACCATCCCTCATCTGAGCAACAGTCCGTTAGCTAAGAGCATCTAGGTGAGGCAGAAACACCTCGAAGAACAAGTCGCAGGCCTGCCGAGGGGAGTAGGTAATGCCACTTGGCAGGCATCCTTGCTTGTTGGCATGGCGAGGAATTTCAGCGACGACATCCCCCGCTCCAGTTCGCTCCGGACCTTCGTGGAGTCGAAAATGCTTCCCGCCTGCGCCATGTAGAAGCGGAATGCCTCCCCAACGCGGGCTGGATTCACCCGAGCATCGGCGCCCGTTGCTTGCGATGCGTCCCAAGCTCCCCACAGGTCGAGCAGGTCCCGCCCGTGCTCGCGCTGCAGGAGCGCACGCAGCTTTGTGCTTAGCATTTCGTCCAAGTCATAGGACAAGACCGCGAGCTTGCGGACGCCCCGGTGCCGTGGGTACCGCTTCAACCGGCATCGGAGCGACTTGTGCCAAGAGGGAGAGCGCTCCCGAGAAGTTTCTTGACCTGGGCGCATCACTCCTTGACCAGCGACCTCGCCGCGTACTGGGCGTGTTTGAGGCCGGGTTGCCGTCAGCCGTTGTTGTCTGCAGCAGCAGCCTTCTTCTTTGCCTTCTTTTTCTCTGCCTCTGCCCGTTCAGCCGCATCAAGATCGTCTAGGTACTTCGCTACCCGGTCTTCGAGCTCCATCAAGTTGACGCCGGGGAGCGGTCGGCTCTCGAGGCTGATCGGCTGCTCAAGGTAGCCGTCGAACACCCCTGCGCGGGCCATCTGGTTCCAGATGACCTCTTCCTCGTAAACGAGTAGTTCCGGGTGCTGGAAAACCATTCTAAGCATCCGCTCGCCACGGTGAGGTGACCAGAGCTTGTTAATGACGGAGAGGCTCCGGTCCTTTGAAAAGGGGTGCTGCCCATCTCGCCAGTCGTCAAGGTCTTGGTACCCATACCCCAACATCATGTGAATTGCGGTTTCAGCCATCTGCGCGGCCGTACGACCTTGCATCCTTGCCAGGATTTCAAGTGCGAATTTCGCCCTTCTGTTGATGCGGATGGTGATGACCTCAGACTTGCCTCGCGACTCGAGTTCGATTCGCCCTGAGCCAGGGTAGGTGTCCTGCATGTGTTGCCCCTACATCGTACTAGTTCTCGAAATATAGCACCTGTAGGCAATAGTTGACATGATCTTATCGCTATATATACAATAGCTACATTGGTTGAGGGACGACGTAGGTTGCTGCCTCTGGTCTGTTGCCTTCGGCGGAATGGAACTATGAATTTTTGCGGCTCAATCGTGAGCATCGCCACCTTCCAGGAGGAAGGTGTTTTTTGACTACTATTAGGAGTGTTTATGAATCAGATGTTGAACGTTGCGCAGGTGTTTGCATCGCACATCGACGATGTTTCCGAGGGTCAGCGTGCGAGCTACCGGCATTGGCTGGACTCGAACCCCGGGGTTTTGGATCGGATTGAGGAACGGACGCGGGAGCGCGTTGCGGATGACGTGTCGGAAGGTCACATCAACGCCATCTCGCTGGCTCGGTACTACCGAATCGTCGATGTCGCTAGACAGGAGGTGAAAGGGGTGTTCACCGACGCTGAGGTGTTGATGTTGCTGGACGGAAGTCCGACTTCGGTCATGTCCGGGGAGCTGAACGAGCGGGTCGCTAGCCTGTACTACTCGGAGTTCGGCGAAGAGGCGCTGTCCCGTGATTCGATGCAGTACAAGCTGTGCAAGAAGCTGGCTGGCTTGACGCGACTGCAGGAACTCGGACTCATCGACATCATCGAGTGCGCATGGCGAAATCCTGCCAATGGGCTTGAGTACGCAATGGCTCACCTATGCCGGCAGATCGACGCTTGATGCGTGTTGAGTTAGCTGGGCGGGGAGCAGTGAGTCTGCTTCCTGCCTGAGCATCGGCACACCCGTTTCGTTTCATTGGCTCGGGGCAGCACGCTTTCGTGTGCTGCCCCGAATCTCTCAAGCCTTGGGACTCTGGTTGGGGCAACGCCAAACGCGGCACCGTACTCGCTTGTAGTGCGGATGGGGTTCTCAGCCCTGACCTTTGGTTTGCATCGGCACCAAGCACCCGACAGCGAACAACTGGAGACGTACGATGAAAACTGACACCTTTGACAAACTGGCGGTGCCACGCAGTCTGCGAACATGTGCCGCGCTGAACTCAGACCTGTTGATTGGGGAGGCACCATGACCAACAACGTCGTCTTTCTACGCCCCTCCGGTACACCGGCCAGTTCAACCAGCACGGCTAACGCTCCAGCGGCTGCCACTAGCGAGCAGCCCATCCTCGGAGGACCAGCCCCCGGGCAAAGCAGGGAAGAGTGGCTGGGAGACCGGGTCAAGCTCATTCAGATGGTCGTCTGCGGTGACTTTGAGCAGATGCAGCATGCTCCCAACGCGTTGCAGTCCACACACCCTCCATGCCTGTTTACGCTGGAGCAGGCTTACATCGGCGCTCTTCTCGCGGTGCACGGCGACCCCGCAAACCAACACCTTGCGATGCTTTCGAAGATCGATACGGCCACACTCAATGCCACCCGTCGCTTGATTTTTGCTGCCAACGAACGGCAAAAAGCTGAAACAGCTGATTTCCACAGGCCTCCAGAGAATGTGGTTCGTCTTTTCACGATGCTCGCTGCCGTCAGGGAGCGGGCCATTGAAGAGATAGCCCGCGTGACGAGTGCGAGAGCGCAGAAGCCGGGAGGCGCGGGTTGAGCGTGGGCTAATTGGCCTGTTGCACAGGTGCTGGTTTCAAGAAAGGAATGAGCGTGTCTTTGAGGCTTGGGCGCCCTACGTCCCCTGTTGACTAGCGTGTGCTAGGCTGGAAAAGATTTGCAAGCGGCATGATAGTGAGTGCCTCGAAAAACCATAGATTTCAGACGAACCCCTGCTGCAACTCATGGATCTTTATCGACTGGGTTTATGTAAAACGGGCTTTTCGAGGCACCCTAATGAACGCGTGAAGTAGTACCGCTGCGACCAGTCGAACTGTTTTCCCCAGCCTCAGCGTGACTTGCGAAGCTGAAGCGACACCTCCATGCCTACCCCTCCCAACATAGTGCTATGCGGCGTGCGCGTTTCCGACACAACGTCCCAACCAAGTTTGATTGCGTCTCGCAAGATGAACACGTGGGAACCTGTCAGGTCGCAGGTAAAAGCGCTTTGAGAGATTACTTGGCCGGCGGTCATGAGCAAACTGCCTGTGGTGCAGAACATCACCGTGTTGAGTGGCGCATTACGTAAGGTGGACAAAAAGTCTGCTTGCTTACGCTTTGCATCAAGAATTGCCTGCTCACGTTGATCGTTGGCTATCTTTTCACGTTGCGCACGCTGTCGTTCGGCGGCCTGTTGAGCTAAAGCCAAAGCCTCGCGTCTCTGCGCAAGAGTTGTTTCGTCGAGCCACTTTGCCTTACGTAGATAAGTAAACTGTCGTCCGTTTGGCGGGGCTTTCGCTAAATACGCAAATCTAACAATTTGTTCGTTACCGTTTTCACACTGTACGCCTACATAAGAAGCCTGCACGCAAACGCTGCCGCTCTGCTCAGTATACGGACACAATTCCATTGTTCCATTGGTGTCTTTTACCTCTGGGAAAATTTCCCCTGAGCGAGTCTTTGCAGAATAGATCCGCGTGCCACTATTCATTTTCAGCTTGCTCATTCCGACAAATGTCAGCTCTACAAAACTCTCAAATGGTGTTCTTTGAGGCCATTCAAACAAAGCCTTGCCA
Organism: Thauera propionica; assembly: GCF_002245655.1. Lineage (GTDB taxonomy): Bacteria > Pseudomonadota > Gammaproteobacteria > Burkholderiales > Rhodocyclaceae > Thauera > Thauera propionica. Next base: position 113,410 of record NZ_NOIH01000013.1, on the reverse strand, counting down.
TTGAAGTGTTTCAAAAAATTACCAAAGGAAGAAGGGTCTTTTTGATATTTTGAATAATTACTGGTTTTTACATCAGGATAGAATTTAAAGCCACTTGCTATGCACGTGCTGCCATCCTCAAAACTGACCTCCCAGCCTCCGTTATCGGGATTTTCTGGTGCCGAATGATTGACGTTGCGTTGCGTCTGGTAAGCTAAACCTTCCCGGTTTGTGTTTTGCTCCTTTACCGATAACTCAGGTTTTGTATTAGTTGGCAATGTGGCCACGCAGCCACTGAGAAAGCCGGTGATAACAATTGATGCCCATATGGGAGATGCTTTTGTTTTATACATTAACTATGCCTAGATTAAATTATATAAATAAACTTACTGGCTATATGGTATGTTTTGGATAAATTATTTTAATTGAACATTTTTCCTGTGAAACATTTTTATTTTTCTGCTTTAAAAAATTCTAAAGCTTCGTCTAAACTCTACCGTCTGAACTAGTGAAATTAGCATAGGAGTTGATCATACTAATTTCATCCAACGCTGGATCATACGATCAGCTAGTTGTATTAATGATGCAGTTTGGATGGTATAAGCTAAACAACTCGGGTATCGGCAGAGTATGCCAAGAAAGGTATTCCTCGATGAGGAAAAAGTCACACCGCATGCCGTTCGAGTGAGAGAGCGAAGAAGCTGGGAGGATTGAGGTGAGCGTCGGCTAGTCGTTCTACTGCCTGAGCGCAAGTCGAGCAAACGCCGGCCGATGGTCCGACCCGACATCGGGTCCTACACCCGCTTCTACCAACCCCCAGTGTCTCGAAACAACGATCTGATCGATCGGGATGACCGGGAGCGTGCTCGACCAGGTTGGCTGCAGAGACGTGGCGCGGTGAAGCTCTGCTGCAGCCAGCGGTTGCATAGCCGACGACCAAGGACTTGAATTGAAGTCGCCGGCGATGATTGCAGGGAGCGATTGAGATGATGCCCAGCGGGCCGCGGCTGCAAAGAGCTCGTGGCGCCGCAGGTGGTACTGGGCGCTGATCGGTGGCATCGGGTGGACCGCGGAGACGACAAAGCGGGTATCTCCCCAGACCACTTGTGTGTGGACCTGCGGTGTGTGGCCGGCGCGTTCGAGTAGCTCCGAAGACTCGAGCGGGTGTCGGGAGACGATGGCGATACCGAAAGGATCTTCGCGAGGTTGCAGGATTTGGTGTGGGTAGTCGGTCCACTGGGCGACTGCAGCTGCGGCTCTTGGGTTGAGCTCCTGGACGACGAGTACGTCGGCATCGATTGCTCCTAGCCAAGCGCGGAGGGGAGTAGGGTCGTCCGTGCTGACGTTCAGATTGGCGGTGACGATCGTCAGATGGTTGATGTTGCCTGGAGCGAGCGCGCGGGTGTCTATCTGGCTGGACGACGGTGTAGCGCCGAAGCCGCTAACGACAACGCCCGCAAGTGCGACGAGCAACCAGCCGTAGGTCCTTTTTGCGAGCAGCCACGCGAGGGAGATTCCGCCGATCATCAGGTAGAGCCACTGGAAGTGGGTGCCAAGATCAATGAGCCAGGCGAGCGTGGGTAGGGTGCTCGTCGGTAGGGCAGCGGAGACCCAGGGCAAGGCGCCACCAAGCGCGGCGAGGGCAAGGAGGATCTTGGCGCGACCGGTGATGGCTGTGATGAGTGGTGTCATTTGTATGGTTAACGTGTCGGTGGTCTGTCCCAACATCAACTCCTGGCCAGGATGTTTGTGCGGGACAAGCTCGCCGGCAGCGAGCCTCGTTTGCCTGGGTTTGAGGCAATCGGCTAAATCGTCTTCCGATCAGGGCCTTGTGGAAGCCGGTCCCAAGGAGTACCCACAGTTATCCACAGGGTTTGGGGATAACCTGACGTGAGGTTCTAGACGGCAAGGGGCCGGATCAGATCAGGTCCCTCATTGGCAACGCTTCCCAAAGCTTTAGACACGGGGTAGACCTGCAGCAACCCTTCAGGGCAGGGTGCTATGAGTCTCGTGAGCAACCCCGGATCAGTCCCTTTCGTCAGCCACGTGACGTAGTCAGAAGGGGCGAGGATAACGGGCATCCGATCATGAAGCGGTCTCATGATGGCGTTCGCATCAGTCGTTATGACCGTGAACGTGTCTATCGACTCGCCCCCATCAGCCGGAGTCCATCGCTCCCACAGCCCTGCGAAACCGGGTGTTACTACGCATATGACCCATTCCCTTGTTGGGCCTGAGTGGCGCTCAATTTTTAGCGACGCATCGTACAATACTCAATAAAAACACATCAAAAATGATATGCTGTGCATTATAATTGAACTCAACCAATCATTTATGAGTTTTTGCATTGAGAGCTCAGCTGAACGCAGGCTCAACGCCATGCATCGGCATCGCGCATCACATGAGGAGCCACATCGTGCTTGATTTTGGGTTGGCCAGTGACGAAGAGATTTGCCAAGAGCTCTGCACTAGGCTTCGAGCTCAACGGCTAAGTCAGCGCTTGGGCCAAGATGAACTGGCTGACCGAGCCAATATAGGGTTGGCCACCCTGCGACGAATGGAAAGCGGCAAAGGGGGGACGCTGAGTAACTTCTTGCGCGTGGTTATGGCGCTTGGCTTGGTGGATGAGCTTGCCAATCTGTTTGTACTTAAAGTCCGCTCGATTGCCCAGCTTGAGCAGGTGGCAGCCCCTTCGCGGAAACGGGCCCCCAGCCGCCGCAAAGCGGCAAAGCCTATCTCGTCAGCCTAACCGGCGGAGTCATTATGCAAAAACTTCTGGTCATCTATGTCGGCTGGGGCGAGCGCTGGGTACTGGGCACCCTGGCCGCACATCAACGCACGATGCTGTTTGAGTACAGCCCGGACGCGCTGCGGCGTGGCTTGGAGCTATCGCCGCGCCATCTCAAGCTGCGTCCAGAGGCTTATGGGGATTTTCCTGCGTTTCAGCACGGGCTGCCCGGGCTAATTGCAGACTGTCTTCCGGATGGATGGGGCTTGCTCTTGATGGACCGATTTTTCAAGAAGCACTGGAATCGGGATGCATATCAGATTACGGCCCTTGACCGCTTGGCGTTTCTGGGAAACCGCACCATGGGCGCATTGATTTTTGAACCGGAGAAAGTGGGGTTGGAGCAGGCCGACGTGGACTTGTTGACCCTTGCGACGAATGTGAGGGATGTCGTGGACGATTTGGCCGAATCGGCATTGAATCAACTTGTCCTGGTCGGAGGCTCGCCCCAAGGGGCCCGCCCCAAGGCCCTGGTTCGGTATGACCCCGACAGCGGGCATTTGAGCACGCTGGAAACTGCTCCCGGCACTGACTGGTTAGTCAAGTTCCCTGCCCGGGGAGAGCACGCCGAAGTATGTGCGCTGGAGCATGCCTACGCAGAGATGGCGCGCATGAGTGGCTTGAATATGCCCCGAACCCAATACTTTCCGCTGGCGAAGGGGCTGGCCGCCTTTGCCATCGAGCGGTTTGACAGAGTGGGCAATCTTCGGGTGCCCATGCATACGCTCGCTGGCGCCCTGCATGCGAATTACCAAATCCCAAGCGTTGACTATCAGACCATGCTCCGGATGACGCGATTCATGACCCGTAGTGAGGGGGAGGTGCACAAGGCTTTTGAGCGCTGCGTCTTCAACGTGGTGTTCAATAACCGCGATGACCACTCAAAGAACTTTTCCTATTGTCTGTCCGAGGAAGGCCGTTGGGCATTGGCGCCTGGCTATGACCTCACGTTTTGCGAGGGGCCTGGGGGTGAGCACCAGATGGCCGTCGAAGGCGAAGGTCGCTCCCCTGGGCGGCCCGAGCTGTTGAAGTTGGCCAAGGCTAGCGGTGTGCCTTTGGGCACCGCGTCAGCTATCATCGACCGCGTAGCCGAGAGCGCAGTACAGTTCGCAAAAGTCATTCACGAGTACCCCGTTCGCAGGAACACCCGGCGGCATGTGCAGGCAGCCATCTCAGCCAACCTGTCTCGGATGAGCTAGCCGAGTTTCAACGGGTCTGCCCTGTGGGCGCAGGATATGGAGCTCGCGTTCACCGATGCAGGAACTGGTGATGCACCTGCAGCAACGCCAACCAGGAATCGGGAGACAACCAAGGATTCACTGACCTGACCCCATATGCATTTTTTGGGGGCGCCAGGTTATTTTGCAAACCTTGCTGAAGTAAAACCGCAACCCATTGAAAGTAAATGGAATGGGTCATATGCGTAGTAACACCCGCGAAACCGAAGAGTTCCCCGGCAGGCGGGTGGATGAAGTAGGGCTGCATTTTTTTGCCTTCCCGCTTCCAATCGTAAAACCCCGAGGCCGGCACGATGCACCGGCGCGACTTATACGCCGCGCGGAAGGATGGCTTCTCCGCCAGAGTTTCTCCCCGGGCATTGATCAGTTTGGTCGCAATCGACTCGTCGCGGGACCAGGATGGCACGAGGCCCCACCGGAGCAGATGGACGACGCGCTCGCCGGTTTGGCGCTGTCGGACAACTGAGAGCCACTGCATCGGGGCGGCGTTGTATCGCGGTGAGAGGTCATCAGGGAACTCGCCGGTGCTGGCCTCGAAGTGGTCTTTCACGCGGGAGGCTGGGGCGTAGAGGGCGTAGCGGCCGCACACGGTCTACCTCCGGTGCTGTGAAAAGTCTCGCAAGCGGTGCTGCAGAGGAGCGTTCTGCGTGACGTAGTCTTCCTCGCGAGCAACTGGTCCGCAAGTGCAAGTGGCAGTGAGTTGGGTGCTTGAACCGGCTGTATATAACCGACGTCGCGGAGGGGCGCGACCATACTTTCTCAAGATCCTGTGGCCTTGCTCCGGTCTTATGGCTGTATGAAAATACAGCAATGAAACCCCAAGACATGCCGTCATTCAAGAACCAACCTATTCTGAGCCACGCGGCAGTGCAACGAGGTGCGGTTGTCGCGTTGCCCCCTAGCTCGAGAGCACTCCCACAGCCCGAAGACTTCCCTGACCTTAAGTGGCCGGACCCCGCCGCGGAGGTGGTTGCCATCCCACTCGGCGTGGCCAAGGTGTCAGCTGGCTTTCCGTCGCCGGCGGCCGACTACGAAGACAAGCGGCTCGATATCAACGGCTACCTGGTCCGCAATGCGGTCTCAACTTTCTTTTTCCCTGTCCAAGGCGACTCAATGCAAGGCGCGGAAATTTTCGACGGCGACATCCTGGTCGTCGACAAGAGCGTCGAGCCTCAGCACGGACACATCGTCGTGGCCTTTGTCGATGGAGAGCGGCTGGTGAAGCGCCTCTACAAGCGAGGCGGATGTGTGGCTCTCATCGCCGAGAATCCGGCCTACCCGCCGATCCATGTCACCGGCGAGATGGAGATGGTCGTGTGGGGCGTCGTGGTCGGCAAGTTCAAGCGTCTCCTGTGACCGCTGTCCCAGCCGCAATCCGTCCAGTAGACCCTTGCATGCCCGTTTTCGCCCTCGTTGACTGCAACAATTTCTATGCGAGCTGCGAGAAGCTTTTTGATCCTCGGCTCGCAGGCAAGCCGGTGGTCGTGCTCTCGAATAACGATGGATGCGTAGTCGCGCGCTCAGCCGAAGCGAAGGCGCTCGGGGTGCCAATGGGGGCTCCGTGGCATCAGCTGCGCGAGTGGGCGCGGCGGGAGCGTATCGTCGCGTTCTCGTCGAATTACGCCCTGTACGCTGACATGAGCAACAGGGTGGTGGAGGTGCTCGGGCAGTTCTCGGCGAATCTCGAAGTCTACTCGATCGACGAGAGTTTTCTCGACCTCACCGGATATGCTGGGCTGAGCGAGGACGGGTTGCAGGGCTACGGTGCGGAGATTCGGAGACGTGTGGCGCGGTGGCTGGGATTGGCGGTGTGCGTTGGTATTGGGCCATCGAAGACGCTCGCAAAGCTCGCAAATTTCTGCGCGAAGAAGGGGCTAGCCGGGCGGGATGGGGTCTGCGATTTCACGGTGATGTCGGAGCGGGAGTTAAATGAGCTGTTCGAGGCCATTCCGGTCGAGGAGGTCTGGGGTGTCGGCCGCCGGCTCTCCGAGCGACTGCGGGAGATGGGGATTGAGACGGTCCGAGGCCTGCGGGATGCGGATGCTGAGACGATTCGCAGCAGGTTCTCGGTGGTGCTGGAGCGCACGGTGCGGGAACTGCGAGGTGACTCGTGTTTGGAACTCGAGGAAGTGGTGCCGGCGAAGCAGCAGATCATGTCGAGCCGGTCTTTTGGGCAGTACGTGTATGCACTCGATGAGCTACGTGAGGCGGTGGCGAGTTACATCGCCAAGGCCGCGGAGAAGTTGCGGGCTCAGGACTGCCTAGCCGGTGCCGTCCAGGTGCATATCCGTACCAACCCGTTTAAGCCAAGGGAACCGCAGTACCAGCGGTCGGTGATGGCGCCGCTGCCGGAGCCTACAGCTGACACGAGGGCGCTCGTTGGCTTTGCTGTGAAACTGCTGGAGAGTATTTTCCGGCCGGGGTATGCATACCAGAAGGCGGGCGTCATGCTGACCGAGCTGAAGCCTTTTGAGCAGCGGCAGGGCACGCTTTTCGGTGTCGGGCCTGAGTTGGAGCGGTCGGCGGCGTTGATGAGTGCGATGGATCAGATCAACGCGCGATGGGGCCGGGGGACCGTGCGGGTCAGCGCCGAGGGGGTCGAGAGGGCTTGGCAGATGCGGCGTGGCCATCTCTCCCCGGCTTACACGACGTCTTGGGAAGATCTGCCACCCGTGAAAGCGTGAGGCGGCCGGGTGAAGGGGCGAACTTGGTTAGAGTTGATATTGCGATGCCATTTTGGCCTGGAGCTACCGCTATCTTCAGCTTCCTGGCCAGGAGTTGATTCAGGAAACGGTCTTCCACAAGGGCTGGGGGAGCGTCCTGCGACCACCAGCCTAGTAATTTTAGTAAAGATAGTAAGCGCGAACAAAATCCTTAAAAAATAATAAAAACAATCAGTTATTGAGGGCTTCTGTGACTGATTTGACGGGATTTGTGACCGAAACGACGGCGGTTGTGACCGTTTTGACGGGCGAGTAAGCTCAGCGAACTGGGGTAGGGCAGGACACCTTCCTGGAGGCGAGAGTGAGGTGTAGGCGCTTGGCCCGTCGTGACGGGCATGTCGTGCGCTAAAGGGGAGGGCGACGCAAGCCCACACAGTGGGCCGTGCGCTGAGCAAGTCAGGCGGGAAGCTGCCTCAACCGCAGTTCATCGCATGTATCCGGAAGGGGGCTGATGCACTCACCATCCGCGCATTGACTGTGGAGTGCTCGACATGGGGCGATAAAGCGCGTCAGACCAGTTCTGGGGCGGGGGGCCGTGACCGATTTGACGGAGAGTCCTCAGTAGCGGTAGCGCTCTCACCGCTCTTAGTCTTGTGCCTTTTTACGCTGTACCTGCCGTTCGGTATGCGCTCGACGGTCCAGCCGGGAAGGCTTCCGACGTCATTGAAAGCCTCATGCACGCGCTGCTGGCGCTTCCGCAGCGTCGCGCCAGTTGCGGATGTGCCCCAGATTCGGGCTATCACGGTATCGACGATGACGTTCCTTTCTTCGCCCTGTCGGATTTGTGACGAAATCCGAGAGTGCAGCGCTTGAGCCGTTGTAGAGCGCAGCTGGTGGCGTTCAGCAAGATCGATCTGGACACTATGTGTTCCTGTTAGTCCTTCGGCCAAGCGCCGGTTAACCGCGATGAGCACTTTTTTGTCGTCCCCGACGATCCAGCTGAGCATCCTGGAAGATGCCTCAGCGGGGCCAGCACTCACCCAAAGCGTGACCTCGGACAGGCGGCGTAAGCTTTCACGGATCTGTTTGATCGATGAGCCGCCATCGCCACGACCACATGCCTCAGCAAGGGCTGAAAATGACGCAGTGGTCATGATGACCTCGCCCTCATCGTAGAAGCCCCTCGCCTGCAGGCCCTGCCAGAGTTCCCAAGCCGCCGACGTCTCGTCATGACGCGTCAGGCTCGTTCGCTCCGCTCGTGCCAAAAGTAGCACTGCGAGAAGTACGGTCTCGTCTTGAACCCCAAGTTCGTCGGGGCCGCGCCACCGAAGCTTGAGGTCGCCATGTGTCCGCTCTACGTCAAGCTTTCCTCGAGGCTCTGATTTGCTCAGAGGCTTGAATACCGGAGCGAGTCCGAGTGCTGGGTCGTATCGAACGATACTGTCGCGCTTAGCCACGCCCACCTCCGCGGCTCTTTGATACGCTCGGTGCGGAGTACGTCGGCTGGAACAGGCCGCTTTCGACACGCCTTAGCTCGACTGGCTCGGTCGGCGGTGCGTAGTTTGCCTTGGGTATGAAGAGATGAAAGTTGCGTGTCTTTGGCCCAGAGGGGCGTGACGCAGTGGTGGTGCCACTCCCGTCAGTCGGAACCAGGTTCGCCTGCCAGCGTACGCCATCCGGCAGCGCGCTTGATCCGCGCGAGGCCTGCTGAAGGTCGCCCCGACCATCGAGTACAGACGATTTCGTTGTGTGCTGAGTCATCACGATCGTCGTGCCCGTGTCGCGACAGATACGCTCGAAAGTCTGCACGACTGCAGTAACTGTGCTCGAGTCGTTCTCATCCCCATCATAGAAACGGCGGAGCGGATCGACGACGAGCAGCCGGCTCCCTTCGGCTACCCGCTTGATCTGATCAGCGACCTTTGTGGCGCGCCTCGAGGTCAGCACCGATACGTCGCTCCCCGCGAGTGGAAAGATCTGCAGGTTCGATTCCAACAACGCCAAGCGCTCGTCGTCGATTTTGTCCCGCTCCGTCTCGAGCAGGTGCTTCAGTGCCTGCAGTCGCCAAACGCATAGCTGAACGTCTTCTTCCGCAAGCAGCAGCACCACCTTCGCGGGTGCCCGTGCCGCATGGACGCCCCCAACAAGCGGAAGTCCGAGCGCCATCTCCACACTGATCTGCGTCACAAGAGAACTCTTCCCGACTCCGCCAGGTGCTACCAATGCCCCGAGGCATCGCGCTGGTAGGCTCGGCAGCACATAGTCGATTGGCTCGGGCTTCTCCGTCAGCGCCCGTCTGATGTCAAGCGGCTGGCCGATCATGCCGCGCCCCCGCCGCGGACACCGCTTGCTAGCCATGCTCGGATGTCTTCCTCGCGCCAGCGAAGGATTCGAGTCCCCGGGATTTCAACCCGTGGCGGCACCGCCAGGGGATTGCATCGCATGTCGCGTTTGATCGTGTCGGGGGAGCGGCCGAGCAAGTCGGCCAGATCTTGTAGATCGTAGAGCTTCATCGTGCATCCTCAAGGCTGTGAAAGGTGGTTCGCGAGACACTCGCGTAGCCGATGAGTCGATTATTCACGGCTATGCCTTGAACTCAAAATTTGGCGGCAACTTTCTTTGGGCGAGCGCAAAGGGGGTCGCGTCCAGCGTTAGCCGACGACTTGGATACACACAATGAGTCCATTGGACCGTGGCATGTGCGAAGAAAATCAACCTGGCTGGTTGTCCAATAATTCTTTGAGACTGCGAACACGGTCGCTAGACTAAGTGCATGGTTAGAGCGCCGGGTCGGGCTGCGTCGGCGGCAGTGGCGGTTTCCGAATGACGCAGCCGCCAAATTTTGAGCTGCTGATAAAAGGTGCTTTACTGATTGCAGGCCGAGCATCTGCTTGGGTTCGAGAGTTCCAAGCAGCGCTTGTAAGGCTGAGGTGTTTAAGTAGCTATACAGAGTCCACAACCTTTGAGGAGATATCATGGACAGCAAAGAGAAAGTTGAAGTGTTGGTTTCTTGTTTTGATGCGTTCAAGAAGGGGGAGCTCAATAACGAGCCGGCTCGACTTCTGTGCGAACGGATTCTTGAGGACCTCGAACGTGAGGAATTCGAGTGTTCCGATCCGGACGACTCAAAGGCAGTCGTTCAAGCCTGGTTTGATGAATGCTACTACGATGACCTTGGGGCCAGTGGCGACTGGGGTGTCGTAGTGACTGATGATGAGGAGGATACTTTCGTTGTCTACACCACGAGCTCGGAAAGCACCTGGGTCAATGCGTCACAACTTCTGGAGCTTGCCGTAGTGTCTTCGGAGTCGGGAAACCCGGCTCCACTCCCGGATTGGCACGAAAGGCCGTGGGCGGGTATCACGCAAGAAGTGGCGGAGTCGATGGTCGAGGAGATGGATGAGGATGAGGTTGTACGACTATTAGAGCAAAACGGGATTAGTGCGTCTGACGGAGATGAGCCTATTTACTATGTCAAGTTCCAACCTTATGACGACCCCAGGGAGGCGCTGCTCGAGGCGGTAACTAACAAGAGTGACATCGACCGAGCGCGGATCCTTGAGTACGCATAATACCGCGAAGTTGACTTCATAGATCGGGCGGAGAAAGTTGAGGCGGGGTCTTCCAGACAGGAAGCCCTGCCTTTTCATCTTTAGGGGGTCATCTTTAGGGTGCGATGTTACGCAGGGGAAGTTTTCTCAGCGTCGTGGCCAGGAAGGGCTGTAGAGGGGGTTCGATGTATTGACCACTTCGGGTGTCGTCGAGGACTGCGTCTTCGGTCGACAGACTAAAAGATTTTCGCTCTCTGGTGACATGATAGCTATACGTAAGGCACTTGATCGAAGTGCGTTACTTCTGAGGTCACCATGTACAAGAGCGTCACTTTTCCGGTCGTTGCGACGGACGAGGTTCGTTTTGAAAACTTTGCAGTGAGCGTTGACCCGACTTTCGCGTGCGTTGTAGTCGAGAGCGAGTATGGCCACGACGTCTTTAGATACGATGAGGAGGCGCTGGCTTTCGTTTTTGTCTGCGCTACAGTCGTCGAGGGGGGTGTCGAGTTGGTGCCTGAGATGAGCGTGATTCAGGAGGCCCTCTGGGAACTTATGCCGTGGCTTGCTGAGGAAGTCAGTGCGGTTAGGCAGGCGTGGCTTGAGTTCTTCGATGGGACGAGGCAGATGCCGATGCTCAGTGTAGGGGAGAAGGAAATGTTGTCCCGCCACCGGATGCTCTTGGTGGCGGGTGTAAGTGAGGGAGGGGGAAAACAGAAGCGCGCGATAAAGCCTGTTTTAGAGCTTGTTTGTGCGTAGAGATGTTTTGGAAACCAGCCGCCTTTGGGCGGCTGGTTTCGATAGAACTCGTCACTTATCTTGACTTAGGGTTAGCGTCGAGTGCCTCTTTGGCAGACTTAGTTCTTAGTCTAGGGTGACGGAGGTGTCGTGCTTCAAAAGGTGTAAGTAACCCTGAAAAGTGGTCATGCTCTTATGACCTGTCATCTCCATGATCTGCATCATGTTGAGCTTTCCGGATTCGCAAAGGCGACTTGTAGCCTCATGGCGTAAGTCATGAAACTTCAGGTTGCTTATTTTTGCCCGCTTCGACAAGCGAGCGAAAGCATCGCAGACAGACTCTGGATTGGGGAACTGGTGGAAAATTCGCGACTCGCCTTCTGTGCAGCTGCTTTTCTGAGACGCGACAATTTCACGCGCCCGTTTGCTTAGCAGGACGACCCGAGCGGCCCTTGTTTTTGTGTGTTCCTTTGGTACCTGCAGTTTTCGATGGTCGCTTGAGAGGTCCGACCAACGAGCGAGGACTATCTCCTGCTCCCGCATGGCCGTTTCGAGCGCAAAACCGATGATTGCGCGCCAATCTGCCTCTGCGAACGTATTTTCGCGAGGAAGGCCAGACGCGTAGAGCTTTTTCTCTTCCTCGGCCGTGAGGCGCCGCTCACGCTTACCTGACCAACCGTCGGGTACTGCGCCTTTCTCAAGCGAGAAAAGGTGTTCATCGACGTGATAACGGTACGTCTTTGAGTGCCACTCGACCGCCTTCTTCAGTGCGTAGTAGAACTTGCGAACCGTCGCGGGTTTGTAGGTACGTTTGGGGCTCTCCTTGTCTGACTTCTTGGCATCTCGCTTGAGTGGTTCCGCCAGTAGGAGGGTGACGTAATTTTCGACGTCGATGTGCGTCAGCTTGCTGACGGAAATCTCGCCCAAGTCCTCACGTACGCGCAGGTAGTCGGTGACTTTGTTCGATGCCAGGGGTTTGAGTGAGCTGGCCCGGTAGCGCAGGTAGTCGTCGATGACGTCGCTGATAAGAACGACTTTTCGGTCGAGGGTGGGGCGTCCGACATCGATAGCGGTGTCGATGGAACGCTTCCATTTCAACGCTTCCGCGCGGGTCTTGAAGCGCTTGGACTTTGCTGGTTCGCCACGGCGGTGCACACGGGCCTCGTAGCGCTTGGATCCGTCGTCCAGTAGAATCTCGCGGACTCCATTCTTGCTGGTATCTCTCGGCATGATAGTGAGTTCAAGTGGGTTCTTGGTGGATGGTGGGTTTTTGGTGGGCTTTCGTCAATCAAAGCCCTTGCTGCCATCCGTAACTCACTGAATTTAAAGAAGCGGAGACGTGGCCGAGAGGTCGAAGGCACTCCCCTGCTAAGGGAGCATACCGTCAAAAACGGTATCGAGGGTTCGAATCCCTCCGTCTCCGCCAGACCTGCTAAAGAGCCATATTTTCAAGTCAATTCAACGACTTAGGAAGTATGGCTTTTTGCTTATATACCACATCGAGTTACCACTACCCCTTGCGCGGGTTGATCACCTTGGCGACACGCTCGGCTGACCGTTGGTCAAGCTCGATGGTCTCGACCTTCTCGGCTTCGACCTCGGCAAGGTCAGCAGGGAGGATCGAGGTGGTCTTCTGCTCGTTGAAGTCCTTCTGCAACTGGATCGGGTCGCTGGTGTTCGGCGTAATACTCCGAACGGCTTCCCAGTTCTGAGCCAGCCACTGGGCGGCACTGCGATACCGAGGCTGGATGTCATCGAGCCCGTGTGCCTTCACCCACTCAGCGAAGCGGTTGTTGCTCGGGTTCTGCCGCCGACCCACCAGCAGTGCCTCTCCGACTTCACGCCAGAGTTCCCGCTGTTCGGCTGCGGTTGCCTTGATGCGGCTCCAGGCGTGGAGCTACTGGGGCACCGTGCGACAGTAGGCTTGTCGCTCCGCATGACCAGCTTGTAGAGACCGGATTCGGAGAGGAGATTCACCCCAACCCCACGGAAACCCGTAACTTTGCTACGGGTAATCTCTCCATCACCGAGATGGCGTAGGTAGTTCTGGGGTTGGTTGGAGTCCATACCGAGAGCCTCCAGAACATCCTTGGCGACAAGCCACGGATCACCATTTATCTCCACCACGCGAATCTGGTGGGACTTGAAGTTGAACAGTTGGACGGTGAGGGCACTTCCACCTTGGCAACTGTTGCCCCCGTTGCAGCAATTCCTGGCTACGCTTCCCCCTTCTTCAACAACCACAAGGAGGTAATGCCGATGCTCTTCATCCGTCGTCCTGTGTTCTTCCGTCTGGGTCGCCTTGAGGTGTTCGCCGAAGGCTGGAAGCATCAGAGCGGGGAGTCGTGGCTTCAGCTGGCAAAGGGTGCCACCCTGGCGGCGCGGGAGCTTCAGGTTTGGATGCCGGGTCTTCATCTGTTCGTGTGCCTGTTACGTCGTCGTGGCGGTGTCGAGGTGACCGGGGGGGGGTGCTGCACATGTTTGACCGGATCAAGGTCCAGATGCTTGCCAAGGGTGAGACGGTCCTCGGGGATGACCCCAGCCTCGTCGATCACTACGCCCAACTGATCAACGAGCGTCTTTCGGCGATGAATGATGCGTGGTGCGATGCTCAGGAGGCAGCGGAAGGCGACGATCAGGCGGCAAAGCTCGACGCCTTGTCGAAGGAGATCGCCAAGGTGCTTTGTTCGGTCGCAGCCTTCGGGTACTCCTTCGGGTTTCCGATGGAAGAGGTTGTCGAGCGGGTGATCCGGGAGGGAGACGCCCTGAGGTCACCGATGTTCGCGGATGGCGTGGTGCGGTAAGGTGCAGCCGGTGGGTGTCTTCGAGTTCCTGTCGGTGGCTGTCGTTGTGCTGATCCTTGGTGCCGGTGTGTTCGATCTGCTGTTCTCAAGGCGGGTCGCAAGGGGTCGAGCGAGGAAAAACGACAGGTAGCTACGAATTTATGCAAGAATCGTGCCAGTTTTGCGAAAAAAAGCCCAAGACCACCTTTCGAGGGGTAGCCTTGGGCTTCAGTTACGCGGATGGATAGTTCAGCTGCTGAACCATTGGCGAGTCAGGCAACGATATCGAGAACCTTGAATGGATGCGCGATGGCTTCTTGGTGGTTTGAGAAGTGCGTTGCAAGTTTGAGGTACTTTTCCGCCTGTTCTCGGCTCATTCCATCGAAGAAGTCAGTTAGGCCCTGGTCAAAATCAAAATCCTTTTCTAACCAGAGAGCCTCAATTCCCTTCGCGACGTGCCAGTGCAGTTCGGCGAATTCCTTTATGCGCTGTGTGGTTTCTTTGAGGCCTTGCTGACGTATCTGCTCCTTGTGCTTCTCGAGAACCTGGTATGCCTTGTTAAAGCCAAGTTCCTCTCTGAACACCAACTCTGCAACGCCTTCGGTGTTGGCGATTTGGCTAATCTTTTTGACGTAACTCAGCGAAAGCCCGGTTTCTCTGACGAATTCGTTGAGAAAGCCATACGTTGAGTCGTTTTTGGTGGCGTATAGGCTTCTTGCTGTGATGAACGCATCAAGCACGACGCAGAATGCTTCGCCCATGGCCTTGTCCGCGATTCGAGCTGCGGCGTAGCACTGTGCTTCAGTGTCCATGGAGACGCGGCGGATGTAACGAGAGTTGCATGGAACGAGTTCAGTAGAGGTCATCTGTAGTCTTCCTATCGGTAAAACCCGCGTGAAGCCCCTCCATGTCAGCCACCAGCCCCCACTACACGGGGAACTGACATGGCAACACACGGGCTTTACGGATCGGGCTGGTTGAGGGGGTGGCCTTGGGGAGGCCGGTTTGCTCGTCCGAGACGAACAACAGGGGAGGGATGCACAGGGAATCCGAGGCGGTCACGCTCGGTTCATCACCGGGTGCCTTCGGTCTCACCTGTGGTTGCTCTTCATCGTGTGTTCCTGGATGAACAACATGGAACAAGGACAACCTCGGGAAGATGCTGGTCTCACCGATGGGTCACATAGGGATGGCCTGTGGTGAGGTCATCGGGACATCCAGCGTTCAACCTGAAGATGCTGACGATCAGGGATTGACCCTAGATCATCTTCAGATTCCCCTCCACCCGCTCATCCACCACGCCGCGACAGAGGCAAACCCAAGCGGCTGTGCGCTTCGGCTGTCTGTCGAGGATTACCGTGTGGTCTGCCTCGATGCTGGTTCCACCACCTCCAGCACCGGCTGCGTCAAGTTCGCCACATCCACTCGTCTGCCTCAGTTGGCGGCAGATTGAACGAATCCCGTGATGATTCGCGGAGCGGACGGACGCTTGAAGACCCAAAGGACAAGGGCAGAGGAGCGCGTCGGTTTCATGGGCTTGACCCTGAGTCACCTTCGAGTTCCCCGGAAGTTTCCTTCCTATGGGGTGTGGAAATTAGCGAGGCTGCTAGGAGGCTCTAGGAGCCGCTCTCGTGGCGCGGCAATGGGTATGTACTTGCGCTCAGAGAAATCGGCTCCTGTGTGCCTTCTCGTAAACGAGAGGGGCATCTTTCAGGCGGCGGTTTTTTCGCTCTCCCTGATCCGCATGATGGTCTGACGGCTCGTCTTGAAGTCACGAGCGAGGGCCGCGACAGACTCCCCCTGCCGGAGTCGCTGAAGAACCTCCTCCCGTTGATCCTCGCTGAGTGCCGCAGGGCGACCACAGTGCTTACCCTCGGCCTTCGCTCTGGTCAGTCCTTGCTGGGTTCGCTCGATCAGCAAGTCACGCTCGAACTCGGCAACGGCGGCCAGCACCTGCATGGTCATCTTCCCCGCTGAACTGGTCAGATCGACGCCCCCCAGTGCAAGGCAATGAACCCGGACGCCAGCCTGTGCGAGAGACTCGACGGTCGCTCGAACGTCCATCGAATTGCGCCCGAGGCGATCCAGCTTGGTGACCACCAGGACATCACCTTCTTCGAGGCGGTCAAGGAGCTTGGCGAAGGCGGGACGCGCTGACGCTTGGGTCGAACCGCTGATGCACTCCGAGACGATCCGCTTGGGGTCAATGTTGAACCCCGCTGACCTGATCTCCTGCACCTGATTGTCGGTGGTCTGATCGGCGGTAGAGACCCGGCAGTAGGCGAAGACACGGGACATGGACAACCTCCTGTGTGTACGAAAAGGGTGTCCGTATTATTGAAGTGTCCGAAAAGCCTGTCAAGCTAACTTGTGGACATGTCTCTAGGTGGTGTCCGTAAGGGGTCGGTTTCGCACATCAGGCACGTTGCTCTAGACTTCCTGCTAATCGGGCGCTGCAGCGGTCTGTACCCGGCGACCTGCCTAGTGCAGAATCTAATGTTTTGCGGGCCACTTTTGGGCCTGAGAGTGAAAAGAAATAAAATGAGTGTAAAGGTACTTGATACGTTTGCCGGCGCTGGTGGTTTTAGTCTTGGCTTTCAATTGGCTGGAGCTGAAGTAGTTGGTGCCATTGAATACGATAGCTGGGCATGTGAGACGTTTCAATTCAATCATCCAGAGGCTGTAGTGCTTCAAGGCGATATAACAAAAATATCGGATGAGGAAATTCTGCAACGGTTTTCCGGCTTGAAGCCTGATGTCGTATTGGGCGGTCCGCCATGTCAGGGATTTTCTATATGTAATAAAAATAACGGCGACCCAAAGGATCCTCGAAACTCACTCTTTGAGGAGTTCATTCGGGTCGGGCGTTTGCTTAGTCCGAGAGTGATGATCATGGAGAATGTTCCAAACCTGATCAAAGCGCGGACAGAGAGCAAGGAACGAGTGATCGATATCATCTGCATGGAGTTGCAGAAACTTGGGTATCAAGTCGAGTATCGAATCTTAGAGGCGACTCATTATGGGGTGCCGCAGATTAGAAGAAGGTTGGTGGTTGTTGCTTCGCGTGAGAAGTTAAATGACCCGTTTCCGGCTCAAACTCACACTACGTCTGAAAACCCTGACTTGCTTGAGTTGGGCCTCAAAAGATGCCCGACACTTTGGGAGGCTATATCAGATTTGCCTGATATAGAGGCTAGAGAAGGTGAGGAAGAGTCTGATTACACGAAAGCACCCGACAACGACTTTCAGCGCTACCTGCGCGGAGAGTCGAAGAGGCTCTTCAACCACAAGGCGATGAACCACTCAAAGCGCTTGGTAGAGCGATTCGCCTCTATGCGTTGGGGAGACTCAACATCTGATGTCCCTGATCACCTGCGACCGCTCAAAAGAAACAGCACGGAATTTTCTGAGAAAGCCTACGATCAGAACAACAGAAGGATGCATCCAGAGCGCCCATGCCATACGATAGCGGCATCTTTTTATGCCAACTTTGTGCATCCTTACAAAAACAGAAATTTCACGGCACGTGAAGGTGCACGGATACAGACATTCCCTGATTGGTATGTATTCAAAGGCAAGCCGACTGTTGTGAGTCACAAGCTCCTTCAACGCGAAGGTCGGCACGAAGAGAAGCACTTATGTCAATACAATCAGATCGGGAATGCTGTGCCGCCTCTGCTTGGTAAAGCCATCGCCGAGAACCTCATCAAACAACTTCAGGGCTGATCGATATGCTTGTCCACGGTAACAACCTTGAGCAGAAAGAAGAACACCGGACCAAGTATCGGGATGCTAAATCTCGCCAATACTTGACTGAAATCAGAGTTCGCTACGATCAGTGGAAAAAGGACAACGAAGCATTGGTGGGGCCGGTTGCCGTAGAGGCTGAAAATGATCAGGAAATAATTTTCGAGCGTGTCAGGCTTCTCAATGAATATAAGGATTTCCTCGATCAGCAGCACTATGCGGAAAAGTTCGACTCCCGCTCCAATCTTCACTCGACAGTTCTTGAAGAGTTCATGTTCTACCTTTTCCGTGACTTGGTGCGCAGCATATCGGGGAATGCACTGATCGGAAAATCACACTCGTTCAAGGACGTTTTTTTCAGGGCGCCTTCTTACAAAGAGATGGTTAAGTTGCCATATGCGCTCGTGGAGAAAAAAGACCACGACTTTGCTATTGGTGTCAGCGTGAAGGCTTCAATGAAGTGTGCTGGTGCGGCAACTGAGGAGATTCATGACTGGGATATTCCTGCGGTGGCCATCGAGTGTAAGACCTATCTCGATAAGACAATGCTCCAAGATGTATCCACGGCGGCTGAACAACTAAAACAGAAGAACCCAAACGGCATGTACATAGTCGTCGCGGAGTGGTTAAAGCTGACCGAGTCAGTCAACCTGAAAAAGTACAAGATTGACCAGATCTATGTGCTTCGGAAGCAGAAGAATACAGACAGAGAGTTTCGCTACGATGCTGGATACCAGAAGAATCCGATCTACGCTGAAGTGGTTGAGCATTGCTTCAATACCGTTAGGAGCTTTCTAACATCAGACTGGGAGGGAGGAATTGCCCACGGCCTGGAGAGGGGGTTCCTGATCTGAGGGCTTTTGAGGCTTGGCTCTGAACGAGGAGAGGGGGGGGCTCCGGGGGGAATCGTTCAGTCTTGATCAAACGATGGCCCTCTCGAAAATTTGCAGCATTTTTAGTCCGGCTTCTTCGCCGGATAGCGGATGCGCTCCAGTGCCTCTTTCATCACGGGGAGGGTTGCACCACCTGAGTAAAGCCCATAGGTAATCCGGGGCTTCTCATGCCCCACGATGTCGGCGGTGAGGTTCTCGGACACGCCTGCATTCTCAAGCATCGTGACCACGGTCTTCCTGATCGAGTGGAAGACCTTCTTCTCCGGGAACCCGAGGGACTTCTTCAGCCTCCCGAACCGCTTCCCGATGGCGTTCGACCGGTCTCCGTACTTGTTGAAGGTTAGACCGGAGAGCAGGTAGTCGTCCTTGCTGGCCTCCTTCAACCTCTTCACGACCTCGACCAGTGCCGAATGGACGGGGACTCGGCGGAGGCCCGCTTCGGTTTTACTGTCGGTGATCTTCAGTACCTCCTCGGTGCAGTCGCTCACCTTGAGGGCGCATAGCTCCTCGATCCTCGCACCGGAGTACATCCCAAGTCGGATGAGGTCAGCGAGTTCGTGGTCTTCCTTCTCGGTCGCCGCATCAAGAAGCGTGACGACCTCAGATGGCTCGAACGGCTCCCAGCCATCGGCGCTCTTGGCCTTGCTGCCGTTGGCCTTCTTGGCGAAGGAGGGGAGGACAAAGGGCTGCTTCTCTGGGTCGGCCTTCTCGATTTCCTGAAGGTAACGCCAGAAGTTCCGACAGAACTTGAACATCCGATCCAGTGACGAGTACGAGTATCCCTGTCTGGTCGGGGTGTCCTTCATCAGCTCCTTCACCCATTCGATGACCGCTGGCTTCGTGACAGCCTCGACACTGACGAACTTGTCGATCATCCGCCGAACGTCCTTCTTCATCTGGTCGATGGTCTTCGGGGCCTGGGTGAGGTGTGCGGCCCACTCGACGAAGAAAGAATCGAGGGGTGTCTCGGTGCCGATGGCGACCGCATAGAACGTCCTTCCTGCGCCTTCGCCTTTCGCCCGCTCGACCTTCCTCGCCTCCTCCTCGATGAAGTCTCGGATGATGTCAGGGTGATCGTGTGCCTCGTACTCTCGTCGCCACTTGAGAGCATCTTCGAGGAACGGGTCGGCGTTACCCCTGGCTGCTGCGATCTGCGCTTTCCACTTAGCGATGATCGGATGGGCGCGAACCTCAGCGATTCGCTTGTCAGTGGTCTTCAGGGACTCGAAGAACTTCGACTTCCCGATCTTCGCTCGGGCATCCTGGGGAACGTGAAGGGTGGCGTACCAAGTGTTGCCACGACGTTCGATGTTGCTTGCCATGGGGTCTCCTTGATGTGGCGGAGTCTAGAATTTACCACATGAAGTTACCACATGTACTTACCACATCAAGCAATGCAACCTATTGATTAACTTAGTTATCAGTAGGTTAGGTGGCAAGTGCGGAATCTCCCTCCGTCTCCGCCAGAACCCCAGTAAAAACGCGCCTCCAGGCGCGTTTTTTCTTTGCGGTGCACTTTTCGCGCAGAGCGTCTTCTTCCCGTCCCGAATGCCGGCGGCTGCCGTTCAGGCGCGGCGCCACCAGTATTGCCAACGACCTGTCGTCGATAGCGTTGCGGCGTGAATTTGGGCCTGATCGCGGACGCCTGCAAGCCGGTGGCGAATGCGGTGCATTGCATCGACGACAGTCGGGTCGAACTGGGCACCGCGTGCCGTATCCAGCAGGCGGAAGGCGGCGTCATCGTCCATTGCGTCGCGATAGCAGGATGCGTTCGTCACCGAATCGAAGAAATCGGCAACGGCGACGATCCTGCCGGAAAGCGGGATCTGGTGTGCGCTGCGGTGGGCCGGGTAACCGCTACCATCCCACCGCTCGTGATGGTTCAGCGCGATTTCCGCGGCGAGTTGCTGGACGGGGTTGTCCGAGTCGCCAAGGACGTAGGCGCCGACCACGGTGTGGGTGCGAACCTGCGCCCATTCGTGGGGCAGCAGCGGACCCGACTTGCTCAACAGCGCTTCCGGCAGGGTCGCCTTGCCAAGGTCGTGGAGCGGTGCGGCATCGAACAGCATGTCGCACCAGGCCTGCGGCTGCTGCAGGGCCTCCGCGAGCAACGCGGATAGCGCGCCGACACGCAGGCAGTGCTCTGGTGTTCCGCCATCCTTGGCCGCTGCAACCAGCACCAGGCGCCTGAGCGTTTCGCGCTGCGCCGCGCGCGCCTTTGTCAGCGCGAGTTTGGCGGCGGCGCCAGTGCGCGCGTCGCTCGCCGCGTCCAGGTGGGGGGCGTGCGCGGCGCCGGTCGAAGGCGTGCCCGGTTCTTCCTGCCACAGGAGCAGGGTTTGCGGTGGGCGCTCGACATCGAGTCTCCGGTCGTGGGTGCGGTGAGGGAGCATGAGGGCGGGATGAGGGCGCTTGTTCTGGCGCAGGATGGGTCGATGCCGAGAGTGGCAGCGAAGGCATCGGTGCACTTGCGCGGAAAGTTTGACGATGTTGGCTATGGTACGGCGCCGCCTCCGTTTTGCCAGCCTGAGTCGTGATGAGTTTGGCAAAATCGCGCGAATTATCTTCTTGTTTTCTCCGTTTGTAGCGACGGTATTGTTTACAACGATGTTCTCGTGTTAGCGTCGAAGGTACGGAAGTCTCCGCACCTGTGGTTTCGGGTGTCGATGCATAGTGTCGGCCTGACCCCATGTACGAGGGGGGTTCCGCGCCGGCCTTGATTCATTTCGATCCTGGCCCCGGGGGCGACGATAGCCGTGAAGGCTGGACGGCGCCTCGTCCGACGTTCACGTGCCCAATCATGTCTTCAGTACAGCGGAAGCGCTCCGCAGCAAATGCGGCATCCAAGGCCGACAGGCCGACGGCCGAGCCCCTCGGCCAACTGGCCGATGGCAAGCTGGCCTTCGCGGTCATCCTCACTCTGGCGGTGGTGTTGCTCGTTTCGCTTTGGGCGGCGGTGCTCTACAAGGCGAAGGTCGAGGAGGTGCATGTCGAGGAAACGATCCACCGCGACACGATGAACCTGGCGCGAGCCTTCGAGGAGCACACCATCCGCACCCTCGGCAGCGTCGACCAGGCTTTGCTGTTCGTGAAGCATCAGTACGAGAAGATCGGCGACCGGCTCGATATCGCCGAGGCGGTGAGCGGCGGCATGATCATCAGCAGCCTGTTCAACCAGGTCGGAGTGATCAATGCGCAGGGGATCTACCACCTGTCCAACATCCCGAACTTCAACCGTGTGGACCTGTCGGACCGGGAGCATTTCCGTGTCCATCTCGACGCCGACACCAACGCCTACTTCGTCAGCAAGCCGGTGCTGGGGCGGGCAACGGGCAAGTGGTCGCTGCAACTCACACGCCGCATCAATCGGGCCGATGGCAGCTTCGGTGGCGTTGCGGTGATCTCGGTCGATCCCTTCTACTTCACGAGCTTCTACAGCGAGGTAGATGTCGGCAAGCGCGGCGTAGTGACGCTGTTCGGCCTGGATGGCATCGTGCGCGCACGACGCTCGGGCGACATGACCGAAGTCGGGCAGGACATCTCGCGCTCGCAGCTGATGAACCTGATCAAGGACGCGCCGGCCGGCCATTTCGTCGAGACCAGTCCAGTCGATGGCGTGCTGCGCAGCCACAGTTACCGGCGCCTGCCCGGGCTGCAGCTGGGTGTGCTGGTGGGGGTCGATCGGGAAGGGGCGATGGCGGACTTTGAGGCGCGCAAGGCTGGCTATTTCCGCTTCGCGGGCGCGATGACCCTGATCATCGTCGCCTTCGCCGGCCTGTCGGCCTGGCTGCTGCACCGGCAGCGCATGATTTCGCTCCGCTTGCGCGAAAGCCAGGAGCGGGCGGAATCGTCGAACCGTCTCAAGTCCGAATTCCTCGCCTCGGTGTCGCACGAGTTGCGCACCCCGCTGAACGGAATCATCGGCTATGCCGACCTGCTGCGCGAGACGGTCGAGGATGAGGCGCATCGCGAGTACGCGAGCGTGATCTTCGACAGCAGCCAGCACCTGCTCGAGTTGGTAAATTCCATCCTCGACATGGCCCGCGTCGAGGCCGGGGAGATGAAGCTCAAGCCCGAACCGGTGCCGGTTGCTGCGCTGGTGGCGGAAGTCTGCGCCACCTATCAGCCCATTGCGGCGCGGAAGGGGCTGGCGTTGTCGGGCAGCGGACCGCAGGACGAGCAGACGAGCATCGTCTGCGACCGCATGCGCGTTGCGCAGATTCTGAACAATCTGGTGCATAACGCACTCAAATTCACCGACTCGGGCTTCGTCCGCGTCAGTGCGACAGTCGACGGGCGTAGCTGTATCTTCGAGGTGGCTGACAGCGGTTGCGGCATCGATCCGCGCGACCAGGAGCTGATCTTCGAGCGGTTCCGCCAGGCCGATCTCTTCCTGACGCGTTCGCAGGGGGGCGCGGGGCTCGGGCTCGCCCTTTGCCGGGAACTTGCGGAACTGATGGGCGGGGAGGTCATGCTGCAGTCCGAACCCGGGCAGGGCAGCATCTTCCGTCTCGTCGTGCCCGTGGCGCCGAAGGAGATTGCATGAAGATCCTCATCGTTGATGACCACCCGATCAACCGAACCTTGCCGGCCACCTGGCTGGCGCGGCGCGGGCACGAGGTGGTGGAGCGGGGGGACGGCCTTCAGGCTCTTGAGCTGATCGCGCAAGAGCGCTTCGATGCGGTGCTGCTCGACATCGGCATGCCCGGCGTGTCCGGGCTGGATGTCTGTCGTCGCCTGCGGGCGAGTGAGGGGCCGGACCGCCTGCACATCGTCGCCTATACCGCGCACGCCATTCCCGAGATGCTCGACGAGATGCGCGAGGCGGGCTTCGACGAGATCCTGATCAAGCCCATCACCGAAGAGGACCTGCTGCGCGCGCTGCGGCTCACCTGAGCGTTGCCGCGAGGCACAATGGCGGCCCGTGACATCCACCGCGACGGCTGCATCATGCGTTATCCATTCCTCGATCTTGCCTGCCCGCTCGATGGCGCGCCGCTGCGGCAGGACGGCGCCGTCTGGCGCTGCCTGTCCGGCCACAGCTTCGATACGGCGCGGGAGGGCTACGTCAATCTGTTGCCGGTGCAGAACAAGCGCTCGCGCGACCCCGGCGACAGCAAGGTGATGGTCGCCGCCCGCAGGCGCTTCCTCACTGCCGGCCACTACCAGCCGATCGCCTCGGCGGTGGCGACGATGGTTCTCGACGGCCTGCCGCAACGTGCAGCGTGCCTCGATGCCGGCTGCGGCGAGGGCTATTACCTGCGCGAGCTTGCCGACGCGGCAGCCGGGCGACAGATTGCGCTGCTGGGCCTCGACATCTCGAAATGGGCGGTGCAGGCCGCCGCCAGGCAGCAACGCGACGCGACCTGGGTCGTGGGCAGCAATGCCAACCTGCCGGTCCTGCCGCGGACGCTCGATCGCGTGATCTGCATGTTCGGCTTCCCGGTGTATGGCGAATTCGCGCGCGCGCTCAAGCCGGGCGGCGAGTTGCTGCAGGTCGATGCCGGCGCCGACCACCTGCGCGAGCTGCGCGAGATCATCTACCCCACCCTGAAACCGGAGCGCCGCTCCGAAGCGGAGGCGCCCGCCGGCTTCTCGGTGGCGGGGGCCGAGACGCTGCGCTTCATGGTCGAACTGAAGGGCGCCGAGCCGATCGCCGACCTGCTGCTGATGACGCCGCACCTGTTTCGCGCCACGGCGGAAGGCCGCGCGCGCGCAGCGGCGCTGACCGAGCTGTCGCTGACCGTCGACGTGCGCCTGCTGCGCCTGCGGCGAAACGCGGCGCGATGAACCGCGCT
This sequence comes from Thauera propionica, assembly GCF_002245655.1. Lineage (GTDB taxonomy): Bacteria > Pseudomonadota > Gammaproteobacteria > Burkholderiales > Rhodocyclaceae > Thauera > Thauera propionica. Next base: position 89,238 of record NZ_NOIH01000013.1, on the reverse strand, counting down.
GAGTCGAGCGCCTTCCCACTGGCCGTCGGCGGCGGGGTCTTCAGCGCATGTCGAACAGTTCCTGATGGAATCGGTCGGCACCGAATCCCCGTGCGCCCAGAGCGTGGCGCAGCGCATTGCCGAATCCCGCCGGCCCGCAGAACCAGAGGCCGGCCTTCGGCCACTCGGGTACCGTCCGGCAGATCCCGTCGGCGTCTAGCCGGCCGTCGCGGTCTGCGACCAGGACATGCAGCCGCACCCGGGCCTTGTCGGCCAGTTGCCGGAGACTGGCGATGAAGCCTTCGTCGGGCTGGCGCGTGCTGTAGAAAAGGTCGACCGGTGCGTGGGCCGGCTGGCCGGCGAGCGCCTCCAGCCGCGCAATGAAGGGCGTGATGCCGATACCGCCGGCCACCCAGATCTGGCGTTCGTTTGCATCGGCGAAGTCGAACCGGCCATAGGGGCCTTCGACCTCGACCGCGTCGCCAAGCTTGAGCCGGTCGGGCAGCGTGCACGTGTAGTCGCCAAGTGGCTTGATCATGAAAGTCATGCGCCCGTCGCCTGCCCACGCCGAGGCGATCGTGAAGGGATGGGGGCCTTCCGTCGGATCGAAGGAGACAAAGGCGAACTGGCCGGCGTCATGGCCTGGCCAGGCCGTCCGCAGTAGAAGCTCGACCTCGAGCACCTGGTTGCTGGGATGGCGGACGATGCGGGCGACTTCGCCGCTCGCACGGTGCGCGCGTCCAATGCGGCCCGCCAGCGACAGGATCGCTGCGTAGGTGCCGCCTGCCATCAGCGCGGCGAGCACCAGCCCGACCGCGCTGCTCCAGTAGCCGAAGGGCAGCAGCACCACGCTATGCACCACCAGCGCGAGGTAGATGGCCGCCATCAGCCTGTGGGTCTGGAAGAAGCGTCGGTAGGGGAAACGCTTGATCAGCGCGATGGCCGCCAGCACGACAAAGCCGTAGAAGGCCCACTCGCCGATGGTTTCGGCCAGGCCGCGCTGTTCCTGGAAGAAGCGGAAGATTTCGACAGTCTGCTCTGGGCGCGGGCCGCGTTGCGGGCGCGTCAGCCAGCCCCAGCCCACGGCCCATTTCGTCCCCTGGGCCCACAGCCAGTGGACGGTCGCCAACGCCAGGCCGGCGATGCCCAGCCATTTGTGCAGGCGGTAGCCCTTGTCGAGCCCGCCCAGGAGCGGCTCGAGCCACAGCGGGCGCAGTGCGAGCAGCATCGCCACGCTCATGACGCCCATCGCGAGGACGCCGGAGTAATGCACGGCGAGCGTGCGGATCGCGAAGTAGCCGCCGTCGCCGAGGTTCATCGGGTCGGCCAGCCACCACAGCAGACTGAGCCCCGACAGGATCAAGATGAGTCCGAGCTTGATGCGTTTCATGATGTCACCCTTGTGAAAGCGGATCGGCCGGGATCTCGCTACCGTGCCGATCGATGCAATCATTGTGCGCCGCGGCACGGGCAGGGTTTGTACCGGCATGTAGGTGACGCGGACCCGCTCCCGTCCCCGCGCTTCGTGCGCGTTTGCACGCCTGACCCAAGAACGGCTGCCGTGTAGCCGGGCGCTGTGCTATAGATGGCGGACGACTTTTCCAACCCGGATGAATGACTCGAATGAGCACGCAAGACGACAACGTGGTGTTCGGCACCGAAGACCTGCTGCGCAGCCTCTGTGATTCCGTTTCCAAGGTGCTGACGGTGGCCACCCACAGCGAGATTCGCTACTCGGGCATGGTACAGCGGATCACCAAGACCTGCCTCAAGCCGGACATTGGCTGCTTCGTGCTCTTCGACGGCGGGTTCTCCGGGCTGGTGGTGATCAATTTCTCGTCGCAGGCGGCCATGGAGCTGTACGAGAAGTACCTGCTCAACATGGGCATGTCGAAGAGCGACCTGGCTTCGTCCTACACCAGCGACGAAGTCAGCAACGTGATGGGCGAGCTGATGAACCAGATCGTCGGCGACTTCACCGGCAAGGTAGGGCGTGAGTTGCAGACCCACATCACGCAAAACCAGCCGAAGATGCTGGTGCTCAACAAGCAGGTCATCCTCAGCGTCGACACCAACCTCGACAATCCCGAAGCCCGCCGCGTGACCTTCTACACGGGGCAGAACAACATCTTCTACCTCGAGCTGGCGGTGGATCGCACCGAGTTCATCAAGCTCAACGATTTCGAGGCCGGCGAGGTGCTGGACCCGGATGAACTGCTGGCGCAGAACCGCTACACAGAGGGCAATCCCGGCCCGGCGGCCAGTGCCGACAGTGAGCAGGACGAGCTGCTTAAGTCACTGGGCATGTGATTTCCTGCGGTGCACGCCTGCCAACCCTTCAACTGAACGAACGCCCCCGCCATGAAAAAAGTGCTGGTCATCAATGGCCCCAACCTGAACCTGCTCGGCACCCGCGAGCCGCATATCTACGGTGCGACCACGCTGGCCGACGTCGAGAACGCACTGCAGGCGCAGGCCGAGCAGCTCGGCCTCGCGCTGGACTGCTTCCAGAGCAATCACGAGGGCGCCATTGTCGACCGCATCCATCAGGCGCGGCTCGACGGCGTTGATTTCGCGATCATCAACCCGGGCGCCTACACGCACACCAGCGTCGCCATTCGCGACGCCTTCGCTGGCGTGGCAATCCCCTTCGTCGAGGTGCACATCTCCAACGTGCACAAGCGCGAAGCTTTCCGCCATCACTCCTACCTGTCGGACATTGCCGAGGCCGTGATGGCGGGGTTCGGCACGATGGGTTACGACCTCGCGCTGCAGTTCGTGGCCAGCAGGTTGCGCTGAAGCGGGCGGGGCAGGGCGGCGGTGGGCGCCGAGACTCGCGGCTCGGCGCTCAACCGGCCTTGCCGCACCATTGTTTCAGCACCCGCTCCAGGTCCTGCGGGCGCACTGGTTTGGGGAGGCAGTCATTCATCCCGACTTCCATATAGTGCTGCCGTTCAGGGTCCGAGGCGTTTGCGGTGACGGCGACGATGGGCGTCGTGGCCCGGGCGTCTTCCAGCGCACGAATGCGGCGCGTGGCTTCGATGCCGTCCATCTCGGGCATCTGGATGTCCATCAGGACCAGGTCATAGCTTTGCCGTGCCATGAGCTCGAGCGCGACACGGCCGTTGTCGGCGATGTCGAGCGCGCAGCCGAGCCGTTTCAGTAGTCCGGACATCACCATCTGGTTCACCGGATTGTCCTCCGCCACCAGGATGCGGCCCCCGGGGTCTGCCGGCGCTGACAGCGCCGCAACAGACGGGTCGGTACCGGCCGGAATGGCGGTCTGCGGCGTTGCTGCGCAGCGTGGCAGATCGAGCTCGAACCAGAAGTGGCTGCCCTTGCCGAGTTCGCTGTCGAAGCCGATGCGGCCGTTCATCTGCGTGACGATGCGCTTCGAGATGGCCAGCCCGAGACCGGTGCCGCCATAGCGGCGCGACATCGAGGCATCGGCCTGGACGAAGGCGTCAAACAGCCGGGCCTTGGTGTCCTCGGCGATGCCGATGCCGGTATCGATGATGTCGAAGCGCAGATGGGCGATGGCGCCGCTGTCGGGCGCAGTGGTGCCGACGCGCACCTTTACCTCGCCCTGCTCAGTGAACTTCACTGCGTTGCTGACCAGGTTCAGCAGCACCTGGCGCACGCGCTTGATGTCGCCGACGAAGCGGCTGGCTGCCGCTGGCGCAATCTCGAGGGTGAGCGCCAGGGCACGGCCCGCGAGGCTCATTCGCGTCAGCTCCACCGTGCGCTCGACGACGGGGGCGAGTTCGAACGGTGCCGTTTCGAGCTCGAAAGCGCCCGATTCCAGCTTGGCGATGTCGAGGATGTCGTTCAGGATCACCAGCAGTGATTCGGCCGAGTTGCGCACCGTCTGCGCGTGGCTGCGCTGCTCCGGATTCAGCCCGCTGTTGAGGAGCAGGTCGGTCATGCCGAGTACCCCGTTCATCGGCGTGCGGATCTCGTGGCTCATCACCGCGAGGAATTCCGACTTGGCGCGGTTGGCGCTTTCGGCCGCGTCGCGTGCGGCGACCAGTTCGCGCTCGTGCTGGCCGATGCGTTCGAACAGACGGTTGAAGGCGCGCACCACCACGGACAATTCGTCACTGCCGACTTCCGGCAGCGCCTTCCGGCCTTCGCCCAGGCGCTCGCCCGGGCGGATGTCCTCGATCGCCCGCACGATGCGGGTCAGCGGCGAGATCACGAAACGCGACAGGCCGAAGAACAGCAGCACCGCGCTGAGGCCGTATACCAGCATGTCGACGCCGATGATCAGCTGCAGCAGGCTCTGGTTGGCATCGTCGATCAGTTCGCGCGGAAAGCCTACGACGATGTGCGCCACTTTCACGCCGCGGGGGTCGCTCACCGACTCGATCACGGCGTAGCTGAGATCGCTCGGTTCGTCCACGGTGCCTGAGCCTGTGACGATCGCGTCGAGCACCGCCGGCGGTACGACGCGTGTCACGCGGCGACCGTTGCCATTGCCGGCATCATCGCCGCTGTGGAAAAGGACCTCGCCCTTCGTCGACACGACGTAGGCGTAGGAAAGACCGGGGTTGCTGCTGACGGCTTCGGCGCACTGGCGCTCGAAGCCCTGCAGGTCGTCGATCGGGATGCCGAGGAACAGCACGCGCTCGAGCTGAACATTGAGCACGCGCGCAATCGCATGCGCCCACATGATGTGGGACTCGGTCTGCTTGCGCGTGAAAAAGAAACTCGACGTCAGCGCGTTCGCCAGCATCGCCACCAGCACGACGCCGGAGGCGATGAGAAGGATCTTGGCCCGCAGACCGGGTCTTACTTGGCGGCTTTCGCCCACTGGAACTCCGTGACGACCTCAGCCGTGAGCAGTTCGGTGGACTTTACCGTGATGCCGAGCTGCCTGGCACGTGCGAGGTTGATGACGGGCTTGCCCTTCACCGTCGGCACCACGGGCAGGGTCGAAGGCGCTTTGCCATCTACCAGGATGGCACGCGCAAGCCTGCCGGCCGCGATGCCCTGTTCCTGCTCCGACACGGTCACCGAAGCGAGCACGCCGAAGTGGATGCGGTCGATCCAGAAGCTGATGTCGGGCAGCTTGCTGTTCTCCACTACCCAGCGCTGCAGGCTCTCGTAGGGCACGGTCTGGCCCTTGTCGTCCTTGAAGTTGAAGATGCCCAGATAGAGCACCGCGTCGGCGACCTCGGGGTACTTGCGCACCTTGTTCTGGAACTCGGCGTAGCTGCCGAGCACGTCCACCGCTGCGATCTCGACGCCTTCGAGCCTGGACACGCGGTCGCGGATGCGCTGGATTACCGGTGGCCAGTGTGCCGCCTCGTCGCAGATCACGGCGATACGACGAACGTTGGGCGCCATCGTCCGCAGGAGTCGCACGGATTCGACGAAGTGCTCTTCCTCGAGCACGCCGGTGATGTTCTTCGTGCCCTCGAGCTTGTGCTCGGTCAGCGTGCGGTTGGCGCCGCTGAACACGATCGGCAGGCCGGTGTTGGCGTAGTGGGCGGCGACGTTCTCGATTCCGGCGTCGTCGGAGATGTAGACCAGATCAGGCTTCCACTCGTCGATTGCCTTGCGCGCCATCGCCCCCCGCTCAGCCTTCGCTTCGGGCGTGGCGTGGCGCTTGATGTCCATCTGGAAGACCTTGTATTCCGCCTTCACGTCCTCCCCGAGCCCCTCCTTGAAACCGGCGAACTGACCATCGGTCCAGCGCCAGGGCGAGTCGAAACTCATGACGTGAAAGATCTTCAACGGCTGTTCAGCCTGCTGCGCGAGGGCGGGGCCGGCCGTCATGGCGATGGCGGTCAGCGTCAGCGCGAGGCGGCGGGCGAATCGGTGTGCGATAGACAGCATCTTTTCCTCCATGGCGCATCGATGAGGTGAACCGGTGCGTGCAGGGCGTCTGAATTCAATAGTAAATGCAAAAAAGATTATACGCTTTCATTTAATGATATTTACCGACGAATATCACGATTCAATTCTTTCTGGGCAGAGGGCGACGGTGCAAGCCGTGACGTGATCGTGAAGCGCCGCTCCGCCAGTCTTTCCGGCCATGTCCTTGGTCTAAAAAATTTGCACAAAACAAATTTGCTAGAATGCTAAGGCTCAACACAGCGAAGGAAGTGCAATGTGCGGTATAGCAGGTGAAATACGGTTCGACGGGGTGAGCCCCGACCTGGCAGCGCTGGCGCGGATGAACGCGCAGCAGCGGCGGCGCGGGCCGGACAGTGGCGGCGTGTTCGCGCAGGGGAGCCAGGCCTGGGGCCACCGCCGGCTGAAGATCATGGATCTGTCGGAATCGGCCCAGCAACCGATGGTGGATCCCGAACTCGGGCTCGGTATCGTCTTCAACGGCGCGGTCTATAACCACCCCGAACTGCGGCGCGAACTTGAGGCCAAGGGCTACCGCTTCTACTCGCACGGCGATACCGAGGTGCTGCTCAAGGCCTACCACGCGTGGGGCGAGGACTTCGTGCAGCGGCTCAACGGCATGTTCGCGTTCGCGATCTGGGAGCGTGACAGCGGGCGTGTCCTGCTGGGGCGCGACCGGCTCGGCATCAAGCCGCTGTACTACGCCGAGATCGAGGGTGGCCTGCGCTTCGCCTCCGCACTGCCCGCGCTGCTTGCGGCCGGCGGCGTCGACACCTCGATCGACCCGGCGGCGCTCAACCACTACCTGTCTTTCCATGCCGTCGTGCCGGCGCCGCACACGCTGCTGGCCGGCGTGCGCAAGCTGCCGCCGGGAACGCTGATGCGCATCGAACCCGATGGCCGCCGCAGCGAGCGCCGCTTCTGGTCGTTGCGCTATGAACGCGATGCCGCCGACGAGACGCGCAGCTTCGAGGAATGGACTGAAATTCTGCTCGACGGCCTGCGCGGCGCGGTGCGGCGACGGCTGGTGGCGGACGTGCCGGTCGGCGCGCTGCTGTCGGGCGGGGTGGATTCGAGCCTGATCGTTGGCTTGATGGCCGAAGCCGGGGTTCGCGACCTGCGCACCTACAATGTCGGCTTCGAGGATGTGGGCGGCGAGAAGGGCAACGAGTTCGAGTACGCCAACATCGTCGCGCGCGAGTTCGGCACCGTCCACGAGCGCATCTTCGTGCCCGAATCCGAACTGCTCAGGCGCCTGCCGGAGGCCGTCGAGGCGATGAACGAGCCGATGGTCAGCCACGACTGCATCGGCTTCTATCTGCTGTCCGAAGCGGTGTCGCGCCACAGCAAGGTGGTGCAGAGCGGGCAGGGGGCGGACGAGGTGTTCGGCGGCTACCACTGGTATCCGAAGCTCGCCGGCAGCGCCGATCCGGTGGCGGACTACCTCGCTGCCTTCCGCGACCGCGACTTCGAGGAATACGCGCGCGTCGTCGCGCCGCCGTGGCTGGGTGTGGATGCCAGCGCCGCCTATGTCGCGGCCAGCTTCAATGCGCCGGGCGCCGACGACCCGGTGGAGAAGGCGTTGCGGTTGGATACGACCGTGATGCTGGTCGACGACCCGGTCAAGCGCGTGGATAACATGACCATGGCTTTCGGGCTCGAGGCCCGCGTACCTTTCCTCGATCACGAACTCGTCGAGCTGGCGGCGCGTATTCCCGCGCGGCACAAGCTGGCGCACGGCGGCAAGGGCGTTCTGAAGGAGGCGGCGCGCAAGGTGATCCCGGGCGCGGTGATCGACCGGCCGAAGGGCTATTTTCCGGTGCCCGCGCTCAAGTACCTGCAAGGGCCGGTGCTCGAACGGGTGCGCGATGCCCTTTCCAGCCGTTCGGCGCGCGAGCGCGGCCTGTTCCGCCAGGACTACGTCGACATGCTGCTGGCCGAGCCCGGCAAGCACATCACGCCGTTGCGCGGTTCCAAGCTCTGGCAGCTCGGTCTGCTCGAGTGGTGGTTGCAGACCCATGTCGGTTGAGGACCCACGATGATCCGCAAAGAGATCGCCCGCGCGCTGCGCGCCGGCCAGTCCTCCCTCAGCCTGCATGCGAGCCTCCCGGAGCGGGAGGCGATGCCTGCAGACGCGATCATCGAGTGCGGCTGGGGGCGACTGTTGCCGGCGCAGACCTGGCGGGACCCGGCCGCGCTGGCGACGGCCCTGTTGCAGGAGCGGCCCGGCCAGCGCGACATCGCCTTCTACGTCGAGAAGCCACAGGTGGTGGTCGCCAGCGCGCCGCAGCAGCTCTTCCTCGACCCGTCCGATGCCTTCCGCCTGCAGCTCGCGTCCTACCGCACCCGGCGCGCTGCCCGGCGCGGCTTCACGCTGCGCCGGCTGCGCACGCGCGCCGACGTCGCCGCGATCAACGCGCTCTACCGCGCGCGGCGCATGGTGCCGGTCGACCCGCTGCGCGTATGGCGCGAGCGTGCCAGCCGTGGCATTACCTACGCGCTGGCGGAGGATCGCGACAGCGGCGAGGTGATCGGCGTGGCGATGGGGCTGGACCATGTCGAGGCCTTTGCCGATGCTCACAACGGCGCCAGCCTGTGGGCCCTGGCCGTGGCGCCGCAGGCGACGCACCCCGGCATCGGCGAAGCGCTGGTGCGCTATCTGGCCGAGCACTATCAGGCGCGCGGCCGGGCCTGGATGGATGTGTCGGTGATGCACGACAACGAGCAGGCCATCGCGCTGTACGAGAAGCTCGGCTTCCAGCGCATCCCGGCCTTCGCGGTGAAGCGCTGCAACGCAATCAACGAGCCCCTGTTCACCGGCGGCCGTGAGGCACTGGAGGGGCTCAATCCCTATGCGCGGCTGATCGTGGACGAGGCGGTGCGCCGCGGCATCCACGCCGAGGTAATCGACGCCGAGAACGGCTACTTCCGCCTCACGCTTGGCGGGCGCAGCATCGTCTGCCGCGAGTCGCTGTCGGAGCTGAGCTCGGCCGTGGCCATGAGCCGCTGCCAGGACAAACGGGTGACGCTGAAGCTGCTCGCGGCCGAGGGGCTGGCGGTGCCGCAGCAGGCCGACGTGGCCGACGAGGACGCCTGGCTGGCCTTGCTCGCATCGAGCGGTGCCGTGGTTGTGAAGCCGGTCGAGGGCGAGCAGGGCAAGGGCATCAGCGTGAACCTGCGCACGGCGGACGAGGTACGCGCGGCGATCGGGCGTGCGCGCCAGTTCTGCGACCGGGTGGTCGTCGAGCAGTTCTGCGCCGGGCAGGACCTGCGTATCGTCGTCATCGATTTCCGTGTGGTGGCCGCCGCGGTGCGTCGGCCTCCGGTCATCGTCGGCGATGGCCACAGCAGCGTGCGCGAGTTGATCGACAAACAGAGCCGGCGCCGGGCAGCCGCGACCGGCGGCGAGTCGCGCATCCCGCTCGACGCCGAGACCGAGCGCTGCATCGCCGCGCAGGGCGCGTCACTCGATACGGTGCTGCCGGCCGATACGCGCCTGCAGGTGCGCAACACCGCCAATCTGCACACCGGCGGCACCATCCACGACGTCACCGCCGAACTGCATCCGGCCCTGCGCGAGGCGGCGGAACAGGCCGCACGCGCGCTCGATATCCCCGTGACCGGACTGGACTTCCTGGTGCCGGCGGTCGATGGGCCCGACTACGTGATCATCGAGGCCAACGAGCGCCCGGGTCTTGCCAACCATGAACCGCAGCCGACGGCGGAGCGTTTCGTCGATCTGCTGTTCCCGCGTACGCGCGCCGTCGCCTGAGCGCCGGACACGGGACCTGACCGGAGGAGCCACGCATGAACGAACCGCGCCATCCGCACGCGCTGGAGATCGACTACGCCTACTTAGAGGAAACCCTGCTGCAGCTGCTGGCCATTCCGAGCCCGGTGGGGCTGACCGATGCCGTGGTGCGCTACACCGCCGGGCGCTTCGCCGCGCTCGGCATTCCCTACGAGATCACCCGCCGCGGCGCCATCCGCGCCACGCTGAAGGGGCGCGAATCTCAGCCGGCGCGCGCGGTGGTCGCCCACCTCGACACCCTGGGGGCGATGGTGAAATCGCTCAAGGCCAATGGCCGGCTGGAGATCGTGCCGATCGGCCACTGGTCGGCACGCTTCGCCGAAGGCTCGCGCCTGACCATCTTCACCGACGGTGGCCAGGTTCGCGGTACCTGTCTGCCGCTGAAGACCTCGGGCCATGCCTTCGGCGGCGAGATCGACACCCAGCCGGTGGGTTGGGAGCACGTCGAGGTGCGGGTCGACCTGCCGGCCGAGGACCGTGCCGCGCTCGACGCCGCCGGGCTCAACGTCGGCGACTGGATCGCCTTCGACCCTCAGCCGGAGATCCAGCCCGACGGCTACATCAACTCGCGCTACCTCGACGACAAGGCGGCGGTGGCCGCGCTGCTGACCGCGTGCAAGGCGATCCGCGACCAGGGTCTGGCGCTGCCGGTGGATGTGCATCCGCTGCTGACGATCACCGAGGAGATCGGCTCCGGCGCCTCGGCGGCGCTGCATGGCGAGATCGCGGAGATGGTGAGCCTGGACATTTCCATCGCAGCTCCGGGGCAGAACACCTCCGAGCACGCGGCCACCATCTGCATGCAGGACATGTCCGGCCCCTTCGACTACCACCTCACGCACAAGCTCATCGCGCTCGCAAAGGAGCAGGGCATCGCCCACCGGCGCGACATCTTCCGCTACTACCGGTCGGACTCCGCCGCCGCGGTCGAGGCCGGCAACGACATCCGCACGGCGCTGATCGGCTTCGGCGCCGACGCCTCGCACGCGCAGGAGCGCACCCACCGCGACGCGCTGGTGGCGCTGACACAACTGGTGATTGCCTACATGACCAGCGAACCGGTGGCGCGACGCGACTGCCGTTCCATGGGCTCGCTCGACGGCTTCACCGAGCAGCTCTGCCCCGGCGACATGCTGGTGCCGAGCACGCCGCTACCGGTGCCGGAGTCTTTCCTGGGCGATCCGGCGCAGCAACAGACGGATTCCGAGCGGCACTGAGGGCCGCTCGGGCGAAGGCGTTATCGCGAGTACTTGTCGACCAGCGCGACGGCATCCTCGTACAGCTTCTGGCCATCGGCGCCCTTGGCACTCGTTTCCTTGATCCACTCGTCGGTCACGGGCCGGGCAGCGGTCTGCCAACGCGCCATCTCGTCTGCAGGGATCGTGTAGACGGTGTTCCTGGCGTCGGTTGCCAGCTTGCGGCCGACGGTGTCGGCCTCGGCGTGCTGGACGGCAACCCACGCCGAGAACTCGCGGCCGCTGTTGTCGTCGATGACCTTCTGCAGATCGGGCGGCAGGCTGTCGTACTTCTTTTGGTTCATGACGTAGATCATCGTCGCGGTGGTCAGGGTGCGTGCGCCACCGGGCTCGCCGTGGAACTGCGTGAGTTCGTGCGTCTTGGTGGCCGGCACCACTTCCCACGGCACCAGCGTGCCGTCGATGACACCCTTGGACAGGCTTTCCGCCATCTGCGGTACCGGCATGCCGACCGGCGTCGCGCCCAGCGCGGCCAGCAGCTTGTTGCCCAGCCGCGAGGGCGCGCGCACCTTCAGGCCCTTCAGGTCGTCGAGCGTGTTGACCTGACGGTCGCGGGTGTGGAGCACGTTGGGACCGTTCACCCACACGGCCAGCGGCTTGAGGCCGGCGAATTCCTTGGCCGAGTGGGACTGCACGAAGTCCCACATCGCGCGCGCGGATGCCTCGTGGTTCGTCGTGACGAAGGGCAGTTCGAACACCTCGGAGGTCGGGAAACGGCCGGGGGTGTAGCCCGGCAGGGTATAGACGATGTCGGCCACGCCGTCGCGCACCTGGCTGAGCAGCTGTGGCGGCGTGCCGCCAAGCTGCATGGCCGGATAGATCTGGCACTTGAGCCTGCCCTGCGACTCCGCCGCCAGCTTGTCGCACCAGGGCGCGATGACCTTGGTGTGGATCGGCGCCATCGCCGGCAGCAGATGCGCGACCTTGATCACGATCGGCTCGGCTTGGGCGTGGGCCTGGAGCGGCAGTGCCAGGGCGGCGAAGGTGCAGAGCACGGTGGTACGAAATTGCATGGAAGTGTCTCCTCTGTCGGGGGCGGGTTTCAGGCCCGCTGTGTTGTGTGTTCGTACATTCGCGGCGCAGCCGCTACGGCTGGTTATTCCGGCTCGCCGATCTGCAGCGCGATATCGCCTACGCCTTCGATGTGGCCCTGCAGGCGGTCGCCCGGCTTGACCGCGCCGACGCCTTCCGGCGTGCCGGTGTAGATCAGGTCGCCGGCCTGGAGGTGGTAGAACTGCGACAGGTCGGCGATCAGCTCGCGCAGGTTCCAGATCAACAGCGACAGATCGGCCGATTGCCGCGTCTGGCCATTGACCTGCAGTGCGATGGCGCCCCGGTCGAGCACGCCGAGTCCGGCAGCAGGCACGATTTCGCCGCAGATCGCGCCCTGCTCGAAGTTCTTGCCCAGGTCCCAGGGGCGGCCCTGGTCACGGCCGGCCTTCTGCAGGTCGCGGCGGGTCATGTCGAGGCCGGCGGCATAGCCATGGATCAGCCTGTCCGCCTCCGCTTCGGCGACGCGGAAGCCGGCGGCGCCGATGGCGACGACCAGCTCCATCTCGTACTGGTAGTCCTGCGTGCCGGGCGGGTAGGGCACGGTGGCGCCCGACTCGACCAGGCTGCCTGCGTCCTTCATGAAGTAGAAGGGGCGCATCGTCGCCTTGTCGATCGGGTTGCCCATCTCGATGGCGTGGGCGTGGTAGTTGCGTCCGACGCAGAAGATGCGCCGGACGGGAAAGCGGGCATCGCAGCCTCGAACCGGAAGCGAAGGGGTGGGTGCCGGGGACCACAGGTAGCGGATGCCGCTCATCAATACCTCGCTCAGTGACGATCGATCAGGAAAGCCGCGAAGAATGCCGTCAGCGCGTCGTGTGCGTCCAGCGGCAGCACGTTGGCGACGTATTGATCGGGGCGAACCACGACGATCGCACCTTGCGCACGGTCGATGCCGCGCAGCTCGAAGATGTCCTGGCCGCTCTTGGGGTCGGGCGCGAAGGCTTTCTCGTAGTCGAGCAGCCCGAAGCGGCCCTTGGGCGGCAGCAGCATCGTCGGCAACTCGTCCACCTTGAGCTCGCGGTGGTATTGCTGGAACACCGCGCGCACATCGATGACGCTGTCGGGGTCGGCGCCGGCCGGGGTGAAACGGCGCACCGGCGAGTCGGACGAGTCGGCAAGGAAGTCCATCAGGCCGCGCAGCCGGGTGCCGCTGGCATCGGCGAAGGCGTAGATGCGCCAGGCGGCATCGGCGCGGGCGACGTGACCCAGCTGCATCGGCTTGGCGTCGGCCAGGCGCACGACCGGTGCCGAGTGAAAGCGCGTGCCGATGGTGAAACCCGTGGCCAGCGCCTGGTGCGTGTCGGGTGCGGTCAGCACCGTGGCAGGCGGATAGTGGGTGGCCATGCCGGCAGTGAAGCGGCCCGACTTGACGAAGTAGGCCTGCAGCTCGGCGGGGTCGACGCCGCCGCGTTCCGGATGCGCGGGGTCCTTCGGCGGCGAGGCCATGATCTTCGACCATTCGCGATCGAAGTCGATAAGGCCCTGGGCGATCGCGTGGCGCTCGGTCGAGTAGGTGCGCAGCAGTTCGGGCCTGGCGCGCCCCTCCAGCACCGAGATCAGCTTCCAGCCCAGGTTGAAGGTGTCCTGCATCGACACGTTCATGCCCTGGCCGGCCTTGGCGCTGTGGGTGTGGCAGGCGTCGCCGGCGATGAACACGCGGGGCAGGCGCGAGCCGGCGTGCTCGGGCAGGACGTCGTCGAAACGGTCGGTGACGCGCTGGCCGACCTGGTACACCGAAAACCACACCACGTGACGCACGTCGAGCGTGTAGGGATGGAGCACGCGCTGGGCGGTGGCGATGACCTGTTCCTGCGTGATGTCGCGGATGGCGTCGCGATTGTTCGGATCGACTTCGCCGAGGTCGACGTACAGCCGCACCATGTAGCCGCCTTCACGCGGAATCAGCAGGATGTTGCCTTCGTCGGCGGACTGGATGGCCGACTTCAGGCGGATGTCGGGGAAGTCGGTGACGGCCAGCATGTCGACCACGCCCCACGCGTGGTTGGCGAAATCGCCGTGCAGCTTCGCGCCGATCGATTCGCGCACCTTGCTGCGGGCACCGTCGCAGCCGACCACGTACTTCGCGCGGATCGTCTTCATGATGCCCGTGTTGACGTCGCGCAGCCTGACCTCCACCGGATACTCGCCCTCGGCATCGACCTTCAGCGCGTCGAACTCCAGGCCATAGTCGCATTCCAGGCGCGACGGCGACTTGCGCATGTAGTCGAGCAGCATCTGCTGCAGGCGGGCCTGGTTGACGATGAGATGCGGGAACTCCGACAGGCCATCCTCGACGTCCTGCACGCGGCCGGTACGGGCGATCTTGTTGCGATCGTCCGGCGACGGGCGCCAGAACACGGTCTCGTTCACCCAGTAGCCTTCGCGGACCAGCTCCTCGGCCAGGCCGAAGGCCTGGAAGGTCTCGACCGTGCGGCAGGCCACGCCATCCGCCTGACCCAGTTCGAGCGGACCGTTGCGGCGTTCGACGAGACGGGTGCGAATCCCGGGGAAGGACGACAGCTGGGCCGCCAGCAGCGCGCCGGCGGGACCGCTACCGATGATGACGACGTCGGCGGTCTCGGGCAGGGCGGCATCCTGCAGGGTGGGGTCGCCGGGCTTGTAGCCGTTCAGATAGAACTGCATGGTGTGTCTCTCCGATGGATCAGTGTGCTTATTGCTTTCATCAAGCAAATTTAGGTGGCTGCGACTTTATCGATCGGACAGAATTCAATCCATGCAATGAATTGAATAGCTCCGATTCGATAATCGAATAAATTTCAGCCCCGCATGAACCCCAACTCCCTCGACATCCGCTTGCTGCAGGTCTTCGACGAGATCTACAAGACACGCAGCGTCAGTCGCGCAGCCGACCAGCTCGGGCTGGGGCAGCCGCAGGTCAGCATCGCCCTCGCCAAGCTGCGTCAGCATTTCGGTGATCCGCTGTTCGTGCGCATCGCCGGCAGCATGGAGCCGACGCCGCTGGGCGAAGAGCTGGTGCAGCCGATCCGCAAGGCGATCGATGCGCTCAACGTCGCACTCGGCCATCGCAGCGTGTTCGACCCGGCGACGGCGCAGCGCAGCTTTCGCATCGCGATGACGGACATCTCGCAGTTCGTGCTGCTGCCGCGCCTGTGGGCGCACGTGCGCAGCCTGGCGCCCGGCGTGCGTATCGAGGTGTTCAACCTCACGGCCGACACGGCGCACATGCTCGAGGCCGGCGATGTCGACCTGGCGCTGGGTTTCATGCCGCAGCTCGACGCGGGTTTCTACCAGCAGTCGCTGTTCCGTCAGCACTACGTCTGCCTGGCAAGCGCCGAGCATCCGCGACTCCGCGACGGCCTCAGCCTTGCGCAGTTCGAGGCCGAGGATCACGCGGTGGTGACGACGTCCGGCACGGGGCATCTGTACATCGACCGCGAGGTCCTGCGGCAGAAGATCATGCGCAAGGTGGCACTGCGCATCCCCAACTTCATCGGCGTGTCCTTCGTCATCGAGCAGACCGACCTGCTGGTCATCGTGCCCAGCCGGTTCGGCGAGATGCTGGCAGAGCGCGGTAGGGTCCGCTGCTATCCGGTGCCGTTCGCCTTGCCCCGGTACGCGGTCAAGCAGCACTGGCACGGGCGTTTCCACCACGAGCCCGGCAATCGCTGGCTACGGAGCGTGATCCGGGAACTGCACGGCGAGCGGAGCGGCGACGAGGAGCTGATGCCGGCCGCGGACGACGGAGGAAAGCGGGGAGAGGCGGATGACTGAGTCGACGCGGAGCGTGTCCGCCACGCACTGGCTGGCGGTATCCGCCGCGCTGCTGTGCGGAGTGGCGATTGCAGCCAACGTGGGCAAGGTTTCGATCATGATCACGGCGCTGCGCGATGCCTTCGGCCTGAGCCTGGTCGAGGCGGGCTGGCTGTCGTCGGCGATCAACGTGCTGGCGGTTTCGGTGGCAGTGGTGTTCGGTCTCTCGGCCGATCGGATCGGCGGCTTGCGGCTGTGCCTCGCGGGCATCGGCTTCGGCGTTGCGGGCGGTGTGGGCAGCGTGCTGGCAACGAGCTTTCCACTGTTGCTCGCGGCGCGCGTGGTCGAGGGCGCCGCCTATATCGCGGTCGCTGTGTCGGCGCCGATCCTGCTGTCGGCGGCCAGCCGGCCGGCGGACCGGCGCTTCGTGCTGGGGGTATGGGCGGCCTACATGCCGGCAGGCATCGGCCTGGTGATGATCGCGGCCCCCATGCTGCAGGGCGTCGGTGGGTGGCAGGCGATCTGGTGGTTCGCGATCGCGCTGCTTGCGGCAGGCGGGGCGTCGGTGTGGTGGCAGCGTCGGCACTACCAATTCGCCGAGGCACCTGCCGCAGACGACGGTGCGCTGGCCGTCGCCCGCGAGGTGATGCGCCAGCCGCTGGCGTGGGTCCTTGGCCTGCTGTTCGCCACCTGGTCGGTGCAGCACTTCACCCTGATCGTGTGGCTGCCCACCTTCCTGCGCGACGAGCGCGGGCTGGAGATCGGCTGGGTCGCACTGCTGTCCTGCGTGATGGTGCTGGTGAATGTGCCGGGCAACGTCATCGGTGGGGCACTGCTGCGGCGCAATGTGGCGCGCGGCAGGCTGCTGGTGCTGGGCAGCGGGTTGAGCGGCGTGTGCATGTATGCCGCCTTCTCGCCGACGCTGTCCGATGGCCTGCGCTACCTCGCCTGCCTGGGCGTGTCCTTCATCGGCGGCCTGATCCCGTCATCGATCCTGTCGGCCTCGACCGTCATCGCCCGTACCTCGCGCCAGATCGGCACTTTCCAGGGCCTCAACATGCAGATCTCGAACCTGGGCCAGCTGCTCGGCCCCCCGTTGCTGGCGGCGCTGGTGGCCAGCCGCGGCAGTTGGGAAGGGGCCGTGGCGCTCCCCGTGGGGGCGGCCGTGGCCGGCGTGGTGCTGGGCATCGTGGCGTGGCGGCTGGAGCGCGCTTACCACAGCGTGCCGTAGTGCGGAACCGGCGCCGAAGTGGGCGCAGGGTGGCGCATCCCCGGGGAGTGTCGCGGTGCGTCTTCGCGTTCGTCTGGCACCAAAACTGCTTGGTCCTGTGAGAACCGCACTAAGGAGACTTCAGCCATGCCCCCCCAGAAAGGCGCGCGCGGACCGACGCGTCCGCCCCTGCCCGACGCCGCGCTTGCCGCGGCCCGCGCCGCGATCGACGGCGAGACCCCGCGCCGCGACCGCCTGATCGAATACCTGCACCGCCTGCAGGACGCGCATGGCGCGCTGTTTGCCGATCATCTCGCAGCGCTGGCCGAAGCCATGAAGCTGGCGCGCGCCGAGGTGTTCGAGGTCGCGACCTTCTATCACCACTTCGATGTCGTCGGCGAGGGCCAGACCCCTCCACCGGCGCTGACGGTGCGGGTGTGCGATTCCCTGACCTGCGCGATGCACGGCGGCGTCGAGCTCGCGCAGGCGCTGGCGGGTCGGCTCGGCACTGGTGTTCGGGTGCAGCGCGTGCCCTGTGTCGGTCGCTGTGATTGCGCGCCGGTGGCCGTTGTCGGCCAGAACCCGGTGGTGAAGGCGGATGTGGACACCGTGGCCGCGGTGGTCGCGTCCGGCGAGCGCACCGAGCCGCCGCCCGTGATCGTCGATTTCGACGCCTACCGTGCGGCCGGCGGCTATCGCCTGTTCGAGGCGGTGCGCGAGGGCGCGCGCAGTGGCGAGGAGATCATTACCGCCCTGGAGGCTGCCAGCCTGCGCGGGCTGGGGGGCGCGGGCTTTCCGTCCGCGCGCAAGTGGCGCTCGGTGATGGCCCAGCCGGCGCCGCGCAACATGGCGGTGAACATCGACGAGGGCGAGCCGGGCACCTTCAAGGACCGCCATTACCTCGGCAGCGATCCGCACCGCTTCATCGAAGGCATGCTGATCGCTGCCCGTGTGGTCGGCATCGCGGCGATCTGGATCTACATCCGCGACGAATACCCGGCCCTGCGCCATATGCTGCATGCCGAACTCGACAAGGTGCGCGCCGCCTGGCCCGACCTGCCGCCGATCGAGGTACGCCGCGGCGCGGGTGCCTACGTATGCGGCGAGGAGTCGGGCATGATCGAGTCCATCGAGGGCAAGCGAGGCATGCCGCGCCTGCGTCCGCCCTATGTGGCGGAGGTCGGCGTGTTCGGCCGCCCGACGCTGGTGCATAACCCCGAGACGCTATGGTGGGTGCGCAACATCGTCGAGTACAGCCTGGAGGGCAAGGACTGGCTCGATGGCCGCGGCCGCAACGGGCGCAAGGGACTGCGCAGTTTCTCGGTCAGCGGCCGGGTGGCCTTGCCCGGCGTGGTGGTCACCGATGCCGGCATCACGCTGCGCCAGCTCATCGACGAGCATTGCGGCGGCATGCTGCCCGGACACGAGCTGTACGGCTACTTTCCCGGCGGTGCGTCGGGCGGCATCCTGCCGGCCAGCCTGGCCGATGTGCCGCTCGATTTCGACACGCTGGCGCCCTATGGCTGCTTCATCGGCTCGGCGGCCATCGTCGTGTTCTCCCAGTACGACAAGGCGCGCCTGCTGGCCGAGAACGCGATGCACTTCTTCGCGCATGAGTCCTGCGGCCAGTGCACGCCGTGTCGCGTTGGCACCGACAAGGCCGCGCGCCTGATGGCTGCGCCGAAATGGGACGCCGGCCTGCTCGACGAACTGGGGCAGGCGATGATGGACGCCTCGATCTGCGGCCTGGGACAGGCCGCGCCGAACCCGATGCGATCGGTGCTGCGCTTCTTCCCGCACGAGGTGGGCGCCCCGGTCACGACCGAGAAGGAGGGCGCGCAATGAGCGTCGCGATCCAGGACAGCGCCGCCCCTGCGGCGGCCGACACCATCCGCTTCGAACTCGACGGCCGCCCGGTCGAGGCTGCGCCGGGCGAATCCATTCTGCTCGCCGCGCGCCGCGCCGGCGTCGACATTCCGCACCTGTGCTACACGGACGGCATGCGCGCCGACGGCAACTGCCGCGCCTGCGTGGTCGAGATCGACGGCGAGCGCGTGCTGGCGCCGTCGTGCTGCCGTGCGCCGAAGGCGGGCATGAAGGTGCAGTCCGCCAGCGCGCGCGCGCGGGCCTCGCAGCGCATGGTGCTGGAGTTGCTGCGCGCCGACGTGCCGGCCACGGCCGAGAAGCCGGATTCCGAACTCGCCCACTGGTGCCGCGAACTCGGCGTCAGCGGCAGCCGCTTCGAGGCGCGCGAACAGCCGCCGGCGGATGCTAGCCATCCGGGCATTGCGGTCGATCTGTCCGCCTGCATCCAGTGCAACCGCTGCCTGCGCGCCTGCCGCGAGATCCAGGTCAATGACGTTATCGGTTACGCGCACCGTGGCGCCGAGTCGAAGATAGTGTTCGATTTTGATACAGCAATGGGGGCGTCGAGCTGTGTCGGGTGTGGCGAATGTGTGCAGGCCTGCCCGACCGGCGCGCTGGCGCCGGCCGTGACCGCGACGACGGCGCTGGCCGAGCCGCGGGAGACCCCGGCGGCGAGCAACTGGGTGCCGACCAAGCGCGTCGATTCGTTGTGCCCCTACTGCGGCGTCGGCTGCCAGGTGAGCTACCACGTCGCGGGCGAGGGCGCGGCGCAGAAGATCGTCTTCGCCGAGGGCCGCGACGGTCCGGCCAATGCCGGCCGCCTGTGCGTGAAGGGCCGCTACGGTTTCACCTACAGCCGCAACCGCCAGCGCCTGACAGTGCCGCTGATCCGCAAGCCGGGCATCCCGAAGGGCGTCAATCTCGACCCGGCCAGTCCGCTGGCCGCCTTCCGCGAGGCGAGCTGGGAAGAGGCGCTCGACTTCGCCGCCGCCGGCCTGCGCCGCATCAAGGAGGCGCACGGGCCGCACGCGCTGGCCGGATTCGGTTCGGCCAAGGGCAGCAACGAGGAGGCCTACCTGTTCCAGAAGCTGGTGCGCACCGGTTTCGGCACGCACAACGTCGACCACTGCACGCGGC
The DNA here is from genome assembly GCF_002245655.1 of Thauera propionica. Taxonomy (GTDB): domain Bacteria; phylum Pseudomonadota; class Gammaproteobacteria; order Burkholderiales; family Rhodocyclaceae; genus Thauera; species Thauera propionica. Next base: position 69,335 of record NZ_NOIH01000013.1, on the reverse strand, counting down.
TGTGCCATGCGTCGTCGGTGGCGGCGCTGCTCGAAGGCATCGGCTCGGGCGCGGTGTCCAACCCCGTGCGCGACGTCGACTTCGCCGGCCTCGCCATCGTCATTGGTGCCAACCCGGCGGCCAACCACCCGGTCGCGGCGAGCTTCATCAAGAACGCTGCGGAACGCGGCATGAAGCTGGTGATGATGGACCCGCGCGAGACGCCGCTCGCCCGCCATGCCTGGCGCTTCCTGCAGTTCCACCCCGATGCCGACGTGGCGCTGCTGCTGTCGATGGCGTGCACGATCATCGAGGAGGGCCTGACCGACCCCGAATTCATCGCCGCCCGCACGGAGGGCTTCGAGGCTTTCCGAGACGCCGCGCTGAAGTACCCGCCGGAGCGCATGGAGGCCGTCACCGGCATCCCCGCCGCCACCGTGCGCGAGGTGGCGCGCGCCTACGCCCGCGGCCCCAACAGCATCATCTTCTGGGGCATGGGCGTTTCGCAGCACACGCACGGCACCGACAACTCGCGCTGCCTGATCGCGCTGGCGCTGATGACCGGCCAGATCGGCCGCCCCGGCACCGGCCTGCATCCGCTGCGCGGGCAGAACAACGTGCAGGGCGCGTCCGACGCCGGCCTGATCCCGATGATGCTGCCCGACTACCAGCGCGTGTCCGAGCCCGCGGTGCGGGCGCGCTTCGAGGCGCTGTGGCAGGCGCCGCTGTCGGATACCCCGGGGCTGACCGTGGTCGAGATCATGGATGCCGCCTGCGAGGGCCGTATCCGCGGCATGTACGTCGAAGGCGAGAACCCGGCGATGTCAGACCCTGACCTTGACCACGCACGGGCGGGGCTGGCGAAGCTCGAGCACCTCGTGGTGCAGGACATCTTCCTGACCGAAACCGCGATGCTGGCCGACGTCGTGCTGCCGGCGTCCAGTCTGTACGAGAAGACCGGCAGCTTCACCAACACCGACCGGCTGGTGCAGCTTGCGCAGCCGGTGCTGCCGCTGCCTGGCGATGCGCGCCAGGACTGGTGGATCATCCAGGAGATGGCGCGCCGGCTCGGCCTGGACTGGCATTACGCCGGCCCGCACGAGGTCTTCGCCGAACTCGCGCAGGCGATGCCGAGCTATGCCGGCCTGAGCTGGGACATGCTGGTGCACGACGGTGCGGTGGTTGCGCCGAAGTTCTCGGCGGCGGAACCCTCGCAGCCCGTGCTGTTCCAGCAGACCTTCCCGACGGCCAGCGGGCGCGGACGCTTCGTGCCGGTGTCGCCCCTGCCGGCGGCCGAACTGCCGGACGACGACTACCCGATGGTGCTGATCACTGGTCGGGTGCTGGAACACTGGCACACCGGTAGCATGACGCGCCGCGCCGACGTGCTAGACGCGCTGGACCCGGTGCCGTGGTGCGGCATGAACCCGGCGGATCTCGCCGCGCTCGGCGTCCGCCCGGGCGGGCGGGTGGTGCTCGAGACCCGGCGCGGCCGCCTCGAGCTGGAGGTGCGCGCCGACGAAGGCGTGCGCCAGGGCTCGGCGTTCATGGCGTTCTGCTACCACGAGGCCGCGGCCAACCTGCTGACCCAGCCGGCGCTCGACCCGTTCGGCAAGATCCCGGAGTTCAAGTACTGCGCGCTGCGGGTCATGCCGGCTTGAGCGGGTACGCGACCGCTGCCCCGCGTCCGCGCCCGAATCCGTGCAGGTATCGGTGCCCATCAGACGCCGCCTGCCGCCCGAGAGGGCGTGCCTGGAGGCGGCTGTTGTGCTTTTGCATCATCAGAAGCGACTTATATTGCACTGCAAGCAGTCTTATAGAGGACTTGGCCTTGACCCGAGCGCAAATCGGCCGCATTCTCGCGGTCGCCCGCGTGTTTTTCGCCGCGGTGCATCCCATGAATGATTCCAGAGAGTGCGTAACATGACCGAGAGAGTGAACTGCCATCGCCTGCAGGTGGCTGCGAATCTGAAGCGTTTCATCGAAGAAGAAGCCCTGCCGGGCACCGGCGTAGATGTCGCCGCCTTCTGGAAAGGCTTCGACGCACTGGTACACGATCTCGCCCCGAAGAACCGCGCCCTGCTGGCCGAGCGTGACCGCCTGCAGACCGAGCTCGACAAGTGGCACCGCGCCCACCCAGGCCCCGTCACCGACATGGCCGCCTACCGCGCCTTTCTCGAGTCGATCGGCTACCTGTTGCCGCAGCCGACGGGCGTCAAGGTCGACACCCCCAACGTTGATAGCGAACTGTCCTCGCAGGCCGGCCCGCAGCTGGTCGTGCCGGTGATGAACGCCCGCTACGCGCTGAACGCCGCCAACGCGCGCTGGGGTTCGCTGTATGACGCGCTGTACGGTACCGATGCCATCCCGCAGACCGACGGCGCCGAACTGACCAAGGGCTACAACCCGGTGCGCGGCGCCAAGGTCATCGCCTTCGCGCGCAACGTGCTCGATCAGGCCGCCCCGCTGGTCGGCGCCTCGCACGCCGAATCGACCGCCTACGCCGTGGTCGATGGCAAGCTCGCCGTCACGCTCAAGAATGGTTCCACCGTCGGCCTGCAGCAGCCCGAGAAGCTGGTCGGCTACCAGGGCGACGCCGCCGCGCCGAGCTCGGTGCTGCTGAAGAACAACGGCCTGCACATCGACGTCCAGATCGACCGCAACGGCGCCATCGGCAAGACCGACGCCGCCGGCGTCAATGACCTGGTCATGGAAGCCGCCGTGTCCACCATCATGGATTGCGAGGACTCCATCGCCGCCGTCGATGCCGACGACAAGGTCGTGGTCTATCGCAACTGGCTGGGCCTGATGCAAGGCACGCTGACCGAAGACCTGGAAAAGAACGGCAAGACCATCACCCGCCGTCTCAACGCCGACCGCGAATACACCGCGGTGGCCGGTGGCACGCTGCGCCTGCACGGCCGCTCGCTGCTCTTCATCCGCAACGTCGGCCACCTGATGACCAACCCGGCCATCCTTGACGGCGAAGGCAACGAGATCCCCGAGGGCATCCTCGACGGCGTCGTCACCACGCTGATCTCGATGCACGACCTCAAGCGCAAGGGCAACTCGCGCACCGGCAGCATGTACATCGTCAAGCCGAAGATGCACGGCCCGGTCGAAGTCGCCTTCTCCGACGAGCTGTTCGGTCGCGTCGAGGACCTGCTGGGCCTGCCGCGCAACACGATGAAGATGGGCATCATGGACGAGGAGCGCCGCACCTCGATCAACCTGATGGCCTGCATCGCCGCCGCCAGGAGCCGCGTCGCCTTCATCAACACCGGCTTCCTCGACCGCACCGGCGACGAGATGCACACCGCCATGGAGGCCGGCCCGATGATCCGCAAGGGCGACATGAAGACCAGCGCCTGGATCCAGGCCTACGAGCGCAACAACGTGCTGGTCGGCCTCACCGCCGGTCTGCGCGGTAAGGCCCAGATCGGCAAGGGCATGTGGGCCATGCCCGACCTGATGGCAGCCATGCTCGAGCAGAAGATCGCCCACCCGAAGTCCGGCGCCAACACCGCCTGGGTGCCGTCGCCGACCGGCGCCACGCTGCACGCGCTGCACTACCACCAGATCAACGTGGCCGCGATCCAGCAGGAGATGGAGAAGATCGACCTGGCGGCCGAGCGCGATGCGCTTCTCACCGGCCTGCTGACCGTGCCGGTCGCCGCCCAGGCCGATTGGAGTGCCGAGGCCCGCCAGCAGGAACTGGACAACAACTGCCAGGGCATTCTCGGTTACGTCGTGCGCTGGGTGGAGCAGGGCGTGGGTTGCTCGAAGGTGCCCGACATCAACAACGTCGGCCTGATGGAAGACCGCGCCACGCTGCGCATCTCCAGCCAGCACATCGCCAACTGGCTGCGCCACGGTGTCGTCAGCGCCGAGCAGGTCGATGCCACGCTGCGCCGCATGGCCGCGGTGGTGGATGGCCAGAATGCCGGTGATCCCGCCTACCGCCCGATGGCGCCGAACTTCGACGACTCGGTGGCTTTCCAGGCCGCCCGCGCGCTGATCTTCGAAGGCTGCGCCCAGCCCAGCGGCTACACCGAGCCGCTGCTGCACCGCTACCGCCAGGTCTTCAAGGCCAAGGTCGGCGCCTGATCGACCTCAGGCTTCGAACGAAAACGCCGGCCGCTGTGCCGGCGTTTTTTTGGCTGCCGCCAGCGGGCGGCCAGGGTGGGCGCTGCGTTCCGGGCTTCAGCCGCAGACCCGGTTGCGTCCCTGTTCCTTGGCGAGGTAGAGCCATTTGTCGGCGCGGTCGATCCAGTCGGCCAGCGCCTCGCCAGGCGAGTACTGCGCAACGCCGAAGCTCGCGGTGAGGTGGATCGGCTTGTCGTTTATCGTCAGTGGCTCGGATTCCACCGCCACGCGGATCCGTTCGGCCAGCGCCCGCGCCTGATCGAGCGTGGTCTCCGGCAGCACGACCACGAACTCCTCGCCACCGTAGCGCACCACCCAGTCGATGTGGTCGCGGACCTGGGCCTTCAGGCTGGCACTGAAGGCGCGCAGCACCTCGTCGCCGGCGTTGTGACCCCAGGTGTCGTTGATGCGCTTGAAGTGGTCCGCGTCGGCGAACACGATAGCGAGCGGCCGCGCATAGCGATCGGCGCGCTCGACTTCGTCGGCGATGCGCTCGTCGAACAGGCGGCGGTTGAAGCAGCCGGTCAGCGTGTCGGTGGTCGATAGCGCGCGGATCGACGCCAGTGCGCCTTCGAGATCGCGCGTCCGTGCGGCCACCTGATGGTCGAGATCGCGGATGTGGCCGTCGATGCCGCGCTGCAGGATCTGGAAGCCCTCGACGACGAGGTCGATTTCGTCGCGCTGGTGGCGTGGGCCGCGGTCGACCGTCAGCGGCGTGGTCAGCCGCTCGGGGGACAGCGTCTTGACGAACTCGGCGATGTGGCGCAGCGGCCCGAGTTCGCGCCGCAGGGCGACCAGAATCATGCCGCACATCAACAGCGTCAGCACGCCGTAGCCGAGCAGGCCGACGCCGACGGTGGTCGCCAGCTCGCGGTAGAAGGCGCGGGTGTCGGCCACGATCTCGAGCGTGCCGATGCGCTCGCCCTGGCGGGTCGGATTGGGTACGTCGAAGCGGCGCGCCTCGGCGTAGTCGAGCGCGTCCGGGTCGCCGGCCTCGAAGACCCGACCGACGTCGGTCACCAGGCGCACGTGGCCGATCGCGTGCTGGCTGGCGAGCTGGTTCAGCTGGCGCCGGATGGCATCGGGTTCGATGTCCCACACGGCGACTGACAGCAGGGGGACGTGGGTCAGGCCGACTGCCTCGATCGAGCGGGCGAAGCGCTGCTTCACCTCCTGCCACAGGTGCAGGGTCTGGACGCCGCCGATCAGCAGTGCGCAGGCGGTGGCGTAGAGCAGGATGCGCCTTGCCAGCCGGGCGGCGATCGAGTGGGCGGGAGTCTCGCTCATCGGGCTTCCGCTCCGTCCAGCAACTGGCGGAAGCTGAAGTCGTAGCGTTTGAGCTCCGGGTTGAGCGCCTTGCTGAAACGGCGGAAGTCGATGGTGCCGAAGTGGCCCGACCCGTAGCGCCGCTCGAAGGTGTCTGCGTCGCGTACGCTGAACAGCGGAAACACCGAGGCGCTGAGCTCGAGGCCCTCGCTGTCGGCGAAATCGATGCCGTGATGATGGTCGTAAAGCATCACCACCGCCCAGGCGCCGAGGATGAAGTGGCCACCGGACAGCGCCGTCAGGCGCCCCTCGCGCAGTGCCTTGGTGGCCTCGCCCGAGGTGTTGATGCCGCTGAACCAGGCGTCGCGACCGGGTCGTCCGCCGCGCGCTTCCCACGACGCCATGGCGCCGAAGGCCATCTGGTCGCTTGCCGCCCACACCAGACGCGCATGCGGAAAGCGCTGGAACAGCCAGGCGCTCTGCTCCGTGGCCTTCTCGCGGCTGAAGGCACCGAAGACTTCCTGGTCCAGCACCGCTTCGCCGGCCTCGTCGACCGCCTTGTGCATGCCTTCGCTGCGCCGGATCGATGACGGCGTGGAACGATCGCCGGCGATTGCCAGCAGATGCAGCTTGCCGTCGGGCCCGAAGGCACCGGCCTCGCGGCCCTTGTCGATGAGTGCCTTCGCGGTGAGGTAGCCGGCCTCCTCTGCGCGCGGTTCGATCGAGCCGAGCCAGTGGCGGTGCGTATCGCGCGGGGTGCCGACCAGCGCGCGCTCCTGTGCCCCCTGTATGCCGTTGTAGACGAGCAGGGTCCTGAGGCCGGCCTCGTCGAGGATGCGCAGCGCTTCGGGGGCCACGCCGGCTTCATTGACCAGCATGACGTAGTCGGGGCGTCGCTCTGCCGACCGTGCCGCGAGTTCGCGCACCACATCGAGCGCGGCGAGATGTTGGCGTTCGAGGTAGATGAGTTCGAAGTCGACGCCCAGGGCGCGCGCCGCCGCCTCGGCCGCATGCGCTGACGTATTCCAGAAGGTCTCGCTGGCGCGCCCCGGGTTGATGAAGGTCACCGACATCGCCCAGGCGGGCGACAGCACCGCAGCGAGCAGCGAAACGATCATCAGGCGCAGGGTCGGGCGCATTCGGGTCTGGTCTTTCCTGGACGATGCCACGGCAGCGGGCGGCGGAGAGGCTGCCCAATTCGGGGCGTTGCGGCGGGAGCTGGCATTCTACTTGAGGAGCATGGCTCTGTTGTGCGTTGCAGCACATGCACGCATAAAAAGCCGCCCGGTCCGGCGCGCTACAATGCCCGGCCATCGCCTTTCGGCCTCGGACGTGCTTCGTCCGATGCCTGGCCATTCCCTCATCATCCGTGCCATGTCCGACTCATCCCCGCTGTTTCGTCTCCATGCCGATGTCGACACCCGTGTCGGCGCGATACGCGATGCGCGTCCGGACTGGCCCTGCAGCAAGGGCTGCGATACCTGCTGCCGTCGGCTCGCCGACGTGCCGCGTCTGACGGCCGCGGAATGGGCGCTGCTGAAGGAGGGCTTGCGGGGGCTCGATCCGCAGCGCCTGCTGACGATCCGGGACGAGGTCGGCACCCTGGCCCGGGGCGCGACTGTGCCGATCGTGTGCCCGATGCTCGACCGCGCAACCGGTGCCTGCCCGGTCTATGCACACCGACCCGTGGCCTGCCGCACCTACGGCTTCTACGTGCAGCGCGAGCTGGGGCTTTACTGCAGCGACATCGAGGCGCGCGTGGCGCAGGGCGAGCTGGCCGACGTCGTGTGGGGCAACCAGGACGTCATCGATCGCGCGCTCGCGGCGAGCGGCGAAACACGCAGCCTGACCGAGTGGTTCGCGCTCACCTTCTGAATCGATCTTCATGCCCGTACAGCACAGCGTCCTGCTCGCCGTCCTCATCGTCGCGCTGACTTCCCTCGGTCCGTTGTCGACCGATTTCTACCTGCCGGCGCTGCCGGCCATTGCGCGGGCGCTGGGCACGGACACGGCCGGGGCGCAGCTCACGCTGTCGGTCTACCTGCTCGGCTTCGGTTTCGGGCAGTTGCTGATCGGTCCGTTGTCCGACCGCTTCGGGCGACGGCCGGTGATGCTGTGGGGCATGGCGGTATTCGTGCTGTCCTCGGCGGCCTGCGCGGTGGCGCCGACGATCGAGACCCTGGTGGCGGCGCGGCTGGTGCAGGCCTTTGGCGCCTGTGTGGGGCCGGTGCTGGGGCGCGCGGTGGTGCGCGACGTGTATGGTCCGCACGAGGCGGCGCGCGTGCTGTCGCACGTGGCGACGGCGACGGCGCTGGCGCCGCTCGCGGCGCCCATCCTTGGCGGCTGGTTGAGCGCATCCTTCGGCTGGCGCTCGACCTTCATCACCCTGACCGGCTATGGCCTGGTGCTGACGGCCATGGTGTGGACAGTCCTGAAGGAGACCAACCGCCACCCCGATCCGCAGGCGATGCAGCCGTCGCGCATGGTGGCGAACTACGGCGTGCTGCTGGCCGACCGCGTGTATCGCGGCGCACTACTGACCGGCTGCGGCGCCTTTGCGGCCTTGTTTGCCTTCATCTCGGGCTCGCCCTTCGTCTACATCGAGCTTTACGGCATGTCGCCGCAGCAGATGGGCTTTGCCTTCGGTGCCAACGTCACCGGCTTCATGGTCGGCACCGTGCTGTCCGCGCGGCTGTCGCGCCGCTTGGGGGCGGGGTGGATGATCCGCAGCGGCGTCCTCCTCGGTGCGGCCTGCGGCCTGCTGATGGCCGGCCTCGCGCTCGCGGGCGTGAATCACCCGGCCGCCATAATGGGGCCGATGTGGGGCGTGACGATGGCCATCGGCCTGGTGATGCCCAATGCGACGGCGCTGGGGCTGGCGGGCTACCCAAAGATGGCCGGGGCGGCGGCCTCGCTGATGGGCTTCGTGCAGATGGGGCTCGGCGCCGGCGCGGGCATGATCGTCGGCCATGGCGTGCAGGCCAGCGCGACGCCGCTGGCGCTGACGGTGGCGGGCGGGATGCTGTTCAGCCTGGCGACCTGGGCGCTGTTGCTGCGCCGCTGAGGTCGGACACGGGCGGCGCGGCCCGCTGCCCTCAGTGCTTCTTCGACAGGCCCTGCATCGCCCGAGCGAGGCCGTCGAGCGTCATCGGGTACATTCGATCGCCCATGATCTCGCGGATCAGCTCGATGGACTTGCGGTAGTCCCACAGGCGCTCGGGTTCGGGGTTGAGCCAGGCCGCGGCCGGGTAGGCGTCGAGCAGGCGGCGCAGCCAGGTGGCACCGGCCTCGGCGTTCATGTGCTCGACCGAGCCGTGCGGGTGCAGGACCTCGTACGGGCTCATGGTCGCGTCGCCGACGAAGATCAGCTTGTAGTCCGGTCCGTACTTGTGGATGACGTCGAACACCGGCGTGCGTTCGGCATGGCGCCGCCGGTTGTCGCGCCACACGCCCTCATACACGCAGTTGTGGAAATAGAAGTACTCGAGGTGCTTGAACTCCAGCCGGCAGGCCGAGAACAGTTCCTCGCACACCTTGATGTGGTCGTCCATCGAGCCGCCGACGTCGAGGAACAGCAGCACCTTCACCGCGTTGTGGCGCTCCGGGCGCATCAGCAGGTCCAGCCAGCCGGCGTTGCGCGCGGTGGCGGCGATGGTGCCGTCGAGGTCGAGCTCCTCGGCCGCGCCCTGGCGGGCGAAGCGGCGCAGCCGGCGCAGGGCGACCTTGATGTTGCGCGTGCCCAGCTCCACCGAGTCGTCCAGGTTGCGGAACTCGCGTTTGTCCCACACCTTGACCGCCGTGCGGTTGCCGGCCGATTCGCCCCCGATGCGGATGCCTTCCGGGTGGGTGCCGTTGTTGCCGAAGGGCGAGCTGCCGCCGGTGCCGATCCACTTGTTGCCGCCCTGGTGGCGTCCCTTCTGCTCCGCGAGGCGCTTGCGGAACTCGTCCATCAGCTTGTCCCAGCCAAGCTTTTCCAGCTTTGCGCGCTCCTCGGGCGTCAGGTGTTTCCGCGCCATCGCGCGCAGCCACTCCTCCGGGATCTCGGCGTCGAGGCCGGGAATCTCGGTCACGCCCTTGAAGTACTCGCCGAAGGCCTGGTCGAAGCGATCGTAGAGCGATTCGTCCTTGACCAGGCAGGCCCGCGCCAGCATGTAGAAATCGTCGATGGACGGGCCGCAGACGTGCGCCTGCAGCGCCTCGAGCAGGGTCAGGAACTCGCGCGTTGACACCGGCAGCTTGCGTGCCTTGAGGTGCAGGAAGAAGTCGATCAGCATCGTCGAGGCTCCCGGGCCGGGCTCAGATGTCGAGTTCGATGGCCCACAGCATGGCCTTGAGGTGGCAGTCCGAGGCACGCTGCGCCGAAATGCCGCGCGCGTCGGCGAGGGCATGCAGGCGGCTGGGGTCGGTGTCGCCCCGTTCGCAGGCGATGGCGAGTTCGAGCAGCGGGAACAACGGGCCCTCGCCGCGTCGTAACGCCGCCTCGATGTCGGGATCCAGCGCGAGCGGAGCGAGCACCTTTTCCAGCGGCACCTGCATGATCACGTCGGCGAGCGAGAGCAGGCCGACGAGGAACAGGGCGTCGGCCTTCAGTTGCGGGAAATCGTGGCCGAGCAGTTCCATCAGGTGGGCGCGGATGAGTGCGGTTTCCAGCGCCGCCGCGGCGCGCGCATTGCGGCCGTCGGTGCTGCAGGCGAGCAGCACCAGCCAGCGGTACAGGCGCTCCTGGCCGAGCATTGCCAGTGCGTGCTCGATGGACGAGATCGGTGTCGGCAACGCATTGGCGGCGGAATTGACGTAGCGCAGCAGGCGCAGCGAAAGCGCACCGTCTTCCTTGAGCAGAGCGGCCAGTTCGCGAGTCTCGGCGTCGTGGCGCAGGCGCCCGATGAGCGCTGCGATGCGCAGGCTGTCGGGGCCGAGCTCGTGTTCGCTCCAGTCCTCGCGGCTGGTGATGAAGGGGCCCTGGAACAATGCAGCGCCTAGCTTGAAAGCGAAGCGGAAATCCTCGAGCGAGGGAACGTCGCGCGTGAACAGGCGGGCGTGCGGCGCATGCTGGCTGATGAGACCGCTCAGCTGCAGGCCGCGCCGCGCATCCAGCGCGGGCGCACGCACGACGACCACGTCGGCCAGCGGCAGCAGCGGACCGTATTCGGGTGTCACCAGCGGATCGGGCAGGCCGAAGCCGAAACCGCGCTGCTTGAGTGCCTCGATGACCGGAAGCAGCGTTTCGGATGGCACGCAGCCTTCCTCGTGATGCGGCGCGGCGATCAGCACTACCTGGCTGGCCGGCAGTTCGTCGAGGCAGGGATGGCCGAGGAAGGAGTCCGGAACCTCGAGGAAGGCGCGGCGGTGCCCGAGCAAGCGGCCGATGTCCGCCCCGATCAGGCTGCGCACCAGCACTTCCGCGTAGAGGTGGTGGATGCGGCGGCTGCTGTGGTGGATGCGGTTGCGCGTGCTCTCCTGCAGCATGAACTGGTAGCCGGCGATGCGCTGATCACGGCCGAGCACCGCTTCGCGGCACAGAAAGGTGGCATTGCTCGTTGGCGCGTTCTCGCCGACGGCGGTATCGCGCAGCGGCGCGTCGCGGTTGAGCTGCTCGAAGTCCGCCGGCCCCGCGGCCGGTGCCAGCTGTTGCGGGGTGGGGCGGCGACGTCCGGACAGCCAGTCGAAAAGGGCCTTGAACATGCGCTTGCGCGGCGTCAGCGGTTGTGACGGGACATGAACACCAGGCGCTCGAACAGGTGCATGTCCTGCTCGTTCTTCAGCAGTGCCCCGTGCAGCGGCGGCACGACCACCTTGCCATCCTGGCTGCGCAGGGCCTCGGGCGGGATGTCCTCTGCCACCAGCAGCTTGAGCCAGTCGATCAGTTCGGAGGTGGAGGGTTTCTTCTTCAGGCCGGGAACCTCGCGCAGGCCGAAGAAGACCTCGAGCGCCTCGGTCAGCAGCTGCTTGCGGATGCCGGGGAAGTGCACATCGACGATGCGCTGCATCGTGTCGCGGTCGGGGAAGCGGATGTAGTGGAAGAAGCAGCGGCGCAGGAAGGCGTCGGGCAGCTCCTTCTCGTTGTTCGAGGTGATGAACACGATCGGCCGGTGCCGCGCCCGGATGGTTTCGCGCGTCTCGTACACATGGAACTCCATGCGGTCGAGTTCGCGCAGCAGGTCGTTGGGGAATTCGATGTCGGCCTTGTCGATCTCGTCGATCAGCACCACGGTCGGGCGCTCGGCCTCGAAGGCCTGCCACAGCACGCCCTTGACGATGTAGTTGCCGATGTCCTTGACGCGGTCGTCGCCGAGCTGCGAGTCGCGCAGGCGCGAGACGGCGTCGTACTCGTACAGGCCCTGCTGCGCCTTGGTGGTCGACTTGATGTGCCACTGCAGCAGCGGCAGCCCGAGTGCGGCCGCGACTTCCTCGGCCAGCATCGTCTTGCCCGTGCCCGGTTCGCCCTTGATCAGCAGCGGACGCTGCAGTCGGATCGCCGCATTGACGGCGAGCATCAGGTCGGGGGTGGCAACGTAATCGGCCGTGCCCTCGAAACGAAGGGTGGACATTCGGGAATCCTCTGATTTATTTACGAATGATTATACGGCTAGCGTTACGGAAAACCGGCGAAACGACCGCGCCAGGGCTAAGCACGATGAATAGCGATTGCCCGAGCTGGGGCGGACCCTATCGACAACGGCTTGTGCAGCATCCCCCCAACGGAGGAGTCAACATGCAGGGACGATATCTGGTTTGCGGTCTGGTGCTGGCGGTTTCGGCCTGGCCCGCGCTGGCAGTCGAGGGCGACGCCGAGGCGGCGAAGGGCAAGATCTCGATGTGCATCGGTTGTCATGGCATCGAAGGCTATCGCACCACGTTTCCACAGGTCTATTCGGTGCCCAAGCTGGGAGGCCAGCATCCGGAGTACATCGTCGCTGCACTGCAGGCCTACAAAGCCGGCGAACGCAGCCATCCGACCATGCAGGGCGTTGCCGGGGGACTGTCCGAGCAGGACATGGCCGACCTGGCGGCGTATTACAGCGCCGCGCGCTGAGGGGACGAGCCATGCGATTCGATCGACTGTCCTCGTTGTTCCTGTCTCCGCGCCTGGTGCGCGGCCTCGTCGTTGCGGCCATGGCGGCGGTTCTCGCGCCGGCGCAGGCCGCGGGCGACCCGATACGCGGCAAGCAGAAGTCCGAGGTCTGTGCCGCCTGCCACGGCGCTGATGGCAACAGCCCGACGCCGGCCTTCCCGCGCATCGGCGGCCAGCACCCGGACTACCTGCTGCAGGCGCTGCTCGACTACAAGGCCGGCAAGCGCAAGAACCCGATCATGGCGGCGCAGGTCGAGCCTCTGTCGAAGCAGGACATGGCCGACCTGGCCGCCTGGTACGGTGCGCAGCAGGGCCTGTACGTGAAACGCTGAGCGTGAGGGCCGGCTTTCCGCATCCGACCACCGCGTCCGACCACTGACGCGCCCGCCTGCGGGTGCTAGGATGCCGGCCCCATGCGCATCGAAAACCTTCGCGCCCGCCTGCGGGAACTGGGCGCCAAACCCTGCCACGAAGACCGCCTGATGCGGGCCTGGCTGCAACGCCTGCCGCTCGACGGCGGCCCGCGTCCGCAGGAACACTTCCTGCCGCTGGCATTGCGCCAGGCCCTGCCGGTGCTCACCGCTGAGCTCGACGGACTCGCCCGCCTGCGTTCGCAGCATCCGGGCGAGGACGGCTCGTCCCGGCTGCTGGTCGAGCTGGCCGACGGTCAGACGGTGGAGAGCGTGCTGCTGCCGCGCGACGGCCTGTGCGTGTCGACCCAGGTCGGCTGCGCGGTGGGCTGCGTGTTCTGCATGACCGGCAAGGACGGCCTGCTGCGCCAACTCGCCAGCGCCGAGATCGTCGCCCAGGTGGCGCTGGCGCGCAGCCTGCGCCGGGTGCACAAGGTGGTGTTCATGGGCATGGGTGAGCCGGCGCACAACCTCGACAACGTCGTCGAGGCGATCGAGACGCTCGGCACCGATGGCGCGATTCCGCACAAGAACCTGGTGTTTTCCACGGTGGGTGACGAGCGCGTGTTCGAGCGCCTGCCGCAGATGCGGGTGAAGCCCGCGCTGGCGCTGTCGCTGCACACCACGCGCGCCGGGTTGCGCGCGCAACTGCTGCCGCGCGCGCAACGTATCCAGCCGGAGGCGCTGGTCGAACTGGGCGAGGCCTATGCGCGCGCCACCGGCTATCCCATCCAGTACCAATGGACGCTGATCGAGGGCGTCAATGACAGTGCCGACGAGCTGGAAGGCATCGTCCGCCTGCTCGCCGGCAAGTATGCGGTGATGAACATGATCCCGTTCAACACCGTCGAGGGGCTCGACTTCCGCCGCCCGAGCTGGGAGAAGGCGGCCGACGCCGCGCGCTGGCTGCATCAGCGTGGCGTGCTGACCAAGCTGCGGCGCTCCGCCGGCCAGGACGTCGACGCCGGCTGCGGGCAGCTGCGCGCCCGCGAGATCAAGATCGGCTTCGTTGCGCGCGAACGCCGGCTGGCCGAGCGCTCCGCCCAGTCATGACGGCGCACGCGCTGCACTGCCGCCTGCCCTTGCCCGAGGGCTTTCGCATGGCGGACGTGCTCGCGTTCCACCGCCGCGACCCGCAGCAGCTTGCCGAGCGCACGTTCGAATCGGATGCCGGGGCCGGGCTGGACAAAGGGCTGGTTTGGAACGGACGGCCCGCCTGCCTGGAGATTCGCGTCACCGGGGACGCGGTGCATGCCCGCTGCGTCATCGACGAGGCGCCGGCGGCGCGCGCCGGCGATGGTGATGGCGATGCGCAAGACGCGCTTGCCGGACTCGTGCGCCACATGCTGGGTCTGGACCAGCCGGTCGAGACCTTCGAGCGCGCCCATGCCGGGCATCCGCAGCTCGGGCCGCTGCTCGCACGCAATGCCGGCCTGCGCGTGCCGCAGGCGGCCACGCCCTTCGAGGCCCTGAGCTGGGCGATCGTCGGCCAGCAGGTCAGCCTCGGTGCGGCGGTTGCGCTGCGGCGCAAGCTCATCCTGGCCGTGGGCCGGCATCATTCCGGCGGCCTGATGTGCTACCCGGACGCTTCCAGTCTGTTGCAGCTCGACGCCGGTGCCCTGCGCGCGGCTGGCTGCTCGCAGACCAAGGCCGAGGCCTTGCTCGCGCTGGCCCGCGCGGTGGTCGAGGGCGAATTGCCGCTGGACCACTGGATGGAGCTGGGCCGGCACGGGGATGCGGGATCGACGCTGCCGGTCGATGAGATCCGCGCCAGATTGCTTGCCATTCGCGGCATCGGGCCGTGGACGGTCAACTATGCCTTGCTGCGCGGCTTCGGCTGGCTGGACGGCTCGCTGCATGGCGACGCCGCAGTGCGCCGCGGCCTGCAACACCTGATCGGATCTCCCGAGCGAATCGGCGAGCGCGAGGCCGAGCGCTGGCTGGCGCCGTTCTCGCCGTGGCGCGCGCTGGTCGCCGCGCACCTGTGGACGCTCAAGGCCGGCGACTGAGCGTGCCGGCGCCCCGGCCTGCTCAGTGGCTGGCGAACACCGCGGTCTTGCCCGCGGCGTCGAAGCTCACGACGTCGTAGCGGTCGGACGGGTAGGGGCCTTCCATGCCGGGCGAGCCCATCGGCATGCCGGGGGCGGAGATGCCGGTGATGGCCGGCTTGTCGGCCAGCATGCGCTTGACGTCGGCCGCCGGCACGTGGCCTTCGACGACGTAGCCGCCGACCTTGGCCGTGTGGCAGGACCCCAGGGCCTGCGGCACGCCCGCCGTGCGCTTGATCGCGCCCATTTCGCCGGTGGCGACTTCCTTGACCTTGAAGCCGTTGGCGCGCATGTGCTCGGCCCACTTGCCGCAGCAGCCGCAGTTGGGGTCCTTGAACATCGTCACCTCGTCGTCGGCTGCCGTCGCGTGGCCGAGGGTGGCGAGGCCGATCGCCGTGGCGGCCAGCAGGGTGCGCAGGGTCGGGCGGAGGGATTTCATGTGGAGGCTCCTGAAGACTCGGAAAGTGGGGCGCGCGCATCCGTGGCGCGCGGCAACGTGATGGTGAAACGCGTCAGCCCGTCAGCCGAGATGGCAGCGATGTCGCCGCCATGCGCTAGCACGATCGAACGCGTGATCGCCAGCCCGAGGCCTGCGCCCTCGCCGTGACGCGCGCGGTTCGCACCGGCGCGGTGGAAGCGGTCGAAGATGCGCGGCAGCTGGTCCGGCGGAATGGTGTCGCCGGTATTGGAGACCGACAGGGTGACGGCATCGTTCCCGCTGGGGACGGCATTCTCGATCAGGATGTCGATCGTGCCGCCCGCCGCTGTATGGCGCAGCGCGTTGGACAGCAGGTTCGATACCGCGCGCCGCAGCATCAGCCTGTCGCCGGTCACGCATGCGCCCCCATGGAGCGTGATGCGCACCTGGCGTTCCTCCGCCAGCGCCTCGTAGAACTCGATCAGAGCGTGGATCTCGTGATCGAGCGCGACGGTCTCGACCGGGCGCGGCAAGCGGCCGTTCTCGGCCTGGGCAAGGAACAGCATGTCGCCGACCATGCGCGCGATGCGCTCGAACTCCTCGAGATTGGAGGCGAGCACCTCACGGTATTCCTCGCTGCTGCGCGCGCGCGACAACGCGACCTCGGTCTGCGTCATGAGGTTGGAGACGGGCGTGCGCAGTTCGTGCGCGATGTCGGCGGAAAAGTCCGACAGGCGGGTGAAGGAGGATTCCAGCCGTTCGAGCATGCCGTTGAAGGCATCGACCAGGTCTCGGACTTCGGCCGGGGCGCCGGTCTCGTCCAGGCGCTGGGACAGGCGTTCGGCCGACAGGCCGCGCGCGGTCGCCGTCACCCGTCGTAGCGGGGCGAGCCCGCGGTGCGCGGCGAACCAGCCGAGCAGGGCGGCGACAAGCGCGGCGCCGGAGATGCCGAGCCACAGCCCGCGCCGCACTTCGTCGAGGAAGTGCGCATGGTGGGAGATGTCCAGCGCCACGGCCACGCGCAGTGCGCCGCCGGCATCGGCGCCGGCGTCCAGCGCGATCTCGCGGCCGATGAACTGGCGCGGTCCCGATTCCCAGCCTTCGCCGCCCTGCATCAGCGCCGCACCCGCGAGATGGGCGGGCTTGAACGCGCCGGGCTGGATCGCGTGCAGCACCGTCCCGTCTGCAGCGCGCAGCAGCAGGCCGACCGTGTCCTGGCCGGCGAAAGCCGCATCGAGGTGCTGGCCGGCATCCGAACCGGCTTCGCGCACCAGGTTGCCGACCAGCGTCAGCTTGCCGGCCAGCTCGTGCGCGTCGAGTTCGTCGAAGTGTGCCTCGACCGCGCGACCCAGCACGACGCCGACGACGATCAGCAGGCTCGCGGTTAGCAGAGCGAACAGCAGCGCGAGGCGGGCGGTGAGCGACAGGCGTGGTGACATCTTCAGCATTCCGGCACTTCGAGCACGTAGCCCATGCCGCGCACGGTGCGGATCAGCTTGGGCTCGAAGGCGTCGTCGACCTTGGCGCGCAGCCGGCGCACGGCGACTTCGATCACGTTGGTGTCGCTGTCGAAGTTCATGTCCCAAACCTGCGAGGCGATCAGCGAGCGCGGCAGCACCTCGCCCTGGCGCCGCAGCAGCAGTTCCAGCAGGGCGAACTCCTTGGCGGTCAGGTCGATGCGCTGGCCGGCGCGCAGCACGCGCCGGCGCAGCAGGTCGAGCTCGAGGTCGGCGGCGCGCAGCACGTCCGGCTCCTTGCTGCGGCCCCGGCGCAGCAGCGTGCGCACGCGCGCCAGCAGTTCGGAGAAGGCGAAGGGCTTGACGAGGTAGTCGTCGGCCCCGAGTTCCAGGCCGCGCACCCGATCCTCGACCTGATCGCGTGCGGTGAGGAACAGCACCGGCATCTCGCGCCCGCCGCGACGCAGCGTCTGTAGTACGCCCCAGCCATCGAGCCCTGGCAGCATCACGTCCAGCACCACCAGCGCATAGTCACCGTTCAACGCCAGATGCAGGCCGTCCAGCCCGTCGCGGGCGAGGTCGACCACGAAGCCGGCCTCGGCCAGTCCCTGGCGCAGGTAGTCGCCGGTCTTGGGTTCGTCTTCGACGATCAGGATCTTCATGTCGCTTCGATCAGGGTAGGGGGCTCGCGAGATACGGGCTCATTGTGCCCTCTCGGCGTGCGGCCGGACGCCACATTACAGAGATGTAATCCGGGCGTCAGGGTGTGGACGGCGAGGGCGGGGCAGCATGTCGTCACCCCAATCAATGCGAGAGATCCGACATGATGAAGGCACTCCACATCCCGCTGCTGGCTGCGACGTTCATCCTGGCGGCGCCGGCCGGCGCGCTGGCGCAGTCCGGCCATGACCACCACGGCAGCCACGGTGCAAGTCGGGCCGCGGCGCCTCCTGCGGCCAGCGACCATTCCGAAGGCACGGTGCGCAAGGTGGACAAGACGGCTGGCAAGATCACGATCGCCCACGGGCCCCTGCCGCGCCTGGACATGCCGCCGATGACGATGGCGTTCGCCGTTGCCGACGCTGCCATGCTCGAGCAGGTCAAGACCGGCGACAGCATCCGCTTCATCGCCGACAAGGTCGGCAGCACCTTCACCGTGGTCGAGCTGGAGCGCCTGCCTTGACCTGTTCCCGCTGCATGGCAGCCGACGTTTTCGAGCTGTGCATGCCTTCCCCAGACGCCCATCGCTGTCCATGCCGCCGATGAAGCCCCCTCCATTCAGCATTCGAATGCGTGCGCTTGCCGGCCTGCTCTCCTGTGCTCTTGCTGCGCCCGTCACGGCTTTCGGGGCTGACTCGGGCGCTACGGAAGGCACTGCGCTCGGCGCCGATGTGCGCGCCCTGATCGAGCATGCCCGGGCGCACAGCCCGGCGTATGCCGCTGATCGCGCCGAGGCTGAGGCAGCGCGTGAGCGCGTCGAGCCGGCCGGCGCGCTGCCCGATCCGCGTTTCGAGCTGGAGCTGATGGATTTCACCAACACCATGAACGGCCGTTCGGCCTCCGTGTTGCCGGGGCAGGTCGGCGAGACGCGCTATCGTGTGGTGCAGCCCTTGCCCGGCTGGGGCAAGCGTGAGCTGGCGGCGGAGGCGGCCGAGGCGCAGGCCCGCCGTGCGGCGGCGATGCGCGATGCCGGCTGGGCCGAGCGGGCGGCAGTGATCGAGGCCGCCTGGCTGCGCTACTACGCCGCCGATCGCGAGCTGGCCCTGGCTCGCGATGCGCTGGCTCTGCTGCAGGAGCTCGAGACGCTGGCGCTGGCACGTTATCGCCTTGGCCTGCTGCCGCAGCAGACCGTGCTGCGCGCGCAGCGCGAAATCAGCGAACAGCGACTGGTGCTGCTGACGCGTGAGCAGGCGCGCCGCGGCGTGGTGGCGATGCTGAATGGCCTGCTTGCCCGCGCACCCGATGCGCCACTGGTGCCCCCGACCGACCCTGCGCCGCTGCCGGATGCGCTCGATGCGGGCGCGCTGTTCGAGCGCGCCCGCGCGCGCAGTCCCGAGGTGCTGAGTGCGGCCCGGGGCGTCGATGTCGCCCGCGCCGAGCGGGCGCGCACCTACCGCGAACGCGCGCCGGACTTCAGCGTCGGGCTGACCTACAACCGGCCGGACGAAGGGCGCCCGTCCTGGGACCTGATGTTCGAAGTGATGATCCCGCTGCAGCAGGGTAGCCGCCGGGCGCGCGAACGCGAGGCGGAGCTGATGCTGACGGCGGCCGAGGCGCGTCGCGAGGCGAGCGCGGATGCCGCGGTCGGCGAACTCGGCGCGGCCTGGGCACGCTATGGCGGCGGTCGGGATGGCCTGCGTCTGCTGCGCGAGAGCCTGCTGCCGCAGGTACTCGCCACGCGTGACGCCGCGCGTGCGGCACTGGTCGGCGGGCAGGCGGACTTCGATAGCGTGCTCGAGGCCGAACGCCAGCTCATCGCCGTGCGCGAGCGGCTGCTGCAGACCGAGATCGAAACCCGTCTTGCACTCAGCGAGATCGAGAAACTGTCTGGGGAAACGAAGTGAACAAGGGAACGCGCATGGGTGCGCTGGTGGTGGTCGCCGCGCTGGCGGCGGGCGGGGGATACTGGGCCGGCACCGGCCTCGGCGTGCCGGCCGACGCCCGCAGCGGCGCAGCGGCTGGGACCCCGGCCGGCGCGGTGGATCAGGGGGCGGCGGCATCCGCGACGGGCGAACGCACGATCCTCTATTACCGCAACCCGATGGGCTTGCCCGATACGTCGCCCGTCCCCAAGAAGGATTCGATGGGCATGGACTACATCCCGGTCTATGCCGACGAACAGCCCGACGACGCCGGCGTGGTCCGTGTCAGCCCGGCGCGCGTGCAGACGCTGGGGGTTCGGACCGCGGTGGTCGAGTCGCGCACGCTGGCAGTGCCGATCCGAGCCAGCGGCCGCGTGGAGATCGACGAGCGCGCGCAGGCGGTGGTGGCACCGCGCTTCGACGGCTGGATCGAACGCCTTCACGTGCGTGCCGTGGGCGATGTCGTGCGCAAGGGCCAGCCGCTGTTCAGCACCTACAGCCCCGAGCTGCAGTCGGCCGGCGAGGAGCTGCGCATCGCCGAGCGCCTGCAGCGCGACAGCAGCGCCGACCCGGTGGCGGGCGAGGCCGCCGCGCGCCTGGCCGAGGCGACGCGCGCGCGCCTGCGCAACCTCCAGGTGGGGGGCCAGGCCGGACCGCGCCAGACCCTGCATGCGCCGGTTGCCGGCATCGTGCTGGACAAGGCCGCGATCGAGGGCGCGCGCTTCGCCGCGGGAGAGGCCTTGTTCCGCATCGCCGACCTGTCGCGGGTGTGGGTCGTCGCCGACGTCTATGAGCGCGATCTTTCGCAGATCCGGCCCGGCCAGCATGCACAGGTGACGCTGGACGCCTTCCCCGGCAGGGCCTTCGAGGCGCGGGTCGATTACCTCTACCCGACGCTCAACACCTCCACGCGCAGCACGCCGCTGCGGCTCGAACTCGACAACCCCGACGGCGTGCTGCGCCCCGGGATGTTCGCCCGGGTGGAACTGGAGACCGGCGGCGTGGCACCGACGCTGGTCGTGCCGGCCTCGGCCGTCATCGATGACGGCGAGCGCCAGGTGGTGCTGATGGCGCTGGACGAGGGGCGCTTCCAGCCGCGTCCGGTGCGGCTCGGCGCACGCGGCGGGGACTTCGTCGAGGTGCGCGAGGGGGTGCAGGCCGGCGAGCGCGTGGTGGTGTCCGCCAACTTCCTGATCGACTCAGAAAGCCAGTTGCGGGCGGCGCTGTCGAACATGAACGAGGCCGCTGCGCCGCCGCCGGTCCATGAGGCCGAAGGCCGCTTCGAGGCCTTCGATGCCGAACTGGGTAGCGTGACCCTGACCCACGGCGAGATCCCGGCGCTGAAATGGCCGGAGATGACGATGGACTTCGGCCTGGCGTCGCCGGAGCTGGTGCGCGGTCTCGCGCCGGGGGCGCCGATCCGCTTCCGCTTCGAGGAGCGCGGACCCGGTGACTACGTCGTGACCCGCATCGAAGGACCTGGCGACGCCGCGACCCCGGCGGCGGAGCATCGTCATGACTGAGGCGGTGCGCGAGGCCGGCCATCCGGAACGAGCCGACGCGGCGCCCTCGCAGGCGGCGGAGGCCGGCGAGGGGGGCGCCCTCGGCCGCCTGATCGACTGGTCGGCACGCAACGTCTTCCTGGTACTGCTGGCGACGCTGTTCCTGATCGGCGCCGGCCTGTACGCGATCCGTCATACGCCGCTCGATGCGCTGCCCGACCTGTCGGACGTGCAGGTCATCGTCTACACAGACTACCCCGGCCAGGCACCGCAGGTGGTCGAGGACCAGGTCACCTATCCGCTCACCACGTCGATGCTGGCCGTGCCGCGGGCGAAGGTGGTACGCGGCTTCTCGATGTTCGGTGCGTCCTACGTGTATGTGATCTTCGAGGACGGCACCGACATCTACTGGGCGCGCTCGCGCGTGCTGGAGTACCTGAGCACCGCGGCGGCGCGCCTGCCGCAGGGCGTGGCGCCGCAGATCGGGCCGGATGCCACAGGCGTCGGCTGGGTGTACCAGTACGCCGTCACCGGCCGCGACATGTCCCTGGCCGACACGCGCAGCCTGCAGGACTGGTATCTGCGCTACCAGCTGACGCAGGCCGAGGGCGTGTCCGAGGTCGCCAGCGTCGGCGGCTTCGTGCGCGAATACCAGGTTACGGTCGATCCCTACCGGCTTGCCGGCTACGGCATCACGCTCGACGACGTGACGCGCGCCATCCGCGAGTCGAATCGCGACGTGGGCGGGCGCGTCATCGAGCTGGCGGAGAAGGAGTACATGGTCCGCGGCCGTGGCTACCTGCGCGACGCGGACGACATCGCCGGCATCGTGCTGAAGATGGACGGCGGTACACCGGTGCGCATCGCCGATGTCGGCCGAGTCGAATGGGTGCCGGCCGAGCGGCGCGGCCTGGCCGAGCTGAACGGCGAGGGCGAGGTCGCTTCCGGCATCGTCATGGCGCGCTTCGGCCAGAACGCGCTCGACGTGATCGCTGCGGTCAAGGCCAAGCTCGCCGAGGTGGCACCGGGCCTGCCGGAAGGTGCGGAAGTCGTGCCGGTGTACGACCGCTCGACGCTGATCGAGCGCGCCATCGACAACCTCAAATGGACGCTGCTGGAAGAAAGCCTGATCGTCGCCGCGGTGTGCGTGGTCTTCCTGCTGCACGTGCGTAGCGCACTGGTCGCCATCGTGACGCTGCCGCTCGGCATCCTCGTGGCCTTCATCGGCATGCAGGCGCTGGGCATCGGCTCGAACATCATGAGCCTGGGCGGCATCGCGATCGCCATCGGCGCGATGGTGGACGCCTCCATCGTCATGATCGAGAACGCGCACAAGCGCCTGGAGACCCTGCACGAGGGCGCGACCGCAGCCGAGCGCGCGGCGGTGCTGATCGGCGCCTGCCGCGAGGTGGGGCCGGCGCTGTTCTTCTCGTTGCTGATCATCACCGTCTCCTTCCTGCCGGTGTTCACACTCGAAGGGCAGGAGGGCCGGCTGTTCTCGCCCCTGGCCTGGACCAAGACCTTCGCCATGGCCGGCGCGGCCTTCCTGTCGGTGACGCTGGTGCCCGTGCTGATGCTGTTCTTCGTGCGCGGACGGATCGTGGCCGAGCATCGCAACCCCATCAATCGCGTGCTGGTGGCGATGTATCGCCCGCTGATCGCGCTGGTGATGCGCTTCAAGCTGACGACGCTCGCGCTCGCACTGCTGGCGATGGCGGTGACGCTGATCCCGGCGCGCCAGCTCGGCAGCGAGTTCATGCCGACCCTCAACGAGGGGGCGATCTTCTACATGCCCGCCGCGCTGCCGGGCATGTCGGTGACCGAGGCCGGGCGCCTGCTCGCGACCACCAACCGCATCATCAAGACCTTCCCCGAGGTCGAGTCGGTGTACGGCAAGGCCGGCCGCGCCAATACCGCAACCGACCCCGCGCCGCTGGAGATGTTCGAGACCGTCATCAACCTCAAGCCGCAGGAGCAGTGGCGGCCGGGCATGACGGTGGATGCGCTGATCGCCGAGATGGATGCGGCGCTGAAGTTTCCCGGCCTGGCCAATTCCTGGACCATGCCGATCAAGGCCCGCATCGACATGCTGTCGACCGGCATCCGCACGCCGGTGGGGGTGAAGGTGTTCGGCAAGGACCTCGAAACGCTCGAGCAGGTGGCGAAGTCGGTCGAGGCCGCCGTGCGCGCCGTGCCCGGCACCAGCAGCGCCTACGCCGAGCGCGTCGCGGGCGGCTACTACGTCGATATCGAGCCGCGCCGTGACCAACTGGCGCGTTACGGCCTGACCATCGACCGACTGCAGGAGACGCTGGCCACAGCACTCGGCGGCGAGCGGGTGACGACCACGGTCGAGGGCCTCGAGCGCTACAACGTCAGCGTGCGCTACCCGCGCGCGCTGCGCGACGATCCGACGCGCGTTGCCGCCAGCGTGCTGGTGCCGACCGCAACCGGCCCTGTGCCGCTCGGCCAGCTCGCTGAAGTGCGCATCGTGCGCGGCGCACCGGCCGTGCGCACCGAGAATGCGATGCTGGCCGCCTATGTGTATGTCGACACGCGCGAGGCCGATCTCGGCGCCTTCGTCTCCCGTGCGCGCCAGGCGGTGGCGGAGCAGGTCAGCTTTCCGCCCGGCTACTACGCCACCTGGAGCGGGCAGTTCGAGAACATGGAGCGGGCCAAGTCGAAGCTGGCGGTCGTCGGCCCGCTGACGCTGGCGCTGATCTTCGTGCTGCTCTACCTGAACTTCCGCCGCCTGGCCGAGACGCTGATCGTGATGCTGTCGGTGCCCTTCGCACTGATCGGCGGCGTGTGGCTGATGTGGTGGCTGGACTACCAGATGAGCGTGGCGGTGGCGGTGGGATTCATCGCGCTCGCCGGCGTCGCGGCGGAGACGGGCGTAATCATGCTGATCTACCTCGATCAGGCCTGGGCACGCGTGCGTGCGGAGTGCGCGGCGCAGGGCCGCATCCCCTCGGTGACCGACCTCTATGCCGCGGTGATGGAGGGCGCTGCCGGCCGCGTGCGACCGAAGATGATGACCGTGATCACCGTCATCC
This sequence comes from Thauera propionica, assembly GCF_002245655.1. Taxonomy (GTDB): domain Bacteria; phylum Pseudomonadota; class Gammaproteobacteria; order Burkholderiales; family Rhodocyclaceae; genus Thauera; species Thauera propionica. Next base: position 45,399 of record NZ_NOIH01000013.1, on the reverse strand, counting down.
TCGGCCTGCTGCCGGTGATGTGGGGCACCGGCACCGGCAGCGAGGTGATGAGCCGCATCGCGGCGCCGATGGTGGGCGGCATGGTGTCCTCCACCGTGCTCACGCTGGCGGTGATTCCGGTGCTGTTCGCACTGGTCAGGCAGTGGGAGTTGCGCAGGCAGAACGCACCGTAAACAACGCATCGTTGACGCGCTACACAAGGATACAGACATGCGTCTGAGAGCGTCCTAGAGTGGAACTGAACGTGCGGTTCCGTCGAGGTTCCGAGGTGTTCCGGGCCGTACCCGATGTGCAACCGATGATGGAGGTAAGGATCATGAAACACCGCTTTCTGACGAGCGTTGCCGCTGCGCTGCTGCTTGCAGGCAGCGCGTTTGCCCAGCAGGGCGATCTGCCACCGATTCCCGATGACGCGCCGATCTATGGCTCCCAGATCATGACGCCCGAAGAGCGTGTCGAGCACCGCATCAAGATGCGTTCGGCCAAGACCCTGGAAGAGCGCGAACAGATCCGCAGCGAGCATCACAAGCAGATGGTGGAGCGTGCGCGCGAGCGCGGCGTGACTCTGCCGGATGAGCCACCGATGCGCGGCGGGATGGGGCCGGGCGGTGGCGGCATGGGACCGGGAGGCGGAATGGGCCCCGGTAGTGGCATGGGACAGCGGGGCGGCATGGGGCCGGGCGGAGGCGGTCGCTGAGTGATTGCATGACCGGCTGAAGGCTACGAAGCAAGGCCGCCCGCGCCGATGGCGCCGGCGGCCTTGTCATTGCTGCAACAACTTCAGCGCATTTCGAAGGCCTCGCGATGGAAGCGCACGCGACGGCGCCACAGGCGGGCCAGCGCTGCCTTCAGTTGGTCGCCCAGACGCGGGGGGCCGCAGAACCACACTTCGGTGCGTGCCCCGTCCGCCTGCGCCGTGGCGAACGCGTCGGGTTTGATAGCCGTGCCTGCGCTGCTGTCATGGACATGCAGTGTCACATCCGGCAGGTCCGCACAAAGCGTCCGGAGGCGGGCGACGAAGGGATCCTGCGTCGCGCCACGCGTGCTGTAGTGCAGTTCCACCGGCATGGCGTTTTCGCGGCGCGTACGCAGTTCGTCCAGCCAGGCGAGGAAGGGCGTTACGCCGATGCCGCCTGCGACCCAGACCTGGCGGGCCTTGCGGTCACGGCGTTCGAGCACGAAGCGGCCGTAGGGGCCTTCCACCGTGACCGGCTGGCCGACTGCGACCCGGCCCGCGAGCTGGCGGGTGTGGTCGCCCAGGGCCTTGATCTGGAAGCTCAGTGTGCGGTCGCCATGGTCGGCGCTGGCGATGGTGAAGGGATGGGCGCCCTCGAAGCGGTCGAGCCCGGTGAAGGAGACGAAGGCGAACTGGCCGGCGCGATGGCCGCGCCATTCGCCGCCGAGGCGGCAGACTACCTCGGTCACATCCGGTGCCGGTGAGGACACTGCCGTGACCACCCCCTGCACGCGACGGTCGCGGCCGATGCGCCCGCTGAGCGCGATGACCGCGGCGACCGTGCCGGAGGCGAGCAGCAGGGCCAGGAGCATGCCGACCGGCTGCGACCAGTAGTCGAGCGGGGCGAGCACCGCGGCATGGAAGGCGAGCAGCAGGTAGAGCGCCGGCATGGCGCGGTGCAGATGGCGCCAGAACTTGTACGGGAAGCGTTTCCACAGGCTCAGCACGATCATGCCGAGGACGAGATAGATCGCGAACTCGCCCAGTTCCTCGCCAGCGTCGCGCAAGGTGCCGAGCAGGCCGCCGAACTCCATTTCCGCCGGGCGCCTGCTGCGGCCGTACAGGGCCTTGATGAGGTCGTCCGACATCTCGATCAGCCAGTGCAGCGCGGCGAACACCGCGGCGAGGATGCCCGCCCACTTGTGCAGGCGGAAGATGCGGTCCATGCCGCCGAGCGGTCGCTCGAGGATCACCGGTCGCGTCGCCAGCACCATCGCCAGTGACATCAGGCCGATGGACAGCAGGCCGCTCAGGTACAGGCCCTGTTCGCGGATCAGCCAGGGCAGGGACGCTTGGCCGCCGTCGAGGGCCGCCGTGTTAAGCCCCCAGGCGAGGGCGAGGATGGCAATGAAGCCGGACAGAACGGGGATCATGGTAAGGCTCCCGGGTGCGAAGTGAAAGGGGGGTGCCGGCATTGCCGGCACCCCCGCGTCAGGGCCTTACTTGCTGCGCTTGACTTCCGTCTTGAGGACGTCGCCCGTCACCGGGTCGATGTCGAGTTCGACACGCTGTCCCTGCGGATCGATGGCCTTGACCTCGTACTTGTCACGCTCGCGCTCGATCTTCTCGAAGTCGCGGTAGCCGGCCGCTTCGAGCTTGGTCTGAACCTGCTGCATCGTCAGCCAGTTGGCCTGGGTCGTCGCGGTGGTGCCCGAGGTCTGGGCCATGGCCGGCATGAAGGCGGCGCCGGCGCCGAGGATGCCGCCCGTCAGGGCGAGGGTGGCGATGAGGGTGGTGGCACGCATGATGACTTCTCCTTTGATGTGTCCGCGGTCTTGGTTCGACCGTGGTGCCATCATGCGTGGGGGTAGCTGAATGCACGCTGAACGCGACGGGGGTGTCGCACCCCGCGTGCATTCGTCCTGATCGGGCTGCCGGGCTCAGCCGAGCGTGTCGAGCGCGCGCTCCAGATTCGCCACGGTGCGATCGATCGCGTGCAGCTTGTCGAGCCCGAAGAGCCCGATGCGGAAGGTCTTGAAGTCAGCCGGCTCGTCGCACTGCAGCGGCACGCCGGCGGCGGTCTGCAGGCCGGCGGCGGCGAACTTGGCACCGGTCTTGACGCCGTCGTCCTCGGTGTAGCTGACGACTACGCCCGGCGCCTTGAAACCTTCGGCGGCGACGCTGCGGATGCCGCGGGACTCCAGCAGCGCGCGCACGCGGCGACCGAGTTCCTGCTGCTCGGCCTTGACCTTGTCGAAGCCGTAGGCCTCCGTTTCCTTCATCACGTTGCGCAGTCGCGCCAGGGCGTCGGTTGGCATGGTAGCGTGGTAGGCGTGGCCGCCTGCCTCGTAGGCCTCCATGATCTGCAGCCACTTCTTCAGGTCGGCGGCGAAGCTGGTGCTGGTGGTGGCGTCGATGCGTTCGCGCGCCGCGGCGCTCATCATCACCATTGCCGCGCACGGCCAGCTCGTCCAGCCCTTCTGCGGTGCGCTGATGAGGATATCGACGCCGCAGGCCTGCATGTCGACCCAGATGGCGCCGGAGGCGATGCAGTCGAGCACGAACAGGCCGCCGACTTCATGGACCGCGTCGCCGACCGCGCGCAGGTAGTCGTCGGGCAGGATCATGCCGGCCGACGTCTCGACGTGCGGTGCGAACACCACGTTCGGGCGGTGCTGGCGGATCGCGGCCACGACCTCGTCGATCGGCGCCGGCGCGAAGGCGGCCTGCGGGCCGGGTTCGACCGGGCGTGCCTTGAGCACGACGGATTCGGACGGGATGCCGCCCATGTCGAAGATCTGCGTCCAGCGGAAGCTGAACCAGCCGTTGCGGATGACCAGCGCCTTTCTGCCGGTGGCGAACTGGCGTGCAACGGCTTCCATGCCGAAGGTGCCGCCGCCCGGCACGATGGCGACCGAGCGCGCGTTGTAGACCTTCTTCAGCGTGGCGGAGATGTCGCGCATCACGCCCTGGAAGGCCTTGGACATGTGGTTCAGCGAGCGGTCGGTGAACACCACCGAGTATTCGAGCAGGCCATCGGGATCGACGTCGGGCAGCAGTCCGGGCATGGTCACCTCCAGGTTCGTTGGCCGCCGGGCGCGGGATCACGCCGCCGTGCGGCTCCGGGGCAGGCATGTGCCTGCAGGAACGAACGATTGTAGCGGCTGAACGAGGAGGGTGGGCGCCTACAGCGGCAGGCGCACGGACACGCGCAGGCCGCCGAGCGAGGGCGAGGGCGCGTAGTCGACGGTGCCGCCGTACTGCGCGACGATGTCGCCGACGATGACCAGTCCGATGCCGTGGCCCGGACGCTGTTCGTCGCTGCGCAAACCGGCCGTACCGAGGCGCCCGATCATGTCCGGCGGCACGCCCGGGCCGTCGTCGTCGATCGTGCAGACCAGCGCATCGGCAGAGTCTGTCTCGTCGGTTAGGTGCAGCACCACGCGCGAGCGTGCCCACTTGCAGGCGTTGTCGAGCAGGTTGCCGAACAGCTCCAGCATGTCCTCACGGTCGAGCGGGTAGTGGCGGTCGGGCGCCTCGAGGACGATGTCGAGCGCGTGGTCGGCATGCAGCTGGCGCAGGGCCTGGCCCAGGGCCTCGAGTTGTTTGCGGGCGTCGAAGCCCGCGCTGGTCGGCCCACCACCGGCGAGCCGGGCGCGGCGCAGCTCGCGCTCGACGGTGCTTCGCATGGTGTCGACCTGGGCCTGGATGGCGCGCGCCTGGTCGCCCCGCCCCTGCTGGGCGAGTTCGTCGGCGCGGTGCTGCAGCACGGCGAGGGGGGTCTTGAGCGCATGCGACAGGTTGCCGACCGCATGGCGGATGCGGCCGAGGCGTTGCGCGTGATGGCGGGCGAGGCGGTCGACCGCGTCGAGCATGGGCTGCACTTCGCGCGGGGCGGTGCTGTCGAGCGCGGTGGGCTCCCCGCGCTCGATGCGGCGGCATGCGGCAACGGCGTCCTGCAGCGGCGCCAGCCCGCGCAGCAGCAGGCGCCGCTGCAGCACCAGCAACAGGAGCAGCGCGACGGCTAGGCCGATGAGCATGCGCTGGCGGAAGCTGGCGATGGCCGCGTCGAGGCGGGCGACGTCTTCGGTAACGACGACGAGAATGCCGCCCTCGGCCGAGGGAAAGCGCTTTGCGTAGCCGAGCAGGGTCTGCCCCGCCGGGCCGTCCAGGCGGAAGACGGCTTCGCCGCGTGTGTCGGGCAGAGGAACGGTGAGATCCTCGTCCCACAGCGAACGTGAGCGCAGCCAGGCGCCCTCGCCGATGCGGATGAGGAAATAGTGGCCGGACAACGGCAGCTGGTAGACCGTGCCGGCCGCGCCTTGGGCGGCGGCTTCCGGGTCGCTGGCGTCGAGCACCCGCACATAGAGCAGGTCGGCGTCGTGCTGCAGGCGCGACACGACGTAGTCCTCGACGAGGCGGCGGGGGAAATCCTGCAGCGCGATCGCCAGCAGCAGGCCGGCGGCGACCAGTACCGCCGCCATGGCGAACGACAGGTGGTTGCGCAGGGACATCATGCTGTTTCAGCCGGGCAGTTCATGGATGGAAAAGATAGCCCTGGCCGCGCCGGGTCTCGATATGCGTGGCGCCGATGAGGCTGCGCAGGCGGCGCACATAGACCTCGATGACGTTGCTGTCGTGCTCGGCGCCGTAGTCGTAGATGTGTTCGTAGAGCTGCGTCTTCGACAGTACTTCGCCCGGGTGGCGCATCAGGTAGCGCAGTAGCCGGAACTCGGTGGCGGTGAGTGTCTGCTCGCGGGCGTCAGCGCCGATCAGGCACTGGCGCGCCTCGTCCAGCCGCCACGGGCCGGCGCGCAGTTCCACGGCCGGCGTGGCTGCGGTGCGGCGCAGCAGGGCCTGCAGCCGCGCGAGCAACTCCTCGACGTGGAAAGGCTTGCCGAGGTAGTCGTCGGCACCGGCCTGCAGTCCCTCGACGCGCTCGGCCCAGCCGTCGCGCGCGGTCAGGATCAGGACTGGCAGGCGGCTGCCGGCGAGGCGCCAGTCCTTCAACACTTCCAGGCCCGGCTTGCCCGGCAGGCCGAGGTCCAGCACTGCAGCGTCGTAGGGTTCGCTGGCGCCGAGATGGGCGCCGTTGATGCCATCGGTGGCAACATCAACGGCGTAGCCCTCCTGCTCGAGTCGCGCACGCAGGCGTTCGCTCAGTTGGCAGTCATCCTCGACGACCAGCAGGCGCATGGCTCACTTCGCCTTGCGGTTCAGGACTTCGCCGCTGGCGGCGTCGATCTCGAGCTTGTGCACCTTGTCGGTGTCGTCGATGATCTTGACCTCGTAGACGTAGCGACCGTCCTCGCGGTCGAGTTCGACTTCGACGACCTGGCCGGGCTGTGCGGCACGGCTGCGGGTGAGGATGTCCTCCATCGGCAGGATCTTGCCGCTTTCGCGCAACTGGCGGACTTCGCTTGTGCGGGCCCGGTCGTCCGAGGCGTGGGCGACGGCGGGTTGCAGCGTGGTGGCGGCCAGTACGGCGAAGGCAAAACCGGCGATGGTGGCGGTGAGGGCGGGGCGGATGTTCATGCTGGGCTCCTTGACTGTCGTGGGTCCGTTGGGGACGCGTGCAGTATCGCCAACGCTGCCTGAACCGAAGCTGAACGCCGCCACACGGCTGTCAGCCGATACCGGCCTTCTTCTTCAGGCAGCCGACATAGGCCAGGCCGTCGGGCTGGGCGCCGCTACGTTGAGCATTGAACAGCGTTTCGCCCAGGCATTCCAGCGCATCGTGCAGGGCCGCGTGGCGATCGCCGCGGCGTTCGCAGGCGGCGTCGAAGGCGGCGCGGATGCCCGGCGGCTGGTTGATCGACAACTGCTCCTCGATCGCAAGGTGCAGCGACAGGTGCAGGAAGGGGTTGATGGCGCCGTCCTCGGGCGTGAAGTCGCGGTCGATCGCGTCCGGGTCCTCGACGATGGCATGGTATTCGGGGTGCAGGCCGATGATGTCGGCGGCGATCGTCTCCATCGGCGTCAGCACTTCGCGCGCACGATGCTTGCGCCAGGTCTCGATGAAGAAGCTGCGGACCTGGTCGCGGCTGGGGTTGAACATGTCGGCTCCAGGGTGGGGCTCTCCGGGACGGAGGGCGATGGGGTCAGTCGGTCTTGTCGCGGAACAGGCACAGGTCGCGCACGCTGCACTGGCTGCACTTCGGGCTGCGCGCGGTGCACACGTAGCGTCCGTGCAGGATCAGCCAGTGGTGGGCGTCGAGCAGGTAGTCCTTGGGTACGCGGCGCATCAGCGCCTTCTCGACTTCCACCACGTCCTTGCCGGGGGCAAGGCCGGTGCGGTTCGACAGGCGGAAGATATGGGTGTCGACCGCCATCACCGGCTGGCGGAACACGGTATTCAGGACGACGTTGGCCGTCTTGCGGCCGACGCCGGGCAGGGCCTCAAGCGCCTCGCGCTCGGCGGGTACTTCGCCGCCGTGGCGTTCGAGCAGCAGGCGCGATAGCGCCAGGGTGTTCCTGGCCTTGTTGCGGAACAGGCCGATGGTCTTGATGTGTTCGGCGATGCCGTCCTCGCCGAGCGTCACCATGGCCTCGGGCGTCGGTGCGTCGGCGAACAGCTTACGCGTGGCGAGGTTGACGCTACGGTCGGTGGCCTGCGCTGACAGCACCACCGCGACCAGCAGCTGGAAGGGCGAGGCGTATTCGAGCTCGGTCTGCGGGTTCGGGTTGGCGTCGTGCAGGCGGTGGAAGAACTCGCGGATCGCCTCGCGCTTCATCGATGCCATTGGTTCAGCTCGTGGCTGCGGGCTCGGCCGGCGGTGTCTCGGCAGCCGGTGCGGTGGGCGGCCGGCGACGTGCGCGGGCTGCCAGATTGGCGTTGATGGCGTTGAACGCCGCGATCAGGCAGCCAAGCGCGAAGAAGGCGCCCGGCGGCAGAATGGCGATCAGGAAGCCGGGGTAGTCGTCGCCGAAGACGTTCCACGCCGACAGGCCGGGGACAATCATCTCGATGCCCGAGAACAGCGTGCCCGCACCGAGCAACTCGCGAATGCCGCCCAGCAGCGCCAGCACCCACACCAGGCCGATGCCCATCATGATGCCGTCGACGGTGGAGGTGAGCGGGTCGTTCTTGGCCGCGTAGGCCTCGACGCGGGCCAGCACGATGCAGTTGGTGACGATCAGCGGGATGAAGATGCCCAGCACCAGGTACAGATCGTGCAGGAAGGCGTTGAAGGAGAGGTCGACCACCGTGACCAGTGCGGCGATGATCAGGATGAAGACCGGGATGCGGATCTCGTAGGGAATGAAGTTGCGCAGCGCCGATACCGCCAGGTTGGCGAGCGCCATCACCAGGATGGTGGCGAGCCCGAGGCTGACCGCGTTGACCATGCTGGTGCTGATCGCGAGGATGGGGCACAGGCCGAGCAACTGTGCGAGTCCGGCATTCTGCTTCCACAGGCCGTTGTATGAAATGTCGCGGAACTGCTGGGGGGTCATGGTTGCGCTCCGAGCGTGCTGCCGGCAGGGGCGGAGAACAGGGCGTCCTGATGTTCGACCGCCCACGCCGTGGCACGGCCGACGGCGCGCACGACGGCGCGCGCGCTGATGGTGGCGCCGGTGCGGTAGCCGAAGGTGCCACCATCCTTGCGCACCGTCCATTCGGCTGTATTCACGCCCTTCCAGGTGGCGACGGCGAACTGGCCGATCCAGGGCATGTCCTTGCGCCGATCCTTCTTGGGGTCGATGTAGTCGCCCAGGCCGGGGGTCTCCTTGTGCGCGGTGACGCGCACGCCCGACAGCAGACCGTTGGTGTTGATCGCCACCACCATCGCGATGCGGCCGGCGTAGCCGTCGGAGGCAGCGGTCTCGACGATCAGGGCGACGGGCTCGCCGCCCTTGCGCGCGCGCCAGATGCGGCCGCCGTCTTCGAGGCCGATCGCCGGGGTGGGGCCGACGCGCACCATGTCGTCGAGCAGGGCGTTGTCGTAGCTTCCGGGCGGCAGTACCTCGTCGATCAGGCGCATCTGCGCGTCCTGCATCGACGCCTCGATGGCCGGTCGGGTGTAGGTGTAGGTCGAGGCCATCAAGGTGGTGAACACCGCAGTGAACACCAGCATGATGCTGGCCGTGCGCAGCGAGGTGCGCGTGGCGCTGTAACGTGCGCTCATCGCGAATTCCCCTGTCCGCGGTGACCGAACACGCGTGGCTGCGTCTTCATGTCGATCAGCGGCACGCACAGGTTCATCAGCAGCACGCCGAAGGCGATGCCTTCCGGATAGGCGCCGAAGGTCCGGATCAGCCACGCGATCAGCGCAACGCCAGCGGCGAAGATGAGTTTGCCGCGCGGGGTCGTCGCGCCGGAAACCGGGTCGGTGACGATGAAAAAGGCCGCCAGCATGGCGCCGCCGCTGGCGAGGTGGAACAGCGGCGAGGCGAAGCGGCCCGGATCGACCAGCCAGAACAGGCCGGAGATCAGCGCCAGGGCGCCGATGAAGGCGGCCGGCATGTGCCAGGTGATCGTGCGGGTCAGCAGCAACAGGGCGCCGCCGGCGATGTAGCCGAGCGAAATCCACTCCCAGCCGCGCCCGCCGAGGAAGCCGAAGGCCGAGCCCTGCATCACGGCATCCACGCCGCCGGTGCCGCTGCGCAGCCCGGTGCGCAGCGCATCGAGCGCGGTGGCGCCGGTCATGCCGTCGATGTCGCGAGCGCCGCCCAGAATCAGTCCGAGCTGGGTCTCGAAGCTCAGCCCCCCGGCCGGCGGCCACTGCGACATCAGCGCCGGGTAGGCGACGATCATCGAGCAGTAGGCGACCATCGCCGGGTTGAAGGGGTTCTGGCCCAGCCCACCGAACAGGTGCTTGGCGACGACGATGGCGACCAGTACGGCCGTCACCAGCAGCCACCACGGCACGATGGGCGGGAAGCACAGCGCCACCAGCCAGGCGGTGACGACGGCGGACAGGTCGGTGACGGCAATGGCCACCGGGCGCTTGCGCAGGCTCATCACCAGTGCCTCGGCCGCGATCGCTGTCAGCGTGGCGATGGCGAGATTGACGAGGATGCCGGCGCCGACCTTGTAGGCATAGGCCGCGACGCCCGGCATCAGCGCCAGCAGGACCAGGCCCATCACGCGCTGGACGCTGGCCGGTTTGCGGATGTAGGGAGAATGGATCATTGGGTCAGGGACGGGGTGAGCCTTCGGTTTCGGCGGGCGCAGGCGTGTCCGTGGCAACTGCGCCATCTGCCGGCGGCGGGGTGTCGCCGGCCTGCGCTTTGCGCCGTGCCTCGATCTGAGCAATCTCGGCCTGCGTCTCGGGGCTCAGGTTGTCGGTGTTGCGCGGCTGGGATTCGGCCTTCTGCGCCTGCGCGCGTGCCAGCGCGGCGGCGATCAGGGCCTTCTTCGGGTCTTCTGTCTCTGCCGGGGCAGCAGCGGCACCTGCTGCAGGCTCGCCTGCCTCGCTGCTGAGCTTGGCGCGGGTCTCGGCGGCCTTGGCCGCGAGCTTGGCGGCCTTTTCTTCCTTCTCGCGTTCCTGGCGGTAGTTGCGGAACTCGAAGCGCTCGCGTGCCTGGTCGGCGGCCGCCTTGTCACGCTCGCGCGCCCAGATCTCGCTCTTGGCGAAGCGGTAGTAGTCGACGAGCGGAATGTGCGACGGACAGACGTAGGCGCAGCAGCCGCATTCGATGCAGTCGAACAGGTGGTATTCCTGCGCCTTGCCGAAGTTCTTGGAGCGACTGAACCAGTACAGTTCGAAGGGCTGCAGCTCGGCCGGGCAGGCCTTGGCGCACTCGGTGCAGCGGATGCAGGGCTGCTCGGGCGGCGGCGGGGGCAGCAGGGTCGGCGAGGCCGAGATGATGCAGTTGCTGCCCTTGACCACCGGCACGTCGAGCCGCGGCAGGGCGAAGCCCATCATCGGCCCGCCCATCAGGTAGCGATTGGTGTCGGGCCGGGGTTCGGCCAGCGGCAGCAGTTCGTCGATCGGGGTGCCGATCAGCACTTCCCAGTTGCCGGGCCGGGCGACGTTGCCGGTGAGCGTGACGATGCGGCTGACCAGCGGCTCGCCGTGCGCGATGGCGCGATACACCGCATGCGCGGTGCCCACGTTGAAGCACTGCACGCCGTAGTCGGCACCGAGCTTGCCGTAGGGGATCTCGATGCCGGTGAGCACGCGGATGAGCTGCTTCTCGCCGCCGGCGGGATAGAGCGCGGGCACCGGCTGGATGCGCACCGCGTCGCCCGCGCGCTGGGCTGCGGCGCGCATGGCCTCGATCGCCTCGGGCTTGTTGTCCTCGATGCCGATGACGAGCTCGCGCGCGCCGATGAGGCGGTACAGGATGCGGGCGCCGGCCAGGATGCCGTCGGCGCGCTCGCGCATCAGGCGGTCGTCGCAGGTGATCCAGGGCTCGCATTCGGCACCGTTCAGGATCAGGGTGTCGACCCCGCTGCCCTTGCCGAGCTTGACGTGGCTGGGGAAGGTGGCGCCGCCCAGGCCGACGAGACCGCAGTCGCGCAGCCATGCGAGCGTGGCTTCACGGCCCGCGGCCTCGGCGTCGAAAGGGGCGTGCTCGATCCAGCGGTCCTCACCGTCGGGTTGGATTACGACGCAGCGCGTCTCCAAGCCCGACGCGTGGGCCATGGTGTAACGACCGAAATCGATGACCGTGCCCGACGTGGGCGCATGCACCGCAGTGCCGAGGAAGCCTTCCGGTTCACCGATGCGCTGCCCTTTCAGTACCTGCTGCCCGACCTCGACGATGCAGCGCGCCGTGGCGCGGGTGCTCTGGCGCAACGGCACGATCAGACGGGAGGGCAGCGGGGCGCGCTGGATGGGGGCGCCGGCCGATTCGTGCTTGTGCGCGTCGGGCTTGATGCCGCCGTGGAACTTGAACAGGCGCGTGATCATGCGGCTTTCCTGATTTCGACCACCGGGTACTTCCATTTCCAGGTCTGCACGGTGTCGGCGACCGGCACCATGGCGATGCAATCGACCGGGCAGGGTGCGACGCACAACTCGCAGCCGGTGCACAGCGGCTCGACCACCGTGTGCATCTGCTTGGCAGCGCCGACGATGGCGTCGACCGGGCAGGCCTGGATGCAGAGCGTGCAGCCGATGCAGGTCTGCTCGTCGATGACGGCAACCGACTTGGGTTTCTCGACGCCGTGTTCCTCGGACAGTGGCTTGAATTCGCGCCCGAGCAGGTCGGCAAGCTTGCGGATGCCTTCCTCGCCGCCCGGCGGGCACTGATTGATCTCGGCCTCGCCCTTGGCGATGGCCTCGGCGTAGGGCTTGCACCCCGGGTAGCCGCATTGCCCGCATTGCGTCTGCGGCAGGATGGCGTCGATCTTCTCGACCAGCGGGTCGCCCTCCACCCTGAAGCGGATGGCGGCGTAGCCCAGTGCCGCGCCGAGCACGAGGGCGATGCCGGTCATGACGAGGAGGGCGGTCAGCATTGCGTGTGATCTTCTTCGTTCGTGGCGAGAGGGGCGTGGGCGCCTGCCTCAGTGGAAGCGGTCGAGGCCGGCAAAGCCCATGAAGGCCAGGCTCATCAGGCCAGCGGTGATCATGGCGATCGCCGTGCCGCGGAACGGCGCCGGTACGTCGGCGCCTTCAAGGCGCTCGCGGATGCCTGCGAACAGCACGAGCGCGAGCGTGAAACCGACGGACGAGCCGAAGCCGAACAGCAGCGATTCGAGCAGATTGTGCTTCATGCCGACGTTGAGCAGCGGCACGCCCAGCACGGCGCAATTGGTGGTGATCAGCGGCAGGTAGATGCCCAGCACCTGGTGCAGCAGCGGGCTGGTCTTCTGGATGACGAGTTCGGTCATCTGCACGATCGCCGCGATGACGACGATGAAGGACAGCGTGCGCAGGTAGCCCAGGTCGAAGGGCTGCAGCAGGTAGTGGTCGATCAGGTAGCTCGACCCGGCGCCGAGCGTGAGCACGAAGGTGGTCGCCGCACCCATGCCGATCGCGGTCTCGAGCTTCTTCGACACGCCCATGAAAGGGCACAGGCCCAGGATGCGGACGAAGACGACGTTGTTCACCAAAACGGCGCCGATGACGACGAAGATGTAGCTGCTCATGATCCGCCGGGCGGGGAAGAATCCGGGGATTATCGCCCGCGGAGAGGGGGTTCTCAACCCTGATGAGCTTATAGGCTTATGCCGCGGGGCGAATGGGCCAGTCCGGCGGAGGCGGCAGGCTCGCGGTGTGGAAGGACCAATGGCCGCGGCGGCGATCGTCGAAGTAGTGGCGCAGGCTCAGGGCGATGGTGCGGAACGCGATCTCGTCCCACGGAATCTCGTCCTCGCGGAGCAGCGCGACCTCGAGTGACTCCTCGCCGGGGCGAAAGTCGAGATCGAGCAGGCGGGCGCGATAGATCAGGTGCACTTGGCTGATGTGCGGCACGTCGATCAGGGTGTACAGCTCGCCGACCTCGATGCGCGCGCAGGCCTCTTCGGCGGTTTCCCGCGCGGCCGCCTGTGCCGTGGTTTCCTCGTTCTCCATGAAACCGGCGGGCAGCGTCCAGAAGCCGAGGCGTGGTTCGATCGCACGGCGACACAGCAAGATGCGGTCTTCCCACTCGGCCAGCGCACCAACGACCAGCTTGGGATTCTGGTAGTGGATCGTTCCGCACTGCCGGCAAACATGGCGTGGCAGGCTGTCCCCGGCCGGGATGCGGAATTCGACGGCGGCGCCGCAGTTCGAGCAGAAATTCATGGGATGCCACGAGGTTGGGGAGCGCAGGAATTCTACGTGTTTTTCCCCTGTCGCCGGCGGGTCGGCGCCGAGCGTGACGGGATTCGCGGAAAGTCCCGAAAATTGTCGTTTCCCCGCTGACATCCGGCAGCGGAGCGGCTAGAGTCTTGAGCGCCCGCACTCCTGCGGTTTTCCCTGTGGCCATCGCGGTTCGTCCATGCCCCCTCCGATCGACATGAAGCGTTTCGAGCAGCTCAAGGCTGTGGGCGACCTGCCATCGCCGAGGGGGGTCGCGATTGCCATCATCCGCCTGACACAAACCGCCGACGTGTCGATGGCGGAGCTCGCGCGGGTGATCAAGAGCGATCCAGCCTTTGTCGGACGGCTCATCAAGGCCGCCAACGGCCTCGTGGCGGAGAACCGGCGTGCCGTGGTGTCGGTTCAGGAGGCCTTGATGGTGCTGGGCTTGCCCGCAGTCAGGACCATGGCGCTCGGCTTTTCGCTGCTCTCGAATTACCGCAAGGGGGCCTGCGAGGGCTTCGACTACGGGCGTTTCTGGTCGTCATCGCTGCTGATGGCACTGTCGATGCAGGCGCTGGTTCAGCGGGTGCGCGTGGTTCCGGCTGACGAGGCCTTCAGCCTCGGGTTGCTCGCGCGCGTCGGCGAACTCGCGCTCGCTACCCTCTATCCCGCAGACTTCTCTCGTCTGCTGAAGGAAGCGGCGCGCTCGCCGCAGTTGCGTCAGCTCGATCTCGAGCAGACGGCCTTTGCGATGACCCACTGCGAGCTCGGTGCGGCGATGCTGGCCGACTGGGGCGTGCCGTCGCAACTGGTGAACCCGGTGCTGTGTTTCGAGCGTCCCGAACAGGCGGACTTTGCCGAGGGCTCGCGCGAGGCGGGTCTCGTGCAGTGCCTGGTGTTGTCGCGGGCGATCGCCCAGCTTTGCCTCGCGCCGGAGTTGGAGCAGGCGCGATTGATGCCGGCCATGTTGCGGCTATCGGGTCGGCTGGGACTGCCGCGCGGGGATTTCGTCTCGCTGTGCGAACGCATCGCGCGCGAGTGGGGCGACTGGGGCAAGCTGCTGCAGATCGGCACGGCGCGCGCACCGGCCTTCGGCGCCCTGTGTGCAGCGGAAGAGTCTGAATCGAAAGCGGTTGCGAGTCCGGAGAATGGCGCGACGGCGTCGAAGGAGGGTGGCGCGACCGGGCAGGGCGACGAGATGCCGGTGCTCATCGTCGCCGCCGATGCCTCCGAGCGCGCGCGCATGCGGGCATTGCTCGAGGAGTCCGGATTCAGTGTTCACGAGCAGGCGGATTGCACGCAGGCGATCGAGAGCGCCATCGACGTGCAGCCGCGCCTGTTGCTGATCGACTGGTCCGGCGAGAATTGCGGAGCGCCGCTCGTGCGTGCGCTGCGCACCACACGCTTCGGACGCGCGCTGCACATCCTGGTGCTGCTCGATGCGGACGACGACGCATTGCTCGAGGAGGCGGCCGCGGCGGGGGCGGATGACTTCATCCTCAGGCCGATCCGGCCGGCGGCACTTGCGGTCCGTCTGAAGGCCGGGCGTCGCACGGTGATGCTGCAGCGTGAGCTGGAGCGCGAGCGTGAGGAACTGCGTCATTTCGCTGCCGAATTGTCGATCTCGAACCGGCGCCTGCAGGAGGCCGCGATGACGGATGCGCTGACCGGCATTCCGAACCGCCGCTTCGCGATCGACCGCATCCAGATGGAGTGGGCGGCCGCCGCGCGTCACAGCCGCCCGCTGTCGGTGATGATCGTCGATCTGGATGGCTTCAAGGAGATCAACGATGCCCATGGTCACGACGTCGGCGATATTGCCCTGCGTCAGATCTCTTCGACGCTGCGTGGCGCCTTGCGGGCGCAGGACGTCATCTGCCGCACCGGTGGCGACGAGTTCCTGGTGATCTGCCCGGACACCGATCTGTCAGCGGCGCTCGGCTGCGCAGAACGCTTGCGCGACGCAGCGCACGGCATGCTGATCGAGACGGGTGGCCCGCGGGTGAGGCTGACGATCAGCGTCGGCGTCGCCATGCGCGAGCCGTCGATGGCCAGCGCCGATGCTCTGATCAAGCTCGCCGACCGCGGCGCCTTCCTCGCCAAGGAACGGGGCCGCAACTGCGTGATGAGCGCGCAGGTCGTTCAGACCACGGCCTGAGAGCTGGCCGCTTTGTTGCGCCCGGGCAACGTTCGGAGGGTGCCAGATCCGCAAGAGTGTGACTTTGTAACTTGCTGATACTGAGGATTTACTTTAAGTTCGGTGCCGTTCGTCCCTGAAAGGGATTGGAAAAACATGGACCGACCCGACTTTCAGACCGAGATACGCGAGCTGAATCTTGCCTACCTGATGCTGGCGCAACAGATGCTGCGCAGCGATCGGGCCACGGCATTGTTTCGCCTCGGTATCGGTGACGAACTGGCTGACGTGATCGAATCGATGACCGCAGCCAAACTCGTGAGAATGGCCAGCAGCCAGATGCTGGTGCCCTGTTTCCGCTTCGACGATGCCCAGCTTGCGCGCCTGATGGCCGGCGAGGGGCGCGACGCGGCGAGTGCGGGTCTGCATGCCGCGATCCTCGCGGCGGGCAAGGCGGCACAAGGGGCGGCCTGAGGAGCAAGAGATGAAGAACAAGAGTGTGATCGAGGAGGCGGACGACATCCGTCGTGCGGTCGAGATGGTTCAACTCGGCGCGCGCATGCAGATGCTCGAGGTGGAAACCCGTCTCAGCCGCGAAAAGCTGCTGAAGATCTACAAGGAAGTCCGCGGTGTTTCGCCCCCCAAGGGCATGCTGCCGTTCTCGACCGACTGGTTCATGACCTGGCAGCCGAACGTGCATTCGTCGCTGTTCATGGCGCTGCACCGCTTCTACTGCGAGCGTGCGGGCATTGCGGGGCTGGATGCCATCATCAAGGCCTACCACCTGTACCTGGACCACATCGAAAGCAACGTCATGGAGCCGGTGCTGAGCCTGACGCGGGCCTGGACACTGGTGCGCTTCTTCGATGCCGACCTGCTGCAGATGACGCCGTGCAAGACCTGCGGCGGTCACTTCGTGGCGCACGCACACGATCCGGCGCATGACTACGTCTGCGGGTTGTGCAACATGCCTTCGCGTGCGGGCAAGTCGCGCCGCACCACGCAGGCGCGTCCGGCAACGCGTCGCAAGTCGGCCGCGGCGACGGCCTGATTGATCAGCGGAGTCGATCCGGCAACGCTGGGTTCTCCAAGGCAGGCAGGGCCGCCCGATTCGTCGGGCGGCCCTTTTCTTTGCGGAAGTGCATCGCCGATCACGACCGATTCAAGTTTTGCGGGACAGAGACGTTAAAAATCACGAAACTGTCGATACGGTTGCGGTTAGGCTCTGCCGCAGCAAAATTCCACCTGGAGTGACCGGTGTTTCTGATCATTGGCTACGTCATCATTCTTGCCGCCTCGCTGGGGACCTACGCGGTGCACGGCAGTCTGGCCGCCTTGTGGGTTCCGATGGAGTACCTGGCGATCATCGGCCTGATGATTGGCGGCTTCGTCGCGGGCAACGGGCCCAAGGCGATCAAGGCCACGATCGGGGCGCTGCCGTCCGTGTTGAAGGGGTCGCCCTATAACAAGGCGCTCTATGTTGACCTGCTGGCCCTGCTTTACGAGATTCTGGCGAAGGTCCGCAAGGAAGGCCTGATGTCGATCGAGGGCGACATCGAGAACCCCGAATCCAGCCCGATATTCGGCAAGTACCCGAGCGTAACGGCCGACCACCACGCGGTCGAGTTCCTCACCGACTATTTGCGCATGATGGTCGGCGGCAACCTGAATGCGTTCGAGATCGAGAACCTGATGGACATGGAGATCGAGACGCACCACGTCGAAGCGCACCAGGCACCCCACATCGTGTCCAAGGTGGCGGACGCCTTGCCGGCCTTCGGTATCGTCGTGGCGGTGATGGGCGTGGTGAACGTGATGGGCTCGGTCGGCCAGCCGCCGGCTGTACTCGGCAAGATGATCGGCGGCGCGCTCGTCGGCACCTTCCTCGGCATTCTGGTTTCCTACGGCTTCGTTGCGCCGATTGCCAGCCAGCTCGAGCAGAAGGTCGAGGAGAGCGGCAAGATCTACCAGGTGATGAAGGTGGTGCTGCTGGCGAGCATGAATGGCTACGCACCGCAGGTGGCGATCGAGTTCGGGCGCAAGGTGTTGTATTCGACGGATCGTCCGGGCTTCGTCGAGCTCGAAGAAGAAATCAAGAGCCGCAAGGGTTGATGATGCGCAGGCAGTCGAGTGACAGGCTTGAGTGGGAGGCGTCATGAGCGACGACACCCAGCAGCCCATCGTCGTCAAACGCATCAAGAAGGGCGGTGGCGGCGCGCATGGCGGCGCCTGGAAGATTGCCTATGCCGACTTCGTCACGGCGATGATGGCCTTCTTCCTGCTAATGTGGCTATTGGGCTCCACTGCACAGGGCGACCTCGAAGGGATCTCGGATTACTTCCAGAATCCGCTCAAGGTGGCGATGCAGGGGGGCGAGGGAACGGGCGACAGCTCGAGCATCCTGCAGGGCGGGGGTGAAGACCTGACGCGCTCGGTGGGGCAGGTCAAGCGGGGCGATGTGGCGAGTTCTCGCGCCATCAACCTCGATGCCGCGGGTGGCAAGCGCAAGACCGATGCCGAGCTCGCGGCCGAGCAACTGGCCGAGCGCCGGGAGCGCTCAAGGCTGATCGACCTCAAGGGACGGCTCGAGGCGATCATCGAGGCGAACGCATCGCTGCGGCAGTTCAAGAACCAGATCCTGATGGATATCACGACCGAGGGATTGCGAATACAGCTTGTGGATGAGCAGAACCGGCCGATGTTCACTTCGTCGAGTGCCGAGCTGCGGCCCTACACGCGGGATCTGCTGCGCGAGATTGGTCGGGCGCTGAATGATGTCGACAATCGGATCAGTCTCTCTGGTCACACGGATTCTTCGCAGTACGCCGGGGGCGAACGTGGTTTCTCGAACTGGGAACTGTCATCCAACCGGGCCAACGCGTCGCGCCGGGAGTTGGTGGCTGGCGGGCTTGAGGCCGGGAAGATGGTGCGCGTGGTCGGCCTTGCGGACACGATTCCGCTCAATCGGGACGATCCGTTCGACCCGATCAACCGTCGGATCAGCATCATCGTGCTCAACAAGACGACGGAAGAGGCCTTGCGTGGCGCGTCCAGCACGACGGGCGTTGACGTGCGTGGCGGGGATGAAAGCGTGGATATCGGCGACCGCATTCAGGGCGGCCTGACATCCGGAAGCGGTGCCGGTGCCATGGGCGCACAGCCCCTCGGTCGTCCGGCGCCGCTGCGTTGATTTTCGGCTCAAGTCCGCTTCGGGCGGGCCGTTATGTGTGAAACAGGAGGTCGCTTTCGCGACCCGCAATGACCGCCGGAGGCGGGGGAAAAAATGTCCGATCTGCTCAAGAATATCGATGCCCGTACCCGGCTTGCGGGCACCAACAAGCTCGAGATTCTGCTCTTCACGCTCGGCGTGGACCAGCGCACGGGCCGCCGCGAAACCTTCGGCATCAACGTCTTCAAGGTGCGCGAGGTGATGCGTACGCCCAAGATCACGGCTGCGCCCGAGATGCCGGCCTCGGTCGAGGGTATGGTCAGTCTGCGCGGGGTGCTGGTGCCGGTGGTCGACCTGGCGCGCTACGTCGGTATCGGCGTCGAGACGCCGCGCGACATAATGATCGTCACCGAGTACAACGGCCACACCCAGGGCTTCCTGGTCGAGGCGGTCGACACCATCCTGCGCCTGGACTGGTCGCAGATGCGCGTGCCGCCCGAGATGCTGACGGCCAACCTTGGCGGTCTCGTCACCGCGGTGACCGAGCTTGCCGACAAGAAGCTCGTCATGATGCTCGATGTCGAGAAGGTGTTGTCCGAGACGACCAACTACGACGACGACTTCATCTTCAAGGACATCGAACGCCTGCCCGATGCGGATGAACACGTGGTGTTCTTCGCCGACGATTCCTCGGTCGCTCGCCGCCAGATTTCCCAGACGCTCGATGCGATGGGGGTGCGCTACGTCGGCTCGGTGAACGGCCGCCAGGCGTGGGAAGAGCTCAAGAAGGTTGCCGCACATGCCGACGCCACGGGGCGCAAGGTCACCGATCTGGTCAGTCTTGTGCTGACCGACGTCGAGATGCCGGAGATGGACGGCTACATCCTGACCAAGCAGATCAAGTCCGACCGGCGTTTCGCGGGCGTTCCGGTCCTGATGCACTCGTCGCTGTCGGGCATGTCGAACCAGCAGCTCGGGATGTCGGTCGGTGTGGACGAATACGTGCCCAAGTTCGAACCGCAGCGCCTGGCCCAGACCCTGGCCCGGCTGCTGGCCGAGCGCGGCCATAACAGCGATACGAAGTGAGGATGCACCATGTTGAAAGCTGAAAAGGACAACGCCCTGCTCGAGTCGGTCGACAGCCGCACGATGCTTGCCGGCTCGAACTGCATGGAGATCCTGCTGTTCTCGCTCGGTACCACGGAAAACTTCGGCATCAACGTGTTCAAGGTGCGCGAAGTGTGCACGACGCCCTTCATCACGCGCACGCCCAACATGCCGCGTGGCGTGGAAGGCTTGATTTCACTGCGCGGCAACGTGATCCCCGTCCTGTCGTTGTCGAGCATCCTCGGCATATCCGAGCCGGGCATGCCGCTCGGTGGCTCGATGATGGTGACCGAGTACAGCAAGCGCACGCTGGGCTTCCTCGTGCAGGAAGTCGATCGCATCATCCGCGTAGACTGGGACAAGGTGCGCACGCCCGACAACGTGTCGGCCGGCACGCAGAATTACATCACCGCAATCACCGAGTTGCCGGACGGGCGCCTGGTCTCCATCCTCGACGTGGAGACGATCATGGCGAACACCTTCGGTGATGCCGTCGTCGGCAACATCGCGCCGCTGCACAACGGTCACGAAGTCAATGTCTTCTTCGTCGACGACTCGGGCGTTGCCCGGCGCAAGATTACCGAGGTGCTGGACAAGCTCGGCGTGCGCCATAAGCACGCGGTCAACGGCATGGAAGCCTGGACCCGGCTCATCAGCATCGCCGATCACTGCGATCTGGTCGGGCGCGACCTCACCGAGGAGATCGACCTGATCATGGTTGATGCGGAGATGCCGGAGATGGACGGCTACGTGCTTACGCGCAACATCAAGGCCGACCCGCGTTTCGAGAACATTCCGGTCGTCATGCACTCGTCGCTGTCGTCCGAGGCGAACCGCGCGATGGGCAAGCGTGTGGGTGTGGATGCGTACGTGGCAAAATTCGACGCCGACGTACTCGCCGACACCCTGCGGCCGATGCTCGAAAGGGCGCAACGGGCCGCCTGAGCGGTGCGTACCGCCCAATCTGGAGAACACAATGTCCGACCCCAAACTGAAATTCCTCGTTGTCGATGACTTCTCAACCATGCGGCGCATCGTTCGCAACCTGCTCAAGGAGCTGGGTTTCACGAACGTGGATGAAGCCGAGGACGGCGCGATTGCGCTGCAGAAGCTCAACAGCGGGCAGTTCGATTTCGTCGTCACCGACTGGAACATGCCGAACATGGACGGCCTGACCCTGTTGCAGACGATCCGCAGCTCGCCGCAGTTGAAGCACCTGCCGGTACTGATGATCACCGCCGAGGCGAAGAAGGAGAACATCATCGCTGCGGCACAGGCGGGCGCGAGCGGCTACGTGGTCAAGCCTTTCACGGCGGCCACGTTGTCGGAAAAACTGCAGAAGATCTTCGAGAAGATGGGGCGCCCCGCCTGAGCGGCGGCGAGTCCATAGCTGGAGCCTGACATGAGCAAAAGGGCAAAAATCGACGAATCGGGCGACTCGGACGACCTGCAGGCGCTGTTCGACAGCATTGCATCCGAGCCCGCGGCCGTTCCGACGCCCGCAGCAAAACCTGCTCCCACCGTCGCAGCGCCGTCTGCCGACGGGTCGGGGGACAACGATGAATTGCAGGCCTTGTTCGACGCCGTGGCCGAAGAAACGGGCGCTGCCGCGTCCGTTTCGGCGCCGACAGACGCGCCCGCAGCTGCGCCTGCGGAGGGCGAGGCCGTATTCAACCGCCTTGGTCAGATGACACGACAATTGCATGACGCGCTGCGCGAGCTGGGGCTCAACGAAGCGCTGCAGGACTTTGCCGAGGCGATGCCCGACGCGCGCCAGCGGCTCGACTACATCGCCCAGATGACTGAGCAGGCGGCCAGCCGCGTGCTCAACGCGACCGACATCGCCCGTCCGCTGCAGGACGGCCTGCAGAACGGCGCCGGCGCCCTCCGTGGTCGCTGGGACCAGCTGTTCGCAGGGCAGCTGTCGCCGGACGAGTTCCGCCAACTCAGCGTTGAGACGCGCGATTTCCTCGGCACGGTCGATAACAACAGCCGCGCGACCAATGCCCAGCTGCTGGAAATCATGATGGCGCAGGATTTCCAGGATCTGACCGGGCAGGTCATCAAGCGCGTGGTCGATCTCGCGCAGACCCTGGAGAGTCAGTTGCTTCAGGTACTGCTCGAGACGGCGCCGCCGACGGTGAAGCTGGAACGCAAGAGCAGCCTGATGAATGGTCCGGTCATCGACGGCAAGCGACCCGACGTCGTGACCACGCAGGCTCAGGTGGACGATCTGCTCGAGAGCCTCGGGTTCTGAGCCGCGTCGCGATCCTGACGTCCTGACCTTGACGGGTGCTCGCGGCGAAGTCCGGTGACACCCCCTGATGAGAGATTGGAGCCAAACAGCCATGAGTGATTTTTCCGGAATGGAGGACCTGCTTCAGGACTTCCTGATCGAGGCCGGGGACCTTCTGTCGGGGGTGGACAACAAGCTGGTCGATCTCGAGCGCTCGCCCGACGACGTCGGCCTGCTCAACGACATCTTCCGCGGTTTCCACACGATCAAGGGCGGGGCGGGATTCCTGAACGCGACCGAACTGGTCAACGTGTGCCATCTCACCGAGAACCTGTTCGACAAGCTGCGCAACAGCGAGCTGTCGGTGACGCCGGAAACGATGGACGTCATCCTGGCGGCGACCTCGGCCGTGCGTGACATGTTCGGTCACCTCGAGCACGGGACCCAACCCCCCGCGGCGGATCCCGCGCTGATCGACGCGCTCAAGGCCACACTGGCCGGCGAACACGTGTCGCTGCATGCCGATGCACCGGCAGCGAACACCGCCCCCGTGGCAATCCCGAAGCCGGGCGAACCTGACTGGGACGTGCTCTACTCGGCTGTGACCGGCAAGACCGTGGTGCAGGCCAAGGCCACTGCTTCAACGCCGGCGCAGACCCTGCCCGCAGTGCAGCCTCCTGCCGAGTCACCCGAGGCGATCATCAAGGCGGCGATCGGTCGTCGTGCGACCGACAAGCCGGGTACATCCGGGCCGACCGGCCGGCGCGAGACGGAACGCCAGCGCGACAACTCGATCCGCGTTGACACCGCGCGCCTGGACCAGGTCCTGAACCTGTCGGGCGAGATCGGCCTGACCAAGAACCGCCTGAATGCGTTGCGCAGTGACATCCTCAGTGGCCGTAACGATACCGAGACCCTGCATGCGCTCGATCTGGCGGTGAGCCAGCTCGACCTGCTGGTGTCCGACCTGCAGAACGCGGTGATGAAGACCCGCATGCAACCGGTCGGCCGGCTGTTCCAGAAGTACCCGCGCATCGCGCGCGATCTTGCGCGCAACCTCGGCAAGGATGTCGAACTCGTCCTGGTGGGCGAGGAGACCGAGATCGACAAGACGATGATCGAGGATCTCGCCGATCCCATCATCCACCTGATCCGCAACGCCGTGGATCACGGTGTCGAGGACCGTGCCGGCCGTATCGCGGCGGGCAAGCCGGAGAAATCCAATGTCCGCCTCGAGGCGCGTCAGGAGGGCGACCACATCGTCATCCTCGTGGCCGACGATGGGCGTGGCATGGATGCCGAACGCCTGCGTGCCAAGGCGCTTGCGAAGGGCCTCATCACCGATGAGGAAGCGAGCACGATGGACGAGCGCCAGAGCTACAACCTGGTCTTCCTGCCCGGTTTCTCGACCGCCGAACAGGTGTCCGACGTTTCCGGCCGTGGCGTGGGCATGGACGTTGTTCGCACCAACATCCAGAAGCTCAACGGCTCGATCGAGATCCGTTCGCAACTGGGCAAGGGCACGACCTTCATCATCAACCTGCCGCTGACGCTGGCGATCCTGCCGGTGCTGCTGGTCCGCCTGGGCGATCAGCCGTTCGCCGTGCCGCTGTCGATGGTGCGCGAGATCCTGCCGATCGATCCGGCGAACATCCAGGACGTGGGCGCGAAGGCGACCATGGTCGTGCGTGGTGAAGTGCTGCAGATCCTGCCGCTCGCTTCGCTGATCGGCTGGCCGCAGGAGCGGGTGCCGCAGTACGGTGTGCTGATGCAGGCGGCCGAGCTGTCGTTCATCCTGGCGATCGACAGCTTCGCGGGGCGCGAGGACGCCGTGATCAAGTCGCTCGACGACTTCCGCCCGAAGGGCGTCGCCGGGGTGACGACGCTGTCGAACGGCCAGATCGTCCTGATCCTCGACATGAAGGAACTGCTGACCGCTGCTGGCGAGCAGCGCGGCGTGGGGCGTTCGGCCCTGATGCGCAAGGTGCCGCAACTCACCGCAGCCTGAGTCCCCGGCATCCGCCGGATGCAAAAGGGCCGCCTGAGGGCGGCCCTTTTGCATGGCGTGCAGCCCGGGTTCAGGCCGTGAGTTCGAGCAGTGCGGCGAAGGCCTGTTCGAACTGCGCGAGGCCTTCCTGCTGCAGTCGTTCACCTGCAGCGCCGAGATCGATGCCGAGGCGCTCGAGCGCGGCGTACTGCGCCTCGGCGCCGTCCACGTCCCGGGCCAGCGTCGAGTCAATGCGGCCGTGGTCACGCAGGGCGTCGAGCGTAGCGTCGGGGAGCGTGTTGACCGTCTCCGCACCGATCAGCGGTTCGACGTAAAGGAGGTCGCTGTAGGCCGGGTTCTTGGTGCCGGTACTGGCCCACAGCATGTATTGCGGGCGGGCGCCCCTTGCCTTCAGCGCAGCGAACTCCTCGCCGTGGAAGCGTGCCAGATAGCGCTGGTAGGCGAGCTTGGCCGTCGCAACCGCGCTCTTGCCACGCAAGTCGAGCGCGTCACCACCCAGCTCTTCGAGCTGCTTGTCGATCAAGGTATCCACACGCGACAGGAAAAGGCTGGCGACCGACATCACCGGCGACGGATCGCCACCGGCCGCGCACAAGCGCGACAGGCCCCGCAGGTAGGCACTCGCCACGGCTTCGACGTGCGCGAGCGAGAACATCAGGGTTACGTTGACGCTGACGCCTTCAGCGATGAGGCGTTCTATGGCGTCGACGCCGGCCGGGGTGGCGGGAACCTTGATCAGCAGGTTGGGGCGGTTCACCGCGGCCTTGAGACGCAGACCGGCCGAGACCGTGCCGTCGGCATCGTGGGCCAGCGCGGGCGACACTTCCAGGCTGACATAGCCGGCGCTGCCGCCGCTGTCGCGATGCAGGGGGACGAGCAGGTCGCAGGCGCGTTGGACGTCCGGAATCACGAGGGCTTCGTAGCGTGCTTCGGCGCTCAGTGCCTGCCGCTTGAGGGCCGACAGATCGTCTTCGTAGTAGCGTCCGCCCGCGATCGCCTTATGGAAAATCGCCGGGTTGGTCGTCACGCCGGCAATGCCGTCCTCGGCGACGAAGCGCGCAAGGTGGCCGTCGTTGAGCAGGGTGCGGGAGAGGTTGTCGAGCCAGATCTGCTGGCCGTGCTGGCGTACCTGAAGCAGCGGGTTCATCGATGTACCTGGTTGGTCGGGGTGGGACGGTATTGCGGCATCGGGCGCGGTGCCGATTGCAGGCCTGACATTGATTGTGCCCTGAAAACGCCGCAGCCGGGGACTGGTGATGGGCTCAGTCCGGAACGACGTCGTCCCAACCCAGGTGCCGGAGTACGGCACGGAAATCGTCCGCCAATGGCGCCGTGAAATGCAGCGGGGTGCCCGTCGCCGGGTGTGCGACGCTCAGGGCGGTGCAGGCGAGCAGCATGCGCTGGCAGCCGAACAGAGTCTGGAACAGCCGGTTGTGACGGCCCTTGCCGTAGGTCGCGTCGCCGATGATCGGGTGCGAAAGGTGCTTGAGGTGGCGGCGCAACTGATGGCGCCGGCCGGTTTCCGGCGTGAGTTCGACCAGGGCGTAACGGCTGGTCGGGTAGCGGTCGACCGCGTGGGGCAGTTCGGCGGTGGCAAGTCGCCGGAAATGCGTTAGCGCGGGCTGGGCGGCAGTGGCGCCATCCGCCTTCTGCGGCTCGTCCCCCGGATCGATGTCCTCGTCCTCGGGCAGGGCGTCGCGCGAACCGGCGCCTCGGCCGTGCCGGCGCTCGATCGCGTCGAGTTTGCGGACGAGCGGATGGTCGATGACGCCGGCTTCGGCGGGGTGGCCGCGCACGACGGCGAGATAGCGCTTCTGCACCGTGCGCGCTTCGAACTGTGCGCCCAGTGCCGCCGCCATCCCGGCGTCGAGCGCGAACAGCAGCAATCCCGAGGTGCCGCGGTCGAGCCTGTGCGCGGGGAATACCCTGCGTCCGATCTGGTCCCGCAGCAGTTGCACCGCGAAGCGTTCCTCCCTAGCCGCGATCGGGCTGCGATGCACCAGCAAGCCGGACGGTTTGTGGATGGCGACCAGCCATTCGTCACGGTAGAGGATGTCGAGCATGGGGGCTGGCTGGAGGGGCGTGTCGAAGGGCGCAGGGCCAAAAAGTGCGAAAGCGACCTCCGAGGGTCGCTTTCGCAGCTGCGAAGGCTCGGTCTGCAGGACCGGGCCGGCAGGGATCAGGCGAAGTTCTGCGCCGCGAAATCCCAGTTGGCCAGCTTGTCGAGGAAGGTGGCGACGAAGTCCGGACGACGGTTGCGGTAGTCGATGTAGTAGGCGTGCTCCCATACGTCGATACAGAGCAGCGCGGTGTCGCCCGTGGTCAGCGGGGTGCCGGCGGCGCCCATGTTGACGATGTCGACCGAGCCGTCGGCCTTCTTCACCAGCCAGGTCCAGCCCGAGCCGAAGTTGCCCACGGCCGAGGTCTGGAAGGCCTTCTTGAAGTCCTCGAACGAACCCCACTTGGCCTTGATGGCGTCAGCCAGCGCGCCCGTCGGCTCGCCGCCGCCGTTCGGCTTCATGCTGTTCCAGAAGAAGGTGTGGTTCCAGACCTGGGCGGAGTTGTTGTAGATGCCGCCGGCCGGCGCCTTCTTGATGATGGCTTCGAGGTCGAGGTTCTCGTACTCGGTGCCCTTGATCAGGTTGTTCAGGTTGGTCACGTAGGCCTGGTGGTGCTTGCCGTAGTGGAACTCGAGCGTCTCGGCCGAGATGTGCGGGGCCAGGGCGTCCTTGGCATACGGCAGGGCGGGCAGGGTGTGTTCCATTCGTCTCTCCTATTGCAGGTTCTCGGATTCTTGGGGAAAAGCCCGACGATTCTAGTCAGGAATATGCGTCACTGACAATCCTGGAAGCCGACATCTTAGGCGCTCCCGGGACGCAGCGAAAGGCGAGGAGGCAGCAGGGGCCAGGACTTCACGCCTTCATCATAGACCGTGGCCCGTTACGCGGGTTCGCAGAGTGCCGTCGGTGAGCTGGACGTCAACCACCTCATTCTCGGCTACCTGTCGTGCCGAACGCAGCACGTGACCATGGGCGTCGCGGGCGATGGCGTAGCCGCGTGCCAGCACCGATTCGGGGCTGAGATGCTGGAGGTGCGATTCGAGCGCCTCGAGCCGGCTCAGTCGTGCGTCCAGTAGCTGCTGCGCAGCACGCGCGAGCCGTCCCGATAGTGCCTCCACCCTGTCCAGCCTGGCGGAAAACACCGGGCGTGCGCGGGCCAGGCGAAGATCGAGCGCTGCCAGGTGAAAACGCGCACGCTCGAGCTGGTGCTGCATCGTCCGCTGCAGTCGGCTGCCCTGCACGGTGAGTTCGGCGGAAGCGCGACGCAGGCGCTCGCGCGGATGCACCAGACGGAGCGAGGCGCGATCAACCCGCTGTTCGAGATTCTCCAGCCGGCGCGCGATGCTGCGCTGCAATCGGGCGGCGATCACGGCAGTCTCGCCGGCGGCAGCGTGCCAGCCGGTGGTGGCGATCTCGGCCGCACCGGTGGGTGTGGGCGCGCGCAGGTCGGCGACGAAATCGGCGATGGTGAAATCGGTCTCGTGCCCCACGCCGCTGACCACGGGCAGTGGACAGGCGTGGATCGCACACGCGAGGGCCTCGTCGTTGAAGGACCACAGGTCTTCCAGGCTGCCGCCGCCGCGCACCAGAAGAAGAAGCTCGACGCCGTCCGCGGCGGCGCGACGCCCAGCGGTCATCAGCGCGTCGACCAGCCGTGCAGCTGCATCCGCGCCCTGGACCGGCGCTGGATACAAGACGACCGGAACATGGGGCGCGCGGCGCCTCAGCGTGACGAGCACGTCGCGCAGTGCGGCCGCCGCCGGCGAGGTGACGATGCCGATCCCGCGCGGGAAGCGCGGCAGCGCGAGGCGTCCCGCCGGGTCGAACAGACCCTCGGCGCCCAGCTTGTCCTTCAGCCGGCGAAAGGCTTCGGCCAGGTCGCCGATGCCCGCCGGCCGGATGGTCTCGACGTTGAGCTGGTAGTCGCCGCGCGCCTCGTAAAGGGTCGCCAGCGCGCGCACCTCGACACGCATGCCGTTCTCGGGCCGGAATGCGAGCAACTGTGCGCGGTTGCGCCACATCGCGCAGCGCACCTGCGCGTTCGCGTCCTTGAGGGTGAAATAGAGATGGCCTGAGGCGGCACGGGTCAGGTTGGAGATCTCGCCTGAGATCCACATCAGGGGCAAGGCGGCCTCGAGCGCCTCGCGCGCGAGCCTGTTGAGGGTCGATACGCTCAGGATCGGCGAAGTCGCACCCGCGGTGGGACGTGAGGGCGTGTTATCGAGGGAAGTGGCTGAGTCGAACATGCGTGGATTGTATCGGAATCCACAGCCGTCACCCCCTGTCAAGCCCCTCGATGCAAGTCCTTGATCTTCAAGGGGGCGATTTATAACTCATTGTTTTTAATAGATGTAATTTGTTGCACAATTTTGCATCGGAGTGTTCGGAGGCTTGCCGCCATTGGGTTCCACGGCGACATCCAGAAAAAACCCACAAAGTTATCCACAGCTTTTGTGGATTGCTTTTTACTCCCGCGGTGCACCATGGAAAATGCCGGGTGGATTCTCTCCTTTGTCATTGGGTGCGTCGCTCGCCCTTGTCGGCCCGGGGCTGCGGCGCTAAAGTTCCGCCTTTGCATACGGGAGACCTGACAGCGTGTTCGCGATCATCCAGGCAGTGGGCTGGCCAATCTGGCCTTTGATTCTGGCTTCGGTCGTGGCGCTTGCGCTGATCATCGAGCGCTCCGTCACGCTGCGTCGTTCGCGTGTGGTGCCGTCCGGTCTTCTCGACAACGTCTTGAACGACCTGCGTCAGCATGGGGTGTCGGCCGCGATGGTCGAGCGCGTCGGCGCGCATTCGCCGCTGGGGCGGGTCCTGGCCGCCGGTCTGCGCAACGTCAGCAGCCCGCGGGAAATGATGAAGGAGGCGATCGAGGAAACCGGTCGCGCGGTTGCGCACGAACTCGAGCGCTTCATGACCACCCTTGGCACGATCGCCGCGATCAGCCCGCTGCTGGGCCTGTTCGGCACCATCATCGGCATGATCGACATCTTCGCGTCCCAGGGCGTCAATGGCGCGAACCCGGCGCAACTCGCCAAGGGCATCTCCATCGCGCTGTACACCACCGGCATCGGCCTCATCATCGCGATCCCGTCAATGATCTTCTGGCGTCACTTCCGGGCCCTGATCGACGACTTCGTCATCGACATGGAGCAGCAGGCGATCAAGCTGGTCGAGGTTGCCCACGGCGAGCGTCGCGACTGAGGGTGTCGAGCATGAACTTCCGCCGCGGCAGCCGGAGTGCCGAGCCCGAGATCAACCTGATCCCGCTCATCGATGTCGTGCTCGTCATCATCATCTTCCTGATGCTGACGACGACCTTCTCGAAGATCTCCGGGCTGGAGATCAATCTGCCGTCGGCGGAGTCCGCCGGCGCGGAATCCGTTCCCAACGAGATCATCGTGGCGGTGACGGCTGCCGGCGAGGTGACCGTCAATCGGCAGCCGGTGGCCGATCGCAGCATCGAGTCGCTCGCCACGGCGCTCGGCAAGGCGGCGCCGGCTGGCGGCAGCGAACCGGTGGTCGTCATCAATGCCGATGCCAAGGCTGCACATCAAAGCGTGATCGACGTGATGCAGGCCGCGCAGCGCGCGGGTTTCGGTCACGTCACGTTTGCAACCCAGGCACCGGCGCAGTGATCGCCTGACATGCCTGCCCGGGCTCCTGCTTTCTGGCGCCGGCGCGGCGCCATCGCCTGGCTGCTGTCCCCACTTTCCTTGCTGTTCGGCATGCTTGCCCGTTTGCGCCGGCGACGTACGCGCGGCGAGCGGCTGCCCGTGCCGGTGATCGTCGTCGGCAATATTGCCGTGGGCGGCAGCGGCAAGACACCGGTTGTGCAATGGCTTATCTCGCGTCTGCGTGCCGCAGGATACTCGCCGGGCATCGTCAGTCGCGGTCATGGCGGAACGGTGACGGGCGTGGCGCAAGTGCCTGCCGATGGCGATCCGGCCGTTTACGGCGACGAGCCGGTGCTGCTGGCGTCGTCGTGCGCGTGTCCGCTGGTCGTCGGACGCGATCGGCCAGCGGCTGCACGTGAGCTGCTGCGCCTGCATCCGGGGTGCGATGTCATCGTGTCCGACGATGGCATGCAGCATTACCGCCTCGGCCGCGCGATGGAGATCGCGGTGGTCGACCCGGCAACGCTCGGCAACGGAATGCTGTTGCCGGCGGGCCCGCTGCGCGAGCCCCTGGGGCGTCTGGGCGAGGTTGATCTCGTGATCGCGCATGGCGATCTCTCGCCCGCGCTGGCAGTCGCCCTGAAGGAGGTGCCGTCCTATCCGATGGCACTCGCAGGAGGGCTGCTGCGCTCGCTCGATGACCCATCGCGCACCGTGCCAGTCGTGCAGTTGGCCGGCCGTGCGGTTCACGCCGTGGCGGGCATCGGACGTCCCGAGCGCTTCTTCGAGCAGCTCGAGGCGCTCGGCCTCGACCCGATCCGCCATCCGTTCCCGGATCATCATGTGTTCGCGCCCGAAGATCTGTCGTTCGAGGATGGAGCGCCGATCCTGATGACCTCGAAGGATGCGGTAAAATGCAGGGCTTTCGCGCCTGACGACTGCTGGGAGTTCCCGGTGGAGGCGCAGATCGGTTCGGGTGCCGCCGAACGCATCCTGGAGAAACTGAAGAATGGACGCACGACTGCTTGAAATCCTCGTCTGCCCGCTATGCAAGGGGCCGCTGGACTACCTGAAGGACAAGCAGGAGCTCGTCTGCAAGGCAGACCGCCTGGCCTTCCCGATTCGTGATGGCATTCCGGTGATGCTCGACGAGGAAGCGCGCACGATGAGCGCCGAGGAAGTGGACTCGCTGCGCAAGTGAGCGCGATGACGAGCCCGTTCCGCATCGTTGTGCCGGCACGTTACGCCTCGACGCGGCTGCCGGCGAAGCCACTGGCGGATATCTGCGGCAAGCCGATGATCGTGCGCGTGCTCGAGCGCGTTGCCGGCGCCGGCGCGATCGAGGTCTGCGTTGCGACCGACCACGAAGGGGTGCGCGACGCCGTGCTCGCAGCGGGCGGGCAGGCCGTGATGACCCGTGCTGACCACCCCAGCGGCACCGACCGTCTGGCCGAAGTCGCCGGCCTGCGGGGTTGGGGTGACGACGAGATCGTGGTCAATGTGCAGGGCGACGAGCCGTTGATCGACCCGGCCGCGGTGGCGGCGGTGGCCGAGGCGCTGGCCGCCGATCCCGATGCGGCCATTGCGACGGCCGCCCATGCCTTGGTCTCGGCCGACGATGCGTTCAACCCCAATGTCGTCAAGGTCGTGTGCGATGCGGCGGGGCGCGCACTGTACTTTTCCCGCGCCCCGATTCCCTGGGCCCGGGACGCGTGGGCAGGGCGCCGCGACGAGATTCCGCTGGGACTGCCGATGCGCCGCCACGTTGGCCTGTACGCCTACCGGGTGTCCTTCCTGCGGCGGTACGCGCAACTGGAGCCTTCGCCGCTCGAGCATTGGGAGGCGCTCGAGCAGTTGCGTGCGCTGTGGCATGGATATCGGATTCAGGTCCTTGACTTGGCGTCCGCGCCGGCGGCCGGCGTAGACACGCCGGAGGATCTGGAGCGTGTCCGGGAGGTCTACCGCGTTGCAGGAGTTTGACCCCACACGCCGCGTCGGTTAAGTTCCAGAAAATTCTGTATTAACAATGGGCCATATTTAACGGCCGACATTCATCGGGAGGGTGTATGCGACTGATTCTTTTGGGGCCGCCGGGAGCGGGCAAGGGTACGCAGGCCAACTTCATCAAGGAGAGGTTCGGCATTCCGCAGATCTCCACAGGCGACATGCTGCGCGCTGCGGTCAAGGCCGGCACGCCGCTGGGCATCGAGGCCAAGAAGGTCATGGACGCGGGTGGTCTGGTGTCAGACGACATCATCATCGGCCTGGTCAAGGATCGCCTGCAGCAGGATGACTGCAAGTCCGGCTACATGTTCGACGGCTTCCCCCGCACCATCCCGCAGGCCGACGCGATGAAGGACGCCGGTGTGCCGATCGACTTCGTGCTCGAGATCGACGTGCCCGATGCCGAGATCGTCGAGCGCATGAGCGGTCGCCGTGCCCACCTGGCTTCGGGCCGCACCTACCACGTCAAATACAACCCGCCGAAGGTCGAGGGCAAGGACGACGTGACCGGCGAGGATCTGGTGCAGCGCGACGACGACAAGGAGGAGACGGTAAAGAAGCGTCTCGACGTCTATCATGCGCAGACCAAGCCGCTGGTCGAGTACTACAGCAAGTGGGCCGCCTCCGGCGATGCCAACGCGCCCAAGGTACGCAAGATTGCTGGCCTCGGCGCCGTCGACGAGATCACCGCGCGCGCATTCGAAGCGCTGAAGTAAGCTCGGCATAGCCCGTCTCGCGGCCGGGACCCTTGATCGGGTGCCGGCCGTTTTGTTTTGCTGCGATGCGGCGCGCCGTGCGCCGGTGTAAGCGTGCCGTCAAACTAGGCCGGCAAGCTGGATGAACCATGATGCGATCCAATCTCCTGTACGCCCATTCCGGCGGTGTCACCGCCGTCATCAACGCTTCGGCGGCGGCGGTCATTTCCGCCGCGCGGGCCCGGCCGGAGCGCATCGGCAAGGTGTTCGCCGCCCGCCGGGGCATTCTCGGCGTGCTGGCCGAGGATCTCTACGACACCGAAGCCTTCGACCAAGACGCACTTGCCCGGTTGACGCTGCGGCCCGGCGGCGCTTTCGGCTCGTGTCGCTTCGACGTGCCGAGCGATGACGGGCACCGGGTCACGGACCGACTGTTCGAGGTGTTCGCGGCGCACGACATTGGTTACTTCGTCTACAACGGCGGCAATGGCTCGATGGATGCAGTCGCCCGCCTGCGCGATGCCGCACGCGAGCGCGCCTATCCGCTGATATGCGTCGGCGTGCCGAAGACCGTGGACAACGACATCGTCGGCACCGACTGCTGCCCCGGATTCGGTTCGGCGGCGAAGTACCTGGCGACCTCGATGCTCGAAGCCGGGCTCGACATCGCGTCGATGGTCGGCAGTCGGGGCAGCGTGTTCGTGATGGAGGTGATGGGGCGCAACACGGGCTGGCTGGCGGCTGCTACGGCGCTGGCCGCGAACGGCGACCCCGATGCCGCGCCGCACATCGTGCTCGTTCCCGAGGCGACCTTCGACGAAGAGGCCTTTCTTGCCGAAGTCCAGCGTGTCACCGAGCGTCTCGGCTATTGCGCGATCACGGTTGCCGAGGGCATCCGCCGTCCGGATGGCAGCCTGATCATGGAGAAATCCCGCGACCCGCGTGGCTACGTGCAACTGGGCGGTGCGGGTTCCGCGATCGCACGCATGATCCATGAACGACTGGGCTACAAGCATCACTGGGCGATCCCCGATTACCTGCAGCGTTCGGCGGGGCACTGGCTGTCGGCGGTCGATCACGCGCAGGCGGTGGCTGTCGGCCGGGCGGCGGTGGAACTCGCACTGGATGGACACGACGGCGTATTCCCGGCCATCCGGCGCCTTGGTGACGCGCCCTACCGCTGGGACGTCACCACGGAGGACGCGGGACGTATTGCGAATCTGGAGCGCAAGCTACCTCCGGCGTTCCTGCGTGCCGACGGGCTGCACGTTACCCACGCAGCCTGCGACTACATCCGGCCGCTGATCGGCGGGGAGGTGGCGCAGGCCACGCGCGATGGACTGCCCGACTACGGGGCGCTGCCACTGTTGCGGGTGCCGCGGCGCCTGTCGCCGTGGGCCGCCTGACAATGATCGCATCGAAATTTCGCCTCACCCGCTTGAGCCTCCGACGCGCGGGCGGCGGTGAAGGGGGCCTTGCGGCAACTCATGAGGTGGTGCGTTATGCGTCGTAACGTAAACCTCCTGATCGCCGGACTGCTGTTCTTCGGCATCGAGTTCATGCTGGCCGAGGAACTTGGGCGAACGGCCGCGGGGCTCGCCCTGTTGGCGACGATTGCCTGGCTGTGGGTCTCCGAAGCGCTGCATGTGAGTGTGACTGCGCTGCTGGTGCCGCTGCTGGCGGGGCTGAGCGGCGCGATGGCTTTCGACGAGGCCCTGCTGCAGTTCGCCGATCCGGTGATCTTCCTCTTCATCGGCGGTTTCGCGCTGGCGGCAGGTCTGCAGCGGCAGGGGCTCGATCGCTGGATGGCGGCGGAGGTCCTGAGCCGCGCCGGCAGCGACTTCGGGCGCGCGGTGCGCTGGCTGTTCTGGCTCACAGCTTTCCTGTCGATGTGGATCAGCAACACCGCGACCGCGGCCATGATGCTACCGCTCGCGCTCGGCCTGCTGACTGCGGTGTCACCAGAGCGCGACCGGGCGACCTATACCTACGTCCTGCTCGGCGTGGCGTTCTCGGCCAACGTGGGCGGCATTGGCACCCTCGTTGGCAGCCCGCCCAATGCGATCGCGGCGAGCAATGTGGGTATCAGCTTCGCAGGCTGGCTGGTGTGGGGCATTCCGCTGGTGCTGGTGCTGATGCCCCTGATGGAGATCGCGTTGCGCCGGGCCCTGAAGCCGCGCCTGGACTTCTTCGTACCCCAGACCGAGGTCGCGCGCGCATGGACGCGCGGACAGAAGTGGATGATGGCGCTGTTCGGGCTGGTCGTTCTGCTGTGGGTATTCGGCGCCCCCCTGGGCGCCGCGCTCGGTGTCGTGCGGGGTTACGACGCCGCTGTCGCGGTGCTTGCCCTGCTGTTGCTGCACGCTCTCGGGCTTGCGAACTGGGCCGACATCGAGCGCGGTACGGAGTGGGGCGTGCTGCTGCTGTTCGGTGGCGGGCTGGCGCTCAGCAAGGTGCTGGCCGAGAGCGGTGCAGCGACGTGGCTGGCGGCGCAACTGGGCGACCCGCTGCTCGCCTTGCCGGTGCTGGCCTGCTTGGCCTTGATGGTGCTGTTTGCCCTGCTGCTGACCGAAGTCACCAGCAACACCGCAAGCGCCGCATTGCTGATCCCGCTTTTCCTCGGGCTCGCGCCGCATATCGATAGCGTTCCGCTCGCCGTCCTCGTCGCGGTCGGTACGTCCTGCGCCTTCATGCTGCCAGTGGCGACGCCGCCCAACGCCATCGTTTTCGGGACCGGCAAGGTGCCGCAACGCGAGATGATCCGCTGTGGGCTGTGGGTCACGGTGCTGGTGTATCCGGTACTGGTCCTTGCCGCAGCCCTTGCCCTGATGCTGCATTGAAGCGAAGCGGGATTGGCCGGCGGCTAAGGGCCCGAATGCGTGAAGGGGGCGGTCATGCGACCGCCCCCTTCAACGTTTGCGACGCGGATGTGAATGCTCAGGCGTTGCTGGGGACCGCCCCGCCGTGTTCGCCCGGCACGGGGCGCTCAGGCATGTAGGCCGCAACCTGGCACAGGATGGCCGCAACGTAAGGGATGCACTGCAGGCACAGGATACCGACCCAGAGCTGGGTCTCGAGGTTGTCGGCACCGCGTTGGGCAACCAGCGTGGCCGCACCAAGGAGCAGGGCGAACAGCATGCCGATCTCCTCGC
The DNA here is from genome assembly GCF_002245655.1 of Thauera propionica. Taxonomy (GTDB): domain Bacteria; phylum Pseudomonadota; class Gammaproteobacteria; order Burkholderiales; family Rhodocyclaceae; genus Thauera; species Thauera propionica. The sequence goes on along the minus strand of NZ_NOIH01000013.1, from coordinate 9,861 downwards.
GGATCGGGTTGAAGAATGCGAGCGCACCGCCGCCACGCCAGCCCTTGGGGGTCACGACGAACACCCCCTTCTTCTTGACCAGGCCGGCGAACACGCCGCGCGCGATCGCGTGCGCCAGGCCGACCGACAGGATCGATGCGCCGAGGATGTCCTTCCACGGGCAGTCCATGGTGCGACGGTAAAGGATGGGGCCGAGCGCGGCCTTGAAGGCCATGAAGCCAAGGATGGGCAAGGCCAGTGCGATCACGGGCAGGCCGAAGGCCTTCGGGAACAGCAGGATGCCCAGCGTCCAGATCAGACTGCCGAAGGCGAACACCAGTTGCAGCGCATCGCCCAGCCAGGCGAACCAGCCGGTGAGGAAGTGATAGCGCTGCGCGAGGTTGAGGTTGCTGCGGCCGATCATCTGCGGCAGGTGCGCCTTGAGGATTTGCATCGCGCCGAAGGCCCAGCGGAAGCGCTGGCTCTTGATCGCGGCGAAGCCCGACGGCGTGAGGCCGCGGCCGAGGATGTGGTCGACGTAGCGGGTGTCGTAACCCTTCTCGATCAGGCGCAAACCGAGCTCGGTGTCCTCGCAGATGCACCATTCCGACCAGCCGCCGACTTCTTCCAGCGCGATGCGACGCACCAGCGTCATGGTGCCGTGCTGGATCAGCGCGTTGCGCTCGTTGCGATGGTGCATGCCGATGCGGAAGAAACCGTCGAACTCCCAGTTGCACATGCGCTTGAAGGGCTGGCCTTCCCAGTCGCGATGCGCCTGCGGCGCCTGCACTACGGCGACGTCGGGCTTGTCGAAGTGAGGGATCAGGCTGGCGAGCCAGTCCGGATCGACGACGTAATCCGCATCGACCACGCCGACGACTTCGGCGCGCGGATCGGTGACCTTGAGGCCGTAATTCAGCGCGCCGGCCTTGAATCCCGGCCAGTTGGCGAGATGGAAGAAGCGGAAACGCGGGCCGAGTTCGGCGCAACGCTTCTCCAGCGGCTTCCACAGCGCTTCATCGCGGGTGTTGTTGTCCAGTACCAGCACTTCGAAGTTCTGGTAGTTCATCTTCGCCAGGCTGTCGATGGTGGCGATCACCATCTCGGGCGGCTCGTTGTAGCAGGCCAGATGCACCGAAACGAAAGGCTGCATGTCCGGATCATGCGGCGGCAGCGGCATGAAGCGGCGTTGCCACTTCTTCTTGAACAGCATCTCGCCGAACTCGAAGCCGTGCGACAGCAGCACTGCGGCGGTGAGCACCGTGGCGCCGATCAGCAGTCCGAGGCCGATGAGGTCGCGCTGGGTGAGGTAGTACTCGACCGGCACGTTGAGGCCGACGATCAGGGTTGATACGCAGGCCTGGATCAGGCCGGCGAGGAAGACGCGACCGAAGACGTTCCAGTCCGACAGGAAGAAGGCGATCAGCAGCATAGGCAGGAAGGCGAGCGCGGCGGCGTTGGCGGCTTTCTTGGCCCAGTGCGGATCGCGCTCGATGATGCCTTCGAGCGGGAACTTCTGCTCGCGGTCGGCGTTGAACATGCCCCAGTAGGGACCGGCCCAGCCCTCGACATCCACCTTCCACGGTTGGTCGATGGCCTCCATCAGGAAATAGTCGATGCGCGCAGTGCGCGGATGAGCGAGGAAGTCGCGGATGAAACGCGCCTCGTTGTCGAGCGAAGGCACGGCAGCGCCCAGAGTCGGACCCTTGCTCGGCCAGCCGATTTCGCCCACCACGATTTTCTTGCGCGGGAAGGTCTTTACCAGCTCGTCGTAGCGCTGGAAGGCGTACTCCACCGCGGCTTCCACCGGCACGCCCTCGTGGTAGGGCAAGAGGTGAACGGTAATGTAGTCGACGTGCTTGGCGAGCTCGGGATATTTCAGCCAGACGTGCCACGGCTCGGCGGTCGAGACCGGCTTGCGCACGGCCTTGCGTACGCGGTCGAGATACTCGATCACGTCGCTGGCGCTCAGGTCGCCACGCAGGATGGACTCGTTGCCCACCATCAGGCGCTCAACGTGTCGCATCTTGCGTGCCGCCTCGATCAGCGCGGTGATTTCGCGCTCGTTCTTCTCCCGGTCCGGATCCAGCCACGCGCCGGCGGTGACGACCATGTCGCGCTCTCCGGCCAGGTCGAGCAATGTTGGCAGGTCGGTGACGCCATAGGTGCGCAGTCCGTCGGACATGCGCCCAAGCAGATCAAGGTCGGCGGCAAGCTGTTCAGTGGTGGGGTAGGTGCCCTTCAGCGGACTCTGATCACGCTGAAAACCGTTGTAGGCAAAGCCCTTGATGCTCTGGTTGGTGCCGATGTGCTCGGCACCGCGGTTGAATTGCTGCCAGATCCAGTACTGGAAGAACGCGACCCCCGCAGCGATGGCGAGCGCAATCGCGACACGGTAGAGGATCGAGGCGGCGTGTTTCATGTCGGGTCCTGAAGGGCGGAGCAAGAGGGAAGAACTCGGTGGATGGAAGTTCCACCATTTAAATCATGGAACAATCGGCGAGAACCGACTACTGCAGCGCGCAAATACCGCGGGTGAAATCCATGTGACACAATCGCGCCTTTCGCCGTCGGTATCGAGCGACGGCATTTTATGCACGATTTCAGCTGCTTACGAGCCACATTCAGTGCCAATTTGCAACATCGCTTGAAGCGCGGGCCGAAGTGCTGATTTACAAGGGAAACGCGGAATGAGGCCAAATAGTTTGGGCAAACACGGTATCGCAGCAATCGTCGTCTGGGCACTGCTGGTCCTGGGTTTCGCGCTGGGCGTACGCCACGGTCTGCTGGAGAATGGCGTATTGCCGCGCGACTGCAGTCTGGTGGAGGCGCAAGGGGCTTTGTGCACGTTCAAGACGGCGCTGGTGCAGAGCTTCCTGCACCAGCGCATCGGCTGGTTCAGCCTGGCCTGCGGGGCGCTGGCCTTTGCGCTCGGGTGTCGCCGCTTCGCATGGGCCGGATGGCTGAGCGGCCTGGCGGGGCTGGTGTTCTACAGTTACGATCCGGCCGCAGTAGGCGCCCTGCTGTCACTGCTCGTGCTGGCGCGACCGCACCAACACGACGGGCAGGGCGAGCGCCAGGCCGGTCAGCAACCAGCCGATGGCCTGGGGGTTCGCCGGCTCGGGTAGCCAGCGTCCGACAACCGAAAGGGCGATGACGACGGCGAAGATGCGTTCAGCCCGGGCGTGGGCCGGCTGAAACCAGCCAATCACCCCGAGCAGCGCCGCGGGCGCCAGGTAGAGCAGGGTCGGGAAGTCGCGGTAGCGCGAATCGACGAACAGTAGCAGGGCGGCGACGGCCGCTGAGAACAGCAGTACGCCGCGCAGCAGGCCGAGGACATGGGCGATGCCGAAGCCGGCCTGTCTGCCGCGGATCGTATGCCAGGCGTGCGCGGCCGCGGGGATTGGCGTACCGCGCCAGAGCGCGAACGTCGCCGCCAGCAGCACGGCAATCGCGGCGACGGCACTTAGGAGAGTCCATTCAAGCGCATTGCGGTAGGCGACCTGTGCGTGCTCGGCATGGAGCAGGGCAATGAGGCCGCTGGTGGCGCCAAGGATCACCAGCGCGCTAGTGCGCAGCGCACCGCCGCCCTTGCTGCCCAGGGCCAGCAGCAGGCCGGCGAGTGCACCCGCGGCGGTCGCCAGCAGTGGCGCGGTCAGCGAATTCCGCTCGGCCACCGGTCCCGACAGCGGGAACTTGGGCGCGAGCGTGTGCGCATCCAGCATGCCCCAGAAGCCGCCCACCGTGCCTTCGAGCTTGCGCTTCCAGGGCTGGTCGATGGCTTCGATCAGGTTGTAGTCCCAACCGCGCTCATGCGCCTGATGCACGAACTCCCGCACGTAGCGCGCCTGGTTGACCTGCGAGGGGCGTGACTCCTCGCGCTGTCGCCCCTGGCTAGGCCAGCCCGTCTCGCCGATCAGGATGTGCTTGCCAGCGAAGTGCTCGCCCACCTGGGTGCGGGTAGCGGCGACATGTTCCAGCGCGTGCTCGATGTCGACCGGTTCGTCCTCCCAGAACGGCAGGATGTGTATCGTCACGAAGTCGACCTCGTGTGCGAGGCTGTCGTGCCGCGTCCAGAATTCCCATACGTCGGCGTAGGTCACCGGAACCGTGGCGCGCGATTTCGCGTTGCGGATCAGGGCGCGCATCTCGTCTTCGGTGCGCTCGCGACGCAGCAGGACCTCGTTGCCGACGATCAGTGCGCTGACGACGTCGGCGTTGGCGTTGGCCAGCGCGATGGCGCGGTCCAACTCCAGCGCATTCTTCTCCCGGTCGTGGCCGATCCACGCGCCGAGCAGGACTTTGATACCGACCTCCCGCGCAACCGCAGGGACTTGCTCCAGACCCTGATCCACGGAATACAGACGGACGCAGTCGGTGATCTTCGCCAAGGCGGCGAGGTCCGCGGCGATCTGCTCATGGGGGATGCGCAGGCTCTCTTCGAACGGTGTCTGCCCCGGACGATGATAGGGCGCATAGGAAACGCATTTCAGCTTCTCGCCATCGCTCAGGTGCAGGTCGTGCATTTCGACCGGTTGCGTCTGCCATGCAACCCAGGCCAGCAGGCCGGCGAGCAGAGCGAGATGAGTGAGCAGAAGACTCGACCAGAGTGTCTTGTTGTTTGCGTTGGGGTTCGACATTCGGGCTGATTTTCTGTGACGGAAGGGGAGATGGCTCGACGGTCGGAGTCGCCGCCAGCGCTTGGCGAAAGTCAAAAAAGAAGCCACGCCGTATCGAGCGTGGCTTCTTCGGAGAAGCGCCGGGATTCTACCGGACTCAGGCTTCGTAGTCGCTCATTGGCACGCAGGCGCAGAACAGGTTGCGGTCGCCGTAAACGTCGTCGATGCGATTCACGCTGGGCCAGAACTTGTTATCCGCCACCCAGGGCAGCGGGAACACCGCCTGTTCGCGCGAGTATGGGCGGGACCACTCGCCGATGAAGTCGGCCTGTGTGTGCGGGGCGTTCTTCAGCGGGTTGTCCTCCGCGGGCCAGGTGCCGGCCTCGATCTGGTGGATCTCGTCGCGGATCGCGATCATCGCCGCCGCGAAGCGCTCCAGCTCGCCAAGGTCTTCCGACTCGGTCGGCTCCACCATGATGGTGCCCGGTACAGGGAAGGACATCGTCGGTGCGTGGAACCCGTAGTCCATCAGGCGCTTGGCAATGTCGACCTCGGAGATGCCGGTCGCCGCCTTGATCGGGCGGATGTCGAGGATGCACTCGTGCGCGACGCGGCCCTGGCTGCCGGTGTAGAGCACCGGGTAGTGGTCCTTGAGGCGTGCGGCAAGGTAGTTGGCGTTGAGGATCGCCACCTGGGTCGCCTGCTTGAGCCCTTCGCCGCCCATCATCGTGATGTACATCCACGAGATCGGGAGGATGCTGGCCGAGCCGAAGGGCGCGGCCGAGACGGCCCCCTGGCCGAGGTTGGGCCGGTCGGCACCGCCGGTGGGCTGCACGACGTGGTCGGCCATGAAGGGCGCGAGGTGCGCCGCCAGGCCGATCGGCCCCATGCCCGGGCCGCCGCCGCCATGCGGAATGCAGAAGGTCTTGTGCAGGTTCATGTGCGACACGTCGGCGCCGATCGTCGCCGGCGAGGTCAGGCCGACCTGGGCGTTGAGGTTGGCACCGTCCATGTACACCTGGCCGCCGTGCTGATGCACGATCGCGCAGATCTCGCGGATCGACTCCTCGAACACGCCATGCGTCGACGGGTAGGTAATCATCAGCGCCGCGAGCTGGCCCGCGTGCTTTCCGGCCTTGGCCTTGAGGTCATCGACGTCGACGTTGCCGTTGTCGTCGCAATCGACCACGACCACCTGCATGCCGCACATCTGCGCGGTCGCCGGGTTGGTGCCGTGCGCCGACTTCGGGATCAGGCAGACATTGCGGTGCGCCTCGCCACGGCTGGCGTGGTAGCGGGCGATCGCGACCAGGCCGGCGTATTCGCCCTGCGCGCCCGAGTTGGGCTGCATGCAGATCGCCGGGAAGCCGGTGACGGCGCGCAGGTAGTCGGCCAGGCCCTCGATCATCTCGAGGTAGCCTGCCGCCTGCTCGCGCGGTGCGAACGGGTGCAGGTTGGCGAAGTCCGGCCAGGTGACCGGAATCATCTCGCTGGTCGCGTTCAGCTTCATCGTGCACGAGCCGAGCGAGATCATCGAATGGTCGAGCGCGAGGTCGCGATTCTGCAGCTTCTTCAGGTAGCGCAGCATCTCGTGCTCGGTGTGGTGTGCGTTGAACACTGGGTGCGACAGGATGGAGTCACTGCGCAGCAACTCGGCAGGCAGGGCGCCCCCCGCTTCGGCGACGTGGGCGTCCAGCGCGTCGAGGTCGGTGGCAACACCGAAGCAGCCCAGCACGGCAGCGATGTCCTCGCGCGTCGTGGTCTCGTCGACCGACAAGCCCAGGTGGGTACCGGACACGCTGCGCAGATTGAAGCCAGCCGCTTCGGCGGCTTCGAGGATGGCCGCGGCGCGTGCGCCGACGTCGACTTCGACCGTGTCGAAGAAGGCGGCCTGACCGATGTCGAAACCGCCGTCCCGCAGACCTGCGGCGAGCAGGGCCGCCAGGCGATGGATGCGCGCGGCGATCGTGCGCAGCCCTTCGGGGCCGTGATAGACGGCGTAGAAGCCGGCCATGTTGGCCAGCAGCACCTGCGAGGTGCAGATGTTCGAGTTCGCCTTCTCGCGACGGATATGCTGCTCACGCGTTTGCAGGGTCATGCGCAGCGCGGTCTTGCCGCGGGCATCCTTGGATACGCCGATGATCCGGCCGGGCATCGAGCGCACGAAGGCTTCGCGAGTGGCGAAGAAGGCCGCATGCGGACCGCCGAACCCCATCGGTACGCCGAAGCGCTGGGCTGAGCCGAGCGCAATGTCCGCACCCATGGCGCCCGGGCTCTTCAACAGCACCAGCGCCATCAGGTCGGAGGCGACAGCGACGACCGTGCCCTTGTCCTTGAGTGCGGCGATGGTGGCGCTCAGGTCGCTCACCGCGCCGCGTACGTTTGGATACTGGAGCAGCGCGCCAAACGCGTCGTGTGCCGCAGCTTCGTCCGCCTTGCCGAACACCAGCTCGTAGCCGAAGTAGTGGGCACGGGTGCGGACGACGTCGATCGTCTGCGGGAAGCAGGCTTCATCGATGAAGAACACGTTCGACTTGGATTTCGAGACCCGGTGCGCCATCGTCATCGCCTCGGCCGCGGCCGTTGCTTCGTCGAGCAGCGAGGCGTTGGCAAGCTCGAGCCCGGTGAGGTCGATCACCATCTGCTGGTAATTGAGCAGGGCTTCGAGGCGGCCCTGTGCGATTTCCGCCTGGTAAGGCGTGTAGGCGGTGTACCAGCCCGGGTTCTCCATCACGTTGCGCAGGATTACCGCAGGCGTGTGGGTGCCGTAGTAGCCCATGCCGATCATGGACTTCTTGATGACGTTACGGCCGGCGATGGCTTTCAGTCGCGCCAGCGCTTCATGTTCGGGCGAGGCGTCGGCCAGCGGCAGTGGGGCATCGAGCCGAATGCCGGCGGGCACGGTCTGGTCTATCAGCGCGTCGATGTCGGGCAGGCCGAGCGTGGCGCACATGTGCGCAATCTCGTTCGCGTTCGGGCCGAGGTGGCGATGGACGAAGGCATCGCGCTGCTCCAGCCGGGAAAGCGGAGCAGATAGCAGGGAAGCAGTCATGGTCGTTCCGGAGTACTCGTGCTTTGGCTCTCAGGCTTCGGCGATCTCAGCCGCGTATGCAGCGGCGTCCATCAGGGCAGCAACATCGCCGGCATTCGCGGGCTTGATTTTGAACAGCCAGGTTGCGTAGGCGTCGGCATTGACGCTCTCGGGCGCATCGACCGCATCCTGGTTGTTGGCGACGATCTCGCCGGCAACCGGGGCGTAGATGTCCGATGCGGCCTTGACCGATTCGATCACGGCGCAGGCGTCGCCCGCAGCGACCTCGCGGCCAGCCTCGGGCAGTTCCAGGAAGACCACGTCGCCGAGGGCCTCCTGGGCGTGGTCGGTGACGCCGATCGTCAGGGTGCCGTCTGCCTCGACGCGGATCCATTCGTGGGACTGGGTGTACTTCAGATCGGCGGGAATGTTGCTCATGGTGCGCTCCAATTGAAAGAGGGATGAATCGTGTTCGGGAGCCCCGCCGGCAGCGGGGCGGGGTTTAAACGAGCGGTTTGCCGTTGCGCACGAAAGGCAGCTTGACCGTGCGTGCCTTCAGGCGTTTGCCGCGAATCTCGACCTCCACGGCCTCGCCGGGCTGTGAGGCAAGCGGGACACGCGCGAACGCGATGGACTGTTCGAGCGTGGGCGAGTAGCTGCCGCTGGTCGTCTCGCCTTCACCTGCGGCGGTGAAGACCTTCATATGAGAACGCAGGACGCCCTTGTCCTCGAGGATGAGGCCCAGCAGGCGGCGGCTTGCGGGATTTGCTTCGAGTGCGGTACGCCCGACGAAGTCCCTACTGTCGTCCTTGAGGTCGACGGTCCACGCCAGCCCGGCATCGAGCGGCGAGACGGTATCGTCCATGTCCTGCCCGTAAAGGTTCATGCCGGCTTCGAGACGCAAGGTGTCGCGTGCGCCGAGTCCGCAGGGCTTCACGCCTGCGGCGACGAGCGCGTTCCACATCTGTTCTGCGCGTGTCGCTGGTACGGCGATTTCCAGTCCGTCCTCACCGGTGTAGCCGGTACGGGCAACCAGCAGATCGCCAAGGCGTGCGGCGCTGAACGGACCCGGAACGCCGTTGGCGGTCGAGAGCTCGGGAATCGCAGCGGTGGCACGCTCGACGGCGCGCGGTCCCTGGGCCGCGATCATCGCCAGATCGCGCCGACCCTCGAGGGTGACGTTGGCGCCAGTTGTAGCAATGCGCGCGCGCATCCAGGCGACGTCCTTGTCCGCCGTCCCCGCGTTGACCACTAGACGATAGTCGCTGGGCCCGAAGCGGTAAACGATCAGGTCGTCGATGACGCCCCCGTGCGCATTGAGCATGCAGGAGTACAGGGCCTTGCCTGGCGCCGTAAGCTTGATCACGTCATTTGCGAGCAGTCCGCGCAGGAAAACGGTTGCATCCGGACCGGCCAGATCCAGCGACAGCATGTGTGATACGTCGAACATGCCCGCATCGCGTCGCACCGCGTGGTGCTCCTCGATCTGCGAACCGTAGTTGACCGGCATGTCCCAGCCGGCAAAATCGACCATGCGGGCACCGGCCGCGACGTGGGCGGCATGAAGCGGGGTGTGTCTGGAAGGGGTACTCATCGAGAGCGGGCTCCGGTAGTGAACGAAAAGGGGCGAGCACGGCCATAGGCCAGGCTCGCCCCATCTGTCCCTTGTACCTGAGAGATTTCGTCCCGGATTACATCCATACATATATATAGACGAATCCTGGCGAGTGCCCCTTCGGTGGGCCCGTGACATGCTGCGATGTCCGCGCCGCTCTCCAGACTTGTACTTCGCACGCGGTCCTTTTGCCTGAGCGGTTCCGGGGGTTGCGCCTTCGGCGACTCCAGGGGGAGTTCTCTCCCGCGTGACGCGCGCAACTTAACATATCGACCGCTGCTGCGGGAGTGTTTTTCGCTGATGCGCGAGGGAGCATCTCGCCGGTGATTGAGGGGATCCGGAGGCGCCCCCGCTGCGGAATGCGTCGATAGATTTCTTTATTGTGTTTTTGAGTTGACGGTGTTGTTTGGGTGTCTATAATGCGCACCTCTTTCAGCGCTGACGCAGCTTCTTCGGAGGCGGTAGCGGAGCTGGAGGGGCGAAGCGAGGGCTTCGTCGGGGCTTTGGGGGTGTTCGAGGATTCGGGCGCTGCGGTTAAAAAAGTTTCGGCGGGTGCTTGACGAGGTTGGTGGTTTTGTTCATAATCTCGCTTCTTCGTTGCCGGGTGGCAGCGGTTC
>NZ_NOIH01000012.1 GCF_002245655.1 Thauera propionica | reverse complement strand
TAATTGCGCTTATGCCAACCTTTGCATAAGCGCAAGAACTGGCTCTTCGCGGGTAGCCTGCGGGCGGGCCAGCGCGCGGCTGCGATCATGAGCCTGATCCAGTCCGCGCGACTGAATGGCCACGAGCCCTTCGCGTACCTGAAGGATGTGCTCGAACGGCTGCCGAGCCAGCCCTACAGCAGGATTGGCGAACTGCTGCCGCATCGCTGGCAGCCAGCCGTCAGCGTCTGAGCGAAACGGCAAGACGGGTTTGCCGGGTGCTTACGGTCTTGCCGCCAATCTCGAACTCATGGAGATGTGCGTCGGTCCAGCCCATCGCAGCTTGGATGTAGTGATGAAGCTTGCTCAGCGTGGTGTCGCCATCGACGAGAAGCCGGCGCCAAACAAGCGGTTCAATATCCTGAATCTCGATGCGAAGGGTGTAGGCCTTCACGGCGGTTTTTCGCGACATCCGCCCTCCCTCTTTCCTTTCTACCGACGGCAAACTGATGCCTCATCCTGGCCGCTTTCGCAGCGGTTCGACCAGCGCGCGCAAATCGTTATGGTCCAGCTCGTGCATCAGCGCAAGCAACTGCCCGAGCTGCCCCTTGGGGAACCCCTCCCGCGCGAACCAGGCTAGGTAATACCCGGGCAGGTCTACAATGAGATGGCCCTTGTACTTTCCGAAGGGCATCTCCCGGGTCACGAGCAACTCCAGCAGCTCTGGGGTCACAGCGCATCCAGCAGCTTCATGAAGTTCCGCTTGCGCTTCCACTCCAGCCGGATTTCCGCCAGTTCGTCGCCGAACATGCCCAACTGCTTGTGCGCCACCCGCAGCGCGCGGACTTTCTTCGCGATGGCAAAAGCCTCCCCGTGTTGGGAGCCGCGTGAGCCGCCCTCGACCAAATGAAGCAATAGTCTGGTAGGTGATCGCATCGGCTGATTACACGCTGAGCTACGGCAGACTCAAACCTGCAACAGCAGCGCCCCGCGCTTTGCCCGCGTCAGCGCCACATACAGCAACCGGCGCTTCCCCGCGGTCTCCTCCGCCGGCCCCAGGTAGCTCTCCGGCGCCACCACGATGACGCAGTCGAATTCCAGACCCTTGGCCCGGTGCATCGTGGCCAGATGTACGACGTTGCGCGCATCGGCGTGGTTGCTCTGCGCCGTGATGGGCACAGACGCGATACCGGCGGCCTGGAGCTGCTGTCCGAGCGCGTCACGGCTCTTCTCGCTGTAGCTCACCACGCAGAAGGACAGGCTCTCGTTCTCGGCCTGCGCACCGCGCCACTGCTGGATGAAGCCGATGGCGGCTTGTGAGGCCTCTTCCAGACCGGAGGTCTTCCTCACCTCCGGCGCTGGCCCGTGCGACAGCGACTTGTAGCGCTTGCTCTCGTCGTGGCCGTCATCGAGGTCGTCGATTTCGCAACCTTCGAGCAGGGCCATGGCCTGGCGGCGGATTTCGTCGGTGGTTCGGTAATTGAGGTAGAGCTTGCGCGAGCGGCCGCGGATGTCGATGCCACAGCGGCTCATGGCTGCGCGATTGCGGCTGTAGATCCGCTGGTGTCCGTCGCCGACGAAGAAGAGGTCGTTTGGCCCGTGCGCGATCATCGCCCGCAACAGTTTCAAGGCCTGCGGCCCGAAGTCCTGGGTCTCGTCGATGACGATGGCTGCGTACCCGAGCTCCGAGCCCTGTTCGGTGGCAATCATCTCGGCGATTTCCCGATAGGCGTCATCGACTTCCTTGAGCTTGCGCGATGCGAGCTGTCCGCGGTACTCCTCGAACACGGGCCACACCGCGTCACGCTTTGCACGGCTCAGGATCACGCCGCGTCCAATCCGGCGGGCGGTGCGGTACTGGTCAAGCGTGGTCAGGCCCTGCGCGAGCACCACCTGCTCGAGCTCATCCGAGTAGAAGCTGTCGGGAAGGTCAAGCGTGGCGTCCTTGGTGGCCAGGGCTGACTGCCAGGCCTGCAGCGCCCCATCCTGCTTGCGGTCATAGACGATGCGGTGCTCCAGCTTGCGCGCACGCATGAAGCCACCCACCCATGCGTCGAGGTTCTTCACCTCGATCCTGGACATCGCGTCCGCACTGCACAGCGTCTTCAGGTTCTCTTCGATGTCGAGCGCGAGGTTGCGTGTGAAGGTGGTGAAGAGCACCTTCTTGCCGCCCAGAGCGCGGTTTTCCGCCAGCCATTTCGAGCGGTGCATCGCGAGCACCGTCTTGCCCGTGCCGGCGCCGCCCAGTACCCGCACCGGACCACTGCGGTCACCTCGCGCGAGCTTGTTCTGCGTCGGGTGCAGGAAGACGCGCCACTGAGCGAGCGGCGCGTTCATGATGGCCAGCATGGCCTCGTCGTCATCGACCACCACGAAGCGCGACTGAGACTCAGCCGTGGCCAGCGCCGCAGCAAAGTCGCTGGTGTCGATGGCCTGGTCCACCCGGGTCTCGCGCGCCTGCAGCACCTGATTCACGCTGTCACCCGCTGCCACCAGGAAAAGGCCCTCGTAGGCCTCTGCTGGCAGGCGTGACTGCAAGGCATCCAGCGCCTCCTCAGAAGCGATCTTGCGTACGGCCGAAAGCAGTTCTTCCGGCACCCCTAGGCTCATCAGCTCGGTGTCCGAGAGCTCACCAAAGAGCGGTGCCGCAACCGGCTCCACAGACTGCGGCGGTGCGGCGTAATCGGGGACGGGCTGCTCCGGCGCTCCCGCCTCGGTGTCCTGCTCGACCACGTGCTCCAGCGTCACCATCTGCATCGCGCCGGTCACCGGGTTGATGGTCAGCTTGCGGTTCTCCGCCCAGCGGTAGGCATCGTCGTGGTGGTCGACATAGAGCAACACATAGACATCGCCCTTCGAGGGCTTGAACACGATGCCGCGCCAGTCCTTGTCGAGCCGGACCGACTTCAGGTTCGGGTCCTTGGCACCATTGATGTTCTCGTAGTTGATGCCTGAACTCGTGGGGTCCGCCTGGAACTGGATGGCCCATTTCATCACTTTGGAGTGGACCGACACCGGCAACCGAGCCAGTTGCAGCAGGAAATCCTGCGCGAGAGCGACCTTCGGCTTGAAGCTCATTGTTGTTCCTCGTTATCCAGAGTCAGGCCCAGCGCGGTTGCCACCGCGCCCTGCCAGGGGGAACCACCCGAAGTGACCAGGCCCTCGTCCAGTTCCACCACTTTCCACCGCGCTGTCGCCCAGGCCTCGCTCAGGTCGGCCTGGTCGTCACGGAGCACAACCAGTGTTTCAGTCGGCCAGGCAAGCTCGGCGTCGGCGAGCACTCTGCCCTTCTCATCGGCCAGCTCCAGCCCCACCTCAGGCACCGCCGCACCCGCCTCTGCAAGGCGGCGCAGGCCCGCACGCAGGACATCCAGGGTTTGCTCCAGGGTCGTCTCCCACACCGCGAGCAAGGCCGCCTGGCCCGACGCACCGGCAGACGGCGCCCCCACCGCATCCCCGCTGCTCTGCAGTACCTCGTAGTCATGGCCATCGAGTCCGCTTCCGGTGACCATCAGCGTGCCGGGAAGGAACTGCATCGCATTGAAGAGCTGCAGCCAGCGGCGCCAGGCGTTGTGGAGCTGCTCGGCGCTCTCCGCTGCCGCTTCCTCGAGCACCACGACACCGGGCGCACGCCAATCGGATGCTGGCGGTTTCGGACTCCCCCACGCCAAGGGCCACCAGCCCACAAACGTGCTCGGCCCCTTGTTCAGCCCGACACTGGGTGCATAGCCACTGCCGGGCGCCTTGATCACCTCCGGCAAGCGCGGCAACCACTGCGCGAGCTGCCCATCGCACGCCGCCTTGTCGGCCTGGGTCGAAGGAATCATCAGAAAACCCAGCCAGAGCGCATTACGCTGCAGTTGCGCCACCGCACCGGCGTCCGTACCCCCGTCGCCTGGCGTCGCCAACCACGCAAGCAAGCGCGCCACAGCATGCTGGGTGAAGGCCTTTTCCTGGGCACGCGGGATATGCGGCGGCGCCTTGCTGCCATCGTGACGCGAGAGCGCGACCAGCGGCGACTCCAGGTCGTGGTCGAGGCTGCCCCCAAGGGCTGCATTCACATCCTGATGCGTGACCGACCACACCCAGCACTGCCCGCTGGCCACGATGGCACTGCGCTTCTGGGCATCCTCGCGCATGCTGTGCTGATGGTCGGTCCAGCCGTCGCAGAACACCGCTATCGGTTTGCGCTTCGAGGTTGCCGACCACGGCCAGATGACGAAGTCCGGCTGGCTCCACGTGCTCAGATTCAGCATCGGCCCCAACTTGCACTGGGGCTCGATGCGATAGCGCTGGCTGCCCACCTCCAGCACCCAGCCCGCCTTGCCGTTGACCACGTCCTGCACGAGCTTGACCATCGGCAGGCCACCGACGCCGCCCAGCCGCTTCAGGCTCTCGATGAAGCGCGCTTCCAGCACCGAGTCGAAGTTCGGATTGATGAAGATGTCCGAAATCGTATCGACCCGCTGCAACTGCCCGAGCGCGCCGACGAGGTCGGACAGCACCGCCTTGGCGTTATCGCGCGACACCTGCTCCATGCTGCGGCCCAACCGGTACTGGTACAGGCAGCGGTAGCAGCCGTCCTTTTCCGGGTCGGCGTTGCAGGCGCAGTTCGTCACCGCATCGAGCGCCATCCGCAGCACGTCCGCGAGCGTCCCCGCATCGTGGGCCAACAACTGGTGCAGGTACCCCGTGCCGCCCGGCACCGAGTCGTACAGCATCACGTAGTACTTCCGCGGCCCGCCGTTCTTGCCCGGCACATCCTGCTGCACCATGCGCAGGTGGTCGACCTTGCCGCCGAAGCGACGCTTCAGCCCCAGCTGCAGCGCCGCCATGAAGGACTGCACGACCCGTTCATCGACCCCGTTCTTGGTGTAGGGCACGAGGATGCGCAGCGCCTCGGATTCGAACTCGCGATAGAGATAGAGGCACTCCAGCAAGTTCGCAGGGTCATTGCTGCCCTGCTTCGGGCAATCGAAGCTGTGCGTCTGCTCGGCCGTTTCTCCGTTGCGCCGGGGTGGCTTCTGCACCTTGCCGCAGTGCCGGCACAGACGAAAGCCCGGCCGCGACGCCTCCTTGTCGGCCACCTTGAAGGCCTCACCCGGCTTGGCGAGCTCACCGAAGTTCACATCGCGGAAGGTCACCCGCGAGATGAACTCGAAACCGAAGGGCAAGGCGTCCGAGGCAATCTGCCAGGCCTCACGTACGCTGCCGGGCAGGAAGTCCGCCATCAGCTGGCGCACGTAATACTTCGGTTCGCGGTCCTCGGCGCTGTCGTCGATGCGCACTTCCGAGTCGTTGCTGTTGGCAATCGCCTGGCGGAATCGCAGCAGCGTGCGGCGCTGCGCCGCGTCGCCCCACATCGCCTCGCCGCAGCTCGGGCACACCGGATGAATGTCCGGCTCCACGCTCAGGTTCTGCATGTGGTGGCAGCTCGGGCAAAAACGCCAGTCCTCGGTCTTGGCGAGGTTCATGTTGATCTGGTCGACTTCCACACGCCGCTGGTTCGCGTAGAAGCGGTTTTCCGGGGCGAACTCGGACAGCGCCGACTGCGCCGGGCGCTCGTACTTCAGCGTATTGAGCGTGACGTAACTGCCCTGGCCAGGCTCGTCGACACCACGGCGGCGCCACAGCACGGACTTCAGCTGCACCCCGGCTTCCGGGAAGGCGTAGTTCGGAATCAGGCCGTAGTCGGTCATCGTGCCGAGCAGGTCGCGCGCGTTGATTTCCTTGATGAGCTCGAGGAACTTGTCGCGCTCTCGCAGCAGCTCGTCGATTTCCGCCTTGGTCGCCTCGTCCTGTGGCTTCTGCTTGAGCTGCTTGACCGCCTTGTCGAGCTCGTCCTTGCGCTTCTTGTAGCTGCGCCGTTCCTCCTGCAGCTCGGTCAGCGCCTTCATCAAGCGGCTGCGCAAGCCATCCGTCTCGCCCTGGCCCTGCATGAAATCCAGCAGCCGCGCCCGGACCACTTCATCCACATCGCCGTCGAGCAACTGCATGAACCCGTTGAAGAGTCGCTCCTCGTGGGCCAGCACATGGTCGATGAACAGGTAGGGGAAGCGGTCGAGCTTGCTCGCCTCCATCACGTCCAGCGCCTGCGAGGTCTTGTCCGGCAAGGCGTTCTGGCTGCCCAGTCCTGCCACCCAGTCGTCCATGCAGTAGGCGAACAACTGCCGGCGCAGCACCTCGGCGGCTTGCAGGAAGACGCCCGGCGGCGACACTTCGCCGGCGATCATCTCTTCGGTCTCGGCAAAGAAGTAGAGGTCGTGCGGGCTGTTGCCATCGGCCAGCGTGGTGGTCATCGCGTTGCCGTCGCGACGCCCTGCTCGGCCCACCCGCTGCAGAAAGCTCGCCTGGTTCGGCGGCACCGAGCACAGCAACACCGACGACAGGCTGCCGATGTCCACGCCCATTTCCAGCGTCGGCGTGGCCGAGAGCAGGTTTTCGTACCAGGGGCGAGGCTGCTTGTCCTTGAAGCGGTTCTCCAGCGCTTCTCGCTCCGAGCGCTCCAACAACCCGGTGTGCTCGGCCGGGATCACCCGCCGCAAGTCACCGTGGCTAAAGCGTTGCGCCCACCAATCCGCTGCATCCGGAATCAGCGCCTCGTAGCGTGCATCGAGGGCATCCAGGCAGGGCATGCCGACCAAGTGCTCGGCATCCTCGCGCGGCACCGCCAGGCGACGCTTGTTTCCTTCGGTCGCGACAAAGGCCACCTCACCGAAGAGCGTCAGCGCGTCCGGGTTCAGGGCCAAGGTGTCGCCCAGGTGGTGACTGGA
Organism: Thauera propionica; assembly: GCF_002245655.1. Taxonomy (GTDB): domain Bacteria; phylum Pseudomonadota; class Gammaproteobacteria; order Burkholderiales; family Rhodocyclaceae; genus Thauera; species Thauera propionica. The sequence goes on along the minus strand of NZ_NOIH01000012.1, from coordinate 174,633 downwards.
CTTGATGAGCACGCGCTCGACCACCAGCAGGCGGATAGCCTCATCGTAGAGGTCTGCCGCCATGCCCTTGGCCAGCAGCATCTGCGGCCCGAGCACCACGCTCGCCCAGCGCTCGTACCAGGTCTGCCGCCCGGAGCCAACGAGCTTGTCGAAATCGCCATGCTTGCCGAGCGTCACGAAGATGGGCCGCGGCGTGTTCGCGCCCATCCCTGGCAGCCACTCCCGTCGCCCCGCCGTCGTGGTCAGGGCAAACACGTTGCCGTCGGCCGCATACACGCTCAGCTCCGGGTCCAGCACACCGCCGCGCTGACGCATGCGGGTGAGCATCCCCCACAGCCACTGGGCAATGGTGGCCTGCTCGATGCCTTGCGCGCCGTACTGCTCGCGGAACACTTCCTGCAGCCGCTCAGCCAGAGGTTCGAGTCTCGCCCAAGGCACCGCCAGCACCGCCTTGCCGATCCGCTCGAGGGTCCGTCCGCGCTGGCTCAGGTAGGTCAGGTCGCTGAAGAGCTGCCACAGCAGGCGCTTCTTCACCTTGGCCGGCAAGCGACTGTCGGCCGGCAGGTGGTTCTTCTGCAGCAACTCGACCGACCAGTCGTGCTGCCAAGTCATGTTCGGGCCGAGGAACTCCGACACCAGCCGCGCCGGCTCCATGTGCAAGACCGAGCCCGGCGCATTGAACTGGGCATGTGCCCGCTCGACGAAAGCCGACCAGGGCATCGCCTTGAGCCCCACCTCATCCATCACATGCGCCCAAGCGGTGCGCACGTTGTTCATGTAGGTTCGGGCGCCGAAGAAGCCCGCGCGGTGCGCCGCGTCCTGCACCGAATCCGAGAAGGCAATCAGCTTCTTGTCGTCATTGAAGGGGCTGGCCCAACTGTTCTCCACCACCTGCGAGCCCAGCGTCGCGTTACGCGCACCGAGGAGCTGAAGCTCGCCGCGCTCGCCGCAGGCCGGGCAGGTCTGGTCGTGATGGGTGTATTGCGCCTGCCCCACCACGCGGGTCTGCTGGGCCGTTACCCGGTAAATCGGCGTCAGGGTCTGATGTCCGCAGGCGAGACACGCCTCCTTGCCCTGCTGCACATTGCCGCAGCTCACGCACACCTGCTCCTCGATGCCCTCGGCCAGGGGACGGCCAATACTGCGCGCCGCGTAGAAGCGCGTCGCCTCCGGGCGTCGCGAGAACCAGGTGTTGTAGATTTCCTCGAGGTTGGTCGACAGCTTGCTGCTGCCCTGTACCAGACGCGAAATCCATCCAGTGGTGCGGCACTGCCGGCACTGCACCATGGGCAGATACACCCCATCGCGTTCGCCCGGCAGATCCCGCTCACTGCGCAGCTTGACCTCTTCCGGGTCGGCCGCGAGCTTGCCGACCATGCGGCGCAGCTCCCGTACCCACATCTGCACGCGCAGCGTCACCAGCGGCTGATTGCCCTCTCGCAAGGCCCAGGCCATCAGCACCAACAGCGCGTCGAGCACCTGCCGGATCTCACCCTTGCTGGCGTTGGGCATGTTGCGGGCAAAAGCCTCGGTCAGCATGTCGTAGCTCGCCACCCCGCCCTTGAGGAGTTTGAGCAGGTTCACGAACAGTTGGTGGCGCTTGAGCAACGCCCCAAGCGCTTTGCGCCACGCAGGGTCGCTCACATCTGCCGGCGGTGGCTCGTCCGGGAAGAAGAGGCCAAACCACGCAGCCACCGCCGCCTGGGGCGAACGATAGCGCGCGGGTTCCAGCGCATCGGCCCATTCGCGATGGAAGCTGAACATGAAGTCCACCATCGCGTCTTCCAGGAACACTCCCACCGATTGGCGGTTCTCCACCACCACCGAATCGGGCTCGAAGGGCACGCCGAACACCTGCCGCGCGTACTCGCGCAGCGGCGCGGTATCCGAGCCGCCACCCAGCGTTGCCGAGGTGCCGGCGCAAATCAGGTGCTTCGGTTCGATCTTCAAACGCGCCCGCAGCCGGCGCAGCAACAGCGCCAAGTCCGTGCCCTGGGCACCGTCGAAGGTGTGCAGCTCATCGACTACCACGTAGCGCAGCGTTGTCGGCGTGTTCGACGCCCACAGCTCGCGGTCCATCGGCCGCAGCATCAGGTAGTCGAGCATCTTGTAGTTGGTCAGCAGGATGTCGGGCGGGTGCTTGCGCAGCGTGGCCCGGTCGGTGATGACCGCGTGCGGCGTCATCACCATGCCCTCGCCGCTGTTGCTGGTATTTCCGCCCACATACAGGCCAACCCGCAGCCCCGCGAACGCGGGCACGCTCGCCACCAGTTCCGCGATACGCCGCGCCTGGTCGGTGGCCAACGCGTTCATCGGATAGATGACCAGGGCCTTGATGCCGCCCTCGCCGGCTTGCCGGGCGCGGGCGCAGTGATCCAGCACCGGGTACAAGAAACACTCGGTCTTGCCGCTGCCCGTGCCGGTAGCCACCAGGGTGTGGGCCGCCGCGTGCTGGCTGGAGAGGCGCCGCCAGGCCTGCTCCTGATGGCTGAAGGCCGGGAACTCCGTTTGGAAGCCCACAAAGAAGTCCCGCCCGGCCGCGCCCGGCACAAAAGGCAGCCCCACCTGCACGTAAGGCCCCTTGAGCCAGGCGGCTTCATCCTCGACGAAGCGGCTCATCAGCCCATGCATGAAGGGGTCGGCAGGCTCGAAGGCGGCGACGAGGAACTGCTTCAGGCCGGTCTGGATGTCCTTGGCGAGGAGGGAAGGCAGCATGTCAGAAGGTCAGAGTCCTTGGGCGAAGTGCGCGCGTGGCAACATCCAGCGCCCCGGCTGGCCAGGCAGCTCGATGAAGCCGAAGTGCCCGTAGAACGCGGCCGCAGCCGGCGACTTGGCATCGACGATGATGGCCGCCACCGCGAGCGTCTGGCTGGCAGCCACAACGCGCTTGCAGGCATCGGCGAGCAGGATGGAACCCAGCCCCTGCCCTTGTGCTGTTTCACTCACTGCAAGCCGGCCGAGCAGCGCGGCGGGGACGGGATAGCGCGGCAGCTTCTTGCGCAGCGTCTCAGGCAACTGGTCAGACGCGACGCTGGCAGCGCTTAGCGTGTAAAAACCCGCGACCACGCTGCCTTGGTCGGCAGGTGTCGCCACGAACACTCGCGCCACCCCGCGCTTGATGTCCTGCTTGGCATAGCGCTGCAGGTATTCATCCAGCGCCGCCTCCCCACATCGGAAACCTGCAATCTCGACCTCGCTGTCCAGCGCGCGAATGTGGAACTCCACTCAGCGCACCTGGCTGGCATGACGGGCAAACGCCCGCTGCAAGGCCGGAGCCGGCTGCGCAGGCATGTCCAACGCATCGAGAAAGGCGGTGAAATCCTGCTGCGACAGCGTGATGGCCTCGTGCTGCTGAACTAGCGTCTGCGCTTGCTCGACGGCGTTCCTAAGCACGAACTCCGATACGCTCATGTGCGCGTAGGCCGCAGCCTTGTCGAGCAGGCGACGGACCTCCTGGTCACAGCGAATATGCAGACGTGTGTCTTTGGTCAGGGAGTTCATGGGACTCTCCGAAAAAAAGTAACGCTCCAATTGTGCGCCAGATGTGCGCACCCATCAAGACCAGCCACTTAACGGACGAGCATCCGGGGCCCCTCACCACACACACCGGAGTCCTGACAGAGGTCCCGTACACCCGGCCACGCAAGGAGTTATTTGCCAGCGGTCCCAGACCCGCTCAGCTTGGGTCAGACACGCGGGCAGCAATAAGCAAAAATCACTATCGCCTAAATCCCTTAGACGACTAATTCAATCCTCTCGCCAGCACCCTTGATCAAATAAAAGCTAATAATCCTATCAAGAGGAATCCCTTTCCTCTTTAATCGCTCCAACAGCCAGGAAGAAAAATCCTCAATCTCGAGAAGCTCTCTAATCGGCGCCGACATCAATACATCCGCACCAACAGGCAGATTTGAAAGGAAAATCGACTCTCTGCCGCTTTCTTCGTCCCAGTACTCGACATTCAATCTGATATTTTTAAACTTTCCCGAAACACTAACAGCCAACTCATCTGGCGGGCAGGTTTTCAAAATCCAGGCCCTGTACTCCTTGGGATTAAGTGCCATCCTGGCGGCTCTTTTCATAGTTCCGACATCGAGCTCGCCACCCACGTCTTGCTCGTACTGCTCACGAGTTAGAACAGTCACAAGCAACCCTTTTCTTGAAACATCAGATATAGCTATAACTGCAACAAAAAAATCACTATCTAGAGGCGAGTAAAAAAGAAACCGGCCACGATTCTGGAAATTCTTGAATGGACTAGATAAACAAACAGTACGCCCATCGTTAATTAGCCTTAGAACGGCTTCGCCACTCATGGTGAGGCGATCACCAATACGCCCCAACGCGTGCACGCAAGCATCAACATCGAGTACGAAATCGTACGGATGCCTTGAACAGGCGCTTAGATCTTGCTTCACGCGACACCTCATGAACGAAATCTAACCAACAGCACTACTGCCACCATGCGCGGCGAGAACATGGCCAGCACCGGAAGCTTTACAGACCGTCAAGCACTTTAAACCGAAGATTTAGAGTTAATCAGAGCCCTTCTAACCAAATACTCCACAAGAAAAACCTTTTCCTTTCCAGTCTTTTCTTCTATCAATACAAGTTCAACACCATTACTCATCTTGGCAGAGACCTCACCGACATTAGGCCCAATCTTTACCCGAACACCGACGGCGCATCCTGGGAAGTCAGGCCTCCCAGCTATCTCTTCGATTGATACAACCGGCCTATCATCATCCTGCAAACGAACAGAATTAGCAATTTGCAAAATTATTGGGTTTGTTAGGTCATTATGAGAATACGCAAGAATAATTTTTGCCTGCGCTCTGCTGATGGCAACATTTATCAAATTCTTCGCCGAATTGCTCATCAAGAATGGATGTGAGGCATCGACGGGATCGAAAACTACGATTCGCACCTCGCTACCCTGCGCTCGGTGCACCGTACTCACCCTGACGCCCTTCACACCACAAGCTCTGAGCCTCTGCTTCATCAGAGCGCGCTGAGCCCGAAACGGAGTCAATACGATCAGGTCATCCGCAACCACGTTTCCGCTCGCTAGAGCCTGCTTGACCAAGGTGACAACCTTCTCGGCCGATGGATAGCGAATCGGGCCGCGGTATTTGGCTGACCAGGTCCCATTTTCCTCAACTGCCAGAAGATGAACGTGCTCATCTTCATCGATCTCCGCAAACGACAAGGAGCGATGACGCAACCAGCCCTGATCCTCCTTCACGTCTGCAGCGACCTTCAACCTACCGCCATAGAAAATTTGGCTAATCAGGTCATTGATGGGTGCCGCCATGCGGGATTGCTCGTCCAGGAAACAAACCGAAGCACCGATGGATCGAGGCTTCTCGGCAAATGGTGATCGTGCTAGCCACCGCTGAGCCTCTTTTCCTGTGCTACGGACAACAGGTGAGAGTTGCTGTGGATCACCAGCAAACAACCTTGTGCGTCCTAGTGGCATCAATGCCAGCGCATGCGCCAGGCCGACTTGGCTGGCCTCATCGAAAACCACCAGGTCAAAAACCGGCAGCAATCTCAGGTCGCCCAAAGTGAATGCCGCCCGGGTAGTTGTCATGCAAACCAGACGTGCATCGCGCAAGATCTGGATGGTCTCGGCGTGCAGTCTCTGGCGCAAGGCCTCCACCTGCTCCTTCCAGGCATCGAACGCCTTCACATCAGACGTCGGTGGTGACTGAGTCTCAAGCCTGGCCAGCTTTGCAATAAGCTCCCGGTCATGCACCGGCAACAAGTGCTCACGGCCGAGGTAGTGGCTGGCCACAATACGACTACCCAAGCGCTTGACGCGCAGACGAATTGCCTCGCGGCCAGCCGCATCAAGAGCCTTATCCACCGCTACCGTAGCCTGGTCGACCGCCAGATTGGTAGTGGAGAGCAAGAGCACGCGCACGCGCGGATTGAGTTGAAGATACTCGGCCAACAGTACGCCCAACGTGGTTGTCTTACCTGTGCCCGGCGGCCCAAAGAGAAAGCTGCTGGAGTAATTGACCAGTTTGAGGGCGCGACGCTGGGCACGACGCAGCCACTGGAATGCATGGCCTGAGAGAGGATTTGCTTCCACGTCGGCGGGATGGGCAAGATCGCTCAAACACTCGAACGCCGAGGCAGCCCAGGAGCGATCCGCCCAACATCCCGCCAGGGCCTGCAGATAGCGAGGCGGATAAAGGCGGAGAAACCCCCCCGGATCCGGTGGCCGCGCGATGACATCCTTCAATACGATCTGGTCATCCTCGGGGATGACCGTCAACACCTTGGCAGAGCCCTTTGCGGGCACCGCCCACCAGGCATTCGCGCTTTCAAAGGAGTCATCGAGCACTACATTCGCACGAACGCCGTCAGTGAATACTGCCTCGGGCTGAATGGTCACGCGCCACAGCGCGCCCTCACGCTCGCTACGGACCACCTTGAAATCGTAATACTCGGGCGTCGCTTCAAGTTCCTGGCGTATCGCCGAGCGGATATCCGGTATTGACATGAACGGCTCAATCCTCAAAGCAACGCCAAACTGTCTTCGTAGCTTCTCCACACCTCATCAAATGCAGAAACCGGGCGATCCATCTCGGACATGACGACCAATTTTCGCCTCGCTCTGGTCAGCGCCACATAAAGCCGATTGACATGCCTACCATCGCCCAGGTCGTAGCGCTCCAGGAAAGGCACTATCACGACATCGAACTCCAAGCCTTTTGCGTGAGCTACCGAGGTGAAGTGACGAACGTGGCGACGTGACAGATCAATCGTTTGCGAGAACTCTGCATACATCATCCTGCCTGCAAGGGCACCTTTGCACCTCTCATAGAGCTCGTACGCATCGCCTGCTTCCGGCAATAGAACTGCGGCAGTCTGGTGGTCCTTTACCGCCGACAAAGCGTCCACGACTTGATCCAGCAGATCCTGATCGTCCTCCACGAGCAACAACTCCGGCCCACGCAGTTGATGCGCGTATTCCCGCAGGCGCTCGCTAAGTAACGGGCTCGGCGAATGATCGGTCAAACCATCCTGCAACCTGGCCCGGAAGCATGCGCTGAACAATGCCAACCCGGGCGCTTCCAGTTGCCTGAGGTTCTCGGTGAGTTTCACGGTCTCGACGGGTTGCCCCGGGAAGCAGGCCTTGATCTCAATCTGGCTGCCATTGTGAAGCTTCTGAGCGATGTCCCCGACAACAGTGACCGCCCGATACTCCGACCGGGCCTGTTCGGCCATCAAGAACACCTGCTGCTCCGTGAAGTCCTGTACCTCATCGATGAAAACAGACTGATAAAAGCCGGGCTCAGCCAGCACCTGGGGCTTGCCCGTGAAGTCGCGCCCCACAATGTGAGCAAGGCACAGCAACAGGTCGATATCCTCATCGGCCAGCTTTCTTTCCTGAAGCTGGGCAGCAATGCGGGCTGCCATGGTCGTGTCGGGAAAGATCGCCTGGCGATTAGCCAGTGCCTGGGCGTAGGCGTCTGCCAGGTAAGCGAGTGGTTGTAGCAAGGACTGCTTGGTGAGGGCATTGAAGACCGCATCGACCGACTTGCGCCTATAGCCCTGCTCCACGCCGCCTGCCCCTTCGGACTCGTCTGCCTCGTCCAGCATGACGGATGCCGTGGGTAGCAAAGTCATCATTTCCTTGCCAAGACCACGAACCAGCCTCAGCGGGCGGAGTGCTCCATCCCTCAGTACAAAAGGCTTGTCGATGGCCTCTGGCAGCAAACGAAGGTGCAGGTCGTTCACGCTGGATGCCTTCGCAACAAAGGTTCTGCCAGCCGCATCACGCACCCGGATTGAGCCCTTGTCCATCTCGACGCGAACGTCTTCAGACCAGGCAAGAACCTCACCGGTCGACGACAGCAGGGTCAATGACGGATCGGAAGGTCCATCCTCACGCAGGAAGACCAGACGCGCCTGGCTCCGCAGGAACAACGGGGCATGATCCGCAACGAGCAACTCGGCAATCTCCCGCTCGTTACTCGAGGTCCACGATGTGGCGCCGAGAGTCACCCACAGGACATTCTTCCCAAGAACTGACTGGCGTACTCGCTCGATGCGTTCATGCAAGCGCGAAGCCAGGCGATCAAGAGCAAACCGCTGACCTGAGCCGGGGTTGGATAACTCGCCCACAATGACATCCACCTCTCGCCGCAACTCCCGCAGAGCAAGTTGCGCGACTCGCTGCGCGCGCGGACGGTGCTCGGCATCAAAGCTGGCCGTGATGGCTTCAAGCGTTGGAACGCTGGCACTCAGTTCTTCCGCCCAATGGTCCGCAAGAGCGCGGTCGGCGACGCGGAGCCACGCCATTGTCGTCTCAGCATGAGTTCCACGCGGCTCGGGCAAACCGCTCCAACGCGCGCCCTTTGTTCTGCTGCGCTCAAGCTTGCGGTGTTGCTGTAGGCGACTGCGCAACTCAGGGTATTCCTGCACAGGAAGATTCGACAGGTCCAGTCTGCGGCAAGTCTCCTTCAAGTACTGGATCAACTCTCCCGTGCGAACAAAGCCGACACTGCCCTCCTGAGAGAACTGCCCGGCAAATCTTCCCGACCAGTAATCCAGGTCACGCCCGGCAATTTCACGGAATTCCGACTCAGACGTGACATTGGCTGTATTGAAGTCACAAAGCATCTTCGTTCGCCCAAGCGCAGCTGAAGTCTTGCCCGAGCCCGCCACCCCTTCGACAAACATCGGCCCGATTGGCGAGCGGGATATGACTTCATCCTGCTGGCGTGTCCGGTTTACATAGAACGCCTCACTCAGCCCATAGTAGTTCTCACTGCTATCGTGCTGCGTACCGCTATCAGCGTCTTCCTCATCCAGCTCAAGTCCGTCGAGGATTGCGTCTTCTTCATCCTCGATCACTGCAATCGTGTCGACCGTGAGGATGCTGGGCGTTGGAGCCTCCGGCGATTCGGTGATCTCCACAACCGGGGCAACCTGATCGACATCGACGGATCGAGCAACGCCTTCTGCTTCTTGCTCCTTGCTGATCTCGGCAGCCTGTATGAAGCGCCGCAGGTTCTCGATCTGCTTCTTGTCATCCTCAGCTTGCACCTTCATGTGCAGGAAATTGCGCACATTGGGCTCGAACTCTGTGCCATCAAAGCGATTGAACAACCGTATCTCGAGCACCCGGTAATCGCCCCATCGCGGACTTTCATCCTCATCCCCCGGCTGCAAGAAGCTGCACAGGCGGCCAACGGGTGAATGCGGGGTGGCGTAACCAGAGGCCATATTCGGGTAAACAGCCGGCGTCGAGCTGAGCCGGAAGGTCAGCACGCCCTCCTTTTCCGTCTCGATGACAACCGTTTTCCCGTACGCATGACGGCGCAAAGGGCCGTACTCCGCACGCTTGCCTTCCTCATAGATCATTTTCTCGGCGTAGCCGATCAGGCCGTCGAGTACATTCAGCTCGCCTTCAGCCCGCTCTTTCAGATCTTTTCTCGTCAATCCCATCGTCAGCCATTTCCTTCGATTGAATCAAAGCGTGTCTGCAAAAAACGCCCACGCAATCCGGTAGTCCTCTTCCCGGTTGGCGCAGGCGAAGGGGGCGGTGTAGGTGCGCTCGACGGTGCGGGGGCCGCCGGGGAGGGTGTCGTCGGTGACCCACTGGGTGATGACGGTGCCGTCGGGCACTTTGGGGGTGCCGCCCTGCTTCAGCGTGGCGTCGTCGGCACCTTCGGCGGGGTAGGTCCACAGGTCGTCCCAGCCGAAGTTGCCTTCGCGCCTCAGTTGCGTACCCTTGCCATCGGGGGTGGTGATGCGGGTCTTGGGCGTGCTGCGGCTACCCTTGCGCGGCAGGCCGACGCCGACCAGGCCCTTGCTGTTGGTGAAGACGATGCGGCCCTGGATGTCGTACCAGGTGTCGCGTTCGTAGCCTTGCATCACCGGAAACTGCACGCGGTAGATAAGCAGGAGTTCTTCCAGCGTGAGGCCGAGGGCCTGGGCCACCAGCACGTCGATTTCCACCAGTGCCATGCGGCGGGCGTAGTCGCTGCGCAGGGCGCAGTGGCGGGTCCAGTCGCGGGTGAGGTTGGGCCAGAAGTCCTGCGGCAGACGCGGGTTGTCGGGCTGACTCCAGCGCTGGTCGGCGAAGTCAGGGTCGAAGACTTCTTCCCACAGGGGGGCGTAGTGGGTGGTGAGACAAACTAGAGCCAGGAAGCGGGAAAGCGCAGAAGGAGTTGCTTCGATACGCGGCAATTTGTCAGCCAAATCGCCTCGAAGGTCACTTTTGCCGGTTGATTTGACCAATAAATCAACCACAACCGAAGCCATTCCAATCGCAAAGTTCAAGTGCTCACGCGGCTCTCTGAAAGTAATCGAGAAGACACCATCAATGTGCGCCGCCATAGGCGGGAGTAATGCTGGGCACGCAGTACGCTCCGACGAAGACCCAATCGCCCTTCTGTGAACATGCCGGAAAAACTCCGTCACCGCCCGCCCCTGCGTCTCGCCCTCTTCCACCCAGTTCACCCGCGGCGTGCGGCGCAGGTATTCGGCGCGGTCGGCCATGGGGCGGTAGTTGGTGCGCGGCAGGTAGTCGTCGGGCAGGGTTTCGAGGTCGAGTTGGGCGTAGGCCTTGTTGGAGGTGCAGGCCTTGAACGGCGTTTTGTTGAACGGGTTGGCGACAAAGAAATGCGGGCCGGAGAGCACCCAGTCTTCCGGGCTGGCGGGGAAGCCGGCGTCGCTGGTGGGACGGCGGATGAGGGTGCCGTCCCGCTGCGAATAGGTTTCGTCGAACATCACCGTCGAGAAGTAGTCGTTACCCAAATCCGCCAGCCGGCGCGGATAGGCGGCGAGCTTGGACAGCACGCTGTTCAGCGCCCCGGCATGCAGGGCCGGCAGGCGGGCGCGACGGGCCGGGGTGCCGGGTTCGTCGTACAGACGGGCGAAAGTGGCGAGCGCCGCTTCATCCACCCGCACGATGCGGTCGCGGTGGCCGGCGGTGTTCCATTTGCCGGCTTCGTTCTTGTACCCCCCAACCGGACCGGCTCCGTCGTGCTGGTAACAGGTATCAATGGTGGCGGGTACAAACAGGTTGGCTAGTTGGTCGAACCCAAGTTCAGACCGAGTCTCCCCATAGACATTGACGCTGTACTTGGTCAGGTTATGCACCTCCGGAAATAGGTGCCCCTCGTTAACGAACTGGAAGTGTCGCCGCAGCCGCCCATACACCGCCTCTCGCAGCACACCGCCCTTCGGGTCGTCATACGGCCCTTCCGGATGCAGCAAGCCGGCCACCCCCTGCGCACTGTTCAGCCCCCAGGCCAGCGGCATGAAGCACTTGTAGAGATTGGTTTGAACGCCCTTCAGCAGCGGGTAGTTCTGCACCGCATTGAGGAAGTTCTGCGTGCCTTCCGCTTCCTGCAATTCCTCGGTCCACGCCGGCTGCAGGCCGGGGAAGTCGTCGAAGGCCTGCGCGCGTAGCTTGGCCAGGTCACTCGCACTGATTTTGCGCACCGCGAACACTGGGTTCTTCTCACCCAGAATGCCGGCCTCGTTCCATTCAACCTTGAGCCATGGCGGGTTCCCCAGAATCAGGTCGAAGCCACCGCGCTGCAGCAATACATCCGCAAAACACAGCTCCCAGTGCAGGAAGCGCTGGGTGGCGGCCACCGCCTCCACCTGCTCGATGCGCGGGAAGTGCTGCCGCAGCTTGCTGATGCGTAGCTGGCCGAACTTGTCGTGCAGGTTGGCGCCGGCGGGCCGCGTGGCGAGCGTGGGTTGCACCGCGCCGAACAGGTCGTCTTGAATGTCCGGCAGGAGCTGCTGGGGTTCGGCCGGCTCCATGAAGTCCAGCCCGCGCTGGGGGGCGAGGTCCACCACGTTGCCTTCGAGGATGGCGCCGACCTCCAGCCACCATTCCTCGCGGCTGGGCAGCTTGGCGCTGCCCGTGATGGGCCAGAACCACAGGGCGCACCAGTAATCCATCACCAGCTTGAGGCGGCGGAAGGGGGTGGCGTAGTCGCCGTCTTCGTTGAACAGGCCGGCGCGGCGGATGGCTTCTTTCTGGGCGCGGGTGATGGACGCGGTGGGGACTGAGAGGGCTGATTCGCGGCTTGCGCCGCTCCTACAGGGGGCGGCGTGGGGCCAGAGGTCGAGGGCGTCTTCGGTGCGCTCGCGGTCGCGGGCGAGCGCGGCGGTGTGTTCCTGCCACAGGGCCTGCACGCGCTCGCTGAGTTGCTGCAGGCGGGCGACCTCGTGCGGCTCCAGCGGGCGGGTGAAGTCCTTGCGCCACTTCTTGAGGCGCTCGAAGTCGTCCGGGTACAGGGCCTTGGCGGCCTTGTCGGTGTAGCTGGCCATGCCGGGGTCGGGCAGCAGGAAGTGCCAGATTTCGTCCGGCTTGCGCGGTGCCTGCGGGGCGACCCGGCGCGGTGGCTCCTCATGCCAGGCGGGCTTGGCGCCCTTTTTGAGCGCGGTGGCGTTGACCACCTGATGGCGGGCGCCGATGAGGCTGTTGCCGGCAAAGAGCTGGTAGCCGAACCAGGGCACGCGGGCAGGCAGCGGCCGGCCCTGGGCGTCGGTGACCGGGTTGCCCTGGTCGTCCAACTCGCCATAGATGGCGTTGAGCCATAGGGAGACTTCGGCCAGTTCCACCGCCACCGGGTTCAAGTCCACGCCGAAGACGTTGCGGTCGGCGAGATACATGCGCACCTTTTGCAGTTCCTGCGGGTAGCGGTCGTGCGGGATGCGGCGGCCGAGCTCCTGCTGCTTGCGCTCCAGATAGGCTTCAGCAAGCTGGTTGACCGCCTCGTTCAGGAACGCCGCGCTGCCCATGGCGGGCTCGCATACGGTGAGCGTGAGGATGTCGTCGGCCTGCTTGACCCGGCCGTTTTCCGGGGCGAGCAGTTCCTTCAGCGCGTACTTGACCAGGCACTGGGTGAGCACCTGCGGGGTGTAGTAGCTGGCGCTTTTCTGGCGGTCGCGGCCGGCGAGGCGGTAGATGAAGCTGCCCTTGGGGTACATGCGCAGCTTGCGGTGGCCGGCGTCCGTGGTGTCAAACACCCGCTCGTCTTCGGTGTATTCATTCAGGCGGCTGGCGGGCACGAACCAGGCGGTGTCGAGCTTGTCGGCGTCCGAAGCGGCACCGCCGCCCTTGCGGCGACCACGGCCGGCGCTGTCGTCGGCGGCCTCGCTGTCGTTGACCTCGTCGTTGCCTTCGTCGTCGCCGTCGGTGTCCTCGTCTTCGGCGGCGGCCTTGCCCTTCTTGGGCGCGGGCTTCACCTCGTACAAATCGTCGGACGCGAAGAAGCCGCGGTAGCTCAGCAGCGCCTCATACACCGCGCCGAGCTGGTTGATGGAGAGCAGCTGGTAGCTGACCCGACCACTGCGCCGCCCCCGGCCCTGGCCACGGGTGAGCGACATCAGGCGGATGACGGTCTGCCAGATGTGGTTGGGAAAGCGGACCTTGCCCAGCAGCGGCAGGGTGCTGTCGTCGAACAGGCGGCTGTCCAGCGGCGCAAGCGCAAAGGTTTCGCGGGCGCCGGCGACGGTGCTGCCCCCCGCCCCGCCGAGCTGATGCTGGGTGGGCGCCCCCAGGCCGGTGCCTTCGGCCACCAGCTTGAAGAGGCGGCGCAGGGTGGCGTCGAAGTAGAAGCCTTCGCGAGCGTGCGGCGTGGAGAGCGGCTGCATCTCGAGGTCGCGCAGGCTCTCCAGGCTGTAGCCCTTGAGGTAGATGTCGCTCTTGCCGATGGGCACGTAGCCGAGTTCGGGCCGAGCCTCGATGTAGAACATGAAGAGCAGGCGATAGACCAGGCGCAGGGATTCCAGGCTGAGGTCGCCGGCATCGAGCTGGTCCTTGCCACTGAAAAAGCCCTTCTTGGCGTCGGCCGCCTGCTCGCGCAGCTGGCGGGCGGCCTCGTTGCCGAGGAGTTCGATGGCTTCGCGCAGGGCGTACTTGAGGTCTTCGCTGACGCCGAAGGCATGCTTGTGGGCGTTTTCGTCCAGGCTCTCGAGCAGGCTGTTGCCCTCGCCAGGGGCGAGGCAGTCACGGTGCAAGAGCGACGCGCAGGCCTTGAGGGTGTCGGCGTCCTTGCGGTCGAGGATGTCGGCCCAGTTGAAGCGCAGCGCGCGGTTGTTGGGCCACTTGTAGCGGTCGAGCAGCAGCCATTCGTCCAGCCCGCACAGCAGCACGTAGCGCGGCGGGGTGTCGGCGCCGAAGACCACGTCGGAGAGCAGGTCGGCCCAGGTATCAAAGCGCAGGGCCTGGGGCACCGGCTCGCCGCCGTAGTGCAGGCTCATCAGGCCGTGATCGAGCAGGTCTTCGTTTTCCGCGCCAGGCTGGTAGGCGGGGACGATGGCGAGCTGCGGCAGTTGCAGGTGCCAGAAGGGCAAGGGCTGGCCGGCGGCGAGCTCGTGCGCGGTGGGCAGCTTGCCCGGCGCGGTGTGGCCGAGGGCCTGCAGCAGGCCGGACTGAAGCTGGGTGAAGAGTCGCCAGCGCTCAACGGCCTCACCCGCGCGTTGAACCTGGCTGCGTAGCGCAAACCACTTTTGCGCCCAGGCTTGCAGGCGCTTGTGGGGGGCACGGTGGCGGTCATCGCCGGCTTCGTCGGCCTGGCTGGATTCAGCGGCTTCCCAGGCATCGAGCCGGGCCTTGATGTCGCCCTTGAAGACCTCGGCCAGATAGTGGTGGCTGTAGAACTCGTTTTCGTTGGTGATGCCGGCGAAGGTTTGAACGGCGTCCAGAGTGGTGGAAACTGAGGGCATGGTCAGGCTCCGGCAACGGCAGCGGTGGCACTGGGGTTGCAGACGGCGGCGAGCACCTGAATCCAGGGCTGCGGCTCGGTGGTGAGGGTGTCTTCCACCCAGCGCCGGTAGTCGTCAAAGACGCGGTGAATGTCGCGGCTGCGTTGCTCGAAGCGGCCACGCTTGACGGTTTCGAGCTGCTTTTCGAGGTCGAGGCTGAGCTGTTCGATCTGGCGACCCTGCAGGCGCTGCAAGTCGGCCAGGGTGCCTTCGAGGCGCTTGGCGAGTTCGGCTGCGAAGGCGGCCTGCTGCTTGAGCATGTAGGCGTGCATCGCGCGCACCGCGCCCGGCAAGGCGCTCTGCATCGCCTGGGTGGTGGCGGCGAGCTCCGGCGTGTGCCCGCGGTTGGGCAAGCCACCCGCCTTGAGGCCGGCGCGGGCGATGAAGGCGTCGAAAGCTTCGAGGCCAAAGGCGCCCTGCCCCACGCGGCTGGCCACCTGCCACTCGACCAGCATGGGCTGGCCTTTGCGGTTGGGGATGAGGCTCATGAGGATGAAGGCCTGCTCGCCCGGCGCGAGCTTGTGGCTTTGCAGCAGCGGCGCCCGGTGGCGGCCGAAGTGGGTGAGCACCCGGTCGCCCAGCCATTCGACGATGGGGTGTTGCGGCCAGAGATAGTGCAGCTTGGGCCAGGTGTCCTGCTCGGCGCGGGCTTGGCGGGCGGTTTCGATGGCGTCCGCCATGCGCTTGGGGTCGGCGCAGAGGGCGTAGTGGTCGTTGTCGGCCTGAGCCTCGCGCGGCAACTGGCGCAGGCGGTCCTGCAGGTCGAGCGGCGCGGTGAGCGCGATGAGGCGCTCGGCCTCCTCCGCGTTCCATTGGCACAGGGTCTGGCCCTGGTTCAGCAGCGTCAGTGCGGTCTTGGCGTAGTGGAAGTCGCTGGCGAAGAGCGAGGCGGGCTCGGCGATGTGGTCGAGACTGCTACCTGCGGCAGGCGCTGGCGTGGCGTCCTCCGAAGCGCTGCCGCCGCCGAAGAGAGTCATCAGCCAGTCACCGCCATTGTCGGATTCGGAAGCGGCCGCCTCGTCCATCGTGGCTTCCACCGCTTCAGGGCTGAGGCCTTCAGCCATGAAGTCGGCGACCTTCTCCGCTTCCTTGTCGGGGTCGAAGACGTTGAGGAAAGCCGAGGGGTCACCCAGGTTGAAGTTGGCCTGCTCGTCCTTCTTTTCGAGGATTTCCAGGATGCGCAGGTCGCCCTTGATTTTCTCGGTCACCGTCTCGGTGAAGAGATAGACGATGTGCGGCTGATGCTTCTGCCCGTAGCGGTCGACGCGGCCGTTGCGCTGCTGGAACACCATCAGCGACCAGGGCAGGTCGAAGTGCACCAAACGGTGGCAGAAGTAGTGCAGGTTGAGGCCTTCGCTGGCGACATCCGAGCACAACAGGATACGCAGCGGGTCATCCAGGCGACCGAAGCGCTCGACCAGCTCCTGCTGCTCGGTGTCGGCCATCTGGCCGTGCAGCACTTCGAGCTGGTTGGGCTTGAGCTTGAGGTCGGCGGTGAGGTGCTCGCGCAGCCAGCGCAGGGTTTCGATGCGCTCGGAGAAGATGACCAGGCGGTCTTCGGCGCTCTTTACCTCCCAGCCAAAGTCGGCCGACTGCAGGTGCTGCTTGAGGCGCTGGTATTTGCTGAACTGGCTGGCTGCTGGATCCGTGGCCAGCGGCGTGAGCGTCTCTTCAAAGTAGCGCAGCGCTTCGACCTCGCTCGCCTCCTCTGCGGTGGGGCTGGCCTTGCCTTGCAGCAGGGCGATGCGCTTCTTAGTGGATTCCAGCGCGGCGGCCGGGCTGGAGAACAGCGCCTTCTGCATCGCGATGCGCTGCAGCTCCTGCTGCTTGCCGGCCTTGTGCTGGCCGCCCTGGGTGAAGGGAATCTCCAGCAGGGCGCGGTAGGCTGCTTCTTCCTGCGCGCTGGCCGGCGCACGCAGGCAGTTGGTGACGCGCTCCTGAAAGTCGGCGCTGACCTGGTCGCGGATGTCCTTTTTGAAGCGGCGGATGACCAGACCCTTGCTGCGGAAGTCGTCCGGCGTGTAGTCGTCGGGGTCGGAGATGGCCGTGGGGTCGAGCAGACTCATCAGTGACGCGAAGCTGCGTGCCGAACCGTCGTGCGGCGTCGCCGAGAGCAGCATCAGGGTGTCCGAGCGCGTCGCGAGCAACTTGGCCAGCCGCGCCCGGCGCGACAGCCCCGACTCGCCGGCGCGGGCGGCGACGTTGTGGCATTCGTCGATGACGATGATGTCCCACCAGGCGTTCTCGAGGTAGTTGCGGTACTCGAGGTTGCTCTTGAGGGTGTCGATGGAGATGATGCTGCGGTCGAAGTAGTTGAAGGGGTTGTGGTTAGCCGGGATGCGATTGCGCACCCGAGCCAGCCCGACCGAGTCCAGTCGCACCAGCGGGATGGAGAAGCGGCTCCACCACTCCTTCTGGAACTGGGTGAGCATGGCCTTTTGCGTGACGACCAGGATGCGCTTGCCCCGGCCGCGCTGAATCAGTTCGGTGGCGAGCACGCCCGCTTCCAGCGTCTTGCCCAGACCGACCGAATCCGCAATCAGGATCCGTGAACGAGGCTGCCGCAGCGCCTGCAGCGCCGGGTCGAGCTGGTAGGGCACAAGGTTCATCACCCCGCGGTGGCCGAGGTGCACCTTGTCGTCATTGGCGACGTTGCGCCGGCGCAGGCTCTCCAGATAGAGGATGCTGGCGTTGTAGGCGGGCGTGTCGTCCGGGACGAGTTCCGTCTTCTCGGGGTCAAGGACGGCAATCTCGTCTTCGAGCGTGGTGAGGAAAAGAGCCGATTGGCTGCGCACGAGCTCGGAAATGCCGTCGCAGGTGAGGAGCCAGCCGCCGTCAGTGGCGGGATCGATGCGGCGGACAAGCCATTCTTCGTCGCGGATGACGACGCGGGAGCCGGGGGCAAAAGGGAGCATCGGTTATTGTTCGTTAGTTTATGAGATATGCCTACCGCAAAGCATTTGGATTATCGCAGATGTCCCAATGGCAGGACTCAGCCAAGATGACGCGATTATCGGAGGAGTACAGCTCACTAGATGAGCCACTAGCCCGAAATGTCATCTCCTAGCCCCATCCTCCCGTGTCGCCGAAAGGAAAGACTCTCCGCAGGCGCACCACATCAACGCAGCAGATACCTGAGCCTGGAACAGTCGCATGCTCAGGCAGGAGCGAGGTATGGCTCGCGTAGCGAGCTACCACCCTCCGCACAATGGTGATACTTCGATACGCTGTGTGGAGGCTCAACATGCTCGAAACGCTCATCACCCATCACGCTGCACGCCGCCTGCAGCAACGGGGCATCCCGGACGACATCCTCCCCCTCCTGATGCAATTCGGTGCGCGTGAATACGACAAGCGTGGGGCCAAGCTCATCTACCTGACCCACAAGGGCCGCGAACGTATCAGGCGCACCGTTGGCGCTGACCTGTACAACCGCCTCGAGCCCGTGCTCGACATCTATGCCGTCGTCGACACAGCCGGCACTGTGGTCACCGTCGGCCACCGTACGCATCGCATCAACCGCAACTAAGGAGTTGAGCCATGCTGGGAGCAGTGATTGGGGACATCGTCGGGTCGGTCTACGAATGGAACAACGTCCGCCGCAAGGACTTCGGCCCACTCTTTCACGAGAATGCCTTCTATACGGACGACACAATCTGCACGATTGCCGTAGCCGATGCACTGGCGAACGCCCGCGACCCAGGCGAGGCACTCATGGACTGGGGGCGTCGGTACTTCGACAACGGAGGCTGGGGCGGCATGTTTTCGCGCTGGCTTGCTCGCGGCGAAGTGGAGCCTTACAACAGCTACGGCAACGGCGCAGCTATGCGGGTATCCCCTGCGGGGCTGCTTGCCAACTCCGTCGATGAGGCATTGGAGCTGGCCAAGGCTGTTACTGAGGTCACGCACAATCATCCAGAGGGCATCAAGGGCGGACAGGCGACTGCGCTTGCCATCTTCCTCGCTCGCCAGCGTGTCACCCCGGCGAACATCAAAGTCGCCATCACCGAGCGGTTCGGTTATGACCTTGAGCGCACACCCGACGACATACGGCCGACGTACCGCTTTAACGAGACCTGTCAGGAAACGGTTCCGCAGGCGCTTGTCTGCGCCCTCACCGCAAGCGACTTCGAGGACGCCATCCGCAACGCCATCTCGATTGGCGGCGACAGCGACACGGTTGCCGCCATCACTGGCGGCGTAGCCGAAGCCCTCTTCGGTGTTCCCGAGGACCTTGCCGCCATCGGCTGGTCATATCTGCCGCAGGACATGCGTTTAACGCTCACCGTGTTGTACCAAAAGGCGGGTATTCTCCTGTAGCACTCTCGCACAGGAGACCTGATGGACCGGACCGAGCGCTTTTACCACATCGACCGCTTGCTCAACGAACGTCGAGTTGTTCCGGTCCAGGTCTTTCTCGAGGAGCTCGAGGTATCTCTCGCGACCTTCAAGCGCGACCTCGAGTACCTGCGCGAACGGTTCAATGCCCCCATCGTCTGGGACCGCGACGCAGGCGGCTACCGATTCGATGCCCCCTCCTCCGGGCCTCGGTACGAGTTGCCGGGGCTCTGGTTCAACTCGTCGGAGGTGATTGCACTCCTGACGATGCAGCAACTCCTCCGCAACCTCGAGCCAGGACTGCTCGCCGAGCATGTCGAGCCCTTGCTTGCGCGACTGCAAACCATCCTGGGCGAAGGCAATGTGACCGTTGGCGACATCGAAAAGCGCATCCGCTTTCACCGCCAAGCAGCGCGCGTCCACGACGGCAAGCACTTCACGCTCGTTGCCACAGCGGTCCTACAGCGCAAGCGCCTGGTCATCGACCACTACGTCAAATCGCGTGACGAAACCATCACCCGCGAGGTCTCGCCCCAACGGCTGACCTTCTATCGGGAGGCCTGGTACCTGGATGCCTGGTGTCATCTACGCAATGAACTGCGCAGCTTTGCGCTGGATGCCATGAAGAAGGTGACGCTCTCCAAGGAGCCAGCCAAGGACGTCAGCGACACGGAGATTGCGCACATCCTCGATGGCGGCTATGGAATCTTCTCCGGCAAAGACATCCAGTGGGCAGAACTCGAGTTCTCCGCTGAGCAAGCTCGCTGGGTGAGCCGCGAGACCTGGCACCAGAAGCAGCAAGGGCACTTTGAACCCGACGGTTCTTACCGTTTGACGGTCCCGTTCAGCAACCCGACCGAGCTCATCATGGACATCCTCAGACATGTCCCCGCCGTAAAGGTCATCTCGCCCCCGGAGCTGCGCGAGCAGGTCCGCACAATGTTGAAACGGGGGGTCGAGTCGATTTAGTAGCTCATTCGCTGAGCCACATCAGACTTACGATAGGTCCCAGAAGAACAACACCTGAGACCTCACTCGACGCTCACGGAGACCTGATATGACTGAATCGATTTTCTCTTCTACCGAAGCCGCACTGGAACGCGACCCGCGCACAGCCCCGTTCGGAATTTTCACAGGGGGCTCGTTTGTCCTGGACTCAGCCCGTGTCTTCATGTGGTTCGACTCGATACCCGAACTGGCGGAATTTCTCCTTGAAGAACAGCCCAAGGCCTATGAGTACGAGGAAGAGGACGCTGCGACCTACCGGGCCGCGATGACGCCCATCGTTGAGCAGCTGAAGGCCGAGGGCTTCAGTGAAACGCTACGAAACGAGCTGAACAAGGTGGCCAAGCTCGCCTATGTCGTTGACTGGTGGGGCCACTTCGACGAAATCGTGCAGGCGAAGACGGAATTCGCGCAGGACATTGTCAGCGGCTTCCTCGACGCAGAGGCGCCGCGCGCGATCCAGCCTGACGAAATGGACGACTTCCTCGAGTACCTTTTGACGTGCGGATGCTGAGAGTTCGTTGAACGACGTCCGCGCCCGCCCATGCAGGGGGTGGACGCGGGCATAACGACACGCAGACAGCGGTACGGAAACATGAAAATCCCCATCGAACTGGCTATCGACCTTCTCCACCTGGCAACCGATGGGACACTCGCAACCCATTCGGAGACGGTCCCCGGATACCCATTCGCCACGGCCGTTCCTCACGTCCCTGATGAAGCACACCGGCCCGTGTTCTGTATCAGCCGCCTGGCCGAACACACGCGCAACATCCTCGCCGACACGCGCGTGAGCTACGCGCTCACGCAGCCTGGCGCGGCCGACGTACAGGCAGCCCCCCGGATGACGATGGTGGGCGATGTCGAACCGCTTGAGCCGAGCTCAGCTTTGGTGGAGCGTTTCCTGCGTTACCAGCCCTCCGCCGAACCGCTCCTTGCGCTCGATTTCAGCTTTTTCCGCTTGACGCCACAACGCGTGCGCTACATCGGCGGGGTCGGGAAGATGGGATGGCTCGAGGCCACTGACTGGCACACGCTGGCCACCCTGGCTCCAGAAGAGGAACAACTTGTCCTGCGCGAACTCGTCGCGTCTCAGGGAAGGCGGCCACGCTTGCTGGGCGTAGACCGTTACGGCATAGACATTGAAATCGGCGAGCATCGGCAACGCCACCGATTCCCGAACGGCCCGCTCGCTGCACAAGACATCGAGACGACCATCCGGCGCATGTTTTTGGCGCTTCCTTGACCTAACGCGCGTAGGGATCAAGCCGGAGAAGCAAACAGAAGACGCCAAGCAGTGGATAGCACGACGATTACGCTCGGCATGCAGCGCCGTGTCAAACCACTGGAGCACTTGGTCCGCGCCTTGCGACGAACGAGATGCTCATATGAGTGTCTGCAGACGAGTCGTCTCTGACGCGGCACGCCCCCACTGCAAGAAAACCACCTCCGCACCGCGCCTCTTTTCGATCAGCCATCTGTGGCGATACTAATTGGCACTGAGCCCCACTCACGGCGGCCGAAATCCTGCTGACCGACGCCGTTGACACCCCCAGTGACACCCCTGCAACGCCAAAAAGCAAAAAAGCCAGTCTAATGACTGGCCTAAGTGCTTGATTCTATTGGTCGGGGCGGCGGGATTCGAACTCGCGACCCCTTGCACCCCATGCAAGTGCGCTACCAGGCTGCGCTACGCCCCGACACAAGCCGCCATTATAGCAGCGGTTTTTGGATTTACCAGCCCTTCTGCGTACAAGCTGAGCCCCTGACGGTCGCTCAGGCACGCAACTCCTGCAGCAGCGCCTGTACCTCGTCGCGCAACTCCGCAATCACGGCGCGCTGGCGCTCGACCTCAACCTGGCTCTCCTGCTCGTGGATGGCGCTTTCGCCAAGCCGGTTGCGGGCACCGGAAATCGTGAAGCCCTCCTGATACAGCAACTCGCGGATACGCCGGATCAGCAGGACCTCATGATGCTGGTAATAGCGCCGGTTGCCGCGGCGCTTCACCGGCTTGAGCTGGGTGAACTCCTGCTCCCAGTAGCGCAGCACATGCGGCTTCACGGCGCACAGATCGCTCACTTCGCCAATGGTGAAATAGCGCTTCGCCGGAATCGGCGGCAGGGGTTCCGTACCGAGGTCAGGGTTGCTTGCTTGCATCGCTGAGTTGCTCCACCGCGGCCTTGAGTTTCTGGCTGGCGTGGAAAGTCACCACACGCCGTGCAGTGATAGGAATCTCCTCGCCGGTCTTCGGATTGCGCCCGGGGCGCTGGGGCTTGTCGCGCAACTGGAAGTTGCCGAAGCCCGACAGCTTGACGCTGTCGCCTCGCTCGAGTGCAGTCCGGATTTCCTCGAAGAAGCCCTCGACCATGTCCTTGGCCTCGCGCTTGTTGAGCCCGACCTGCTCGAAAAGCAGGTCGGCCAGTTCCGCCTTGGTCAATGTGGTCACGTCAGTCTCCCGCACCACGCAGACGCGCACCCAGCGCAGTCTCGGCCTGTTGCACCAGAACCGCCACGGCGGCATCGACCTCGGCATCTTCGAGCGTGCGCTGAGTATCTTGCATCAATACCCTGAAGGCAAGGCTCTTCTTGTCCGGATCAATGCCCTTGCCATGGTAGACATCGAACAGCGCGATGTCCTTCACCACCTCGGGCGCAACCGCACGCAGGGTTTCGATCACGCGTGCCACCGTGACATCGAGCCCGACGACCAGCGCGAGATCGCGGAACACGGCCGGCATGCGCGAGATCTCGCGATACGCGGGCATGCGCGACTGCAGCGCTGCATCCAGCTCCACCTCGAACACGACCGGGGCGCTACCCAGGTCGTAGCGCTGCACCCAGACCGGGTGCAGCTCGCCGACAAACCCGACGGAGTGGCCATCGAGCAGCACGTTCGCCGCGCGGCCAGGATGCAGTGCCGGATGCGACAGGGTTTCGAAGGTCAGCTGACGCGGCGCGAACAGCGCCTCGACATCCGCCTTCACATCGAAGAAGTCGACCGCGCGGCCGCGCTCGCCCCACTGCTCCGGCAGTGCCGTACCTGCGGCCAGGCCGGCGACCCGCATGCTCTGATGGAAGCCCGCGACCGGTTCGCCATCGGCCTTGCGCTGGAACACGCGTGCGACTTCAAACACGCGCACCCGGTCGATCTGGCGCTTGCGGTTGGTGGCGAGGTTGCCGACCAGCCCCGCGATCAGACTCGAACGCATGACGCTGAGCTGGCTCGCAATCGGGTTCGCGAGCCGGATCGGATCCTCGTTGGCGCAGAAGTCGCGCTCCCAGGCCTCCTCGACGAAGGCGAAGTTCACCACTTCCTGATAACCGCGCCCCGCCAGCAGATGACGCACGTCCCACACCGGACGGCGATGCTCGGAACTCGGCGTCATCATCAGACTGCCCTGCGGCGCCACCGCCGGAATGTTGTCGTAGCCGTACAGGCGCGCGAGCTCCTCAACCAGATCGACCTCGATCTCGATGTCGAAACGCCACGAGGGTGGCGTGACGCGGAAATCCTCGCCGTCGCGCTCGACCTTCAGGTGGACGCGCTCAAGTAGCGACTGGATCGCCGCATCGTCAAGCGTGATACCGAGCACACGGCGCGCGCGCGCGGTGCGCAGAAGCACGGGCGCGCGCGAAGGCAAGGCCTCGGGCGCCACTGCCTCCTCGATCGGGCCGGCGGCGCCGCCGCAGATGTCGAGGATGAGGCGAGTAGCACGCTCGAGGGCACGGTTCGCCAGGTCGAAATCGACGCCGCGTTCGAACCGGTGTGACGCATCGGATGAAAAGCCGTAGCTGCGTGCGCGGCCGGCAATCGCCTCGGGTGCGAAGAAGGCGCTCTCGAGGAAGACTTCGGTGGTCTCGAGCGTGACGCCGCTCTCCTCGCCACCCATGATGCCGGCGAGGGCCAGCGCGCGCTGCTCGTCGGCGATCAGCAGGGTGTCGGGCGCCGGCGCCACGGTCTGCTCGTTGAGCAACAACACCTGTTCACCCGCGCGCGGGAAGCGGACGTGGATCGCACCCTGCAGCCGGGTGTTGTCGAAAGCATGCAGCGGCTGGCCGAGCTCGAGCATGACGTAGTTGGTGACGTCGACAAGGGCGCTGATCGAGCGGATGCCGCTGCGCTCGAGGCGGCGCACCATCCAGTCGGGGGTCGGCGCCTTGGCATCCACGCCGCGCAGGATTCGGCCGCAATAGCGCGGGCAGGCTTGCGGTGCGTCGAGCACGATCGCGCGGCGCGCGTCGATGGTCGGTGCGACCGGACTCACCTCGGTCGGTCGGAAGGCAGCGCCGGTAACTGCCGCCACTTCACGCGCGACGCCTTCCAGACTCAAGCAGTCGGCCCGGTTCGGGGTCAACTTGATGGTGAACAGGGTGTCGTCGAGTCCGAGGTACAGGCGGATGTCGGTACCAATGGGCGCATCCTCGGGCAGCGCGTAGAGGCCGCCATGGTCCTCGGACAGGCCAAGCTCGCGCGCCGAGCACAGCATGCCAAAGGATTCGACCCCGCGCAGCTTGGCCGCCTTGATGGAGAAATCGCCCGGCAGCACGGCGCCGACGGTCGCGCACGGCACCTTCATGCCGACCGCCGCGTTCGGCGCGCCGCATACGATCTGCAGGAGTTCGCCGCGCCCCGCGTCGACCTTGCACAGCTTGAGCTTGTCGGCGTTGGGATGCTTTTCGGCCTCGACGATCTGCGCCACGACCACGCCGGAGAACGCGGGCGCAGCCGGGTCGGCCTCTTCCACCTCGAGGCCGGCCATCGTCAGCAGGTGGCCGAGTGCGTCGCTATCGAGTTGCGGATCGACGAAGGTCCGCAGCCACTGTTCGGAGAATTGCATGATTCGATTACCCGGGTGAATTCGATGGGGCTGGCATCCGCGGATGCCCGGCCGGTGCAGCTCAGCGGAACTGGCTCAGGAAGCGCAGGTCGCCTTCGAAGAACAGGCGCAGGTCATTGACGCCATAGCGCAGCATCGTCAGGCGGTCAGGCCCCATGCCGAAGGCAAAACCGGTATAGCGCTCGGGGTCGATGCCACCGAAACGCAGGACGTTGGGATGGACCATGCCGCAGCCGGCGATCTCGAGCCAGCGCCCCTCGAGCGCGCCACTCATGAAAGCGACGTCGATCTCGGCACTCGGCTCGGTGAACGGAAAAAAGGACGGGCGGAAGCGCACCTGCAAGTCATCGGTCTCGAAGAACTTGCGCAGGAAGTCCGCCACCACCCCCTTGAGGTCGGCAAAGCTGACGTTCTCACCCACCCACAAGCCCTCGACCTGATGGAACATCGGCGAATGCGTGGCATCCGAATCGACGCGGAACACCCTGCCCGGCGCGATCAAACGCAGCTCCGGCATGGTGTCGGCGTCCTTGAAGCGCTCGACGTGCGCCTGCATGGCGCGGATCTGCACCGGGCTGGTGTGCGTGCGCAGCAGGACGTCGTCGTGCCCTTCGAGATAGAAGGTGTCGTGCATCGAACGCGCCGGGTGGTTCTCGGGCGTGTTGAGTGCGGTGAAGTTGTGCCAGTCGGTCTCGATCTCGGGGCCGTCGGCAACGACGAAGCCGATCGACCCGAACAGCTGCTCGATGCGCTCGAGCGTGCGGCTCACCGGGTGCAGGCCACCGGGAGCAGCGCCGCGTCCGGGCAGGGTCACATCGAGCGCCTCGGCGGCAAGCTGTGCCAGCAGCGCGGCTTCGCGCAATGCGGTGCGGCGCGCCTCAAGCTCGGCCTCGATGGCGGTCTTGGCGGCATTGATCGAAGCTCCCGCCTCGCGCCGGGCTTCGGGATCGAGCTTGCCGAGCGACTTCAGTCGCTCCGTCAGCGAACCACTCTTGCCGAGATAGCGCGCCTTGGCCTGCTCGAGTTGCGCGCCGTCTGCCGCGGCGGCGAAATCGGCGATCGCCTGTTGAACCAGTTGATCCAGGTGTTCCATGTCCGTGCCCTGCCGGGTTGCAATGAAGCGAGATGCTTTGGGGTACTGCGGGTCGAGCCGAATTCAGAAGAAAAAAAAGGAGGCCAGGCCTCCTTTTTTCGGGCTGCGTTTGATTACGCAGCGAGTTTGGCCCGGGCTTGCTCGGCGATAGCCGCAAAAGCGGGCTTGTCGAACACGGCCAGGTCGGCCAGAACCTTGCGGTCCACTTCGATCGCAGCCTTCTTCAGACCGTTCATGAAGGTGCTGTAGGTCAGACCCAGTTCACGCGCGGCGGCGTTGATACGGGCGATCCACAGGGTGCGGAACTGACGCTTGCGCTGACGACGGTCGCGGTAGGCGTACTGTCCAGCCTTCATCACCGCCTGCTTGGCGATGCGATAGACGTTTTTGCGACGGCCACGATAACCCTTGGCCTGAACGAGAACTTTCTTGTGACGAGCGCGGGCGGTTACACCACGTTTAACGCGAGGCATTGCGGTCTCCTATCAAGCGTACGGAAGCATGGCGCGAATCAGCTTTTCATCGGCAGCATGAACTTCGGTCATGCCGCGCAGCTGACGCTTCGCCTTGGTCGTTTTCTTGGTCAGGATGTGGCGCTTGAACGCCTGGGACCGCTTGATCCCACCACTCGAGCGGACCTTGAAGCGCTTCTTGGCGCCGCTCTTCGTCTTCATCTTGGGCATTGCTGAGACTCCATGTTTTTGGATGACACCAGGTAGCGCCGAAAAGCCCCGACGCGTTTTATTACCCGGCACCACTTGTTTTCCGCCGGGCGGCATCTGCCACCCCACGGTTTTGCCCCTATGGGGCAAATTCGTTGAACCTTAACGGTTCTTCTTCGGCGCGATGACCATGATCATCTGGCGCCCTTCCATCTTCGGCATCTGCTCGACCTGGCCCAGTTCTTCCAAGTCTGCCTTGACACGTTCGAGCTGACGCAGACCGAACTCCTGGTGCGCCATTTCTCGGCCACGGAAGCGCAAGGTTACCTTGCACTTGTCGCCTTCTTCCAGGAAGCGCTTGAGGTTGCGCAACTTGATCTGGTAGTCGTTCTCATCGGTACCCGGGCGAAGCTTGACTTCCTTCACCTGCACCTGTTTCTGCTTGAGTCGGGCTTCGTGGGCCTTCTTCTGTTCCTGATACTTGAACTTGCCGAAATCCATCAGCTTGCAAACCGGCGGCGCAGCCATCGGTGCGATTTCGACCAAGTCCAGCCCGGCGTCTTCCGCCATGTTCAGGGCCGTATGCAGGGACACGATTCCGAGCTGCTCGCCTTCTTCGCCAACCAGCCGGACCTCGGGCGCGTTGATCTCCCTATTTACGCGCTGCTTCTTATCTTGAGCGATGGTTCAACTCTCCACGAAAACCAAAAATCAGACCGAGCCGGCTTTCGCTTCAACTTCGCGACGCCAGCGTTCGATCAGCGAATCGAGGGACATTTGGCCAAGATCCTGGCCACCCCGGGCGCGCACGGCCACCAGGCCAGCCGCCTTTTCTTTGTCGCCGATGACGATCTGGTAGGGCAGCTTCTGTACGCTATGTTCGCGAATTTTATAGTTAATCTTCTCGTTGCGCAAATCCGCTTCGACGCGGAAGCCCGCCTGCCTGAGCTTCGCTGCCGCCTCTGCCGCGTATTCCGACTGCCCTTCCGAGATGTTCATCACCACCGCCTGCACCGGCGCCAGCCACAGCGGCATCGCGCCGGCATGGTTCTCGATCAGGATGCCGATGAAGCGTTCGAGCGAGCCGAGCACCGCGCGGTGCAGCATCACCGGCACCTTCTTGCTGTTGTCCTCATCGACGTACTCGGCGCCAAGACGTACCGGCAGATTGAAGTCGAGCTGCAGGGTGCCGCACTGCCACACCCGGCCGAGGCTGTCCTTCAGCGAGAACTCGATCTTGGGGCCGTAGAACGCGCCCTCGCCCGGCTGCAGCTCGTAAGCCAGCCCCTGCGCATCGAGCGCGGCGGCAAGCGCCGCCTCGGCTGCATCCCACTGTTCGTCCGTTCCGACGCGCTTCTCCGGTCGCGTCGAGAGCTTCACCAGCACGTCGGTGAAGCCGAAATCCGCATACACCTTCTGCAGCAGACGGATGAAGCCGGCCGACTCGGCCTGTACCTGACTCTCGGCACAGAAGATGTGGGCGTCGTCCTGCACGAAGTTGCGCACCCGCATGATGCCGTGCAGCGAGCCGGACGGCTCGTTGCGGTGGCAGGAGCCGAACTCGGCCATGCGCAGCGGCAGGTCGCGGTAGCTCTTCAGGCCCTGGTTGAAGATCTGGATGTGACAAGGGCAGTTCATCGGCTTCACCGCATAGTCCCGCTTCTCGGACTGCGTGGTAAACATCAGGTCGGAGTACATGCCCCAGTGGCCGGACTTCTCCCACAGCGAGCGATCGACGATCTGCGGCGTCTTCACTTCCTGGTAGCCGTGCTCGCCCAGCGCCTTGCGCAGGTACTGCTCGATCTGTTGCCACAGCGTCCAGCCCTTGGCGTGCCAGAACACCATGCCCGGCGCCTCGTCCTGCAGATGGAAGAGGTCGAGTTGGCGACCCAGCTTGCGGTGGTCGCGCTTCTCCGCCTCCTCGATCATGTGCAGGTAGGCGTCGAGATCATCCTTCTTGGTCCATGCCGTTCCATACACGCGCTGCAGCATCTCGTTCTTCGAGTCGCCACGCCAGTAAGCGCCAGCCAGCTTCATGAGCTTGAAGACCTTGAGCTTGCCGGTGGAAGGCACGTGCGGCCCCCGACACAGGTCGATGAAATCGCCCTGGCGGTACAGCGACACATCTTCGCCCGCCGGAATCGAGGCGATGATCTCGGCCTTGTAGTGCTCGCCGATGCTCTTGAAGAACTCGACGGCCTTGTCGCGCGGCCAGACTTCGCGATGCACCGGCATCTCGCGCTTGGCGATCTCCGCCATGCGCGCTTCAATTGCCGCCAGGTCCTCGGGCGTAAACGGGCGCTTGTAGGAGAAGTCGTAATAGAAGCCGTTGTCGATGACCGGCCCGATGGTCACTTGCGCATCGGGGAACAGCTCCTTTACCGCATGCGCCAGCAGGTGGGCCGTCGAGTGGCGGATGATCTCCAGCCCCTCGGGCATCTTGTCGGTGATGATCGCCAGATCGGCGTCGGCTTCGAGCCGGTGCGAAAGATCGACAGGCTTGCCGCCGACTCGCCCGGCCAGTGCCGCCTTGGCAAGCCCGGCACCGATCGACGCCGCCACCTCCGCCACGGTCACCGGATGATCGAAACTGCGCACGGAACCATCAGGAAGGGTGATATTGGGCATGACCTGGGCCTCGGACTGGATGCGATCCCGGCATTTTGAGCGACCGGGAAGCGATTCGAAAAACGTGGACGAAAAAAAAGCGCGGTCTAGGCGCGCTTTTTTCTCTAGCAGACAAGCGGAGCAGACCTGTTCAGTTTCCGGCCTCGGTGGTAGTTCGGAACATGTCGATCAACTCCAGAATCTTGGTAGGCGCGATTGGATTCGAACCAACGACCCCCACCATGTCAAGGTGGTGCTCTAACCAACTGAGCTACGCGCCTGCTGAAGACCCGCATTATAGGCACTCTCAAAAACTTGTCAAAGTTTTTTTGCAGTGCAACCCGAAAAAACTACTTCTTCAGCCTCGTCACGACAAACAGGATCACGATCGCGCCGATCACCGCACCGATGAAACCGGCAGCTTCCCCTGCACGATAGATCCCGAGGAACTGCCCGCCATAGGTGGCAAGCATCGAGCCGGCGATGCCCAGCAGCGCCGTCATGATGAGGCCAAGCCCATCCTTGCCCGGATGCAGCAGGCGCGCGACGAGCCCGACGATGAGACCAATGAAGATGGTGGCGATGATACCCATGAGCTTCTCCTTGTTGCCCGGATGTCCGGCAGTCGGATGCCCGCCCTGCCTCAAGCCTGCGGCCAGGCCGCGAGAAACTGTTGCCAGTGCGGCGCCTCGACCCGCCCGAGAGACTCGCGCACGACGGCCACTTCTTCCGCCCAGGCCTTCGCGTCGAGATGACCGCGCATGCGCTCGAAACGCAAGTAAACCAGATAAGTATTGACCACGTCGGTCTCGCAGTAGTCACGAATCTCGGCAATCCGCCCGTCCTGCCAGGCCTGCCACACGGCAGAACCGTCCATGCCCAGCTTGCCCGGATACCCCATCAGCTTGGCGAGGTCGTCGAGCGGCGCATTGGCGCGCGGTTGATACAGTGCCAGCAAGTCCATCAGATCGAGATGACGACTGTGGTAGCGACTGATGTAGTTGTTCCACTTGAAGTCGCGCGAATCGTGATAGTCACCCTCGCCCTGATCCCAGTAGCGCGGCGCCGACACGCCATTGAGCATGCCACGGTAGTGCAGCACCGGCAGATCGAAGCCACCGCCGTTCCACGACACGATCTGCGGCGTATAGCGTTCGATGCCATCAAAGAAGCGCTGGATGATCTCGCCCTCGCCCGAATCCGGCTCCGACAACGAGAACACCCGGAACTGCTGCGCGTCACGCAGCGCACAGGAAATCGTCACCACGCGCTGCAGGTGGTGCGGCAGGAAGTCGTTGCCATGGCTGGCACGACGCTGCTGGAACGCCCACTCCGCTGCCTCGGCGTCCGACAGGTCCGCCGGCAGTTCATAGAGGTTGCGAATGCCAGCAACGTCCGGGATGGTCTCGATATCGAAGACGAGGACCGGCATTACTTCTTCACCCAGGCGCCGCCACGCTGCACCCACCATCCAGCCTGCGCGCGATCGATCCAGCGCTGGGCGAAGGTGCGACGCACGTCGGCCTCCCACTCCGGACGCTGGTTCGCCCGCGCAATCTCGCGGTACAGCGCTGCGCGGTCGGCGTTCTCGGCCGCCACGAGGGCGTTGAGCCCGCTCCGTTGCGCCAGCGGCACGACCGAGGCATCGCGCAATGCGACCGTGCCGTCCACCGCAAGCCCGACCGCGCCGGACGCATACATCGGCGCCAGCTGGGCGTGGCGCTGCTGCATGGACGCCTTCAGCGCGGCGATGGCGGGGGTGTCGATCTCCAGGTTGCCCTGCGCATGAGCGGCGAAAGCGAGCACGCCGCCGACCAGCAATCCCGACAGCCAGCGCGTGATGCGGGTCAGTGCCTTCATTGCTTCTCTCCTTCCTGGGTCGATGCAGCGGGCGGCGTCTGCGCCTCGCGCATCTGCCAGACCTCGTCGATGATGCGGTCGGCGGCCTTCTCTGCCGCCGCAGCGGGGAAATAGATGTTGATCGTGACGCAGGCGGTCGCGGTCAGTGAAAGAACTGCCGCCAGGACAACCGGCCGCAAGCGAGTAAGTGCCATGTATGCCTCCTGCTGGCCCGACGCACACCGGGCGTCAGTGCAATTCGGGCGTGACGTTGTCCTCGATCACGCGCTGGATTCGACCAAGCAGTTCATGCCAGTCGACGCGTCGATTGTAGCCGATGACATCCAGCGCCGGGATCCCGCCGCCCCGCACGATGCGGAAGCCGCCATCGGCGCGCTCGCCACGGGCTATACCTTCCATATCGCATATCCCGTTCGCAAGCGTGCACGAAAGGCCGATCTCGCGGTAGCCGAAAGTCTCGAACATGCCGAGCAGTCCGCGCTGCAGGGCTGCCATTGCGCCGGCACCGCCCAGCGCACTGATGTTCTGCACCGCGCGCTGGCTGATCCGACGGCGGTAGTCGCCCGGGCTGCTGGCGAGGCGTGCATCGAAGCGGGTCGGGCGCCAGCGCACCAGCTCGAGCCCCTTCAGGTCAAGGTCGGCAAAGCCGGTGATGCTGCCGAAGCTGAACGTGTCGGTCAGCTGACCGAGGTCGATATGCCGCGCCTCGACGTCGGCCTGCAGGTGAGAAGCCAATCCGAAGGGTTCGCTGACCCTGAGCCCGGTCACGTGCAGATAGCCGTCGAACACCGACACGACCAGCGCGCCATCGAGCGTCAGTTCGCCGTGGCTGAAGCGGACTCCAGGCAGGGATGCGGAGACCACGCCCGCCATCTGCGGCAGGCCGACCGCATCGGTCAGCGCCTGCATAGATAGGGGTTCAAGCACGACGCCGGCGCGCCCCTGCCAGCCCTCCGCGTGTCGCGTCAGCTCGAGCCCCTCGAGCGCCAGCACACCGTCAAGCACAGGCACCTGCATCGGAGAGAAGACCACCTGCCCGCCCTTGAGCCGCGCGCGGACATCGAAGGCGCCCAAGGACAGCGCCTCCCAGTGTCCGCCTTCGATCCGCAGATCGGCCTGAGTCTGCGCATTCGCCCGCCACGGGACATGCCCCGATACCGGGCCAAACGCCAGACCTCGGTCACCCGCAGCGCCGGCAAGGCTGACCCCGGCCTGGTCGAAAACCAGTTCCAACCCGGTCAGTACGCCCGCATCCATGGTCAGACCGGCGCTCATGGTACCGGCGAAGCGCAGACGTTCCACCAGCGCCGGTGCCAGCAGCGGCGCCAGCCACCGCGGCCCGAGAACGGCCAGGTCTCCGCTCGCCAGCGAGACGGCCAGCCTGTCCAGAACGAGTCCACCGCGCCACAAGCTCGCGGAAAGGGCGAGTTGCTGCACCCCTTCCATTGTCAGGGACGCAGTCTCGATGCGGATCTGCTCGGCGCCGACTTGCCCTTGCGCCTGAAGCACGGGACCGGCCTGCAGGTAGAAGGGATGCAGATAGGCCCCTCCCTGCTCCCACGCGGCCCGCAGCTGCCAGTTCCAGCCCGACGTCGTCGCAGTCGCGGAGGCGTCGAAGGACACGGCCAGTTGCTCACCCGCGTGGAGACCGTCCTCGCTGCTGAAGCCGGCATCACTCAAGCGCCCCTCGAAGCGCACGACATCGCGACCGCCCGGCGACGGCGGGCCCCAGACCAATCGCGCATCAATCCTCCCGCTCGCGCCATAGCGCCGCAGCGCATCGGCCGGCCCGGCGTCGAACAGGGAAGCCAGCATCGCCAGTTCGTCGATGGAAACCTGGTTCAGGCGCGCGTCGAATCGCCGCTCGCCGTCATGGACAAGGGACAGGCTCGCACCGGACGGCAAACGCAAGTCGACGCGCAGATGTGCACTGACCGGATCGAACGTAAAATCGACCTGAAGTGGCAAGCGCCGCCCGCCGACATGCAGCGTCCCCGCCAGGCACGCGACACCATCCCGCGCGAGACTGGCTTGTGGGCAGGCAAGCAGGATGTCCCGCCATGCACTGGCGCCCACCCTCAGGCGTCCGATTCGCAATCTCGGGGGCGAGCCGCCGGCCGCAAAGCCGAGCTCGATATCGTGCAGCTCGAAGGCCGGATGAGTCAGCCCCCCGATCGACAGCTGCAGCCGGTCGATCGCTCGCGCGAAGGGTCCCCCGCCCAGCAGCAACGCCAGGCCAAGCAAGACAAGCGCGAGGCATCGCCTCGGGCCCGCCCGCCCGTGTGAAGCCTCAAGCCGGGAACACACCCGTCGACAGATAACGATCGCCGCGATCGCACACGATCGACACGATCACCGCGTTCTCGAGCTCCGCGGCGAGGCGCAGCGCAATATGCATCGATCCGCCCGACGAAATGCCGGCAAAGATGCCCTCTTCCCGCGCCAGGCGCCGGGTCATTTCCTCAGCCTCCGCCTGGCTGACGCGCTCGACTCGATCGACACGCGGACGCTCGAAGATCTTCGGCAGGTAGGCCTCGGGCCACTTCCGGATACCGGGAATCTGCGAGCCTTCGGCTGGCTCGCAGCCGACGATCTGGATCGTGGGACTCTTTTCCTTGAGGAAGCGTGATGTGCCCATGATGGTGCCGGTCGTGCCCATCGAGCTGACGAAGTGCGTCACCCGCCCGCCGGTCTGCTCCCAGATCTCGGGGCCGGTACCCTCGTAGTGCGCCAACGGATTGTCCGGGTTCGCGAACTGGTCGAGGATGATGCCCCTGCCCTCGTCGCGCATCTTCTCGGCGATGTCACGCGCCATCTCCATGCCGCCGGACGTCGGTGTCAGCACGAGCTCGGCACCGAACGCACGCATTGTCTGCCGCCGCTCGACGCTCTGGTTCTCGGGCATCACCAGGATCATGCGGTATCCACGCATTGCCGCCGCCATGGCGAGCGCGATGCCGGTATTGCCGCTCGTCGCCTCGATCAGCGTGTCGCCAGGCTTGATGTCGCCACGCGCCTCGGCCCGCATCACCATCGACAGCGCAGGACGATCCTTGACCGAGCCCGCCGGATTGTTGCCCTCGAGCTTGGCGAGGATGACGTTGTTGCGCCCGGCGTTGATGCGCTTGAGGCGTACCAGCGGCGTGTGTCCGACGTAGTCTTCCAGCGTCTTGAATTCCATGGGTCTCACTCTAGGAAACGGGGGATTCGACCGCGCTCGGGCGCAGTCGCATCAGGGGGTGAGGTCGAACTCTTCGGTGCGTCGCGGCGGA
The DNA here is from genome assembly GCF_002245655.1 of Thauera propionica. Taxonomy (GTDB): domain Bacteria; phylum Pseudomonadota; class Gammaproteobacteria; order Burkholderiales; family Rhodocyclaceae; genus Thauera; species Thauera propionica. Next base: position 140,204 of record NZ_NOIH01000012.1, on the reverse strand, counting down.
TAGGTCTCCCACCCACCGCAAGCCGGGCAGCGCCAATGGAACTGGCGTGCCTTGAAGCCGCAAGCGTCGCAGCGATAACGCGCCACCTTGCGCGTATGGCCGTGGATCAGCTGCTTGACCAGCTCCACGTCGCCGCGCTGTTCGGTCGGCACGGTCAGCAGCGCGGCCTCGAGGAGTTTGTCCAGCCCGAGCAGAGTCGGGTTCCGGCGCAACTCCTCGCGCACCAGATCGTAGGCGGCCTTGGGGCCCTGCTTGTCCATCTCCCAGTGGAAGAGTTCGTCGAGCAGATCCAGCGAGGCATGGCCGTCCAGCCAGGCGCGCAAGAGCTGGTGCCCCTCCTCGAGCCGCCCGATACGACCATAGGCATCCATGATCCGCTCGGCTGCGAGTGCGAGGTACACCGGGTCCTGATTCTCGATGCGCTTCCACGCCGCCAGCGCGTCTTCGTCCCGCCCGCGCGCCACGCAGATGTCGCCTCGCAACAGGCTCGCGCGCACACATCGCGGGTTCACTTTCAGCGCATCGGCGACATGCGTGTCGGCCTCGTCGAGACGCGAATTGGCAAGTGCGCCGGCAGCAAGCTCGCAATGGAAGTTGGCAACCTCCGTCCGCCACATCACGCTTTCGTGATCGGGCAGCGCGGCAGCCACCTCAATCGCCTTCGCCCAGTCCTTTTCCTGCTGATAGATCTCGAGCAGGTAACGCAACGCCACGTTATCGGCCCGCGTGCCACGCAGGCGCACGAAAACCGATTCGGCACGGTCCAGCAGACCGGCCTTGAGGAAGTCCTGGCCGAGTTCGCCGAGCGCCTGCAGGCGCTGCTCCTCGGTCACATCCTCACGATCGACCAGCAACTGGTGGATGCGGATCGCGCGGTCCGTCTCGCCGCGACGGCGGAACAGGCTGCCGAGGGCAAAATGCAGTTCGATCGTCTGCGGATCGATGCGGACCGCCTCGACGAAAGAGTCGATCGCCTTGTCAGGCTGCTCATTGAGGAGGAAGTTGAGGCCGCTGAGGTAGGAGCGCGGCAGGGAGCGCGACTCCTGCACCACCTGGCGAATGTCGATACGCGCGGCCAACCAGCCCAGCGCAAAGAACAGCGGAAGGGCAAGCAGCCACCAGAGTTCGATTTCCATCTGCTGTCAGACGCTCAGGGCAGACCAGGGGCCTGCAGCTCGGGCGCAGGCTCGACAGGCGCGGCATTCGCCTTCTCGCGCTCGGCGCGCTCGAGTTGCCGACGCAGATGCGAGATCTCCCTGCGCTGGCGCAGCAGCGAAGCGAAGGTGGCGGTGACGCCGAGCAAGGCCCCGGCAGCGAAGCTGACGAGGATCACGAATACCAGCGGAAGCTGCCATTGCCCGCCAAAGTAGAAGTTCAGGGTCGCCAGATGATCGTTCTTGATCGCGAACCCGAACAGCAGGATGAACAGCAGGAGACGGATGAACCACATGATTGCGTGCATGGCCGGCATTATCGCCGAGCGCGCGCCAAAAAAGAAAGGCGGCCGGAGCCGCCCTTCATAACTGCCAGTACTAACATGCAACCGATCGCCGCGCGGTCAATTGCTGAAGTCCGCCTCCGCGGTCAATCGCCGAGATCAACCCGCTCGCGCAACTCCTTGCCGGCCTTGAAATGGGGCACGTACTTCTCCGGTACGTGCACCTTCTCGCCCGATTTCGGGTTGCGTCCGACACGAGGCGGACGGTAGTTCAGCGCAAAACTGCCAAACCCGCGGATCTCGATGCGATCCCCACGCGACAGGGCGTCGGTCATCGCATCGAGAATCATCTTGACCGCGTAATCGGCGTCCTTTGCGACCAGCTGCGGGAAACGCTCCGCGAGCTGCGCAATCAGCTCCGATTTGGTCATGATCGGCCAGATTACTGCTTCTGCTCGTTCAGCTTGGCCTTCAGCAACGCGCCGAGGTTGGTCGTGCCCGAGGCAGCGGAGCTATCGGAAGCGAGCTTGCTCATGGCTTCGGTCTGCTCGGCCTGATCCTTGGCACGGATCGACAGGTTGATCGAACGGGTCTTGCGATCGACGTTGATGACCATCGCTTCGACTTCGTCACCTTCCTTCAGCATCGTGGTCAGGTCATCGACGCGATGGGCAGCGGCTTCGGAAGCGCGCAAGTAAGCTTCGACGTCGTCACCCAGCGAAATCACGGCGCCACGGGCGTCGACCGACTTCACCGTGCCGCGCACGAGGGTATTCTTCTCGTGAGTGGCGATGAAGTTGGTATAGGGATCGCCTTCGAGCTGCTTGATACCCAGCGAGATGCGCTCGCGCTCGACGTCGATCGCCAGCACGACGGCTTCGACTTCGTCGCCCTTCTTGAAGCGGCGCACGGCGTCGTCGCCCTGCTCGCTCCACGACAGGTCGGACAGGTGCACCAGGCCGTCGATGCCGCCTTCCAGGCCGATGAACACGCCGAAGTCGGTGATCGACTTGATCTGGCCGCGGACCTTGTCGCCCTTCTTGTGGTTGATGGCGAAATCGTCCCACGGGTTGGACATGCACTGCTTCATGCCCAGCGAGATGCGACGACGGTCTTCGTCGATCTCGAGGATCATCACTTCGACTTCGTCGCCCAGCTGGACAACCTTGGTCGGATGGATGTTCTTGTTGGTCCAGTCCATTTCGGACACGTGGACCAGACCTTCGATACCCTGCTCGACTTCGACGAACGCGCCGTAGTCGGTGATGTTGGTCACCTTGCCGAACAGGCGGGTACCCTGCGGGTAACGACGCGAGATGCCGACCCACGGATCTTCGCCCAGCTGCTTGAGACCCAGCGAGACGCGGTTCTTTTCCTGGTCGAACTTGAGGACCTTGGCTTCGATCTCGTCACCGACGTTGAGCACTTCGCTCGGGTGACGGACACGGCGCCAGGCCAGGTCGGTGATGTGCAGCAGGCCATCAATGCCGCCCAGGTCGACGAACGCACCGTAGTCGGTGATGTTCTTGACGATACCCTTGATGACGGTGCCTTCCTTGAGGTTGGCGAGCAGCTTCTCGCGCTCTTCGCCCATCGACTCTTCCAGCACGGCGCGGCGCGACACCACGACGTTGTTGCGCTTGCGGTCGAGCTTGATGACCTTGAATTCGTATTCCTTGCCTTCGTACGGCGTGGTGTCCTTGACCGGACGCATGTCGACCAGCGAACCCGGCAGGAAGGCGCGGATGCTGTTGGTCATGACGGTCAGACCACCCTTGACGCGGCCAGTGATGACGCCCTTGACCAGCGAACCTTCGTTGAGGGCCTTCTCGAGGTCGTTCCAGGCCGAGATGCGCTTGGCCTTGTCACGCGACAGGCGGGTTTCGCCGAAGCCGTCTTCGAGGGCGTCGATCGCGACGTGCACGAAGTCGCCGACGTTGACTTCGAGTTCACCGCGGTCGTTGCGGAACTCCTCAACGGGAACATAGCTTTCGGACTTCAGGCCGGCGTTGACGACGACGAAGTTCTGATCGATGCGCACGACTTCGGCGGTGATGACTTCACCGGTGCGCATTTCCTGCAGGGCAAGGCTTTCCTCGAAGAGGGCGGCAAAGCTTTCTTCGAAGGAGGGGGTGGCGTTGGACATAGGGAGTAAATCCGGGACCGCCGTGCGACGGCAAAAAAGTTGAATTAAGAAAAAACGCGCCTGGGCTCGCACCCCTGCGCGCGGCACTTCAACCGGCGACCAGTCCCCGACCCCGCACGAGATCGAGCACGAAAGCCACGGCACCCTCGACGTCCAGTTCGGTCGTATCGAGCAGTGCCGCATCCGGCAACTTCATGAGCGGCGCCACCGGCCGTGCCGCGTCGCGCGCGTCACGTTCCCGCAGGTCGTCCAGAAGACTTTGCATGTTAGCAGGCAAACCCTTTTCCATCAACTGCTTATAGCGGCGTTCGGCGCGAGCCTCGGCCGACGCGGTGAGGAAGATCTTGATCGCGGCATCGGGGAACACCACCGAGCCCATGTCGCGCCCGTCCGCCACCAGGCCGGGGCCCATCCGGTAGTCGCGCTGGCGCCCCAGCAGCGCCTCGCGCACCGCGGGCAGCGCCGCAACCCGGGAAGCGCCAGCTGAGCAAGCCTCGCTGCGGATGTCGGTCGTGACATCATCATCGCCCAGCAGCACGCGCCCGGCCTCGAATCGCGCCGGCAGCGTTGCAGCGATCGCCGCCACACCGGCTTCGTCATCGAGCGCCACGCCGGCCCGCATCGCCGCCAGCGCGACGATCCGGTACAGCGAGCCGCTGTCCAGCACCTGCCAGCCCAGCGCGGCGGCGACACGCTCGGCCACCGTGCCCTTGCCCGAGGCCGAAGGGCCGTCAATGGCGATGACCGGCACTGGCTGTGCGACCTTGGCAAAGTCGTCGAAATAGCCGGGGAAGGTCTTGTTCACGCACTTGGGGTCATTGATTCGGACCCGGCAGCCACCCAGACTCACCAGCGAGAAGCACATCGCCATGCGGTGGTCGTCGTAGGTATCGATTGCCGCCGGCAGCAGGCTTGCGGGCGGGGTCACGCACAAGTAGTCGGCCCCCTCCTCCACCTCGGCGCCGACCTTGCGCAGCTCGATCGCCATCGCCGCAATGCGGTCGGTTTCCTTGACCCGCCAGCTCGCGATGTTGCGCAGGCGGCAGGGGCCATCGGCGAACAGCGCGGCAACCGCCAGCGTCATCGCCGCGTCCGGGATGTGGTTGAGATCGAGGTCGAAGGCACTGAGCCGCCCGCAGGCCGGTGCGGCCGCCTCGATCCAGTTGTCACCCATCGTGATGCGCGCGCCGAGCTGCTCCAGCGCCTCGGCGAAGCGCACGTCGCCCTGGATGCTGGTCCGGCCGACGCCCTCCACCCGCACCGGCCCGCCGCCGATCGCACCGGCCGCCAGGAAGTACGACGCGGAAGAGGCATCGCCCTCGACGAACACGGCACCCGGGCTGCGGTAACGCGCCCCGCCCGGAACGACGAAGCGTTCCCAGCCCTGCTGCTCGACCTTGACCCCGAAGCGCGCCATCATCTCGAGCGTGATCGCGATATAGGGCTTGGAGATCAGCTCGCCGACGACCTCGACCGTGGTCTCCACCCCGGTCAGCGGCAGCGCCATCAGCAGCGCAGTGAGGAACTGGCTCGACACGTCGCCCCGCACGCGGACCACGCCGCCCGGGCGAATCGTCGCCGGCTTGAGCAGCAGCGGCGGATAGCCTTCATTGGCTGTGCAGGTGATGTCGGCGCCCAGCTGACGCAGCGCCTCGACCAGATCGCCGATCGGGCGCTCGTGCATGCGTGGCACGCCGGACAGGCGGTACTCCCCGCCGGAGAGCGCGAGCGCCGCGGTGAGCGGCCGGAAGGCCGTGCCAGCGTTGCCGAGGAAGAGGTCCGCCTGTTTCACCGGGAAGGGGCCGCCCGCACCCTGCACCACGTAGTCGAGCGAGTCACCCCGGCGCATCCAGCGCACACCAAGCGCCTGCAGGGCCTCGAGCATGCGCTCGACGTCGTCCGACGACAGCAGGTCGCGGATCTCGGTCTCGCCTTCGGCCAGCGCGGCAAGCAGCAGGACGCGGTTGGAGATGCTCTTGGAACCGGGCAGACGCACGCTGCCGGCAGCGCCCAGCATCGGGGGCAGGTCGAGAAATTCCATCTTCGCCTCTAGAAGCGGGTCCCGCAGGGGCGGGACGAATCAAAGTGACGAGCCGCTGCCGGCCCGCTCAATCCATCATTCGGCAGTCTGCACCGGCAGCCCTTCCGCCCAGGCGTTGCGCGCGCGACGCGCGCGCTCGAACACCGCCTCCAACGCCGGACCGTCGCCGGCCGCCAGCATGGCGCGCAGGCGCGCCATCTCGTCCAGATAGGCATCGAGCTCGGCCAGCAAGGCCACCCGGTTGGCGACACAGATGTCGCGCCACATCTCCGGATGACTGCCAGCAATGCGGGTGAAGTCGCGAAATCCGCTGGCCGCATGCGAGAACAGCAATTCGGCGTTGTCGCGCTGCGCCAGGTCGTCGACGAGGCCGAAGGCCAGCAGGTGAGGCAGATGACTGACGGCGGCGAAGACCTGGTCGTGTTCCTGCGGACTCATGTCGACCACGGTCGCACCGCAGGCCTGCCACGCCGCCCGAACGAGCTCCACCGCCTCGCCGCGGCTTTCTGGCAGCGGCGTCAGGACCACCTTGCGCTTGACGTAGAGATCGGCGAAGGCCGCCTCGACCCCGCTCTTCTCGGCACCCGCAATCGGGTGGGCCGGCACGACCTGGGCCAGACGATGGCCGAGGTGGTACCGGATCGCGGCAACCACGTCGCGCTTGGTGCTGCCGGCGTCGGTGACGACCGTACCGTCCTGAAGGTGCGGCGCCATCGCGGCCATGATCGCGTCCATCTGGCCAACCGGCGCCGCAAGCAGCACAAGGTCCGCGTCCCGCAGGGCATCGGCCCAGTCCGTCGCGATCTCGTCGATCACGCCGAGCGCGAGGGCGCGCTCGAGCGGCTCGCGCCGGCGGCCTATGCCGACGATCTGTCCGACCGCATCCGCACGCTTCAGACCGAGAGCAAAGGAGCCGCCGATGAGTCCGACTCCGCAGATGACGAGCTTGCCGATCAGGGGCATCGTGCCGCCCCCGCGTCAGGCCAGCGCGCGCCGGAGGGCGGCGATGAAGCGCTCGTTCTCCTCGGGCAGGCCGATCGACACGCGCAGCCAGTGCGGCATGCCGTAGCCGGCGATCGGGCGCACGATCACGCCCTGCTGCAGCAGGGCGCGATTGACACCCGCCGCATCACCGACCTTGAAGGTCACGAAGTTGCCCGCCGACGGAATCCACTCCAGCCCCAGCGCGGCGAAAGCGTCGGTGAGCTGAACCATGCCGCGCCGGTTGAGTTCGGCCGACTGCGCGAGGAACTCGTCGTCGGCCAGGGCCGCCTCGGCCGCCGCCAGCGCGACGCTGGAGACGTTGAAGGGCTGGCGCACGCGGTTCATCAGGTCGGCGACCTCGGGATGCGCAATCGCGTACCCGACGCGCAGCCCCGCCAGGCCATAGGCCTTGGAGAAGGTGCGCGACACCAGCAGGTTGGGGAAGCGCGCGATCCAGGCGATGGCGTCGTAACGCTGCTCGGCCGACAGGTACTCGGTGTAGGCCTCGTCCAGCACGACCAGCACGTCCTGCGGCACCTTGGCGAGGAAGATTTCGATCTCGCGGCCGAGGAGGAAGGTGCCCGTCGGGTTGTTCGGGTTGGCGATGAAGACGATGCGCGTATCGGGCGCGATCGCCGCCGCCATGGCGTCGAGGTCATGGCCGAAGTGCTTTGCCGGTACCTCGATGCCGCGTGCGCCGCGCGCCTGCGTCGCCAGCGGGTACACCGCGAAGGCGTGCTGCGCATAGACGGCGGAACGCCCCGCGCCCAGGAAGGCCTGAGAGGCGATTTCCAGGATGTCGTTCGAACCGTTGCCGATGACGAGCTGTTCGGCCTTCACACCGAAACGGGCACACAGGGCCGCCTTCAGCGCGAACGCACCACCATCCGGATAGCGTGCCAGATCAGCGAGCGCGCCCCGGGCGGCGTCGCGCGCACGGGTACTCATGCCCAGCGGGTTCTCGTTGGAGGCGAGCTTGACGATGCTCGCTTCGGCAATGCCCATCTCGCGCGCAAGCTCGGAAATCGGCTTGCCCGGCTGGTAGGGCGTGATGGCGCGGATGTGGTCGGGGGCGTGGCTCGCAACGCTCATGGCGGTCTCCTCGTGGCACGCGGCCGTGTTCGTTCTTCAAGGTGGGCGGGCGGCACTGCGCCGCCCGCGGAGTCAGATTGCTGCGACGGGGTAGGAACCGAGCACCTTCAGGAAGGCGGCACGCTCGCTGAGCGCCTTCAGGGCGGCCGCGACCGCGGGGTCGCTCTGGTGGCCCTGGATGTCGGCGTAGAACACGTACTCCCACAGGCCGGACTGCGCCGGCCGCGACTGCAGCTTGGTCATGTCCACGCCATGCTGCGCCAGCGGCTCGAGCAAGGTGTGGATCGCGCCGGGGCGGTTCGGTGCCGAAAACACCAGCGAGGTGCGATCCCTGCCCGACGCGCCGGCGTCGTGGTCGGCAATGACCAGGAAGCGCGTGGTGTTGTTCGGGTCATCCTCGATGTTCGGCGCCAGGATGTTCAGGCCGTAAAGCTGCGCAGCGGCCTCGCCGGCAATTGCGCAGGATTCCGGGTCCTCGCCCGCCAGGCGCGCGGCCTCGGCATTGCTCGCCACCGGAATGCGCGGCAGGTGCGGCAGGTTGCGGTTGAGCCATTCATGGCACTGCGCCAGCGACTGCGCATGCGAGTAGATGCGCTTTGCGGCGCCGATGCCGTCGGCGCGCGACATCAGCTGCTGGTGGATGCGCAGATTGACCTCGCCGCACACCTTCACCGGGCTGGCCAGCAGCAGATCGAGCGTGATGCTGACCGCGCCCTCTGTGGAGTTCTCCACCGGGACGACGCCATAGTCGGCATTGCCTGCCTCGACCGCACGAAACACGTCCTCGATCGTCGCCATCGCCATGAAGTTGGGCGCCGAACCGAACTGCTTGCGGCTCGCGCTTTCCGAAAACGTGCCCGCCGGCCCGAGATAGGCCACGCGCTGCGGGTGTTCGAGCCCGAGGCAGACCGACATGATCTCGCGGAACACGCTCTTGACCGCGTCGGCCGGCAGCGGGCCGGGGTTGAGCTCAGCCAGGCGGCGCAGCACCTGCGCCTCGCGCTCCGGGCGGTAGAAAGGGGCATTGCCCTTCTTCACCTCACCCACGCGCTGCGCGCAGCGTGCGCGCTCGGACAGGCGGGCAAGGATCTCCTCGTCGAGGCGGTCGATCTCGTTGCGCAGCTTCAGCAGTTCGTCGCTCATGCTCGAATCACTCGGTCAATCCTTCATGCCTTGCGCGCGGCGAAGTCGCGCATGAAATCGACGAGGGCCTGCACGCCGGCCAGCGGCATGGCGTTGTAGATCGACGCGCGCATGCCGCCGACCGACTTGTGCCCCTTCAGTTGCAACAGCCCCGCCGCCTTGGCCTCGGCCAGGAAGGTGTCGTTGAGCGCCTCGTCCTTCAGGAAGAAGGGCACGTTCATGCGCGAGCGGCACGCCGGATCGACCCGATTTTCGTAGAAGTCGCTGCCGTCGAGGAAGTCGTACAGCAGTTCCGCCTTGGCGATGTTCTGCGCTTCGATCGCCGCCACGCCGCCCTGGCGCTTGAGCCACTGGAACACCAGGCCGGCGATGTAGATCGCGTAGGTCGGCGGCGTGTTGTACATCGAACCGTTGTCGGCCACGGTCTTGTAGTCGAAGGCGCTCGGGCAGTGCGGCATGGCGCGACCCAGCAGGTCATCGCGCACGATCACGATGGTCAGGCCCGCCGGACCGATGTTCTTCTGCGCGCCACCGAAGATCAGGCCGTATTTCGACACGTCGATCACGCGCGACAGGATGTGCGAGGACATGTCGGCCACCACCGGCACCCCACCCCGGCCGATCTGCGCCAGATCGGGCTCGAAGGGGTACTCGACGCCACCGATGGTCTCGTTGGTACAGGTGAACACGTAGGCCGGATCGGCCGACAGCTTCCAGTCCGCCATCGGCGGCACGGTGGTGAAGCCGCTCGCCTCGGATGTGGCGGCGATATTCACCTCGGCGTACTTGCGCGCTTCCTTCTGCGACTTCTGCGTCCACGAGCCGGTGACCACGTAGTCCGCCACCCGCTTGTCGCCCATCAGGTTCATCGGGATGATCGCGTTCTCGGCGATCGCCCCGCCCTGCATGAACAGGATGCGGTAGTTCGCCGGCACCGCAAGCAGCTCGCGCAGGTCGGCCTCGGCCTGCTCCGCGATGGCGGTGAACTCCTTGCCGCGATGGCTCATCTCCATCACGCCCATGCCCGAGCCGTGCCAGTCGAGCATCTCGTCGGCGGCCTGGCGCAAGACCTCCTCGGGCAGCACCGCGGGACCGGCGCTGAAGTTCCAAACGCGGCTCATCACGCCTCTCCTTCCTCGTCGGCGGCCGGGGTCTCGCCCTCGGGCGCGTCGACCTGCACATCGGCCTCGCTGCCGCCTGCCTCCTCGGCGACGTCGCCATTGGCGCGCATGCTTTCATCCGACTCGGATTCGGCCACCTTCTCGATGCTCGCGAGGAAGGTACCGTCATCGAGGTTGATCAGCGTGACGCCCTGGGTGGAACGCCCCATCTCGCGGATGCTTTCGACGCTGGTGCGGATCAGCACCCCGCCGGTCGAGATCAGCATCACCTCGTCGGTCGGCTCGACCAGCACCGCGCCGACCAGCTTGCCGTTACGGTCGCTTGTCTGGATCGCGATCATGCCCTTGGTGCCGCGGCCGTGGCGGGTGTATTCCGCCACCGGCGTGCGCTTGCCGTAGCCGTTCTCGGTCGCGGTCAGCACCGACTGCGACTCGTCCTTGGCCACCAGCATGGCAATCACCGCCTGGCCGTCTTCCAGCATCATGCCGCGCACGCCGCGGGCCTCGCGTCCCATCGGGCGCACGTCGGTCTCGGCGAAGCGCACGGCCTTGCCAGCGTCGGAGAACAGCATCACGTCGCACTGGCCATCGGTGATGGCCACGCCGATCAGGTGGTCGCCGTCATCCAGGTTGACCGCGATGATGCCGGCCTTGCGCGGGTTGGAGAACGCGGTCAGCGCCGTCTTCTTGACCGTGCCTTCGGAGGTCGCCATGAACACGAAGTGCTCCTCGTCGAACTCCTTGATCGGCAGCACCGCGGTGATCTTCTCCCCTTCGATCAGCGGGAAGAGATTGACGATGGGCTTGCCGCGCGAGTTGCGCGTGCCTTCGGGCACCTCGTACACCTTGAGCCAGTAGCAGCGGCCCCGGCTGGAGAAGCACAGCACGGTGTCGTGCGTGTTGGCGACGAAGAGGTGGTCGATGAAATCCTCGTCCTTCATCGAGGTTGCCTGCTTGCCACGGCCACCACGACGCTGGGCGCGGTAGTCTGCGAGCGGCTGGCGCTTGAAGTAGCCGGTGTGCGACAGGGTCACGACCATGTCTTCGGGCGTGATCAGGTCCTCGATGTTGATCTCGGCCGTGTTCATCACCAGCTCGGAGCGACGCGGATCGCCGAACTGGTTGCGCACCGCGGTGAGTTCATCGACGATGATCGCGGTAATGCGCTCGGGACGGGCGAGGATGTCGAGCAGGTCGGTGATGAGGTCCATCACCTCGCGATACTCGCCGACGATCTTGTCCTGCTCAAGCCCGGTCAGGCGCTGCAGGCGCAGTTCAAGGATGGCCTGAGCCTGGGCTTCGGACAGGCGGTAGCCTTGGGCGGACAGGCCGAACTGCGGGTCCAGCCCTTCCGGCCGATAGCTGTCCGCCAGCGCGCGCGACAGCATTTCCTCGACCAGCGGCGAACGCCAGGTGCGCTCCATCAGGCCGCGCTTGGCGTCGGCCGGCGTGGGCGCTGCCTTGATGAGCGCGATGATCTCGTCGACGTTGGACAAAGCCACCGCCAGACCTTCGAGAATGTGCCCGCGGTCGCGCGCCTTGCGCAGCTCGAAGATGGTGCGGCGGGTGACGACCTCGCGGCGGTGCTCGAGGAAGCACACCAGCATCTGCTTCAGATTCAGCAGTCGCGGCTTGCCGTCAACCAGCGCCACCATGTTCATGCCGAAGCTGTCCTGCAGCTGGGTGTGCTTGAACAGCTTGTTCAGCACCACCTCGGGCATCTCGCCGCGCTTCAGTTCGATGACCAGGCGCATGCCCGACTTGTCGGACTCGTCGCGGATCTCGCTAATACCCTCGATCTTCTTCTCGTTGACCAGCTCGGCCATGCGCTCCTGCAGGGTGCGCTTGTTCACCTGGTAGGGCAGCTCGTCGACGATGATGGCCTGCCGGTCGGTCTTGCCGATGGGCTCGAAGTGGGTGCGCGCGCGCATGATCACGCGCCCGCGGCCTGTTCGGTAGCCCTCGTGCACGCCATGCAGGCCGTAGATCAGGCCGGCGGTCGGGAAGTCCGGCGCCTTGACGATCTCGATCAGCGCCTCGATGTCGGTGTCCGGCTCCGCCAGCAGCTTCAGGCAGGCATCGACGATTTCGCCCAGGTTGTGCGGCGGGATGTTGGTCGCCATGCCGACCGCGATACCCGACGAGCCATTGATCAGCAGATTCGGAATGCGGGTGGGCAGAACCAGCGGCTCCTTTTCCGAGCCATCGTAGTTCGGGCCGAAGTCCACCGTTTCCTTGTCGATGTCGGCCAGCAGTTCGTGGCCGATGCGCGCCATGCGGATTTCGGTGTAACGCATCGCCGCAGCATTGTCGCCGTCGACCGAGCCGAAGTTGCCCTGGCCATCGACCAGCATGTAGCGCAGCGAGAAGTCCTGCGCCATGCGCACGATGGTGTCGTACACCGCGGTGTCGCCGTGCGGGTGGTACTTACCGATGACGTCGCCGACGATACGCGCCGATTTCTTGTAAGCGCGGTTCCAGTCGTTCGACAGCTCGTGCATTGCGAACAGCACGCGCCGATGCACCGGCTTGAGGCCATCGCGCGCATCCGGGAGTGCCCGACCCACGATCACGCTCATCGCGTAATCGAGGTAGGAGTGCCGCATCTCCTCTTCCAGGCTGATCGGCAGGGTTTCCTTGGCGAACTGAGTCATGCTGGGAGCGGACGTGCCGCGTTTACCAAAACGCGAAATATTAACACGTGCGCCTCCAGGCCGCCCCGCCCCGGGCGTTGGCGCACGTGCGGCGTGCGATCAGGCCAGCAGGGCGATGGCATCCTCGCGCCAGAAACGCAGCGCCGCGTAGTAGCCCTCCCACACGCAGCCGTTGCAGCCGCGCCCGCAGCAACTGTCGGGCACCGGCGGCGGCGCGCGCAGCACCACGCCTCGGTCATGAAGCGCCTGCCGCACCTGACACACCAGCACTTCGGCCTCTGCGAGATTGCGCATCGGCAGCGCGGCCAGCTCACTCGTTCTCATGCATCACACCCAGGCCGAAAAAATGCGTTTCTCAGGCCTTGAAATCCCCAGACGGACCCCAATGTACCAGCGTCAGGAATTTACGGGAGCCCCATCCATGCAGGAACAGAATCCTTCGACGCCGCCCGCCGATGAACTGCAGACCCAGACTGCCACCGAAGCGCCTGCGGCTCAGGAAGCAACACCGACGACCGACAGCATGCCCAGCCTCGAGGAAAGCCTGCGCCAGGCCGAACTGAAGGCCGCCGAGCATCACGACGCCTGGCTGCGCGCCAAGGCCGAGACCGAGAACGTTCGCCGCCGTGCGCAGGAAGACATCGCCAAGGCATCCAAGTTTGCCGCGGAGAAGTTCGCGACCGCGATGCTGCCGGTGAAGGACAGCCTGGAAGCCGCACTCGCGGTGGAGAACCAGACCGTCGAAAAGCTGCGCGAAGGCGTGGAGCTCACGCTGAAGCAACTCGTTGCCGCCTTCGAAAGCGCCAACCTCACGGAAGAGAACCCGGTCGGTCAGAAGTTCGACCCGAACAAGCACCAGGCAATCAGCGCGGTCGAGTCGGATGCCGAACCCAACACGGTCGTCACCGTGCTGCAGAAAGGCTACCTGCTCAACGAGCGCGTCGTCCGCCCGGCGCTGGTGATGGTGGCGAAGGCCAAGGGCCAGTAAGGAATCTGCGCGCTGCCGCTTGAAACCGGACTGCGCCACCCCATATTCGATCCAGACCGGCGCGCAACGAGCAGCGCCTCCCGAATACAGACTGAAAAGGAACACTCATGGGCAAGATCATCGGCATCGACCTCGGCACCACCAACAGCTGCGTTTCCGTGATGGAAGGCGGCAAGCCGAAGGTCATCGAGAACTCCGAAGGCGCACGCACCACGCCGTCCATCGTCGCCTACGCCGAGGACGGCGAGATCCTGGTCGGCGCGCCGGCCAAGCGCCAGGCGGTCACCAACGCCAAGAACACCCTGTTCGCGATCAAGCGCCTGATCGGCCGCCGCTTCGAGGAAAAGGAAGTGCAGAAGGACATCGACCTGATGCCCTTCACCATCGCCAAGGCCGACAACGGCGACGCCTGGGTGGAAGTGCGCGGCAAGAAGATCGCGCCGCCGCAGGTCTCCGCCGAAGTGCTGCGCAAGATGAAGAAAACCGCCGAGGACTACCTCGGCGAGGAAGTGACCGAAGCGGTCATCACCGTGCCGGCCTACTTCAACGACAGCCAGCGCCAGGCCACCAAGGACGCCGGCCGCATCGCCGGCCTGGAAGTCAAGCGCATCATCAACGAGCCGACCGCGGCCGCGCTCGCCTTCGGCATGGACAAGAAGCCGGGCGACTCCAAGATCGCGGTGTATGACCTTGGCGGCGGCACCTTCGACATCTCGATCATCGAGATCGCGGACCTCGACGGCGAGCACCAGTTCGAAGTGCTGGCGACCAACGGCGACACCTTCCTGGGTGGCGAGGACTTCGACCAGCGCATCATCGACTACATCGTCACCGAGTTCAAAAAGGAACAGGGCGTCGATCTCAAGAACGACGTGCTCGCGCTGCAGCGCCTGAAGGAAGCCGCCGAGAAGGCCAAGATCGAGCTGTCCTCCGGCCAGCAGACCGAGATCAACCTGCCCTACATCACTGCCGACGCCTCGGGTCCGAAGCACCTGGCGATCAAGATCACCCGCGCCAAGTTCGAAGCGCTGGTCGAGGACCTGATCGAGCGTTCGATCGAACCCTGCCGCATCGCGCTGAAGGACGCCGGCCTCAAGGTCTCGGACATCGACGACGTGATCCTGGTCGGCGGCCAGACCCGCATGCCCAAGGTCATCGACAAGGTGAAGGAGTTCTTCGGCAAGGAACCGCGCCGTGACGTGAACCCGGATGAGGCCGTCGCCGTCGGCGCCTCCATCCAGGGCGGCGTGCTGCAGGGCGAGGTCAAGGACGTGCTGCTGCTCGACGTGACCCCGCTGTCGCTGGGCATCGAGACCCTGGGCGGCGTGATGACCAAGCTGATCCAGAAGAACACCACGATCCCGACCAAGGCCTCGCAGGTGTTCTCGACCGCTGACGACAACCAGTCGGCCGTGACCATCCACGTGCTGCAGGGCGAGCGCGAGATGGCTTCGGGCAACAAGAGCCTGGGCCAGTTCAACCTCTCCGACATCCCGCCGGCGCCGCGCGGCATGCCGCAGATCGAGGTCACCTTCGACATCGACGCCAACGGCATCCTGCACGTTTCGGCCAAGGACAAGGCCACCGGCAAGGAAAACAAGATCAAGATCCAGGCCAACTCCGGTCTGTCGGACGAGGAAGTCGAGCGCATGGTGCGCGACGCCGAGGCACACGCCGAGGAAGACAAGAAGGCGCACGAGCTGGTCGACGCCCGCAACCAGTGCGACGCGCTGATCCACTCGACCAAGAAAGCGCTGGGCGAGTACGGCGACAAGCTGTCGGGCGACGAGAAGTCCAAGATCGAGGCCGCGATCAAGGATGCCGAAGAGGCGATCAAGAGCGGTGACAAGGACAGCATCGAAGCCAAGAGCCAGGCGCTGGCCATGGCGGCGCAGAAGCTCGGCGAACACATGTACGCCCAGGCTCAGGCCGAAGGCGGCGCCCAGGGTGCCGCGGGCGGCCAGCAGGCTGGTGGCAAGGCCGACGACGCCGACGTGGTGGATGCCGAATTCACCGAAGTGAAGGACAAGAAGTAATCGTCACTCTGGCGAATCCTTCGCGGCCGAGCCCCGCCGGAGCCCTGCTCCGGTGCCGGCTCGGCCTTTGCTTGATACCAGACTGAGCGACGCACCATGTCCAAAAGGGATTACTACGAAGTCCTCGGCGTCAACCGCGACGCCGGCGACGACGAGATCAAGAAGGCCTACCGCAAGCTGGCCATGAAGTTCCACCCGGACCGCAATCCGGACAACAAGGAAGCCGAGGAGAAGTTCAAGGAGGCCAAGGAGGCCTACGAGATGCTCTCCGACCCGCAGAAGAAGGCCGCCTACGACCGCTACGGCCACGCAGGCGTCGACCCGTCGATGGGTGGCGGCGGCCAGGGTTTCGAGGGCGGCTTCGCCGATGCCTTCGGCGACATCTTCGGCGACCTGTTCGGTGGCGGTGGTCGCGGCGGGCGTTCGAACGTCTATCGCGGTGCCGACCTGCGCTACAACCTCGAGATCACGCTCGAGGAAGCCGCGCGCGGTGCCGAGAAGACCATCCGCATCCCCACCGTCGAGGAATGTGGCACCTGCCACGGCAGCGGCGCCAAGCCTGGCACCCAGCCCAAGACCTGCCCCACCTGTAACGGTCACGGCCAGGTGCGCGTGCAGCAGGGCTTCTTCTCGATCCAGCAGACCTGCCCGAAATGCCACGGCAGCGGCAAGATCATCCCCGACCCCTGCCGCGATTGCGGCGGCGCCGGACGGGTGAAGAAGCACAAGACACTGGAAGTGAAGATTCCCGCCGGCATCGACGAGGGCATGCGCCTGCGCCACGCCGGCCATGGCGAACCGGGCGTCAACGGCGGCCCGCCGGGCGATCTCTACGTCGAGATCCACATCCGCAAGCACGCGGTGTTCGAGCGCGACCACGACGACCTGCACTGCGAGATGCCGATCAGCATCACCACTGCTGCGCTGGGCGGCGAGATCGAGATCCCGACGCTGGAAGGCATGGCGCGCCTGAAGATTCCGGCCGAAACACAAAGCGGCAAGGTCTTCCGCCTGCGCGGCAAGGGCATCAAGAACGTGCGCAGTCACGTTCATGGCGACCTGCTGTGCCATGTGGTGATCGAGACGCCGGTGAACCTGACCGAGCGCCAGAAGGAACTGTTGCGCGAGTTCGAGGAAATTTCCAGCGGCAACGCCGACCGTCACAACCCCAAGGCCAAAGGCTGGATGGACAAGGTGCGCGATTTCTTCGGGAACTGAGCGCCTGCGGAAAGGCTGCGACAAGCGAAGCCCGAGCAGTCGCACCAGGCAAAACGCCCGCTCCTGCGTCAGCGCAGGGCGGGCGTATTGCTATCCGGCCGAATCAGGCCGACCTCGCCGGCAGGGAACAGCCGCCATCGCGGTGGCGGCGCTCGTCCTGGTCGTTCAGGCGCGACGCCAGGTGGTGCCGCCGGGACCGTCCTCGAGGATCACACCGGCGCCGGTCAGCTCGGCACGGATGCGGTCCGCTTCCGCGTAATCCCTCGACTTCTTCGCTGCAGCGCGGGCGGCGATGCGGGCCTCGATGGTTTCGGCATCGAGGCCCCCGGCATCCGGCGCCCCCGCCTGCAGGAAGGCGACGGGGTCGCGCTCGAGCAGGCCGAGCACGCCGCCCAGCGCCTTCAGCTGGCACGCCAGCCCAGGGGAGATGCTGCGATTGACCTCGTTCGCCAGCTCGAACAGCACGGCGACCGCCTCGGCAGTGTTGAAGTCGTCGTCCATCGCCGCGCGGAAGCGCTTCGCATGCGCCTCGTTCCAGTCGACCTCTGCCACGCCCTCGACCGGCACGTTCTTCAGTGCGGTATAGAGACGGGTCAGCGAACTGCGTGCGTCCTCCAGGTGGGCATCCGAGTAGTTCAGCGCGCTGCGGTACTGCGCGCGCAGGATGAAGAATCGCACCACTTCTGGGTCGTACTTCTGCAGCACCTCGCGGATGGTGAAGAAGTTGCCGAGCGACTTCGACATCTTCTCGTCATCAACGCGCACGAAGCCGTTGTGCATCCAGTAATTGACGAAGGTGTGGCCATGCGCACCCTCGGACTGGGCGATCTCGTTCTCGTGGTGAGGGAACTGCAGGTCCATACCGCCGCCATGGATGTCGAAGTGGTCGCCGAGCAGGTCCGAGCTCATCGCCGAGCACTCGATGTGCCAGCCGGGACGGCCCTCGCCCCAGGGCGATGCCCACTTCACCTCGCCCGGTTCCTCCGTCTTGGCGTGCTTCCACAGCACGAAGTCGAGCGGGTCATTCTTGTCCTGGGCCACATCCACACGCTCGCCGGCGCGCAGTTCATCGAGCGACTTGCCCGACAGCTTGCCGTAACCCTCGAACTTGCGCACGGCGTAGCAGACGTCGCGGTTGGCGGCGACGTAGGCCAGGCCCTTCTGCTCGAGGCGCGAGATCAGCGATTGCATCTGCGCAACGTAGTCGGTCGCGCGCGGCTCGTGGTCGGGACGCAGCACGCCGAGCGCGTCGGCGTCCTCGTGCATCGCGGCGATGAAGCGGTCGGTCAACTGGCGGATCGATTCGCCGTTCTCCTGCGCCCGGCGAATGATCTTGTCGTCGATGTCGGTGATGTTGCGCACGTAGGTCACGTCCAGCCCGCTCGCGCGCAACCAGCGCGCCACCATGTCGAACACGACCATCACGCGCGCATGCCCGAGGTGACAGAAGTCATACACCGTCATGCCGCAGACGTACATGCGGACCTTGCCGGGTTCGATCGGGGTGAAGACTTCCTTGTTGCGCGACAGGGTGTTGTAGATCGTGAGCATCGGGAGAACTGGGAAACGGAACGGGAAACCACGCTGGCAGCGCGATTGTGAGGGGTGGGCCTTGTTGCTAGAATCTTGCGTCGTTCTGCAGCCAGAGGCCCGCAACGGCAGGCCGCAAATATACCACGGCCGCCTTGCCCGCCATTTCGTCCGCCCGTCCAGCCGGAAAGGGCCCACAAGGCTTGCGACCCCCTCCCATTCAGCCCAGGGCCGCACGGCCAAGTACCGGAGATTCCATGAGAAAGCACCTGATCGCCTTTGTCGCGCTGGCGACGACCGCGTTGAGCGCACTGGCCGCCAATCCGATGGTCGAACTGAAGACCAACCAGGGCGAGATCGTGGTCGAAGTCTTCGCCGACAAGGCGCCGAAGTCGGCAGAGAACTTCGTCCAGTACGTCAAGGACGGCCACTACAACGGCACAGTGTTCCACCGTGTCATCGACGGCTTCATGATCCAGGGCGGCGGCTTCGACACCGACATGAAGCAGAAGAGCACCCGCGCGCCGATCGAGAACGAGGCCAAGAACGGCCTCAAGAACGAGCGCGGTACGCTGGCCATGGCCCGCACCGCCGATCCGCACTCGGCCAGTTCGCAGTTCTTCATCAACCTCGTGCCCAACACCTTCCTCGACTACCCGTCGCGCGACGGCTGGGGCTATGCCGTGTTCGGCAAGGTCGTGAAGGGCATGGACGTGGTCGACAAGATCGGCAAGGTCGCCACCGGCAACCGCGGCTTCCACCAGAACGTGCCGGTCGAAGCCGTCGTCGTCGAGAGCGCCCGCGTGCTCGAGGCCGCGGCGAAGAAGGCGGCCAAGTAAGAGCACGCGTACAAAACGCCCGCCGCGCCCGAGCGTGGTGGGGACACAATCACCCAGGAGAACGACACATGGCAGTCAAGCTGCACACCAACCACGGCGTCATCACCCTCGAACTCGACGCGGAGAAGGCGCCCGTCACCGTCGCCAACTTCCTCGCATACGTCGAGGCGGGCCACTACAACAACACCATCTTCCACCGTGTCATCGACGGTTTCATGATCCAGGGCGGCGGCTTCGAGCCCGGCATGAACCAGAAGCCGACCGGCGAGCAGATCAAGAACGAAGCCGACAACGGCCTCAAGAACGAACGCGGCACCATCGCCATGGCCCGCACCCAGGCACCGCACTCGGCCACCGCGCAGTTCTTCATCAACGTCGCCGACAACGACTTCCTCAACCACACCAAGCCTGACCTGCAGGGCTGGGGCTACTGCGTGTTCGGCCGCGTCACCGAGGGCATGGACGTCGTCGACGCCATCCGCAAGGTCAAGACCGGTTCCAGCGGTTTCCACCAGGACGTGCCGAAGGAAGACGTGGTCATCGAGCGCGCCGAAGTTGTCTGATTCCTCGCACGACGGCAACGCGACACCCGCCCCGGGCGGGTGTCCGCAGCCCATGCCGGAAGCCGTCCATGCGGCGCTTCCGGCATTGTTCATTTCGGACCTGCATCTCAACGAGGACGAGCCGGCCAACGTCGACGCCTTTCTCGGCTTCCTGGCAGGCCCCGCGCGCCGGGCGGCGAGCCTCTTCATCCTCGGCGACCTGTTCGAGTACTGGGCGGGCGACGACGACCTCACCACGCCCTTCAATGCACGCATCGCTGCCGCGATCCGCGCGCTGGCCGACGGCGGCACGGCTGTCTTCTTCATGACCGGCAACCGCGACCTGCTCGCCGGTCGCCGATTTGCCGAAACCATCGGCGCCACCCTGCTCGACGACCCTACGCTGGTGCGCTTCGGCAACGCCGGCACCTCGGCGCTGCTCCTCGCGCATGGCGACGCGCTATGTACCGACGACCACGCCTACCAGGCCTTCCGCCGACAGGTGCGCAACCCTGCATGGCAGGCAGGCTTCCTCGGCCAACCGCTCGCCACGCGCAAGGCCTTCATCGCCTCGCTGCGCCAGCAGAGCGAGACGGCCAAGGCCGAGAAGACGATGGAGATCATGGACGTCAACGCCGACGCGGTCGCCACGCTGCTGCGCGCGCACGGCTACCCGACGCTGGTGCACGGCCACACCCATCGGCCGGCCTGTCATCGCTTCGAGGTGGATGGCCACACCTGTGTCCGGCATGTGCTGCCGGACTGGCACGGGCAGGCCTGCGGGCTGGCGTTCGACGGACGGGATTTCACTCCCTTCTCTAGCTAGGCCGCACCAAGGCCCAAGACCCGCCGTGACGACCCCATCTTCCCGGGGGTTGGGATGTGGCCTAGCGCACCAGTCCGCGCGCGAGATCTGCCTTCAGGTCCTCGACCGATTCCAGCCCCACGGCCACGCGCAGCAGGCCGTCGCCGATGCCGGCCGCGGCCCGTGCTTCGGGCGAGATGCGACCATGGGTCGTGGTCGCCGGGTGGGTGATCGTGGACTTGGTGTCGCCCAGGTTGGCGGTGATGGAGATCAGGCGGGTGGAGTCGACCACCTTCCACGCGGCGTCGCGCCCGCCCTCGACGTCGAAGCTGACGATGGCGCCGCCGGTCTTCTGCTGCCGCATCGCCAGTTCATGCTGCGGATGCGAAGGCAGACCGGGGTAGTAGACACGGGCGACGCCCGGTTGCACCTCGAGCCAGCGCGCCAGTTCCAGCGCTGACGCAGACTGCGCCTCCATGCGCAAGCGCAGCGTCTCCAGCCCCTTCAGGATGACCCAGGCGTTGAACGGCGACAGCGTCGGCCCGGCGGTGCGGAGGAACTTGAAGACCTCATCGGTTACGGCCTTCCGGCCCGCGACCGCGCCGCCCAGCACCCTGCCCTGCCCGTCCAGGTACTTGGTCGCCGAGTGCACGACGACATCGGCACCGAACTCCAGCGGACGCTGCAGCGCGGGCGAGCAGAAGCAGTTGTCGACTGCCAGCAGCGCGCCCGCCTCGTGGGCGATGGCAGCCACTCCGGCGATGTCGACCACCTCGGTGAGCGGATTGGATGGCGTCTCGATGAAGAACAGCCGGGTGCGCGGGCGGACGGCATCGCGATAGGCATTGAGGTCGGTGGCCGGCACGAAGCTGGTCTCGATGCCGAACTTCGACAGGATGTTCCCGAACAACTGCTGGGTTGCGCCGAAGAGGCCGTTCGACGCGACGACATGGTCCCCCGCCTGCAGCACCGCCATGGCCAGCGACAGGATCGCCGACATCCCCGACGCCGTGGCCACACAGGCTTCGGCGCCCTCGAGCGCAGCCAGACGGGTCTGCATCGCGGTCACGGTCGGATTCGAGAAGCGGGCGTAGACGTTGCCCTCCTCCGCTCCCGAGAAACGCGCCGCAGCCTGCGCGGCGCTCTCGAACACGAAGCTCGAGGTCAGGTACATCGCCTCGCTATGCTCGCCGAACTGGCTGCGGTCGATGCCGGCGCGAATCGCCAGTGTGTCGGGGTGGAGGCTGATGTCGTCGGGCAGGGTCATCGGAGTCGGTCGGTGTCGCGGCGGCGGCCTCGCGGCCGCTCGGTAATCGGCTTGTGTATCGGCTCAGTTGTCGGAATTCGAGGCGAGGTTGAGATCGAGCTGACCGCCCTCGTCGTCGTGACTGTCATTCTTCGACGGTTTGGCCTGACCGCGCTGGTTCTCGACACCGTTCAGGTATTCCGCAGTGATGTCGCCCGTCACGTAGCAGCCGTCGAAACATGAGGTCTCGAAGAAGCTGATCGACGGATTCAGGGCGCGCACCGACGCCTTCAGGTCGTCGAGGTCCTGGTAGATCAGGCCATCGGCACCGATCTCGCGGCAGATCTCGTCTTCGTTGCGATCGGATGCGATGAGTTCGCCCCGCGTCGGCATGTCGATGCCGTAGACGTTCGCATACCGAACCGGAGGCGCGGCCGAGGCCAGATAGACCTTTGTGGCACCCGCTTCGCGGGCCATGTTGACGATCTCCTTGCTCGTCGTGCCACGCACGATGGAGTCGTCGACCAGCAGCACGCTCTTGCCCCTGAACTCCTGGTGGATCGTGTTCAGCTTCTGGCGCACCGACTTCTTGCGCGTGGCCTGGCCCGGCATGATGAAGGTGCGGCCGATGTAGCGGTTCTTGACGAAGCCCTCGCGGAACGGCAGGCCGAGGCGCTCGGCCATCTGCATTGCCGAAGGACGGCTGGAATCCGGGATCGGAATGACGACGTCGATGTGCACGTTGGGCATCGTGCGCCGCATCTTGTCGGCGAGGTACTCGCCCATCTTCATGCGCGACTCGTACACCGACACGCCGTCGATGATCGAATCGGGTCGCGCCAGATAGACGAACTCGAACATGCAGGGCGCCTGGACGGTCTTGCTCGCGCACTGGCGGCTGTGGAAATTGCCCTGGATATCGATCAGCACCGCCTCGCCCGGCGCGATGTCACGCAGCAGCTTGAACCCGAGCACGTCCAGCGCCACCGATTCGGACGCCACCAGCCACTCGGTGCCCGCCTCCGTGTCGTTGCGACCGATGACCAGCGGACGGATACCGTACGGGTCGCGGAAGGCCAGCAGGCCGTAGCCGGCGATCATCGCCACCACGCCATACGCGCCACGGCAACGGCGATGCACGCCCGCCACCGCGCGGAACACGGCATCCTCGTCCAGCTTGAGGCCGTTACAGGCGGCCTGCAGCTCATGCGCCAGCACGTTCAGCAGCACTTCCGAGTCACTGCTGGTGTTTATGTGGCGCAGGTCCGACAGGAACATCTCGCGCTTGAGCGCCTCGGAGTTCGTGAGGTTGCCGTTATGCGCCAGCAGCAGGCCGAAGGGCGAATTGACGTAGAAAGGTTGCGCCTCGGCGGCGTTGTACGCCGAACCTGCCGTGGGATAGCGGACGTGACCGATGCCCCAGTTGCCCTCGAGATTGCGCATGTTGCGCGTGCGGAACACGTCGCGCACAAGTCCCGAACCCTTGTGCATGTGAAAACGACCGCCTTCGGAGGTGGCGATGCCCGCCGCGTCCTGGCCCCGGTGCTGCAACACCTGCAGCCCGTCGTACAGCAACTGGTTGACCGGAGAGGTTGCAACGACCCCGAGAATTCCGCACATGGAGATTTACGCCTATCTGAATCGAATCTTGTCGGCCACCACACCGGGCAGCCAGGGTTTGGCAGCAATGACTGCCGTTTCCATCGGTGGCGAGAACAGCGCCTGCGTCCACCAGGGTTCGCGCGATACACCGGCCAGGCCGCCGATCAGCACGACGACGAAGGCCACCAGCAGCCCACGGGCAATGCCGAAGATGGCGCCGAAGAAGCGGTCCGTAGCACCGAGCCCGGCCGCTTTCAGCAACTCGCGCAGAAGATAGCGCAACAACGCCGCCAGAATCAGGACACCGATCACGACCAACGCACCGCCGGCGACCTGCCGCCACATCGGCTCGGCAATCAGCCCGACAAAGACCCGCGCGGCTTCTTCGTTATAGCGCCACGCCGCGACCAGTGCGACCACCCACGCGACCACCGCCATGATCTCGCTGACCAGGCCGCGCCACATGCCAATCGCCGCCGACAACGCGAGGATGGAAAGGAAAACGTAGTCGAAGACCGTCATGATCTTGCTTCAGCGCGGAGTCACGACCGTGCTGAAGCCGAGGGTCTTCAACTGTGCCGCCGTCTTGTCTGCCGCCGTGCGCCCAGCCACGGGGCCGACGCGAACGCGGGTGACGTTGCCGGCCTGCTCAGTGTAGGCGGGAAAGCCCTGCTTCTTGAGGTCGGCGGTGATGCGCGCGGCCTTCGCGGCGTCGCTGAACGCACCTATCTGCAACACAAAGGATTCGCCACGGGCCGGAACCTCACGGCCTTCGAGGGCAGCGCGTGCACGCGCCGCCTCCGCACTCTCGGCAGGCGGCTTGGTCGCGCTCGGTGGTGCAAGGGGTTGCGACGGCGGCTCGGCGCGCTTCGGTTCGGGCCTGGCCGGCGCAGGGGCGACGACGGGCGCCCTGGGCGGCTCGGCCTCGCGTGGCGCAGGTACCGTCGTAGGCTCTTCCTCCTCGGGAGGCGGCGGCAGGACCGGTGCAGCAGCGGCATCGGGCGCCGCGGCGATCGGTCGGGCCTGCGCCGGGTCGCGATCGGGGATCGTGATCTGGATATCCGCGTTGGTCGGGCGCGGCTCCTGATCCATCATCATCGGCAACACGATCGCGGCAAGCAGCGCGAGCGCCACCGCGCCGACCAGCCGTCGCCGCGCACGTTTCTTGATCTCGAGGTTCTCAGCGTCGCTCACGGAAAGTTCTCGTCAGTGCCGCGCGGCCTTCACCGCAGCCAGGACATCAGCCACTGTCAGGAAGGAGCCGAAGGCCACGATTCTATCACCCTCGCCGGCCGCCTGCTGCGCCGCAGCAAAGGCATCTGCAGGCCCATCGAAGCAGCGGATGTCCGCTTCGACACCCGCGGCCCGCAGCCGCTCGGCGAGCGCCTCGGCCTTGAGCCCGCGAGGCCCGGGCAGATCGGTAAGCAGCCAATGGTCGACCCGCCCCTTGATCAGGCCGACGACGCCCTCGACGTCCTTGTCATTGAGCATGCCGAACACCGCCCAGGTCTCGGGATAGAAACCCATGCTGCCCAGGTTTTCGGCCAGCACACCCGCCGCCTGGGGGTTGTGCGCCACATCAAGCACCACCGCCGGACGCCCCGGCAGCACCTGGAACCGACCCGGCACATCAACCAGCATCAGTCCCTGGCGGATCGCCTGCATCGACACCGGGATACGATCGCGCACGGTGTCGAGCACAGTCATGACCGCTGCGGCATTGAGCAGCTGGTTGGCGCCGCGCAACGCCGGGTAGGCAAGCCCCCCGCGCTTGACCAGCGCTCCCGTGGCGGACGGCGCCTCATAACGCCAGTAACCCCACTGCTGGCGATCGCCGCCAAAGCCGAAATCGCGGCCACTGATCCACAACCGGGCACCAATCGCCTCGGCATGCGCGACAAGCGTTGCGGGCGGCTGCGGGTCACCGCACACGGCCGGCCGGCCTGCACGGAAGATGCCTGCCTTCTCGAACCCGATCGCATCGCGACTGTCACCGAGGTAATCCATGTGATCCAGCGCGATACTTGTCACCAGCGCACAATCGGCATCGAACACGTTAACCGCGTCGAGCCGCCCGCCGAGACCGACCTCGAGGATGATCACGTCCGGTCGGGCCGCGCAGAAGACGGACCATGCCGCCAGCGTGCCGTGCTCGAAATAGGTCAGCGGCGTGTCGCCACGCACGGCCTCGACCGCGGCAAACCCGGCGACCAGCGCCTCGTCGTCGACGTCCTTGCCGTCGATGCGGACACGCTCGTTGTACTTCAACAGGTGCGGCGAGGTGTAGCAGCCGACCCGGTAGCCCTCGGCCAGAAGGATGGCCTCCAGCATCGCGCAGCAGGAGCCCTTGCCGTTGGTGCCGCCGACGGTAATCACCACCGCATCGGGATCAGGCCCGAGCGCAGCACGCACGGCCGCAACCCGGTCGAGCCCGAGGCGGATGCTCTGCGCGTGGCGCTGCTCGAGCAGTTGCAGCCAGCCGTCCAGCGTCTGCGGCAGGGCGGAAATCGGCGCGTCCATCAGGCAGCAGAGGCGGCGGGCTGGCGCAGCAGCAGGGTCAACATGCGGGCAAGTTCCTGGCGCATCTCTCGACGGTCGATGATGACGTCGATGGCGCCCTTCTCGAGCAGGAACTCGGCGCGCTGGAAGCCCTCCGGCAGTTTCTCGCGCACCGTCTGTTCGATGACCCGCGGGCCGGCAAAACCGATCAGCGCGCCGGGCTCGGCCACGACGATGTCGCCCATGAAGGCGAAGCTGGCCGAAACGCCGCCCATGGTCGGGTCGGTCAGCACGGTGACGAACGGCAGGCGGCGCTCGGCCAGCCTGGTGATCGAGGCAGTGGTCTTGGCCATCTGCATCAGCGAGAAAAGGCCTTCCTGCATGCGTGCCCCGCCCGATGCGGTGATGCAGATGAAGGGCACGCGTTGCTCATACGCCGCCTTGGCGCCGCGCACGAAGCGCTCACCGACCACCGACCCCATCGAACCGCCGAGGAACTCGAACTCGAAGCAGGCGACGACAACCGGCACGCTCTGGATCGCACCCTGCATGACCACCATCGCATCGGCCTCGCCGGTGTCCGAGGTCGCCGTCGACAGGCGCTCTGGATACTTGCGCGAGTCCTTGAACTTCAGCGCATCGACCGGCACCACTTCGGCCCCGATCTCGAACCGGCCTTCGGCGTCGAGCAGCAGATCGAGTCGCTGGCGCGCGCGCAGGCGATGATGATGACCGCACTTCGGGCAAACGCCCTGGTTGCTGTCGAGATCGGAACGGTAGAGGACCGCCTCGCAGGCACCGCACTTGCTCCACAGGCCCTCGGGAATCGACGATTTGCCGCGGGCAGCGCTGTCGCTGCGCTTGATCTTCGGCGGCAGCAGCTTCTGCAACCAGCTCATTGTGTTACTCCTTTCGCCGACCCGATCGTGTCGAGCGCCTCGCGGATGCCACGCATGAATGCGGCAACCCGTTGTGCAGCCTCATCACGCGGGCTTTGTTCAATTTCTTCGATGATGCGGCTACCGATCACGACCGCATCGGCGACGGCGCCGATGCGCCGCGCGCTGTCCGCGTCGCGGATGCCGAAGCCGACGCCGACGGGCATGCCCACTGCAGCGCGGATCTGCGGAATGCGGCGCGCGACTTCGTCGATGTCGAGCTTGCCGCTGCCGGTCACGCCCTTCAGCGACACGTAGTAGATATAGCCGCTGCCCACCGCCGCGACATCAGCAAAGCGCTGCTCCGACGACGTCGGCGCCAGCAGGAAAATCGGATCAAGACCCGCGCCCTTGGCCGCGCCGGCAAATGCCACCGACTCCTCGGGCGGATAGTCGACGACAAGCATGCCATCGACGCCGGCATCGCGCGCAGCGGCCACGAAGGTCTCCACGCCCATTGCCTCGATCGGATTCGCATAGCCCATGAGCACCACCGGCGTAGCAGCATTCTCGCTGCGGAAGGCGCGCACGGCATCCAGCACCTTGCGCATGCTCATGCCCTGCGCCAGCGCGCACTCGGACGCACGCTGGATGGTCGGCCCGTCGGCCATCGGGTCGGAGAACGGGACGCCAAGCTCGATGATGTCGGCGCCACCCTCGACGAGCGCGCGCATCAGAGGCAGGGTGAGCGCCGGCTCGGGAAAGCCCGCGGTAACGAACGGGATCAGCGCCTTGCGGCCTTCGCCTTGCAGGCGCTGGAAAACGGTCTGGATTCTTGACATGTCTCGATCACACTGCGGGCCGCAGCGCGGCCCGGGGCAGGTTCAGAACTGGATACCGGAACGCTCGGCGACGGTGTGCATGTCCTTGTCGCCGCGACCGGAGAGGTTGACCAGCAGGATCTTGTCCTTGGGCAGCGTCGGCGCCAGCTTGGCGGCGTAGGCCAGCGCGTGGGACGACTCGAGCGCCGGGATGATGCCCTCCAGCCGGCACAGGTTGTGGAAGGCCTGCAGCGCCTCGTCATCGGTGATGCCAACGTAGTCCGCGAGCGCAGCATCCTTCAGCCAGGCGTGCTCCGGACCGACGCCGGGGTAATCGAGCCCTGCCGAAATCGAGTGCGTCTCGATGATCTGGCCGTCCTCGTTCTGCAACAGATAGGTACGGTTACCGTGCAGCACGCCGGGACGGCCTGCGCTCAGTGAGGCGGAATGGCGACCGGTCTCGATACCGTCGCCTGCCGCCTCGACGCCGATGAGCTTGACGCCGGGCACGCCGATGTAGGGATGGAAAATGCCCATCGCGTTCGATCCACCGCCGACGCAGGCGATGACATAGTCGGGCTGGCGTCCGACCATCTCGGGCATCTGGACCAGGCACTCCTTGCCGATCACCGACTGGAAGTCGCGCACCATCATCGGATACGGATGCGGGCCGGCAACCGTGCCGATGATGTAGAAAGTGTCGGCGATGTTGGTGACCCAGTCGCGCATTGCCTCGTTGAGCGCGTCCTTGAGCGTCTTCGACCCCGACTCCACCGGCACGACGGTGGCGCCGAGAAGCTTCATGCGGTAGACGTTGGCCACCTGGCGCTTGACGTCCTCCGAGCCCATGTACACGACGCACTCCATGCCGTAGCGCGCCGCCACGGTGGCGGTCGCCACGCCGTGCTGGCCCGCGCCGGTCTCGGCGATCACGCGCGGCTTGCCCATGCGGCGGGCCACCAGCGCCTGGCCGATGCAGTTGTTAACCTTGTGCGCACCGGTGTGGTTCAGATCCTCGCGCTTCAGGTAGATCTGCGCCCCGCCGAGGATGCCCGACCAGCGCTTGGCGTGGTAGATCGGGCTGGGGCGGCCGACGTAGTGCTTGAGCTCGTACTCGAATTCAGCGACGAATTCCGGATCGTTCTGGCAGGCCGCGTAGGCTTCGCGCAACTCGGCCAGGGCCGGCATCAGCGTCTCGGCGACGAAAACGCCGCCGTAGGGGCCGAAATGCCCGCTCGCATCGGGAAACTGGTAAGGCGTATCAGCCATCTGCATTTCGAACTCCGGCGATGAATGCAGCGATCTTCGCTGCATCCTTGATTCCCTTGGCACTTTCGACGCCACTTGAAACATCGACCGCCCAGGGGCGGACGCGACGCACGGCCTCGACGACATTGTCAGCATCGAGACCACCGGAAAGCACCAACGGTCGCTCGAATCCCGCAGGAATCAGCGACCAGTCGAAAGTCTTGCCCCCACCACCGTAGCCGTCGACAAACGCGTCGACGAGCACGCCGCTGGCGCGCGGATGCAAGGATGAGAATTCTACCAGATCGACCCCCGGCCGCATCCGTGCCGCCTTGATCCACGGTCGCCCATGGCGTGCGCACTGCGCGTCGGTCTCATCGCCATGGAACTGCAGCAGTTGCAGCGGCACGCGGTCGAGCACCGCGTTCACCTCTTCGCCGCTTGCATTGACGAACAGCCCGACGGATGTCACGAAGGGCGGCAGAAGCGCCACGAGTTCGGCCGCCTGTTCGATGCCGACCGCGCGCGGACTCGGAGGATAGAACACGAAGCCGACTGCATCGGCGCCGTGCTCGACGGCCGCGCGCACGTCTTGCGGCCGCGTGAGGCCGCAGATCTTGATTCGGGTACGGGACATTCAGACGAGGGGAAGCTGGGGCAGCGCGATGATACGCCCATCGTTGGGGAGCGGCCAGCGCGGCGGGTAGCTCACGCCACAGAGGTACAGGCCGTCGGGCGAGAAGGTCGGCGCCGCGAACGCACGGTCACGCGCCTGAAGCAGGTCATTCATCCACTCGACCGGATAGCGTCCCTTACCCACGTACACCAGCGCCCCGACGAGGTTGCGGATCATGTGGTGCAGGAAGCCGTTGGCGCGAAAGTCGAACAGCAGATACTCGCCCTGGCGCACAACCCGCGCCTCGTGCATCACGCGGATGGGCGTCTTGGCCTGGCACCCCGCGGCACGGAAGGAAGAAAAATCGTGCGTCCCGACAAGGCAGGCGACGGCTTCCGCCATGCGTTGCTCGTCGAGCACCTGATGGAACCAGCCGACCCGACCGGCCAGCATCGCCGGCCGGGTCGGTGCATTGTGCAGAATGTAGCGGTACTGGCGCTCGGTCGCGAGGAAGCGGGCGTGGAACGCCTCGTCCACCTCCACCGCCCAGCGCACCACCACAGCGGACGGCAACAGCGCATTCACTCCACGCACCCAGGCGGACAAGGGACGGCGCGCCGAAGTGTCGAAGTGCGCCACCTGGGCGCTGGCATGGACGCCCGTATCCGTCCGCCCGGCACAGTGCAGGCGCACCCGTTCGGCAGCGATTTCCGACAGCGCGCGCTCGAGTACATCCTGCACCGTCTGCCCATGCGCCTGACTTTGCCAGCCGCAGAACGCATCGCCGGCATACTCGACGCCGATCGCGATCCGCTTCATGCCATCCCCCAGCCGAGCGCGAGCACGACAAGTGCGCAGGCAGCCGCGACATCGCCGCGGCCAAACCGCTCCCGCACCAGCTCGATGGGCGGAAAGGCATCATCGTTCGCCTCGTCCCGCAGCCAGTCCTTCCAGTGCATTGGTTCGGCGCCGCGCGGAGACGCATCGACGAAACGCAGCACGAGCAGGAGACGCAGGGCGACGTCCCGCGCGCTCAGCCCGATCAACCGTAACGGACGCGCCAGGCTATACAAACCGCCAACAAGCCGCTCGAGCGGCAAACGCTCGAGCAGCAACGCAACCGCACTGACGACTACGACCAGGCGTCCGACATGGACCAGCGCCATCGCGACGCCCTCGCGCGTCGGTGACAGACCGGGCCACTCAGCGAGCAGCGCCTCGCCCGGGGTGAACCACCCGAACAGCACGACGATCGCGACGGCCAGCACCCTCACCCGCCGCAACAGCCGGACGACCCGAGCGCGCGACAGACCGAGCGCCAGCAGCAAACAGGCAGCGACGACCAAGCCGAGCCCTGCGGATGGCAGAAACTGCACCGACGCAACGCCTACAAACCACAAAAGGAGAAGGAAACCGGAATGCATGAGCGTAAACGGCAATGCCGCCGCGAGGCCTGAGCCTAGCGGCGGCAAGGGAATTGAACCTCAGGACAGACGAGCGATCATGTCGCGGGCAGCCGCCTGCTGCTCGGCAGAACCATCACGCACCACCTCCTCGAGCAACTCGAGCGCCCCCTCCTTATCGCCCATGTCATCGTAGGCCCGAGCAAGCTCCAGCTTGGTATCGACTTCATCGCCAGTGGACGCTGGCACTTCGTCGAACCCGCCTTGCGGCCCCAATTCGCCGAGCTGAGTGGCCTCCATCGATTGCGCTTCCGCGTCGTCGGCTTCGGCCGGCGCATCCAGCGAATCGAGATCGAGGTCGATCCCGGCTAGGTCGAGACCGCTCGGTGCCGCCGCGGCAGGCTGAACCGGCGTGTCGATGTCGAAATCGAAGTCGAGCAGGCTGCTGTCGAAACTGGTCTTCTCCAGGTCAACCACCGCCTCGGGCGCCTTCGCAGCTACCGACGGCGAGGTCACCGACTCCTCCATTTCCGACTGCAGCAGCGCATCACCCTGCAGCACCGTCGCGCTCATGTCGGGAGAGGGAGCCGTGACACCGACATCTAGGTCGGGCAGCTCGAAGTCGAGCGCAGCCGCCAGATTGTCGTCACCGGCAACGATGGTGGCAGCAGTGGAATCGAAGCCCGCGACCTGCGGCTGTGCGACATCGAGTGCAGCCGGCACAGCAGGCGCCTCCGCTTCGCCGAGATCGAGATCGAACGCAAGGCCGCCATCGCCCCCCGTCGGCTCGGCACCGAGGCCTTCCTCCGCCGTCGGCACGTCCGCAAGCGCATCCTGAACACCCTCGCCAAGATCGAGCTCGAAGTCGAGCGCACCCGTGTCGACCGATTCCAGCTCGTCAGTCGGCGCCGCGAGATCAGCTCCCGCCGCGATCGCGGCACTCAGCTCCTCGACATCGGGCGCCGTGCCGTCGGGCTTGTCACCCGCGAACTGACGCAGATCACCCGGAACCGTCCACGTGTCGCGCATCTGCGACTGACTCGGCTCGACCAGCCCGCTCGACGAAAAGTCGAGGCTGGACAAGGACGCAGCAGGCTTGGCCTCGTCCAGGTTCTCGACACTCGCCCCTTCCTCCACCACCTGCGGCGCCGCTTCCGCCGCCAGCGGCGGGGTCACTGCGCTCGCAACACCTGCAGCCGCAAGGCCTACGGCTGCTGCGGGTGCGATTCCTGCGGGCACCTCGGTGCGAGGGGCGATAGACTCGTCCGCCACACCCTGCTCGGCATAGAGCGGGTTGTCGGCATCAAGCTTGCGGCCCATGGTCGCAGCCTTCTCCCACTCACGCCCCTGACCGCTTGTGCGGGCAAACAGTTCGGTCGCCACGGTCTCGAACTCGCGCGCGCTCTTGCGCAGCGAATAGATCTCGAGCAGTTTGAGGTAGATCGCGAGTCGCGAGGGATCCGCCTTCAGCGCATCCTGCAGAATCTCCTCGGCCTGCGCATCACGCCCGTAAGCCATGTACACGTCGGCTTCGGCCACCGGATCGACGCCTTCGTCAGCATCGATGGCAGAAAGCCCGGACTGGCTGAAATCGGTCTGGATGATGCTGCTCGCGCCCGTATCGACGCTCTGCCCCCCCGTCGCCGAGAAGACGCCCGGCCCGCTGGGTGCCAGATCACCGACCTGTTCCCTACCGGACGCGTCCGGCGCAGCCTTGCGACGCCCGCGCAGCTTGAATCCGACGTAGCCCAGCAACAAGGCCAGAATGCCCGCGCCGCCGGCAACCACCGTGGGATCGGACATCATCGAGTCGACCAGACTGGGCTCCGGAACGGGCTCGGGCGGAGGACGACGGACGGGCGGACGCTTGGGTGCGGGCTTGGCCTCGTCCTGGGCCACTTGGGGTGCGGGTTGTGCCTGCTCCGCGGGCGCCTCGGACGCAGGCGCCGTAGCTTGCGGCTCGACCGCAGCGGGCGAGTCGGCTGCGACGGGCGTCGCCGGTGCCTCCTGGCTGGCTGCGGCAACGGGCGCGGGCTCAGCGCCCTCGCGCACCGCCGGCGCGCCTGCACTTTCCTGCAACTGAGCCAGCGTCCCGCTGCGCAGTTCCAGGAGCTTCTGCATGTCGCGCACACTCTGTTCGAGCTGCATCAGGCGTGCATTCGCCTCCTCGAGCGCCTTCTCGCGCGCAGCGAGTTCCTCCTCAAGCGCCTGCAGCCGCACGTCGGCCTCGCCACCCGCTGCGCCAGCCGCCTGACTGCGCGAAACCTTGACCTGGTCGGCCTTCTCGGCTGCAGGTGCAGGCTCCTCGACCTTGGGCACGATCTGACCGGCGCTTTCCTGCTGCGCCTCCTCGCTCACGGCCGGCGCGCGCTCGGCAGACGCGGTCGCAAGGCTACGACGGTAGGCTTCGAAATCGGCGGATTGGGCACGAATTTCCCGCCTTGCCTCCGCCGTCGTGATCTTCAGTGCTTCGTCCGCACTCGGCACCTTGAGCACCGAACCCGCACGGAGACGGTTGATGTTGCCGCCGTCGAACGCACCCGGGTTGGCCCGGTACAGGGCAACGAGCATCTGGTCGAGGGTGACGCCCGGGTGCGTGCTGGCACCGGCGATGCGTCCCAGCGTGTCTCCACGGCGAACGGTGTAGCTGTCCGGGACGGCTGAGGTGCCGGCCTGCGCCGCAGGACGGACCGCGGGCGGCAGGGGGCGGGCGGCGGGCGTGGCGGGGGCATCCACTGCCGCGGCCAGCGGACGAGGCGCGGCGAGATCAACAGGATCGAGCAGGAAAGTGTACTCGCGTGCCATACGCCCGTTAGCCCAGTTCAGCTCGACCAGCAGGTCGACGAACGGGTCGTTGATCGGACGATCGCTGGACAGGCGAATCACGGGACGCGAGGCACGCGTATCGACGCTGACCCGAATGGCCGAAACCGCCGAGGAGTAGTTCACGTTTGCCTGCCGGAACGCCTCGGGAGAAGCGATCCGCGCTGTCAGGGACTGCAGTTCCTGCGCCGTGGCACTCACCTGGATCTCGGCGCGCAAAGGCTGCCCCAGACCGCTGAAGACATTGATCTGCCCAAGTCCTGCAGCATGAGCCCCAAGCGGAATCGAGGCGATCGCGACAGCGATCACGGATGCCCTGAGCGACTTATTCATCGTGGTCTTCAAACTGCAACTCCCCCGAAAGCCAAGCTTTTTAATCATATGCGTCATGACGCGGCTTAGGAATCTAGCATTTTCCTGGCCTTGGCGCATCAATCCGCGATGATTCGCAGTGTTTTGTCGTGAATTAGTTCCGTGCGCTCCGAAAAACCATAGAAAAAACAAGGGGGCCAGCGGCCCCCTTGTTCATCGGACATCCCCAGGCTCAGCGCTCGAGCAGGATGCGCAGCATGCGGCGCAACGGCTCGGCTGCACCCCAAAGCAGCTGGTCGCCGACGGTGAACGCGCCGAGATACTCGGGGCCCATCGCCATCTTGTGCAGGCGCCCGACCGGGACGGTCAGCGTGCCGGTGACGGCGGTCGGGGTGAGCTCGCGCTCGGTGATCTCACGGTCGTTGGGCACGACCTTCACCCACTGGTTGGCGCCAGCAATGATCTCGGTGATCTCGTCGAGCGGAACGTCCTTCTTGAGCTTGATGGTCAGCGCCTGCGAGTGGCAGCGCATCGCGCCGATGCGCACGCACAGGCCGTCGATCGGGATCGAGCCCGGGCTGCGGAAGGCCGGATTGCCGAGGATCTTGTTGCACTCGGCGCCGCCCTTCCATTCTTCCTTGCTCTGGCCGTGCTCGACCGGCACGTCGATCCAGGGGATCAGGCTGCCAGCAAGCGGGGTGTTGCGGAAGTTCTTTTTCGGGAAGCTGTCCGAGCGCATCGTCTCGGCGACCTTGCGGTCGATCTCGAGGATGGCCGAGGCCGGATCGGCCAGCAGATCCTTGACCGAGTCGTGGATGGTGCCCATCTGGCTGATGAGTTCGCGCATGTTCTGCGCGCCGGCGCCCGAGGCCGCCTGGTAGGTCATCGCCGAGATCCACTCCACCAGGCCGTGCTTGAACAGGCCGCCCAGACCCATCAGCATCAGCGACACGGTGCAGTTGCCGCCGATCCAGTTGCGACCGCCCTTGGCGAGCGCGGCGTCGATGACGTTGCGGTTCACCGGATCGAGGATGATCACCGCGTCGTCGTTCATGCGCAGCGCACTGGCGGCGTCGATCCAGTGGCCGTTCCAGCCGGTGGCGCGCAGCTTGGGGAATACTTCCTTGGTGTAGTCGCCGCCCTGGCAGGTGATCACGATGTCGCAGGACTTCAGCGCGTCGATGTCCGTCGCGTCCTGCAGCGGCGCGGCGGCTTCCTTACCGCCGAAGGACGGCGCCTTGCCACCGGCGTTAGAGGTCGAGAAATACACCGGCTCGATGAAGGCGAAGTCGCCCTCTTCCACCATGCGCTGCATCAGCACGGAACCGACCATGCCACGCCAGCCAACCAGACCGACTCGATTCATGTTCATCACTCTCAACTAAGACGTTTCTCGAAAAACCTGTTCCAACGCAGCAGATTACAGCGCGGCGAGCACCGCGTCGCCCATCTCGCGCGTACCAACCCGCTTCGTGCCCGGCTCGAAGATGTCGCCGGTGCGATAGCCCTGCGCAAGCACCTTCTTGACCGCGTTCTCGATGCGCTGCGCGGCCGCTTCCTGATTAAACGTATAGCGCAGCATCATCGCTGCCGACAGGATGGTGGCGAGCGGATTGGCCACGCCCTTGCCGGCGATGTCCGGGGCCGAACCATGCGAGGGCTCGTACAGGCCCTTGTTGTTGGCATCCAGGGAAGCCGAGGGCAGCATGCCGATCGAGCCGGTGAGCATCGAGGCCTCGTCGGACAGGATGTCGCCGAACATGTTGCCGGTGACCATCACGTCGAACTGCTTGGGCGCGCGCACGAGCTGCATGGCGGCGTTGTCGACCAGCATATGGGTCAGTTCGACGTCCGGGTAGTCCTTGGCGACTTCCTCGGCGATATCGCGCCACAGTTGCGTGCATTCGAGCACGTTCATCTTGTCAACCGAGCACAGCTTCTTGCCGCGCTTCTGCGCCGCCTCGAAGGCCACCTTGAGGATGCGCCGGATCTCGTATTCGGCGTAGATCATGGTGTTCCAGCCCACGCGTTGCTGCGTGCCATTTACCTCGCGCGTCTCGATGCCGCGCGGCTGGCCGAAGTAGATGTCGCCGGTGAGCTCACGCACGATCAGGATATCCAGACCGGCGACGATCTCGGGCTTCAGCGACGAGGCATTGGCGAGCTCGGGATACAGGATCGCCGGGCGCAGGTTGGCGAAAAGACCGAGATCCTTGCGGATGCCGAGCAGGCCGCGCTCAGGACGCTGATCGCGCGGCAGCGCGTCCCACTTCGGACCGCCGACGGCGCCGAGCAGCACCGCATCCGCTTCGCGCGCGAGCTTCTGCGTCGCTTCGGGATAGGGGGTGCCGGTGGCATCCACGGCGCAGCCGCCAAGCAGCGCTTCTTCCATCTCGAGCTTCAGGTCGAGCGCCTTCAGCACGCGCACGGCTTCCGCCATGATCTCGGGGCCGATGCCGTCACCCGGCAGCACGCAAATCTTCATCGGATCGTTTTCCTTGGTTCAGCGAGCCTGGCCGTCTCCAGCCAGCGGGGCTCAGGCAAAGTAATAGGGATGTTCAGCGCGGCGCTTGTCTTCAAACGCGCGGATCTTGTCGGCGTGGCGCAAGGTCAGGCCGATGTCGTCCCAGCCGTTGAGCAGGCATTCCTTGCGGAAGGGATCGATATCGAAACCGATCGTCTTGCCGTCGGGGCGGGTGATGGTCTGCGCAGCCAGATCGACGACCAGGCGGTAACCCTCGGTTGCCTCGCACTGGCGGAACAACTCGTCCACTTCCGCCGCAGCCAGCTTGATCGGCAGCAGGCCGTTCTTGAAGCTGTTGTTGAAGAAGATGTCGGCGAAGCTCGGCCCGATCAGCACACGGAAGCCGTAGTCTTCCAGCGCCCATGGGGCGTGCTCGCGCGAGCTGCCGCAGCCGAAGTTGTCGCGCGTCAGCAGGATCTGCGCCCCCTGGTAGCGCGGCTGATTGAGCACGAAGTCCGGATTCAGCGGACGCGTGCTGCAGTCCTGGCCAGGCTGGCCAACGTCGAGATAGCGCCACTCGTCGAACGCATTGGGGCCGAAGCCGCTGCGCTTGATCGACTTCAGGAACTGCTTGGGGATGATTGCATCGGTATCGACGTTGGCGCGGTCGAGCGGTGCGACCAGGCCGTCGAGCTTGGTAAACGGATTCATTACTTCACTGCCCTCTGGATGGCCTCGCCACCCCTTTCAATGTCCTTGCCGACACCCTGGACGGTGTTGCAGGCCATGGAGACGAAGCCGGCGACCAGCGCTGCGGCGATCAGTGCAAGTTTTTTCATTGCGTTCTCCTCAATCTTGATCGGGCCGGCGCTCAGGCCAGCGTGCGCACATCGGCAAAATGACCAGTCACCGCCGCAGCCGCAGCCATCGCCGGGCTGACGAGGTGAGTGCGGCCACCGGCCCCCTGACGCCCCTCGAAGTTGCGATTCGAGGTCGAGGCGCAGCGCTCGCCCGGCTCGAGGCGGTCGGCATTCATCGCCAGGCACATCGAACAGCCCGGTTCGCGCCATTCGAAACCAGCGGCAAGAAAGATCTCATGCAAGCCTTCTTCTTCGGCCTGGCGCTTGACCAGCCCCGACCCCGGCACCACCAGCACGCGCTTGACGTTGGCAGCCTTGCTGCGCCCCTTGGCCACGGCAGCGGCTTCGCGCAGATCCTCGATGCGCGAGTTGGTACACGAGCCGATGAAGACCTGATCGACCTTGATGTCGGTGATCGGCGTGTTCGGCTCGAGCCCCATGTACTTCAGCGCGCGCTCGACGCCTTCGCGGCGGACCGGGTCGGTCACTGCGGCGGGATCGGGCACGCGGCCATCGACCGTGGTGACCATCTCGGGCGAAGTGCCCCAGGTGACCTGCGGCAGGATGTCCTCGGCCTTGAGCTCGACCACCTTGTCGAACTGCGCGCCTTCGTCGCTGTGAAGCGTGCGCCAGTAGGCAACCGCCTGCTCCCAGGCTTCGCCCTTGGGCGAAAACGGGCGATTCTTCAGGTAGGCGATGGTGGTCTCATCCACGCCGACCATGCCGGCGCGGGCGCCCGCCTCGATCGCCATGTTGCAGATCGTCATGCGCCCTTCCATCGACAGCGCGCGGATGGCGCTTCCGCCGAACTCCATCGCATAGCCGGTACCGCCGGCGGTGCCGATCTTGCCGATGATGGCGAGCACGACGTCCTTGGCGGTCACGCCCTTGCCGAGCTGCCCATCGACCTTGATCAGCATCGTCCTCGACTTCTTCTGCAGCAGACACTGCGTGGCCATCACGTGCTCGACCTCGGAGGTACCGATGCCATGCGCCAGACAGCCGAAGGCGCCGTGCGTGGACGTGTGCGAATCGCCACAGACGACGGTCATGCCCGGCAGCGTCGCGCCGTTCTCCGGTCCGATCACATGCACGATGCCCTGGCGTTCATCCTTGAACGGGAAGTACGCGAGCGAGCCGACCTCGCGGATGTTGGCATCGAGCGTCTCGACCTGCTGGCGCGACACCGGGTCCAGGATGCCCTGCTCCCAGTGGTCGGTGGGCGTGTTGTGGTCGGCAGTGGCAACGATCGAGCTGATGCGCCACGGCTTGCGCCCGGCCAGCTTCAGCCCCTCGAAGGCCTGCGGGCTGGTGACTTCGTGCACCAGGTGGCGATCGATATAGATCAGTGCCGTACCGTCGGCCTCTTCATGAACGACGTGGCTGGACCAGAGCTTCTCGTACAGGGTTTGAGCTGCCATCCCGTGTAATCCGCGCAAAAAAGAAATCGATTATTTCACAAAGCAGCGAAAACTGACCAGATCGGCCCGGGCCGATCGATCGGGTGCGGTTTCAGCGGCGAGCGCCCTGATACAGCGGCATCACGCGCGCCGCGTATTCGGCCAGATCCCGCTGGCGGTTCGCATGTGACGGATGGGTGGACAACCACTGCGGCGGCGCCCCCGCCGACTGCGAGGCCATCTTGTCCCACAGCGTGACCGCGGCCCTGGGGTCGTAGCCGGCACGCGCGGCCAGTTCCACGCCCATGCGATCGGCCTCCATCTCGTGCTCACGCGAATTCGGCAGTTCGAAAGTCACCCTGGCAACCGTGCTCATCAGGTCCTGCCCCACCTGCCCCACGCCGAGCAGCGCGCCTGCCACCGACACGCCGATCCCCGTCGCCATCGCCTTGGAGACGCGCTCGCGGGCATGCTCGCGCAGGGCATGGGCGATCTCATGCCCCATAACCGCGGCAATTTCGTCATCGGTGAGCTTGAGCCGATCGATCAGTCCGGTGTAGATCGCCATCTTGCCGCCGGCCATGCACCACGCGTTGAGTTCGTTCGACGTGAACACGTTGACTTCCCAGTTCCATGCGGGCGCATCGGGCCGGAACACCGCCGTCGGCGTCGTCAGCCGCGAGACGATGCGACGCACTCGCTGCACCGTGGCAGCATCGCGATTGAGCGCATTCTTGCGGCGGGCCTCGTCGAGCATCTGCTGGTACTGCTTGTTCGAAGCCTGCTCCACTTCCTGCGCCGAGACCATCATCAGCTGCGAGCGCTGCACGCCGACCGCTCCGGCCTGCGTGGTCTGCACGGTCTGGCAGGCGACGGTGATCGTGGCCGCCAGCGCGGCAGGCAACAAGGTTCTCGAAATCGCTCTGATCATTCCTCACTCCTCACGAATTGGCCTCCGCACGCATCGACGACGGCCAGCCGAGCGCCAGCCACACGAGCCCCGCCAGCGCGAATGCCGACCCCAGCGTGAAGGTCCACGCCGCGCCGATCACCTCCCAGGTGTAGCCGCTGAGCAAGCCGCCCAGCATGCCGCCCGCGCCGAACGACAGACTGCCATACAGGGCCTGGCCTCGCGATTGGAGTCGTCCGGGGAACCAGAGGTTCACCGCGGCAATCGCCGCGGCATGGTAGGCGCCGAAAGTGGCGCCATGCAGAACCTGAGCGAACAGCAATACGGGCAGGCTGTCGGCACCCCAGCCGATCAGCACGAAGCGCACGACCGCGCAGGCGAAGGAGAGCAGCAGGATCGCCCGCAAACTCAAGCACCGCATGAGGCGGGGCATCAGCATGAAGACGATGATTTCCGCGACCACACCGAGCGTCCACATCCAGCCGACCAGCGCCTTGTCGTAGCCCTTGTCCACAAGATAGATCGAATAGAAGACGTAGAGGGCCCCGTGCGCCGCCGACATCAGGAAACAGGCGCCCAGCAAGGCCCTGACCTCGGGCCTGCGCAGCGTTTCACGCAGGCTGAGTGCTGCTCGCTCGACCTGCGCGGGCGCCGACTCAGGAATCGTGAACGAACAGGCGAGAATACCGACCAGGATCGCGGCCGTGACCCACAGCACCGCATCGATGGCGACGTGATCCAGCACCAGCCCCAAGGCCAGCACCGCGACAATGAAGCCGACCGAACCCCAGACACGGATGCTGCCGTAGCGATGCCCCTCCCCCGCGAGGTGGGAGAAGGTCAGCCCCTCGATCAAGGGGAGTGCGGCACTCCAGAAGAAGGCCATCAAAGCCATCGCGGCAAAAAGGCCGCCGAACGACGTGGTCAGGAAGAAGCCCGCGAAGCCGACCAGGCTCATCAGCGCCGAGAGCCGGACGATCGCCACGCGCATGCCGAGCCGCTCGGCAAGCCAGCCCCACAGGTTCGGCGCCAGGATGCGCATCAGCTGCATCAGCGACATCAGCAGCGCGATCTCGGTCGCGCTCAGCGAGACCGCCTGCAGGTAGAGCGTGAAGTACGGCGAGAAGGCGCCGACGAAGGCGAAATAGAAGAAGTAGTACGCCGACAGGCGCCAGTAGGGGAGCATGGGCGCCTGCGGCTCGCGCGAACCGGGAGCGGCCGTCAGCGCGGCGACGGCAGGCGCTGCTGTCCCTGTGGCGCGAGCGCGGCGATGCGCGGCGTCTCGGTACGCACGTCGCCACACTGGGCACGATGACGCAGCGCATGGTCGATCAGCACCAGCGCCAGCATGGCCTCGGCGATCGGCGTCGCGCGGATGCCGACGCAGGGGTCGTGGCGACCATGGGTATTGACGATGACCGGGTTACCGGCGCGGTCGATCGAACGCCGGTCGAGGCGGATGCTCGAGGTGGGCTTGATCGCAATGCTGGCGATGACGTCCTGGCCGGTGGAAATGCCGCCCAGCACGCCGCCGGCATTGTTCGACAGGAAACCTTTCGGCGTCATTTCGTCGCCATGCTCCGTGCCGCGCTGGGCAACGGACGCAAACCCTGCGCCGATCTCGACACCCTTCACCGCGTTGATGCCCATCATCGCGTAGGCGATGTCGGCATCGAGCCGGCCATACACCGGCTCGCCCCAGCCCACCGGCACGCCACTGGCCACCACGTCGATGCGGGCACCGATCGAGTCGCCCGACTTGCGCAGTTCGTCCATGTAGGTCTCGAGCTGCGGAACGATGTCGGCATTGGGCGCGAAGAAGGGGTTGCGATCGACCTCTTCCCACGACACGAACGGGATCTCGATCGGCCCGAGCGCCGTCATGCAGGCCCGGATCACGATGCCGTAGCGCTCATGCAGCCACTTCCTGGCGATCGCGCCGGCAGCGACGCGCACCGCGGTCTCGCGCGCCGACGAGCGCCCACCGCCACGGTAGTCGCGGATGCCGTATTTCTGCCAGTAGGGGTAGTCGGCGTGTCCCGGTCGGAAGGTGTCGGCGATGTTGCCGTAGTCCTTGCTGCGCTGGTCCTGGTTGCGGATCAGCAGCGCGATCGGCGTACCAGTGGTCACGCCCTCGAATACCCCCGACAGGATCTCGACCTCGTCGGGCTCGCGGCGCTGGGTCACGTGACGCGAGGTACCGGGTTTGCGCCGGTCCAGCTCGACCTGGATGTCAGCCGCTGTCAGTGCCAGTCCCGGCGGACAACCATCGACGACGCAGCCGATCGCCGGGCCGTGCGACTCGCCAAAGGACGTGACGGTGAATAGGGTACCGATGGTGTTTCCGGACATGGCTTTCCTGCCTGATCAGCGATGAACCCGCAGCCCCGCGGGGCGCAGAGGAACAAGAAGGGGATGGGGCGCGAGTCTAGCACGCGCCCCATCCCCTTCGGCCACGGCGCGCTTGGCGCCGGACGGCACTCAGTGGAAGAAGTCTTCCAGACGCTCGAACACTTCGTGCTCCGCACCATGACGACGCACGGCGAGCACATCCTCCAGCTTTTCCACCTGGCGGATCATCTGCTCGAGGCGTTGATCGTCGAACACGAGCAGCCAGATGCGCGAGCGCTTGCCGTCGGACACCGGCATGCACAGGATGCCTTCGACGTTGAAGGCACGGCGCGCAAACAGATTGCAGATGTGGCTCATCACCCCGGCGTGGTTGTTCACATCCAGCTCAAGAATGACCTTGGCGCAGCTGGCTTGCGGCAACGGGTCGGCAACTTGTTCGATCATCATCAGCCTCCGATCATTTCGGTGTTGGCGGCACCCGGCGGCACCATGGGATAGACAAACTGCTCGCGATCGATCGTCGCGTGGATCAGGCAGGGGCCAGGAGCGTTCAGAGCCTCGGCCAGCGCGGCGCGCGGATCATCGGCCTTGTCGAGATCGATCGCCGGCACGCCGAAGCCTTCGGCAATCTTCACGAAATCCGGTTCGGTGCGGTACTTGGACGCGAACAGGCGCTTGCCGTAGAACAGCGTCTGCTGCTGGTACACCAGGCCCAAGGCGTTGTTGTTCATCAGCACGACCTTGACGTTGAGCCCTTCCTCGGCCAGCGTCGCCAGTTCCTGGATGTTCATCTTGAAGCTGCCGTCGCCCGAGAAGCACACGACAGTCCGCTCGGGCTCGGCCAAGGCCGCACCGATAGCCGTCGGCAGACCGAAGCCCATCGTGCCCAGACCACCCGAGGTGAGCCACTGGCGCGGGCGACGGAACGGATAGGCCTGCGCGACCCACATCTGGTGCTGGCCCACGTCGGTGGCAACCACCGCCTCGTCGTCGAGCGCGTCGGCGACAGCCTTGATCAGACCGTAGTGGCTGCGCGGATCGTCGCTGCCCGGAAACTGCATCGGGAAGCGCTGCTTGAGATCGGCGACATGCGCCAGCCAGTCGGTACGCAGCGCGGGCTTGACGCGCGGCAGCAAGGCCTCCAGCGCCGCCGT
Source organism: Thauera propionica (assembly GCF_002245655.1). Classification (GTDB taxonomy): domain Bacteria; phylum Pseudomonadota; class Gammaproteobacteria; order Burkholderiales; family Rhodocyclaceae; genus Thauera; species Thauera propionica. Next base: position 97,039 of record NZ_NOIH01000012.1, on the reverse strand, counting down.
GACATCGCTATGGATCGCAACGTGCGCATTCTTGATCTTGTGCAGCTCGGAGCGGTCGACGTCGATATGCACGATCTTCGCGTTCGGGCAGAACTGCGCGGCACGGCCGATGGCGCGGTCGTCAAAACGGGCACCGACGCAGATCAGCAAGTCGGCCTCTTCGAGCACGAAGTTCGTGTAACGGGCACCATGCATGCCGAGCATGCCGACCGACAGGGGGTGATCGATCGGCATTGCGCCAAGCGCCATCAGCGTCATCGTCGTTGGCAGCCCGCCCTGCTCTGCCAGTTGCACGGCCAGCGCCGACGCACCGGAATGAACCACCCCGCCGCCCAGATACAGCACCGGACGTTCTGCCGCGTTGATCATCTGCGCCGCAGCGTCGATGGCCACCATGTCCAGTTGCGGCGGCATGTCGGGCACCGCGGGCGGCGGCAACTCCCCCACCTCGATCAACTGGTTCTGCACGTCCTTCGGCACGTCGATCAGCACCGGACCGGGACGGCCGGACATGGCGATACGGAACGCATCGGGAACGACGTCGAGCAGTTCCTGTGCCGAACGCACGAGGAAATTGTGCTTGGTGATCGGCACCGTGATGCCGTAGATATCCACCTCCTGGAAGGCGTCGGTGCCGATCATCGACTGCGGCACCTGGCCAGTGATGATGACCATCGGGATCGAGTCCAGACAGGCATCGGCAATCGCGGTGACGAGGTTGGTCGCACCCGGGCCGCTCGAGGCGATGCAGACCTGCGGCACACCGGACACCCGCGCCATGCCCTGGGCCATGAAGCCGGCACCCTGCTCGTGGCGTGCGAGCACGTGGCGGATCTGCGTGCTCGCGGACAAGGCGTCGTAGAACGGAAGAATGGCGCCGCCGGGGATGCCGGCGATGGTGCGCACGCCCTGGCGCTCGAGGAGGCGCACGATCAGTTGCGCGCCGGTGAGTTGAGTCATGGTGCTCTCCTTGGTTTCGACTTCAGCGACATCACCGGCGCGGCCCCAGAATGCAAAAACCCCCGCCGGGCTTGCGCGCCGACGGGGGTTTGGAATCCTGCAGTTCGAGTGTTCTGTCCCGTTACGACGCGTGCGTGCCTACGCCTACTACGCGTACGACTACGGATACGACGGCGAAGAAACGGGTGGAAGAACGCATGGTGACTCGAAATGACTTGCGGCACAGATGAGAGCACGAAAGCGCCGACAACACAAGCGCCTCGTGCATGCCCTGTGCGATCAGGCCATCATGCGTCCTGCCTCACCGGCCCCTCGCGTAACTCGCGCCGCAGGATCTTGCCGACGTTGCTCTTGGGAAGTTCATCGCGAAACTCGACGCGGTGCGGCACCTTGTAGCCCGTCAGATTCTCGTGGCAATAGGCGATCAGTGCCTTCTCGGTCAAGCCCGGATCCTTGCGCACGACGAAGATCTTGACCGCCTCGCCGCTACGCTCGTCCGGCACGCCGACTGCAGCCACCTCGATCACGCCGGGGTGACTGGCGACCACGTCCTCGACCTCGTTCGGATAGACATTGAAGCCCGACACCAAGATCATGTCCTTCTTCCGATCGACGATGCAGACGAAGCCTTTCTCGTCGACCACTGCGATGTCGCCCGTACGCAGGAAGCCGTCCGGCGTGAATGCCCGCGCCGAATCCTCCGGACGATTCCAGTAACCTCGCGTCACCTGCGGCCCCTTCACGCAGAGTTCGCCACGCTGTCCAAGTGGCACCTCGTTGTCGGCATCGTCACGCAAGCTGATGTCGGTCGACGGCACCGGCAGGCCGATCGAGTGATTGAACTCGGGAAGGTCGAGCGGGTTGATCGTGACGGCCGGGGACGTCTCCGTCAGGCCGTAGGCTTCGACCAGCGGAATGCCCGTCACCTTGCGCCATTTTTCGGCAACCGCCTGCTGCACCGCCATGCCGCCACCCAGCGCGACATGCAGACGGGAAAAATCGAGCTTGCCGAAATCCGGGTTGTTGAGCAGCGCGTTGAACAGCGTGTTTACGCCGGTGATGGCGGTGAACTTGTATTTCGCCAGCTCCTTGACGAAGCCGGGGATGTCGCGCGGATTCGTGATCAGCACGTTGGTCGCACCAATCTTGAAGAAGGTCAGGCAATTCGCCGTGAGCGAGAAGATGTGATAGAGCGGCAGCGCCGTGATGATCAGCTCTTCGCCCTCGCGCACGAACGGCTTGATCCAGGCATGCGCCTGCTGCAGGTTGGCGATGATGTTGCGGTGGGTGAGGATGGTCCCCTTGGCCACACCGGTGGTACCGCCGGTGTACTGCAGGAAGGCGATGTCCTCGTGCCCCACCTCGACAGCCTGGAGACGGTGGCGCTCGCCACGCGCAAGCGCCGCAGCAAACGTGATGGCGCCATCGAGCTTCCACGCCGGCACCATCTTCTTCACTCGCCGGACGACGAAATTGACCAGCGCGGACTTCGGGAACCCCAGCATCTCGCCCAGGCTGCTGACGACAACATGCTTGACGGGCACTCGCCCCCTCACCTGCTCGAGCGTGTGGGCGAAGTTCTCGAGGATGACGACCACATCGGCCCCGGCGTCGCACAGCTGATGTTCGAGCTCGCGCGCCGTATAGAGCGGATTGACGTTGACGACGGTGTAGCCGGCACGAAGCGTGCCGAACAGGGCAATCGGGTACTGCAGCACATTGGGCATCATCAACGCCACGCGTGCACCGCGAGGCAGTTTCAGCTCACCCTGCAGATACGCGGCGAAACGACGCGACAACTCGTCAAGTTCACCATAGGTGATACCCTTGCCCATGCACACGTAGGCCGTGCGCGAACCGAAGCGCTTGACCCCTTGCTCGAACAGGTCACCGATCGACTTGAATTGATCAACGTCGATCTCGGCCGGCACGCCCTTCGGATAGCTTTGCAGCCAGATCTTTTCCACGCGGTCTCCTCCTTTTGTTGGAAATTGCTGGCCGGTTCGTTACCAGCCAGCCCCGCCCTCCCAAGGCGTCATGCGGAACCGAGCCGGTCCCACCACTGAATTCCAACCTCCGTCGCTTCCATGTCTTGTATGCCGAAGTCGACGTCGGCAGGCGCAGCGCGCCTGCCATGGAGGGGTAGCGAATCCGCATCCGCCACCACCTGGGGCTGTCAGCCCCGAAATCTGATCAGCGCTCTTCTTCCTCCTGTGCCGGCCAGTTACGGATGTAGTTCTTGAGCATACGGTTCTCGAAACTCTGCTCCTCCAGCACCGCCTTGGCGACGTCATGGAAGCTCACGACGCCCAGCAGGGTCTGGCCATCCATCACGGGCAGATAGCGTTGGTGATGTTCCACCATCATGCGTCGCAGCTCGTCCATTTCCATATTGGGGGAAGCCGCAAACGGATTCCGGATCATGACTTCATCCACCGTCAGCGCCTGCCAGTCCGCCCCACCCTTCTGGACGCCCTGCAGGACCTGCCGGAAAGTCAGCATGCCGACCATCTCGCCGCGCGAAAAGACCACGAGCGAGCCGACATCCTGCTCGTTCATGATCTCGATTGCCTCGGCAACACTCTTGTTGGGTGCAATGGTGAATAGCACCTTGCCCTTGATGGCGAGAATCTCGCTTACCAGCATGTTGCTCTCCGTGCCTTGTTCAGTCTTTCGGACCGTGAGTTCGATGCGCCATATTAGTGCATCGCACCGGCGCCGCAAAGGCGGAGCCCGGCGCTGTCAACGCTGCAGCTCGCCCAGCTTGTCCTTCACCTTCGCCCACTCCGAGGCATCGGGCAGAGCATCCTTGCGCTCCACGATCGGCTTCCACTGCCTCGACAACTCGGCATTGAGCGCGATGAACTGATGCTGGTCCGCGGGCACGTCATCCTCGGCGTAGATCGCCTCCACCGGGCACTCGGCCACGCACAAGGTACAGTCGATGCACTCTTCGGGGTCGATGACGAGAAAGTTTGGCCCCTCACGAAAGCAGTCCACCGGGCATACATCCACACAGTCGGTGTATTTGCAGCGGATGCAGGATTCGGTCACCACGTAAGTCATTGTTCTCTCCAGCCTGTTGGGTTCGCAGCGCGTCGAGGACGCGTGCGCAGGCCACAATATAGTCCAGCCCTTTGCATTTTCGCCACGATCGGCGCGAGCATGTGCCGCCCGATGCGCCAATCTGCTTGACGCGGCCGACTGCATCGCATAAGTTTCGACCGAATTCTCCAGAGAAATTCACTTTTCTCTTCAAGGTGAGCGGCCCCGTACACCTTGCCTCCCCATTCAAGCAGTACCCGCGAGTGTGTTTACATCGCGTCAATACCCGCCACCCCTGATGTGAGGAATCATGAGCGAGCATATCCACTATGTGACCGACGGCAACTTCGAGGCCGAAGTGCTGCAGTCTCAGACCCCTGTTCTGGTCGATTACTGGGCTGAATGGTGCGGTCCGTGCAAGATGATCGCCCCCATTCTGGATGACGTCGCAAAGGACTACGCTGGCAAGCTCAAGATTGCCAAGCTCAACATCGACGAAAACCAGGACACCCCAGCCAAGTACGGCATCCGCGGCATTCCGACGCTGATGCTGTTCAAGGGTGGCAACGTCGAGGCGACCAAAGTGGGCGCCCTTTCCAAATCTCAACTGACCGCCTTCATTGACAGCAACATCTAAGCCGGACCAGGGTCCGGCCCGTTCTCGCGGTTCCTCGCGCGCCCGTCGCCGCGGCGCGCGCAATCGCGACGGTAATCCCCCCCAGAATCCGCAGACCGAAGACGATCTGTTCGACGTCGACAATGGCGGCGAGGACGGCAGTTCCACGCCCCGCAATCCCGACGTTCCCGCCCTTCATCTGTCCGAACTCAAGGCCCTGCACGTCAGCGAACTGCTGCAGATGGCCACAGAAGCGGGCGTCGAAGGGGCAAACAGGCTGCGCAAGCAGGAACTCGTCTTCGCGCTGCTGCGCAACCGTGCCCGCAGGGGCGAACCGATCTGTGGCGACGGCGCACTCGAAGTGCTGCCTGACGGATTCGGCTTCCTGCGCTCTCCTGACACCTCGTATCTCGCGGGGACGGACGACATCTACGTGTCGCCCTCGCAGATCCGGCGCTTCAACCTGCGCACCGGCGACACGATCGAGGGCGAGATCCGTACGCCCAAGGACGGCGAACGCTATTTCGCGCTGACCAAGCTCGACAAGATCAACGGTCGGCCGCCGGAAGAGTGCAAGAGCAAGATCCTGTTCGAGAACCTCACGCCCCTGCATCCGCAGGAGTGCCTGAAGCTCGAGCGCGATGTGCGCGGCGAGGAAAACATCACCAGCCGCGTGATCGACATGATCGCGCCGATCGGCAAGGGTCAGCGCGGCCTGCTCGTCGCACCGCCCAAGAGCGGCAAGACGGTCATGCTGCAGCACATCGCCCACGCGATCACGACCAACCATCCGGACGTGAAGCTGATCGTGCTGCTCATCGACGAGCGCCCGGAGGAAGTGACGGAAATGCTTCGCTCGGTCAAGGGCGAGGTCGTGGCCTCCACCTTCGACGAGCCGGCCACGCGTCACGTGCAGGTCGCAGAGATGGTGATCGAGAAGGCCAAGCGCCTGACTGAGCACAAGTACGACGTCGTGATCCTGCTCGACTCGCTGACACGCCTCGCGCGCGCCTACAACACGGTCGTGCCGGCCTCGGGCAAGGTGCTGACCGGCGGCGTCGATGCCAACGCGCTGCAGAAGCCCAAGCGTTTCTTCGGCGCGGCACGCAACATCGAGGAAGGCGGCTCGCTGACCATCATCGCCACTGCGCTGATCGACACCGGCAGCCGCATGGACGACGTGATCTACGAGGAATTCAAGGGCACCGGCAACATGGAGCTCCACCTCGATCGTCGCATGGCCGAGAAACGCGTCTATCCGGCAATCAACGTCAATCGCTCGGGCACGCGTCGCGAGGAACTGCTGCTCAAGCAGGACATCCTGCAAAAGGTCTGGATCCTGCGCAAGCTGCTGTACGGCATGGACGACATCGACGCTATGGAGTTCCTGCTCGATAAGATCAAGGCCACCAAGAGCAACGCGGAATTCTTCGACGCCATGCGTTCCGGCCGCGGCTAATCCCTGGTCAATAGCGCAAGTACAAACGCCACCGTAGGGTGGCGTTTGCTTTTGAGGCAACTCCCGCATGCCGCGACACACGGCACGCGAAACCGGGCTCAGCCGTAATCGAAGAAACCCTTGCCGGTCTTGCGACCCAGATAACCCGCCTCCACCATCTCGACGAGCAGCGGCGCCGGGCGATACTTCGGGTCCTTGAAGCCCTCGAACAGCACCTGCATGACGGCCAGCTGAACGTCGAGGCCGATCAGGTCGCACAGCGCGAGCGGGCCAATCGGATGGTTGCAGCCAAGCTTCATCGCCTCGTCGATCTCTGCAGCCGTCGCAAGCCCTTCGCCGAGCGCAAAGACGGCCTCGTTGATCATCGGGCACAGCATACGATTGACGACGAAGCCCGGGCTGTTCTTGATCTGGACCGGCGTCTTGCCGATCGCCCTGGCAACCGCCTCGACCTTCGCATAGGTTTCATCGGAGGTCTGCAGGCCGCGGATCACTTCCACCAGCGCCATCATCGGCACCGGGTTGAAGAAGTGCATGCCGATCACCTGGGCGGAACGGCCGGTCGCCGCAGCAAGCTTGGTGATCGAGATCGAGGACGTGTTGCTCGCAAGAATCGCGTCAGGACGCATCACGGCGTCGAGTTGCGCAAAGATGTTGAGTTTCAGATCGAGGTTCTCGGTGGCTGCCTCGATGACCAGATCACAATCGGCAAGAGCCGTCACCGCGGTGGCAGTCGAGATCCGCGCCATCGCCGCCGCCTTCTGGTCGGCGCTCATCTTTTCCTTCTTGATCAGCCGGTCCAGGCTTGCGCCGATCGTCGCCACGCCGCGCTGCACCTGCGGCTCGCCGATGTCCATCATCACCACGTCGAGGCCCGCGACCGCGAAGGCCTGCGTAATGCCGTTGCCCATTGTGCCCGCACCCACCACACCGATCTTGCTGATAGTCATCTCGAAAACTCTCCCAATCAGGTTCGCTACGCGAGCAGGAACCGCGAGACCTCGCGTTCCATACTGTTGCGTATGGAGCGTGACTTTAACGGATTTGACCAGCACGCGCCAGCGAGGCAAGCGGCTTGGCAATCGCCGAGGAGGACGAGAGGGGTGGGACGATGCTGTTGCTTGCAGCGCTTTGCGGGACGTGGACGCGAAAAAGGGAGCCTATTGGCTCCCTTGTTCGTTTGGCGGAGTGGACGGGACTCGAACCCGCGACCCCCGGCGTGACAGGCCGGTATTCTAACCGACTGAACTACCACTCCGCACTGACCTTGCTACCGGACTTCTCCGGCATTGCCGACTGGCTTCGCCAGCCTGCGATGTTGGCGTCCCCACGGGGATTCGAACCCCGGTTATCGCCGTGAAAGGGCGGTGTCCTAGGCCTCTAGACGATGGGGACTGCGGTACTGCCTTACAACCTTTTGGTGGAGGTAAGCGGGATCGAACCGCTGACCTCTTGCATGCCATGCAAGCGCTCTCCCAGCTGAGCTATACCCCCACAACGAGCCGGCGATCATAGCCACTGCTTGAGCTCTTTGCAAGACCTTCGGCCTTTGAAGATCCAGCTTGAACCATGGCCCGACTTAAAACTGGCGGAGTGGACGGGACTCGAACCCGCGACCCCCGGCGTGACAGGCCGGTATTCTAACCGACTGAACTACCACTCCGCACTAAACTGCTCCGGCAATCTGCCGGCCCTGCCTTTCAGCCCATTCGAGCTGAAAGGCCTTGAATTGGCGTCCCCACGGGGATTCGAACCCCGGTTATCGCCGTGAAAGGGCGGTGTCCTAGGCCTCTAGACGATGGGGACTAAGATGCTGCAAAACTTCGATTTGGTGGAGGTAAGCGGGATCGAACCGCTGACCTCTTGCATGCCATGCAAGCGCTCTCCCAGCTGAGCTATACCCCCATCACCGAAGAGCGCGCATTATAGGTCTGCAACCTGGCCCTGTAAACACCTTTTTTCAGATTTGTTCGTCACCGCAGCCTGCCCGTGCAATCACGTCCAGCACCTTGCCTGGATTCATCAGGCCTTTGGGGTCCAGGGCGCGCTTGATGCTTCGCATCAGCCCCATCTCGACGCCAGTCTTGTAGCGCAGGATTTCGTCCCGCTTGAGCTGCCCAAGGCCGTGCTCGGCGGAAATCGATCCACCGAGCACGGCGACCAGATCATGCACGATCCGATTGACCTCATTCGTCCGGCCGACGAAGGCCGTGTTGTCCTCCGCTGCCGGTTTGGACAGGTTGTAGTGCAGATTGCCATCGCCGATATGGCCAAACGCCACGATGCGGACGTCCGGCCACGCCTGCCTCAGGGCATCCCGCGCGCGCTCGAGAAACTCCGGAATGCGGCTCACCGGCACAGACACGTCGTGCTTGATGCTGACGCCTTCCAGACGCTGGGCTTCGGAGATGTTCTCGCGCAAGGCCCACAGCGCGGACGCCTGGGCGATACTGTTCGCGATCACCGCATCGGACGCGAACCCTTCTTCGACGCCACGGGACAGCGCCGTCTCCAGAAGCGCCGCAGCATCTGTCGTCTCGGCCGGGTCCGACAACTCGATCAGCGCGCTCCATTCAGGCCGTCCCGGCAAGGGATCGCGACTGTCCGGGATGTGGGCAAGCACCAGATCCAGCGCCGACCGCCCGACGATCTCGAAGGCGGTGACACGATCGCCGCACTGCCGGCGCATCAACCCCAGCAGACGCACGGCAGCACCCGGGTCGGGCACGGCCACCCAGGCGGTGGCACGCTGATGAATCGCCGGAAAGAGCTTCAGCACTGCGGCGGTAATGATGCCGAGCGTGCCCTCTGCACCAATGAAGAGCTGCTTGAGGTCGTAACCCGTATTGTCCTTGCGCAAGCCTCGCAGGCCATTCCACACGCGCCCGTCGGGCAGCACCGCTTCCAAGCCGAGCACGAGCTCGCGGGCGTTGCCGTAGCGGAGCACCTGCACGCCGCCGGCGTTCGTCGACAGGTTGCCGCCAATGGTGCAGCTGCCCTCGGACGCAAGCGACAGCGGAAACAGCCGCCCTGCCCCCAACGCAGCCGCCTGCAACGCAGCGAGCGTGCATCCGGCCTCGACGACGATCGTATTGTTGTCCGCATCGACCTCGCGGATGCGATTGAGACGGCCCAGAGCCAGGACGATGGCCTCGCCGTCCACACCCGGCGTCGCCCCGCCACACAGCCCGGTATTGCCGCCCTGCGGCACGACGGGCACGTCATGCTCGGCGCACAGGCTGACGACCGCAGCGACCTCGTGCGTGCTCGCCGGACGCACGACCGCACGCGCTGCGCCACGGTAACGCCCGCGCCAGTCCGTCAGGTAAGGCGCCATGTCGACCGGGTCGGACAGGACATGCTCGGCGCCGACCACGGCGTTCACGGCACGGATGAAAGCGTCCACTTGAAAGGCTCCAGCAAGCGCACCCCCACGTGTCGCGGGCGGTGACAGTCAGTCAGGATCGTGACCGAGCACGTAGCGCAATAACGGCCGCATGCGCACGACGGCGGCCTCGCCCTCGGCGATCGCCTCTGCCGCCCGATGGTAGTCCATCAGGCCGAGCTGGCCCACGCGTGGCGAGATCATGACATCGGCGGGCTCGCCCGCCAGCCTGCTGCGTGCGATGCGGACCTGCATGATGTTGATGCTCGAACTGATGACGGAAACCAGCGATGGCAGGGCTTCGCTGCTCGAACTCGCGGGCCGCGGAACGGCCAGCTCCTCGCCGCTTGCGAACCCGAAACGGGCGAGCAGGCGCTCGGTCCAGCCCGCCTCGGTCTCTTCCGGTGGCGTCGGCTCGATGGCGGTATGGCGGAAGGCCCGCCCCACCATGTCCGAACCGAGATCAACGGCGATCACGATATCCGCGCCCATCGCCCGGCACAGCGACACCGGCACCGGATTCACCAGCCCGCCATCGACCAGCAGGCGGCCATGATGCAGGACCGGGGTCATCAGGCCTGGCAACGCGATCGAGGCGCGCACCGCCGCGGAAACACTCCCCTCCTGCAGCCAGATCTCCCGGCCCGTGGTCAGCTCGGTGGCGACGCAGGCGAAGCGCGTGTCGAGCTCGGTGAAGTCGCGATCGACGAAATTGCGCTCGAAGAAACCGATGAGTCTGTCACCCTTGATTAGCCCGCCACGCAGCGAGACATCGAGCAAGGACACCACGTCCTGCCATTTGAGGGATTCTGCCCACTGCGTGAGCTTGTCGAGATCGCCCGACGCCGCCGCCGCACCCACGAAGGCGCCTATCGAGCAGCCGCAGATGACCCGGGGCACGACACCTTCGGCCGCCAGAGCCTTCAACACGCCAAGATGCGACCAGCCACGTGCGGCACCGCTGCCGAGCGCAAGACCGATGACCGGCTCGCGCCCGTCGCCGCTAGAAACCCGTGGCGCCTCAACGACGGGGCGGGAGAGCGGCCTGCTCACAACCACCGCCGGCCGCCGCGCATTGGCCGCGGGAACTCAGTCGAGGCGTTCGGCGTAGAGATCGTGGACATCGCAATCGGTAATGCGCACGCGCACGAAATCGCCGGCTTGCAGGCCTTCGCCATCGGGAATGACGACGAGGCCGTCGATCTCGGGCGCATCGCCAGGCGAACGCGCAAGTGCACCCTCTTCATCCACCTCATCAACCAGCACTGTCATCTCGCGGCCGATCTTGGCCTCGAGGCGCTGCGTGGAGATGTCCTCCTGGAAATCCATCAGGCGCGCACGACGTTCTTCGCGCAACTCGTCCGGGACAGCATCGGGCAGCTCGTTGGCCGCCGCACCCTCGACCGGCGAATACGCGAACGCACCGACGCGATCCAGCTGAGCTTCCTCGAGGAAATTCAGCAGCATCTCGAAATCTTCCTCGGTCTCGCCGGGGAAGCCGGTGATGAAGGTCGAGCGGATCGTGAGTTCCGGGCAGATGCTGCGCCACTTGCGCACGCGCTCGAGCACGTTCTCGGCGTTGGCCGGTCGCTTCATCGCCTTCAGGATCTTCGGGCTGGCGTGCTGGAAAGGCACGTCGAGGTAAGGCAGGATCTTGCCCTCCGCCATCAGCGGAATCAGCTCGTCCACGCTGGGATAGGGATAGACATAGTGCATGCGGATCCAGATGCCCAGCTCACCCAGCGCCTTGGCCAGCTCCAGAAGGCGCGTCTTGATCGGCCGCCCGCCCCAGAAACCGGTACGGTATTTCACGTCCACGCCGTAGGCCGAGGTGTCCTGCGAGATGACGAGGATCTCCTTGACGCCGGAATCGGCCAGCGCCTCGGCCTCGCGCATCACCTCGTGGATGGGCCGGCTCACCAGATCGCCCCGCATCGACGGGATGATGCAGAAAGTGCAGCGGTGGTTGCAGCCTTCGGAGATCTTCAGGTAGGCGTAGTGCTGCGGGGTTAGCCGGATGCCCTGCGGCGGAACCAGGTCGGTGAAGGGATCGTGCGGCTTCGGCAGATGCTTGTGCACCGCGTGCATGACCTCTTCGGTCGCATGCGGCCCGGTCACCGCGAGCACCTGTGGGTGCGCCGCGAGGATCACGTCGTCCTTGGCACCAAGACAGCCGGTCACGATGACCTTGCCGTTCTCGTTGAGCGCCTCGCCGATCGCATCGAGCGACTCCTCGACTGCGGCGTCGATGAAGCCACAGGTATTGACGACCACCAGATCGGCATCGTCATAGGAACCGGTGATGCTGTAGCCCTCGGCCCGCAGACGGGTCAGGATATGTTCCGAATCGACGGTCGCCTTCGGGCAGCCGAGGGATACGAAGCCGACGCGCGGCAGGTCCGGGGTCTTGAAAGTGGTCATGCGTAAAGGCCTGTCGGGGTCGGCGCGGCCGCCGTCCACGGCAGCCGTCGGGGAGCTTACTTGCGTGCGCCGCTCTTGTCGGCGGCGGCACCCTGGGGTGCGGACGGCTCTTCGCCTGCCGCACCGTAATTCGGAAACTTGAAGCCGGTGAACATGTTGCGCGTCTGGCTTTCGAGCTGTTGCTGCATCTGCTCGAACATCTTCTTCGACTGATCGACGTAGGCGCCCATCATGCTCTGCAGGGCCGGGCCCTGGAAGTTGAGGAACTGGGCCCAGAGATCCTGGCCAACCGGGCTGTTCTCGCCATAGATGGCACGTGCCTGGTCCTGCAGCTTGCCCTGCATCTCGGTGAACGCCTTGATGTTGCTCTCGAGATACTTGCCCATCATGCCCTGCATCGCATTGCCGTAGAAGCGGATCATGTGCGCCAGCAGGTCGCTGGTGAACATCGGGGCACCGCCCGCCTCTTCCTCGAGGATGATCTGCAGCAGGATGCTGCGGGTGAGCTCCTCGCCCGTCTTGGCATCGACGACCTGAAACTCTTCGTGATTGAGCACGAGTTCCTTGACGTCCGCAAGCGTGATGTACGAACTGGTGCGCGTATCGTACAGGCGGCGGTTCGGATACTTCTTGATCAGGCGCGACTGCTCAGGCATTTCCCCATCTCCTCGGCGGCGGTCATCCCGCTCTTCAATTTCATATTGAATTATATCGCGCCGCGAAAACGAAACCCCGCCAATCGACGGGGTTTCGTGATTTCGCACATGGCACAGTGCAACATCAGCACATGTGGAGGCCACCGTTGATGTTGATCGTGGCGCCGGTGATGTAGGCAGCCTTGTCGGATGCGAGGTAGGCGCACAGGTCGCCGATCTCGTCCGGACGGCCCAGGCGCTTCATCGGCACGGTGTCGATGATGCCCTGGCGGATGTCCTCACGGATCGCCATGACCATTTCGGTGCCGATGTAGCCCGGCGCAACCGCGTTGACGGTGACGCCCTTGTTGGCCAGTTCGGCGGCAAGCGCCTTGGTGAAGCCCAGCACGCCGGCCTTGGCGGCCGAATAGTTGGTCTGGCCAGCCTGGCCCTTGACGCCGTTGACCGACGACACGTTGATGATGCGCCCCCAGCCGCGCTCGGCCATCTTGGCCGAAACATGGTGAGTAACGTTGAAAAGGCTGTTCAGGTTGGTGTTGATGACCGCATCCCACTGGCCCTTCTCCATCTTCGGGAAGAACTTGTCGCGGGTGATGCCGGCGTTGTTGACCAGCACGTCGATCGGACCGACTTCGGCCTCGACCTTCGCAACCATCGCGGCGCAGGATTCGTAGTTCGACACGTCACCTTCAGCGACGGCGAAGTCGAAGCCGAGGTCGCGCTGGGCAGCCAGCCAGGCGTCCTTCTGCTCGAAACCCGGCAGACAGTTGGCCACGACCTTCATGCCATCCTTGGCCAGCGATTGGCAGATTGCCGTGCCAAGACCACCCATGGCGCCCGTAACGAGAGCGATTTTCTGCGACATCTTGAATTCCTTCTGGAGCAATTTTCGATACCGAGCGTCCATCACGAAACCACGCCCGGATGGGGCTTTCGGCGCATATTTGCCGCAGCGCGTCAGCTGCCTTGCTCTTGCATTATAAACACTCTCGGAGACTCTTGCTGCAATGCAATACATCACGCAAGCCCGTGATGCCAAAAGCAAAACGGCGCGCCCCTCCGGGACGCGCCGTCTCTCACCATCAGGCGGAAAGCCCGAAATCAGAACATGTGCTGACCACCGTTGATGGAGATGTTGGCGCCAGTCACGAACGCCGCCTCCTCGGACGCCAGGTAGGCGACGAGGCCGGCAATCTCCTCCGGCTTGCCGAGACGGGAAATCGGGATCTGGGGCAGGATCTTGGAGTCGAGAATCTCCTGCGGGATTGCCATCACCATCTTGGTGCCGATGTAGCCCGGCGAGATCGTGTTCACCGTGACGCCGTTGCGCGCCACCTCGAGTGCCAGGGCCTTGGTGAAGCCGTGCATGCCGGCCTTGGCCGCGGAGTAGTTCGTCTGACCGAAGGCCCCCTTCTGGCCGTTGACCGACGACACGTTGATGACGCGCCCCCACTTGCGCTCGACCATGCCGTCCATGACCTGCTTGGTCATGTTGAACACCGAATCGAGGTTGGTGCTGATGACCGCGTCCCAGTCGGCCTTGGTCATCTTCTTGAAGGTCATGTCGCGTGTGATGCCCGCGTTGTTGACCAGCACGTCGACCGGCCCCACCTCGCGCGTCACCTGCTCAACGCAAGCCTTGGCCGAATCGAAGTCCGCCACGTCGCACGGATAGGCCTTGAAGCCGTAGCCCATGTTGTTCATCGTCTGCAGCCACTCCGCCGCCTTGGTATTGCCAGGCGAGTGGGTGGTGACGACACGGTAGCCCAGCGCGGCGAGCTTGATGCAGATCGCCTCACCAAGGCCGCCCATACCACCAGTAACCAGTGCAACTCTCGACATACGCCTCTCCTCTCCCTAATGGGTTCTTATGGGGGTGGGTGATCGTGGACCGCACAGCGCCCTCCCCACTCGCTGCCGTCCGGATAATCCGATGGTGCAGCCCCTGCTCTCAGGCACGCTCCTTGACGTACCTTCCGGGCGCGGGTTCGATCGGCTCGTACTTCGTACTGCCAAGCCGGCCACGCGCTGCAACCTGCTTGCCGCCATACTGACGCAGCCAGTCGATCCAGTGCAACCACCAGCTTCCCTTGTGCTCGACCGCCTGCTCGAGCCACTCGTCCGGATCGGTGGCCCTGACGCTGGCGGTCCAGAAGCTGCGGCGGTTCTTCGAGGCCGGGTTGATCGCACCGGCGATGTGTCCGCTGGCACCCAGCGCGAACGTCGTCTCCCCTCCCAGCAGGTTGCGGGCGAGGTAGGCGCTCTTCCACGGCACGATGTGATCCTCGCGCGCCGCCATCAGGTAGGCCGGCATGTCGACCTTGGCGAGATCGATCTTCTCGCCCAGCATCTTGAGCTTGCCCGGCACGCGCAGATTGTTCTCGAGGTACATGTTGCGCAGGTACCAGGTCAGGAAGGGGCCGGGCAGGTTCGTGGAGTCCGAGTTCCAGTACAGCAGATCGAACGCCTGCGGCGTGTTGCCCTTGAGGTAGTTGCCCACCACGTACTGCCACACGAGGTCGTTCGCCCGCAGCGACGAGAACACGTTCGCGAGTTCCTGCCCGCGCAGCACGCCCCCCTTGCCGATTGCGGCCTCGCGTGCGGTGACGCTGGCTTCGTCCACCAGACAACCGATCTCGCCAGCGTCGGCAAAGTCGAGCAGTGTCGTCATCAGCGTCAGGCTGGTCACCGGCTCCTCGCCGCGCGCACGCGCGACCGCCAGCGCCGAGGTCAGCATCGTGCCGCCGACGCAGAAACCGAGGACGTTGGGCTTCTTGACCCGTGTCACCGCACGCACGACCTCGAGCGCCTTCAGCGGCCCCTTGTCGAGATAGTCGTCCCAGGTATGGTGGCCGTCGCTGTCGGCGCGGGGATTCTTCCACGACACGAGGAATACGGTGACGCCCTGCTCAACGATGAACCGGACCAGAGAGTTCTCTGGCTGGAGATCCATGATGTAGAACTTGTTGATGCAGGGCGGAACGATCAGCAGCGGCACCTGCGCGACCTTGTCGGTCAACGGTGCGTACTGGATCAACTGCATCAGCTCGTTCTCGAAGATCACCGCACCCGGCGTCAGCGCGAGATTGCGCCCGACCTCGAAAGCGGAATCGTCGGTCATCGAGATGCGCCCCTTCTCGAGGTCGCCGAGCATGTTGCGCACGCCGCGCGCGATGCTCTCGCCCTTGGTCTCGATGGCCGTCTTGATGAATTCGGGATTGGTCGGCGCGAAGTTGGTCGGCGCCAGCGCGTCGATGTACTGGCGCGTCAGGAACTGCAGCCGGGATTTCGCCCGGCCGTCGGCCATCGGCAAGGCCTCGGCGACGTCCTTCAGGAAACCGGCGTTGAGCAGGTAGGCCTGGCGGACATAGTCGAACACCGGGCTCTCGGACCATTCGGGCGCAGCAAAACGCCGATCGCCCGGCTCCGGTTGCACGACGGGCTCGCTTGCAGCACCCGGCTTACGCGCCAGCATCGCCGACCACAGCGCGGCGTGCTTCTCGGCAAAGTCTTTCTGCAGCTTCGCGAATGCCTCGGTCTCGGGCATCGGCAGCTTGGGGGCGGCAAGGCCGGACGAATCCTGCATGGCGACGTGCTGACGCGCCAGCGCATCGAAGAACTGCTGCGCCATGGCCTGACCGGCGGCGAGCATGGCCTGCATGCCCGGGTTGTCCTGCCTGCCTTCGGAATCCGACATCCCTGTCTCCTGGTTACGGCGCGACACGAGGTCTGCACCCGGATTTACCCTTCTTCATCGCTTGCCCGGTGCTCGACGGGCTTAGAATCGAGGGCATGTATCTGATCGCAATCGCCTGGCTCTACGTCGCGCTACTCGCCGCCATCTCCGACACCACGGTCGTTGGCGGCGTGCTCACCTTCATTTTCTACGGAATTGCCCCGATGGCCTTGTTCTTCTGGCTATTCGGCACCTCCGCAAGGCGCCGCAGGCAGCGCGAACGGGAAGCAAGCGGCCTCAACGATAGAGCTGAATCGAACGCCGATCAATAGCGCCACGCGGGGGAGTTGCCCCTTCCGGGAGTTCCGCGCCACGGGGTTGCATGCCTCATCAGGACTCGATCCAGATCAATGAGGCGAAGCGCCCGGTGCGGCCGTCGCGGCGGTATGAGTAGAAGCGCGCGGCATCCGCGTAAGTACACACGCCTCCGCCCTCGACGCGATGCACGCCAACCCGCGACAGCCGTCGCCGCGCCAGCAGGAACAGGTCGGCCATCCATTTGCCCGGCACCGCACCGGGCACGAAGGCTGCGGCCGCCCCGGGATCGCCTTCGACGAAAGCCTGGCGCACCTCGTCACCGACCTCGAAGGCGCCCTGGCCAATGGCCGGCCCCAGCCAGGCCCGGATCAAGGACGGCGCAACCGCCATGCGCGCCACCGTCGCTTCCAGCACCCCGGCCGCCAGCCCGCGCCAACCCGCATGCGCGGCAGCGACGACCGAGCCTGCGTCATCGCAGAACAGCACCGGCAGGCAGTCCGCCGTCAGCACCGCGCACACAGCCCCCGCCCCACGCGCGACGACCGCATCGGCTTCCGGCACACCGGAAGCTTCATTGGCGTCAGCCACGACGATGCCGTGCACCTGGGCGAGCCAGGTCGGCTCCGCCGGCAGACTAGCGCGCAAACGCGCACGGTTGCGTGCGACCGCAGACGGATCGTCGCCGACATGATCGCCCAGGTTGAAGCTGGCGTAGGGCGGCAAGCTGACTCCGCCGGCGCGCGTGGTCACCAGCGCACGCACGCGCGTCGGCAAGGACCAGTCAGGCGCGATGAAGCCGGCGTCCTGCGTCATTGGGCCGCCCTCAGACGCTGCAACAGCGCGTCGAGATCCTCCGCCATCGGGATCTCCCACTCCATCGCCTCGCCCGTGGCGGGATGAATCAACCCGAGCCGGAAAGCGTGCAGCGCCTGGCGCTCGAAACCCGCCCATGCGGGGTCCGCAACCCGGCGCGCGGCATACACCGGGTCGCCGACCAGTGGATGACCGATGTGCGCCATATGCACCCGGATCTGGTGGGTGCGCCCCGTTTCCAGCCTGCATTCGAGCAGCGTCGCACGCGCAAAGCGCTCGACGACCTTGTAATGCGTGACCGCCGGACGGCCGTTGCCGACTACGGCCATCTTGGTGCGCTGCGTCGGATGGCGGCCGATCGGCGCATCGGCCATACCGCCGGCCTGCACCCGCCCCTGCGCGAGCGCCCAATAATGGCGCCTGACCGTCCGTGCCTGCAGCTGGCGCACAAGGTCGGTCTGCGCCGTCAGCGTCTTGGCAACCACCAAGAGGCCACTGGTGTCCTTGTCGAGCCGATGCACGATGCCGGCGCGGGGCACCTCCGCAACCTGCGGCGCGTGATGCAACAGGGCATTGAGCAGCGTTCCGCTCCAGTTTCCACTACCAGGGTGCACGACCAGCCCGGCCGGCTTGTCGATCACCAGCAGATGCGCATCCTCGAACACCACTCGCAGCGGGATGTCCTCGGGCTGCTCGGCGGCGATCTCGGGCGGCTGCGCGACATCAAGCTCGACGCGCTCGCCGCCACTCACCTTCTGTCGCGATCCGGCCGATTCGCCGTCGAGCCGGATCCGACCGTCCTTGAGCCACGCCTGCAGGCGGCTACGGGAATGCTCGGGAAAAAGCCGAGCAAGCGCCTGGTCGAGCCGCAGCCCGCCAAGCTCGGCAGGAATCGTCATCACGGCAGGCGAGTCGGACTCGTCGCCTGCTATATAATCGGCGCGTTCATTCACGCGAGTTTTTTCGATGGCCAGGTTCACCCTTGGAAGTTTAGCGGGAAAAGCGGCGCTGATCGGCGCCCTGTTGCTCGGCGGCTGCGGCCTGCTGCCCGAACAGATCGACGAGACTGCAGGCTGGAACGCGCAGAAGCTCTACTCCGAGGCCAAGGCGTCGATGACCGAGGGCGCCTACGACCGCGCCATTCAGATGTTCGAGAAGCTCGAGGCGCGCTACCCCTACGGCCGCTTCGCCCAGCAAGCCCAGATCGAGGTCGCCTACGCTTACTACAAGCAGGGCGAACAGGCCCTCGCCCTCGCCGCGGCAGATCGCTTCATCAAGCTGCACCCCAACCACCCCAATGTCGATTACGTCTATTACCTGAAGGGGCTGGTCAACTTCAACGAGGATCTTGGCCTGCTCGCCGGGTTGTCGCGCCAGGATCTGTCCGAGCGTGACCCGAAAGGCGCGCGCGAGGCCTTCGACAGCTTCCGCGAACTGGTCACCCGTTTCCCCGAAAGCCGTTATGCGGATGATTCGCGTGCGCGGATGCAGTATCTGGTGAATTCGCTCGCCTCGCACGAGGTTCACGTAGCGCGCTACTACTACAACCGCGGTGCCTATGTCGCGGCGATCAACCGCGCTCAGGCGGCAATCACCAACTTTCCCCAGGCCCCGGCCAACGAAGAAGCCCTGTTCCTGATGGTCAAGAGCTACGACGCGCTCGGCATGACGCAGCTGCGTGACGACGCTGACCGGGTGATGCGCACCAACTTCCCGGACAGCGTGTATTTCCGCGGCGGCCCCAAGAGCGACAAACCCTGGTGGCAGCTCTGGTAAGCACTCGCTGACGAAGCGGGCGAAAACAGCAAAAAGGCGCTCTTGAGAGCGCCTTTTTGCTGTTGTCTTCGGATTACAGAGAAACCACCCAGAAAATCATTCCATATGCATTTCCAGCAGACAAAAAAGAGCGGCCTTCCGGCCGCTCAAGCTGCTGTCTGCACCCAGGGCATCACACCCCCCCAGATACAGGGAACTCATTCGGTAAAGGGCAGCGGCTGCATGCCAAAACCTTCGTCCAGATCGCGGATCTGCAGCAGCAACCCGTCCAGCTCGCCCTGCAGGCGCCCAAGCGCCTCGGGATCGAGCAGGCGCAGCGCCTCGGGCAATACGCCACGCGCCGGAGAAGGCGCACGCCCAAGCAAGGCGGTACCTGCGTCCGTCAGGTACAACCGCACGACGCGCTGGTCGGCGCTGGTGCGCTCCTTTCGGATCAGTGCTGCGGTCTCGAGGCGATCGACCATGTTCGACGCCGTCGACTGATGCAGTGCCATGCGGTTCGCAAGCTCGCCCACGCGCAAGCCCGGCGCCTCAGCCAGTTCCTGCAGCGCCCACAACTGCGCACCCGTCACGCCGCTCTGGCGCTCGATCCATTGCGAATGACGCTGGGCGGTGCGGATGAGCACCCTGAAGCGCTGGAGCACCGACAGTGGCGTGACCTGCGAGGCCGCCTTTTTCACCTTCTGTTGCGTTTCCGCCATTTACCAATTGCTCCGACTATATTTGTCTGAATCAATATTGTCAAAAATACATCACGTTCCACACTCCCCGGCATGGTAGCGGTATCGTTCGGCTTGTGCATGCGCCACGCGCCGCGCCTGTTGCCAACACGCATCACTCCCTGCCTGCCCAGCCCTATCAATGGATATGCCGCCCAACGCTCCGCCGCCAGCCGATCAGCCGTCTTCAACCCGCAAGGCCTTCAGGCAGCTCGCGCGCGGCGGCCGTCGCTATGCGCTGCCCTGGCTTTCGATCGGGCGCTGGCACAAGCGCCTGCTGCTCGTCGGCGCAGCCCTGCTGGCCGGACTGATCGCCATCCTGTTTGCCATCGGCGCCGAAATCGCCATCGAAACTCACGCAAGCATCATGCAGGAGCGCCCCTGGCTCACCCTGTTGATCGCACCCGCCGGGTTCGCGGCCATGGCCTGGCTCTCACGGCGCCTGTTCCCGGGCACCGAGGGCAGCGGCATTCCTCAGGCAATCGCGGCATCGCTTTCCGACGACGGCGCCGTACGCCGTCAGTTCCTGTCGTTCAGGATCGCGCTCGGCAAGGTCGTGCTGACCCTGGGCGGGCTGCTTTCAGGCGCCTCGATCGGACGTGAAGGTCCGTCGGTGCAGATTGGCGCGTCGGTCATGCACATGCTGGCGGGCCGCAAGCGCGGCCGCATTGCCTCGAGCCGCGACCTGATCGTCGCGGGTAGCGGAGCTGGAATCGCGGCGGCGTTCAACACGCCTCTGGGCGGCATCATGTTCGCCATCGAGGAGATGTGCCGCCACCGGGCCTTTCGGGCCAACAGCACCACCCTCACCGCGGTGATCTTCGCCGGCCTGATGTCGCTTGCGGTTCTGGGGAACTACACGTATTTCGGTCGCACCCCCGCAGCACTCGCGTGGCCGGGCGGCCTCTGGCCGGTGCTGGCTTGCGGCTTCGCCGGTGGTTTGCTGGGCGGCGGGTTCTCTCGCCTTCTGATCGCATCAGCGCGTGGTCTGCCGGGAAAGCTAGGCCTGTTCGCGCTGTCCCGGCCGGTCGCGTTCGCGGCCGCCTGCGGTCTTGCAACCGGCGTCATTGGCCTCCTTAGCGGCGGCATGACCTACGGCACCGGTTATGCCGAGTCAAAAGCCGCACTCGAAGGCTCGGCCACGCTGCCCGTCCTGTTCATGGTGGCCAAGCTGGCGGTGATCTGGCTCGCCTTCGTGTCACGCATCCCCGGTGGCGTATTCGCCCCCGCGCTGGCGGTCGGAGCCGGCCTGGGTTCGGACATTGCGCTCCTGCTGCCAGGTGAGGCGGATGCGAATGCGGCGGTCCTGGTGCTGGGCATGGTGGCCTTCCTGGCCGCGATGACGCAGTCGCCGATCACGTCCTTCGTGATCGTGATGGAGATGACCGCCAACCACCAGATGCTGCTGCCGCTGATGGCCACCGCCGTCGTCGCGCACGGTATCTCGCGTTCGGTTGCGCCAGTGCCGCTGTACCACGCCCTCGCCTACCCGGCATTGCGCAAGGCGGAAGGGCGGCTGCACCGCGTCGCCCCTCCATCCGCAACTTAGCGGATACCCGCGCGCTGGATCAGCGCCTGCAATTCTCCGACGATGCCGCGGCGGAACAGCAGCACGCAGATCACGAAGATGGCGCCCATGATGACCGTGACCCAGGAGCCGACCGAGTCGGCCAGCTCGGTCTGCAAGGACACGATGGTCGCCGCGCCGACCAGTGGGCCGAGGATGGTGCCGAGGCCGCCGAGCAGGGTCATCAACACGACCTCGCCCGACATGTGCCAATGCACGTCAGTCAGCGAGGCGAGCTGGAACACCAGGGTCTTGGTCGCCCCCGCCATGCCGGCCAGCGAGGCCGACAGCACGAAGGCGAGCAGCTTGAACTTCGCCACGTCATAGCCGAGCGAGATCGCGCGCGGTTCGTTCTCGCGGATCGCCTTCAGGATCTGGCCGAAGGGTGAATGGATGGTGCGGTAGATGATGAAGAAGCCGATGCAGAACACCGCGAACACCAGGTAGTACATCGCGATGTTGTTCGACAGGTCGATGAGGCCGAACAGGTGGCCGCGCGGCACGCCCTGCAGGCCATCCTCGCCGCCGGTCGCCTTCCATTGCAGGACGACGAAATACACCATCTGCGACAGCGCCAGCGTGATCATCGCGAAGTAGATGCCGGTACGGCGAATTGCCAGCACCCCGAACACCCAACCCAGCGCGCCCGCCGCCAGCGTGCCGCCGATGATGCCGACCTCGGGCGTGACCCCCATGTCCCGCACCAGCATGCCGCAGATGTAGCCCGCCGAACCCAGAAAGGCCGCGTGACCAAAGGAGAGCAGCCCGACGAAGCCCAGCAGCAGGTTGAACGCGCAGGCGAACAGCCCGAAGCACAGGATCTTCATCAGGAAGGTGGGATACACCGCGAACGGCGCGATCAGCCCGATCACGAACAGTGCACCGAACAGCAGCGGCGTGGCCCGTGCGAACATCGAATTCGTGTTGTTCATCTGCGTCTATCCTCGTCGAGTCGCTCAGGCCTTGCCGAACAGGCCGGCCGGCCGCACCAGCAGCACGATCACCATGATCACGAACACCACCACCGCCGACGCCTCGGGGTAGAACACCCGCGTCAGGCCCTCGATCAGGCCCAGGCCGATGCCGGTGAGGATGGAACCCATGATCGAGCCCATGCCGCCGATCACCACCACCGCGAACACCACGATGATCAGGTTCGAGCCCATCAGCGGGCTGACCTGATAGATCGGTGCCGCCAGCACGCCGGCAAAGGCCGCCAGCGCGACGCCGAAGCCGTAGGTGAAGGTGATCAGCAGCGGCACGTTGATGCCCAGCGCCTGCACCATCTGCGGGTTCTCGGTGCCGGCGCGCAGGTAGGCGCCGAGCTTGGTCTTCTCGATGATGAACCAGGTGGCGAAGCACACCGTCAGCGCGGCCACGACCACCCAGCCGCGATAGATCGGCAGGAACATGAATCCCAGGTTCACGCCACCCTGCAGCAGCTCGGGCACCGGGTAGGACTGCCCCGAAATGCCGTACTGGTCGCGGAAGATGCCCTCGAAGATCAACGCCAGGCCAAAGGTGAGCAGCAGGCCGTAGAGGTGATCCAGCTTGTACAGCTTGCGCAGCATCGTGCGTTCGATCAGCACGCCGAGCGCACCGACGGCGAGTGGCGCCAGCAGCAGTGCCACCCAGTAGTTGATGCCGAGCTTGTTCAGCGCGATCCACGCCACGAAGGCGCCCATCATGTACTGGGCGCCGTGGGTGAAGTTGATGATGTTGAGCAGGCCGAAGATGATGGCCAGGCCCAGGCTCAGGATCGCGTAGAAGGATCCGTTGATCAGGCCGACCAGCAACTGGCTGCCGAGCAGCGCGCTCGGGACACCGAAGATTTCCATGTGCGACTCCCGCACGGGGACGGTCCAGCCGCCCCGTGCGTCGTGAAGAGCGGAAGCTTCCGCGATCAGATCACTTCTTCACCAGCGGGCACTTCGACTGCGACAGCGGCTGGAAGGCCTCGGCCGCCGGGATGGTCTGGCGGATGTGGTAGTAGTCCCACGGGTACTTCGACTCATCCGGCTTCTTGACCTGGGCGAGGTACATGTCATGCACCATGCGGCCATCGTCGCGGATCTGGCCGTTCTTGGCGAAGAAATCATTGATCGGCGTCTTCTTCATCTGCGCCATGACCTTGCTCGCCTCGTCCGAGCCGGCTGCATTGACCGCACGCAGGTAGTGCAGCACCGACGAATACTGCCCCGCCTGCACCATGGTCGGCATGCGCTTGTGCTTGTCGAAGAAGCGCTTCGACCACGCGCGGGTCTCATCGTTGAGATCCCAGTAGAAGCCGGTGGTCAGGTACATGCCCTGCGTGTTCTTGAGCCCCAGCGAATGCACGTCGGAGATGAACATCAGCAGGCCCGCAAGCGACTGCTTGGGCGTGACGCCAAACTCGGCTGCCTGCTTGATGGCATTGGTGGTGTCGGCGCCGGCATTGGCCAGACCGATGATCTTGGCGCCCGAGGCCTGCGCCTGCAGCAGGAAGGAGGAGAAGTCCGAGGCCGGGAAGGGATGGCGTACCGAGCCCAGCACCTTGCCGCCGTTGGCGGTGACGACCGCGGAGGAATCCTTCTCCAGCGCCTGGCCGAAGGCGTAGTCGGCGGT
Organism: Thauera propionica; assembly: GCF_002245655.1. Classification (GTDB taxonomy): domain Bacteria; phylum Pseudomonadota; class Gammaproteobacteria; order Burkholderiales; family Rhodocyclaceae; genus Thauera; species Thauera propionica. The sequence continues at coordinate 73,024 of NZ_NOIH01000012.1, read as the reverse complement.
GAGGAAGAACCAGGTGTCGCCGCCCTGCTGGGTCACCGCCTTGGCCGTGCCGTTGGCCAGCGCGTAGGTGTCGTAGGTGTAATGGACGGTGACGTCGTTGCACTGCTCGTTGGTGATCGGCGTCGAGGCCGGCCCGCTCATCAGGGCGACGCGGTTCATTTCCTTGGCAATCTTCATCACCGCCAGCGCGGTCGAGGTCGTGACCAGTTCGGTCGCGGTATCCACGCCTTCGCGCTCGAACCATTCGCGCGCCTTGTTCGATGCGATGTCGGCCTTGTTCTGGTGGTCGGCGGACACCATCTCGACCTTGAAGGCCGGCTTGGCCTCGGCCATGAAATCGTCAATCGCCATCTGCGTGGCCAGCACCGCACCTGCACCCGCGAGATCGGAATAGGTCCCCGACATGTCGGTGAGCACGCCGACCTTCACCGTGTTGCCCGAAATCTGTGCGCTTGCCGCACCCGACAAGGTCGCCAGGGCGGCCGCGCAGGCCAGCGTCGTCAGCTTCTTCGTGTGCATCGTTCGTCTCCGTCTCGTTTTGGTGGTGATACGCAGGAGTCGGGCGGCAGAGCCGCTCACACCCCGAGCGTCTGGTGCAGCCAATCCATGCGGCCGGGCAGTTCCTCGGCGCTGATGGTGGCGATGATTTCCCCGTGCTCCAGCACGTAGTGGCGATCGGCCAGCGGCGCGGCGAAGCGGAAGTTCTGCTCCACCATCACGATGGTGAAGCCGCGCGACTTCAGCTCGATGATGACCTCGCCGAGCTTGCGGACGATGACCGGCGCCAGGCCCTCGGTGATCTCGTCCAGCAACAGCAGCTTGGCGCCGGTGCGCAGTACGCGAGCCATCGCCAGCATCTGCTGCTCGCCGCCGGAGAGCTTCGAGCCCGGGCTGTTGCGACGCTCGAGCAGGTTCGGGAACATGCGGTAGATCTCATCCACCGACATGCCGCCACTGGCGACCTGCGGCGGCAGCAGCAGGTTCTCCTCGCACGACAGCGAGGCGAAGATCGCGCGCTCCTCGGGCACGTAGCCCACGCCATAGCGCGCCATGCGGTGCGTCGGCTCGGCGATGACTTCCTTGCCATTGACCATGATCGAGCCGCTGCGCCGGCCGACAAGGCCGAGGACCGACTTGAGGGTCGTCGACCGCCCCGAGCCGTTGCGCCCCAGCAGGGTGACGCACTCGCCGCGCGCCACCTTCAGGTCGATGCCGTGCAGAATGTGCGACTCGCCGTAGAACGCATGCAGATCATGGATCCGCAGCATTTCGGGATGGGGATGGAAAGCACTGGTCATGTCTGCGTCCGCCGCGGATCAGTGGTGGGCATCGTTGATGTCGTCGGAACCGACATAGGCCTCGAGCACCTTGGGGTTCTTGGACACTTCGGCATAGGGCCCTTCGGCGAGGATGCTGCCGCGGGTGAGCACGGTGATGCGGTCGCACAGGTTGGCGACCACCGACAGGTTGTGCTCCACCATCAGGATGGTGCGGTTGGCGGACACCTTGCGGATCAGATCGACCACGCGCGCGATGTCCTCGCTGCCCATGCCCTGGGTGGGCTCGTCGAGCAGCATCATCTTGGGGTCGAGCGCCAGCGTGGTCGCGATCTCCAGCGCACGCTTGCGGCCATAGGGCATCTCGGCGGTGACCGTGTCGGCAAAACCCGCCAGATCCACCGATTCGAGCAATTCCATCGCACGGCCGTTGAGCACGTCCAGCGACTTCTTCGAGCGCCAGAAGTGGAACTCCGTACCCAGCGTGCGCTGCAGGCCGATGCGCACGTTCTCCATCACCGTCAGGTGCGGAAAGGTCGCCGAGATCTGGAAGGACCGCACCATGCCGCGGCGGGCGGTCGCCACCGGTGCCTCGCGGGTAATGTCCCGCCCCTCGAACAGGATCGAACCCGAGCTTGGGGGCAGGAACTTGGTCAGCAGGTTGAAGACGGTCGTCTTGCCGGCACCGTTGGGGCCGATCAAGGCGTGGATGTGCCCTCGCTGCACCTTCAGGTCGACATTCGAGACCGCGACGAAGCCCTTGAACTCCTTCGTCAGGCCCTGCGTTTCGAGGATGAACTCGCTCATGTTCCGTCCCGGCAGGCTGCCCCGCCGCTGACGGCCGGGCAGAAGATGAGGTTCGCGCTGCTGCGTATTGCTTTTTCTTATTCCACCATCAGTCTTGCTTCGGACCATCGCCCGGGCAAGCATCGTTTACCCCGATTGCGGCAAGCTGCCCAGGACGGGCAGCCATCCCGGCACGACGTGCTGCAAACGCAAATGGGCGGCGAGACTCACGTCCCGCCGCCCACTCGTTTCAGGCACTTGTACCGGTTGTCACACCGACCGCTGGCCGGCTGACGCTTCAGTTCCCGCTCATCGCCATCATCAGCTGGTTGATACGCTTGACGAAGGTCGCCGGGTCGTCGAGCGTGCCTCCCTCGGCCAGCAGGGCCTGGTCGAACAGCACCGCCGCCCAGTCGTCGAAATGCTTGTCCTCGTACTTCAGGCGCAGCACCGCCGGATGGTTCGGGTTGATCTCGAGGATGGGCTTGGAGACCGGTGCGTTCTGGCCCGCCGCCTTGAGGATTCGGGCGAGGTTCATGCCCAGGTCGTGCTCGTCGGCCACCAGGCAGGCGGGCGAGTCGGTCAGGCGCAGCGTCACCTTCACGTCCTTGACGCGCTCACCCAGGCTCGACTTCATCTTGTCGAGCAGTTCCTTGTACTCGTCGGCAGCCTTCTCGGCCTCCTTCTTCTCGGCCTCGTCCTCCAGCGCACCAAGGTCCAGCCCCCCCTTGGCGACGGAAACCAGCGGCTTGCCGTCGAACTCGGTGAGGTTGCCGGTCACCCATTCATCGACGCGGTCGGACAGCAGCAGCACCTCGATGCCCTTCTTGCGGAAGACCTCGAGATGCGGGCTGTTCTTCGCGGCATTGAAGGTCTCGGCGGTGACGAAGTAGATCTTGTCCTGGCCTTCCTTCATGCGGCCGATGTAGTCGGCGAGCGAGACCACCTCATCGGGCGTGTCGAGCTGGGTCGAGGCGAAGCGCAGCAGACCGGCGATCTTCTCCTTGTTGGCGAAGTCCTCGCCTACGCCTTCCTTCAGCACCTTGCCGAAGGCCTTCCAGAAGTCGGCGTACTTCTCCTTGTCCGCGGCCTCGTCGCTGTTGGCCAGGCCTTCCAGCATCGACAGCACCTTCTTCGTGCAGCCCGAGCGGATGGTGTCGATGTCCTTCGACTCCTGCAGGATCTCGCGCGAAACGTTGAGCGGCAGGTCGGCCGAATCGACCACGCCGCGCACGAAGCGCAGGTAGGTCGGCATCAGCTTCTCGGCGTCGTCCATGATGAAGACGCGCTTCACGTAGAGCTTGATGCCGTGCTTGGCGTTGCGGTCCCACAGATCGAAGGGCGCGTTCTTCGGGATGTAGAGCAGATTGGTGTATTCGTGACGGCCCTCGACGCGCGAATGGGTCCACGCCAGCGGCTCCTCGAAGTCGTGCGCGACGTGTTTGTAGAAGGCCTTGTACTCCTCCTCCGTGATGTCGTTCTTGGCGCGGGCCCACAGGGCGTTGGCCTGGTTGACCGTCTCGTCCTCCTCGGTCAGCACCTGCTTCTTCTGCTCGTCGTTCCACTCCTCCTTCTTCATCACGATCGGTTGCACGATGTGATCGGAGTACTTGCGGATCAGGCTCTTGAGCTTCCACGACGACAGCAGGTCGTCCTGGCCTTCGCGCAGATGCAGGGTGATCTCGGTGCCGCGGCCGGCCTTGTCGACCTGTTCCACGGTGTACGCACCGGCTTCGTCGCCGGCCATCGAGCACTCCCACTTCACACCCTCGCTTGCGGCCAGGCCGGCGCGGCGGGTGAGCACGGTGACGCGATCGGCGACGAGGAAGGCGGAGTAGAAGCCGACGCCGAACTGGCCGATGAGGTTGGCGTCCTTCTTCTGGTCACCAGTGAGCTTGCCGAAGAATTCGCGCGTGCCCGACTTGGCGATGGTGCCCAGGTGGGCGATGGCCTCGTCGCGGCTCATGCCGATGCCGTTGTCGGCGATCGTGATGGTCCTGGCCTCGGCATCGAAGCCGATGCGGATCTTCAGCTCGGCGTCATTCTCGTACAGGCTGCCGTTGTCGAGGGCTTCGAAACGCAGCTTGTCGCAGGCGTCGGATGCGTTCGAGACCAGTTCGCGCAGGAAGATCTCGCGGTTGGAGTACAGCGAGTGGATCATCAGGTGAAGCAGCTGCTTCACCTCGGCCTGGAAATTCAGCGTCTGGGAGGATGCGGTTTGCGCTTCGGACATGTCGCTAAGGCTCCGTCGGGGTTATTCGAACGGAGCCTTAGCTGGGGGCGGCGCGGCGGATTTCAAGCTCGCCCGCCTAACGGGTGACGGATCAGACCCGGAAGCGCCCGACCATTCCGCTGAGATCGGCCGACAGCTTTTCGAGCTGCTCGACCGCCGACACTGCCGAGCGCATCGACGCGCTGGTGCCTTCCACCATCTGCGCGATCTGCTCGACTTCCTGCGCGATCGCGGTCGAGGCCGCGCTCTGCTCGGTCGTCGCCTCGGCCACGCTGCGGATCTGGCCCAACGCCTCCTGCGCGCCGCCGGCGATCTCGCGCAGCGAGGCCGTGGCGTCGAGCACCAGCGTCACGCCGCTGCCCACCTGGGTCGAGACGCGCGACATCGCGTCCACCGTGCCCTGCGTCTCGCTCTGGATGCCGGCGATAACCTCCTCGATCTGCACCGTCGCGGTGCTCGTTCGCTCGGCCAGTTTGCGCACCTCGTCGGCCACCACTGCAAAGCCGCGGCCCTGCTCGCCCGCACGCGCCGCCTCGATCGCCGCATTCAGCGCCAGCAGGTTGGTCTGCGCCGCGATCTCCTTGATCACGCTCGCAATGGTGCCGACCTCGTCCGCCCGCTTGACCAGATGCTGGATCTTGCCCGCGGCCTCGTCGACCGTGCCGGCAATGGCCTGCATCTCGCCTGCCGCGCGCTCGGCCTTGCCTGCGCCCTGACTCGCAAGCTCGGCCGAGCGCGCCGAGTTGCGCTCAGCGCCCATCGCGCTTTCGGTGATCTGGCTGATACTGACCGTCATCTCCTCGATGGCGGCCGCAATCGCCGCGGTTGCGTCGGTCTGGCTTTCGGAGGCCTTCGACACCGAGCGCGACACGTCGGAGATCTCACGCGAGTTGCCCGCCACCTGCTGCGAGCTGTGCGAAATCTCGCCCATCATGTGGCGCAGCTTGCCCAGCATCAACGACAGGGTGCCCAGCAGGCTGTCGGCGCCGCCATCCACCTTCACGTCGACACGCAGGTCACCGTCCGCCACCCGGTGCATGACGTCCGCCGCGTAGGCCGGCTCACCGCCCAACTGAGTCGTCACGCTGCGCACCACGCGCCAGGCCACGACGACCAGTAGCACCAATACCGCGGTCACGATGCCGCCGAAGCGCAGTGCGGCCGCGTTGAACTCGTTGTCGATGTCGTCCACATAGACGCCGGTGCCCACGATCCAGTCCCAGGGCTTGAACATCTTCACGTAGGACATCTTGGGCACGGGTGCTTCCGAGCCCGGACGCGGCCACAGGTAATCGACGACGCCCTGACCCGACTCGTTGGCGACGCGCGAGAACTCGCGGAACAGGAACTTGCCGTTGGGATCCTTGTTGCCGCTCAGATCCTGTCCTTCCAGTTCGGGGCGGATCGGATGCATGAGCATGCGCGGAAGGCTGTCGTTCACCCAGAAGTACTCGTTGCCCTCGTAGCGCAACCCTCTCAACGCTGCCTTGGCGGCGGCCTGGGCCTCGTCGCGCGTCATCGCGCCGGACTGCTCAAGGCCGTGGTAGTGAGTCACGATGCCATGCGCCACCTCGACATGTCCCCTGATCGAGCGCTCGTAGCCCGCCTCCATGTCGGCCCGTTGTGCATAAAGCGAGCCCGCCGCCAGCGCGACCAGACCCGTCAGCGCAATCGCCAGTATCAGCATCAGCCGGCGCGCAACCGGCATGGATTGGAGTGACATTTCCCTTCTCTCGATAAACGTGTCGCACGCGGCATGAACACTGCATGAGTGCCACACCTCCAGGCACATCGAGGGCTCATGCCCTTTCTTTTTAATACCTTAATGAATCAAATTTATTTTTTATAGCAATTTGATCACACTGCTGGATCAGTTATCGACGCGCATGAAGAAAACTTAAGTACCAAGAAGCATGGCTGATGGCGTATCCGTGACACTTTGACGCAGACGAAAAAACGCCCGCGAGGACCAGCGGTCCCGCGGGCGTTGCATCGGGCGGGTGGCAGGAATCAGACGCGGAAGCGCGCCACCATCTGGTGCAGATCGCGCGACAGTTGCTCAAGTTGCTCGACCGCCGAGACCGCCGAACGCATCGACTCGCTCGTGCCCTCGACCATCTGCGCGATCTGCTCGACTTCCTGCGCGATGGCGGTCGAGGCCGCACTCTGCTCGGTCGTCGCCTCGGCCACGCTGCGGATCTGCCCCAGGGTTTCGGCCGTGCCCTGGTTGATGGTGCGCAGCGACTCGCTCGCGTCCATGACCAGGCCAACGCCGCTGTCGACCTGCGTCGACACGCGCGACATGGCGTCCACCGTGCCCTGTGTCTCGGTCTGGATGCCGGCGATCACCTGCTCGATCTGCACCGTCGCGGTGCTGGTGCGCTCGGCCAGCTTGCGCACCTCATCGGCCACCACCGCAAAGCCGCGGCCCTGCTCGCCCGCACGCGCCGCCTCGATCGCCGCATTCAGCGCCAGCAGGTTGGTCTGCGCCGCGATCTCCTTGATCACGCTCGCAATCGTGCCAACCTCGTTGGCCTTGGTAACCAGCGACTGGATCTTGCCCGCCGCTTCGCCGACAGTGCCGGCGATCGCCTGCATCTCGCCCGCTGCGCGCTCGGCCTTGGTCGCGCCCTGACCTGCCAGCTCGCTCGCCCGCGCCGAGTTGCGCTCGGCACCGACCGCACTCTCCGTGATCTGACCGATGCTGACCGTCATCTCCTCGATGGCAGCCGCAATCGCCGCCGTCGCACCGGTCTGGTTCTCGGTCGCCTGCGACACCGAGCGCGACACGCCGGAGATCTCGCGCGAGTTGTCGGCCACCTGTTCGGCATTACGCCCGATGTCGCGCATCATGCCGCGCAGCTGGTTGACCATGCCGGCCAGCGTCCCGAGCAGGCTGTCGGCACCACCCTTGACATCGACCTCCACGCGCAGGTCGCCGTCGGCCACGCGCTGCATGATCTCGGTCGCGTACGCCGGCTCGCCGCCGAGCTGCGTCGTCACGCTGCGCGCCACGCGCCAGGCGATCACGATCAGCACGATGAGCAGCACGGCGACGATGCCACCGAACTGCAGCGCGCCGGACATGAACCGGGCATCGACGTCATCCACGTAGATCCCCGAGCCCACGATCCAGCCCCAGCTGTCCACCTTCTTCAAGAACAGCAACTTGGGCACAGGCAAATCCGACCCCGGGCGCGGAAACTCCGCCATCAGGTAGCCTTCAGGCGCATTGCGCACCAAGGCCGTCATATCGCTGACGAGGTCGCGGCCCCCAGCGTACTTGATCTTGCCGATCATGTTCTGGCCCTGCAGCTCAGGACGGACCGGATGCATCACCGACACACCCTCGAGCGACCATATGTAGAAGTACTCGGTGGTGTCGTAGCGCACCGGGCGCAGGGCCTCCATAGCGGCCGACTGTGCCTCGGCACGGCTCATCTTGCCGGCGCGCTCCAGCGCCTCGTAGTGGGCGACAACGCCATGGGCGCTTTCGACCAGGCTGCGGATGGATTTGTTGTTGCCGTCCTCCATCGCGTTGCGTGTACCGTTCAAACCCAAACCAGCAAGCAGCAGCATGCCGAGGAGGGAGGCGATGATGAGAAGGACGAACCGTTGCGACACGGACAGGCTCTTGAGCGACATCTTGTTCTTCCTGAAAGACTTGGGCTCCGCGGACGCACGGAGGAGCGACCACACCGGGTCGTCTGACTTTGTTTTCGGCGGCGCCGGCCAGACCTTTAGCGAAGATCCCGGAAGAAATTCACGCTGGGCCGCACTCGAGCAAATCAGACGTAGCGGATCTCCACCACCTCGATCTCGCGTATCCCCGCCGGGCTCTGGAAGCGCACCACGTCGCCCACCCTCGCCTTCAGCACCGCGCGTGCCAGCGGCGAGATCCAGCTGATCCGCCCCTGCGAGGCGTCGGCCTCATCCACGCCGACGATCTGCCAGGTCTGCTCCTCCTCGGTATCGAGGTCGCAGAAGCTCACCGTGGCACCGAAGAAGACCTGCTCCAGGTCCTGCTGGCGTTCGGGGTCGACCACCTCGGCGTTCTCGATGCGCTTGATGAGGAAGCGTATCCGGCGGTCGATCTCGCGCAGGCGCTTCTTGCCGTAGATGTAGTCGCCGTTTTCCGATCGGTCGCCGTTGCCGGCCGCCCACGCCACGGTCTCGACCAGCTTCGGGCGCTCGATGCGCACCAGCTGGTCGAGTTCGGCCCGCAGCGCGTCGTAGCCGCGCCGGGTCATGTAATTCTTGCTGCCCGCCGGCAGGCGCAGCGCGGGCGCGAGTTCCTCGTCGTCGTCCCCGCCGTCGTTTTCCTTCACGAACGCCTTGTTCACTGCGCGCTGCTCCAGTTCATGTTCCAAGGCGCGCATGATAGGGAATCCGCGCGCGCGGCGGCAGACCTCTGTGGCGGAGTCCAGGACAGGAAGGCGGCGCAAGGCCGACCACCGCCATCCTCGGCCGCCCGGCGCAGGTTGTCAGCATGCGGGGTGGCGAATACCATCGGGCAGGCCTGCCGGGTGTCCGCACCCTGCCCTTCATTTCCCTCGCGCCCAGCGCACAGGTCAATCATGAGCGACGAACCCCTCGACGATGTCACCAGCCTGCGCCGCCGGCTCGACGAACTGCGCACCGAGCACCACGATCTGGACGAGGCCATCAACCGGCTGGCCCAGCTCCCGCTCGGCGACGAACTGATGCTGCGCCGGCTCAAGAAACGCAAGCTCGCGCTCAAGGACCGCATCGTCGCCATCGAGCACCTGCTGGAGCCGGACGAGCGCGCCTGAACCCGCGTCGCCAACGCATGCCCCGTATCCTGCCCAAGCGCTCGCGCCGGCCGGACGCCACGCTTCCGCCTCCACCATCAACCCAGATTCACAACGGACGCTGCCGATGAAACAACTCGACCTCCAGGGCCAGCCGGTCGCCCTGTTCGAACACGCCCCGCAACAGCAAACCGACAGGGCGCCCTGGCTGCTCATCCACGGCGCCGGCCACGATCATGCGGTGTGGGACGACATTGCCGCGGGCCTCGCAGCCGGTGGCGCGCGGGTGTTCGTGCCCGACCTGCCCGGCCATGGCGGCTCGGCAGGTGCGCCCCTGGCCGACATCGACACGATCGCCGCGTGGGTGCTTGCGCTCGGCGACGCGCTCGGCCTCGACCGCATCCGCCTGTGCGGCCACAGCATGGGCTCGCTGGTCGCACTCGCCGCGGCGGGCAAGGCGCCCGACCGTATCGAAGGCCTCGCGCTGGTCGGCTGCAGCGTGCCGATGCCGGTTTCGCCCTTTCTGCTCGACGCCGCGCACAACGAACCCGAGCGCGCCTTCGCCCTGATCAACAAGTTCTCCTTCGCGCCAGCGGACGTGCTGGGCGAAGCACGTCGCGCCGACCTCGAGGCGGCCAACCTGCAGCGCATGCAGCAACAGGGCGCACGTGTGCTGGCCAGCGACCTTGCGGCCTGCGACACCTGGCAGGACGGGCTGGCCGCAGCGGCGCGGGTACGCTGTGCCACGCTGCTGATCTGCGGCGAACTCGACCGCATGACCCCCGCTGATGCGGTAAAACCCCTATCCGATTCGCTTGAAAAGGCAGGCTGCAGCGCGCGTATCATCGTGCTTGCCGGCGCCGGCCACGCGATGATGCAGGAAGCACCGCACGCCCTGGTCGACGCCTTGCGGGGGCCGAACTGACACCCTCCGGGTGAACAACAACAGGTGCTGCCCCCGTTCCGCTGCCACGAACAACGACCCGACAGGAGAGAGACATGGCGCAGCAGAACGAAAACCGCCCAGCCTCACACAAACCGGCGGACGATGACCCGGGGCCGCCCTTCCCTCGCGTGCGCGAGGTACCGGCCGCCGCCCCCTTGCGCTGGATCGGACGGGGCCTCGGCGATCTCCGCGCCTGCCCCATCCCCAGCCTGTTCTACGGCTTCTGCTTCACCGGCATGGGACTGCTGCTCACCATCATCTTCCGGCACGCCTACGAATACACGGCAGCGCTGACGTCGGGCTTCCTCATCCTCGGCCCATTCCTCGCCATGGGCCTGTACGAACTCAGCCGCCGGCGCGAACGCGGCGAGTCCTGCACGCTCGTCCCGACACTGACGGTGTGGCGGCGCAACGCCGGCAACATCGGCGTATTCGCCGTCGTGCTGGGTGTCGTCTTCCTGGTCTGGGCGCGCGCCTCGCTGGTCGTGTTCGCCCTCTTCTACACCGAGGAGATGCCCAGCCTGTCGGGTTTCGTCGGGCAGATGCTGCGGCTCGAGAACCTCGAGTTCATCGCCGTGTATTTCGGCGTGGGCCTGATCTTCGCTTTCGTCGCCTTCGCCGCCAGCGTGGTCTCCATCCCGCTGATGCTGGACCGCAACCAGGATGCCGTCAGCGCCATGCTGGCCAGTTTCGGCGCCCTGCTGCGCAACCCGGCACCGATGCTGCTGTGGGCCGTGCTGATCGTCTCACTGACCCTGATCGGCTTCCTCACCTTTCACGTCGGACTGGTCCTGACGATGCCCATCGTCGGCCACGCCACCTGGCACGCCTACCGCGACCTGGTCGAACCGCCGGCGGGAAAGACCTGACGCAAGCGCTGAAGCAAACTCAGTCGTCCCTCAGTCGCTCAGCTCCAGCACCACCGGCTGGTGGTCCGAGGCGGGTGTGTCAGCCAGCACCTGCACGCTCCGCACACGCGGCACCAGGTCCTCGGTGACGAAGAAGAAGTCGCAGCAGTACGCGCGATCGGGCCAGTCCGCGCCGTGCAGGCCGACGCTTGGCGGGTGCGGCAACCCGGGGTTCAGCATTGACCAGGCATCGCGCCAGGCAGGCACGTCGTCGCCCAGCGGCATCTGCATGCGCACGTATTCGGCCGACCCCGGTTCGCAGTTGAAATCGCCGCAGACGATGGCCGAGGCCGGACGCGGCCAGGCGGCAAAGGTCGGGTTGGAGTCCTTGCCCGCGGCAGGCAGCCTCGCCTGCCCCGCCGCCTCGGCCTGCAGGGCACGCAGCGCGTCCACCTGCGCGCCACGCTGGCGGGCGGAGTAGTACTCCAGATGCGTCGTAAGGATGCGCAGCGGGCCGCCCGGCGCGCTGACCACTGCCTCCACGCACACCCGCTGCATCGCAGGCAGCCCCGGATCGGCCGGCGCCGGCAGCATGTGGCGGAACACCTGCCCCACCGGCAGGCGCGACAGCAGCAGGTTGCCGAACAGCGCCCGCCCGCCCCGTCCGTCCGGGACATCCATGCCGGCTCCGAATACCGGCGTATAGCCGGGAAACGCCGCCGCGAACAGCGCCACCTCGTCGCCTCCCGATCCACCCGGCAAGCCCTCGAAGTTGCAGGCCACCTCCTGCAGGCAGATCAGGTCGAACTCGCCCGCCGCCCGGATTGCCGCCACGGTGCGCGACGGCTCCACGCGGCCATCCGCCCCGCGGCCCCACTGGATGTTCCAGCTCAATAGTCTCATCGTTGAAAACTCCTTCGCTCAGAGGCGGCAGCTTAGGCCCGAAACGTTACAGGCCGGGTCGTCGCGCCGTCCATGCGCCTTGACGACCGCCGCGCAAAAGGCGATTTTGCATCCATGCCTTCCCTCTGCAACCCATTGCGCACGTTCGGCCTCGCGCTGGGCCTGCTGCTTGTCGCGGCTAGTCCGCCCGCGACCGCGCGCGCACCCGGCGAGATCCGCATCGGCGTACTCGACTTCCTCGGCTCGGAGGCCACGGTCGGCGAATGGTCGCCATTGCTGCACCACATCGAAGCCGCGCTGCCTGGCCAGACCGTGCGTCTCGAACAGCTCGACCACGCTGGCATGCGTGCCGCCGCTGCCGCCGGCGAGCTCGACTTCATCGTGACCAACCCCGGCCATTACGTCGAACTCGAAGCGGAACTGGGCGCCAGCCGCATCCTCACCCTGGACGCGGGCAGCGGACGCACGCCGGCGCGGGCGCTGGGTTCGGCGGTGGTCGTGCGCGCCGACCGCAGCGACTTGCAGTCGCTGATCGAACTGCGCGGCAAGCGGGTCGCCGCCGTGGGCCGCGAGGGTTTCGGCGGGTTCCAGCTTATCTGGGGTGTCCTCGCGGACATCGGTGTATCGCCGGATGAGGACTTCGCCGAACTGCAGACCGTGGGCTTCCCGATGAGCAAGGTGCTCGAAGCCGTGGCCAGCGGTCGTGCCGACGCCGGCATCGTGCGCGCCTGCCTGCTCGAGGGCCTCGGCGAGGCGGGCCGCGCGTTCCGTGTGGTGGCACCGCGGGAGGAGCCAGGCTTTCCGTGCGCGACCAGCACCCCGCTCTACCCCGACTGGCCGCTCGCCAGCCTGCGCCACACGCCACCCGAACTGGCGAGGCAGGTCGCGATCGCGCTGCTGTCGATGGATGCAGACAGCGACCACCCGACCTGGGCCGTGCCGGCCGACTACCAGTCGGTGCATGACCTGTTCCGCAAGCTGGAGATCGGCCCCTACGCTTACCTGCGCGAACCCACGCTGATGGTGATGGCGCAGCGCTACTGGCCCTGGGTCGCAGGTTTCACCCTCGTACTGCTGGGCTGGATCCTGTACACCGTGCGCGTCGAGTACCTCGTGAAGCAGCGCACCGCTGCCCTCAGCGCCGCACTGGCCGAGCGCGACCGCCTAGAATCCGCCGCGCGCGCGGCACAGGAACAGGCCGACCACCTCGCCCGCCTTTCGGTGCTGGGGGAGCTGTCCGGAACACTTGCCCACGAACTGAACCAGCCGCTCGCGACGATCGCCAACTACGCCAACAGCATTATCCGCCGCGCCGACAACGGCCGACTGACCGATGCCGCGCTGCGCGAAGCGACCACCGAGATCGCCGCCCAGGCCGAACGCGCCTCGGGCATCCTGTCGCGTATCCGCAGCTTCGCGCGCAAGCGCACCGCAACCCGCGAGGCAGTCGCGCCGGCCGAACTCGCGGGCGAGGCCATCGTCCTGTTTCGCGGCATGATGGCGCGCGCACCCGAGATCGCGCTCATCGACACCGTGCGGCCGGACAGCCGCATCGAGGTCGACCGCCTGCAGGTCCAGCAGGTGCTGCTGAACCTGCTGAAGAACGCCTACGACGCCAGCCGCGAGCTCCCGCCCGACCGGCAACCGCTGGAGGTTCGGCTCGCGGCGACCGACGGCGGTCTCGACATCCAGGTCCGCGACAGCGGCGTCGGCATCGACGACGCCACCCGCGCCCGCCTGTTCGAACCCTTCTTCACCACCAAGACCGATGGTCTCGGGCTTGGGCTGTCGATCTGCCGCAGCATCGCCGAAGCCCATGGCGGACGCCTGGTGGCCGATACGCCGGCCGACGGAGTCGGCACCTGCTTCACCCTGAGCCTGCCCGGACTGCAATGCGACCCAACCCATGACTGAACTCGAAGATCTCGCCATCCACGTCGTCGATGACGATGCCGCCTTTCGCCGCTCTCTGATTTTCCTGTTCGAATCGGTGGGCTGGCAGGTCGCGACGCACGCCTCCGCCGAGGATTTCCTCGCTTCCCTGCCCGAGGCCAACGCCGTCGGCTGTCTGGTGCTCGACATCCGCATGCCGATGATGAGCGGCCTGGAACTGCAGCAGGTGCTGCGCAGCCGCGGCTGGACCGTGCCCATCGTGTTCATCACCGGCCACGGCGACGTCGATCTGGCGGTGCAGGCGATGAAGCACGGCGCCTGCGACTTCCTGGAGAAGCCCTTCAAGGATCAGGCCCTGCTCGACGCGGTGGGGCGGGCGCTCAAGCTGGGCTGCGAGGCGCGCGACAAGGCGGCACGCTGCGAGGAAGCGAAAGCCCTGCTCGACCGCCTGTCGCCGCGCGAGCGCGAGGTTGCGCGTCTGGTGGCGCAGGGGCTGCCGAACAAGCTGGTCGGGCGCGCGCTCGACATCAGCGAGAAGACGGTGCATGTGCACCGTCATCACGTGATGGAGAAGACCGGCGTCGGCAGTGCCGCCGAACTGGCGCGCCTGATGCTGCGCGTTGACCCGGCGGCGCTGGACTGAGCCCGGCGGCTCAGTCCGCTTCTGCTTTCCGCGGGCTCAAACCCGCTCGAGCCGCGCCGGGATGCCCTGGCGCACCGAAGTGCCGGAGACCGCATCCACCCAGATACCCTTGCCGCCACGGGTCGGGTCGGACAGGCCGAGATCGTTGAGGTTGATGCCCGCACGCAGGTCTGGACGGTCGGGCTGCATCCGGTCCCCGATGCGATGCGCCCGCGCACCCAGCTCGCGGTGGCCGTAGCCGTGCTCGATCGCCATCACCCCGGGCAGCACGCCCTCATGCACGATCACCGTACATGCCGCCGCGCCGCCCGGGGTGCGGATGCGTGCGGCGTCGCCGGTCTTCAGGCCGAGCTTTTCGGCATCGGCCGGATGCACGACCACCGGGTTGTCCGGGTGCAGGCCGGTGATGCGGGTGGCGATGCTGTACGAGTTCTGCAGTGCCGACTTGTAGCTGATGATCTGCAGCGGCCAGTCGGCCTCGGTGTGGATCTGGCGCACCGGGGTGCCGTCGTAGAAGGCCGGCGGTGTCCATTGTGCGCAACCGTTAAAGCGAGCGCCGGTGAGCGTGTTGCGCGCGCTGCCGATCATCTCGTTCCACAGCCACAGCGGCTTGGTGAAGCGGTTGGCCTGCCATTCGGGCTGCTCGGCATCCTGCGCCTCGCCGGCCGGCTGGTAGCGCCCGCCGCGAGTGAACAGGAAGGCCACCTTGCGCCACTCCTCGGGCTTCAACACGCCCTCCAGTTGCGGGCGCAGTCGCTCGACGCCGGAAAGCTGCATATCCTCGTCGGTCGCGTCGCCCACCGGCGCCTTGCCGGCGAAGGCGATGTTGGCGCCGCCGCGCAGGTACCAGTCCTCGGGGGTGTCGAGCGGGTAGCGCTTGCCGTCCATGTCGGCGATGGCCTCGGCGCCGAAGCCGGGCAGCTTCATCGCCTTGGCGAGCGCGATGTAGAAGGTCTCCATGCCGATCGGCGCGCCCTCGGGCGTCTTCGCCGCCTTGGGCTCGACCACCGGCCAGCGTGCGGTCGTGGCCTTGGTGGGCACACCGCTCCAGGGCGCGGCCCAGCCCCAGCTCTCGTACATCAGCGAGTCGGGCACGATGTAGTCGGCAAACGCGTTGCTCTCGTTGATCAGCGGGTCCACTGAAATGATCAGCGGCAGCTTCTTCGGGTCGGCGAGGTCCCGCTCGATCAGCGGACGCACGCCGGTGATGCCGTACAGCGGGTTGCAGCTCCACAGCACCAGCGCCTTGAGGCTGTAGGGGTAGCCGCGCAGCGCGCCGGGGAACCACTCGGTGCCCAGGCCGGGGGCGTTGGGGAACCAGGCGTCGCTGGCCGGATAGGGCTTGCCTTCGGCCTGGCGGCGCTTGAACTCGGCCGAGCGCTCGTAGGGCACGTTGCGCCCGAGCGGGGTGCCGGCGGGCTTGAGCATGCCGGGAAAGCTCTCGAGGTCGTAGCGCGGACCGGCGCCGTTGTCCTTGAAGCCGCCGCCGTTCATCACGAACCCGCCCTTGCAGTTCAGGTTGCCGATCAGGGCGTTGAGGGTGACGACGGCGTAGGCGTTGTAGAAACCGTTGCCGGCCATCATGCCGCCATGGGCCACCGCGCTCGCCTTGCGGCCGTGGCGGGTGAACTCGTCGGCCAGACCGACGATGACCTCTTCCGGGATGCCGCAGGCGGCCGAGTAGTCGGCGATCGCGTGCGCACGCGCCGATTCGCGCAGCAACTCGAAGGGCGTCTTCACCGTCACCGGCTTGCCACCCAGTTCGATGATGCGCGTGGCTTCCAGCACCGCCGGCACTGTCGAGGTCTCGGCGGCGACCAGCGCGCCGTCGGCGGTGGCGATCACGTAGGGGTCGGCGTCCTTGTACTTGTCCTCGGCGGCGATGACCATGCCGATGTCGGAGCCGCGCAGGAAGCGGCCCTGGCGCGGATGACCTTCTTCGGCGATCACCAGCCAGCCGGCGTTGGTGAAGGACGGCTCGCCGGCGGCCTGGGCGGCCTTGAGGTTGGGCCAGGCCAGGTAGTCGGTGTTCACACGCGCGTTGTCGAACATCCAGCGCATCATGCCCATCACCAGCGCACCGTCGGTGCCCGGGCGGATCGGCACCCAGCGCCCGTGCTCGGCGGCAGCCAGGTTGTGCGAGTTGTTGAGCACCGGATCAACCACCACGTAGTCCAGCCGGCCTTCGGCGCGGCCCTTGGCGAGCATGCCGCCGGTACGCTTGAAGGGGTTGCCGGCGTTGCCCGGCGCGGTGCCGATGAAGAGCACGAATTCGGCGTTGGCCAGGTCGGGCTTGGCATGCGGCATGCGCTTGACGTCGCCGAACAGCGCACCCGAGCCGGAGCGGTAGGCGCCGCCGCAGTAGGAGCCGTGGCCGACGTGGTTGAGCGTGCCGTAGGCCTGGTTCCAGAAGCGGCGGCTGAAGTTCTCGCGGCCGTCATTGACGCTGGTCAGCACCGCGACCTGGTTCACCCGCTTGCCCAGCTCGGGCGCCTCGGCATCGATCGGCTTCTCGAGGTCGCGCAGTGCGGCCAGGCCGTCGACATGGCCCTCGCCGAACAGGTCGCCGCCTTCCACCACTTCCTTCACCAGCTGCTCGAAGGAGATCGGCTGCCACTGGCCCGAGTTGCGCGGACCGACACGCTTCAAGGGGGTGAGCACGCGGAAAGGCGAGTTCATCTGGTCCATCGCCGCGTTGCCGCGGCCGCAGGCGGTCGAGCGCCCGGCGAGGCCCTTGTCCTGGAAGCGCGACATGGCGACCAGGCTCTCCTTCACCGACGCCTTCATCGGCAGGTGGGGCTCGGTCGACAGCGGGCTGTAGGGGTTGCCGACCACGCGGATGACCTGGCCGCTCGTCTTGTCGATGCGCACGCGCACGCCGCACTGGGTGGTGCAGCCCAGGCAGGCCGTGTAGCTGACCTGCTGGTTGGGGTTGGGGGTGAACTCGCCGCTCACCGGATCGACGGTGAATTCCGGTTCGGCCGAGCGGCCGTGGATGTGGCGGCCCCCAGCGATCTTCTTCTCTTCGGGGCCGGTGAAGTTGGCCACCATGCGGCCCAGGGTCTGCGAGAAGCCGGCGGCAAAGGCGGCAAGGCCACCGGCGGCGATGATTTCACGACGTTCGATTTTCATGATGCTTCTCCTTGGTCGCCCGCGCTCAGGCGGCAGCCTTGTCGGTGTTGCCGGCCGCGAGGCGGTCGAGCGGCAGCAAGGTGGTGATGAGGATGAAGAGGAAGACCCACAGCCCGGCGGTGCCGACGATGCCCATCAGGCCCTCGGGGCCGAGCGGCAGCGAATAGGTGTAGTAGCCGGCGCCGGTCTTGGGCACTTCCTGGCCGCCGATGAAGATGGACCAGCGCATCATCCACGCCGAGTGCAGCGCCAGCAGGCCGATCAGCAGGCCGGAGCCGGGCCACTTCCACGCCAGCACCAGGGTGAGCACGGTGGCAGCCACTGCCCACGCGGCGGAGAGCTGCCAGTTGGCCGAGGGGCCGACTTCGGCCAGGGCCTGGGCATGGACTGGCGAGATGCCGGAAACGCCGAGCGCCAGCCACAGCGCACCCACGGCCAGCGCCACCACCTGCGTCGCGGCCAGCACGCCGGCCATGCGGCGGTTGGCGGCCGCGTCACGCACGCTGAAACGGTTGAACAGCAAGGCCAGGCCGACCGCGCCGGCAAAGGCCGTGATGAAGAACTGCAGCGGCAGCAGCGGCGTGTTCCACAGCGGACGGGCCTGCACCACCGCGACCTCGGCCCCGGTGTAGAGCGCCACCAGCGCCGCGCCGACGAAGGCGAGCAGCGCCGCGGCCTTCAGCGCACCACGGCTCTCGTGACCGCCGTAGGCAAGCACGCCTGCCAGTCCGGCAAGCTTGCCACCGCCCTGCGCATGGCGCGCCAGATCGGGACGGAAGGCGAGCCAGGCATAAGTGAGCAGTCCGCCCAGATACACCGGGATGAAGAAGGCGCCCCACGACATCCACGAGGTGGGTGTGAAGTAGGCATAGAAATGCCAGAAGCGACCGGGCTGGTGCAGGTCGGCCAGCAGCGCCACCGGCGCGGCCAGTCCGCACACCAGCGCGCCGAGCAGGGCCAGGCGCGAGATGCCCGCCCAGCCCGGGCGGCGGAAGACGATGCCCGGCAGCGACAGCAGGCAGGCGCCGTAGGACAGGCCGATGAGGAAGAAGTACTGCACCGCCCACGGCAGCCACGCGACTTCGCGCGCGACATTGATGGTTTCGACGATGTTCGGGTTCATGATGGATCTCCTCGCGTGCGGTTCAGGCGTGCGGCAGGTTGCGGGGCTTCCACAGCGTGCCTTGGCCCTCGACCTTGCCGGTGAAGCGCTCGTCGAGGCCGATGTAGAACACCCGCGGCGCGGTCTCGAGCTCGGGCTTGAGCACCTTGAGCTGCGGCTGCGCCTCCTTCAGGCGGCGGGCGAGTTCGCTCTCGGGGTCGTTGATGTCGCCGAAGATGCGCGCGCCGCCGACGCAGGTCTCGACGCAGGCGGGCAACAGGCCGGCATCCACGCGGTGGGCGCAGAAGGTGCATTTGTCGGCCTTGTTGGTCTCGTGGTTGATGAAGCGCGCGTCGTAGGGGCAGGCCTGCACGCAGTAGGCGCAGCCCACGCAGCGGTCGCCATCGACGGCGACAATGCCGTCCTCGCGCTTGTAGGTGGCGCTCACCGGGCACACCGGGATGCACGGCGGGTTGTCGCAGTGGTTGCACAGGCGCGGCAGCACGTAGGTGCCGGCGGGCTGGGCGCTGTCGGTGAGCTTGACGCTGTAGGTCGACACCACGGTGCGGAAGCTGCCCTCGGGCACCGCGTTCTCCTGGATGCAGGACACCGTGCAGGCCTGGCAGCCGATGCACTTGCGCACGTCGATCAGCATCGCCCACTGGTGCTTGCCGGTGCTGGCGATGGCAGGGGTCGGCGCCACCGCGGCGGCGGCGGTCACCACGGGCACGCCACGCAGGAAGTTGCGGCGCGAGGGCGAGGCCGGGGTTGCTTGGGGAGGGGAACAGGACTTCATGACGGACTCCAGGTGCCATTGGCGTGGTTGCCACTCTAGGCCCGCAATGTCCCTACAAAAATTGGGGAAATGAGGCAACCGGCTAGATGGTTTTACCTATTGCGCCCCTGCCCCAAACCGGCGGTATGCCACCACCGGTCATGCGCCGCATAATCACGTCATCCACAGCAGAGGCCGCAACGCATGGCAGCGACGCACGACCCGCGACACCACCACGATCACGACCATTCCCATACGCACGGCCATGAACACGGACATGGCGGGCATGGACATGGGCCCCACCATCACGACCACGCCGCAAGTCGCTACCTGCCGCTGGCGCTGGTGCTGACCCTCGGCTTCGCCGCGGTCGAGGCGCTGGCGGGCTGGTGGTCGGGTTCGCTGGCACTGCTGGGGGACGCCGGGCACATGGTTACCGACGCACTGTCGCTCGGGCTGGCCGCGATTGCGGCACGCATCGCGCTGCGCCCGACGAGTCCGCGCCACTCCTACGGCCTGCGCCGCGTCGAGGCGCTCGCGGCACTGGCCAACAGTCTGTTCATGCTCGCGGTGGTGGCCCTGCTGCTGTGGCAGGCGGTGCTGCGCCTGCTCGAGCCGCGCGAGATCGCGGGCGAAATGGTGACGCTGGTGGCACTCGGCGGCCTCGTGCTGAATCTGGTCGTCGCCTGGCTGCTGACCCGCGGCGAGGGCGACCTCAACACCCGCGGCGCGCTGCTGCACGTGATGGGCGACCTGCTCGGCTCGGTGGCGGCGCTGGCCTCCGGCCTCGTCATCCAGTTCACCGGCTGGACGCCGATCGACCCGCTGCTGACCATGCTGATCTGCGGTCTGATCCTGTTCTCCACGCTGTCGCTGCTGCGCAACGTGCTGCACACCCTGCTCGAGGGCGTGCCCGACGGCCTGTCGCTGCCCGATGTGGGCCGCGGCATGGCAGGGGTGCCCGGCGTGCGTTCAGTGCATGACCTCCACATCTGGAGCCTGGATTCGCGCCGTACCGCACTTTCCGCACACATCCTGCTGACCGGCGAGCAAGCGTGGCAGACGGTGCTGGAGGCGGAACAGGCACTGCTGCGCGAGCGTTTCGGCATCGAGCACGTCACCCTCCAGCCCGAACTGCCCCCTGCCGCGCCGCTCGTGTTCACGCCGCGGCGTTCCAGCGTCATGAGCGATCGCGGATAATCGGCCGCACGCAACAGGAGCCCTCCATGCATTCAGCCCAGGAACTGGTCAGCCAGATCGAAGCCCTGACCTCGCTGCCGACGGTGTACGAGCGCGTGCGCGAGCAACTCGAGTCGCCAGACGGATCGGTATTCGAGGTCGCGCGCCTGGTGTCGGCCGACCCCGCCCTCACTGCCCGGCTGCTGCGCCTGGTGAACAGCGCGATGTACGGCCACCGGGGCGAGATCGACAATGTCGTGCGCGCGGTGCAGATCCTCGGCCTGCAGCAGGTGCACGACCTCGTGCTGGCAATGTCGCTGCATGCGGTGTTTGCCGGCATCCGCCCGGCACAGCTCGACATGAACCGCTTCTGGCGCGACAGCGTGCTGTGCGCCCTGGCTTCGCGCGCGATCGCGCAACGCACGGGCTCGGTCGCGGTGGAGCGCAGCTTCGTGATCGGCCTGCTGGCCGACATCGGTCATCTGGTGCTGTTCCAGACCGCGCCGGAGCTCGCCGCCGAAGCGCGAACGATTGCCGAACAGGGCGACGAACCCCTTCACCTCGTCGAACGCCGGATCGTCGGCTGCGACTTCGCCGAGGTCGGCGCGACACTGATGGACCATTGGCGGGTACCCCGCGCCTTTGCCGAAGCCATCGGCGCGCAGACGCTGCCGCGCCTGGGCGGAGAGCATGCCGTCGATGCCGCAGCGCTAAATCTCGCCAGCCACATCGTTGCCGCGGACAAGCTCGGTGAGTCGAGCGAACAGACCGCTGCACGCATCGACCAGACGGTGTGGGATCTGCTCGATGTCGATGCGGAATGCATCGCCACGCTACGCGAAGAGGCTGAGCTGAACCTCGCGGCCTACCTGTCGCTGTTCTTCTCGTCCGCCCCCCGCTAGGTCGCCAAAGACCTCGAAACCCGCGAAAACACTGGGTTTTCGCGCAAAATCGAACGAATTTTTGCTACTAGATCTAGTATTGTTTTTTTAAATGCAACACAACCATAATAATTAAGCTTTTGTTTTTAAACGGTTTTATTTTTTTGCGCTCGCGCAGTTTAGGCGCTATTCTTCAGTCCGTTTTACGAACCTCCCACGGATGAAGAAAAAGACCATGAGCGAGACCACCAGCGCACCCACCCAAGGCAACGTCAAGCCCACCGCCGCCAACCTGGCGATGCAGGAAATCTCGGGCGAAGTCCTCATCGAGAAATATGCCAAAGGCGACGAGCAGACCGTTGCCCAGGTGCGCCAGCGCGTCGCGCGCGCACTCGCCGCGGTCGAGGCCGAGGATAAGCGCGCCCACTGGGAAGCGAAATTCCTCGAAGCGCAGGAAAAGGGTTTCGTGCCCGCCGGTCGCATCAACAGCGCCGCGGGCACCACGCTGGCCGCCACGCTGATCAACTGCTTCGTGCAGCCGGTCGGCGACTCGGTGACCGAGGCCGTCGATGGCCGCCCCGGCATCTACACCGCGCTGGCCCAGGCCGCCGAGACCATGCGCCGCGGCGGCGGCGTCGGCTACGACTTCTCGTCGATCCGCCCGAAGGGCGCGCTCGTGAAGGGCACGGCGTCGAACGCCTCCGGCCCGGTGTCCTACATGCGCGTGTTCGACCGCTCGTGCGAGACGGTCGAGTCTGCGGGTGCGCGCCGCGGTGCGCAGATGGGCGTGCTGCGCTGCGACCATCCGGACATCGAGGAATTCATCCACGCCAAGGACGAAGGCGACCTCACCAACTTCAACATCTCGGTTGGCGTGACCGACCCCTTCATGCAGGCCGTCGAGGCCAATGGCGACGTCGAGCTCGCGCACAAGGCCGAGCCCACCGAAGAACTGAAGCAGGCCGGCGCCTACCAGCGCGACGACGGCCTGTGGGTGTACCGCAAGGTGCGCGCGCGCGATCTGTGGGACCAGATCATGCGCTCGACCTACGACCACGCCGAGCCGGGCATCCTGTTCCTCGACCGCATGAACCAGGACAACAACCTGTACTACTGCGAGACCATCGAGGCCACCAACCCCTGCGCCGAACAGCCGCTGCCGCCCTACGGTTGCTGCTGCCTGGGCTCGATCAACCTGACGCCCTTCGTCAAGAACCCGTTCAGCGACAAGGCCGAGTTCGATTACGCCGGCTTCGGCAAGGTGGTCGACGTCTCTATCCGCATGCTCGACAACGTGCTCGAAGCCACCCACTGGCCGCTCGAGCAGCAGCATGCCGAAGCGCAGTCCAAGCGCCGCGTGGGTCTGGGTTTCACCGGCCTGGGTGACGCGCTGATCATGCTCGGCAAGCGCTACGACACAACCGAGGCACGCGAGGAAGCGCGCAAGATCTCCGAATTCATGCGTAATCGTGCCTACCTCGCCTCGTCCGACCTGGCCAAGGAGCGCGGCGCCTTCCCGCTGTTCAACGCCGACCTGTACCTGTCGGGCGGCAACTTCGCCTCGCGCCTGCCGGCCGACGTGAAGGACAGGATCCGCAAGAACGGCATCCGCAACTCGCACCTGCTGTCGATCGCGCCCACCGGCACCATCAGCCTGGCCTTCGCCGACAACGCCTCGAACGGCATCGAGCCGCCCTTCTCCTACACCTACACCCGCCGCAAGCGCATGGCCGACGGCACCTTCAAGGAGTACGCGGTCGAGGACTACGCGTGGCGCCTGTACCGCCACCTCGGCGGCAACGTCGACAAGCTGCCGGAATCCTTCGTCACCGCGCTGGAGATCTCCGCGCAGGCGCACAAGGACATGGTCGCCGCCGTCGCCCCCTACATCGACACGTCCATCTCCAAGACGGTGAACGTGCCCGAGGACTACCCCTACGCCGAATTCGAGGACCTCTACCTCACCGCGTGGAAGGCTGGCCTGAAGGGTCTCGCCACGTACCGCCCCAACTCGGTGCTGGGTTCGGTGCTGTCGGTCACCCCGACCACCGAGCAGAAGCAGCCGCACGACGTCGAGATTTCCGACGCAAACAAGCGCCTGTCGATCAAGAACCTGCCGGCCCCGGTGCTCTCGAGCCTGCGCTGGCCCGGCCGTCCGGACCTTCCCGATGGCAACCTGGCCTGGACCTACATGCTCAACACCCCGACCGGCGGCTTTGCGCTGTTCGTCGGCCAGGTGGGCAACAACGGCGGCAGCTTCCCCTTTGAAGTGTGGGTGAACGGTGCCGACCAGCCGCGCGGCCTGGGCGCAGTGGCCAAGACCCTGTCGATGGACATGCGCGCCAATGACCGCGGCTGGCTCAAGCTCAAGCTCGACACCCTGGCCCGTACTGTGGGCGAGCGCTCGTTCGAGATGCCCTTCCCGCCGCACGGCGAGAAGAAGCTGGTGCCCGGCGTGGTGTCGGCCTTCGCCCAGGTGGTGAACTACCGCTGCGAGAAGCTCGGCGTGTTCGACAAGGAAGACGAGAGCAACAGCGTGCTCGACACCCTGTTCAGCCTCGAGGAGCCCAAGACCGGCACCGACGGCACCCTGTCGTGGACGGTGGACATCTACAACCCGGCCACCGGTGAAGACTTCGTGCTCGGCCTGAAGGAAATCACCCTGCCGGACGGCGTCACCCGCCCGTACTCGGTGTGGCTGTCGGGCAACTACCCGCGCGCCCTGGACGGCCTGACCCGCATCCTGTCGCTCGACATGCGCGTCATGGACCCGGCCTGGATCGGCATGAAGCTGCGCAAGCTGCTCGACTACCCCGAGCCGCTGGGCGACTTCATGGCCTTCGTGCCCGGCACCCGCCGCCAGCAGAACTGGCCCAGCACGGTGGCCTACCTGGCGCAGCTCATCATCCACCGCTACGCCATGCTTGGCGTGCTCGACGAGCGCGGCTACCCGACGCGCGAGATGGGCATCCTCGAGTCGCCGCGCGACGACAACGAGCCCAAGCTGATGCAGGGCGCGCTGTGCACCGAGTGCGGCAACCACACGGTGATCCGCAAGGACGGCTGCGACTTCTGCACCGCCTGCGGCGCGGTGGGGACCTGCGGCTGATCCGGGGATCAGACCCGAACGGGGGCTCGCCCCCAATTGGAAAAGGGGTGCCAAACGGCACCCTTTTTTCATATTCTCCGCCCCGACCCGCAGCACCCTTCGCGCCCAGACCCCGCGCCCACCTTGAACTTCGGCGCTGTTTGACCGAGAATCGCATTCCGACGCATATAAGCAACTGCGTGCCACACACACCTGTAGCACCACCCGAAATACCCGGCCCACCCTGACGCGCCGGGACGACCTTTGAAGGCACTCCACGTCATGAGCGCTCGCGCCGCGCCCTGCTGTCCCGAATGTGGTGCGAGTCGCTGCCGCGAGTCACGCTGGCGCTCACACGAGGAGAAGCTGTCTCACCCCGGTGGCCACCCCTATCGCTGCCTGGCGTGCTCGCATCGCTTCATCGCCAAGCCGCCGGCGCGCAACAGCAGCGGAAATAGCCAGACAGGCACTTGGGCGACCGTTGTCGCCGCGGTGCTGCTGGCAGGCGTGGGCCTGGTTGCCGCCGCGCTGCTGGCAGGCGAGGACGATGACAGCTCCGGCACGACGGAAACGGCGATGCAGGAAGCGCCACCGACCACCAGCACGCTCGAGGCCGCGAAGGCAGGCGACCCTGAGGCCCAATACCGCATCGGGCGCGCCGCCCTGCTCGATGCCTCGCACGGCAAGGCGGCAGGGGCCGAAGCGGTGCATTGGCTCAGCCGTGCCGCCGCCAGCGGGCACTCCGGCGCGATGCTGCAACTGGGCAAGCTCTACCGCAGCGGCGTGGGCGTGCCGCAGAACTACGAGTACGCGGAAAAATGGGTACGCGCGTCGGCCGATGCCGGCAACACCGACGGCATGGTCGAGCTCGGCCGGCTGTATCGCAGCGGCCTTGGGGTGGAGCAGAACGCGGTAACGGCCTACGTCTGGTTCAATCGCGCGGCGGCGCAGATGAACATGGATGGCGTGCATGAACGCGACAACATCGCGCTGAAGCTGTCGCAGGAAGAACTGAAGGCCGCGCAGGCCGAATCCGTCGCGGCCGAAGGCAATCTCGCGCTGCCGATATCGGGCCCCGTCGCGCAGGACTAGGCGGGCGCGGCCGGGCGCGGCCGGGCGCGCCCGCGGCAGAACTTACTCGGCGCCGCCAACGCGGCCGGCGTAGGTCCAGCCCTTGTCCACCACGTAGCTGAACACGAAGCCGGTCGGGCCATCGACGAACAGGCTCACCGGCTGGCCGGCGCCCGGCACGGGCGCGTCGACGTTGCCTGCGGCCGCGTTGCGAGCCGAGAACTTCCAGCCTTCTTCCTGCAAATAAACAAAGGCACCGCCCGTCGGCTGGTCGAGCATCACGGCCAGCGGCTGGGCCTGCATGGCGGCGGAGTCCGCCAGCGCAACCTTCAGCGTGGCGTTTTCAGCGAGGGCGGGCGTGGCTGCCAGACCAAGGGCCAGGGTGGCGGCAGCGGCAAAATGCATGGGGGTTTTCATGATCGAATCCTGATAGTTGGCAAAGGAGAGCGTTCGCATCGGCAGCTTCGAGTCCGGGCCGGCATTCGCACAGGCGGGACGAAACACACCGCGACGCGAACGGCCCGAAAGCACGGATGCGCGGCGACAGCATTTGCTGCACCGCAACACAATGGCTGCAGTATAGTCGCCTCACTGCGGGCGATAAACCTCCTGTGGAAACAAGTTTCTGATTTGTCGATAGAAAGCACGAATTCAGACGCAACCCGGGGCCTCATTCCGCCCCCTTCGCCGCCCCGACCAACGTATCCGAAATCCCCGTTTGACAAGGCTCCGGCCGGTCTGAGACCTTCGGATCGACGGGCGCCGCTCGCCCCCGAGCAGGCGCAAATCGCCGCACCGGCCTCCGTGACGCTTTTCACGACAGCCACGCCGCAGGAGTCGATCCGATGAACCGCCCCGCCGCTCCGCCACGCCCGATCCGCCTGCTGCTCAACGGCGAGGCGCTCGAGATCGCCGACTGCGCGCCGACCCGCAGCCTGCTGACTTGGCTGCGCGAATCACGCGGACTCTCTGGCACCAAGGAGGGCTGCGCCGAGGGCGACTGCGGCGCCTGCACGGTGGTCGTTGGCGAACTCGATCCTGCCGCCCCTGACGGGGTCCGCCTCGCCGCCCTCAACGCCTGCATCCAGTTCCTGCCCGCGCTCGACGGCAAGGCGGTGTTCACGGTCGAGGGCATCCGCGCAGCGGGCGGCGGCCTGCACCCGGCGCAGCAGGCCATGGTCGATTGCCATGGTTCGCAATGCGGCTTCTGTACGCCGGGCTTCGTGATGTCACTGTGGGCGCACTACAACAATGCAGCCGGTCACACGCAGCGTCCGCCCCCCGAATCCGCTTGCAGCGCGCTGAGCGGCAACCTGTGCCGCTGCACCGGCTACCGCCCCATCCTCGACGCCGCGCAGCGCATGTTCGCGCTGCCGGCACCGTTCGATCGCGCCGCCCTACGGGACCAGCTGCGCAACCTGGACACCGGCACGCCACTGGACCTCCGTCACCCTGCGGGCCGCTTCCGCGCGCCCCGCACGCTCGACGCACTGCTCGCTGCCCGTGCCGCGTCCCCGGATGCCACGCTGCTGGCCGGCTGCACCGACGTCGGCCTGTGGGTGACGAAGCAGCTTCGCGACCTCGATGACATTCTCTACATCGGCGCCGTGGATGAACTGAAACGGATCGACGTGCGCGCCAATCGGCTGCGCATCGGCGCCGGCGCAAGCCTCACCGCGGCCTGGGCGGCGCTGGTGCCGCACTGGCCGCAGCTGGCGGAGATCGCCGAGCGCTTCGCCTCACCCCCGATCCGCAACGCCGGCACGCTCGGGGGTAACGTTGCCAACGGCTCGCCCATCGGCGATTCGATGCCGGCGCTGATCGCGCTCGGCGCCACGGTCGAGCTTGCGAGCGTGCGCGGCAACCGCTGCCTGCCGCTAGAGACGCTGTACCTTGGCTACCGTCGCACCGCAATGGCGTCCGACGAACTCCTTGCCGCAATCGAGGTGCCGCTGCCCGACGATGCCCAGGTGTTCCGCAGCTACAAAGTCGCCAAGCGCTTCGACTCCGACATTTCCGCCGTCTGCGCCGCGTTCGCGCTGCGCATCGAGCCCGCGACCGGCAGTGACGCAGCGCAGATTGTCGAGGCGCGCATCGCCTTCGGCGGCATGGCCGCCACACCGCGCCGCGCAGCAACGGCCGAGGCGGCGCTCACCGGCCAGCAGTGGTCCGAGGCCGCGGTTCGCGCCGCGATGGCCGCGCTCGACGCCGACTACACGCCGCAAACCGACCTGCGCGCCAGTGCCGACTATCGCCGCCGCGTCGCACGCAACCTGTTGTGGCGCTTCTGGCTCGAGACGCGCCCCGAGGCGCCGCTGCCCACCACGGCGACCCGGGTGTCCGCGCTGCGCGAAGGAGCACGGCAATGAGCCGCCCCGTCCCGCCGCACGAGTCCGCGCACCTGCACGTCACCGGCAGCGCGCCCTATGTCGACGACCTGCCCGAACTCGCCGGCACGCTGCACTGCGCCCTCGGCCTGTCGCCACATGCCCATGCGCGCATCGCCGCCCTCGACCTCGAGGCCGTGCGCGCGGCGCCGGGTGTGCGCGCGGTCCTCACCGCCGCCGACATTCCCGCTGTCAACGACTGCGGCGCCGTGCTGCACGACGAGCCGATCCTGGCCGATGGCGAAGTCCACTACCTTGGCCAGCCGGTGTTCGCCGTCGTCGCCGACACGCGCGAGCAGGCGCGCCATGCCGCGCGCCTTGCGGCCGTTGACTACGCACCGCGACCGGCCGTGCTCGATCCGCTCGAAGCCCACCGTCAGCAGTCCTGGGTGCTGCCACCGCTCAGGCTCGCCCGCGGCGATGCCGAAACCGCCCTCGCCCAGGCCCCGCTGCAGCTTGCGGGGCGCGCCAGGGTTGGCGCGCAGGAGCACTTCTATCTCGAAGGCCAGATCGCGTACGCCTGGCCGACGGAGGATGGCGGCCTGCACCTGCACAGTTCCACCCAGCACCCGAGCGAGATGCAGCACGCGGTCGCGGCCATGCTCGGCGTGGCCAGCCACCGGGTGCGGGTCGAGGTGCGGCGCATGGGCGGCGGCTTCGGCGGCAAGGAAGCGCAGTCCGCCGTCTTCGCCTGCATCGCATCGCTGGCCGCGCAACGGCTGCAACGCCCGGTCAAACTGCGGCCCGACCGCGACGACGACATGCTCGTCACCGGCAAGCGCCACGCCGTGCATTGCGACTGGGCCGCCGGCTTCGATACGGATGGCCTGCTGCACGGTGTGCGCATCGACATGGTGCTCGACGCCGGCTGGTCGGCCGACCTCAGCGGCCCGGTCGCCACGCGCGCCGTCTGCCATGTCGACAACGCCTACTACCTGCCCGCGGCCGACGTTTCCGCCTGCTGCGCGCGCACCAATCGCCAGTCGAGCACCGCCTTCCGCGGCTTCGGCGGGCCGCAGGGCGCCTTCGCGATCGAGCGCATCCTCGACGACATCGCCTACGCCACCGGGCTCGACCCGCTGGATGTGCGCAAGCGCAACTTCTACGCGGCACAGGCCGGCGCCGGCCGCGACACCACGCCCTATGGCCAGCCGGTCGCCGACAACGTCATCCACACCCTGGTCGCGCAGCTGGAAGAAGACAGCGACTACCGCGCCCGCCGCGCGCAGATTGCCGCCTTCAACGCCGGCAGTCCGGTGATCCGCAAGGGGCTGGCGCTGACGCCGGTGAAGTTCGGCATCTCCTTCAACCTCAGCCACCTCAACCAGGCGGGCGCGCTGGTGCACGTCTACACTGACGGTTCGGTGCTGGTGAACCACGGCGGCACCGAGATGGGTCAGGGCCTCAACACCAAGGTCGCACAGGTCGTGGCGCACACGCTGGGCGTGCCGCTGGCGCGCGTCCGCTGCACCGCCACCGACACCGGCAAGGTCGCCAACACCTCGGCCACGGCGGCGTCGAGCGGCTCGGATCTCAACGGCAAGGCGGCCGAAGCGGCCGCGCGCCGCATCCGCGACCGCCTGGCAACCTTCGCCGCCGAGCGCACTGGCGTCGCCGCCGTCGACGTGGTGTTCGCCGACGACCACGTACAGGCCGGCACTGCACGCATCCCTTTCGCCCAGCTCGTACGCGAGGCCTACGTCGCCCGTCTGCAATTATGGTCCGACGGCTTCTACGCCACCCCCGGCCTGCACTGGGACGCCCGCACGCTCACCGGTCACCCCTTCTACTACTTCGCCTACGGCGCGGCGGTGTCCGAGGTCGCGGTCGACACCCTGACCGGCGAATGGACGCTGCTGCGGGCCGACCTGTTGCACGACGCCGGCCGATCGATAAACCCGGCGATCGACCGCGGCCAGGTCGAAGGCGGCTTCATGCAGGGCCTGGGCTGGCTGACGCTGGAGGAGCTGGTGTGGAACGATGAGGGCCGCCTGCTGACGCATGCGCCCTCCACCTACAAGATCCCCGCCATCCACGACTGCCCGCCCGATTTCCGCGTGCGACTGTTCGACAACGCCAACCGCGAAGACACCATCCTGCGCTCCAAGGCGGTAGGCGAACCGCCGCTGCTGCTTGCGTTCTCGGTGTTCTTCGCCATCCGCGACGCGCTCGGCAGTCTCGCCGGACACCGCGTCGCGCCGCCGCTCGACGCCCCGGCCACACCCGAAGCGATCCTGCGCGCCGCCGACGCGATGCGGGAAATCGGCGGGACTTGAGGCACAATGCGCCCCCACGAGCACAACCTGCCCCGTCCGACGATGCCGCGGATGCACCGACCATGAGTCAGAGCACTTCCCAACCCGTCCCGCCTCCGGCTGCGACCGCCCCGCGCCTGCAGCTGCGGGGCATCAGCAAGGTCTATCCGACCGTGGTCGCCAACGACCAGGTCGACCTGTCGGTACAGCCGGGCGAGATCCGCGCCATCCTGGGCGAGAACGGGGCCGGCAAATCGACGCTGATGAAGATCATCTACGGCGTCACGCACCAGAGCGCGGGGCACATCTACTGGGAAGGCGAGGAAGTCCGCGTCGAGAATCCGGCGCACGCCCGCAGCCTGGGCATCGGCATGGTGTTCCAGCACTTCTCGCTGTTCGAGACCCTGACCGTGGTCGAGAACGTGGCGCTGGCCCTGCCCGGCAACCCGGCGCTGGACGAACTGGCGCAGCGCATCACCGAGGTGTCCGAACGCTACGGCCTGCCGGTCGATCCGCGCCGCCACATCCACGCACTGTCGGTGGGCGAACGCCAGCGCGTCGAGATCATCCGCTGCCTGCTGCAGAACCCGCGCCTGCTGATCATGGACGAGCCGACCTCGGTGCTGACACCGCAGGCGGTGCGCAAGCTGTTCGAGACCCTGCGCCAGCTCGCCGCCGAGGGCTGCTCGATCCTCTACATCAGCCACAAGCTCGACGAGATCCAGGCGCTCTGCCACACCGCCACGGTGCTGCGCGGCGGCAAGGTCACCGGCGAATGCATCCCGGCGCAGGAGACGCCCGCGTCGATGGCGCGGCTGATGATCGGCAAGGACCTGCCGCACTGCGAACACGGTGCCGCCCGCACCGACGGCGACGTGCGCCTGCGTCTGGCCGGCCTGTCGCACGCCTCGGACGACCCATTCGGCACCGACCTGAAGGACATCCATCTCGACGTACGCGCGGGCGAGATCGTTGGCATTGCCGGCGTGTCGGGCAACGGCCAGCAGGAACTGCTGCGCGCGATCTCCGGCGAGGACGTGCTGGCGGAGAGATTCCCGGTGCAGATCTGCGGTGTCGAGGCCGGGCGTCTCAGTCCCGGCCAGCGGCGCAAGCTCGGCCTGTGCTTCGTGCCCGAGGAACGCCTCGGCCGCGGCGCCGTGCCCGGCATGTCGCTGGCCGACAACGCCCTGCTCACCGCCGCGCACAGCCAGGGCCTGCTGGCAGGCGGCTTCCTGCGCTTCGAGCGCGCGCGCGACTTCGCCCAGCGCTGCATCGAGGCCTTCAATGTCAAGTGCGGCGGGCCCGGTGCGGCGGCCAAGTCGCTGTCGGGCGGGAACCTGCAGAAGTTCATCGTCGGCCGCGAGATCCTGCAGGCACCCGGGCTGCTGGTCTGCGCCCAACCCACCTGGGGTGTAGACGTCGGCGCCGCGACCTTCATCCGCCAGTCGCTGATCGATCTGCGCGACCGCGGCTGCGCGGTGCTGGTCATCTCGGAAGAGCTCGACGAGCTGTTCGAGATCTGCGACCGCATCGCGGTGATCGCCAAGGGTCGGCTGTCGCCCACCCGCCCGGCGTCCGAGACCACGGTGGAGGACATCGGCGTGTGGATGAGCGGCATGTGGCCGGGCGCCGACTCCTCCGAACTGCCGACGAACCGCGCGGAGTCCCTGCATGCTTGAACTCGAAGCCCGCGCCGAACCCTCGCGGCTGATGTCCTGGCTGTCGCCGCTGCTTGCGGTCGTGCTGACAATCGCCGGCGGCATGCTGGTGTTCTCCGCCCTCGGCAAGGATCCGCTCGAAGGTTTCCGCATCTTCTTCCTCAATCCGGTGAAGGACCTGTACGGCCTGTCCGAACTGCTGCTCAAGGCCACGCCGCTGATGCTGTGCGCGATCGGGCTGGCGATCGGCTTCCGCGCCAACGTGTGGAACATCGGTGCCGAGGGCCAGTTCATGCTCGGCGCGGTGGCAGCGACCGGGGTGGCGCTGTATTTCGACGGCTCGGAAAGCGCCCTGCTGCTGCCGGCGATGATCGTGGCCGGCGCCCTCGGCGGTGCGGCCTGGGCGGCAATCCCGGCGCTGCTGCGCACGCGCTTCAACGCCAACGAGATTCTCGTGTCGCTGATGCTGGTGTACGTGGCGCAGCTGTTCGTGTCGTGGCTGGTGTTCGGACCGTGGAAGGATCCGGACGGCTTCAACTTCCCGCAGACCCAGATGTTCGGCGACGCGGCGCTGATGCCGGTGCTGCTCGAGGGCACCCGCCTGCACCTAGGCTTTGCGCTGGCGCTCGCGGTGCTGGTGGCGGGTTACGCCTTCATGAACCGCAGCTTCGCCGGTTTCCGCATGCGGGTGGCGGGCGAGGCACCGGACGCCGCGCGCTACGCGGGCTTCTCGGCCACGCGCATGATCTGGATCGGTCTGCTGCTGGGCGGCGCCGCTGCGGGGCTGGCGGGCATGGGGGAAGTTGCCGGGCCGATGGGCCAGCTCACCGACAAGGTCGGCAGCGGCTACGGCTTCGCCGCGATCATCGTCGCCTTCGTCGGCCGCCTCAACGCCTTCGGCATCCTGCTCGCCAGCCTGCTGATGGCGCTGCTGTACATCGGCGGCGAGCAGGCGCAGCAATACCTGAACCTGCCCAGCTCGATCTCGATGGTGTTCCAGGGCATGCTGCTGTTCTTCCTGCTCGGCTCGGACGTGTTCATCAACTACCGCCTGCGGCTGCGCCGCCGCGCGGTCCAAGGCCACTGAGGAGGCACGAACGATGGACGCCAGCCTCTTCACCTCGATGCTGTTCGCCACGGTGGTGGCGGGCACGCCGCTGATCATCGTCGCGCTCGGCCTGCTCGTCAGCGAGAAGGCCGGCGTGCTCAACCTCGGCGCCGAGGGCATGATGGCCATGGGCGCGGTCGCCGCCTTCGCCGTCACCCACCACAGCGGCAGCCCCTGGCTAGGCGTGCTGGCCGGCATGGGCGCAGGCATGGTGATCGCGCTGATCTTCGGCATGCTGACGCTGACGCTGATGGCCAATCAGGTCGCTTCCGGGCTGGCGCTGGCGATCTTCGGCGTCGGCCTGGCGGCCTTCGTCGGCAAACCCTACGAAGCGGTCGCGCTGCAAGCGGTGCCGCCGATCCGCATCCCCTTCATCGCCGACCTGCCGCTGATAGGCGAGGCGCTCTACAACCAGCAGGCGCTGGTGTATTTTTCCTGGGCGCTGTTCTGGGGCCTGCTGTGGTTCCTCTACCGCAGCCGCGCCGGCCTTGTGCTGCGCGCGGTGGGCGAATCGCCCGCGTCGGCGCACGCCATCGGTTATCCGGTGATCCGCATTCGCTACCTGGCGGTGCTGTTCGGCGGCGCCATGGCCGGCATCGGCGGCGCCTTCCTGTCGGTGTTCTACACGCCGATGTGGGCCGAGGGCATGGTCGCCGGGCGCGGCTGGATCGCGCTGGCGCTGGTGGTGTTCGCCACCTGGCGGCCGCTGCGGGTGATGATCGGCGCCTACCTGTTCGGCGGCGTGATGATCACCCAGCTCTTCATCCAAGGCTCGGGCCTGCAGATCGATTTCCCCTCGCAACTGCTGTCGTCCCTGCCCTACTGGGCGACCATCGTCGTGCTGGTGGCGATCTCGCGCAACGCCAACACGATCAGGCTCAACTCGCCGGTCTCGCTGGGCAAGCCGTACAGGCCGGACGCCTGACGCGAAGCCGCCCTACAACCCTTGGCGCAGGAGATCCGGGGCGCGCATTTCTTGTCACGGGTGTGCGTTTGTCGACGCCACCGTGCAGGCAGTGCGCGCTAGTCTCCCCGCGCCAGATTCCTTTTACGCGCAGGCCTGACGAGGCTTGTGCCTTGCGATGATTATCGACCTTATCCAAGCCACCGCGCTGCTGCTGGCCCTGAGCCTGCTGCAAGGGCTGTGCATCCGCTTTTTCGAACTCAAGCCCCGTCTCGCCGAAATTGCGTCGGGCCTCATCTTCGGTAGCGTGTGCATCGTCGGCATGATGATCCCGATCAATCTCGCCCCCGGGGTGATCGTGGACGGGCGGTCGGTCGTGCTATCGATGGCCGGGCTGTTCGGCGGGCCGCTTACCGGCGTGATCGCCGGGGTCGTCGCGGGCGCCTATCGCCTGTCGCTCGGTGGCGACGGCATGGTGGTCGGCATCACCGCCATCGCGCTCGGGGTGGGGCTGGGCCTGGCCTATCGCTTCGTCTGGACGCGTGCCTGGATCACTCGCACACCGCTGAGCCTGTTCGCCTTCGGCGCGCTGGTGCACTCGCTGTCCATCGTCATCATCGGCCTCGTCCCCGGGCAAAGCATCGAAAAGGTCTTCGCATCGCTCGGCCTGCCTTACCTGCTGATCATGGGCGTGGCAACCGCAGTGCTCGGCTTCCTGCTGCAGGATCTCGAAGACCGTCAGCGGAACGAACGAACGCTGCGCGAACGCAAGGCCCGCCTGCGAGCCATCGCCGGCGCCGTGCCCGACATCCTGTTCGTGCTCGACGAGAACGGCGGCTATCAGGAGGTCATGACCCACGATGAGGGCCTGCTCTACCGCGAAGCCGGAAAGCTGCTGGGACGTCGCCTGCACGACGTCCTCCCCGAGCCGCTCAGCACCCGGCTGGTGGGCGCCATCCGCGAGGCCATCCAGTCCGGCAACCCGGTCACGGTCGAATACGCACTCGAAACCCCCAAGGGACAACGGATTTTCGAAGGTCGCATCCAGGCGATCGAGGGCGACGGGCAACCCCGCACCGTCGTCTTCATCGCCCAGGACGTCACCCATCGTGCGACGCTGGAGCAGGAGCGGCGCATCGCCGCGATCGCTTTCGAGTCGCAGCAGGGCATGATGGTCACCGATGCGGACACGCGCATCCTGCGTGTCAACAAGGCCTTCACCGAGGTCACCGGCTACCGCGCTGAGGAGGTCATCGGCCAGCCGTCGAGCATCCTGGCCTCCGGCCGCCATGGGCCGGGCTTCTACCGCGATATGTGGCTGCAGCTTGCGGCAAAGGATCTTTGGGAAGGCGAGATCTGGAACCGGCGCCGCAACGGCGAGGTGTATCCGGAGCGGCTTTCGATCAGCGCGGTTCGCGACGATTCCGGCCGCATCACCCACTACGTCGGCAGCTTCACCGACATCACGCTGCGAAAGGCGAACGAGGAGGAAATCCACGCACTCGCCTTCTACGACCAGCTGACGGGTCTGCCCAACCGCCGCCTGCTGACCGACCGTCTGCACCACGCGCTCGCGCACAGCAATCGCGACGGCTCGCGCGGCGCGCTGATGTTCATCGACCTCGACGACTTCAAGGACATCAACGATCTGCTTGGCCACCAGGCGGGCGACACCCTGCTCGCCCGCGCCGCCGGCCGGCTGCGCTTGAGCGTGCGCGAAACCGACACCGTCGCCCGCTTCGGCGGCGACGAATTCGTGGTCCTGCTCGAACAACTGCCGAACGACGAGCTGGCCGCGGCGGCCACGGCCGAACGGCTCGCCGAGGCCCTGCTCGCCACGCTCGGCGCGCCCTATCTCATTGGTGACCAGCACAAGGTGTGCACCGCCAGCATCGGCATCGCGATGTTCTGCGATCACGAGCAGACCGTGGACGAACTGATGCAGAGCGCCGACCTGTCGATGTATGAGTCGAAACGCCAGGGCAAGAACCGCATCCGCTTCTTCGACCCGGTCATGCAACGCACGGTCTCGGAGCGCATCCAGCTCGAGAACGACCTGCGCGAGGCCTTGTCGCAGGGCCAGTTCGAGCTCCACTACCAGGCGCAATGCGATGCCGACGGACGCATCGATGGTGTCGAAGCGCTGGCGCGCTGGCACCACCCGGCGCGCGGCCTGGTGTCGCCCGGTCTGTTCATCCCGATCGCCGAACGCTGCGGCCTCATGCCGGCGCTTGGCCGCGAACTGCTGGCGATGGCCTGCACCCAGCTCGGGCACTGGCGCAACGACCCCCGGTTCGCCGCCCTGCGCCTGTCGGTCAATCTCAGCGCATCGCAGCTCTACGCCCCAGACTTCGTCACCGAAACCCGCGACCTGCTGGCACGCACCGGCTGCCCGCCCGACCACCTGGTGCTGGAGCTGACCGAATCGATGCTGGTTGACGACATGGAGGCGGCGGTGCAGACCATGGCCACGCTGCGCGACCTGGGGATCCGGTTCTCCATCGACGACTTCGGCACTGGCTACTCCTCGCTCGCCTACCTGCAGCGCCTGCCGCTGGACGAACTGAAGATCGACCGCTCCTTCGTCCAGGACCTGCCAGACAACGCCAGCAGCCTGGCCATCGTCAGGAGCATCGTGGCGCTGGCCCGCAGCCTCGGCCTGCGGCTGATCGCCGAGGGCGTCGAGGAGCCGCATCAGGTGCACGCCCTGCTGAAGGAAGGCTGCAGCAGCTTCCAGGGCTACCGCTTCCATCGCCCGATGGCGGTCGCGGACTTCGAGGACCGGGTCCGGCGTGACGCCACCCCTTGTCGCACTTGAGACTCTGCGACAGAAGACGACGGACATCATCAAAAACAGCATTCGTGCCGTCCCGCACAAATTTCTTGATTCCGGCAAAGGCAAAATTCGCCCGCTGTATTAATCTGTAGCCCGAAAGGATGGGGGCATGGGATGCCTCCTGGTTTCTCGTGCGGACGCCTGGCCGCACATTCGAAAGGGTTACCGCCATGGAGGCGAAGCCGCCCAACGACGGCACGGAGCTCGACTTCTTCATCCGCAGCGCGCCATTCGCCATCATCGAATGGGATCGCGACCTGCGCGTGCGGCGTTGGTCGCAGGGCGCAGAATCCCTGTTCGGCTGGCGCGAGGATGAGGTACGAGGGCGTCGGCCCGACGAATGGGCGTTCTTCCACAAGGACGACCTCCGCAGCGCCAAGCATGCCGTCGGCGAACTGCTCGCGGGGCGGGCAGAGCGCAACGAGGCGCTGGGCCGCAACTTCGCGCGCAACGGCAACCTGGTCTATACGGAATGGCGCAACTTCATCCGGCGTGATCCGGCCGGTCGTGCGGTCTCCATCCTGTCCTACATCAACGACCTGACGCGCCAGTACCAGGCCGAACATGCCAGCGAACGCGGCAGCGGCCGCTACCAGGGCATCTTCGCCAACTGCCACGCGATCATGTTGATCCTCGATCCGCACACGGGTCGGATCGTCGATGCGAACCCGGCCGCGGAGACCTTCTACGGCTGGCCGCGGGCGAAGTTGCTGGCAATGCGTGTCGGCGACATCAACATCCTGTCCGAGCAGGAGCTTCGCATCGAGCTCGAGGCCGCACGCACCGCCCGCCGCAGCCATTTCGAGTTTCGCCACCGGCGCGCCGACGGCTCGATCCGCGACGTCGAGGTCTATAGCGGCCCCACCGAGGACCAGGGCCGCGCGCTGCTGTTCTCGATCATTCACGACGTGACCGAGCGCAAGCGCGCCGAAACCGTGATGCGCCGCTGGGAGCGCTTCTTCCGCCTGTCGCACCTGGGCATTGCGATGCACGAGGTGGCCGGCAACACCTTCATCGACGTCAACGAGGCCTACGCGGAACAGCACGGCTACACAGCCGACGAGTTGCGCGGCACACGCGTGATGGCGCTCTACCCGCCCGAGGAGCGCGCCCTGCTGCCCGCCAGGCTGGCCGAGGCTGACCGGGTCGGCAACGTCAGCTTCGAATCCGTCCACTTCCGCAAGGACGGCAGCCGGATACCCCTGTACATTGGCATGACCGCGCTGCAGGACGACAGTGGCAAGACGGTCGCGCGCTTCGTGTTCACGCTCGACATCAGCGCACGCAAGGCGGCGGAGGAGAAGCTGCGCAAGCTCTCGCGCGCGGTGGAGGAGAGCCCGGAAAGCATCGTCATCACCAACACCAACGGCGAGATCGAATACGTCAATCAGTCCTTCGTCGAGAAGACCGGCTACACGCTGGAGGAGGTACTGGGCAAGAACCCGCGCATCCTGCAGTCGGGCCTGACGCCGCCCGAGACCTACCGCGACATGTGGGCGACCCTGACCTGCTCCGAGACCTGGCGCGGCGAGTTGCACAACCGCCACCGTGACGGCCGCATCCTGCTCGAGCGCGTCACGATCACGCCGATCCACGATGACGATGACGGGCGCACCACACACTACGTCGCCGTCAAGGAAGACATCACCGAAAAGCGGCGCATGGAAGAGGAGTTGCTGCGCCACCGCGAACAGCTCGAAAGCCTGGTCGAGAGCCGCACCGCCGAACTGCAACGCGCACTCGAGGCGGCCAAGGTCGCCAGCCGTGCCAAGGACGAGTTCCTTGCCACGATGAGCCACGAGATCCGCACGCCGATGAACGGCGTGACCGGCGTCCTCGACGTACTCGCGCACCAGGGACTGTCCGCCGATCAGGCTGAACTCGTGGCCATCATGCGCGAATCGGCCTCGACCCTGCTGCGCCTGATCGACGACATCCTCGATTTTTCAAGGATCGAATCCGGGCAGCTGCAGCTCGAGATCGCGCCGGTGTCGGTTCGCGGGCTGATGGCGAACATCGAACAGAGTCTCGCGGCTCTCGCCCGGAAGACGGCCGTTCAGCTGAGCACGCACATCGGCGAGGGCATCCCGGAGATCGTGCAAACCGACGAACTGAGACTCAGGCAAGTGCTGACCAACCTGCTGAGCAACGCCATCAAGTTCTCGTCGGGTCTCGAGCGCACCGGCCGGGCCGAGCTGCGGGCAGAGGCCCCCATGCCCGGCGTGATCCGATTCATGGTCACCGACAACGGGATCGGCATCGCACCCGAGGTGTTCGAGAAGATCTTCCAGCCCTTCTCGCAGGCGGAAATGTCCACCACCCGCCGCTTCGGCGGCACCGGGCTCGGCCTGTCGATCTCCTCGCGCCTGGTGCAGCTGCTGCGGGGGCGCATCGACCTCAAGAGCATTCCCGGTCGTGGCTCACGCTTCGTCGTCACGCTGCCCACGGCAGGCACAGGCGCGGTGAGCGCTGCGACGACGCTCCCCCCTTCTTCCGGTGCCCTCCCCATGCCGGCCGCCCCCAGCGCCGACCGCGGCGAGACCGGCGCTGGCAACGCCCTGCGCGGCCACATCCTGCTCGCCGAGGACAACGCCATCAACCGTCGTGTCATCGAACGCCAGCTCGCGCTGCTGGGCCTGCAGTGCGACATGGCGGAGAACGGGCGGGAAGCCCTCGAACGCTGGCGCCAGGGCGACTACACGCTGTTGCTGACCGACCTGCACATGCCGGAGATGGATGGCTACGAGCTGACCGCTCACATCCGCCGCGAGGAGTCCTCCGGCGGCAAGCGCCTGCCGATCATCGCCGTCACCGCCAATGCCATGCGCGGCGAGGACCGGCGCTGCCTCGACGCCGGCATGGACGATTTCATCGCCAAGCCGGTCCAGCTCGAGGTGCTGCGCCGCGTACTACAACGCTGGGCACCTGCCGATTCGAAGCCGGTGATGCCGCAGGCGGCTAAGGCGACTGCGGCAGAGGTCCCTGAACCCGCGCTCGCGCTGCTCGACCCGCGCGTGCTCGCACGCCTGATCGGCGACGACGAGGCCATGATCGGGGAGTTCCTCACCGAGTACCGCAGCTCCCTGCTGGATTCGGCGCGCCAGATGCAGGCGGCCCGCGCGGCGGGCGACTGGAAGGGCGTGGGTGAGATCGCCCACCGTCTCAAGTCCGCCTCGCGCTCGGTCGGCGCCCTGCAGCTCGGTGAGCTGTGTGCCGCCCTGGAGGCTGCCGGGCGCGCCAACCGCCCTGAGGACGCAGAAAGACTCATGCAGGGCTTCGGTACCGCCGTGGATGCGGTATCGTCCGCCATCGAGGCCCGTCACGGATGAGCATGACTGCCGCGCACGCCCCGACCCCATGTCTCACCCCTCCACCGGCGATGTGGGAGGCCATCCGATGAAACCCGAAAAGACCAAGGTGCTCGTCGTCACCGACGTGCTGGCCGACGCAGCCCAGATCGGCAAACTGCTTGGCGATCACTTCGAAACGATCAACCTGTCGACCACCGAAGCCAACTTCATCGCCGATTTCGAACGTCACCAGCCCGATGTGCTGGTGCTGGCCTTTGCCA
Organism: Thauera propionica; assembly: GCF_002245655.1. GTDB lineage: Bacteria > Pseudomonadota > Gammaproteobacteria > Burkholderiales > Rhodocyclaceae > Thauera > Thauera propionica. The sequence goes on along the minus strand of NZ_NOIH01000012.1, from coordinate 32,776 downwards.
GCCTGGAACGCGCCGAACGTTACTCGCTGGGCCTCTACCGCCACAGCGCAATGGTGCATACCCTGCCGCACCGCAGCATCGTGCTGTGCGACAAGGAGAATGTGCACCGCGCCTTCGAGTTGTGCCGCAAGGAGTACTTCGACGACTACGTGATGTACTGGCCGCTGGTCTATGACACGCCGCGCCTGGCGATGTCGATCATCCTCGCGGCACGCTCGCTCGAGGCACAGCGCAACAGCACCCCCACACGCGCTGTCGCGGCCCATGTGCGCTCGGTCAACGAGCTCGAGGCGGTGCTCGACAAGAGCATCGAAACCGGCAAGCAGCGCAGCGAGGTGCTCAGGCAGGCAATCCACGAGGTCGGCGAGACGCCAGTACTCAATCCCGGAACGGCGTCAGGAGCAGCGACGGGAACCCCTGACGCCCCGCTGAGCTTCGACCTCGACACGGCCGGCGTGCCCGAGGGTGCGATCGACCGGACGCACCTGTTCCAGGCGGCCGCCAAGCAGATCCGCGACACCGTGAAGCTGCGCGTGGACGAGGCCGAGCGCAAGGTCACGCCACTGGCGGACTGGATCGGCGGCATCAAGCAGGAGGTGAAACCGCAACTGGACGCCGCACGCCAGCTCGGCGCACTCACAGGCGTCACCATGCCGCTGATCCTCGTGGTCGATGACGACACCTTCCAGTGCAAGCTGCTCGAACGCATGCTGGGCAGCGAGAAGTACCGCACGGTGTTCGCGCACACAGGCGCCGAGGCGCTCGCAGTGCTGGGCCGCCAGCACCCCGACCTGGTGCTGATGGACGTGGCGCTGCCGGACTTCAACGGTGTCGAGATCACCCGGCGCATGAAGGCCAGCCCGCGCCTGGCGAATATCCCGATCGTGATGATCACCGGCCACAGCGAGCGCCAGGTGCTGGAGGCGAGCCTGAAGGCCGGTGCGGTCGACTTCCTGGTCAAGCCCTTCGACCGCGACGCCCTGTTCGGTAAGCTGACGCGGCACATTCCGCGCTGAAGGCGCGACCTGAAGCAAGGTGGCGCGCACATCGCGCACGCATGCGCCGCAGATGGGGAAAATCGCACGGTGTCGATGTGCAAATCGGTGCCGCAATGCACCAAAAACACTACAATCGCGACGACAGCAATAATTAATCATTTCATTGTTCTCCCTTCGCGCGGAGAGCAATCCGGGAGCAGCGGCAACGATGATTACCCAGGTGGAAATCTTCCCGTGGGATGCCAACTTCGAGACGGGCATCACCGTCATCGACGAACAGCACAAGACGCTCGTCAGCCTGCTGAACACGCTGGTCAGCCACCTCGCATTCCAGTCCGACGCACCGACGCTGAATGCAGTGTTCGACCAGTTGCGCGACTACACGGTGGTGCACTTCACGACCGAGGAGGCCATCTGGGGGCAATACCTGACGGATGACCCGTGGACCGCCCGCCACCACACCACGCACACCAGCTTCGTCGACGAAGTCCTGCGCCTGAAGGCGGAGGAAGAGAGCAAGCCCTTCGAGACCGTCATCGAGAACATCGTCACCTTCCTGACACGCTGGCTCGCGCTGCACATCCTTGAATCCGACAAGCGCATGGCGCTCGTGGTGCGCGGACTGGAGGAAGGGCTGTCCGTCGAGGCCTCCAAGAAGCGGGCCGACGAGGGCATGTCCGGTTCGATGCGTGTGCTGATCGAGACCGTGATGTCGATGTACGACAAGCTCGCCAGCCGCACCGTGCTGATGACGCGCGAGATCAACCTGCGGCGCAAGGCCGAGGAGGAGCTGCAGCAGGCACACGCCGAGCTGGTGAAGGCGAAGGAAGCAGCCGAAGGCGTCAGCGAGGCGAAGTCGGCCTTCCTCGCCAACATGAGCCATGAGATCCGCACGCCGATGAGCGCCATCCTCGGCATGGTCAACCTGATGAAGGAGGACGCGCTCCCGCCGGTCCAGGCCGAGCGCCTGCAGCACATCGAGGATGCGGGCCGGCATCTGCTGTCGGTCATCAACGGCATTCTCGACCTGTCGAAGATCGAGGCGGGCAAGTTCCAGCTCGAAGAGTCCGCGCTCGACCTGCGCCACCTGGTCAACGAGGCCGCAAGTATGCTCAGCCACGAGGTCGAGGCCAAGGGGCTGGCAATGAATGTCGAGATCGACCTTCCGTCCAAATCGATGGTCGGCGACGCCACGCGCGTGCGTCAGGCGCTGATCAACTACCTCGTCAACGCGGTGAAGTTCACCGAGCGTGGCAGCATCACCCTGCGCTGCCGCCAGCTCGAGAACCGCGAGAACGACGCCCTGATCCGCTTCGAGGTCGAGGACACCGGCCCCGGCATTTCAGCGTCCGACCTGGGGCGCCTGTTCGAAGCCTTCGAACAGGGCGACAGCAGCACCGCCCGCAAGCACGGCGGCACGGGACTGGGCCTGACGATCACCTCGCGCCTCGCGGCACTTATGGGCGGGCAGGCCGGCGCGGAAAGCGAACTGGGACGTGGCAGCTGCTTCTGGTTTACCGCACGCCTGAAGAAAAGCCCGCAGACCGTGGCTGCACCGAGCGCGGCCGACGTCGGCCGCCTGCGCGATGAACTCGCGGCGCGCCACGCCGGCGTGCGCGTGCTGCTTGCCGAGGACGACTCGATCAACCGCGCCATCGGCCAGATCCTGCTGTCGCGCGGCGGCCTCACCCCGGTGTGCGCAGTGAACGGCGTCGAGGCCGTCGATGCGGTGAAGAAACAGCCCCCCGCACTCGTGCTGATGGATATGCAGATGCCGCTGCTGGACGGGATCGACGCCACGCGCCAGATCCGCGCCCTGCCCGGTGGCGCTTCACTGCCGATCATCGCCCTGACCGCGAACGCCTTCTCCGAAGACCGCGACCGCTGCCTGCAGGCCGGTATGGACGACTTCATCAGCAAGCCGATCGCGCCGGAATTCCTCTACGAGAAGCTGCTGTACTGGTTGGCGCATCCGCGGCCCGGCACAGCGGGCAATGATGCTGACACGTCCGCGCCGCAAGCGTAGATTCCCCTACCTGATGTAGGCTTATCGTGACATACGCCACACTGCCGCGGATTCCCGGCCCCTGTACGTGACCTGTCGCACTGGCTGCCAACTCCGCATGCCGTTAGACTGCCGGAAACCGCAACAACGCCCCAAAATGGGCACTCGCACATGATCGCACTCAACCTCGACCACGCCGGCACCGGAAAGGCTCCCCGCCTGCTGGGCTTCCGTCATGTTGGCGGGCTGGTCGTGTTCTGTGCCCTGCTCCACTTCACCGCGCGCTACAACTACCTGCTGTTCCACACGCTGGTCGAGACGATCCGCATCGTCGTGCTCGGCAGCATCTTCGTGCTGGCCTGGAACTCGCGCCGCTGGGTAAGCGACGGCTTCCTGCTGATCGTCGGCATCGGTTCGATCTGCGTCGCTGCCCTCGAGATCCTGCACACGCTGTCGTTCAAGGGGCTCAACCTGTTCCCCGGCTACGACGCCAACCTGCCCACCCAGCTCTGGATCGCCTTCCGCTACCTCGAGGGCGCCGCCTTCCTGGCTGCGCTTTACAACATCGGACGCCCGGTTCGCGCCGACCTGCTGCTGACTGGCGGAAGCCTGCTCACACTTGTCCTCGGCGTCCTGATCTTCAGCGGCAACTTTCCCGACTGCTACATCGAAGGAAGCGGCCTGACGCCGTTCAAGATCGTCAGCGAGTTCGTGCTGATCGGCATCTTCAGCGCGTGCGCGGGCGCCATCTATGTCCAGCGCCACCACTTCGCCCCCAGCGTCGCCCGGCTGCTGATCGCGGCGATGCTGACCGCTGCGCTGGCCGACTTCGCCTTCACCAGCTACGCGGGCGTGTTCGACGCCGCCAACGAGTTCGGCCACTACCTGCTCTTCATCTCGAGTTTCCTGCTCTACCGCGCGGTGCTGGTCGCCGGCATCGCCAGCCCCTTCGACCTGCTGTTCCGCAGCCTCAAGCAGAAGGAGAGCGAACTCGAGGCCAAGGTGGCCGAGCGCACCGCTGCCCTGCGCAAGAGCCAGGCGCTGAACCGGGCGGTGGTCGAGAATTCGCCCGCAGTCATCTACCTCACCGACATCGATCGCCGGTACACGCTTGCGAATGCCGCGTTCGAACGCCTGATCGGCAAGCCGCGCAAGGAGATACTGGGTCGTACCGCGTTCGACCTGTTCCCGCAGAACGTGGCCTTCCGGCTCGACCGCCGCAATCACAACGTCATTGCGACCAATCAGCCCCTGCTCGAGACCGAGGAGATCCGTACCCACCTCGACAGCGACACTCGTCTGTTCAAGTCCGTCCATTTCCCGCTGCTGGACGAACATGGCCAGGTCGTGGGCATGGGCGGCATAGCGACCGACATCACCGACAGCCAGATCGCCGAAGAACGCTACGGCGCCATCATCCGCAGCTCGATGGACGCCTTCATGATGGTCGACGAGAGCGCCAACCTGCTCGAGGTGAACGACGCTGCCTGTGAACTCAGCGGCTACTCGCGCGGGCAGTTGTCGCAGATGAGCGTGGCCGACCTCGACGCCGCGGTGGACAAGGACACGCTGATGGCGGTGATGCGCCGCATCGCCCGCGAGGGCTCGTCCCGCTTCGACAGCCGCTGGCGGCGCAAGGACGGCGAACTGCGCGACGTCGAAGTCAGCGTGCAGTACCTGCTGCACGGCGGTGCGCCGCGCTACTACTGCTTCGTGCGCGACATCAGCGGACGCAAGGCAGCCGCGGCGCGCATCGAATACCTTGCCCACCACGACCTGCTGACTGCGCTGCCAAACAAGCTGCTGTTCCAGCAGCAATGCCGCGAGGCCCTGCTGGCTGCCGAACGCGACGGGCGCAACCGCGCACTGGTGTACCTGGATCTCGACGACTTCAAGGCGATCAACGACACGCTCGGTCACGCGGTGGGCGATGAGCTGCTGCGCGAACTCGCCGCGCGCGTGCGCACCCTGATCGGCGAGCACGACCTCGCCTGCCGCGTCGGCGGCGACGAGTTCCTCATGCTGGTCGGAGACGCCAACGACCAGCAGCGGCTCGCCGCCTTCGCCGAGCGCACACTGGCCGCCCTTGCCGAGCCGGTACAGCTCGACAGCACCGTACAGACCTGCACCGCGTCCATCGGCATCGCCCGCTTCCCCGAAGATGGCGCCGACTTCGACACCCTGTACCGCAAGGCCGACACGGCCATGTCGCAAGCCAAGGCCGCGGGCCGCAACATCTTCCGCTTCTTCGACGAGGCGATGCATGCACAGCTCGTCGAACGCCGGCATCTGCTCGCCCTGCTGCGTGGCGCACTCGAACGCGACGAACTGCGGCTGCACTACCAGCCCCAGATCGATCTCCACACCGGCACAGTCATCGGCGCGGAAGCGCTGATCCGCTGGCAGCACCCCGAACTCGGCATGGTGTCACCTGCGCGCTTCATCCCGATCGCAGAGGAAAGCGGCCTGATCGTGCCGATCGGCACCTGGGTCATGCGCGAGGCCTGTCGGCAGGCCAAGGCCTGGCAGGACGCCGGGCTGCCGCACTTCGTTGTCGCGGTGAACCTGTCAGCCGTGCAGTTCCGCCGGCCCGACTTCTGCCAGACGGTAGCCAATACGCTCGCGGATACCGGTCTGCCGCCCGGCTGCCTGGAACTGGAACTGACCGAGTCGCTGCTGATCAACGACGCCGACGGCGTGCTCGAAACCGTACGCCAGCTGAAGGCGCTCGGCCTGCAACTGTCGATCGACGACTTCGGCACCGGCTACTCCAGCCTCGCCTACCTGAAACGCTTCGACGTCGACAAGCTGAAGATCGACCAGTCCTTCGTGCGCGACATGGATCGCGACGCCGACAGCGCCGCCCTCGTCCTCGCCATCGTTCAGATGGCGCACAGCCTCGGGCTCAAGACCATCGCCGAAGGCGTCGAGCACGATCACCTCGCCGCCGTGCTACGCGGCCTGAACTGCGACGAGGCCCAGGGCTACCACTTCGCGCGGCCGATGCCCGCAGCGGACATCGAAGGCTGGCTGCGCAGCGCCGTCGCCACGCGCATGGGTCGCTAACCCAGCGTAGCCGTCGCCAGCTTGGCACCAAAACCGATGAATACGCCGCCCACGCCGGCCGTGGCGCCCGCCGCTGCGCGACGGTGGCGGCGGAACTGGGCAGCAAGCCGGGCGCCGGCGAAGATCAGCACCGACAGGTAGAGCAGGCTGCAGACCTGCACGATGACGCCGAGGATCAGGAAGGACAGGCCCGGGTGCGCGTAGGCCGGATCGACGAACTGGATGAAGAAGGACACGAAGAACAGGATGGCCTTCGGGTTCATCAGGCTGATGATCAGCGCGGTGCGGAAAGGGTGTGGCGTACCGCGCACAACGGGATAGTCGGCCGCGGAAGCCGTCGTGTCATCGCCCCGCTTGCGCCATCCTGCCACGCCCGCGCGCAGCAGGCTGAAGCCCACCCAGGCCAGATAGGCCGCACCCGCATACTTGATCGCCATGAACAGCTCGGGCGTCGCGCGCAGCAGCGAGGCCATGCCGGTGACGGCCAGCAGCATCAGGATGGTGTCGCCGACAAAGATGCCCGCCGCACCACGGTAGCCGGCCGTCACGCCCCAGCGTGACGCCGTCGCCATCACGTACAGCGAATTCGGGCCGGGCAGCAGCACGATGAAGATCGTGCCGAGGACGAAGGTCGCGAGGTCGGTGATGCCGTAGAACATGGGATTTTCCCTTCGATCGAATCGAGGCGCTACTTTGCCATGCAGGCCGCTGGCATTCCAGCGCAGCACGGACGCGAGGCACCCGGCGGCCCAATCAAGGCGTCACCTTCCTTTCAAGGCCGTCGTGCCACGAACTCCAGCGGCGCGTCCACGCTGTGGCTACGATGTATCGTCAGGCGCACACGCAGTGCCTCGTCCTCGGGCCACAATTCATAGCGCTGCTCCAGCTCGCGCGGGGAATCGTTGCCCGAAACGGTCTCGGCGCGGGTGGCGAAGCGCAGTCGACCACCCCGCCATTCGAGCTGCTCGATTTCGCGCGGAACACCGAGGAAGCTCGCCGTGCCCTCAAGCACACCGTCGCGTATCACGAGCTCGAAACGCTCCTGCACGCTCAGGTTCCACGGATAGGCAACGTCCGCCTGCCACTCGCCCTGCAAGGCCTCCGGCCCGGGCGCTGTGTCGTACCACGCGAGCCAGGCGGCCAGAGCAAGACAAGCCGCGAAAGCACCCAGAATGGCGCCCCACCACCGTCGGCGCGGCGCCGGCGGGGCGGCAAGCCACTGCGCCAGCACGTCCTGCAGGCGCTGCAGGTCGGTCGCCCATGAGGCGTCGTTGAGCGACAGGGCATGACGGTTGGCCAGGCCACGGATCGATATGGGCAAGACCTCGGCCGACGGCATCGCCGCCCCGCCCACCAGCACCGGCACCACCGGCTTGCCCGATGCGAGCGCGTGCTCGACCTCGCGCCGTACGTAGTCATCATCGCGATCCAGGCGACGCTGCCCCCCGGCCGACGCAGTGAGCCAGTGCGGGCCGATGATCACCAGCACCGCGTGCACCTGCTGCAAGCCACGCTCGATCACCGCCTCGAAGTCCGCGCCGGGCGGGATGTCGTCGACGTCGCGGAACACGCTGCCCGCACCCAGACGCTGCTCGAGCGCATCGGTCAGCCGGCCGGCAAACCCTGCGCTGTCCTCACGGCGGTACGAGATGAAAAGGCTCGGCATTGGCGGCGCCCTTGGCGGAATCCCTGGTTCATTCAAGCACGCTGCAGGCGCGCTCGCCATGCGGATGCGGCGGCTGGCGTGCAGCCTGGGCCGCACAATCCAGTACCATGTGGCCGCCCTTCCCCTCCCCTGACTGCCAGCGAGAACACATGAAGCCATGGATCGAAGATCTCGCCGCCCGCATCGAAAGCGACCGGCCGGCCGTGCTGGTGACGGTGGCGGCTGCCCGCGGCTCGACCCCGCGCGCACCCGGCGCCCACATGGTCGTCGGGCCGCAGGACAGCACGGGCAGCATCGGTGGCGGGCAGCTGGAGCTGCGCGCGATCGAGCTGGCGCGCGCGATGATCGCCGACGCCGCGGTCCGCCCCTGTGTGCGCCGCTTCCCGCTCGGCGCCAGTGTGGGCCAGTGCTGCGGCGGGGTCATGGAACTGGCGTTCGAGCCCATCGGTGCCGATGCGGGTGAATGGGTGAATGCGGCCCTGGCGCATGCGAAGGCGGGCCGCCCGTGGGCTCGAATCGTCGCCATTGGGGCGACGCCCGCCCGGACCCGGGTGTTCGATACCCAGCTGCACACCCTGCATGCGCACGACGGCTACGGCGAGGACGGCGTGCGCGTGCTCGCAGAGCGCGCCGCCAACCTGCTGGCCGGGCACGCCGATGGCGCACTGCTCGCCAACACGCGCCCCGGCGGCGATGCGGACTGGCTGGTCGACGCCAGCGTACCGCCCGAGCTGCATGTCGTGCTGTTCGGCGCGGGTCACGTGGGCTGCGCCGTGGCGAGGGTGCTGGCACGCCTGCCGCTGCGCCTGACCTGGATCGACACCCGCGAAGGCGCCTTTCCGGCCGACTCCACGACCGAACGCACGTCCTGCACAGACTGCCGCAGCACCGACACGCCGCTCGCAGAGGTGACCGACGCGCCAGCGGGCGCCGTATTCCTGGTGATGACGCACAGCCATGCGCTCGACTTCGACCTGGTGCGCGCCATTCTCGACCGCGGCGATGCCCGCTTCTGCGGCATGATCGGCTCGCACGCCAAGCACGAGAACTTTGCCCAGCGGCTACGGGCGCGCGGCTGCAGCGAAGCCGCCATTGCCCGCCTGCACTGTCCGATCGGCGCACCCGGCATCATCGGCAAGGAACCCGAAGTGATCGCCATTGCGGTTGCGGCCGAGCTGCTGCAACTGCGTGGCACCCGCTTCGACGCCCGCCCCGCGCAACGCCGGACGGAAGCTGCGCCGCCCCCCAGAAGCCCTGAACCTCCGCACCCATGACCCTGCCTGCCCCCCTGCCCCTGCACGCCGTCCGCGGCGAGATCCTGCACTTCCTGTCCGACCCGGCCATTCACGGCGAGGCGGCGATCGAGCACTTCGCCGACGGCATCCTGGCGATCCGCGACGGCCGTGTTGCCGAACTCGGGCCGGCCGAGGACATGCTGGCCAAGCTGCCGTCCGACGTCGTGCTCGACGACTATCGCGGCAAGCTGATCCTGCCCGGCTTCGTGGACACCCACATCCATTACGCACAGACCGACATCATCGCCAGCTACGGCGAGCAGTTGCTGGCCTGGCTGGAGCGCTACACCTTCCCCGCCGAAGCGCGCTTCGCCGACCCGGCCCACGCGGCGGCCGTGGCCAGCTTCTTCTGCGACGAACTGCTGCGCAACGGCACAACCACAGCGATGGCCTTCGCCACCGTACATGCCGCCTCGGCCGACGCCCTGTTCGAGGCGGCACGGCAGCGGCGCATGCGGCTGATCACCGGGAAGGTGCTGATGGACCGCAACTGCCCGGATTTCCTGCGCGACACGGCCGATACGGGCGATGCCGAATCACGCGCCCTGGTCGAGCGCTGGCACGGCCGCGACCGCCTGCTGTACGCGGTGACGCCGCGCTTCGCCGCCACCTCCTCGCCCGGGCAGATGGCGCGCGCCGGGCGCTTGTTCGCCGATCATCCCGGGCTCTACCTGCAGTCGCACGTCGCCGAGAACCGTGGCGAGGTCGAGTGGATCGCCCGCCTCTACCCCGAGGCGCGCAGCTATCTCGACGTCTATGACGGCTTCGGCCAGCTCGGCCCGCGCAGCGTCTACGCGCACTGCATCTGGCTCGACGACACCGACCGTGCGCGCATGGCCGCGACCGGCACCGCAATGAGCTTCTGCCCGACGTCCAATCTCTTCCTCGGCTCCGGCCTGTTCGACCTGGCGAGCGCGCGTGCGCAGGGCATCCGCGTCGGTATCGGCACCGACGTCGGCGCCGGGACCAGCTTCTCGATGCTGCAGACGCTGAATGAGGCGTACAAGGTCCTGCAGCTCAACGGCCAGCGTCTCTCCGCCGAGAGCGCCTTCCACCTTGCAACGCTGGGCGGCGCCGAGAGCCTCTACCTGGAGGACCGGATCGGCAACTTCCTGCCCGGCAAGGAGGCCGACCTTGTCGTGCTCGACCCGCAGGCCACGCCGCTGCTGGCGCGCCGCACCGCTGCCTGCCCGACGCTGGACGAGCGCCTGTTCGTGCTGATGATGCTGGGTGACGACCGCGCTGTTGCCGCCACCCACGTTCTGGGCGTGCCGGCCTGGCGTCGCTAGCGCGGGCGGCGCCGCGCCTGCCAGGCCGTCCACGCGCTGGTGAGCGCCAGCGCGCCGCCAATCAGCAGCATGCCGGCGAACTCGGCCGTCGAAGGTCGTTCGCCAAGTTCGATCCAGCCCGCCAGCACGCCGATCATCGGGATGCCAAGCGCGGACAGCCCTGCCATGCCGGCCGACAGGTTGTTGAGGATGAAGAGCCACAGCAGCCACGCGAGGCCGGTGGCGAACACCGCGTTGAACACGACCGCGCCAAAGAAGTAAGGCGTCGGATCGATCGGCCGCGACGGATGCAGGACAGCGACCACGCACACGGCCAACGCGCCGAACAGCATCTGCCACGCCGTGAGCGCCAGCAGATCGTATTGGTGGTCGCGCCGCATGCGCTTGGCCTGCACCGCGGACGCCGCCCAGACGAGGCCGGCGCCGATCGCGAGCAGGTTGCTGAACAGGCTGCCGCGCAGGGCCCAGGGCTCGAGGATCAGCACCAGGCCGCAGGCGGCGATCGCCACCGCCAGCCACTGCAGGCCGCGCACGCGCTCGCCCAGCACCCACCAGGCAATCGGGATGGTCCAGAACGGCATGGTGTAGACCAGCACCGCGGTCTTGCCCGCGCCGCCGGCCACCAGCGCCCACTGGATCAGGATGGTGAAGGCGCCGGTCTGCAGCATGCCCAGCAGCAGCACCTGCGGCACGGCCGCGATCTTCAAGGGCTTGCGCAGCAGCGCCAGCACGACGAACAGCGTCGCCGCCCCAAGCAGGGTGCGGATCGCGGTGAAATCGAAGGGATCGACGTACTGCATGACCTGCTTCATCACCACCCAGTTGTAGCCCCAGATCAGGGACAGCACGACAAGGGCGAGGATGGCGATCGGGGCGGGGCGGGAGGTATTCATTGTTATGGCTGGACGGACGACGGGCGGGGGACCTGCGGCGGCCGCGCGCAGGATCGGCACCGGTCCGGACTGCACTGTGGGGGCTGCATAGTCTAGCGCGCTTTGCGCACCGCACCGGGCGGCGCCGGACACGGAGGCCACCTTCGCGACCGCCGGTCGCGTTTATCATTGGCCCCCTAGCCGGAGACCGACCCGATGCCGAAGTTCGACGCCAACCTCAGCCTGCTGTTTACCGAACTGCCCTTTCTCGACCGCTTCGAGGCCGCGGCCGATTCGGGCTTTGCCGGCGTGGAGTTCCAGTTCCCGTACGCCTTCGACCGCCACGCGATCGCCGAACGCCTGGAACGCCACGACCTGGTGCCGGTGCTGCACAACCTGCCGGCGGGCAACTGGGAGGCCGGCGAGCGCGGCATCGCCTGCCATCCTGACCGCATCGGCGAATTCCAGGACGGCGTCGGGCGCGCCATCGAATACGCCACCACCTTCGGCTGCAGACAGCTCAACTGCCTCGCCGGCATCGCTCCAGCCGGCGCGGAAGCCGACACCGTGCGCGAAACCTTCGTCGCCAATCTGCGCTTCGCCGCCGCCCGGCTCAAGGACGCCGGCATCCGCCTGCTCGTCGAGCCGATCAACACCTTCGACATCCCGGGCTTCCAGCTCAATCGCACTGCGCAGGCCCTCGCGTTGCTCGACGAGGTCGGTTCGGACAACCTCTTCATCCAGTACGACGTCTATCACATGCAGCGCATGGAGGGCGAGCTGGCCAACACCCTCGAACGCCAGCTCCCCCGCATCGCCCACATCCAGATCGCCGACACGCCCGGCCGCCACGAGCCGGGCAGCGGAGAGATCAACTACGCCTGGCTGTTCCACCACATCGACCGCATCGGCTACACCGGCTGGATCGGCTGCGAGTACCTGCCCGCGGCGGGGACGCACGCGGGGCTGGGCTGGATGAAGGCGCTGGCCGGCTGAGCGTCCGTCGCTTCGCACCGGGGGACGCCGGAAGGCTCAGCCCTGCCCGCTTCCGCCGCGCCGCCGCGCACGGTGCCGCAACCACAGCTTGCGCAGTTCGTCCGCCAGCCACATTGCCAGCGCGAAGGGCAGCACGTACAGCCAGGGCTCGAGCGCAAGCGGCAACGCGCCGAACAGCCAGTTGCCCAGCGGCGTGTAGACGATGAACAGGATCAGCGCCCCCTCGGTCGCAATGCCGGCCCACAGCAGGGGATTGCGGGCGAGCGCCGGCGACAGGCTAGAGCGCGTGGGGTGGCGGCAGAGGAACAGGTTCATGACCTGCATCGCGACGATCGCCGCCAGGCAGGCGGTGGTGGCACGCAGGTAGTCGGGATCGGTCGCGCCAGGCAGTTCGCCGTACTGCCAACCGCCATCGCCCAGCACGAGGAAGAACACGCTCATGGCCGCCGCAGCCTCGAACAGGCCGAGGAACAGATAGGCCCGCGCGAGCAGCCCCCAGGAGAGCAGGTGTTCGCCGCGTGGTCGTGGTGGCCGGCGCATTACGTCCGGATCCGGCTTCTCCGCTCCCAGTGCCAGTGCCGGCAAGATGTCGGTGCCGAGGTCGACGGCAAGGATCTGGATGATCGTCAGCGGCAGGGGAATGCGGAACAGCACGTAGGCCAGGTAGGGGACGATCTCGGGGATGTTCGAACTGAGGATGTAGGTCAGGAACTTGCGGATGTTGTCGAACACCGCCCGCCCCTCCTCGATCGCATCGACAATGGTGGAAAAGTTGTCGTCGAGCAGCACGACGTCGGCCGCCGCCTTGGCGACATCCGTGCCCGTGCGGCCCATCGCGATGCCGATGTCGGCGACCTTGAGCGCGGGGGCGTCATTGACGCCATCACCGGTGACGGCCACGACCTCGCCCTTGCGCTGCAGCGCCTCGACGATGCGCATCTTCTGCTCGGCCGCCACGCGCGCGAACAGGATCTCGCGCGCATCGAGCGCGATCTGCAGCTGCGTCTCGGACATTCGCCGCAGGCTGTCGCCGCTGACCACTGCCGGCGCCCCGCTCTTCACCAGGCCGATCTCGCGCGCGATCGCCAGCGCCGTGTGCGAATGGTCGCCAGTGATCATGATGACGCGGATCCCCGCGTCGGCGCAGCGCGCGATCGCCGCGGGCACCTGCGGGCGCGGCGGATCCTCGAGTCCGATCAGGCCGCTGAGCACGAGTCCCGACTCGTCCCGCGCCGCCCACCCTGTTCCGCTACGCAGACTACGATGGGCGAAGGCGAGCACCCGCAGTCCAGCGTCGGTCATCGCCTCCAGCGCGGCCAGCAGCCGCGTGCGCAAGGCATCGTCGAGCTCGACCACGCCCTGCGCGGTCATCGCCCGATTGCAGCAGGGCATTACCGTCTCCGGCGCCCCCTTGCAGAACAGTCTTGCCCCCTCATGGCTGTCGCAGATCACCGACATGCGCTTGCGATCGCTATCGAAGGGAATCTCGTCGATGCGATGCATCAACTCCCCCCGACCCACGATCGTCCCTCCGAATGCGGCCAGCGCGACCTCCATCGGGTCGCCCTGTGCCTCCCCGCCCGACACGTTCGGCGCCAGGTTGTGGCAGATGGCCGCATTGCTTCCAAGCGCCTGCAGCGCCTCGCGGGCCATCGGTGTCGACGGCAAGGCATCAGCCGCATGCAGCGCACCGGCCACCCACACCCGCCGCACCGCCATGCGGTTCTGCGTCAGCGTGCCGGTCTTGTCGCAGCAGATCACGGTAGCGGCGCCCAGCGCCTCGACCGCCGGCAGATGCCGGACCAAGGCATTGCGCCGCGCCATGCGCTGCGTGGCCATGGCCAGCGCCAGCGTCACCGTGGGTGCCAGGCCTTCGGGCACATTGGCCACGATGATGCCGATCGCGAACAGCAGGTTCGCCCAGAACGGCATCCCCAGCGCATGACCGATGGAGAAGAACAGCACCCCAAGACCGCATGCGAGCACGGCGACCAGGCGCGACAGGCGGACGATCTCCCGCTGCAGGGGCGACACCGCCTCCCCGGCCGACTGCGTCAGGTGGGCGATGCGGCCGAACTCGGTACGCATGCCGGTGGCGAACACCACCGCCCGTCCCTGCCCGGATACAACCGCCGTGCCCGCAAGCAGCAGGTTGCGCGCGAACAGGGGCGACTCTTCCTGGCTGGGGGCGGCCTCGCAAGCCCGCGGACGCGACTCGCCGGTGACCGTGGCGGTATTCACCCGCAGCCCGAGCGAATCGATGACACGGCAGTCGGCCGGCACCAGGTCACCCTCGTCGAGCGAGACGACATCGCCCGGCACCAGAAGGTCGGCAGCCCGTTGCGTCGCTGCTCCATCCCGCCACACCGTCACCTTGGGCGGCAGCAACTGTCGCAGCGCGGCAAGCGCGCGCTCGGCCTTGTACTCCTGCCAGAAGGAGAACAGCCCATTGACCACGATCACGCCCACGATCGCGATGCCAAGGCGCCCCATGCCTTCGCCCGGCTGGAAGTATTCCGCGCTGAGGGCGAGCACGGCAGCCGCCCACAGTACGAGTGCGAAGAAATGGGTGAACTCCCGCCCCAGGCGGTGCAGCAGGGGTGCAGCGGCAACCCGCTCGACCCGGTTCGGCCCGTACTCCAGCAGCCGACGGGCCGCCTCCGTGGCCGTCAGGCCGCCGGGCGTGGAGTTCAGGCTGCGAAGCGCCGCTTCCACGGCGAGGCTCTGGATCCGCATGTTGCGACACCCGGTGAGCAGATGTACGCGCCCTGCATAGGCCTTGCGCAGGCAATGAAACGAATCGGCGCGCGTTCGTTTCCAGTGTAGATCGGCCACGCCCGGCGGAAAGACCTGCGCCGCGCGCGGACGAAAAAAAACCGCGGAGCATTCCGCGGTTTCCCGGCTTCCATGGCGCCCTTGCCGGCGCCACGAGCGGATCATCCGATCCGGATCACTTCTTGGCGGCAGCCAGGCCGTTGACGATCTCGGCCTTGGCGTCCTCGACGGTACCCCAGCCCAGGACCTTGACCCACTTGCCCGGCTCGAGATCCTTGTAGTGCTCGAAGAAGTGCACGGTCTGCTTCATCAGCAACTCGGGCAGGTCGTCGGTGGTCTGGACCTTGTCGTACAGCGGGGTCAGCTTCGACACCGGCACGGCCACGACCTTGGCGTCGACGCCGCCGTCGTCTTCCATCTTCAGCACGCCGACCGGGCGGCAGCGGATGACGACGCCCGGCGCCAGCGGGAAGGGGGTGACGACCAGCACGTCCACCGGATCGCCGTCACCGGCGATGGTGTGCGGCACGTAGCCGTAGTTCAGCGGGTAACGCATCGAGGTGCCCATGAAGCGGTCGACGAACACGGCGCCGCTGTCCTTGTCCACTTCGAACTTGATCGGATCGCCCTGAGCGGAGATCTCGATGATGACGTTGATGTCGTTCGGCACGTCCTTGCCGGCGCTGACCAGATCAAAACCCATGGTTCCCTCCCGTGGAAAATGTGCGCGGATTATAGGGGGAAACCGCAATGTCTTGCACTGCATCATTGCCCCCTGCACGCTGCGGCCAATCTCAGGCGGGGGAGTCGAAGCCGGCGTTCTCGACGGCCTCGCGCAGCGCCGCCACCGATACCTTTGCCGGATCGTACCGAACCGTCGCCGAAGCCTCGGCCAGCGACACTTGCGCGTCCGCCACGCCGGGCAGCGCCTTCAGCACACCGGTCACGTTCTTCACGCAGCCGCCACAGCTCATGCCTTCGACCTTGATCGTCACTTCATTCATTTGCGTATCACTCCTTGGCGAAAAAGGGATTGTCTAGCGCCCCGCGCGCCACCGGCGCAGGAGCAGCGAATTACTGACGACCGACACCGAGCTCATCGCCATCGCCGCACCGGCGATCACCGGGTTCAGCATGCCGGCCGCCGCGAGCGGGATGCCGAGCACGTTGTAGATGAAGGCGAAGAACAGGTTCTGGCGGATCTTGGACAGCGTTGCGCGCGACAGGTCAATCGCGTCCGCCACGCCATGCAGGCTGTTGCGCACCAGCGTGATGTCGGCCGCTTCCACGGCGACGTCGGCACCGACGCCGATGGCGAAGGAGACGTCGGCCGCGGCGAGCGCCGGCGCATCGTTGATGCCGTCGCCCGCCATGCCCACGCGTAGCGGCTTGTCGTCCCCCGCCTGGCGCAAGGCCTCGACCGCCGCGGCCTTGTCGCCCGGCAGCACGCCGGCACGCCAGTCGGTGATCCCGGTGTGGCGGGCGATGGCTTCGGCCGTGGCCGGATGGTCGCCGGTGAGCATCACCACACGTACGCCCTTGGCCTGCAGCCGCGCAACGGCCGCCGCCGAGTCCTCGCGCACCCGGTCGGCCACGCCGATGAGTCCGGCGAAGACGCCGTCAACCGCCACCGCAACCAAGGTCTTGCCCGCGGCGGCGAGATCATCGCTGACCGCCTCCGCCAGACCGATGCCCCGCTCCAGCAGGAAACGCGGCGAACCGAGCAGCACTGCCTGCACACCTGCTTCGCCCCGGATCCGCCCCTCGATGCCCATGCCGCCGACGGCGTTGACCGCCTCGGTCGCCGGCAGATCGATCGCGTCGGCACAGGCGGCGGCCACGATGGCGGTCGCAATGGGATGGCCGCTGCCCTGCTCGAGCGCAGCGGCCACCGCCAGCAGGCGCTCGCGCGTCCAGTCGGCCGCCGGCACCACGTCGGTGACGGCCGGCAGGCCTTCGGTCAAGGTACCGGTCTTGTCCACCGCCAGCACGCCGATACGCTCGGCCAGTTCCAGCGCCTCTGCGTTCTTCACCAGCATGCCGGCTCGCGCGCCCTGGCCGGTGCCGACCATGATCGCCGTCGGCGTCGCCAGCCCCAGCGCGCACGGGCAGGCGATGACCAGCACCGCCACGGCGTTGATCAGCGCCTGCTGGAAGTCGCCGCTCGCCAGCCACCAGCCGGCGAAGGTCAGCAGTGCGATGGCGACCACGACCGGCACGAACACCGCCGCGATGCGATCGGCCAGGCGCTGCACCGGCGCCTTCGAGCCCTGCGCCTGCTCGACCAGGCGGATGATACCCGCCAGCAGCGTCTGCGCCCCGACGCCGGTGGCACGGCAGCGCAGCAGGCCGTTGCCATTGAGAGTGGCCGCGAACACCGTATCGCCCGCCTGCTTGTCGATCGGCAGGCTCTCGCCGGTCAGCATCGCCTCGTTGACCGCCGACTCGCCCTGCTCGACGACACCATCGACCGGCACCGCATCGCCCGGACGCAGCACGAACAGATCGCCCGGTTGCAGCGACTCGACGGGCACCTCGACGAGCTCGCCGTCGCGCTCGACAAGCGCCATCTTCGGCTGCAAGCGCAGCAGCGCATCGAGCGCGGCCGTGGTGCGGGCCTTGGCGCGCGCCTCCATCAGCTTGCCGAGCAGCACCAGCGTGATGATCATCGCCGAGGCCTCGAAATACACATGCAGGTCGTGGCGGTTGGCCAGCGTGACAACAAGGCTGTAGAAGTAGGCCATCGAGGTGCCGAGCGCGACCAGCACGTCCATGTTGGCGCCGCCGCCGCGCAGCGAGGCCCAGGCGCCGCGATAGAAGCGGGCGCCGATCCAGAACTGCACCGGCGTCGCCAGCAGCAGTTGCAGCCAGCGCGGCACCAGATCGTGATGCACCTCGCCGCCGGGCCACAGGCCGAACATCGCCGGCATCTGCGCCGCCAGCGGCAGGCTCAGCACCGCCGCGATCCAGAAGTGGCGCAGTTCCACCCGCCACTCGGCCTGGTGGCGGGCGCGCTCGGCCTCACGCGCCAGCTGGCGCGCGTCGCTGGCCTGGAAACCCGCGCGTTCGACCGCGGCCGTGGCCTGCGCCAGCGTCAGCGCGCCGGGCGCGAAGCGCAACGTGGCGCGCTCGGTGGCCAGATTGACGCTCGCCTGCACGCCCGGCAGACGGTTCAGCACCTTCTCCAGCCGCGTCGAGCAGGCAGCGCAGGTCATGCCGCCGATGGCCAGTTCAAGAGATTCGGTTGCCACCGCGCCGGAGGCTTCGGGCGGCGTGTTCAGCGTAGCCTGGGACATGGTTTCGGGTATTGCGCAAACGTTCGACAGACGGCAGTCTAAACCCCGTACCAAGGTACGGAGTCAACCCGTGGACACGCAAATCGAACGGACATTCACCATCGGTGCGCTGGCGCGCGAGGCGGAGGTCAGCATCGAGACCATCCGCTACTACCAGCGCCGCGGCCTCCTGCACGCGCCGGAACGCGGCCATGGCAGCTACCGGCGGTACGGACAGGCCGAACTCGCGCGACTGAAGGCGATCCGCCGCGCGCAGCAGCTTGGTTTCTCGCTGGAAGAGATCGATAGCCTGCTCGCCCTCAACGAAGACACCGACCGCGAGCGTGCGCGCGAAACGGCGCAGGCAAAGATCGAGCTGATCGACGCCCGCATTCGCCAGCTTCAGGATATGCGCGGCGCACTGGCCGAACTCGTGCGCTGCTGCCACGACACGCAGGCCGGTGCGCCCTGCCCGATCCTGCGCGCGCTGTCAGGCGGCTGAGCCGCTCAGGTCACGCAGACCACGCCGCTCCACAGGTCACCGCCCAGCGTGGGCGCGTGATAGAGCCCGAACATGCCGAAGCCCAGCACCAGCAGGCCGGAGGCAAAGCGCACCTTGGGGTTGCGGGTGAAATCGCGGAAGCGCTTGAACAGCATGCCTGCCAACAAGAGGTTGGGCAGCGTGCCGAGGCCGAAGGCGAGCATCAGCCCGGCGCCGCGCGCACCGGAACCGGTGACCAGCGCCGTGGCGAGGATCGAATAGGTCAGCCCGCAGGGAATGAAGCCCCACAGGAGTCCGAGCGGCAGTGCCTGCTTGACCGAGCGCGCCGGCAGGAAGCGCCGCGTGGCCGGCTGGATGCGGCGCCAGATCACGTGCCCGGCACGCTCGACCGGCGCCAGCAGGCGGGTAAAGCCAGTGAGGTAGAGCCCGAGCGCGACCAGCATCAGGTTCGCGAGCACGTAAAGCGTCATCTGCACCGGCAGCATGCCGTCGTACAGCATGCCCACCGAGCCGAGTGCGCCAACGAGACCGCCAAGCGCGGTGTAGGTGGTGATGCGGCCAAGGTTGTAGGCCAGGTGCAGCGGCCATTGCGGCTTGCTGCCGGGCGTCTGCACCTGCACCGTGAGCGCGCCGACAATGCCGCCGCACATCGACACGCAGTGCGTGCCGCCCAGCAGGCCGATCAGGAAGACGGCGAGATAACCGGTTTCAGGCATGAGATGAGAAGGCCCCGCTACGAGTGCGAGGCCTCATTCTACGCTGCACTGCCACAACCGCATCGGGCCGGTCAGATTACGCGCGAGTAGCGCGCACGCTCGCGGTCGGCGCGAAGGTAGCGGTCGAACACCATCGCGATGCCGCGCACCAGCAGCCGCCCACCCGGCTGCACGCTGATCCAGTCACCGTCGATCTTGACCAGGCCGGCCTTCTCCATCTCCTTGAGGTCAGCCAGTTCCTCGGCGAAGTACTCACGGAAGTTGATCAGGTGCGCGATCTCGATCGATTGCATCGACAGCTCGAAATGGCACATCAGCGCCTGGATGATCGCGCGCCGCAACAGGTCGTCGGCGGTCAGCTCGATGCCGCGCAGCACCGGCAGCTCGTCACGGTCGAGCGCATCGTAGTACTCGTCCAGCGTCTTCACGTTCTGCGCATACACCGGGCCGATCTTGCCGATGGCCGACACGCCGAAGGCCAGCAGGTCGCACTCGGCCTGTGTCGAGTAGCCCTGGAAGTTGCGGTGCAGACGCCCCTGGCGCTGGGCGATGGTGAGCTCGTCGTTGGGCTTGGCGAAGTGGTCCATGCCGATATAGACGTAGCCTGCCTCGGTCAGGCGGCGGATGCCGAGCTGCAGCAACTGCAGCTTGGTGTCCGGCGTCGGCATGTCGCTCATGAAGATGCGGCGTTGCGGCTTGAACAGACCGGGCAGGTGCGCGTAGCTATAGAGCGAGATGCGGTCCGGCGAGATCTCGAGCACCTGTTCGAGCGTACGGTTGAAGCTGATGACGTTCTGCTTGGGCAGGCCGTAGATCAGGTCCATGCTCACCGACTTGAATCCGTTGGCGCGCGCGGCGTCGATGACGAGCTTGGTCTCGTCGAAGCTCTGGATGCGGTTGACCGCCTGCTGCACGTCCTCGGCGAAATCCTGAACGCCGACGCTCATGCGGTTGAAGCCGAGTTCGGCGAGCAGCTTGACGGTATCGAAATCGACCTTGCGCGGGTCGACCTCGATCGAGTATTCGCCGTTGGGCACCAGTGTGAAGTGCTCGCGCACCGAGGCCATCAGCTCCCGCATTTCGTCATGCGAAAGGAAGGTTGGCGTGCCGCCACCCAGGTGCAACTGTGTTACCTGACGGCTGCCTTCAAGACAGGCGGCCTGCATCGCGATCTCTTTTGCCAGGTATTTCAGATACTTGGCCGATCGCCCATGATCCTTGGTGATGATCTTGTTGCAGGCGCAGTAGTAACAGATCGTGTTACAAAAAGGGATGTGGAAGTATAATGAGAGCGGTTTGCTGACGCCGCCGATGGCCCTTTTGGCGAGCCAGTGCTTGAGCGCGTCAGCATTGAACGCCTCGACAAAGCGATCCGCGGTCGGGTAAGAGGTATACCGCGGTCCGTTGATGTCGAATCGACGGATCAGCTGCGGATCGAAGATGAGTTCGTTCTGTTCGGTCATGATCTTGCTGCTACTGTGTGTGCCGAACAATGGCAGACCAGCGCAAATTTTTGGTTGACGTGGATCAACGGCCATGGTGATGTCGGCCGGAGACACTGTTAAACCGCGTTTGGGACTCTGTGAGTCGGGATGACGGGATTATCGTGCAGATGAGGGCAAGCGTGCCAATTACCGTGAGCGGGCTCAAGACCGCCTGTTCGCAGTGTAATCTCGTTGAGCTGTGCCTGCCCTTCGGCATGTCCGACAGCGAACTGAGCCGGCTGGATGAACTGGTCGGCGCACGGCGCAAGGTCAAGCGCCAGCAAAACCTCTACCGCGCCGGCGATCCGTTCGAGGCGATCTACGCCATCCGCGCTGGCTCCTTCAAGACCGACGTGCTGCTGGAGGACGGTCGCGACCAGGTCACCGGTTTCCAGATGACCGGCGAGATCCTCGGCCTGGACGGCATCAGTACCGAAACCCACAGCTGCAACGCCATCGCGCTCGAAGACAGCGAGGTGTGCGTCATCCCATACGCCAAGCTCGAGGAACTGTCGCACGAGGTCGAGGGCCTGCAGCACCAGTTCCACAAGGTGATGAGCCGCGAGATCGTGCGCGATCACGGCGTCATGATGCTGCTCGGCTCGATGCGCGCCGAAGAGCGCCTGGCGGCCTTCCTGCTGAACATGTCGCAGCGCTTCACCGCTCGCGGCTTCTCGGCGGCCGAATTCCACCTGCGCATGACGCGCGAGGAAATCGGCTCCTACCTCGGGCTCAAGCTCGAGACCGTTTCGCGCGCCTTCTCGCGCTTCCAGGAAGAAGGCCTGATCGCCGTACAGCAGAAACACATCCGCCTGCTGGACACCGCGGGCCTGCGCAAGCTGATCCAGCACCAGACTGCCGGCAGCGGGCGCTAAGGCCCGCAGCACAGGTCAACCGGCCACCGCCAGGTAGCCCGCAACGTTCTTGGTCAGCGCCACGGAGACGATCCACGCATACACCAGCAGCGCAGCGGCGAACGCACCGAGACGGATCCCCTGCGTCTTGCCGCGCTTCAGCGCAACCGTGCCGAGCAGGATGTAGGCAATCAGGCCGAACACCTTGGCCGTCACCCACCCGGCCTCGAAGGGGTACTGCCGGATCATGACCGCCAGTGCGATGGCGCTCAGCAACAAGGTGCTGTCGATGATGTGCGGCAGCACACGTGCCGGCAGGCTCTTCAGGCGCGGACTGCCCGTCATCATCCAGAAGCCGCGCAACAGGAAACCCATGGCACTGAGCACAACGCAGGTGACATGAAGGTGCTTGACTGCGAAATACATGCGTTCTCCCTCCCGGGCCGGCATCGCGCACGCCGCGCTTCGCCCCGGGTCGATTAGAATTGCCGTCGATAACGAGACTGCTTCCCACTCAGGAACGCGCGGACATGACCCACACTTCCCTTGACATCCCGGCGCTGCTCAAGCGCATTCCCCTGTTCAGCGAGCTCTCGGATACCGACCTCGAGCTTGTCGGTCGCTACACACGCGACCGCCACATCGTGCGTGGCGAAGTGCTGTTCCAGCGCGGCGACCAGCCGCATGGCTTTTACTTCGTCGTGTCCGGTCAGGTCAAGCTTGCGTTCTCGTCGCCCCAGGGCACCGAGAAGGTCGTGGAGATCATCGGACCGATGCAGAGCTTCGGCGAGGCGGTGATGTTCATGAACAAGCCGTACCCGGTCTTCGCCGAGGCGCTGACCGAGACCGTGCTGATCCACGTCGGCCAGGCCGTGGTCACCGAACTGATCGACCAGGACTCCACCTTCGCGCACAAGCTGCTGGCGGGCATGGCGATCCGCCTGCACGGGCTGATCCAGGACGTGGAAACCTACTCGCTACGCTCGAGCATCCAGCGTGTGATCGGCTACCTGCTTCAGGTGGCGGACAGCGACACGCCGTGCGAGATCGCGCTGCCGACCAGCAAGCAGGTAATCGCCTCGCGGCTGAACCTGACGCCCGAGACCCTGTCGCGCATCTTCCACGACCTCAGCGAGTCCGGCCTGATCAGTGTGCAGGGCAAGCGCATCACGCTGCACGACCCTGCCCGCCTCGCCCGTTACCAGGCCTGAGGCCCGCGCCTATTTTTCGCGCACGTAGCTGCCCGGTGCCGCACACAGGGCCGGGAAGCGTTTGCTGGCAGCCGGGCGTGCCTCGACCTCTTCCCCGGCGCGGGGCTTGAGCCAACGCATCCAGTCCTCCCACCAGCTGCCGGCATGCTCCTCCGCACGCCGGCGCCACGAGTCGGTCGTATCCGACCGCTGCGCATCGGCAACCCAGTAGCGTCGCTTCGGCGGATGCACGATGGGGTTGACGATGCCGAGGATGTGCCCGGAGCTCGACAGCACAAAGCGCTTGTTGCCCACCACGTGGTTGTTGACGGCGAAGGTCTGGCGCCAAGGTGCGATGTGATCGTCCTCGGCGGACACCGCATACAGAGGCTGGCGGATCGTCGATAGGTCGAGCGCCTCGCCCGCGACCTGCAGGGCATTGGTCTGGATGAGGCGGTTATGCAGGTAGAGCTCGCGCAGGTACCACGCGTGCATGGCATACGGCATGCGCGTGGTGTCCATGTTCCAGTACAGCACGTCGAACGGTGGCGGCGAGTCGCCGTACAGCCAGCCATGCACGACGTAGTGCCAGATCAGGCTGTTGGAACGCAACAGCCTGAATGAAGCGGCCATTTCACCACCGTCCAGGTAGCCCTTGCGCTCCATGCGGTCGCACAGGTAGTCGATGCTGCCCTCGTCGATGAAGACTTCGATGTCGCCTGGTTTGTGAAAGTCGACCAGCGTCGTGAACAGCGTCCAGTCGGCGACCGGCATGGCATCCGCCGCGTAGTGGCGGTTCGCCCACGCCATGTACATCGCCAGCGCCGTGCCGCCGATGCAGTAGCCGACCGCATGCACGCGCGCTGCTCCGCTGAACTCGCGCGCCACGCGCACGATCGTGTCGACGCCTTCCAGCAGGTAGTCGTCGAAGCCGACGTCCCGCATCGATGCATCCGGGTTTTTCCAGCTGGTGATGAACACGTCGAGCCCCTGATCGAGCAGGAAGCGGATCATGCTCTTCTTCGGCACGAGGTCGAGCACATAGAACTTGTTGATCCACGGCGTGACGATGACCACGGGTTCGGCATGCACACGCGGCTGGGTCGGCGCGTAGTGGATGACTTCGAGCAGGCGGTTACGGAACACGACCGCGCCCGGTGTGGTGGCTAGGTTCTCGCCGACCTTGAAATCGCCGGGGTCGGTCATGCGGACATTGCCAGCCTGCAGGTCGTCGAGGAAATTGCGGAAGCCCCGCACGAGACTGTCACCCCGCGTCTCCATCGCCTTGCGCATTGCAACCGGGTTGGTGAGCAGGTAGTTGGTAGGCGCCACCGCATTGAGCCACTTCCGCCACCAGAAGGCGGCACGACGCCGCTCCTTGCCGGAGAGTGCGGGGGTGTCGTACAGCATGTCCTGGGTGTGATGGGTGAAGGCGAGGTACCACTCCTTCATCAGGTCCCAGGTCGGCGACTCCGTCCACACGGGGTCGGCGAAGCGCGCGTCGTCCGCGTTGGGCGCAATCGGATCCGGGCTGGCCACGCCCAGCATCCGGTCCCAGGTGTGCCACTGCAATCGCCACAGATCGCTCGACAGGCGCACCGCGCGCTCGGCGAGCTCCTGCGGATGCGCAAGCCAGGCCAGCTGTGCATGCACGATCGGCGCCGTCATGCCGAGCGGATCGACCGCGTCGACGACACTCTCGCGCAATCGGTGGAAGCTGCGCACCATCTCCGGCCCGTTCGGCGCCCCCGCTCGAGGCTGGCTACGCCGCCCGCCCGGGGAGGACGACTGCTTGTTCTCGCTGGCCATGTTCTTCTCCTTGCGTCACGGCATCGTGTAGCTCAAGCCCGGATCGGGCATCACTGGCGCAGGCCAACCCAGCCTGGCATGGATCGCGTCGGCGAGCGCCATCGCGCCCAGCGGCTCGCCATGCACGACGAAGGTCCGTTTCGGCGGCTGCTTGATGTGTGCCATCCAGTCGAGCAGCGCCGGCTGGTCGGCATGGGCGGACAGGCCACCGATGGTATGAATCCGCGCCCGGACGGGAATCCGCTCGCCGAACAGGCTGATCTGCCGCGCACCATCGACCAACCGGCGCCCGAGGGTGCCAGCCGCCTGGAAACCCGCGATGATGACCGAGCACTCGCTGCGCCCGAGGTTGTAGCGCAGGTGATGGCGGACGCGGCCAGCGTCGCACATGCCGCTCGCCGAGATGATCACGAGTCCGCCCCTGACATTGTTGAGAGCCATCGACTCCTCGACGTCCTGCACAAAACGGACATCGAACCTTGCTCCGTTGCCCTGCGACCAGGCGAAGAGCTTGCGCGTTTCCTCGTCCCACAGATCGCGGTGTCGGACGGTCAACTCGGTCACGGCGGAGGCCATCGGCGAGTCGACTACGACCTTCAATGGCCCGACCCGACCTGCACGCACCAGATCGGCCAACACGAACAGAATCTCCTGCGTACGACCGACCGCGAACGCGGGAATGATGACGTTGCCACCTCGTCCGACGAGCGTCTGGTTGATGGCGTCCGCCAGTTCATCGAGCGTGGCATCGAAGGATCGGTGCGCGCGGTTGCCGTAGGTCGACTCCACACACAGCACGTCGGCGCGCTCGACGTAGACCGGGTCGCGCAGCACCGGGCGCATCGGTTGTCCAAGGTCACCGGACACCACGAGTCGGCGCGCGGCGGCACCCTCGCCCACATCCAGCGCGATGATCGCCGAGCCGAGGATGTGGCCAGCCTCGCGGAAGCGGAAGCTCACACCGGCTCCGGGGCGGCAGTCCGTCTCGTAAGGCACCGCCTTCAGCCGGCCCAGGCTGACACGGGCCTGCTCGACCGTGTACAGCGGCGTCATCTCGACGCGATGACGTGCCTGCCGGTTGCGCGCATGGCGCAGGGCCCACTCAGCCTCCTTCTCCTGAATGTGCGCGGCATCCATCAGCATGATGCCGAGCAGGTCCACCGTCGCCGGCGTCGCATAGACCGGCCCCTTGTAGCCGAGCGCAACGAGCCTGGGGATGAGGCCGCTGTGGTCGAGATGGGCATGTGTCAGCAACACGAAGTCGATCCGCTTCAGATCGAAGTCGAGCGCCTGCCGATTCTTGACATCGGCGTGCCGCCCGCCCTGGAACAGGCCGCAATCCACAAGAAAGGCTCCCTGCGCGTGATCAACGCGCAGACAGGAACCGGTCACCTCACCTGCCGCACCGAAAAAACTGAGTTTCACCGCGCTCACCTCCCTGTTTCAAACTATGCGCCCCTCAAGCAAGCGCACGTTTGACCCTTATCAAGCCGGATGATGACCATCAGGTCGCTATAATCAGTTCCGTAACAACCGACAGGAGACTCTCCGCCATGTTCAAACATATTCTCGTTCCGACCGACGGCTCCAGCCTGTCGGAAGGCACGGTGTCCCGCGCCGTCACCTTCGCGCGCGAAGCTGGGGCGCGCATCACCTTCTTCTATGCCCAGCCCGATTTCCCGATGCCGATCTACGGCGAGGGTGCACTGATCGACCCCACCACGCCCGAGCAGTTCGCCAAGTCGGCCGCTGCCGAAGCGCAGGGGATCCTCGCCAAGGCCAAGGCCGTCGCGGATGCCGAAGGCGTGGTGGCGGCAACCGACACCGTCGTGAATGAAGTCCCGTACGAAGCCATCATCGACGCCGCCGACCGTCACGGTTGCGACCTCATCTTCATGGCTTCGCACGGCCGCCGCGGTATCGCCGGGCTGCTGCTCGGCAGCGAGACGCAGAAAGTGCTGACCCACAGCAAGACCCCCGTGCTGGTCTATCGCTGAGAAGCGCCCCAAGAAAGCAAAACGGCCCGCAAGGGCCGTTTTGCTTTGGTTCGCATCAATGCCGACGATTGAGTTCGTCGGCACCGCGTTGCAGGAAGACCGTACTCAGGCTGGAGGCCGCACACACCAACCAGAACCCGAGAAATCCGATCGAGTACGTCGCCAGCGGCCCGTAGTGAACCGGTTGACCGAAAAGGTACAACTCCTGCGGGTCGATCACGGTAAAGAAGATCGCCTCTGCCACCGCAGCCACCAGGAAAGACGGCCACAGCACCTGTATCCATTTCAGCATCGCGCTTCTCCTAAACCGTGAACCTCGAAACTGTGCGCTTACTGTCCCAGTTTCGCCTTCTGCTCGTCCTCGGCGATATGCCGCTTGGCAAAGCGCACGAGATAGACCGCCATCACGAGAATGAAGCCGATCGTGAACAGGCTGAGCAGACCGATATCGCTACTGATCAGAAGATCCCAGGCCATGGTACACCTCCAGGTTTAAACAGACAGGTTAGGAACTTGATGGGTCAATCCGGATTTCCGTCTCTGTCGGGAGGTATGCGGCCCCGTTCATTCTCCAGCTGCGGGACTCGTCTTCTAGTTGGAACAGCCAGCGACCGGTACTCAGCGGCGCAAGCCTGCCTTCATACACGCCGCCTGAGCCGGTCATGATGATCTCCTGGTCCTGACCATCGCGCGTCGGATGGATGACGGTCAGGATCGCACGCTCGGGCAAATCATCAGCGTGCAGAGCGCTGAGTTCGATGCGCACCGACTCGCTGCGTACTTTGAGGTCAGCCACCAGCCCAAGCGTACTGGCGCGCTCAACGCGGTCGAGCGTCTGCACGATTGCGCGACCTTCCTTGTAGTAGTCGTCGACCACCATGCCGTCAAAGGTGCGTGCCGCGATGATCAGCGTGATGATCCCGGCAACGACAGCCGTTGCAGGCAGTGCAATCAGAAACCAAGGCCAGCCCTGGCGATACCAGGGCGAGGGGTGCTTTTCAGTCAATGTCGTACTCACGTCAGCGCGGCAACAGGAAAGTGGTTTCTTCACGCACGGTCAGGGACGGGTCGTCCTCTGCCGTGACCTGAAAGTGGATCGGGTTGGACCCCGGCTTGCCCGCATCGTAGGGTACCAGTACCTGCAGGGTCACGGCCTGCGTTGCGGCAGGGGCCACCTCGACCCGCTGCTCGCCGCCGATCTTCACGCCCGGCAGGCCGGACACCTCGAAGCGGAACGCACGCGGCGCCTCGGTCATGTTCATGACCTGCAGACGATAGACGTTCTCGATCTGACCATCCTCCACCTCGCGCGCCAGCGAAGCGCGGTCGCGAATCACGTCGACGCGCAGCGGATCGCGGGTCGCCAACCCCCAGACGAAGGCGAGGCTGATCGCCACGAGGATCGTGCCGTAGATCAGTGTGCGCGGACGCAGCACGTGGCCGAGGATCTCCTTGCTGCCCCAGTGCTTCTTCAGCGCGTTCTCGGTCGTGTACCGGATCAGCCCGCGCGGGTAATTCATCTTGTCCATCACCTGGTCGCAGGCGTCGATGCACGCGGCACAGCCGATGCATTCGTACTGCAAGCCGTTGCGGATGTCGATGCCGGTCGGACAGACCTGCACGCAAATGCCGCAGTCGATACAGTCGCCCTTGCTCACCGTGCGCGGATCGATCCCCTTCTTGCGGGTGCCGCGCGGCTCACCGCGCTCCTCGTCGTAGGTGATGACCAGCGTGTCCGGGTCGAACATCACCGCCTGGAAGCGGGCGTAGGGGCACATGTACTTGCACACCTGCTCGCGCATCACGCCGGCAAACAGGAAGGTGAAAGCGCCGTAGAACAGGATCCAGAACAGCTCCCACGGCCCGAAGCCGAAGGTGGGCACGGATTGCAGCAGTTCGTGGAGCGGCGAGAAGTAGGCAACGAAGGTGAAGCCGGTCCACAAGGCCACCAGGCCCCAGACAAGGAACTTCGCGCCGCGGCGCAGCAGCTTTTCGCCACTCATCGGCCCTTGGTCGCGCTTCTGGCGCTTGATGTGGTCGCCTTCGATCTTCTGTTCTATCCACATGAAGATCTCGGTGTAAACCGTCTGCGGACAGGCGTAGCCACACCACAGGCGACCGGCTATCGCAGTGAAGAAGAACAGCGCGTAGGCCGAGATGATCAGCAGGATTGCGAGGAAGAACACATCCTGCGGCCAGAATACCCAGCCAAAAATGTAGAACTTGCGTTCGGTGAGATGCAGCAGGACGGCCTGCCGGTCGTTCCACGACAGCCATGGCAAGCCGTAGAAGATGATCTGCGTGATCCACACCAGCGCCCAGCGCCAGTTTGCGAACACGCCAGTGACGGCACGGACGTAGAGCTTCTTGCGCGACTCGTAAAGGGTGTCGGCAGATTGGGGGGAATTCGGTTTGGCCGCTTGCTGCGGCTGTGGGGACGGGCTGTTCATGGTCATTTACCGATGAATTATTGTTTTTATTCTTATTGAAGACCCCGGGGGGACCCCCTCCCCCCGGGTTGGAACTGCAGTACTACATTACTTCTTGCTCAGGCTCAGCACGTAGGCCGCCAGCAGATGCACCTTGTCCTCACCGAGGAACTCGCCAAAGGCCGGCATCTGGTTGTTGCGACCGTTGGTGACCGTCTCGATGATCACGGCTTCGGACGAACCATACAGCCAGGACTTGTTCGTCAGGTCCGGCGCGCCCAGCATCGGGTTGCCCTTGCCGTCGGCACCGTGGCAGGCCACGCAGTTCGTCGCGAACAGGTCGGCGCCACGCTGCGCACGCAGCGAGTCATGCGCCAGGCCCGACAGCGAACGAACGTAGTTCGCGACGTCCTTGACGCCTTCACCGCCCAGCGCCGGGCCGAACGGCGGCATCACACCCATGCGACCGCCGATGATCGTGGTCTTGATGGCATCAGGCTCGCCACCCCACAGCCACTCGTTGTCGGTCAGGTTCGGGAAGCTCTTCGCACCCTGGGCCGCCGAGCCGTGGCACTGCGCGCAGTAGGTCAGGAACATGCGCTGGCCCATCGCATTCGCTTCCGGGTCGGCGGCAACCGCCATCAGGTCCATCTCCCGGTACTTGGCGAAGATCGGGCCGTACTTCTCGTCGGCGGCCTTCATTTCGGCTTCGTACTGGCTCCACTGACCGCGGTGCTCGTTCTTGTTACCGAAACCGGGGTAGATGGCCAGATACACGATCGCGAACACGATGGTGATCCAGAACAGGTACATCCACCAGCGCGGCAGCGGGTTGTTGTACTCGGCGAGCGTCTCGTCCCACACGTGGCCGTGCAGCTCGACCGGCCCCTTCTCGCGCTTGGTCATGTTCGACACCAGCACGAACACACAGAACAGGATGGAGAGGGCCACGAGGACCATCACATACATGTTCCAGAAACCGCTGATAAAGTCAGCCATTTGCTTTTCCCTCTTTGTCTTGCCAGCCGCCGGCGGCTGGCACGTCGTCATCGGTCAGGGGCAGACGCGCCGCCTCATCGAACCCCGCCTTCGAGTGCTTGCTGTATGCCCAGTAACAGATGCCCAGGAAACACAGCAGCCCCAGCACGGTGATCAGACTTCTCAGATCGTTGATATCCACGACGCGTCTCCTTCCTTACCTCACGTTCTGCAGCGCCTTGCCCAGCCCTTGCAGGTAGGCAACGACGGCGTCGAGCTCGGTCTTCCCTTCCAGCGCGGCAGGCGCGGCGGCAATCTCCTCGTCGCTGTACTTGTGCAGGCCGACCTTGTTCAGCGCGCGCATCTTGTCCTGGATGTCGTCGGCCTTGACCGGACGATCGAGCCAGGGGAACGCAGGCATGTTCGACTCGGGAACGACGTCACGCGGGTTCAGCAGGTGAACACGCTGCCACTCATCCGAGTAGCGGCCGCCGACGCGGGCCAGGTCGGGACCGGTACGCTTCGAGCCCCACTGGAACGGGTGGTCGTAGATCGACTCGCCCGCCACCGAGTAGTGGCCATAGCGCTCGGTCTCGGCGCGGAACGGACGGATCATCTGCGAGTGGCAGTTGTAGCAACCTTCGCGGATGTAGATGTCGCGGCCGACCAGTCGAACGGGGTCATAGGGCTTGACGTCCAACTGCTTGCCGCCCGGTCCGATCGGAGAGGTGGTCGAGTGCTGGAAGAAGAGCGGCACGATCTCCACCAGACCGCCCACGCTCACGGTGAGGAGCGTGAGAACGATCATGAGGAATACGTTGCGTTCGACTTTTTCGTGTTTCGATTGAGCCATGTTCTTTTTCTCCGATCAGGCGTGGGCGGCTGCGGGGGCGAGCACCGGAGCGTCGTAGGCCTTCTGGCCGGCGATGGTCTTCACCATGTTGTAGAACATGATCACCATGCCGCCGAGGAACAGCGCGCCGCCGATGAAGCGGATAGTCCAGAACGGATAGCTGGCCTTCACGCTCTCGACGAAGGAGTAGGTCAGCGTGCCGTCCGGGTTTGTCGCGCGCCACATCAGACCCTGCATCACGCCGGCAATCCACATCGAAGCGATGTAGAGCACCACGCCGATGGTGGCGATCCAGAAGTGGGCATTGATCAGCTTGACGCTGTACATCTCGGTCTTGCCGTACAGGCGCGGCAGCAGGAAGTAGATCGAGCCGATCGAGATCATGGCCACCCAGCCCAGCGCGCCGGAGTGCACGTGGCCGACGGTCCAGTCGGTGTAGTGCGACAGCGCATTCACGGTCTTCACCGACATCATCGGACCCTCGAAGGTCGACATGCCATAAAAGGACAGCGAGGTGATCAGGAACTTCAGGATCGGATCGGTGCGCAGCTTATGCCAGGCCCCCGACAGGGTCATGATGCCGTTGATCATGCCACCCCAGGACGGCGCCAGCAGGATCAGCGAGAACACCATGCCGACGGACTGGGTCCAGTCAGGCAGCGCGGTGTAGTGCAGGTGGTGCGGACCCGCCCACATGTAGGTGAAGATCAGCGCCCAGAAGTGGACGACGGACAGGCGATACGAATACACCGGACGGTCGGCCTGCTTCGGCACGAAGTAGTACATCATGCCCAGGAAGCCCGCGGTCAGGAAGAAACCCACCGCGTTGTGGCCGTACCACCACTGCACCATCGCGTCCTGCACGCCCGCGTAGGCGGAGTAGGACTTCATGCTGGTCAGCGACACCGGGATCGCGGCGCTGTTGACGATGTGAAGCAGCGCAACGGTCAGGATGAAGGCGCCGAAGAACCAGTTGGCAACGTAGATGTGCGAAATCTTGCGCTTGGCGATGGTGCCAAAGAACACGATCGCGTAGGACACCCACACGATGGCGATCAGGATGTCGATCGGCCACTCGAGCTCGGCGTACTCCTTGGAAGTCGTGTAGCCCAGCGGCAGAGTGATCGCAGCCAGTACGATGACCAGCTGCCAGCCCCAGAAGGTGAAGGCTGCCAGGCCGGGGGCGAACAGACGGGTATGACAGGTCCGCTGCACCACGTAGTAGGACGTGGCGAACAGCGCGCAACCGCCAAACGCGAAGATCACCGCATTGGTATGAAGCGGACGGAGCCTGCCGAAATGCAGGAATTCGTGAACGTTCAGTTCAGGCCACACGAGCTGTGCTGCGGCGATGACGCCGACCAGCATGCCCACGATGCCCCACACCACCGTCATGATGGCGAACTGGCGCACGACTTTATAGTTATAAGTCGCTTGCGATTGCATGTGAGTCACCTCTTAGTTGAAAACCCCTTTTGAGCAACGCCACCCGACCGCTAACGGACTCCCCGGCGACGTCGGCACGAAGAATACGCGGAGGCCGGAACCTCAATTTGATACAGATCAACATTGTATTGCAGTGCGGCACCCGGCGAAAGCAATAGACCGGCCGGCTGCGCCGCCGCGCGCCACGGACCTTGCATCTCCTGCCGTCCGGAACACGCCCTGACGCGCAAAGGGTCAAAAAAAAAGGTTCTTCGCGCGATCTGGGGGAAGTAGTGGTTGAC
>NZ_NOIH01000011.1 GCF_002245655.1 Thauera propionica | reverse complement strand
TTGTGCCGATCATCAACTGGCTCCAATGTGCCGGTCGGTGACACCTACAAAATCATGCCCCGCGATACGCTGCAAACCACCGCGCAGCGCATGAGCGTGAAGCCGGTGAGCAAGCTGGCTTTGCACTGGCAGGCGGTGGACGGCCTGGCTGAGCGCATCCGCCGCCATCTTCGGCCGCTGTATGTCGCGCTCGACCTCGCTGGCACTGATCCGGGCAGTCCGTGGCTCGTGGCGCTGGCCTGGGCCAAGGACGTGTGCGCCAAACAGCAGCGCCTATCGCAACGGCCGCTCGCCGAATGTCCAGCGGCCACGCTGCCGAAACGATTGCGACCGTACCTGCTGACCTTCGATGCCGATGGCAAGCCGACGGGCCTGCATGCCGACCGCTACGAGTTCTGGCTGTACCGCCAGGTCAGGAAGCGCTTCCAGTCGGGTGAACTCTACCTCGACGACAGCTTGCAGCACCGGCACTTTTCCGACGAGCTGGTTTCGCTGGATGAGAAGGCCGACGTGCTGGCGCAGATCGACATCCCGTTCCTGCGGCAGCCACTCGATGCACAGCTCGATGCGCTCGCGACCGAGCTGCGCTCTCAGTGGCTGGCCTTCAACCGCGAGCTGAAGCAGGGCAAGCTGACGCACCTGGAATACGACAAGGACACGCAGAAGCTAACATGGCGCAAGCCCAAGGGCGAGAACCAGAAGGCGCGCGAGAAGGCGTTCTACGAGCAACTGCCGTTCTGCGACGTGGCCGACGTGTTCCGCTTCGTCAACGGCCAGTGCCAGTTCCTGTCGGCGCTGACGCCTTTGCAGCCGCGCTATGCGAAGAAGGTCGCCGACGCCGACAGCCTGATGGCGGTCATCATCGCGCAGGCGATGAACCACGGCAACCAGGTCATGGCACGCACCAGCGACATCCCGTACCACGTGCTGGAGAGCGCCTACCAACAGTACCTGCGCCACGCAACGCTTCACGCGGCCAACGACTGCATCAGCAACGCCATCGC
Source organism: Thauera propionica (assembly GCF_002245655.1). Lineage (GTDB taxonomy): Bacteria > Pseudomonadota > Gammaproteobacteria > Burkholderiales > Rhodocyclaceae > Thauera > Thauera propionica. The sequence continues at coordinate 16,215 of NZ_NOIH01000011.1, read as the reverse complement.
CGCGCTGCCGATCTTCCCGTACTACTCGTTCGACCTCGATGCACTGTACGGTGCCGTCGATGGTCAGAAATTCGGCGTCGAGCGGCCGACCGTGAAAGCGCGCCACTCGCGCAAATACTTTGGGCGCGGCAAGGGCGTGGTCGCCTACACGCTGCTGTGCAACCACGTGCCGCTCAACGGCTACCTGATCGGCGCGCACGATTACGAGGCCCATCACGTGTTCGACATCTGGTATCGCAACACGTCGGACATCGTGCCGACCGCGATCACCGGCGACATGCACAGCGTCAACAAGGCCAACTTCGCTATCCTGCACTGGTTCGGCCTGCGTTTCGAGCCGCGCTTCACCGACCTTGGCGATCAGTTGAAGGAACTCTACAGTGCCGACGATCCGGCGCTGTACGATCAGTGCCTGATCCGGCCGGCCGGGAGAATCGACCGCGATCTCATAGTCAGCGAGAAGCCGAACCTCGACCAGATCGTCGCCACGCTCGGACTGAAGGAGATGACGCAGGGCACGCTGATCCGCAAGCTATGCACCTACACCGCGCCGAACCCGACGCGGCGCGCGGTGTTCGAGTTCGACAAGCTCATCCGCAGCATCTACACGCTGCGCTACCTGCGCGATCCGCAACTGGAGCGCAACGTGCACCGCTCACAGAACCGCATCGAGTCCTATCACCAGCTACGCTCGACCATCGCCCAGGTCGGCGGCAAGAAGGAATTGACCGGGCGCACCGACATCGAAATTGAGATCAGCAACCAGTGCGCCAGGCTGATCGCCAACGCGGTCATCTTCTACAACTCGGCCATCCTCTCGCGGCTGCTGATGAAGTACGAGGCGAGCGGCAACGCCAAGGCGCACGCTCTCCTGACCCAGATATCGCCGGCGGCCTGGCGGCACATCCTGCTGAACGGGCATTACACCTTCCAGAGCGACGGCAAGATGATCGACCTGGATGCGCTCGTGGCGGGCCTGGAGCTGGGATGACGGAAATTTCGGCGGTTCCGGCTTAGAACCCCTGATACGCAGGTTATGGATGTCGTCCTTGCGCAAGAAGGTTCCGTCCGTCTCGATGCCTTCCGGATTCACGCGAAAACTGCGAGGCGCTCCGGGATTGCCACCCCGGTGGTCCTTCAGCAAGACCAGCCATGCCACGAAAGCGACAATCAAGCCCGGGACCCACAGGTAAGCCATGCCGCTTCCAACGACCCCTGCCCCCAGGATGATCGAGAGAACAGCAGGAAACCACAGGATGGGGGGCGCAGCGGGTGAAACCGTTAACTGCAGCCATGTCCCCTCTTCGCGTCTGACATACTCGGCCGCGTTTGTCGAGGAGGCGCGGAAACGCCTGTATGCAAAGAACAGCAAGATCGCGGCAAACGCGTACTTGACGGCGGCTTCTCCGAGAGATCGAGGACTGGCCAGCAGCAGAAACCAGAGACCTGCAACGCCATAGAGGACTGCAACGACTCGATGCATGGTTATCCATTCCTTCGCGCGCGAGCAAATTCAGAATGAGAACGCCGAAGGCGAAGGCTACTCGAAGAAGGCCATCAAGTCAGCCTGCAGCGGCGAAGCTCAGCAACGGCAAGGGTCTCACCTATTGGTCGCCGCAACGATTCTGGCCACGTTCGGGGAGATCGCCCGAACCCACGCGGCAGCCAGGATCGAACACGGCCTCGTCACGAATGCTTTCAGGCTCCTACTCCGGGCCCGGAGTTCAAGCCTCCAACTCGTCTGGGACGACGCACTTTCCTATCTCCCCGCGAGCGAATCCGTACTTCACGAACCGAGTCAGCTTTGGGAGCTTCTTGCAGTCAGAGCTTGGGGGCCATTCCTTGACTCTGCAGCTTCTGAACAGCTTCCGCCTTCAACTGCTCCACCCACTGAATCGATTTACGGTTCGCAGTAACCATGCCACCCTGATCGACCAGCCAAGCCTCGAAACTGCGGACAGGCTCACTCCCCCACTCGTAGCGAAGGACGGTACCGCACTTTGAAGCGTCCCGCGACGCGCCAAGGGCATCGCGAAAGACATCCTGCCGAGCATACTGCTCAAGTACCTTGACCGCATTCGGCGGAACCAAGGTTCCCATGGCGTTCGATGATGGGCCCCTCTGGCCGTTGCGCTCCTTCGACACGATGCACTGCGCCCTGCCCTCCTCATCCCAATGCACAACAACACCACCTCCCGCTCGGGGCACCGAGCGGACGTTGAACTGACCGTGCTTGGCCGTCAGCGCGGAAAGCATCTGTTCGCTGCTTGGGGGCTGAGCCGGACTGCCTCGACGCATGACGGCAAATACACGTGGCTCGGATGGCGGCGAAGCGAACCACACACCGATACCCGCATCCGCCGTCCGAAAGCTGATTTGATCCAGGAACTCCGGAGTCTGCAGGTCATTGATCCCGTCGAAATACGGAAAGTAGGCGACCGACCTACTGGTCATTTCCGCGCTGGAATCGAAGGCCTGAACGGCCTTGACCACCTCAGCCTCGGTCATGCCGATACGCACGCCTGCAATGTCCATCTTGGCCAAGGGTGTGACAGTCTGCGCCAACACTGGTGCAGCCCATGCGAGCGCAAACGCACATAAGATGGAGCGACCGAACAGAACGCTTTTCATGCGTAGCTCCTATTGGAAAGTCGTCCTGAGAATTGTGATACGTTATGAATAGGAACTCGTCTCCCAAATAGGGTAGGAATCAGGCAATTTCCCATGTTCCGTGAATCCCGCCTTTCAGCGCTCGTTGCGCATCTCTACGATGCCGCGATGGACCCTGCCCTTTGGCCGGGGACCGCATCGCAACTCGCGCAGGCCTTGGGTTCGACCAGCACCGTGCTCAAGCTGCATGGAGACGGTGGCCAGGTAAGCCTGCTGGAGTGCACCAGCAACCTCGTGGTGTCCGAACGCGACCAGGCATGGGCTGATGATTGGCACAGACGTGATCTTTGGGTGGAACGCTCTGTGGCCTACGGTATGTCGCGCATCATCACTGACGAGGAATTGGTGACACCCGAAGAGCAGGCGCACAGTGGTTTCTATCAAGAGTGGCTGTGTCATCTGGGTATCCACCACATGCTGGGAGCCGTCTTTCCAACAGCGCCCGGTGTAGTCGGCGTCCTGGGGATTCATCGGCCGCGAGATGCCGGAACCTACTCAGACCTAGAGCGCCGGCAGGCGGCCTTGGTGTTGCCGCACCTTCAACGTGCGCTTCGGCTCGGTCAGCGATTTGCGGCTCTATCCCATCAGCATTCAGTGGCCTTGCAGGCACTCGACCGGCTCGATAGCGGAGTCCTCGTGGTGGATGCTGACGGCCACATCCTTCAGGCAAGCCCACTTGCCGACACCTTGCTGCGTCAAAACCCGAAGCACCTTGCTGTGATCGGCGGACGGCTTTCATTTCACCATCCAGCCCTGCAGGGCAAGCTGACAGCCCTGATCCGCGCTGCGTTGGAAACCGCGCGCGGCGGCTTAGGCACGCCTGGGTCTGCCCTACTCATCCCCCGACCTCAGCAGCTGCCGTTGGCGCTGGAAGTTGTTCCCTTGCGACCTGCAAGCGTCGCCTTTGGTGAGCAGCGCCCAGCAGTGCTGATTTTCGTCCGAGACCCTGAAGCGCCACTCGAAGTGGCCAGACTGCGTGAGCTGTTTGGGTTCACGCGCACGGAAGCGGCCGTCGCTGGCGCTCTGGGACGAGGACAGTCACTGGAAGTCATCGCGATGCAGATGGGCATAGGCCTTGGAACGGTGCGCACGCATCTCAAGCGCATCCTCTCGAAAACAGGCACGCATCGGCAGGCGCAAGCCGTGGTGTTGCTCGCTCGATGCATTACGACGGCCGCCCCTCAGTGATCCCCTGTCCTTGATCTCAGGACTTGGAGTCTGGCGTGCTGATGCAAAAGCCAGCAATACATCGCCGGCATCGAACGTAGTCGGAGGAATTTAAGGGAAAAACGTGCGGGTTAGGGCTTCTGCGCCCATCATAACCCTATGCTCTGAGGGTAAGCGCCGTTCGAACCTAGCTCTATCAGGACCATCGATCTTCGTGGGTCACCAGGCGGCGCCGGACCAAGCGCGCGTCTCTCGACCCAACCCCGAAGAGACGTTCATGTTCTCGGTACCCAACGGCTGTTTTCTGAGAAGAGCAGTTGCACCAACGACAACCGAATGAGTGCTCATCGGCCGAAGCGGTCGCTGAGGACGCGGGGCGTGGATGGCCGCTCAGTGATTCATTCCGGGCGCTGGGCCTTCATACCCAATTTGGCGCCATGCGTCGGGCAAGTGCAACTAGCTTCCTCTTGTAGTCGGGATCCATTTCATATTTCAGAATGGCAGTAATCTGAATCAGAAATTCAGGCGGCCTCCACGAGCTTTGTATGTTTTGAAATGATTCGCTGGGCATCGGCAAACGAATCGACGCCAGCACAATCGCGCGTGATCAATTCAAGCCAAATCTGCCCCCTGGTTGGAGAATTCGTCCAGTAGTGACCCTCTAGCCGCGAATCACCAGAGGTTAGACGGAGGTCTCCGTGTCCAATGGTGATCTTGTCTTCACCAAAGTGAAGACGCTGCATTTCAAAGACGTACCTAAGTTGGGCTCGCGCACTTCTTGGCTCCACGGCCAATGCCTCGAGCGTTGAATGCGCGGGCTGCGTTGCGGTATACGACTGTATTGTTAGGAAGAAGTAGGTTTGCTTGATCACAAACGCTATAGGGATAGGGTCCATCAGCTTGAAGTCGTCGCCAGACTTGAAGTCGGTAATCAACTCGCCGCACCATAAGCCGTGGACCATGCGGCGCCCCAACAACCAAGCAAGCCATGGCCGAGTCCAGTTCAACCTGGAGAACGGGAGTAGTAGAAGCGGGGGGACCCCGATCGCGGTGAGGGCAGTCTGTGAGAGTACCTTCATCGGGGCAACCTGCAACTCGCCCCATCGAAAAATCAATATCCCAGCTGTCACAAATAATGCAACGCCTGCGCAGACGCGGATCAGGCGCAGTAAATCATCATAGGTTAGGCTGACGGGTAGCATTTGAGAGACTTCTGCAAAGTAAGTTCTCCGGATTCATAGATGGACACCACTTGTTCCTGCGTCAGAAGGCCAACGGTTACAATTCCACTGACTCGGGACGCAAGAAGCGCAGTCATATGGCGAGCCCCGCTCGCACGCGGCAATTGAGCACGGTCGTCAGGTAGCGGCGGAGCGACAAACTGGCTAAGGTGGGTAAGGCTCAGTGAGCCTGCGTGCACAAAATGAAAACCGTCGTGCCATGGCGATGATGTCCTAGCAGTTCGAAGCAACAAGTCGCATACAGAGTCGAGGCCAGAAACCGGCAAGTCGATATTCTCGTCTCCGGAGACGTCCAGCGGGAGGAACGGAAGCTCCGCGAGCGAATCGTAGAAAACGATACCAAGGCCCGAGAAATCATCCGACAACTGCGTCGCGGCCAGCGTAAGCAGCCGAAGAACTGAGTGCACTCGATGCACTTCTAGCAGCGCGTGCGTCGCCCCGGCCATGGCAGTTCTCCCGTCAGTTCAGCCAGGCCTCCATCGTCTTCGACACGTGCGCCGAAGCGGGTCACCTCAATCTCCGGCAAATCGTCGCTGTCGAACCATAGCAAGGAGATGGTGGTATCGGTGCGCTGGTAATGTCTTGAAAGTTCCCAGAGGTCAAGGCCCTTTTCCCAGTCGTCAAACCAGACGTCCTGTGAAACTTCCCCCGTCTCTGTGGAGCTATTCCCGGAAGAGCGGATTCGGTGAGCCACGGAGCCTGGTGGAATTACCGACCTGGGAGGTATCCAGGCCCCTGCTTGCCGCAAGGACGTGGAGCGTGCGGCATACCGCACCGCACCGCGCTCCATGGTGACGAATGCGCACGCCATATCGCTAAGGCTGGCGAACCTTGACGCCGCTGCAGGGAATGACGTGCCGAACAAGTCGGCCATGTGTTGGATGAGCTCCAGGGAGGGCTCTTCTTTGGGAACAGCGGAGAGCCATTGCTGATAGGGCATCAGCAGTTCAGCGGCAAACGTGTCGCAGGCGATCTCGTTCGGATGTCGTTTTGCAAAGGACCATGACGGCACCTCGTCGTGACTTGATTCCAAGCCAAGCACGATATGAGCTATTTCGTGGCAGACAGTGAAGCGCTGGCGCTCCTCGGTTTCCAGCGTATTCACGGTGATGATGTGCTTCCCGTTCGGCTTGGTAACGGTATAGCCAGACTCCCCCTCGCCAAGCTCATCCTTCTTGACCTTGGCGTTAGCCGCGGTCACATACGGGGACAGGTCTTCTCGGATGCTCGAAACATCGACTCTCGCGACAAACGCGCGCGCTCTCTGCCTGACATCAGCCTCGTCCATGCTCAGTCGTCCTCGTCGTCGTCGAAGGCCTTCTTGATTCGGGCGACGAGCGTCGCGGGATCAGGTCTTGCATTTCCCCGATGCCTGACTCCAGCCGCAGCCGAAAAAACATCGATGCTGATCGAGGGATCTTGTAGCACGAATTCAACAAGGCTTGGATCAGCGTCTGCGTGGTCAACCAGCCACATCACGAGTGCGGCATCTCTTTCTCCCGGCTTGAGAACCTTCAACAGCTTCTCAACCAAGTCTTGGGATGGGTTTGTCTTCTCGCCTGTTTCGAGGCGGTGGACATAAGCATGATCAACTGACGATAGCTGGCCGATCTCACGCAGGGAAAGGGTTCTGCGTTCGCGTAGCGTCTTGAGGGCGACGCCTAGGCCTGTTTGCGGCATGAGTTCTGATCCTTGCGGTTGCGGGAAGAAGGGCCAAGCCCTCTGTTGCCCCTCCACATCCGGTTGATGTTCAAAGGCGCACGCCGCACGCATGTTGCACCGGCGCACGTGCTCTGATACATTGTTGTCCAGCCAGACAACAGATGCAGGTTTTACGCCTGCTCCAGGTTGGATTGGCTTGGCCTTCCTGTTGTCTGCGTGAGCAACGAATTGTGCTACAGCGGGCGGCCGTTGACAACCCAGCCGAGCGGCTGGGACTTCGATAGTTCCACTGTAGGAGAGCCATCATGGCAGGCAAGAATCAGCATGTTGTTCCTCATCAGGACGGTTGGGCCGTCAAGGGAGCCGGCAATCAGCGGGCGACCTCCGTGCACGACACCCAGCAACAGGCCATTGACGCAGCGAGGGATATCGCACGCAACCAGCAGTCCGAACTCGTCATCCATCGTCCGGATGGCCGTATCCGTGACAAGGACAGCCACGGCAACGATCCCTTCCCGCCGAAGGGCTGAAGTGCCATGACGGGCATCCCTACCTACCATGTGCTCGCCCTGTCAGGGGGCGGTTATCGCGGCCTGTACACCGCCACGGTTCTCGCCGAGCTCGAAACCGCGCTGGGCCGTCCGATCGCTTCGCACTTTGATCTGATTTGCGGCACATCGGCAGGAGGGATGCTGGCTTTGGGGCTGGCTGCGGAAATTCCGGCCCACGAACTCAAGGCACTCTTTGAAGAACAGGGCAGCCGCATCTTTGGTTGCCGCAGCCTTCCACGGCAGCTTCTTGGATTCTGGTTGACCGCAAAGCATGACTCAGCGGGATTGAAAGAAGTGCTGACCGAGCGCTTCCAGGGGACCACGATAGGCGACCTGAAGCATCGTGTTCTTGTGCCGGCAGTCAACTACTCGACGGGGCGTGGGCAGTTCTTCAAGACACCGCACCATCCGTCCTTTGAGCTGGATCACCGCATGAAGGTCGTTGATGTGGCGTTGGCGACAGCCGCCGCGCCCGTCTACTTTCCTCTGGCGCGCAACGACCGCGGTGTCTTCGCGGATGGGGGGCTGGTGGGCAACGCCCCTGGACTGTTCGGATTGCATGAAGTCAAGACGTTCCTAGCGCCGAGACAGGATGCGCTGGTTCGGGTCCTCGCCATCGGCACGATGACCATCGGCGCGACGGTTCGCGGCGGCGCCAGCCTCGACCGCGGATTCGGCAAGTGGCGCGGGGGGCTCTTCGACCTCGTGATCTCCGCCCAGGAGTCGTCGGTGGACTACATGCTGCGGCAGGCGTTGGGCAACAACTACTTCCAGATCGACGACAAGGCGACGCCAGATCAAAGCAAGGACGTGAAGGCGCTGGACCGGGTTTCCATTGGCGCCACGAATACGCTCAAGGATCGCGGAAACCACGCGGCGCAGCGTGCGCTCGGCGATCCTCTTTTCCAACCGTTTCGAGCGCACCAGGCCGGCGCTCCCATCTTCTATCACGGCCCCAACAAGAATGTTCCGGAGGCCGCATGCTGAACTTGAGCCCGCTCTTCTTCACCACCCTTGATGACGAATCCTGCATGCACGACGCGCTGGATCTGACGCCTGCGCAGCGCGCCTTGATCGCCGGCGCACGCACTGACGTCAGGAACTGCCTGCGTACAGGCATCCCCCGCGTACTTAGGGCAAGTGGATACACGGAAGACATGCCGCAGCCACGCTTTTTTACGCAAGGGTCGTGGGCATACAAGACGCTGAACTCCCCGGCACAACGCCCTCAGCAGGCGGATGTCGATGATGGCTGCTATCTGCCAATGAGCTTCGTCTCGCAAACGAGGCGTCCCAGCACTGCGGCGACGGTGTTCTTTGCCGCTGCAGAAGAAGCCTTGAAGCCGCTGGTCGAGGAAAAGCGCTGGAAGCTTGTCACCGACAAGCCGACGTGCATCCGCATCGTCATTGCTGCGTATGCCCACATTGACATCCCCCTCTACGCGATCCCCGACCAGGAGTTTGTCAATCTGGCGGAGGCCTCGGTGAGGCGCTATGGGTATGACTCTCTGATGGACGCTGTAATCAAAGCGGAGCAGGACGCTTGGACGGCATTGCCTCGAGACAAGGTGCTCCTCGCCCACCGGGAATGCAACTGGATGCCCTCCGACCCCAGGCCCGTGAAGGAATGGTTCCTGGGCGAGGTGGAAGCTAAGGGCGAGCAGTTCCGCCGCGTCGTTCGTTACCTGAAAGCCTTCCGCGATTGGAGATGGTCCAGCGGCGGACCCGCTTCGATCCTGTTGATGGCCGCTGCGGCCCCACTGTTTGAGAAGCGTGATCGGCGTGACGATCTCGCGTTGCTGGACGTCGTCGCGGCACTGCCGGCCCGGTTGCGTGCGGGGGTGAACAACCCCGTGGATGAGTCCGAATCGCTCACGGAGCGACTTGGCCAAGCGGGTGTCGAAGAAGCGGCCAAGGCATTCGAAGAGTTTGAGAAGGTGCTTCGCGGAGCAACCGGCGCCGGCAATCCTTCACAGGCCTGTATCTGGATGCGCGGCGAATTTGGCTCGCGCTTTCCGAATGAGCCGGATCGCGTCAAGGTGGTGTCTGTTGCCGCTACCATTGCCGCGGCTCCCGCCACGGCTGGTCCTAGCGAACTTATTGGACGAACGAAAGCTGGATGAGTAGCGCCGCAGCGGTCGCAGACGTGATCGAGGCCTTCAAGCAGCGAGGCTTCGGGTTTGTTGGCAAGACGGATGACGGCTGGTTCAGGCTGCACGGGCGGTTGACCCCGCTCCAAGCGGACAAGGGGTATCCGTGCGAGGTCCAGCTCGATCCCGCCTTCTTCGACTTGCCTCGTATCCGTCTGCTGGAAATTCCTCCAGAGCTGCCCACAGCGGTTCCTCATCTTGGCGCAGATGGCGGGCTTTGCTATCTCGCCAAGGGCACCGTCGTTCTGGACATCTACGATCCTGTCGGACAGTCGCTGGCGTGCCTGCAACGCGCGGCCGTCGTGTTCGGGCAGATCATGCAGGGGGAGATGGTCGAAGACCTCGCGGAGGAGTTCTTCGCCTATTGGCACGGCTGGCACTGTTTCGTGGACATGCAACGCGAGGATCTAGGGCGACAGAAATGCCTTGTCGCGCAGGCCAATGATTACCCTTTGTGGTTCATCACCGACAACGAAGATCGAACAAATGAGAAGCTGAAGTCGCTGGGCTACCAAGTCACCGATAGAACCGTGCTGACTTACCGGGTAAAGACTGGTGCTCAACCTCGCCCTTTGATCAGCCATTGGCCTCCTGAAACAGTTGGGGATATCTTGGCGTGGCAAAGCACTCTTGACCCCCGATGCCGGCGCAAGATTCACGAGCGTATCAAGGAGGGGGATAGGAAGAAGGCCAACGGGGTTCTGATCCTCATCGAGTCTCCGTTGATGACCTATGGCTTTGCGGTTCGCTACGACCGTCAAAGTCCTGGTCAAAAGAGCAAAACCGCAGATCGCAGGGATTCGAGCTATGGGCTGAAAGTGGTGCCCCTCTCTGTGGTCAGAATTGACGATCGGTATCTCGCCCAGCGGAACATTCCTAAGTCGAAAACGCTTGCAGGTAAGAATCTGGCACTCGTGGGATGTGGCACGATCGGCGGTTATCTGTCCGACATGCTGATCAAGGCTGGGGCGGGGACCTGCGGCGGAAAACTCACGTTGGTGGATTTCGATTGCCTTCTCCCGCAAAACATCGGGCGCCATCGCCTGGGATTCCCAGACTTGCTGTCGAACAAAGCCGAGGCTATGGCGAAGGAACTCAGGCGCTTGGCGCCAGGCGCCGAGATTCGCGCGCTGCCCGTGGATGTCAGGCAGGCCCAATTGGGAGAGCTGGACCTGCTCATAGATGCCACCGGGGAAGAATCCCTCGGGCATTGGCTGTGCGGCCACTATCCGCCTCCGACTCCCATGCTTTCGGTCTGGATCGAGGGGCCGGGAACGGCTGTCCGTGCGCTCCTGAGGACGAACGCATCTGGTGCATGCTACCGATGCCTGTGGCACAGCAACAGAAGAGGCGAGCTCCGTTCTACCATTGATCCTCTTCCTGCCATTTTGGCGGGGCATGGATGCGAGGGCTTGTACGTGCCATTCCCCGCTTCGGTGTCGGTGCACGCTGCCAGCCTGGGCGCTGAAATGACCCTTGATTGGGTCAACGGCGTCTATTCCCCCGCGTTGCGAACCAGGTTGATCGACCGCGCCCAGCAGCTTGCGACACCCGATTGCGATCCTCCGCGGGATCGGGAGTGTCCCTTATGCAATTTATGAGTTCTTGGGCCGCCGCCGACAACAGAACGCTGCTGCATTTCGCGAGGTCCACGCTGGAGACCTTCTGCCGGCACGTCCAGGTCGGTGATTCTGACTGCGAAGCAGGGGGGCTGCTGCTCGGCTCGGTCCATGGGACTCACATGCTCATTGAGCAGGCAACGGTCCCTACGGCATGGGACAAACGGTCTCGCTACCTGTTTGAGAGATTGCCATTCGGCCATGAAGCCATTGCGCGGGCTCGATGGACGGCGAGCCAGGGAACCATCCGCTATTTGGGCGAATGGCACACCCATCCGGAGGACAACCCTAACCCGTCTGGCTTCGATCGATCGGAGTGGAGCCGTCTGTCGGCCACACGTCGGGATAGGAGGCCTGCCCTCGCTGTCATCGTCGGGCGAAAATCGCTGTACGTCGAACTGGTACCGAGCTTAGGCCGAGGCTTGGTGTTCTCCCCCATCGAATAAGGGACGAACAACTCGTCTTGAAGCTGGCCAACCGCCGCGAGATCCTTCAAAAACCGACTTTCGATCGTAAGCGTCCGGTCCCGCTTTCAGTTATCCACAGATTCGACACCGAGCGCAAACCCGATCTGGATGTCGGTCAGGCGTGACATGCCACGCCAGACGACCGTGTTGCCGGGAGGCGGGTCGGACGCGCGAGCGAGGTAGCCGCCCAGCCTCGCCAACCGGATCACGTATGACGACAAAGGCGGTCCGCGTCCGTGCTTGTTGCATGATGCTCTCCGATCTCCCAGCCGATCCAGCAACTGGATTTCTATCGCCGTAAAGGCGAGGCTGGGCGCAGCGCCGGGCGCGACGCGGCTGATCAGCGTCATCCAGAAGATTCGCCCGCTCAAGATGCAGAACACGGCGATCAGATTGGTCAGGCGTGGCGCCGTGCGCAGCCTCGCCGCCTCGGCCCTGCAGCCAGACTTGAGGATCTTGTGAAAAGTCTCGATCCGCCAGCGCAACGCGTACCAGTCAAGTTTCTCGACCGCCTCCGCGCAGGAGGTTACGGGCAGGTCCGTGAGCAGCTTCCACTCGATCCGCTCGCGCCCGACGGGCGTGCCGTGCTCGGTGGCGTGCAACACCGTCAGCATCAGCGCGGGGTAGCGTCGTTGCTTGCCGATGGGTGGCAGCACCCGCAGCCGGCGGCATTTCACCTCCAGAACCGCCTCGCAGGTCTTGCCCTGTTGGTCAGGGACCTCCACCCGATGCAGCCCCAGGCAGGGGGCGCCGGCCATTTCGCTCTCGATCGTACGGGCACCGTCGATCGCCAGCCGATCGACGCAGATGCGCACCAGAAAATGCGTACCCGTCGCCTGAGCAAGGCAGAAAAGCTCGTAGATGTCGCTTTCCCGGTCGCCGACATGGATGCATCGCGCCGGTTCGGCCAGCAACGCCGTCGACTGCCGGACGTTCTCCAGCCAACGCACGCTTTCTTTCTCTTCGATCGGAACCCGTGTCGGGTTGATCGAACGCTTGAGCGCATTCGTCCCCTTGAAGCGGCTGCGCGTCCAGAACTTGATCGCACCCAGGCCCAGCGGCAACCCCTCGGGCGTCACGACCAGGCTCGAATGCATCAGGATGCCACACACCGTGTGAAGGCGGGGGCGCCCCCCGTAGCTGCGTGTATGCGATTTGCACAATACGCCAATCGGCTCGATGTCCTGACGGCGATACGAAAGCTCGGTCGTATCGTGGACAACCAGCACGGGCCCGCGGGTGGCCGCGACGCGTTCGCGCGTGGCGCTGAAATGCCCCGCCAGGATCTCCCCTTCGCTGACCCGCTCATTGCCAAGGAAACGGTAGGCCGCCTTGGTGTTGGCCCAGTCCTGACACGCCACGGGAAGGCTCCTGCCAGGCCCGTCGGACAACTGCACAAGGAGCGTGCGCAACCGCTGCCCCAGCCGCCGGTCCTTGAACTCACAGCCGGCCAACTCGTGGTCGATCCACGCATGCGTTTCGTCCTGAGCCCGTCGCCCGGGGGCATGCTTATCCACCGTTCGCATGATCGCGACTCCTGTCCCCCGTGCGTTGCTCGAATGAGCAACGCCTCTCAGATTGGACAGGCGCGCACGACCGGTCTACCGCGGGCGGCCCAGGTCACTTGTGGGTAATTGAAAGGCTGGCCGGACGCTTACTTTCGATCCAGTTCGGTAGTCAAAGACTGAACGGCAGGTAGGCGGCGGATTGCCACCACATCAGCACATTGACGGCCGGATTGGCCGATGAGTTCGCGTAAGCTGTCCGGCCGGTTTCAGATGGGAGCCGCCGCTTGAACGGCAGTCATGACGGATGGGCGACCGCCATCATGGCCGGGTGCGGTAGCCTAAACCGCCGAGTGGGTCGGTTCGGGGTCTATGCCCGGGCCCTCTTAATGAATCGCTAACAGGCGCGACTAGCGCCGGCGCAGGATGCTTCTGAGCTTCGCATAAGCAGGACGCGGCGGGTTGCGCTGAGGGTACGACAAGTTGCGAATGTTCACGGGGACCCTTCTGACGGAATAGACGCGCCCGTTGAGCCTGACGATGCAGTCCATGAAGTGCCGGCCGACGTAGGCCGTGTGCTCGTTGGCAGTCAGCATCCTGAGTCCCGCGCGCCGGTGGCCGAGGTCGCCTACCCGGTCGGCCTCTTCGCCCTCATTGCGGACGGTCCATTCTACGGTCGCGTATTCGGGCACCACGTGGGGGTTGGTAATGCGAAAGGTCAGTTCGCAGTCCTTGGCGACGGAGGGGACCTCGTTCCGATAGGTAGCGAGGACGGCCTTGGGGTTTCCTCCGTGGACCTGCACCTCGATCTCCGGAAGCACCATCACGGCCCGGTTCGATCTTTCGTCCACGATCTCCACCTGGTCGGTCTCGGGCAACGGCATGAGGAACGAGAAGGCCTCCGACCAGACGAGGGCGGCAGAGGCTTCGTCCTCGGTCTCTTCCGCGCGCTCCGCGACGTCCAGCAGGCCTTGGAGCCGGGGGAGGAAGCCTTCCCACCCGGCGTCAGAAATCCGGTTGAGGTCCTCGGTCCTGTCCACCGGATTGGGCACCGCCTTCTTATCGAAGAGGCGGTTATGGACCTTCTTGATGACGGCGATCAGGGCGTCGTCGTCATCTATGCCCAACACGGTTTCCCACAGGTTCTGGTACGCCTCGGTCGCCAGTACGGTAAGGAGGATGGACGAAGGCCTCGACTCCGGGGCTTCGTCGAACGAAACAGAGGCCCACGCTTTTAGGTACCGCACCAACCGCCTCAATTGCTCGCGGTTCTCCCCGCTCGCCGCGTTCCTGAACCACTTGTAAAGCTTCTTGGGATCGCTGTCCTCCCAGGCGTCCGAGAGGCAGGCCAAGCGGCGCCGGTCGTTTTCCGGATCCAGGTGATAGACCGGGGTGTCGATATGAAATTGGCGGGCGTATACGACTCTGGAGCACCGCTCTTTGGGCGGCGCGACGACTTCTTTCACGTCGCCGTTGCCCCGCCCGTAAAGCACGAGCTCCTCTTGTACCCATTCCCGGAGCTGGGCGGGCGACGGAGTTGCGACCTCCTCGTCGGTCCAATGGAAGTAGACGCCGACGTCCACGTCGTACTCTTCGCCACGGTGCACCGGCCTTATTAAGGTGCCGTACTTGTACGAGCCTTGCAGCCAGGTGGAAACCGGATAGCCGTGCCTGTCCGGCAGGCGTTGCTTCAGGTGGTCCGCCAGGGCGTTCCACTGCTCTTGCAGGAATTGCCGCTGTTCGGAGGTCGGGGTAACCCGCTTTATGAGCGTTTGGTCCCGGTTTCCGGCGAACAGTTGTGCAGCATGCCCCATCAGTCTTCCCTGTAGATCTTCAGTTGCGGGCAGTGCCCGAGAAACGGCTTCAGCTTGGTGCCCAGCACGTCGGTCACCGCTTTCTCCGCCAGGCCTTTCAGCGTCCTGCAGGCGGTCGAGTCCGCCACGTCGAGGCCGAGGTCTTTAGCCTGCTCCTGCGACGGCTCGTGGTCGATGCGCACGTATCGGTCTTTGAGCCGATGCGCCACCAGCTGGTCGACGAACTGCTGCTGGGAGGAAATGGTCACGTTGAACAGGCGCTCGCCTTCCATCCAGTCGGCGATGCCGAACTCCCGGCCCTTGCCGAAGGAAACGGAATAGCTCTTCGTCGTCGTGCCGATACTGAGCACCCAGACCGCATCGATGGGCACGCCGAAGTAATACTCCGCCTCGTGGATGGCTATGAGGTCGGGGGCGTTGGCGAACAGGCCCCCGTCTGCGTAAAGGTTGCCGCCGACCTCCGCCAACTCGAAAAAGGTCGGAGCTGCCGCCGTCGCCAGCGCAATATCGACGGCCTTGTACCGCCAGTCCCGGGACCATTCTTCCTTGTGCCTTGTCTTGAATACTTGGGGAACGCCCTGAGTCACGTTGACGGCGGGAATGGCCACGGGATGGATGGCGTCCTTAAGCAGCGCGTCTTTGCCGAGCAGCTTGGCGACCGCCTCCCTCAAGGGTGCGGCCGAGTACCTCGGCTTCCTGCTGTGACGCCACAGGTCATTCAGCTTCCCGAGCCTCGATGATGGCGTTTCATGCTCAGGGAATATTCCCGGGCCGTAGCTTTCGAAGACTTCGACGACCGATTTCATAGGGACCTCGAAGGCGACGGCCAACGCTACAATCCCTCCTATCGAAGTTCCGCAGGTAAGGTCGAAATGCCGTCCGATAGGGTCGCCGACGTGCTCCTCGATCGCCTGTAACGCCCTGGCGGTGAACAATCCGCGGAACCCACCGCCGGTGAGCGCCAACGCCTGAAACGGTGCGTCCTTATTCCATTCCATCGGTCCCTCGAGACTCCGTGCTGTTGGAACCGTATTCTATGTCCAATGTATATGTTCTCCTACTTGTCGGCCTTACATCCGGGAAAAGCTTTGCGGACATTACGCACAAGATCTAACGAAGGTCGGCTCAGGGTCGGGAGGGTGAGTTCGCTGAATGGAAAAGCTGCCGTCCAGCGTGATTTCTCTCTGAAGGGCCGCTTACCGACGCATTGCTGACCGATTCAGCAAGCCAGCCCAATGACCTGATTGGCCGAGGTTCTTCCGTAGGTCGTCCGGCAGGTTTCGGATTGGACCGGTCATCTGAATGACGGCTCCATGCGAAAGTCCAAGGCTCTATGCCGTTTCCAGTGGAAATTGACTTCTCAACAAAC
>NZ_NOIH01000010.1 GCF_002245655.1 Thauera propionica | reverse complement strand
CGACAAAGGCCACCCCGCGGGGTGGCCTTTGTCGTGCCTGGGCGCGGTGACGAATCAGGCGCTGAAGCGCTCTTCCAGCGCCGCGATCGCGGGCAGGGTCTTGCCTTCGAGGAACTCGAGGAAGGCGCCGCCGCCCGTCGAGATGTAGCCCACGTCTTCTGCGATGTGGAACTTGGCGATGGCTGCGAGGGTGTCGCCGCCGCCGGCGATCGAGAAGGCTTCCGAGTGGGCGATGGCAGAGGCCATCATCTTGGTGCCGCCGGAGAACTGCGGCAGTTCGAACACGCCGACCGGGCCGTTCCAGACGATGGTGCCGGCGTTGGCGATGATTTCCGACAGCTTGGCCGCCGTCTTCGGGCCGACGTCGAGGATGCGGTCGTGCGGGCCGACTTCGTCCACCGAAATGCGGTTTGCGCGAGCGAGGGCGGAAACCTCGTCGGCGACGACGACGTCGACCGGCAGGGGCACTTCGGCGCCGCGGGCCTTCATCATGTCCATGATGGCCTGGGCTTCCTTGACCAGCTCGGGCTCGGCCAGCGATTCGCCGATGCGCTTGCCGGAAGCGAGCAGGAAGGTGTTGGCGATGCCGCCCCCCACGATCAGCTGGTCGACCTTGTCGGCCAGCGACTTCAGGATGGTCAGCTTGGACGACACCTTGGAGCCGCCGACGATGGCGACCAGGGGACGCTTCGGCGCATGCAGCGCCTTGGACAGCGCGTCGATCTCGGCGCCCATCAGCATGCCGGCACAGGCCACCGGGGCGAAGCGGGCGATGCCGTGCGTGGTGGCCTCGGCGCGGTGGGCGGTACCGAAGGCGTCGTTGACGTAGACGTCGCACAGCGCGGCCATCTTCTTCGCCAGTTCTTCGTTGTTCTTCTTTTCGCCGACGTTGCAGCGGCAGTTCTCGAGCAGGACCACCTCGCCTGGCTTGACCTCGAAGCCGCCCTCGACCCAGTCGGCGATCAGGCGCACCGGACGGTGCAGCAGCTGGCCCATGCGCACGGCGACCGGCGCCAGGGTGTCGTCGGGGCCGACCGTGCCTTCGGTCGGACGACCGAGGTGGGAGGTGATCATCACTGCGGCGCCGTTGTCGAGGCAGTACTGGATCGACGGAATCGAGGCACGGATGCGCGTGTCCTCGGTGATGTTGCCGGCGTCGTCCTGCGGCACGTTGAGGTCGGCGCGGATGAACACCTTCTTGCCGCGGACGTCGATTTCGTTGAGCTTCTTGACTTGCATGATCGTGTCAGTCTCGTGAAAACGCCCTGCGGGGCAGGGCGTCGATGGTTTGTGATGGCCGGGTGGCTTACTTGGCGTTGGCGAAGGCGCGGGCGGCGTCGAGCATGCGGCAGGAGTAACCCCACTCGTTGTCGTACCAGGCCAGCACCTTGACCAGCACCGAGCCGTCCTCGCCCTTGATGACGCGGGTCTGGGTGGCGTCGAAGGTGGAGGAGACGGTGGTGTGGTTGAAGTCGGACGACACCAGCGGCTCGGTGTTGACCGCCAGGATGCCCTTCAGCGGGCCGTTGGCCGCGGCGGTCATCAGTTCGTTGATCTCTTCCTTGGTGGTGGCGCGCTCGGCGGTGAAGGTGAGATCGACCAGCGAGACGTTGATGGTCGGCACGCGCAGCGCAAAGCCATCGACCTTGCCGACGAGCTGCGGCAGCACCAGGCCGACGGCCTTGGCGGCGCCGGTCTTGGTCGGGATGATGTTTGCGGCGGCGGCGCGGGCGCGGCGCAGGTCCTTGTGGCGCACGTCCACCGTGACCTGGTCGTTGGTGTAGGCGTGGATGGTGGTCATCAGGCCCTGCTTGATGCCGACGCTGTCGGCCAGGATCTTGGCGACCGGGGCCAGGCAGTTGGTGGTGCACGAGGCGTTGGAGACGACGGTCATGTCACCCTTCAGCACGCCTTCGTTCACGCCCATGACGATGGTGGTGTCCACGTCGTCACCGCCCGGGGCGGAGATCAGCACGCGCTTCGCGCCCATGTCGAGCAGGGCTTGGGCCTTGGCCTTGGTGGTGTAGGCGCCGGTGCATTCGAGCAGCACGTCCACGCCGTGGCTGCCCCAGTTCACGCCCTTGGGGTCCTTGGTGGAGTAGAAGGGGATCTTCTTGCCGTCGATGATGATGGTGTTCTCGCCCTCGGTCTCGACCGAGGTCGCGAAGCGGCCGTGGGTGGTGTCGTACTTCAGCAGGTGGGCGTTGGTGGCCAGATCGCCGGAGGCGTTGATGGCGACCACTTCAAATTCGTTCTGCAGGCCCTGTTCGTAGATGGCGCGCAGCGTGCAGCGACCGATACGACCGAAACCGTTGATGGCGACCTTGATGCTCATCGATGCTTCTCCCTGAAATTACGTTGGAAAACCGGGTGTTTATCCTTCTGATGCCCTGCCGGCCAGCGCCGGACTGCGCCCTCATGTGCAACGGGAGCGGTCCGCTTCCGGATCCGCTCCCGCGCCAGTCTGTCGTCAGAGCACCGATTTCACTGCCTGAACCACCGCATCCGCGGTGATGCCGAAATACTTGAACAGCTCGCCCGCCGGGGCCGATTCGCCGAAGCGGTCGATACCGATCACGCGGCCTTCCAGTCCGACGTACTTGTACCAGCCGTCGGTGCTGCCGGCCTCGACCGCGACGCGCGGCAGGCCGGCGGGCAGCACGCTGGCCTTGTAGGCGGCATCCTGGCGGTCGAAGACGTTGGTCGAGGGCATGGACACGACGCGCACGGCCACGCCTTGCTCGGCCAGTGCCTGCTGAGCGGCCATGGCGAGCGCGACCTCGGAGCCGGTGGCGAGGATCACTGCCTGCGGCTTGCCGCCGGCAGCCTCCGAGAGCACATAGCCGCCCTTGCGGATTGCGGCGACCTGCTCTGCGCTACGGGCCTGGAAGGGCAGGTTCTGGCGCGAGAAGCACATGCTGGTCGGGCCGTTCTTGCGCTCGATCGCACTGGCCCAGGCCACGGCCGATTCGGTAGTGTCGCAGGGGCGCCATACGTCCATGTTGGGGATCAGGCGCAGGGTGGCGGTCTGCTCCACCGGTTGGTGGGTGGGGCCGTCTTCGCCGAGGCCGACCGAGTCGTGGGTGAACACGAAGATCTGGCGCACCTTCATCAGCGCGGCCATGCGCAGGGCGTTGCGCGCGTACTCGCTGAACATCAGGAAGGTGGCGGTGTAGGGGATGAGGCCGCCGTGCAGCGCGACGCCGTTGGCGATCGCCGCCATGCCGAACTCGCGCACGCCGTAATACACGTAGTTGCCGCCGCTGGTCTTGCTGACGCCCTTGGCACCCGACCACAGCGTGAGGTTGGAGCCTGCGAGGTCGGCCGAGCCGCCAAGTAGTTCGGGCAGCTTGGGTGCGTAGGCTTCGATGCTGTTCTGGCTGGCCTTGCGGGTGGCGATGGTCTCGGCCTTGTCGACGACCTTGGCGAGCACCGCGGCGACATGGGCATCCCAGTCGGCGGGTAGCTCACCGGCCATGCGGCGCTCGAACTCGGCGGCGAGTTCGGGGTGCGCGGCGCGATAGGCGGCGAAGGCGGCGTTCCATTGGCCTTCGAGCGAGGCACCCTTGGTGCGGGCGTCCCAGGCGGCATAGACGTCGGCGGGGATCTCGAAGGGCGCATGCGTCCAGCCGATGTGGGCACGGGCGGCCTCGATCTCGGCCGCGCCGAGCGGAGCACCATGGACGTCGTGGCTGTCCTGCTTGTTGGGGGCGCCAGCACCGATGATGGTCTTGCAGCAGATCAGCGTCGGGCGCGAGGGGTCGGCCTTGGCCTGCTGGATGGCTGCTTCGATTGCCACCGGGTCGTGGCCCTGCACGTCGCGGATCACCTGCCAGCCGTAGGCTTCGAAGCGCTTGGGGGTGTCGTCGGTGAACCAGCCTTCGACGTGGCCGTCGATGGAGATGTTGTTGTCGTCGTAGAAGGCGGTCAGCTTGCCCAGGCCCCAGGTGCCGGCGAGCGAGCAGGCTTCGTGCGAGATGCCTTCCATCAGGCAGCCGTCGCCCAGGAACACCCAGGTGCGGTGGTCAACGACGGTGTGGCCGGGGCGATTGAACTCGGCGGCCAGGATCTTCTCGGCGAGCGCCATGCCGACGGCGTTGGTGATGCCCTGGCCGAGCGGGCCGGTGGTGGTCTCGACGCCCGGGGCGTAGCCGTATTCGGGATGGCCCGGCGTCTTGCTGTGCAGCTGGCGGAAGCGCTTGAGTTCTTCGATCGGCAGGTCGTAGCCGGTCAGGTGCAGCAGCGCGTAGATGAGCATGGAGCCGTGGCCGTTCGACAGCACGAAACGGTCGCGGTCGGCCCACTTGGGGTTGGCCGGGTTGTGCTTGAGGTGGTGGCGCCACAGCACTTCGGCGATCTCGGCCATGCCCATCGGCGCGCCGGGGTGGCCGGAATTGGCCTGTTGCACGGCGTCCATCGCCAGGGCGCGGATCGCGCCGGTGATGGGGTTGAAGACCGGGGCTTTGACGTTGCGGGTCGACTGCATGCTGTTCTCGGGCCGAAGGCCACCATCAGAAAAGCCGCAATTATCCCTTAAAAGTTCCCGGTGATGCCAATGTTGCAATGCGGCATCCGTGCCGGCCGCTGAGGGTTCGAGCTGCGCGGCGCACCCTCAGACCCACTGCCGGCGGCGTTCCATCAGCTTCCAGATCAGCGGGGTCAGGATCAGCTGCATCGCCAGGTCGAGCTTGCCGCCAGGAATCACGATGGTGTTGGCGCGGCTCATGAAGGCATCGTGGATCATGCGCAGCAGGTAGGGGAAATCCACGCCGCGCGGGTCCTTGAAGCGGATCACCACCATCGACTCGTCCTGCGTCGGCACGTCGCGGGCGATGAACGGGTTCGAGGTGTCGACCACCGGCACACGCTGGAAGTTGATGTGGGTGCGGGCGAACTGCGGAACGATGTAGTGCACGTAGTCGTGCATGCGGCGCAGGATGGTGTCCTGCACGGCCTCGGGCGAATAGCCGCGGATCTTGGTGTCGCGGTGCAGCTTCTGGATCCATTCCAGGTTGATGGTGGGCACGACGCCGATCAGCAGATCGACGTGGCGCGACACGTCCACGCTGTCGGTGACCACCGCGCCGTGCAGACCTTCATAGAACAGACAGTCCGTGCCCACGGGCAGGTCCTCCCATTCGGTGAAGGTGCCCATCGGCAGGTTCCAGCGCATGGCCTGCGCTTCGTTGTGGATGTAGTGCCGGCGGCGGCCGGTTGCCGCTTCGCCGTAGGCGCGGAACAGGCTCTCGATGTCGGAGAAGAAGTTGGCCTCGGGGCCGAAGTGGCTGATGCCGCGCTGGCCGAGACGTTCGGCCTCCTCGATCAGTCCCTGCATTTCCGCCCGCGTGTAGCGGTGGAAGCTGTCACCCTCGACGATGGCCGCATTGACGTGCTCGCGGTGGAAGATCGCCTCGAAGGTGTGCTTGACCGTGGTCGTGCCTGCGCCGGATGAGCCGGTGACGGCGATGATCGGGTGCTTCATGGACATGGTGGTCTCCGCGCTGGGCGAACGGTGTCGTCACGCGAGTATATTGCGCTGCAGCAAATTGCGGTGAGATTCGTGTGCGCGCGTCGCGGGGGTCAGGAGCGTGCCTTCACCCACGCCGACCATTCTGCGAACAGGCCCGGGTTGGCGGCGGCGATCACGCCGCGCTTCACCGCCGGGCCCGACATCAGCGAGCCCCCGCCCAGGGCCTCGGCCTGGCCACCGGCTTCGGCCAGGATCAGGCGGCCGGCGGCGTAGTCCCACAGCATCTGCCCGCCGTGCAGGTAGACGTCGAGCCGGCCCGCCGCGACAAAGCACCATTCCAGCGCGCTGGAACCGAAGTTGCGCTGCGAGTAGTACGGTGGGCGAACGGCCAGCTCGTCGCCGAGATGGTGACTGATGCGCTTGAAATCCACGCCCGCCACCGCGTCGGACAGCCGGGTCGCGCCTTGCCGCAATGGCAGTTCGGTGCCGTTGAGGTAGGCACCGGCGCCGCGTGCGGCGTAGAAGGACTCGTCGGTGATCGGGTTGTAGACCACGCCCAGCACCGGCTCGTGGTCGATCAGATAGGCGATCGACACGGCGAATAGCGGAATGCCGTTGGCGAAGTTCGTCGTGCCATCGATCGGGTCGATGCACCACATGCCGCGCCCGCCCTCGTTCCACAGGTGGGCCTGTTCGGTAGCGGTCATTTCCTCGCCCAGTACCGCGCCTGGCAGGAACTGCGGCAGCGCTTCGGAGAAGCGTCGTTGCGATTCCATGTCCGCTTCGGTAAACAGCGAGCCGTCGGGTTTGCGGTTGCGAGCCGACTTCAGGTAGCGGGGCAGGATCTCCGCGCGCGCGATGTCACGCACCATCGATTCAAGGGCGCGGGCGCGGGCGAGGCGTTGGGCTGAGGTGGGCATGTGGGCTCCTTGCCGGTCGGGCGCGGGGATGCGGGGCCTATAATCTTACGATGATTTCTCGATTCCATTTTCCGGGGCGCTTGCCCGATGCCGGCGAGGTCGAGCTGCCGGAGGCGCTCGCGCACCACGCCTTGCGTGTGCTGCGCCTGCGCGACGGCGAGCAGATGGTGCTGTTCGATGGTGAAGGGGGCGAGGTCGATGCCCGGCTGACGGTTCGCGGCAAGACCGGGTTTGCGCAGCTGGGCGAACGGCGGACGCTCGACCGCGAGTCGCCGCTGCCGGTGGTGCTGGTGCAGGCACTGGCCTCGGGCGACAAGATGGACTGGGTCGTGCAGAAGGCGGTGGAACTGGGCGTTGCGGCGATCCAGCCGGTGCAGGCGGAGCGCTCGGTGCTGCGGCTGTCCGGCGAGCGTGCCGACAAGCGGATCGCCCACTGGCAGCAGGTGGCGGTTTCGGCCTGCGAGCAGAGCGGGCGCAACCGTATCCCGCAGGTCCATCCGCTGCGGCCGCTGGTGCAGTGGCTGGCGTCTGCGCGCGGCGAGCGTGGCTACGTGCTGGCGCCCGGCGGTGGAACCGGGTTCGGCGGCGAGGCGCGGCCCGAGGGCGCGGTGCATGTCCTGATCGGTCCCGAGGGCGGCTGGACCGAGGCCGAACTGGCCGCCTGCGATGCCGCCGGTTTCCGGCGCGTGACGCTGGGGCCGCGCGTGTTCAGGACCGAGACGGCGGGGCTGGCGGCGCTGGCGGTGCTGCAGGCGCAGTGGGGCGATTTCTGATCCGGTGCCGCCTGGGCGCCGGCTGCTGGACGACAAACGACTAGGGGCAGCGATGTTCGAATCCGCGGAACTTGGCCACCGGACCACGAAGGAAGAATTCGACGCGCTCGTGCCGCGGCTGCGCGCCGATCTGCTCGACGCGCAGTTCGATCTGCTGCAACTGAAGCAGTTTGCGGTCGTCGTGCTGATCAACGGCGTGGATGGGGCGGGCAAGGGCGAGACGGTCAACCTGCTCAACGAGTGGATGGACCCGCGCCACATCCAGGCCTGGGCCTTCGACACACCCACGCCGGAGGAAGCCGAGCGGCCGTTCATGTGGCGCTTCTGGCGCGCGCTTCCGCCGCACGGCAAGATCGGCGTGCTGTTCAACAACTGGTACACGCAGCCCATCCGCGACCGGGTCGATCGCGTATGCAAGCGCGCTGAACTCGACCAGCGCCTGGACGAGATCCGTCGCTTCGAGGCGATGCTCGCGCACGAGGGCGTGCTGTTGATCAAGTTCTGGTTCCATCTTTCTAAGGACGCACAGAAGAAGCGCCTGAAGGAACTGGAGAAGGACGAGCGCACGCGCTGGCGCGTCACCGAGCGCGACTGGCGCTTCTACGATCTGTACGAGCGCTACCGCGAGGTGGCGGGGCACGTGCTGCGCACGACGAGCACGGGCGATGCGCCATGGCTGATCGTGGATGGCTCCGACCCCAACTACCGTGCGCTGTTCGTCGCGCGCACGCTGCTGTCGGCGCTGCGCCACCGGCTCGACGCGGCGTCCCAGAACTGGAAGCCACGCCTGTCGGCGGCGCCGCTCGCGCCGCGAGTGGACCAGCGTAACCTCGTCGACAGCCTCGTCCGGCAGGACATGGGGCGCAAGGAGTACGAGCGCGAGCTCGAACTGCTGCAGGGCCGGCTTGCCCTGCTGACGCGCGAGGCCGCCTTCCGCAAGCACTCGCTGGTGCTGGTGTTCGAGGGCATGGATGCGGCGGGCAAGGGCGGCGCGATCCGCCGCGTCGCGGGCGCGCTCGACATCCGCCAGTACCGCATCATCCCGATCGCCGCGCCGACCGAGGAAGAGCGCGTGCAGCCCTACCTGTGGCGTTTCTGGCGCCACGTTCCGCCGCGTGGCAAGGTCGTGATGTTCGATCGCTCATGGTATGGCCGGGTATTGGTCGAACGGGTCGAGGGTTTCTGTTCCGAGGCCGACTGGTTGCGCGCCTATGCCGAGATCAACGACTTCGAGGACCAGCTGACCGCCGCCGGCGCGGTGGTGGTGAAGTTCTGGCTGGCGATCAGCAAGGACGAGCAGCTCGAGCGTTTCAAGGAGCGCGAGGCCGAACCCCACAAGCGCTTCAAGATCACCCCCGAGGACTGGCGCAACCGCGACAAGTGGGACGACTACACGCGAGCGGTCTGCGACATGGTCGATCGCACCAGTACGGGCACCGTGCCATGGACCCTCGTCGAGGCCGACGACAAGCACTTCGCCCGCATCAAGGTGCTGCGTACGATCTGCGAGCGGCTTGAGGCGGTGCTCGCGCAATGAAGGCACCGATGACGCCGCGGCGGAGTGGGCATGCATCCGTTAGAATTCCGTCATTCGAAATCCTGCCGCTCGCGTTGGCCTCCGTGGCCGCCTTGTCGGCCCCTGTTGCGGTGAATGCGTGAACGCTGAATCGAAACCCGCTGCGCCGGCCGTGCCGGCGACCGAGGACCCCACCTCGCAGTTCGTCGCCTGGGTGCGCGGCGCGGCCCCCTACATCCACGCCTTTCGTGGCAAGACCTTCGTCGTCGGTTTCGGCGGCGAGGTGGCGGCAGGTGAGCGCGCACAGAGCCTGGCCTACGACTGCAACCTGCTGGCCGCGCTGGGCATCCGCCTGGTGCTGGTGCATGGCGCGCGGCCGCAGATCGACGTCGAACTGGCGCGGCGCGGGCTGGAGCCGCGTTTCCATCATGGCCTGCGCGTGACCGACGTCGAGGCGCTGGAATGCGTCAAGTCCGCCATGGCGGTGACCCGTTTCGAGGTCGAGGCGCTGCTGTCGCAGGGCTTGCCCAACACGCCGATGGCCGGCAGCTACATGCGCGTGACGGGCGGCAACTTCATCACCGCGCGCCCGGTCGGCGTGGTCGATGGCGTCGATTACCAATACACCGGCGCGGTGCGCAAGATCATCGCCGAGGAAATCAACGCCGACCTCGACCAGCAGAACGTCGTGCTGATCACGCCGCTCGGCGTGTCGCCGGCGGGCGAGATCTTCAACCTGGCGATGGAGGAGGTGGCCGAGGCGGTCGCGGTGGCGTTGAAGGCCGAGAAGCTCATCTACCTGTGCGACGCGCCCGGTCTGCTCGATGCAGAGGGGCAACTCGTGGAGTCGGTCACCGCGGATGAGGCGCAGTCCAAGATCGAGACCGGCGAAGGGCTGACCGAGGACCTTCATCTCTTCCTGCCCTGTGCGATCCGCGCCGTGCGACGGGGCGTGGCGCGCTGCCACCTGATCGACCGCGACAAGGACGGCGGCCTGCTGCTCGAGTTCTTCACCCATGCCGGCGTCGGTACGGTGGTGTCGCGCGACCCGCTGTTCCGCCTGCGCGAGGCGACGGTCGATGATGTGGCGGCGCTGGTGTCCTTGATCACGCCGATGGAGGCGGACGGCACGCTCGTGCGTCGTGGCCGCGAGTTGCTGGAGCAGGAGATCGAGCGTTTCACCGTGGTCGAGCACGATGGCGTGCTGGTGGGCTGCGCGGCGCTTTATCCGTTCTCGGAGGACAATGCGGCCGAGCTCGCCTGCCTTGCGGTGACGCCGGAGTACCGCCGGGCCGGCCTCGGCGACCAGTTGCTCAAGCGCATCGAGCGCCGTGCCCGTGTGCAGCGCCTGGAGCGCCTGTTCGTGCTCACCACGCGTACCGCGCACTGGTTCCGCGAGCGCGGTTTCAGCGAGATCGGCCCCGAGGCCTTGCCGCGACAGAAGCGGGAGCTGTACAACTTCCAGCGTCGCTCCAAGGTCTTCGTGAAATCCCTATGATCCTGTGGCCCAAGCGCGCTGCGTCCGACGAGGCGGCGAACGCCCAGGACGAATACTGCCGCCAGGTGGCCGAGGGTGTGCACGGTGTCGAGGCACTGTTCGACGAGCAGCTTCGGCTGCTGTGGATCAGCCCGTCGATCGAGCGGGTGACCGGTTACGTGCCCGCTGACTGTCTGGCCGCGCCGGATCTTTTCGCGCTGATCGTACACGAGTCCGACCGCACCCACTGCACGCGGACGGTGGCGCAGCTTGCCGCCGACGGTCTGCCGCAGGATTTCGAGTTGCGCTTCGTGCGGCGTGACGGCGAGACGGCGTGGGTCGCATCGCACTGGCGGCGCGTCGAAAGCGGCGGCCACTGGCGGCTGCGCCTGTCGGCCGAGGACATCCAGGCACGCAAGGAGACCGAATACAAGCTGCTGGAGACGGTCACCGAGCTGCGCCGTGCGCAGGCGCTGCGCGAGCACTACCTGCTGCGCAGCAACGACGAGCGCCAGCGCCTGGCGGCGCTGCTCAACCTCATCCGGCTCGGCATTCTCTTCATGGACCAGGACAAGCGCGTGCTGTACTACAACCGCGCCATGCTCGAGATCTGGGGTTATCCGCCGGATGCGCACCTGATCGGCTCGCGCGAGAGCGTGGTGCAGGAGACGATCAGGGCGCGGCTTGCCGATCCGGATGCCTATTTCGCCCACATCGCGGAGGTGGTCGAGACGCACCAGCGCGTCAGCGAGGCGTTTGAATTCCACTTTGCCGACGGGCGCATCGTCACCGATCGCTCGGCAGTCGTCGAGGGGGCGGTCGAAGGTCGCGGCATCGGCCGGGTGTGGATCTACGAGGACGTTACCGAGGCGCGTCGCATTTCTGCACAACTGGTCGAGATGGCCGAGCGCGATCCGCTCACCAACCTGTACAACCGTCGCCGTTTCCACGAAGAGCTCGAGCGCATGCTGGCCGATGCGACTCGGCGCGGGCATGCCGTGGGCCTGCTCGGCATCGACCTGGACGGTTTCAAGCCGATCAACGACGAGTTCGGACACCAGGCGGGCGACGAGGTGCTGGTGCGACTTGCAGAGTCAGTCAGCCGTATCGTGCGTCGACACGAGATGTTCTTCCGCATCGGCGGTGACGAGTTCGCGATGCTCGTGCCCGATGCGCAGCCGGAGGCCCTGGCCGAACTTGCGAGCCGTCTCGGTGAGGCGGTGGCGGGGTTGGCGTTCTGCTTCGAGGGCAAACCGGCGGGTGTCACGGCCAGTATCGGCATCGCGGTGTTTCCGGACAACGGCCTGGATGCCGAGGCGCTGGTCTCGGCGGCCGACGAGGCCATGTACCGCTCGAAGTCAGAGGGACGCAACCGCTGGACGCTGTCCGGGAGGGTAGCCGGCGAATCCGCTAGAATGTCGGCTTCGAGCTCCGATGAACCCGATAGCAGAGAGGAATGAACATGGCTCGCATGGTTAATTGCGTGAAACTCGGTCGCGAGGCGGAAGGCCTGGATCTTCCCCCGGTGCCGGGCGCGCTCGGCAAGCGCATCTTCGACAGCGTGTCGAAGGAAGCGTGGCAGCAGTGGGTCAAGTACCAGACCATGCTGATCAACGAGAACCGCCTGAACCTCATGGACGCGCGTGCGCGCAAATACCTGGCCGAGCAGATGGAGAAGCACTTCTTCGAGGGCGGCGCCGACCAGATCAGCGGCTACGTTCCGCCTGCGCAGTAAGGGCGGGGCGGCGGACAGCGTCCGTCGCGCGCCGCAAAGCAAAAAAGGGATGGCGCGGCCATCCCTTTTTGTTGCCTGCCGCCGCCGGGGCGGCCGCTGTCCGTATCAGCTCTTGTCGCCGAGCCGGGCTTCAGCCTTCGCGTAACGCACGTCCTCGCCCTGCACGAGGAAGACCACGTACTCGGCGATGTTCATCGCATGGTCGCCCACGCGTTCGATCGCCTTGGCGGTGAACAGGAGCTCGAGGCTGTTGGTGATGGTGCGCGGATCTTCCATCATGTAGGTGATCAGCTGGCGCATGACAGCCTTGAAGCTCGCGTCGACCTCGGCATCCTGGCTCTTGATGCGCGGCGCAATGCTGGCATCGGCACGGGCGAAGGCGTCCAGCGCCGCATGCAGCATCGACAAAGCGAGCTGGGCAGCATGCGACAGGTCGATGCGCGGGGTGAAGGTGACTTCGCTCGTGTGCAGTCGCTTCGCGGCCTTGGCGATCTTCTTCGCTTCGTCGCCGATGCGCTCGAGGTCGCCGACCGACTTGATGACGGTCATCACCAGGCGCAAGTCGATTGCGGCCGGCTGGCGCTTGGCGATGATGTGGTTGCACTCGTCGTCGAGTTCCTTCTGCATCAGGTTGACGCGCTGGTCCTCGTCGATGACCTGGTCGAGCAAGGTGAGGTCGCCGGTGCGCAGGCCTTCGAGCGCGTTCTTGACCTGCGACTCGACCAGTCCGCCCATTTGCAGCACGCCGCTGCGGATTTCTTCCAGTTCGACGTTGAACTGCTTGTAGGTGTGTTCCGTCATCTTCGCCATGATCCTTTCGAGGGAAGCGCAGAGGCTAGCAGCACAAGGTTAAGTTTTTGTTGCAAGTCATGCCGCTGAAACCTCCGCGCCATCGGGTCAGGGGCGTTGCAGGCGTTCCACGCCCTGGCTGCCGGCCAGCAGCAGCAGGTCGGCGCCGCGCTCGGCGAAGAGGCCGTTGGTGACCACGCCGACGATCTGGTTGATGCGGGTTTCCGTGCTGACCGGGTCGCTGATCGCCAGCCCGTGCACGTCGACGATCAGGTTGCCGTTGTCGGTCACGAAGCCTTCGCGAAGGCGCGGTTCGCCGCCAAGGCGGGCGAGTTCTCGGGCGACGTGGCTGCGGGCCATCGGGATGACCTCGACCGGCAGCGGGAAGCGGCCGAGCGTCAGCACGCGCTTGCTGGCGTCGCAGATGCATACGAAGCGCTTCGACACCGCGGCGACGATCTTCTCGCGAGTCAGTGCGCCACCGCCGCCCTTGATCATCGCGAAGCCGCCGTCGATCTCGTCGGCGCCATCGACATAGACCGGGATGCTGTCGATGTCGTTGAGATCGAACACCTGGATGCCGTGCGCGGCGAGCCGTTTCGAGCTGGCTTCGGAGCTGGAGACGGCGCCGCGGATGCGGTTGCGCATGCCGGCGAGGCCGTCGATGAAGTGGTTCACCGTCGAGCCGGTGCCGACGCCGACGATGCTGCCGTCCTCGATGTAGTCGAGGGCGGCGAGGGCGGCGGCTTTCTTGAGTTCGTCCTGGGTCATGTGTGTTTCCCGGTCTCTTCAGACCAGGCCGTGGAAGGGTTGAACGAAAACGGTGTCGCCGGGCTGGACTGCGGTGCAATCCTCCGGCAACACGACGAAGCAGTCGGCTTCGGACATCGAGCGCAAAACGCCCGAGCCCTGAGCGCCGGCCATGGCGACGGAGAGTTGGGTATCGTCGCGCTGCAGGCGTCCGCGCAGGTACTCGACGCGGCCGGGCTGCTTGCGCAGGGCGAAGTCCGCCCGTACCGGGAAGCGTTCGGCCGGCGGCAGCGGGGTGACGCCCATCAGCGTCAGCAGCGCGTCCTGCACGAACTGGTAGAAGGTCACCATCACCGCCACCGGGTTGCCGGGCAGGCCGAACAGCACGGCGTCCCCGATGCGGCCGAAGGCCATTGGCCGGCCGGGCTTGATCGCCAGCTTCCAGAACGACACCTCGCCCATGCGCGCCATCATCTCGCGGATGAAATCCGCCTCACCCACCGACACGCCGCCGCTGGTGATGATGACGTCGGCCGCCAGCGAGGCGTCGCGGAAGGCGGCCTCGAGCGCGGCCGGCTCGTCGGGCACGACGCCCATGTCGAGCAGGTCGCAGCCCAGGCGCGATAGCGCCCCGAACAGCGTGTAGCGGTTGCTGTCATAGACCTCGCCCGGCGCCAGCGGCCGGCCGATGGACGCGATCTCGTCGCCGGTGGAGAAGAAGGCCACGCGGAGCCGGCGCTGAACGACGACCTCGGCGATGCCAAGCGAGGCGATCAGGCCTAGTTCTGCCGGACCGCAGCGCGTGCCGGCCGCCAGCGCAATGCTGCCTTCGGCGAGATCTTCGCCGGCGCGGCGCAGGTTCTGGCCCTGCTTCTGACCGGCGGGGACGAAGACACGGTCGTGCTCGCGGCGGGCGACTTCCTGCACGACGATGGTGTCCGCGCCCTCCGGGATCGCGGCGCCGGTCATGATGCGCACGGCCTGGCCGGGTCCGGCGATACCGGAGAATGGCCGACCGGCAAAGGCGGTTCCGACCACTGCGAGCGCGGTCTCCGCGTTTGCCGCAAGGTCGGCGGCGCGCACGGCGTAGCCGTCCATCGCCGAGTTGTCATGCGCTGGCACGTTGTAGGGCGCGATCACGTCGCGTGCCAACACGCGGCCGAGCGCGGCGCGTACCGCCACGCGCTCCCAACCGTCTACCGGCGACAGGGCGTCGAGGATCAGGCTGCGCGCATCGGTGACACTCAGGAAGTTGCGTCCGGCGTCGCCGCCAGAAGTGGGCTGAGTCATCTGCGTGGGTCCGGGATGGGGCGACCCGGCTGGGTCGCGACGGGCGCCATTTTCCCACATCGGGGGCAAGGGTGTGGATGCGGTGCCGGCGGTTTGACCTTTTGCTAGACTTCGCGCCCATGCAAGCTTCGGTACATGATGCGGCGCTCGCCGTCCTGATGATCAGTGATCCGCAGCACAAATGCGCGGCGACCCTGGCGCTGCGCGAGGACTGGTGCGCGGGCAGCCTGACTGAGCTGCAGGCGGCCGACATTCTCGAGCCGCTGCGCGCGCCGGGGCGTCCGGCACGGCCCGAGCTCGTGCCGCCGGTGCAGCTGGCGGGGCGCCGCCCCGGGAGCCGCGAGGGCCATGCTGCGCTGTTGCACGCGATCGCGCACATCGAGTTCAACGCCATCAATCTCGCGCTCGACTGCGTGCATCGCTTCCGCAGCCAGCCGCCCGCGTTCCACGACGACTGGCTCAAGGTCGCGGCCGAGGAGGCCTATCACTTCGGGCTGGTGGTGGCACGCCTGCAAGGCTCGGTTTCGACTATGGCGATTTCCCCGCGCACGATGGTCTGTGGGAGATGGCCTGCCGCACTGCGCACGACCTGCTGGCGCGCATGGCGCTGGTGCCGCGGGTGCTCGAGGCACGCGGGCTGGATGCGACACCGCCGATCATGAAGAAGCTGAAGGCGGTCGGCGACACCGGGAGCGTCGCCGTCCTGGAGATCATCCTGCACGACGAGATCGGCCATGTCGCCATCGGCGACCACTGGTTCCGCCAGCAATGCGCGGCGCGCGGGCTGGAGCCGGAGGCGACCTATCTGAAGCTGATCGACGACTTCCGTGCGCCGCGCCCGCAGCCGCCGCTGCACGTCGAGGCGCGGCGGGCGGCAGGGTTCAGCGCGGCGGAACTGGAGGTGCTGTCCCGTCCCCGCAAGGCGTGAGTTCGGCGCCGGTCAGAGCGCGCCGTAGGAGTGCAGGCCGGACAGGAACATGTTGACGCCGACGAAGGCGAAGGTCGTCACCAGCAGGCCGACCACCGCCCACCACGCCAGTACGGCGCCGCGCAGGCCCTTGGTGAGGCGCATGTGCAGCCAGGTGGCGTAGTTCAGCCACACGATCAGCGCCCAGGTTTCCTTCGGGTCCCACTGCCAGTAGGTGCCCCAGGCCTCGGCAGCCCACAGCGCACCGAGGATGGTGGCGATGGTGAAGAAGGCGAAGCCGATCGCGATCGACTTGTACATCACGTCTTCGAGTACGCGCAGCGCAGGCAGACGCGAGGCGAGGATGCCGCGCTCGGCCAGCAGATAGGCGCTACCGACCATCGCCGCCAGCGCGAAGGCGCCGTAGCCGACGAAGTTGGTCGGCACATGCACCTTCATCCAGTACGACTGCAGGGCGGGAATCAGGGGCTGGATCTCGTGCGCACCGCGGGTGAAGGTGTACCAAAGCAGGAAGGCAACCGCGGCCGAGATCACCAGCATCACGAAAGCGCCAAGCTTGCGCGTGGCGTAGCGCAGTTCGTAGTACAGGTAGAGCAGGGCGGTGATCAGCGAGAACAGCACGAAGACTTCGTACAGATTGCTGATGGGGATGTGGCCGACGTCCGGGCCGACCAGGTAGGACTCGTACCAGCGCACGAAGAGGCCGGTCGTGCCCATCACGACTGCGATCCAGGTCAGCGCCGTGCCAGTGCGATCGCCGAAGTCCGACCGCGCCAGCAGGCCCAGCCAGTAGGCGCCGGTGGCGATGAAGATGAGCGCGCTCATCCACATGATCGCGGTCTGGCTCGAGATCAGGTACTTGAGGAAGAAGGTCTGCTCGGCACGCGCCAGGTCGCCGTGGTAGAGGGTGATCGCGGTCAGCGACAGCACGGTGACGGCGGCGAGGTAAGGGCGGAAAGCCTTCCAGTGCCAGCCGATCGCGGCGAGGATCGGTACGTGCAGGATCAGGATGCCCTTGTCGTACACGTCCATGAAATCGCCGTACTCGCGCAGCGCGAAGATCGCGCCGAGCACCAGAGCGAGGGCGTAGAGCCAGTCGAGCGTGCCGAGCTGGCGGAGCCAGTGCCGCTGGGGCGGCAGGGCCTCGGGTGGCAGGTTGGTCGGGCCGGAGGGGCGAGGCTGGGCGATGTCCATCATGAACCTCTGACGGGGTCGGTTGCGGCAAGGGTTGAATCGGTGGGCGCCGTGCCGAGCGCGGCGCGCAGGCCATCGACGTGGCGCTGGAAGGTCTCGTCGACATCCATCGCCTTGCGGTTGGAAGACATCGCCACCAGGGCTTCGTTCGGCTTGAGCAGCACAAAGAGGCGGCGCTCGCGGATGTACAGCATCGCGAACACGCCCAGCACCAGCAGCAGCGAGCCCAGATACACGAGCGGCTGGCCCGGCGAGCGGGTGGCCTGCAGCACCGTGGCCTGGCGCTCCTCGTAGGACATCAGCTGCAGGAAGACCGGCACGCCGTAGAACAGGCTGTCCGAGAGCGCAGCCAGCGTGTCGTTGAGGTACTGGGCGCGCGCCTGGTTCAGCTCGAGCGGCATCATGCCGCTGCGCTCGCGCGCCAGCGCCCAGGCTTCCCAGGCGAGGCCTTGCAGGATCTTCACGAACACGTCGGCGGCGCGTTCCTGTTCTGTGGCGGCGACGGTGCTCTCGAGGAAGCGGCCCACCGACTCGTAGCCGCGGTCGGCGAAAAGCGTCAGCGTGTGCGCGGCGGTTTGGGCCAGCGCGTCGCGCATCGGGGCGCGGGCGTCATCGAGGCCGAAGCTGCGCGCGGCAAAGCGTGCGGCGATCTCGGCGCGATTCTCCGGATCGAACATCATCTGACGCAGCGCGAACCAGGTGTCGATGCGGCCGTCTTCGTCCAGCGGCAGGCGGATGTAGCGGAAGGGGTCGGACTGTGCATCGCGCGTGCCCGAATACATGAACCAGCGGCCGCCCTGCACGATCGGCAGCATGTAGTTCTGGAACTCGCGCGCCTGGCCGGCTTCGTCGCGCAGCTTGAAGGTGTAGCTCGGGCCGATGTTGCGCAGGTCCTTCTCGTGCGGCGTTTTCGCGCCGCTGCCGAGGTGCTCCTGCAGCTTGGCCATGCCGCGCGCGGTCTCCGTCGCATTGCCGCCTTCGCCCATGTCCTCGATGTTGAAGGCCCTGAAGTTCGTCAGTTCGAGCGTGTACCTGAACTTCGGGTGCTCGATCTGGCGCGCCTCGCCGACCTCGGCCTTGAACTCGAGCAACTTGCCGGTTTCGCCCACCAGCAGGCTGTGGCCGACGAGTTCGAGGATGGAACCGCCATCGTCGAAGCTCGACTGGTAGAGCGTGATGCCGCGATGCTCGAGCGGCTTGTTGACCTCGACGGTGTGCTCGAAGCTCTCGCCGGTCTCGTCGTCGGTGACGAGGATGTCGCTGGCGAAGCGCTTGGGCATGCCGTTTTCGTAGTGGTCGATGTGGAACTTCTTCAGCGAGATCGTGAAGG
The DNA here is from genome assembly GCF_002245655.1 of Thauera propionica. Lineage (GTDB taxonomy): Bacteria > Pseudomonadota > Gammaproteobacteria > Burkholderiales > Rhodocyclaceae > Thauera > Thauera propionica. The sequence goes on along the minus strand of NZ_NOIH01000010.1, from coordinate 166,705 downwards.
GCAGTTCCTGCAGCAGGATGTTGTCGCCCACTGCGAGTACCGCGACGTTCGCCGATCGGCCCTCGGGGATGAAGACGTTGCCGCGGAAGCTCGGGTTGGATTCGCTCATTCGCGCCGAGTCGGGAATGCTGGCGATGAGCTGGTTGCCGGTGGTGGGCTGTTTGTCGCCGGCCCAGATCTGGATCCTGAGCGGCAGGTCGCCGTCGAGCAGGCCGCCGATGCAGATCAGAACGATGGCGCCGTGAGCGAGGAAGTAGCCGAGGCGGCCGGCGCTGCCCTGCTTGGCGGCCACCAGCGTGCCATCACTGCGCGGATTGGCGCGGAACTGGAAGCCCGCACGCGCGAGGTAGGCCTGGGTGCGCTCGACGGCCGCCGCGCCCTCGAGCGCGGGTGCGAAGCTCGCCTGATGTCCGAACTGGCGCAGCGAGGCCTCGCGCGCGTGCTCGCGGAAGTGGCGCATCTCGCGCAGCATCGGGGCCGACTGGCGCGCGATGCACAGCGAGGTCGACAGCACGAGGAAGGCAAGGATGACGAGGAACCACGGCGCGTTGTAAACCGAGTACAGGCCGAGCTTGTCGAACACCGGGAACCAGAACGGACCGAACTGGTTCAGGTAGGCGTTGAAGGGTTCGTTCTGCTTGATGACGGTGCCGATCACCGAGGCGATCGACAGGATGGTCAGCAGGCTGATGGCGAAGCGCATCGAGCTCAGCAGCTCGAACAGGGCGCGTGAGGTGCCGCGTTGCATCAGGCCCCCGGGCATTGGGTCAGGGCGTCGGCCATGGCGTCAAATATCCTGCGCAGGGCCGGCCGGAAAAAGAAAAAGGGGTGGAGCAATCCACCCCTCCACGGGACTCGTCAAAGACTGGAGCGCTCAGCGCAGGCCGGCGGCGAAGTCGGCGACTGCCTTCATCTCGGCGTCGGTCATCTTCAGCGCAATCATGCGCATCATGCGGTTCGGGTCGTTGTCGCGGCCGCCGTCACGGAAGGCCTTGAGCTGGGCTTCGGTGTACTCGGCGAACTGGCCCGACAGGCGGGGGTACTGGGCGGGGAGGCCTGCGCCGGCAGGACCATGGCAGGCGGCACAGGCGGGCACGCCCTTCGATGCGATGCCGGCGCGCCAGATCTTCTGGCCGAGTTCGATGGTCTCGAGGTTCTTGGCCGGCTCGGGTTGCAGCTCGAAGGACGCAAAGTACTTTGCCAGGCCCTTCATGTCGGCATCTTCGAGGCCGGCGACCATCGCCGTCATCACCGCGTTCTCACGCGCGGGCTTGTTGCCGTCCCAGCCCTTGAACTCGCGCAGCTGCTTGTAGAGGTAGTCCTCGTGCTGTCCGGCGAGCTTCGGGTTGGCCGACAGCTGGCTGTTGCCGTCAGCGCCGTGGCAGGCGACGCAGATCGTTTCGGCGGTCTGTTTCGCCTTGGCGAGGTCCGGAGCCTGGTCCTGGGCCTGCAGGCCGCCGGCGACAAGCAACAGGGACGAGAGCAGCAGGGAACGCTTGATCATGATGTCCTCGGAAAGCCGTGAGTGATTGTTTCAAACGCGGTATTCTATATCAGGAAACCCGCCTTGCGCGATGCGATGTGGGCTTTGTACCGCAGTCCGCCGGCCTTTTGCCCCTTTTTTTCATGCCCCTGTTCCGCAACGCACAATTCGAGATATCGATCGCCAAGCCGTCTGGCTTGCCGCCCCCCTCCGGCGCGGAGATCGCCTTTGCAGGGCGCTCGAACGCGGGCAAGTCGAGCGCGATAAACACGCTTGCGGGCCATGTCCGCCTTGCCTTCGTCTCGAAGACGCCCGGCCGTACGCAACTCATCAACTTCTTCCGCCTCAACAGCGGCGCGCTGATGGTCGACCTGCCCGGCTACGGCTATGCCGCGGTGCCCGAGAAGGTGCGCAGGCAGTGGCAGGGGCTGATCGAGAACTACCTCAAGAAACGCGAAAGCCTGATCGGTCTGGTGCTGATCATGGACTCGCGTCACCCGCTGACGCCGCTCGACCGGCAGATGATCGACTGGTTTGCGCCGTCGGGGCGGCCGATGCACGTGTTGCTGACCAAGAGCGACAAGCTCTCGCGCGGCGCTGCGGCCGGCGTGCTGCAGGACGTCAGGCGCCAGCTTGCGCCGCTCGGGCCGCAAGTGACGGTCCAGTTGTTCTCGAGCCTGAAGAAGAGCGGGGTCGACGAGGCCGAACGCGTGATCGCTGGCTGGCTGGGTCTGGGCGAGCCCGCGATCGAAGCGCCTTCGGCCGACGCGGAACTGGCCGTCACCGACCCAGAAAACAAAAACCCCCGACCAGGGGAGTAGCCGGGGGTGAAAATGCCCCACTGGCATGGGGCACCCGCTCAGGGAGGTGAAGCGGGAGACGGGATGACGCGGGGGCGCGCTGCCGTCTGCTTGCTAAGATAGACCGCCAATAACGAAAGTTCCGTAGTTCATCCGTTACCGCATGTGTCGCGGCAGCGGGAAAGCGGAGCGAAATCAACCAGATCACGAGATTCCGATGCGACCGACTGGAGCCTTCCCTGCAACCCGCATGCGCCGCATGCGCCGCGACAACTTTTCCCGCCGCCTGATGCGCGAGAACGTGCTCACGGCCAACGACCTGATCTTCCCGGTGTTCGTCCTCGACGGCGAGCAGCGCACCGAATCGGTGGCGTCGATGCCGGGTGTCGAGCGGGTGTCGATTGACCGGCTGCTGCTGGTGGCGGAGCAGGCGCTGACGCTGGGCGTCCCGGCGCTGGCGCTGTTCCCTGTGATCGACGCCGCGGGCAAGACCGACGGCGCCGAAGAAGCGTGGAACCCGGACGGCTTGGTGCCGCGCACGGTGCAGGCGCTCAAGGCGCGCTTCCCGGAGCTGGGCGTGATCACCGACGTCGCGCTCGACCCCTACACCAGCCACGGCCAGGACGGCCTGATCGACCCGCGGGACCCGCGCGGCTACGTCATGAACGACGAGACGCTCGAAGCGCTGGCGAAGCAGGCCCTGTGCCACGCCGAGGCAGGCGCCGACGTGGTGGCGCCGTCGGACATGATGGACGGCCGCATCGGTCGCATCCGCACCGAACTCGACCGCGCCGGCCACATCCATACCCGCATCCTCGCCTATTCGGCCAAGTACGCCTCGAGCTTCTACGGTCCGTTCCGCGACGCCGTGGGGTCGGCCGGCAACCTCGGCAAGGGCAACAAGTACACCTACCAGATGGACCCGGCCAACAGCGACGAGGCGATCCGCGAGGTCGCGCTCGACATCGCCGAAGGGGCCGACATGTTCATGGTCAAGCCCGGCATGCCCTACCTGGACATCGTGCGTCGCGTGAAGCGCGAGCTCGAGGTGCCGACCTACGTCTATCAGGTCAGCGGCGAATACGCGATGCTGAAGGCGGCCGGGGCCAATGGCTGGCTCGACGAGAAGGCCTGCGCGATGGAGGCCCTGCTGTCGTTCAAGCGCGCCGGCGCCGACGGCATCCTGACCTACTACGCGCTCGACGCTGCGCGCTGGATGAAGTCCGGCGCGTGATCGCGCGGGTGTCGGATGCATCGTCCGTGACACTGCGGGTGATGCGCATGGACGACCTCGATGCGGTGCTCCGTATCCAGCGCGAGGCCTACGGCGACGACTACCAGGAGTCCGCCCAGGTGCTTGGCCGCAAGCTGCGCCTCGCGCCGGACGCCTGCTGGTTCGCCGAGCGCGATGGCGTCGGTCTCGGTTATGTCTTTGCCCATCCGTGGTCTGCGGATGCTCCCCGGCTGCATGCTCCGATCGTGACGCTACCCCCTGTGGCTGACCACGGCTTCCTGCACGACCTTGCCGTCTCACCGCGCGCGCGCGGTGAGCGGCTGGGAGGTCAGCTGTTTGCGCAGGTGCTGGACTGGTCGCGGGCAGCGGGGCACCGGGGCCTGCAACTGGTGGCGCTGGCCGATGCGGTTGGCTTCTGGCGCCGGCTGGGGTTCGTCCCCTGCGCGCAGGCGCTGCCGGAAGGCTACGGCAAGGGTGCCGTGCTGATGCGGCTGGGGTGAGCTTCAGCCCAGCAGGCGGCCGAGTGCGCGTCTGAGATCCAGGATCGAGGCGAGCTTGACGTCGACGTAGGCCGGGGTGCGCAGGTTCCGGCCGACGAGCACGGTGCGCATGCCCAGGCGCTTGGCCGTGCGCAGGTTGACCGCTGAATCCTCCAGCATGATGCAGCGCGCGGGATTCAGCCGGCGCGACGACAGGAGTTTGCGATAGCCGCGAATCCCGGGTTTGGGGTGGTAGTCGAGGTCCTCGATTCCGATCACGTCCTCGAACAGGTCAAGGATGCCCATGATGTCGAGCACGGCCAGCGCGTAGTGGCGCGGTGCGTTCGAGAACACGAAGCGGCGTCCCGGCAGCTTGCGCAGCATGCCGCGCAGCGCGCGGTCGAACACCATCATCTCGTGCAGGCGCTCGAAGCGATGCGTCTCTACCAGGAAGTGCCGCGGGTCCGTGCCATGGTGTCGCATCAGTCCGAGCAGCGTGGCGCCGTAGCGGTGCCAGTACTGCATACGCAGAGTGTTGGCTTCCTCCCTCGACAGCGCGAGGTGCTGTTCGAGATAGGCGGTCATGCTGCGATTGATGTGCGGGAAGATGTGCGGGCTGGCGTTGTGCAGCGTGTTGTCGAGGTCGAACAGCCAGACGGGGTCGGAATGCATGGGCTCTGGGCAGTGGGACGTGTCGCGGCGGGGCGTGTGACGGTCGGTCAGCGCGTTGCCGGACGGGGCTGGAAGCGGACGATGCTGCGTCCGTCCTCGGTGGTCTTGGGGGCGGCTTTCCAAGCGTGGCCCTGAATGATCTCCAGCGTAGCCGGCAGACGACCATTCTGGCGCAGGGCTTCGTAGGCGGCGCGAGCCTTTGCCCAGCCGGCGCGGCCCGACAGGCCGCGCGGCCGCGTCGAAGCCGCATTGGCAGCGCCGCTTGCGCGCAGGTCGTGCAGCAGGCCGTCGAGGTCAGCGTAGGTCAGCGTAAGGATCTCCATGTCCATCACCGGGTCGGAGAAGCCGGCGCCCACCAGCGCATCACCAAGGTCGTGCATGTCGATGAAGCGATGAACACGTTCGCCGGCCGAGTTCGGCAGGCAAGTCCGCAGTTCCTTCAGCGAATCGGGGCCCAGGGTCGAGAACATCAGCAGGCCACCGACCTCGAGCGTGCGGTGGATCTCCTTCAGCGCAGGCAGCGGATCGTCCAGGGCTGGAAACATCAGGTTGGACCACACCAATCCGAGGCTGCCGCGGGCCAGGGGCAGGGCGTCGGCCGAGGCGACGAGGTGGGGCAGGGAAGGCGGGTTGCCGCCCAGCAGGCGGCGCAGCAGGCCAGGCTGCCGCGCTTCGGCCCGCAATCGCACGCCGGCGCGAGTGACCATCTGGGCGGCGAAGTCGGCCGCGAGGAGTGTGGCGTGTGGAAACCGCTGTGCCAGTCTCGGCAGATCGGCGCCAGTGCCGCAGCCAAGGTCGAGGATGCGTCGCGGCTCGATGCGGATGTAGTCGAGGCGTTCGTCCATGCGCCGCGAGATCTCACGCACCACGACATCGGTCTCGTCGCAGCGCGGAGCGGCGTTCTCGAAGCGTCGTCGCAGCAGACGATGGTCGAGTGAGAAGTGCCCGGCGTCGGACGGCGCAGTCGAAGTCGTTGTCATTTCCGGCGCGAGGGGCTGTAATTGCGAGGTTCGCATGTTCTGCCAAGGCCGGAAATCTTGTCAAACCTAGCCCGTGACTCCCGCCGCCTGCTTGCCCGCGTCCTGGACGTCCTGATGCCGCAGGATTGCCTCCTCTGCGGCGAGCCGGCAGGGCCTGACGGCCTGTGTACGGACTGTTGCAGCGAGCTTCCACGGCGGCCGCCCACCGCCTGTCCGGTCTGCGCGTTGCCGGGCCTCAACGGTGGCCCCTGCGCACAGTGCCTGCGTGAGCCGCCGCACTACGATGCCACGCTGGCGCTGTTCGATTACGCCTTTCCGGTCGATCGGCTGGTCCACGGGCTGAAGTACGGCCACCAGTTGTCGGTGGCGCGCTACCTTGCCCAGGAGCTGTGCGCCGTCGGCAGCGAATTCGCCCGTCGCGCGGATCTCCTCGTGCCGATGCCGCTGCATGCGCGGCGGCTGGCCGACCGCGGTTTCAACCAGGCGGTCGAGATTGCGCGGCTGCTGGCCAGGGCGTCGGGCCTGCCGATGGAACTGGCGCGGGTGAAGAGGGTGCGAGATACGCCCGCGCAGGCGACGCTCGATCGGGAGGAACGGCTCCGCAGTCCGCGCGGGGCGTTCGACTGCGACCTGGTCCTGGCTGGTGCGCGGGTGCTGGTGGTCGATGATGTGATGACGACCGGCGCCACGCTTGACGAGCTCGCGCGCTGCCTCAAGCGTCAGGGGGCCGGCTGGGTCGGGAATCTCGTCGTGGCACGCACGCCGATGCCGGGCTGAGCTACAGTTGCGGCCTTCGCGCCGGCCAGGCGCAGACCGAAAGCCCCTGCACGATGTTCGAAATCGTTCTCTTCCAGCCCGAGATCCCGCCCAACACCGGCAACATCATCCGCCTCGCGGCCAATACCGGCAGCCGGCTCCACCTGATCGAGCCGCTCGGATTCGACCTGTCCGACAAGCATCTGGCCCGCGCCGGGCTGGATTACCACGATCTCACTTGCGTGACCGTGCATCGCGACTGGGGTGCGTGCCGTGCTGCACTGGAGGGACGGCGCTTCTTCGCGCTGACCACGCGCGGCTCGCGCCGTCATGACAGCGTGGACTACCGCGAAGGCGACGTGCTGGTGTTCGGGCCGGAGAGCCGGGGGCTGCCTGCGGAGATGCTGGAGCAGTTCGCCGCCGACATGCGGATCCGCATACCGATGCGGCCCACCAACCGCAGCGTCAATCTGTCCAACGCAGTGGCGGTGGTGGTGTATGAGGCCTGGCGTCAGCAGGGCTTCGCCGGGGCAGCGTAGCCGAACAGGGGGTTATTCGTGCCGCGGATCGCGCGCGAGCAGGCGCTCGACCGCGCTGCGGGCGTCGAGTCCGTGATGCAGCAGGGCATCGACCGCTTCGCAGATCGGCATCTCGACCCCCTTGCTGCGGGCAAGTGTCACGACCTCGCGCGCCGTGGACACCCCTTCGGCGACGTGGCCCAGGTCACGCAGGATATCGGTCAGCGTGCTGCCCTTGGCCAGTTCCAGGCCGACGCGACGGTTGCGCGACAGGTCGCCGGTGCAGGTGAGGATCAGGTCGCCCATGCCGGTGAGACCCATCAGGGTTTCGCTGCGGCCGCCGAGTGCAGCGGCGAGGCGGGCGATCTCCGCGAGGCCGCGTGTGATGAGCGCGGCGCGTGCGTTGAGTCCGAAACCCAGGCCGTCCGAGACGCCGGCAGCAATCGCCATGACGTTCTTGATGGCGCCGCCGATCTCGCAGCCGACCAGGTCGGTGTTGGCGTAGATCCGAAGTCGCGGCTGGTGCAGCGTCGCCACCCAGCGGCTGGCAAACTGCTCGTCGCCAGCGGCGAGCGTGATGGCCGTTGGAAGGCCACGCGCGACTTCGGCGGCAAAGCTCGGGCCGGTGAGCACACCGCAAGCGGCGTCTCTGCCGAGTTCTTCGGCAACGATTTCGTGCGGCAGGCGGCCGGTGCCGGCTTCGAGGCCCTTGCACGCCCATATCAGTGGCGTGCGTGGCCTGAGCCGGTGCAGCTCGCGCACCGTGTCACGGAGGCCGGCCAGCGGCGTCACGACCAGATGCAGGTCGGCGGACTGGGCGGCGAGGGTGAAGTCGGGCTCGAAGATCAGTGCGTCGTGAAGGCGCACGTCGGGCAGGTAGCGACGGTTCTCGCGCGTCCGCGCCATGGTCTGCAGATGCGCCGAGTCGCGCCCCCACAGGCGCACGTCGTGCGTGCCGCTGAAGGCCTGCGCCAGCGCGGTGCCCCAGGCGCCGGCGCCGAACACCGCGATGCGCTGGCGGCTTACAGCCCCCATATGTCGCCCGCGCGGATGTAACCGATGAGGCCGTCGGCGTGGCGAACCTTTACCCAGCCGAGGCTCGGCGGTTCGGCCAGCTCGAGCACGACGTTGCGCGCCGCCTCGAAACTGAGCGGGGCGTCGTCGCGCGCCTCGCGCCGGACGGCAGCGCGCTCGGCTGTCACCAGCACCGTGCGGCGATTGGCCAGCACTCGGCGCTCGACCCAGTTGAGCGAGCCGCCCGGCTCGCGCACCTTGATCCACTTGTCCAGCGTGACGACGACTTCCACCGGCGTGCCGGGCCGCAGGATGAAGAGACGCTTGCCCTGCTCGGAGGGGGCGTCATACATGATCGCGGGCTCGCTCAGCGAGCGGAACTCGATGGCCTGCGCCGTGCCGACCGATGCGCCGGCGAGTGCGACGAGCATCGTGGCAAGGCGGGGCAGGGAGGATCGGCGCAGGCGCTTCATGGGTTGAAGCCTCGTCACTGGATCGGCACTTCGCCCGTGGCTTGCTGGGCGACTTTCTGGCGCTGCGACTGATAGAGCGCCTCGAAGTTGACCGGCGACAGCAGCACCGGCTGGAAGCCCGCGCGGGTGACGGCGTCGGACACGGCTTCGCGTGCGTACGGGAAGAGGATGTTCGGGCAGCCGATCATCATCACCGGCTCTAGGTCGGCTTCGGGCACGTTGCGGATCTGGAAGATGCCGGCCTGCGCAACCTCGACGAGGAACAGGCTGCGATCTTCGCCGATCTTGGCCGACACGGTGACCGTCAGTGTTACTTCATAGACGCCGTCGTCCACGTTCTGGCCCTCGGTGCGCAGTTGGACGTTGACCTGGGGTGCCTCGCGCTCGAGGAAGATCTGCGGCGCGCCGGGCACTTCGACCGACAGGTCCTTGACGTAGAGTTTTTCGATCGAGAAGACGGGTTGCGCGTTTTCAGACATTGAATTGGGTCCGGTGAATGGGCTGGGAAGTGGGTGACTGACGGCGGATCAGGCTGGTTCTCCGCGCAGCAAGGGGTCGAGCTTGCCGGCGCGGTCGAGGGCATACAGATCATCGCAGCCGCCGACATGGTAGTCGCCAATGAAGATCTGAGGAACCGTGCGACGTCCGGTGAGCTGCATCATGTGGTCGCGTTGGGCCGGGTCGAGGTCGATGCGGATCTTCTCGATGTCGGCGACGCCCTTGCTGCGTAGCAGTTGTTCGGCGCGCACGCAGTACGGGCACACCGCGGTGGCGTACATGCGGATATCAGGCTGCATGCTCATTTCCGCTTGCGGCTGATGGGCTGGCCGGCCTTTTCCCATTCGGCCATGCCGCCTCTCAAGTTGTAGATCTTGTCGAAACCGGCCTTGCGCAACTGGGCGCCGGCCGCGGCCGAGCGTGCGCCACTGGCGCAGCACAGGATCAGCGGATGATCCTTCCACTTCTCCATTTCGGCGCTGCGACGCGAAATCTCACCCAGCGGGATATGGCGCGCGTTGGGCACGTGCCCCTGTGCGTATTCGCCCTGCTCGCGGACGTCGATGACGATCGCGTCTTCGCGGTTGATAAGCAGGGTGGCTTCGACCGGGGAAATCTGGCTCTTGTCACCGCGGCCGCGAATCAGTTCGACCATCAGCCAGCTGCCGCTTGCGGCGGCCAAGGCGGCCCAGTACCAGTTCTGTTGCAGGAATTCCACGAATTGGGGTGCTCCGGTTAGGGGTTAGTTGTCGTCGTTGTCGACGCCGCAGAAGACTTCCCTCATCAGGGAAACGAGCTGCAGCGTGCGCGGATCGCCCACGCGATAGAACACGCGGTTTGCATCCTTGCGCGTCTGCAGTACGTCCTTGTCACGCAGGATGGCAAGGTGCTGGGAGATGTTGCTCTGCGAAGTGCCCACCGCGTCGACGATGTCCTGCACGCAGACTTCGCCTTCGCCGAGCACGCACAGGATCTTGAGTCGCAAGGGGTGGGCAATGGCCTTGAGCGCGCGTGCTGCGGTCTCGATGTGCTCATGCTTGTCGATGAGCGTGAAAATGTCGTCTTTGTTCACGATGGGGCGGGCCGACGTAAAGCGCTAGTATAAAATAACGCGTTCGGGTCTTGCGCAGTCCGCGAACGATTGTCGTTTGCTCTCGCCGGCTCGCCCACTCTCCCACGTATTCACCCGGAACCCGCGCTTCATGAGCCTGGCTGGTCGTCGCTATCTGGCAGCCCTTGCCTTCGGTTGCGTGCTGGCGTCCGGCGTGATGCCGACTCCGGTGTGGGCGCAGGCCAGCGGCGAGATTGCCGACAAGCGCTCCGACCTCGATGACCTGAAGAAGCGGATTCGCGAGCTGCAGCAGGAGATGTCGCGCACCGAGGCGAATCGCTCGGGTGCGGCGAAGGCCGTCGCCGATTCGGAGCGCGAGGTTTCGCGAGCCCAGCGCCGAGCGCTGCAACTCGAGCGCGAGCGCGCCGAGGCTGAAGCACGGCTGGCGGCGCTCGAGCAGGCGCAGCGTGAGGTCGAGGGGCGGATTGCGGCGCGGCGCGAAGAGCTGGCCGAGTGGCTTCGTCGGCACTATCTGAATGGTGCGGCCGACAGCGTGGCCCCCTTGCTGTCCGCCCGGGATCCCAACCAGCTTGCACGCGACGCTTACTACCTCGAGCATCTCGGCCGCGCCCGGCTGGCGCTGCTCGAGGCGATGCGCGCTGACCTGCGCGATACCGAGCAGCGGGCGCAGGAAATCCTCGCCCGCCGTGACAGTCTCGCCGCGCTGGAGGCCGACCAGCGCGCCCAGCGCGCCCTGCTCGAGGCGAGTCTGGTGCAGCGCAAGGACGCGCTTGCCGCGCTGTCCAGGCAGTTGCAGACCCAGAAGCGGGAGGTTGCGACGCTGCGCGAGGACGAGCAGCGCCTTGCCCGCGTGATCGACACGCTCGTCAAGCGTGCCCGCGAGGCGGCGGCACGGGAGGCCGCGCGGCGCCTGGCCGAACAGCGTGCGGCCGAACGACGGGCTGCCGAGGAGCGTGCCGCGGCGGAGCGCGCTGCGGCACAGGCGCAGGCCAATGCGGGTAGCGCCTCTGCGCCGGCCGGCCGTGCCCCCGCCCCCGCGCCGAAGCGGGTCGAACCCGTTGTTGGCGAGGTCCGCAGCAGCGCCGGTGCGACGCCGACCGGCGTGCGCTTTGCCCAGCTTCGCGGCCAGCTGCGTTTTCCCGTACGCGGAGAACTCGTGGGGCGCTTTGGTGCTCCAAGGGCGGAAGGTGGCACGACCTGGAAGGGGGTGTTCATCCGGGCCGGCACCGGTGCAGACGTCAGGGCCGTCGCCGGGGGTGAAGTGGTGTATTCCGACTGGCTGCGGGGCTATGGCAATTTGATCATCGTTGATCACGGCGGCGACTATCTTTCGGTCTATGGCAACAACGATGCGCTGCTGAAAGAGGTGGGCGATGCGGTGGCCGGCGGCGACGCCATCGCCAGCGTGGGCACCAGCGGAGGGGGCGGGGAATCGGGTTTATACTTCGAGCTCCGTCATCAGGGTCGTCCGCTCGATCCGATGCAGTGGGTGCGACTCAACTAGTTAATCCGGCGTGAAGGGCAAGGGCCGCTTCCCCGATGGAGTTCTCATGCGCAGCAAGCTGAAACAGTTCGGCCTTGTCATGACTGGCGTGTTCGCCGGCGTGATGCTCAGTCTCAATTTCTCCGCCAATGCCGACCGCACGACGCAAGTGCCGCTGCCGGTCGAGGAGTTGCGCGCGTATGCCGACGTGTTCAATGCGATCAAGCAGGGCTACGTCGAGCCGGTCGAGGACAAGAAGCTGATCGTCGACTCGATCAGCGGCATGCTTTCGGGGCTGGACCCGCATTCCGCCTATCTCGACGCCGAGGCCTTCAAGGATCTGCAGGTTGGCACGCAGGGCGAGTTCGGCGGGCTCGGCATAGAGGTCGGCATGGAAGACGGCTTCGTCAAGGTCATCTCGCCGATCGAGGACACACCGGCCTTCCGCGCCGGCGTCCAGGCGGGTGATCTGATCGTCAAGCTCGACGACACGCCGGTGAAGGGCATGAGCCTGAACGATGCGGTCAAGCGCATGCGCGGCAAGCCCAAGACCGACATCACGCTGACCATCATGCGCAAGGGCGAGAGTCGCCCGATCGTGCTGACGCTGACGCGCGAAGTCATCAAGGTGCAGAGCGTGAAGTCCAAGCTCGTCGAGCCTGGCTATGCGTATCTGCGCGTCGCCCAGTTCCAGGAAAACACCGCGGCGTCGGTCGTACAGCACCTGGGCAAGCTCACCGCCGAGGGGCCGCTATCCGGTCTGGTGCTCGATCTGCGCAATGACCCGGGCGGCTTGCTGCACGGCGCGGTGGGCGTTTCGGCGGCCTTCCTGCCGGCCGGCGAACTGGTCGTTTCGACCGACGGCCGCACCGAGGATGCCAAGCGTGAATACCGCGCGACGCCTGAGGACTACCTCCGTGGCTCGCGCGACGATTTCCTGCGCCGGTTGCCGCCGGCGGCGAAGGACGTGCCGATGGTGGTGCTGGTCAATGGCGGGTCGGCCTCGGCGTCCGAGATCGTGGCCGGGGCGCTGCAGGATCACAAGCGTGCCGTCGTGATGGGTACGCAGACCTTCGGCAAGGGTTCGGTGCAGACCATCCTGCCGCTCAACAACAGTACCGCGATCAAGCTCACGACCGCTCGCTACTACACCCCGAGCGGTCGCTCGATCCAGGCCAAGGGTATCGAGCCGGACATCGTCGTCGAGGAGAGCGCGAACGGCTCCAGCCGCCGGGTGCGCGAGGCTGATCTGCAAGGGCATCTGGGCAACGACAAGGATCCCGAGGCCGAGAAGAAGGCCAGAAAGGAAGCCGGGCAGGACAATGGTGACGACGAGGCCGAGGCGGCACGTTTCGAGCTTGCCAGCAAGGACGATCACCAGCTGATGCAGGCGATCAACCTTCTCAAGGGGCTGCAGATCGTCCAGAATAAAAAACCATAAGGCTACAGGGGGAGCGTGATGCGTCGGGAGACCGCCTACAAGCTGGCAGGCAGGCATCACGACCATCCTGCGCCAGGTACAGGCATCGAGAAGGAGCGGGACATCCGCTTCAAGGCCTTGCCTCCGGGGCAGGTCGAACGCGCGTGGCTGGCGCTGCGGGTGCTGAAGGATCTGCACGTCGAGCGGACTCAGGATCCGCTGTGCCTGCGCGTTCGTTACTCCGTGCTGGACTATTCGCTCGAGACGCTCGAGGACGCGCTGCGGGAAGCGGGCTATGCGCTCGACAACGCACTGTATTCGAAGCTGGTCCGTGCGCTCGTGTACTTCTGTGAAGAAACGCAGCGCCACAACCTGATTTCCCCGGAACGCCTGATCAAGCAATCGCACGAGGTCTACATCCAGGCCTGGGACCAGCACGCGCACGGCGATCACGACGACACGCCGGTCGATCTGCGCGAATACAAGTAAGCCAACAGACCCGTATCCATGAACGACGACCAGCTGCTGCGCTACAGCCGCCACATCCTGTTGCCCGAGATCGGGGTCGAGGGGCAGGAAGCTATCCTGAACGCCAAGGTGCTCGTGATCGGCGCAGGTGGATTGGGCTCGCCGGTAGCGATGTATCTGGCCTCGGCGGGCGTGGGCACACTGGTGATTGCCGACAACGACACGGTGGATCTCACCAACCTGCAGCGCCAGATCATGCACTCGACCAAGATGGTCGACCGTCCCAAGGTGGAGTCGGCGCGGGCGAGCCTGCAGCGCATCAATCCGCTCGCCAACGTCGTGCCGCTGCACACGCGGCTTGAAGGTGTCGCGCTCGACGAACAGGTTGCCGCGGCGGACGTCGTGCTCGATTGTTGCGACAACTTCGCAACCCGCCACGCGGTCAATCGCGCCTGCGTGAAGCATCGCAAGCCGCTGGTCTCGGGGGCTGCCATCCGCTTCGATGGGCAGGTGTCGGTGTTCGACATGCGTGACCCTGAGGCCGCCTGCTATCACTGCCTGTTTCCCGAGGGCGAGGACATCGAGGAGGTGCGCTGCGCGGTGATGGGGGTGTTTGCCCCCATCGTCGGCATGATCGGTACCACCCAGGCGGCCGAGGCGCTCAAGCTGATCGTCGGCTGCGGAACGCTGCTCACGGGCCGGTTGCTTCTGCTCGACGGGCTGGCGATGGAGTGGCGCAGCGTCGACTTCGGGCGCGACCCGGGCTGCGCTGTCTGCGGTACGACGGAGGAGCGTTAGGCGCGCGGCAGGCGGGCGACGACGCGAATGTCGCGTCCGACCTGGCGAACGTCGCGCAATTCCAGCCGGGTTGCATCTTCCAGCTTGGTCAGCGCGGCCAGGTTGAATAGTCCGTGGGCAGCGTCGCCAACCAGCATCGGCGCCATGTAGAGGAGCAGCTCGTCCACACAGCCTTCGCGCAGCAGCGAGCCGTTGAGCTTGAAGCCCGCCTCGGCGTGGATCTCGTTGAGTCCGAGGGCACCCAGTTCGTTCATCAGCCGCGGCAGGTCGACCTTGCCCGCCGGGTTCGGCAGCACGATCAGGCGGTGGCCGGCGGCCGACAGCCCGGCATGGCGGGCCGAATCCTCGCTCGCGGTGGCAATCAGGATCGGTTCGCCCTGCAGGATGCGGGCGGTGGGCGACACATCGAGCCGGGCGTCGATCAGGATGCGCAGCGGCTGGCGCTCGCAGGGCACGTCGCGCACCGTGAGCTGGGGGTCGTCTTCCTTGACCGTACCGATCCCGGTCAGCACCGCGCAGGCGCGGGCGCGCCAGGCGTGGCCGTCGCGTCGGGCCTCGGGGCCGGTGATCCACTGGCTGACGCCGTTCTGCAGCGCGGTCTTCCCATCGAGGCTGGCGGCTGCTTTCAGGCGCAGCCACGGCCGGCCGCGCGTCATGCGCGCCACGAAGCCAATGTTCATTTCGCGCGCGTCATTCTCCAGCAGGCCATGCTCCGTGACGATGCCGGCTGCGCGCAGGCGTGCCATGCCACGCCCAGCCACGAGCGGATTGGGGTCTTCCATGGCCGCGACGACGCGGGCCACGCCGGCGTCGATCAGCGCGTCGGCGCACGGCGGGGTGCGACCGAAGTGCGAGCAGGGTTCGAGCGTGACGTAGGCGGTGGCGCCCTGTGCGGCCGCGCCGGCTTGGCGCAAGGCATGGATCTCGGCGTGAGCCTCGCCTGCGCGCCGATGCCAGCCTTCGCCGACCGTGATGCCGTCGCGCACGAGCACGCAGCCCACGCGCGGATTCGGCGAGGTGGTGTTCAGACCCAGGGCGGCGAGCTGCAGCGCGCGCGCCATGGCAGCATGGTCAGCTGCCGAAAAGGTCATGTTCGGGATCCGGACCGGCCTTGCCAGCCTTGCCGCGGCGCGGACGGGCCTGCACCTCGCGGATGACCTCGGAGAACTCGTCCACGTCGGCAAAGTTGCGATAGACCGATGCGAAACGGATGTAGGCGACCTTGTCGAGCTTCTTGAGCTCCTTCATCACCAGTTCGCCGATTTTTTCGCTCGGGACTTCCTGCTCGCCCATTGCCAGCAGGCGGGCCTCGATGCGGTCGACCGCTGCGTCGATGTCCTCGATCGTGACGGGGCGCTTGCGTAGCGCCAGCTTCATGCTGCCGGCGAGTTTGGCGTGGTCGAACTCGGTGCGGTTGCCGTTGCGCTTGACGATGTGCGGCATCTTGAGATCGATGCGCTCGTAGGTGGTGAAGCGCTTGTCGCACTTCACGCAGCGACGGCGGCGGCGGACGACGTCGCCGTCCTCGTTCTCGCGCGTGTCGGTGACCTGGGTATTGGGGTCACCGCAGAAGGGGCATTTCATGGCCGGAAGGCGCTGGCGGGCGGGGCGGGCGTCGTCTCGATGCGCACCCCGCCAGGCGGCTTACTTGCCGTAGACCGGGAACTTCGCGCACAGCTCGGCCACCTGGCCGCGCACGCGCTCGATCACTGCCTGGTCTTCCGGCGCGTCGAGCACGTCGGCGATCAGGTGAGCGATCTTCTCGGCTTCGATCTCGGTGAAGCCACGGGTGGTCATCGCCGGCGAACCAATGCGGATGCCCGAGGTGGTGAAGGGCTTCTCGGGGTCGTTCGGAATCGAGTTCTTGTTCACCGTGATGTGGGCGCTGCCCAGCACCGCTTCGGCGGCCTTTCCGGTGATCTTCTTGTTGCGCAGGTCGACCAGGAAGACGTGGGACTCGGTGCGGCCGGAAACGATGCGCAGGCCGCGCTCTTCCGACAGCACGCGCGCCATCACGCGGGCATTGGCGATCACCTGTTCCTGGTAGTCACGGAACTCGGGCGAAGCGGCTTCCTTGAAGGCGACCGCCTTGGCGGCGATGACGTGCATCAGCGGGCCACCCTGCAGGCCGGGGAAGATCGCCGAGTTCAGCGCCTTCTCGTGTTCGGCCTTCATCAGGATGATGCCGCCGCGCGGACCGCGCAGCGTCTTGTGGGTGGTCGAGGTGACGACGTCGGCGTGCGGCACCGGGTTCGGGTAGAAGCCCGCGGCGATCAGGCCGGCGTAGTGCGCCATGTCGACCCAGAAGATGGCGCCGACTTCCTTTGCGATCCTGGCGAAGCGCTCGAAATCGATGCGCAGTGCGTAGGCCGAGGCGCCGGCGATGATGATCTTCGGCTTGTGCTCGCGTGCGAGGCGCTCCATCGCGTCGTAATCGATCTCTTCCTTTTCGTTGAGACCGTAGGCGACGACGTTGAACCATTTGCCCGACATGTTCAGCGGCATGCCATGGGTAAGGTGGCCGCCTTCGGCCAGGCTCATGCCCATGATGGTGTCGCCCGGCTTGGCGAAGGCCATCAGCACGGCCTGGTTGGCCTGCGAGCCGGAGTTCGGCTGCACGTTCGCGGCTTCGGCGCCGAACAGCGTCTTCAGGCGCTCGATGGCCAGCTGTTCTGCGACGTCGACGTGCTCGCAACCACCGTAGTAGCGCTTGCCGGGATAGCCCTCGGCGTACTTGTTGGTGAGTTGGGAGCCCTGGGCTTCCATCACCGCGTGGGAAACGTAGTTTTCGGAGGCGATCAGTTCGATGTGGTCTTCCTGGCGCTTGTTTTCGGCCTGGATGGCGGACCACAGCTCGGGATCGACTTTGGCGAGGGTGTCTTGCGAGGAGAACATGGCTTGCCCGTCTGAAATGGGAAAGGGGGAATCGATTGATTCGAGCGCCGGATTCTAGCACGCGGCGGTGCACGAAAAAGCAGCGCGCGCCAAGGGGCGCGCGCTGCAGAAGGGCGGAGGAGGCTTACCAGCCGCGCTGGTTGGTGCCGAACCCTTCGCCGGATTGAGTGCCGCTGTCGGTGGGCGCTTGCCCGTCGGCGGGTGCGGGTTCGCTGGCCGCACCGCCGTCGTCGGCCGGTGCTGCGCCGCCACCGCCCCAGGTGTCGCTTTGCTGACCCCAGCCACCACCGCCTTCGCTGCCGCTCTGGACATTGATCTCGATGGTGTCGAGATCGACTTCGATCTTCTTGTCCAGGCCGAAGGTGACCAGGCCCGGGAAGGCGATCAGTGCTGCGACCATTGCGATCTGGATGATCACGAAGGGGATGGCGCCGCGATAGATGTCCATCGTCTTCACGCCGGCGATGCGCTTGTTCGTGATCCGGTCAAGGTAATCCTTGGCCGGTGCCACGCTGCGCAGGTAGAACAGCGCAAAGCCGAACGGCGGCGTAAGGAACGAGGTCTGCAGGTTCATTGCCAGCAGCACGCCGAACCACACCAGGTCGATCCCCATCTTGTCGGCCACCGGCGCCAGCAGCGGCACCAAGATGAATGCGATCTCGAAGAAGTCGATGAAGAAGCCGAGGATGAAGATGACCGTGTTGACGAAGACGAGGAAGCCGATCTCGCCGCCCGGCAGCTTGTCGAACAGGTGCTCGACCCAGATCTGGCCATCGACCGCGGTGAAGGTGAAGCTGAAGATGGTCGAGCCGATCAGGATGAACAGCACGAAGCAGGACAGGCGGGCCGTCGACTCCAGCGCGTGCTTGAGCAGCCCCATGTCGAGCTTGCCGCGCGCCCACGCCATGATCATGCCGCCGACCGCGCCCATCGCGCCGCCTTCGGTCGGCGTCGCGATGCCGAGGAAGATCGTACCGAGCACCAGGAAGATCAGCGCCAGCGGCGGGATCAGCACGAAGGTCACGCGCTCGGTGATGCGCGACAGCAGGCCGAGACCGAGGGCCTTGTTGATCAGCGCGCCCACCAGCGCAAGCAGGGTGCCGCCCGTCAGTGCGATGACGATGGTTTCGTCCAGCGCGGGGGTGACGTCCTCGCCCTTGATCGCACTGAGGATGTCGCCGTAGCTTAGGCCGAATGCCATGGATACGGCGGATACAAGCAGGCCGAACACCACCAGCGAGCGGATCCCGGAGCTTCCGTCGGGCTGTCGGTAGGCGCGTGCCTCGGGCGGCAGCGCGGGCACCATCGTCGGCTTGAAAATGGCGAGGCCGATGATGAACAGGGCGTAGAGTCCGACGAGCACGAAGGCCGGGATGAAGGCGCCCTTGTACAGGTCACCGACGCTGCGCCCGAGCTGGTCGGCCATGACGATCAGCACCAGTGAGGGCGGAATGATCTGTGCCAAGGTTCCCGACGCCGTGATTGCGCCGCTGGCGATCGCAGGGCTGTAGCCATAGCGCAGCATGATCGGCAGCGAGATCAGGCCCATCGAGATCACCGATGCGGCAACGACGCCGGTGGTCGCCGCGAGCAGCGCGCCGACGAAGATCACTGCCAGCGCAAGTCCGCCACGGATGGGGCCGAACACCTGACCGACCGTATCGAGCAGGTCCTCGGCCATGCCGCTGCGTTCGAGGATCAGGCCCATCAGGGTGAAGAAGGGAATCGCCAGCAGGGTGTCGTTCTGGATGATGCCGAAGACGCGCAGCGGCAGCGCCTGGAACAGGCTCGGCGGCAGGAGGCCGAGCTCCATGCCGAGGAAGCCGAACATCAGGCCGCAGGCGGCGAGCGAGAAGGCGACAGGGAAGCCGGTGAGCAGGAACAGGATGAGCGACCCGAACATCAGTTCGGGAACGTGGGCAGCGAAGAGTTCGATCATTTCTGCACCTCGCCCTTGGCCTCGTCATTGTGGGCGTGGGCTTCGTCGTGCCCGCCGTGCGCGCCGTGCAGCAGCGGGTTCGGCGCCTTGCCCTGCAGGAAAGCGAAGCGCTTGATGAGTTCGGAGATGGCTTGCAGCCCGAGCAGCGCAAAGCCGACCGGCACCAGGGCGTAGACAGGCCAGCGGATCAGGCCGCCGGCGTTGGACGAGACTTCGCCCGATTCGTAGGCGCCCTGCACGACGGGCCAGGCGAACTGGATCATGAACCAGCACATCGGCAGCAGGAAGATCAGGATGCCGGCGATATCGATGTACATGCGGGTGCGCATCGACAGCTTGCCCGCGATCACATCGATGCGGACGTGCGCGTTCTGCAGGAACGCATAGCCGGCGCCGAGCAGGAAGACGGCACCGAACAGGTACCACTGGATCTCGAGGAAGGCGTTCGAGCCGATGTTGAAGGCCTTTCGGGCGATGGCGTTGGCTGCGCTGATCAGCGTCGCTGCCAAGACTAGCCAGATGATGAACTTGCCGAAGAACCGGCTTACGGCATCGATGACACCGGAAATGCGAAGAAGGGCGTCCATTGGGGTGGCCTGGAACCTTTTGAGCACAAAAATGCCGAGCTGGGCGGGTGGCGCGCTCGGCGGAAAAATGCGGGTGTTGCAGAAACGAGTGGTGCAGAAACGACAACGCCGAGGACGACTGAGCGTCCTCGGCGGCAGGGCGGATTACAGCTTCTGGGCGGCCAGATACTGGGCGTAGTTGCCTTCGGCAACCGACTCCCACTGGACCTGGTCAGCCAGGAAGCGGCTGTAGTCGGGGTAGACCTTCTTCCAGTTCGGGTTCTTGTCGTTCAGTTCGGCATAGACTTCACGGGAGGCCTTGAACGCGGCATCCATGAAGTCCTTCGGGAAGCGCGACAGCTTGGCACCTTCGGCGACCAGTTGCTTCAGTGCGGTCGGGTTCCGGGCGTCGTAACGGGCCTGGCAGCCCACGTGTGCGGCTGCGGCGGCTTGCTCGACGATGGCCTTGTACTCGGCCGACAGGCTGTTCCACTGCTTGTCGTTGATGTACACCGAGAACTGCGTGCTGCCTTCCCACCACGCCGGGTAGTAGTAGTTCTTGGCGACCTTGTGCAGGCCCAGCTTGAGGTCGTCGTAAGGACCGATCCATTCGGCGGCGTCGATGGTGCCCTTCTCCAGCGACTGGTAGATCTCGCCCGCGGGAATGTTCTGCGGCACAGCGCCGAGCTTGGCCAGCACGCGGCCGCCGAAGCCGCCGACGCGGAACTTGAGACCTTCGACGTCCTTGACCGACTTGATCTCCTTGCGATACCAGCCGCCCATCTGCGCGCCGGTGTTGCCGCAGGGGAAGTTGACGATGTTGTACTGAGCGTAGAACTCGCGCATCAGCTTCATGCCGTTGCCTTCGTACATCCACGCGGTCATCGCGCGCGACGTCATGCCGAAGGGAATCGTGCAGTCGAAGGCGAAGGTCTCGTCCTTCCCGAAGAAGTAGTAGGGCGCGGTGTGGGCGCACTCGATGGTGCCCTGCTGGACCGCGTCGACCACGCCGAAGGCCGGAACCAGTTCACCGGCCGGGTGAACCGAGATCACGAACTTGCCGCCGGTGGCATCCGAAACGTGCTTGGCGAAGGCTTCGCTCGCACCGAATACGGTGTCGAGCGACTTCGGGAAGCTCGATGCCAGGCGCCAGCGAATCTGCTGCTGGGCGTGGACGATGGCCGGCGCGGTGCCGGCGGCCAGAATACCGGCTACGCCGGCGCCCTGCAGAAATTTACGACGTTCCACGTTGTCTCCTTGTTACTTGGGGTGGGAAGGATCGAAAGCTTGCATGCGATTATAGGTAGGCTCGATCGCCGGCCGTAATCCACGGAAAACCCTAATACCAGGCCTAATTGCCAGCTTCGATGCCGCCTTCATGCATTGGGCAGTTCGTCCAGCGTGTCCCCAAGGTGGCTTTCGTCAGCCCAGGCAAGCAGTTGCCACTCGCCATCGGTATGCGCGATCCAGTTCAATGCCGCATTCGGGATCGGGAAGTTCCGCGGGCTGTCGAGAGGTTCGTCGGTGGCAAGGCGATGGACGATGTCCAGTACCCCGCCATGCGTGACGACCAGTACATGGTGTCCGGCATGGCGGTTGGCGATGTCGTGCAGCGCGTCATGGACCCGTTCGGCGAACTCCGCGAGGCTCTCGCCGCGGTCGGGAAATGCGAATTCGATCTCCCGTGACTTGAAGCGGCGATAGAACTCCGGATGCTGTCGCTCGGCCTCGTCGTAAGTCAGGCCCTGGAAGAAGCCGTAGTGGCGCTCGCGCAGGCGTTCATCGTGGTTGAGCTCCAGCCGGTGGTGGCGGGCGATGGCCGCGGCGGTCTGGCGGGCGCGCTGCAGGTCGCTGGAGTAGAGAGCATTGAACCGCAGTTCCTGTCCCAGCAGTCGTAGCGCCGTCGCCTCGGCCTGCGCCAGCCCGGTCTCGTTGAGCGGGATGTCGATATGGCCCTGCAGGCGGCGCTCTGCGTTCCAGGCGGTCTCGCCATGGCGAACGAGGCAGATACGGCACGTCCGTTCGGTGTTCGATATGTTCGTCATGTTCAACGGGATCGTGAAATGTGCCGAGCGGAATTCCGCCCTGCTGTGAAATAATATTTAGTTCGAAATCTGTCCGCGTGATGGTGCGCGCCGGCGCAGTGAGGATATTTTCACGGCGCCCTTCTGGAGTTTCCTCGTGTCCCTGTTGCTACGAATCTCCCGGTTGATCGACTGGATCAACGAACGGGTCGGCCGTAGCGTGATGTGGCTGGTGCTGATCGCAGTCCTGATCAGTGCAGGCAACGCGCTCGTCCGCAAGCTGTTTAACACAAGCTCGAATGCCCTGCTCGAGATCCAGTGGTACCTGTTTGCCGCCATCTTCATGCTGGCGGCGGGCTACACCTTCCTGCGCAACGAGCACGTTCGCATCGACATCCTGACCAGCAGGCTGTCGCCACGGGCGCAGAACATCATCGACATCCTCGGCATCCTCTTCTTCCTGATGCCGATGGCCGCGCTGATCCTTTGGCTGTCGTGGCCGATCGTCATGATGTCGATACAGTCCGGCGAGATGTCGCAGAACCCCGGCGGCCTGATCCGCTGGCCAGTGAAGCTGATGTTGCCGCTCGGCCTGGCCCTGCTGGTGCTGCAGGCCGTGTCGGAGCTGATCAAGCGCATCGCCTTCGTCACCGGACACGGTCCGAATCCTTTGCTGAAGCGGGGCGCGGCGAGTGCGTCGACCAATGAACTCGTTGCAGCAATCAAGGCGCAGAGCCAGGGTTCGGCAGGGGGCGCGACGAAATGACGGAATTTCTGATCGCAAACATGGCGCCGCTGATGTTCGCGTCGCTGGTGGTGTTCCTGCTGTTCGGCTTTCCGGTGGCGTTCGCGCTGGCCGCCAATGGCATCCTGTTCGGTCTGATCGGTATCGAGCTCGGCTTGCTCCATGGCGCGCTGTTCCAGGCCCTGCCCGAACGCATTTTCGGCATCATGGCCAACGACACGCTGCTGGCGGTGCCTTTCTTCACCTTCATGGGGCTGGTGCTCGAGCGCAGTGGCATGGCCGAGGACCTCCTGGACACCATCGGGCAGCTGTTCGGCCCGGTGCGCGGCGGGCTGGCTTTCGCCGTGATCTTCGTCGGTGCGCTGCTTGCGGCGACGACCGGCGTCGTTGCCGCTTCGGTGATCTCAATGGGCCTGATCTCGCTGCCGATCATGCTGCGCTATGGCTACGATCATCGCCTGGCGAGCGGCGTCATTGCGGCCTCGGGCACGCTGGCGCAGATCGTGCCGCCCTCGCTGGTGCTGATTGTCATGGCCGACCAGCTCGGGCGCAGCGTCGGCGACATGTACCAGGGCGCGCTGCTGCCGGGGCTGATGCTCACGGGCATGTACTTTCTGTACGTGGCGGCCGTGGCCATCTTCCGTCCGTCGATGGCGCCGGCGATGCCGCCCGAGGCGCGCACGCTGCGCCAGGATGACGGCTCGAGCGGCCTGCGTTCGCTGGGCGTCCTGTTCGCGCTGTCTGTGGCGGGTGCATGGTTGTTCGCGAACCAGTTCTATGCCGCGAACGCGCCGCGCGACGAGGTCATCGTCGTGTCTTCGATGGTGGGCATCGGCATCGCCTTCGTCGTCGCCATGGCCAACCGCGTGCTCGGCCTCGGCCTGCTGTCGCGCATGGCCGAGCGCGTCACCTTCGTGCTGATCCCGCCGCTCGGGTTGATCTTCCTGGTGCTCGGAACGATCTTCATCGGCGTCGCGACGCCGACCGAGGGCGGCGCCATGGGGGCGGCGGGTGCGCTGCTGATGGCCTTGTCGCGCCGGCGCCTGTCACTGCCGCTGCTCAAGCAGGCGATGGATTCCACGACCAAGCTGTCCTGCTTCGTGGTCTTCATCCTCATCGGCTCGAGCGTGTTCGGCCTGACCTTCCGCGGCGTGGATGGCGACCTGTGGGTCGAGCACCTGATGACCTCGCTGCCAGGGGGACAGACCGGTTTCTTGGTCGCGGTGAACATCCTCGTGTTCTTCCTCGCCTTCTTCCTCGACTACTTCGAACTCGCCTTCATAATCGTGCCGCTGCTGGCGCCGGTGGCCGACAAGCTGGGCATCGACCTCATCTGGTTCGGCGTGCTGCTGGCGGTGAACATGCAGACTTCCTTCCTGCACCCGCCATTCGGCTTTGCGCTGTTCTTCCTGCGCTCGGTCGCATCGGAGAAGGTGAAGACGGCATCGATCTACTGGGGTGCCGTGCCCTTCCTGATCATTCAGCTGGTAGCGGTAGGCTTGATCATCGCCTTCCCGGGCATCGTCTCCTACGGCGACAAGGGTGCCAAGGCGGTACCGCAGGAAGAGCTGAGGTTGGACCAGTTGTTGCCGGGCGGGGGTGGGGCGGCCGACCAGGACGCCAGCGACCTGCTGCGGCAACTGCAGGGCAACTGAGGGCTTTGCCGGCTTGATCGGGCGCGATGCGCCCGGTCCTCGGCTCCTCTGGGCGCCAACAAAAAACCCGCGCATTGCGCGGGTTTTTTGTTTGTTCTGCCGGCGCGAAGCGTGATCAGCGCACCGACTGCATGAAGCGGTCGAAGCCCGCTTCCGCGACGCTGAACCAGGCGTTCTGCGACTTGCGGTACTTCTCGAACTCGCCGTAGATCTTGGCCCAGGCCGGGTTCTTGGCGGCTTCCTCGGCGTAGAGTTCGCGCGAGACGTCGTACGCCTTCTTCATGATCTCCTGCGAGAAGTTCTGCAGCTTCACGCCCTGCGACAGCAGGCGGGCCAGCGCCTGCGGGTTCTTGTGGTCGTACATCGCGGTCATCTGCAGGTGAGCTTCACGCGACGCGGCGCGGAAAGCGGCCTGGTATTCCTTCGGCAGCTTGTCCCACTCGGCCTTGTTCACGAAGAAGTGGACGACCGGACCCGGCTCCCACCAACCCGGCGAGTAGTAGTGCGGGGCCACCTTGTAGAAGCCCAGCTTCTCGTCGTCGTAAGGCGCCACCCACTCGGCGGCGTCGATCGTGCCCTTTTCCAGCGAAGGGTAGATGTCGGCACCGGCGATCTGCTGCGGGATCGCGCCCATGCGCGACAGGATCTCGCCGCCGAGGCCGGCGATGCGGATCTTCAGGCCCTTGATGTCCTCGAGCGTGTTGATCTGCTTGCGATACCAGCCACCCATCTGGACGCCGGTGTTGCCGCCAAGGAAGGAATAGACGTTGTAGTTGCTGTAGAACTCGTCCAGCAGTTGCTGGCCGCCGCCGCCGATGACCCAGGCGTCCATCTGGCGTGCGTTCATGCCGAACGGCACGGCGGTACCGAAGGCAAAGGTCTTGTCCTTGCCGACGTAGTAGTACGAGCAGGAGTGGCACATCTCGACCGTGCCTTGCTGCACGGCGTCGAGCGCCTGCAGGCCCGGCACGATTTCGCCGGCCGGGAACACGCGGATGTCGAACTTGCCGTTGGTGATCTCGCGCAGGCGGTTTGCCAGCAGTTCCGAGCTGCCGTAGAGCGTGTCGATGCTCTTGGGGAAGCTCGAGGTCATGCGCCACTTGATCTCGGGCAGGCCGGTCTGCACGGCCGGAGCGGCCGAGACGGCGGTGGAGGCGACGGCAGCAGACGCACCAGCGGCCAGGCCTGCGCCAGCCTTCTTCAGGAATGAACGACGTTCCACGCGAACTCCTTCAAGATGTGGATTAACGAAACGTTATATTAGCCCGGCACGATACCTGTGCCGAAGCTGTTATTGCGACCTGCCGCCTTTCAGCGGCCGGCCACCTTCATGCGCTCGATCAAGATCGAGCCGCAATGCTTCGCCCCGCGCGGCAGCGCGTCGTTGCCGATGGCGACGATGCTGCGGAACATGTCGCGCAGGTTGCCGGCGATGGTGATTTCTTCCACCGCGTACTTGATTTTGCCCTTCTCGACCCAGAAGCCTGCGGCACCGCGCGAATAATCGCCCGTGACGTAGTTCACGCCGTGGCCCAGTAGTTCGGTCACGAGCAGCCCGCGGTCCATTTGCCTTATGAGGCCGGCCAGGTCCTTGTCGCCTGGCTTCACGATCAGGTTATGCGAGCCGCCCGCATTGCCGGTGGTCTGCATGCCGAGCTTGCGCGCCGAGTAGGTCGACAGGAAGTAGCCGTTGAGCACGCCGTCGGTGACCACCTCGCGGTCGCGGGTGGCGACCCCGTCGCTGTCGAAGGGGGAGGAGCCGAAGGCCTTCTTCAGGTGCGGCCGCTCGGCGATGCTCACCACCGGCGAGAACACCTGCTGGCCGAGGCTGTCGAGCAGGAAACTCGACTTGCGGTAGAGCGCGCCGCCGCTGACGGCCTGCACGAAGTTGCCGATGAGGGCCACCGCCAGCGGCGCCTCGAAGATGACCGGCACTTCGCAGGTGCGGATCTTCTTCGCCCCGAGGCGGGCCAGTGCCCGTTCTCCCGCGAGGCGGCCGATCTCCTCCGGGCTCGCCAGGTCCGCCGGATCGCGCCGCGAGTCATACCAGTACTCGCGCTGCATGCCGTCGCCTTCGCCGGCGATCACCGAGCACGACAGGCCGTGGCGGGTCGTAGCATAGCCGCCGATGAAACCCTGGCTGTTGGCCGAGACGAAATGCGACTGCTGGATCGAGGTGTTGGCACCTTCGGAGTTGGTGATCTTCGCGTCCACCGCGAAAGCGGCATCCTCGCAACGGCGTGCCAGCCCGATGGCCTCGTTCACGTCGATGGCCCACGGGTGGAACAGGTCGAGATCCGGCAGGTCCTTCTCGCGTGCCATCAGCGCCGCGTCGGCGAGGCCGGCGCAGGGGTCGGGCGCCGTGAAGCGGGCGATGGACAGCGCGGCCTCGACCGTGGCCTTCAGCGCCTTCTTCGAGAAGTCCGAAGTGCTCGCGTAGCCGCGCTGCTGGCCGACATACACGGTGACGCCGACACCCTTGTCGCGGTTGTACTCGATCGTCTCGACCTCGCCCTTGCGTACGCCGACCGACTGGCCGAAGCCCTCCGAGACGTCGGTCTCGCAGGCCGAGGCGCCGTGTTTCCTCGCGTACTTGAGGATGTCGGTGGCAATTTCGCGCAGGTGCGCCTGGGAGAAGGAGAAGCCTTGATCGGACATGAGCGGGCGAGTGTCGGGCAAAGGCTATAATCTTAACCCGTTCAAGCCTCAAGCCCACCCGCAATGCGTTCAGATTCGCGCCACCACGGCCATCACGGCCACGATGAGGAAGACGACTTCATCGAACCGCCCAGCAAGAGCAGCCTCAAGCGCGAAATGCATGCGCTGCAGGACCTCGGCGAGCAGCTTGTCGCGCTGTCGCCCGAGCGCCTTAAGAAGGTGCCGCTGCCCGATTCCCTGTATGAGGCCGTCCGCGCCGCGCAGGGCTTCAGGATGGAAGCCCGCCGCCGCCAGATGCAGTACATCGGCAAGCTGATGCGCAAGATCGACCCCGCGCCGATCCAGGCCCAGCTCGACATCTTCAGCGGCAACTCGGCCGCCGAAGTCGCGAAGATGCACCGCCTCGAGCGCCTGCGCGAGCAGCTGCTGGAGGACGACAAGACCCTCGGTGCCATCGCCGAGACCTGGCCCGAGGCCGACCTGCAGTATCTGCGCACGCTGCGCCGCAATGCGCTCAAGGAGCGTGAGGCGGGCAAGCCGCCGAAGTCCTTCCGCGAGATCTTTCGCGTGCTGCGCGAGCTGCAGGAGGCGCAGGACGCCGCCGCCGAGGCGCAGGCGGGGGAAGGCGTTGACGAACACGAAGACGACGGCGAGAGCGGTGAACTGCGCGCCTGAGACCGCGTACCTCCCGTTCGACCTTTGATAGCGAGACTGAATCCATGAGCGAACACATCCGCATCGGCCTCGTGTCGATCAGCGACCGGGCCTCCGACGGCACATATGAAGACCAGGGCATTCCCGCGCTGAAGGACTGGCTCGGCAAGGCGCTGACCTCGCCCTGGTGCGCCGAGACCCGGCTGATCCCGGACGAGCGTCCGCTGATCGAGCGAACGCTGGTCGACCTCGTCGATACCGCCGGCTGCAACCTCGTGCTGACCACTGGCGGCACGGGCCCTGCGGTGCGCGACGTCACACCCGAGGCCACGCTCGCCATCGCCGACAAGGAGATGCCGGGCTTCGGCGAGGAGATGCGCCGCATCAGCCTCAACTTCGTGCCCACCGCCATCCTGTCGCGCCAGGTCGCGGTCATCCGCGGTCGCTGCCTGATCATCAACCTGCCGGGCCAGCCCAAGTCGATCCGCGAGACGCTCGAGGGAGTGCGCGACGCCGACGGCACTGTGCGCCACGTCGGCATCTTCGCCGCCGTGCCGTACTGCATCGACCTCATCGGCGGGCCTTACATCGAAACGGACGACGCTGTGATCAAGGCCTTCCGCCCCAAGCACGCGATCCGGCCGAAGCAGGCCTGACCGGCGTGAGCGAACAACCGCAGTTGCACTGGAGCGAGGACGACACCCCGCATATCGCCGCCTGGCGTTCCGAGAACGGCCAACTGCCCCCGCGGCGGGTGGTCGTTGCCGACGACACGATGACGGCCGACACGGCATGGCGTCTGGCCTGCGAAGGCACGGCACTGCTGTGGCGCGGCGACTATCACAACGCCCGTCAGCTGCTGCAGGCGATGGCGCGGCGCGCCGATCGGCGGCCTAAGAAGGCTGCCGGCAAGGCCGCTGACAAGGCGCGCCCGCTCGCCGATAGTTTCCATCTGCACCGCATGGCGCAGGCGCAGCGCGCCCGCACGCTGGGCATGCTGCTGATCCCGGTCGAGGAGGGCGGACACATCGCGCTGCGGCGCGCGCCCGAGGTGCGCGAGGCGCTGGCCGAGGCCTTCGGTGACGAGCACGCCGTGCTGCTGAAGGCGCCCTTCGTGCTTGCGCTGCGCGAGCTGCTGGGCCTGATCGGCGCACACGAGTGGCGGCGCAAGGGTGTGATGGTGCCGGCGCTGGGCGACCGCATCCATCCCTGGTACGGCGTGTTTTCGCCGATCCGCGGCGAATACCTCGACCTCATCGCGCGTGCGCCGCTGCCGTCAAAGGCGCTGGCCTTCGACATCGGTGCCGGCACCGGCGTCATCGCCGCGCTGCTCGCGCGCCGGGGCGTGCAGCGGGTGGTTGCGACCGACCTGTCGCCGCGGGCGCTGGGCTGCGCACGCGACAACCTCGCGCGGCTGGGGCTGGACGATCGTGTCGAGGTGGTCGAGGCCGACCTCTTTCCGCCGGGCCTTGCGCCCCTGGTGGTGTGCAATCCGCCCTGGGTGCCGGCCAAGCCGACCGCCGCGGTGGAGCAGGCGGTCTACGACCCGGACAGCCGCATGCTGCGCGGCTTTCTGGGCGGGCTGGCCGCGCACCTGGAGGAGGGCGGGGAGGGCTGGCTGATCCTGTCCGACCTGGCCGAGCATCTCGGCCTGCGCAGCCGTGACGAACTGCTTGGCTGGATCGAGGTCGCGGGGCTGAAAGTGCTGGGCCGCGACGACATCCGACCGCGCCACGGCAAGGCGGCGGACGAGACCGATCCGCTCCACAAGGCGCGTTCGGCGGAAGTGACTTCGTTGTGGCGGCTGGGCGTGCGCTGAGTTCGCGCCGGATTACTTCGGCACGATACGGATGACCGGGCGCTCCAGATGCTTGGCCGGCGGCGGCACCGACAGCTGGCGTCGGCGCTCGAGTTCGCGCCACCAGGCGCGCAGGCCGAGCAGCACCGCCAGGATCAGCGCATAGATGAACGGTTCGAGCAGGTCCGCCTTCACCAGCCACCAGAAATGCACCACGCCGAGGATGGCGATGCCATACACCGAGCGGTGCAGCGATTGCCAGCGCCGCCCGCCGAGCCGGCGGATGGCGAAGCTGTTCGAGGTCACCGCGAGCGGGATCAGCAGCACGAAGGCAGCGAACCCCACCGTGATGAAGGGGCGGTCGAGGATGTCGTTGGCGATCGCCTGCCAGTCGAAGAACTGGTCCAGCCAGAGATAGGTCGTCAGGTGGCCGACGGCGTAGGCGAAGACGAAGAGGCCCAGCATGCGGCGCAGGCGCAGCAGCCAGTGCAGGCCGGTGTAGCGGCGCAGTGGGGTCACGGCAAGCGTGATGAGCAGGAAGCGCAGCGTCCATTCTCCGCTGGCGCGGGTGATGGTCTCGATCGGGTTGGCGCCGAGCGCGTCGTCGTACCAGCCGAGCGCGAGGCTCAGGGCTGGGAGCAGGCAGAGCAGGAAGACGATCGCCTTGATCAGGGCGATCTGCGCGCCGGAGGGCGCGCGCAGGAACGTGGGCATTGCGGGAGACGCTCTATTGTGTGAGTGCAGGCTGTATTGTCCGTGCCGGGCGGCAGATCGCAAGCCTGCCGCTGCGGTGGCCGCAGCGATCAGTACTGTTTGCGCAGGTCCATGCCCTGGTACAGGCTCGCGACCTGCTCGCCATAGCCGTTGAACATCAGCGTCGGCCGCTTGCGGATCTCGCCGATGCGGCGCTCGGTGGCCTGGCTCCAGCGCGGGTGCGACACCTCGGGGTTCACGTTCGAGTAGAAGCCGTATTCATGCGGTGCGGCGCGGTTCCAGGCGGTGGGCGGCTGCTTCTCGGTGAGGCGGATCGTCACGATCGACTTCGCGCTCTTGAAGCCGTACTTCCACGGCACGACGAGACGGATCGGTGCGCCGTTCTGGTTGGGCAGCACCTCGCCGTAGAGGCCGACCGCCAGGATCGTCAGCGGGTGCAGGGCCTCGTCCAGGCGCAGCCCTTCGCCATAGGGCCAGGCCAGCACCGGGCGGCGCAGCATGATTTCGGGATCGTAGTGGGTCAGGAACTCGACGTACTTCGCGCTGCCCAGTGGCTCGACTGCCTTCAGCAGCGCCGCGAGCGGAAAGCCGACCCACGGGATCACCATCGACCAGCCCTCGACGCAGCGCATGCGGTAGATGCGCTCTTCCAGCGGGGCGAGCTTGAGCAGTTCGTCGATGTCGAAAGTGCGCGGCTTGCCGACCAGGCCTTCGACCTTCACCGCCCACGGGCGGGTCGCCATTCTGTGCGCGTTCTGCGCCGGGTCGCCCTTGTCGGTGCCGAACTCGTAGAAATTGTTGTAGGTGATGACCGACTTGTGGTCGGTTTGCGGCTCGGTGGTGCTGAGCGGCGAGGCAACCGTCGACAGCTTGCTCGCCGCGCGGGCCTCGCTTCCCAGGCCATGCCACAGCGCGGCACCCGCGGCAAGCCCGAGCCCGGCGCGCGTGATGAAGCGGCGACGGTCCTCGAACAGCGAGCGGGGAGTAATTTCGGAGGGGGCGATGTCGGCAGGGCGGCGGATGAGCATGGCGGGCCTGTGGGCGGCAGGAAAAATCGTAATCTTACGAACAGACGCCGGAACGGCCGATCGGTTCAGCGTATCGACACGATTGCGACGCCGCGGGGCGGAAAAGCACTGATTTCGGCTAGAATCGGGCGCTAATCCCAGTCATGACGCAGAGTTTCGACATGCCCGCTTCGAACAAGATCCACATCGACGACGTCCGCATCCAGGAGATCAAGGAACTCGTGCCGCCGTCCCACGTGCTGCGCGAGTTCCCGGCCACGCCGAAATCGGCCGAAGTCGCGTACGAGGCGCGCCAGTCGATCCACCGCATCCTGTACGGCGCGGACGATCGCCTGCTGGTGGTGATCGGCCCCTGTTCGATCCACGATCCCGAAGCGGCGATCGAGTACGCCAACAAGCTCAAGGCCGAGGCCGAACGCCTGAAGGAAGACCTGCTCATCGTGATGCGCGTCTACTTCGAGAAGCCGCGCACCACCGTGGGCTGGAAGGGCCTTATCAACGACCCCGGCCTCGACAACAGCTACCGCATCAACGACGGCGTGCGTCTGGCGCGCAAGCTGCTCTGGGAAATCAACGAGCTCGGCCTGCCGGCCGGCACCGAATTCCTCGACATGATCACGCCGCAGTACATCGGCGACCTGATCTCCTGGGGCGCGATAGGCGCCCGTACCACCGAAAGCCAGGTGCACCGCGAGCTCGCCTCCGGCCTGTCCTGCCCGGTCGGATTCAAGAACGGCACCGACGGCAATGTGCGCATCGCGGTCGATGCGATCAAGGCCGCGCAGTCGCCGCACCATTTCCTGTCGGTCACCAAGGCCGGCCACTCGGCCATCGTGTCGACCCGCGGCAACGAGGACTGCCACGTCATCCTGCGCGGCGGCAAGGCGCCCAACTACGATGCCGCCAGTGTCGACGCCGCGTGCAAGGAACTGGCCGCCAGCGGCGTGCAGGGAAAGGTCATGATCGACTTCTCGCACGCCAACAGCCGCAAGCAGCACCGCCTGCAGATCGAGGTGGCGAACGACGTCGCCGCGCAGATGGCAGCGGGCGAGGACCGCATCATCGGCGTGATGGTCGAGTCCCATCTCAAGGAAGGACGCCAGGATCTGGTGCCGGGCAAGGCGCTCGAGTACGGCAAGAGCATCACCGACGCCTGCATCGGCTGGGAAGACAGCCTCCAGGTGCTCGACACGCTGGCCGAAGGCGTGCGCCAGCGCCGCGTGAAGCGCGCCGCGCAGTTCGAGTAAGCGCGCCTCAATCGACGGTCGCTGACGGCGCAGCCGCGCCGGCGGCGACATGCGCCGTTGCCACCAGCCATTCGCGAAAGCGGGTCAGCGCAGGACGCTCGGCCTTGCGCTCGGGCACGATGAGGTAATACGCGCGCGTGCTCGGAAAGCTGCGTCGGCACGGCGTCATCAGCAGCCCGGCGGCGAGCTCCTGCTGGATCAGAAAGGGCGGGATCAGCGCCACGCCCATGCGCTCTATCGCGGCCTGCGCCAGCATCGAGAACAGTTCCAGCCGCATCCCCGCCATGTCGCGCGCGGCTTCCACCCCCGCGGCCTCGAACCACTGCCGCCATGCGTAGGGGCGGGTGGACTGCTGCAGCAGCGGCAGCAGGGCGATCTCGGCCGGCGCCATCCCCTCGCGCGCACCGGGCAGCGTCGGGCTGCACACCGGCACCGCGAATTCGTGCATCAGGAAGTGCGCCTCCGTGCCGGGCCAGCCGGCGTCACCGAAGTAGATCGCGGCGTCGAACTCCGTCTGGTCGAACAGGAAGGGCCGCGTCTGCGTGCTCATGTTGACCACGATCTCCGGGTTCTGTGCCTGGAATCCGCCCAGCCGCGGCAGCAGCCAGCGCGTGGCGAAGGTCGGTACCACCGCCAGTTCCAGCGCACCGCCCGCACCATGGTGGGCCATCATCGACAGCGTGTCGCGCTCGAGCGCATCGAGCCGCGGTGCGATCTGCCGCCCGTAGCTCTCGCCGGCCTCGGTCAATTGCACGCCGCGCCGCGTGCGGCGGAACAGCGCTACGCCCAGGAAGTCCTCCAGCCCCGCGATCTGGCGGCAGATCGCGCTCTGCGTCAGCGCGAGCTCGTCCGCCGCGCGGGTGAAGCTCTGGTGCCGCGCCGCGGCCTCGAAGGCGAGCAGCGCGGCCGTGCTGGGGATCTTCTTGCGCATGATCTCGGAGTGAGAAAAGCGCACAGGTTACTTCAAAAATAGCGTTTGAAATGCCTTGGGTGCGTTCATAACATGCGCTTCATGCACAGGCGGTCGCCTGTCGAACTAACACGAAGAGGAGAACGGGCATGGCATCGAACAAGGCGAGCTTCAACTGGGACGATCCGCTGCTGCTGGACCAGCAGCTGACCGAGACCGAGCGCATGGTGCGCGACACCGCGCGCGCGTACTGCCAGGACAAGCTGTTGCCGCGCGTGCAGCAGGCCTTCCGCCATGAACGGACCGACCGCGAGATCCTCAACGAGATGGGCGCACTCGGCCTGCTCGGCGCCACCATTCCCGAGGAGTACGGCGGCGCGGGCCTGAACTACGTGTGCTACGGCCTCATTGCGCGCGAGGTCGAGCGCGTCGACTCCGGCTACCGCTCGATGATGAGCGTGCAGAGCTCGCTGGTGATGGTGCCGATCAACGAATTCGGCACCGAGGCGCAGAAGAGGAAGTACCTGCCCCGGCTCGCGACCGGCGAATGGGTGGGCTGCTTCGGCCTCACCGAGCCCAACCACGGTTCCGACCCCGGCAGCATGGTGACCCGCGCGCGCAAGGTCGATGGCGGCTATAGCCTGTCGGGCAGCAAGATGTGGATCACCAACAGCCCGATCGCCGACGTGTTCGTGGTGTGGGCCAAGGACGATGAAGGCCAGATCCGCGGCTTCATCCTCGAGAAGGGCTGGAAGGGCCTTTCCGCGCCGGCGATCCACGGCAAGGTCGGCCTCCGTGCGTCGATCACCGGCGAGATCGTGATGGATGAGGTGTTCTGCCCGGAAGAGAACGCCTTCCCGACCGTGCGCGGCCTCAAGGGACCCTTCACCTGCCTCAACTCGGCG
Organism: Thauera propionica; assembly: GCF_002245655.1. Classification (GTDB taxonomy): domain Bacteria; phylum Pseudomonadota; class Gammaproteobacteria; order Burkholderiales; family Rhodocyclaceae; genus Thauera; species Thauera propionica. The sequence continues at coordinate 132,819 of NZ_NOIH01000010.1, read as the reverse complement.
CGTTACGGCATCGCCTGGGGTGCGCTCGGCGCGGCCGAGGCCTGCTACGAGACCGCGCGCCAGTACACGCTGGACCGCCAGCAGTTCGGCCGCCCGCTCGCCGCCAACCAACTCGTGCAGAAGAAGCTCGCCGACATGCTCACCGAGATCACCCTCGGTCTGCAGTCGGTGCTGCGCGTGGGCCGCATGAAGGACGAGGGCAACGCGCCAGTGGAAATCACCTCGATCATCAAGCGCAACTCCTGCGGCAAGGCGCTCGACATCGCCCGCACCGCGCGCGACATGCTGGGCGGCAATGGCATCTCGGACGAATACTGCGTCGCCCGCCACCTGGTGAACCTCGAGGTGGTGAATACCTACGAGGGCACGCACGACGTGCATGCGCTGATCCTCGGCCGCGCCATCACCGGCATCGCCGCCTTCAGCAACTGAGCTCCCGGAGACCGCCATGGCCGGTGCCCTGTCGCACATCCGCGTGCTCGATCTCTCGCGCATCCTGGCCGGCCCGTGGGCCGGGCAGATGCTGGCCGATCTCGGTGCCGACGTCATCAAGGTCGAGCGCCCCAGCGCCGGCGACGACACCCGCGGCTGGGGGCCGCCCTGGCTGAAGGACGAGCAGGGCGCCGAGACCAACGTGGCCGCGTACTACCTGTGCGCCAACCGCAACAAGCGCTCGATCACGATCGACATCACGCGGCCCGAGGGCCAGCAGCTGGTGCGCGACCTTGCCGCGCAGTCCGACGTGGTGCTGGAGAACTTCAAGGTGGGCGGCCTCGCGCAGTACGGCCTCGACTACGACAGCCTGAAGGCGGTCAACCCGCGCCTGGTGTACTGCTCGATCACCGGCTTCGGCCAGGACGGGCCGTACGCACCGCGTGCCGGCTACGACTTCCTGATCCAGGGCCTGGGCGGACTGATGAGCCTGACCGGCCGCCCCGACGACGAGGACGGCGGCGGGCCGATGAAGGTCGGCGTGGCGCTCACCGACATCCTCACCGGCCTGTATGCGACCAACGCCGTGCTGGCCGCGCTGGCCTGGCGCGAGAAGAGCGGCGAAGGGCAGTACATCGACCTCGCGCTGCTCGACGTGCAGGTCGCCTGCCTCGCCAACCAGGCGATGAACTACCTCGCCACCGGCCAGAACCCCAGGCGGCTGGGCAACGCCCATCCCAACATCGTGCCCTACCAGGACTTTCCGACCGCCGACGGCTACATGATCCTCGCCATCGGCAACGACGGGCAGTTCGCGCGTTTCTGCGAGGAAGCCGGCCAGCCCGGCATCGCGGCCGACCCGCGCTTCGCCACCAACCGCGCGCGCGTGGCGAACCGCGGCGAGCTGATTCCGATGCTCAAGCGCCTCACCATCGAGCGCAGCACCGCCGACTGGGTCGCCGCGCTCGAGGCGCTGGCCGTGCCCTGTGGCCCGATCAACACGCTGGCCGACGTGTTCGCCGACCCGCAGGTGCAGGCCCGCGGGCTGAAGGTGACGATGCCGCATCCGGTGGCGGGCAGCTTGCCCCTGGTCGCCAATCCGATGAAACTCTCGGCCACGCCGGTGGACTACCGGTTGCCGCCCCCGATGCTGGGCGAGCACACCGATGGGGTGCTCGCCGCCACGCTGGGCCTGGATGCGGCGCGCATCGCCGCGCTGCGCGCGGGGGGTATCGTCTGACACTTTTTCGAGGATCGAGCATGCAACTTGGGGATTCGCGCCTGCTGCGCCAGCAGGCCTACATCGACGGCGCCTGGGCCGACGCGGCGGACGGCAGTCGCTTCGAGGTCAGGAACCCGGCCGACGGCAGTGTGCTGGCCAGCGTGCCCGACATGGGCGCGGCCGAAACCCGGCGTGCGATCGACGCCGCGGCGGCGGCGCTGCCGGCGTGGCGCGCGCGTACCGCGAAGGAGCGTGCGGCGGTCCTGCGCAAGTGGTTCGAGCTGATCATGGCCCACCAGGAGGACCTGGCGGTGCTGATGACCTCGGAGCAGGGCAAGCCGCTGGCCGAGGCGCGCGGCGAAGTCGCCTATGGCGCTTCCTTCATCGAATGGTTCGCGGAGGAGGGCAAGCGCGTCTATGGGGACGTGATCCCCGCCCACGGCGCCGACAAACGCATCCTCGTGCTGAAGGAGCCGATCGGGGTGGTCGCCGCGATCACGCCGTGGAACTTTCCGATCGCGATGATCACGCGCAAGGCAGGCCCGGCGCTGGCCGCCGGCTGCACGATGGTGATCAAGCCGGCCGAGGACACGCCCCTGTGCGCGCTGGCGCTGGCCGAACTGGCCGAACGCGCCGGCCTGCCCAAGGCCGTGCTCAACATCGTCACGACGATGAAGGCGGCCGAGGTCGGCGGCGAGCTGACCTCCAACCCGATCGTGCGCAAGGTTTCCTTCACCGGCTCGACCGAGGTCGGCAAGCTGCTGATGCGCCAGTCGGCCGACACGGTGAAGAAGGTCGCGCTCGAGCTGGGCGGCAATGCGCCCTTCATCGTCTTCGACGACGCCGACCTCGACGCCGCGGTGGCCGGGGCGATGGCCTCCAAGTACCGCAACGCGGGCCAGACCTGCGTGTGCGCCAACCGCCTGCTGGTGCAGGACGGCATCTACGACGCCTTCGCCGCCAGGCTGGCCGAGGCGGTGGCGAAGCTCAAGGTCGGTCCCGGCCTGTCGGGCGACGTGCAGCAGGGCCCGCTGATCAACGCCGAGGCCATTGCCAAGGTCGAGGAGCTGTTGGGCGACGCGGTGGAGAAGGGCGCGAAGATTGTCTGCGGCGGCAAGCGCCATGCGCTGGGCGGCACCTTCTTCGAGCCCACCATCGTCACCGGCGTGACGCCGGCGATGCGCGTGGCGCGCGAGGAAATCTTCGGCCCGGTGGCGCCGCTGTTCCGCTTCCACACCGAGGAAGAGGCGATCCGCATGGCCAACGACACCGAATTCGGGCTGGCCGCCTATTTCTACGCGCGCGACATCGCTCGCGTGTGGCGCGTGGCAGAGGGCCTGGAATACGGCATCGTCGGCATCAACGAAGGCATCATCTCGACCGAGGTCGCGCCCTTCGGCGGCGTCAAGGAGTCCGGCATCGGCCGCGAGGGCTCGAAGTACGGCATCGACGATTTCGTCGAGATCAAGTACCTGTGCATGGGCGGAATTCGCTGAACGCTCACCCCTGCGCCATCGCGGCCACATGGTCGCCGATGGCGAGCGCGGCGGTGAGTCCGGGGGATTCGATGCCGTAGAGGTGGATCAGGCCGGGCACGCCGTGCCTGTCCGGACCGTCGATGCGGAAGTCCGCATCGGCTTGCCCCGGGCCGACGATCTTGGGCCGCACGCCGGCATAGCCCGGCTGCAGGCGGCCGTTCTCCAGCGCCGGCCACCAGCGGCGGATCGCCGTGTAGAAGCGCTCCGCGCGTGCCGGATCGACGTGGTAGTCGGGCGCGTCGATCCATTCGACGTCGGGGCCGAACTTGGCCTGGCCGCCCAGGTCCAGCGTCAGGTGCACGCCCAGTCCGCCCGGCTCGGGGATTGGATAGATCAGGCGCGAGAAGGGCGCCTTGCCCGTGTAGCTGAAATACACGCCGCGGGCGAAGCGTGCCTGCGGCGCCTGCGCGGCGGCCGGCGAGCGGATGGCGCGCCCGAGCGCCGGTGCATCCAGCCCTGCGGCGTTGATGACCTGGCGCGCGTTCAACTCGGTCGGCATCTCGCCGCTGATGCGCAGCACGATGCCGTCGGCCGTGCTTTCACCGTCCACGACCGGGCTGCCGAGCGCGAGCATTGCGCCGTGGCGCTCGGCCTCGCCCAGCAGCGACAGCATCAGCGCGTGGCTGTCCACGATGCCGGTGGAGGGCGACAGCAGGGCGGCATGGGCGTCCAGTTGCGGTTCCAGCGCAGCGACTTCGTCGCGGGCGAGCTGGCGCAGGTCATCCACACCGTTGGCGCGCGCCCGGGTCGCGATCTGCGTCAGCGCCTCCATCTGCAAAGCCGTGCCCGCCACCACCAGCTTGCCGCAGCGCGCATGCGGCACGCCGCGCGCGGCGCACCAGGCGTAGAGCATCCGGCGGCCTTCGACGCACAGCCGCGCCTTCAGCGAGCCCGGCGGGTAGTAAAGCCCGGCGTGGATCACCTCGCTGTTGCGTGCGCTGATGCCGGTGCCGAACGCCGCCTCGCGCTCGAGGATCACCACTTCGCGGCCCGCGGCGGCGAGGCTGCGGGCGCAGGCGAGGCCGACGACGCCGGCGCCGATCACTGCACAGTCGATGCTTTCCATGTGTGTTCCGAATGGCCGCGGATAGCCGCATGAGTTGCGGACGTACCCGCAGGTGAGGGAGGTTCGATCGGGGGGTTGTAGCAGATCGTTGCGGCCACTGGAAAGAGGTGCAGGCCGGGTCGTGGCACCTGCCATCAAAGCGGCTGAGACCCTTGTGCACTGCAGTGTGCGGAATCGCCGACAGCCCGCCCGCGACGATTCCGGGATTTCGCGACGGGCGCACCGGCACTGCGCCATCCCGCGCGCCAAATCCCCGTGCTGGAAGGGGAAGGCGCCGACGGCCGCGTTGCCGCACTGCTGGCACAGGGGTTGCTAAAGATCTTTCGTCCATTGATGGGCGAATAATCAATACTTATAGAGGAGACTCCCAGATGAAATCCCTGGTCCGCAAATGTGTCATCGGTACCGCCTTCGTCGCGGCCACCTCGGTCGCCTCGGCGGCCACCTTCGTCAACGTCCTGACCGGTGGCACCAGCGGCGTGTATTACCCGCTGGGCGTGACTCTGTCGCAGATCTACGGCGAGGTCATCGCCGACAGCAAGGTGCAGGTGCAGGCGACCAAGGCCTCGGCCGAGAACCTCAACCTGCTGCAGGCCGGCCGCGGCGAGATCGGCTTCTCGCTCGGCGACTCGGTGTCGGACGCGTGGAAGGGCAATGCGGACGCGGGTTTCGCCAAACCGCTCGACAAGCTGCGCGCCATCGCCTCGGTGTATCCCAACTACATCCAGATCGTCGCGCTCGCCGACGCCAACGTGAAGTCGCTGGCCGACCTCAAGGGCAAGCGCATCTCGGTCGGGGCGCCGCGCTCGGGCACCGAACTCAATGCGCGCGCGATCCTGAGGGCCGCGGGCCTGAGCTACAACGACTTCGCCAAGGTGGAGTACCTGCCCTTCGGCGAGTCGGTCGAACTGATGAAGAACCGCCAGATCGATGTCACGCTGCAGTCCGCCGGCTTGGGTGTGGCCGCGCTGCGCGACCTGTCGGCGGCGGTGAAGGTGAACTTCGTGCCGATTCCGGCCGAGGTGGTGGCCAAGGTCGGCGACCCGGCCTACCAGGCGGCCAAGGTGCCGGCCAATACCTATGAAGGCCAGACCGCCGATGTGGACACCGTGGCCATCAACAACCTGCTGGTGACGCACGAGAAGGTGTCGGACGAGGTGGCCTACCAGATGACCAAGAGCATCTTCGACAACCTCGAGCGTCTGGGTACCTCGCATTCGGCCGCGCGCCAGATCAAGCTCGAGAAGGCCGCCGAAGGCCTGCCGATCCCGCTGCACCCGGGCGCCGAGAAGTTCTACCGCGAGAAGGGCCTGATCAAGTAAGCCCTCCGACCCGTCCTGCCGCAGCGCCCGGCCCTCTTCGGCCCCGCGCTGCGGCAGGCGTCCGCCCGCCGAAAGTCTTCCCGGGACCGCCATGAGTACTTCAAGCCATTCGCCCGCCGTCGAGGCGGGCAAGGGGATGCTGCGCGTCGTGTTCTACAGCGCCATCCTGTTCTCCGTATTCCAGCTCGTCATGTCGGCCTTCAGCCCGCTGTCGAGCACCGTCGTGCGTGCGCTGCACGTCGGCTTTCTGCTGCTGCTGACCTTCCTGCTCTACCCGGTCACCGGGGGGCAGGGGCGCACCAGCATCGTCACCAAGCTGGTCGGCTTTGGCGCGCTGGCGCTGGCCACCTACCACTGGATCTACGAGGCCGACCTCGTCGCCCGCGCCGGCGAGCTGACCGACGCCGACATGGCGGTGGGCATCGTCACCATCGTGCTGGTGTTCGAGGCCGCGCGTCGCATCATGGGCCCCGCGCTGCCGCTGATCTGCCTCGTCTTCATGGGCTACGCGCTGTTCGGCGAGCACCTGCCGGGCGCGCTCGCGCACCGTGGCTACGGCCTCGACCAGGTCGTCGGTCAGCTCGCCTTCGGCACCGAAGGCATCTACGGCACGCCGACCTACGTGTCGTCCAGCTACATCTTCCTGTTCATCCTGTTCGGTGCCTTCCTCGAGCAGGCGGGCATGATCACGCTGTTCACCAACTTCGCGCTCGGCACCGTCGGCCACACCAAGGGCGGGCCGGCCAAGGTGTCGGTGGTGTCGTCCGGGCTGATGGGCACGATCAACGGCTCGGGCGTGGCGAACGTGGTCACCACCGGGCAGTTCACCATCCCGCTGATGAAGAAGTTCGGCTACAAGCCGGCCTTCGCCGGCGCGGTGGAGGCGACCAGCTCGATGGGCGGCCAGATCATGCCGCCGGTGATGGGCGCGGTGGCCTTCATCATGGCCGAGACCATCAACGTGCCCTATGTCGAGATCGCCAAGGCGGCGGCGATCCCGGCCATGCTCTACTTCTTCACCGTGTTCTGGATGGTGCACCTGGAAGCGGGCCGGGCCGGGCTGAAGGGCCTGCCGAAGGAGGACTGCCCCGACCCCTGGGCGGCGGTGAAGGAACGCTGGTACTTGCTGCTGCCGCTGGCCGGACTGGTCTACCTGCTGTTCGCCGGCTTCACGCCGATGTTCGCCGGCATGTTCGGCCTGGCGCTGACCGTGGTGCTGATCTTCGGCGCCTCGTTTTCCAGGCACCTCAACGGCACCTCGCTGCGGCTGATCTTCTGGATCGCGCTCGGGCTGGCCTGCTCGGCCTTCGCCAAGGTCGGCATCATCTCGGTGGTGGCGGTGATCGCGGTGCTGGCCGTGCTGCTGGCCCTGCGCAAGGACGGCCGCGCAACGCTGCGGGTGGCGGTCACCGCGCTGGTCGAAGGCGCGCTGCATGCGCTGCCGGTAGGCGTGGCCTGCGCGCTGGTGGGCGTGATCATCGGTTCGCTGACGCTCACGGGCGGTGCCACCACCTTCGCCGGCTACATCATCCAGATCGGCCAGGACAGTCTGTTCCTGTCGCTGGTGCTGACGATGCTGACCTGCCTGGTGCTGGGCATGGGCATCCCGACGATCCCGAACTACATCATCACCAGTTCCATCGCCGCGCCGGCGCTGCTCGACCTCGGCGTGCCGCTGGTGGTGTCGCACATGTTCGTCTTCTACTTCGGCATCATGGCCGACCTGACGCCGCCGGTGGCCCTGGCCGCCTTCGCCGCGGCACCGATCGCCAAGGAGACCGGGCTGAAGATCGGCGTGCGCGCAGTGCAGATCGCCATTGCCGGCTTCGTCGTGCCCTACATGGCGGTCTACGCGCCGGAGTTGATGCTGCAGGGCGACAAGGGGCTGGACGCGACGCTTTACGTCGTGTTCAAGGCGCTGCTGGCGGTCACCTTGTGGGGCATGGCCGTCGTGGGACACTTCCGCTCGCCGATGAATGTGATCGAACGCGTGCTGTGCTTCGTCGCGGCGGCGACGCTGGTGGTGGCGCTGCCGGTTACCGACGAGATCGGCTTCGGGATGGCAGCACTGGTGCTCGGCTGGCACATCTGGCGTTCGCGCAGTGCGCAGGCGCTGACCGTGTGACGGCGGCCTGATCATGCCTGTGTGCCTCTCCACCAGCGTCGCCACCGCGGCGCTGGCGGCAAACGCCTTCACGCTGGGGTGGACGCATTCGATCGAGCGCGTGCGCTGGGAGGAGAGCTGGCGCGTCGAAGGCGAGGTGCTGGTACTCGAGGCCGTGCGCGTGCGTGGTCACGGCGCCGGCATGGAGCCGCCCCCCGGCGCCGTTCTGCAGGACGGCGTGTGGGTGTGGCATCCGCGCACGCGCCATGCGCGGCTGCGTCTCACGCGCTCCGAGCACACTGCCGACTACTACTGGTGCGACGAGACCGGCGCGTGCCGGCCGATGGCGGCCGTGCTGCCTTCCGATGGTGGCGTCACCGAGCTGCGCCCATGCACAATCGCAGACCCGGCGGCGCCTGGCCCGCCGCGTTGATCGGAGACGCATCCGCATGAGCAGCCGCTCCCACCGGCACCCCCTCGCACGCGCGCTGGCGCTGCTCGCGCTCGTGCTGCCGCTGGCGTGGGCGGCCCACGCCTACCGGCTCAAGTCCGGCATCGACGAGCTGTCGCACCATGCGGCGCAGCGCCTGGCCCTGCTGTCGGCGAGCCTCGATGCGCAGTTGCTGCGTTTCGAGAGCCTGCCCTCGGTGCTCGCGCAGCACCCCCTGCTGCCGGCGCTGCTGGCCGATCCGCAGGACCCGGTCCTGCTCGGGCGCGCCAACGCCTTGCTCGAGCAGGTTAACGACCGTGCCGGGGCCGGTATGCTGTATCTGATCGCCGCCGACGGCAACACGCTGGCCGCGAGCAACTGGCGTCGGCCGGACTCCTTCGTCGGTGAGAACTATGCCTTCCGCCCTTACTTCCGCGATGCCCTGGCCGGCCGGGCGGGGCGCTTCTTCGCTGTCGGCGCCACCACCCGGGTGCCGGGCTTCTTCTTCGCCCATCCGGTACAGGGGCCGCAGGGCGTGATCGGCGTGCTCGCGGTCAAGGTGGAGCTCACCCAGCTCGAACAGACCTGGTCGGACAGCGGCGAAGCGGTGATGGTCGTCGACCGCCACGGCGTGATCGCGCTGACCTCGAACGCCGCGTGGAAGTTCGGCACGCTCGCGCCTCTGAACGATGTGTCGCAGCGCGAGCTGCAGGCCACGCGCCAGTACTACACGGCCGGGCTGCGCCCCTTGCCGCTGGAATGGACGGACGACCAGCGCGCCCGCCTCGGCGGTCCGGAGTACGTGGTCGGCAGCCGCGCGCTCGACTGGCTGGACTGGCGCATGCTGATGTTGCAGGACACCCGACCCGTGCATGCCGCGGCATGGCAGGCGGTGGCCGGCGTGTGCCTGGTGCTGAGCGCCCTGCTGGCCGCCGGGCTCTACTGGCGCCAGCGCGTGCGCCGCCTGCGCGAGCGGCTTGCGGCGCAGGCCGAGCTCGAGCGCACCGTGGCCGAACGCACGGCCGACCTCGCCGCGAGCAACCAGCAACTGCTGCGCGAGATCTCCGAACGCACCGTGGCCGAACAGAAGCTGCGCGGCGCGCAGCGCGCGCTGATCGAGGCCAACCGCCTGGCCGCGCTCGGCCAGATGGCGGCCGGTGTCGCGCACGAGATCAACCAGCCGCTGGCGGCGATGCGCAGCTTCGCCGGCAATGCGCTGACCTTCCTCGAGCGTGGCCGGCTCGATGCGCTGCGTGACAACCTGCAGCAGATCATCGGTCTGGTCGAGCGCATGGCGCGGCTCACCTCGCAGCTCAAGGTGTTCGCCTCGCGCCAGCAGGCGAGCGGTGGCACCGCGCCGGCGGCGCAGGCGATGGAGGTGGTGGCGGGCTGGTTCCGCGAGCGTCTGGCGAAGGCCGGCGTGCGCCTCGTCGTCGACGATGCGGGCCTGCAGTTCCCGCTGCAGCCACAGGCGCTGGAGCAGGTGCTTTCGAACCTGGTCGGCAATGCGCTCGATGCGCTGGCCGGCCGCGCTGACGGGCTGATCGAGCTGCGCACGCGCGTGGCGGGCGGGCGCCTGTGTCTCGAAGTGGCGGACAATGGGCCGGGCATCGCCGCCGAAGTGCGCGACCGCATCCTGCAACCCTTCTTTTCCACCAAGCCGCTGGGCCAGGGGCTGGGCCTGGGCCTGTCCATCGTCGGCGACCTGGTCGAGGCCGCGGGGGGACGGCTCGAGGTGCTGGATCGCCCGGGCGGCGGCGCGCTGATGCGGGCGAGCTGGCCGCTTGCGCCTGAAGCCCGACAATCGACCGAGGAAACAGCAGCATGACCGAACACGCAATCCGCGTCGTCTATGTCGAGGACGACGACGCCGTGCGCGCCGCGGGGCGGCAGACCTTCGCGCTGGCCGACATGGCGGTGATCGACTTCGCGCGCGCCGAGGCGGCGCTGGCCGAACTCGGTACCGACCGTCCGGTGGTGCTCGTGACCGACGTGCGCCTGCCGGGCATGGACGGCATGAGCCTGCTGCGCCGCGTGGCCGAGATCGATCCCGACCTGCCGGTCATCCTCGTCACCGGCCATGGCGACGTCGGCATGGCGGTCGAGGCGATGCGCACCGGGGCCTATGATTTCATCGAGAAGCCGTTCGCGCCCGAGCACCTGGTCGAGGTGGTGGGCCGCGCGATGGAGAAGCGCCGCCTGGTGCTGGAGAACCGCGCGCTTAAGGCGCGGCTGGCGCAGGCCGACGGCCCCGGCGGCCTGATCGGCGACAGCCCGCAGATGCAGAACGTGCGTCGCCTGGTGATGGAGCTGGGCGACACCGACGTCGACGTGCTGATCGAGGGCGAGACCGGCACCGGCAAGGAGCGCGTGGCGCGCGGCCTGCACGATGCCGGGCGCCGCCGTGACGGCAACTTCGTCGCCATCAACTGCGCGGCGCTGCCCGAGAGCGTGTTCGAGAGCGAGATGTTCGGTGTCGAGCCGGGCGCCTACACCGGCGCCACGCGCAGCCGCGCGGGCAAGATCGAGCATGCCAGCGGCGGCACGCTGTTCCTCGACGAGATCGAGGGCATGGCGCTGCCGCTGCAGGCCAAACTGCTGCGCGTGCTGCAGGAGCGTGTGGTCGAGCGCCTCGGCGCCAACCGCCTGATCCCGGTCGACTGCCGCGTGGTGGCCGCGACCAAGCTCGACCTGAAGGCCGAGGTCGCGGCCGGGCGCTTCCGTGCCGACCTGTATTACCGGCTCAACGTCGTCACCATCGCGCTGCCGCCGCTGCGCGCGCGGCGCGAGGATATCCCGCAGCTGTTCACCGCCTTCTGCCTGCAGGCCGCCGAGCGCTACCACCGCCCCCAGCCGGCACTGTCGCCGGCGGTGTTCGACTGGCTGATGGGGCAGGACTGGCCGGGCAACGTGCGCGAACTGCAGCACGCCGCCGACCGTTTCGTGCTCGGCGTCTGGCGGCCCGGTGCCGAGGTCGCTGCGGACGAGAGCGCCGGGCTCGCGCAGCGCCTCGCCGCCTTCGAGCACCTGCTGATCGACAACGCCCTGCGCGACTGCGGCGGCGACGTTGCCGCGGCGGCCGAGCACCTGGCCGTGCCGCGCAAGACCCTGTATGACAAGATCGCCCGCTTCGGCATCGACATGGCGGCTTACCGCGGCGCAGAGGCCCGCCCCTGAGTCGCGCGGGGACGTCGGCGCGGCGCTTAATCGGTAAGATTGGGTCTTACCGTTCGAAAGGCAACACCATGCAGCCTGCCCGCGATGCCCACTCGCCCACCTTGCTGGTCGTCGATGACGATCTAGTCACCCAGGCCCGCCTGAGCGCCTATTTCAGCCAGGAGGGCTACGAGGTCCTGCTGGCGGGGGACGGCGAGGCGCTGTGGCAGACGCTGGCGCGCACGCCGGTCGACCTGGTGCTGCTCGACATCAACCTGCCCGGGCAGGATGGCCTGTCGCTGGCGCGCGACCTGCGGGCGCGCAACGGCGCGATCGGCATCATCCTCGTCACCAGCCGCAACGACGACGTGGACAAGATCGTGGGCCTCGAAGTCGGCGCCGACGACTACGTCACCAAGCCCTTCAACCCGCGCGAACTGCTGGCCCGGGTCAAGAGCCTGCTGCGCCGCTCCGGCGAGGTTCGCGCCGCTGGCCGGGCGAGCGAGCGCGAGGAGGTGTTTGGCTTTGCCGGCTGGACGCTCGATCTGCCTCGCCGCCGCCTGTTCGACCGGGCGGGGGGCGAGGTGGCCCTGACGCGCGGCGAGTTCGAGGTGCTGGCCCTGCTGGTGCGCCACCCCGGCGAGGTCATGAGCCGCGATCGCCTGTCGCGGGCTGTCAGTGGGCACGACTGGGACCCGCAGGACCGCACGATTGACGTGCTGGTGCGCCGCTTGCGCACCAAGATCGACGCCGAGGGCCAGGCCGACTCCCTGATCACCACGGTGCGCGGGGAGGGCTACCGGCTCGCGACCGAGGTCGAAACCCGCGCGTCCTGAAGCCTTCAGGATCTGCCTTCAGCCAGCCGGGCCAGCGTGGCTCGCAGCGCCTCGACGGTGTCGTGGTAGGTCTGCTGCAGCGCACGGGCGCGATCGGGCAGGCGGAGGTCGGGCGCCGCGCCTAGCAGGTCCTGTTCCAGGCCACCCGCCTGCGCCCGGAGGCCTTCCAGCCCGAGGTTTGACGCCGCGCCGCGCAGCTTGTGCGCCAGCTTGCGGCATTCCTCCGCATCGCCCGCGTGCGCGGCGGCAAGCAGCGCGTCGATCAGCGCATCGCCCTGCGATTCGAATACCGCGGCGATCTGGCCGAGCACCGCTTCGCCGAGCGCCGCCTGTTCGGCGCGCAGGAAGTCTTCGCTGACCCGGTCCGGCGGTGGCGTATCCGTTGCGTCCGATGGCACCGCGTCGCGGGTGTGCGGGACGGGCGCTGGCGCCGCGCCGTCGCCCAGCAGCCGTGCGAGCAGGGCCTGCAGTTGTGCGCGCGAGAAGGGTTTGGACAGGAAGGCGGCGAAACCGGCGTCGAGAAGGGCCTGGACTTCGCTGGCTGGCACGTGCGCGGACATCAGCACAGCGGGCAGCTGTGGCACGCCGGGCAGGGCGCGCAGGCGTGTCAGCAACTCGCGGCCGTCGCCGTCCGGCAGGTTCATGTCCACGAGGGCCAGGTCCGGCACCTGCCGACCAACGGCAGCGAGCGCGGCCTGGATGTCGCCGGCGCACAGCGGATGCTGGCCGAGCGCCTGCAGGAAGCGCTCGACCACCATGCGGTTGACGGCGTCGTCTTCCACCACCAGCACGCTGTGTCCTGGCGCCAGATGCGCCGACGATGCGCTGGCCCTTGCCTCGGCGGGCGCCGGCGCCGGCGCGAAGGTGAGCTCGAAGCTCACCGTCGTGCCTTGCCCGGGCGCGCTGTCGATGGCGATCTCGCCGCCCATGGCTTCGATCAGGCGCTTGCACACCGCCAGGCCGAGGCCGGTGCCGCCGTGGTGGCGGCCGCTGTCGCGTACCTGCACGAAGGGTTCGAGCACCTCGCGCTGGCGCGCCGGGTCGATGCCGATCCCGTGGTCCTGCACCGCGAAGCGCAGGCCATCGGGCCTGATGCCCGGTGCGATATGCACGGTGACGGCGCCTTCGTCGCTGAACTTGATCGCGTTGCCGACGAGGTTCAGCAGGATCTGGCTGAGCTTGCGCCGGTCGCCGAGCAGGGCGTCGGGCACGCCGGGGGCGATGTCGGCCACCAGCGCCAGGCCGCGCGACGCCGCCCGCGTGCCCTGCACCGCAAACACGTCGTTGACCGTGTCGCGCAGGCTGAAGGGCGTGTTCTCCACCTGCACCCCGCCGGCCTCGATGCGGGCGAAGTCCAGCATGTCCTCCAGCAGCTCGAGCAGCAGGACCGCGGCGGAGCGGATCTGCTCGAGGTACTTCTGCTGCCCGGGCGCAGGGCGGGTGTCGTCGAGCAATTCCAGCAGGCCGAGGATGCCCGCCATCGGCGTGCGCAGCTCGTGGCTCACCGTGCCGAGGAAGGCGGTCTTGGCGTGGTCGGCCTTCTCCGCGGTGAGGCGCGCCGCGGCGTGCTCGGCGGTTTCGCGCGCCAGTGCGGCATTGCTGTCGCGCAGCTCGGCGGTGCGGGCGGCGACCTCGTGCTCCAGTTGCTGTTGCTGCACGCGCAGGGCGGCAGCGAGCTGGTCGCGTTCGATGGCGTCGTCTCGGAAGCGGGCGAGTGCACGGGACAGCGAAGCCAGTTCGTCGTCGCCGTCGGTGTCGATGCGCACGTCGCGCTTGCCGCCGGCCAGCGCCAGCGTCGCCTCCTCCAGCGCCAGCAGGCGGCCGAGGGTGTGCCGGCGCAGGACCTGGACGAGGACCAGTGCCGTGACCAGCAACAGCGCGGCGCCGATCACGCCGAAGGCCAGCACGCCGGAGCTGGCGCTGCGCTCGGCGCTCAGGCCTGCTTCGGCGAGGATGCGGCCGCCACGATGGATGAGCTCGCCGGCCAGCGCGTCGAGTTCGGTGGTCAGCTTACCGACCTCGGCCTGGGAGGCGTCGCTGCGGGCGCGCAGTTCAAGTTCTGCACCGCGCATGTCGAAGGCGCCGCCAGGCCCCGTCGCGCCGGCGAGCGCGGCGTGCAGCGTCTCGCCCTGCGCGCGGGCACCCGGGTCGGCGACGTCGCGCACCCGGCGCGCCAGCAAGGCAAGCTGGGTGTCGAACGCGGTACGCGCCTCCTGCAGCCGTGCAGGGGTGTCGACTTCGTCGAGACGGTCGACGAGGCTGCCGAGGGCGTGGGCGGTGAGCACGAGTTCATGCATGCGCTCGAGGGTGTCGAGGTCGACGTCGAGCAGGCGGTCGCTTGCCGTCGCGCGATCGGTTGGGGGGGCTGGCGTCGAGGGGGCGCCCGTCCCGGCCTGCAGCAGCATGGTCAGCGTCGACACCAGCAGGGCGATGGCGTTGTCGGTCTGCGCCCGTGCGAGCGCATCGAGCTCGTCGATGCTGTCGCGCAGGGCGTGTGTGGCGGCGAGGCGTGCGTCGCGAACCTGCAGGCGGGCCGCGATGGTGTCGGCCATGATGCCGAGGCGGGCGGCCAGGGTGTCGCCGGTTGCCTGCAGGCGCGCGCGCAACTCGGGTTCGACGTGCGGCGAGTCGAGCCGCGCGAGGCGGTCGCGGATCAGTGGCAGCTCGGCGTCCAGGGTCGCGCGCAGCTGCGCGAGTTCGCCGGTCGTGTCGGCGCGCGCCAGGCGCGGGGCCAGGGCGGCCAGGCGGGCGTTGCCGCGCACCGCGTCGTGCAGGGCGTCGGCGGTGGGCAGGGTCTCGCGGACGATGATCTGCTGGCTGTCGACCACGCGCTGGAAACTGGCCCAGCCGACGACGGCGACGATGATCGTGCCCAGCGCCCCGAGCAGCAGGCCGAGCATCAGCCGTTCGCGCAGGCCGAAGCGGCGCCGTGGCGGGGCTTTCACGTAAGATGGGGCGTCCATATTGAGGTGATGTCGTCGTGGATCCGCTTCGTGCCCTTGCCAGACCGGGCTGGCCCTCATCTTACCGGCGAGGTGCCCGCCGGGTGATGCAAACCGCGCTGCTTGCGACGCTCTTCGCCGCAGGTGTCGTCTCGTCCGCCGCGCTGGCGTCCCCCGCGGCAGGGTACGCCGACTGGCTGGCGGAGCGCTGGCCCGTCGAGCGCTGGCCCGTCGAGCGCTGGCGCGGCGACCAGCGCGCGCCGGAAGGCGCAGGGCAGGCGTCGGGCATCTTCGAGCATGTCGCGGCGTCGCGGCCGTGGCGGCTGTGCGCCGTCTATCCGCACCTGAAGGACAGCTACTGGCTGGCGGTTAACTTCGGCATGGTGGAGGAGGCGCGTGCGCTGGGCCTGGGCCTGCAGGTGCTCGAGTCGGCCGGCTACGAGCATCTCGAGCGCCAGCGCGAGCGCGTCCGCGCCTGCCTTGCGGACGAAGGCAGCGATGCGCTGCTGGTGGGCACGGTGAGCTACGCCGGCCTCAACGACCTGCTCGCGCCCGAGGCGGCGCGGCGGCCGGTGCTGGCCCTGGTGAACGACATCGACGCCAGCGCGGTGCAGGGCAAGGTCGGCGTGCCCTGGTACCAGCTCGGCTGGAAGATCGGCCGCTGGCTGGCCGAGCGCCACCCGGCGGGGTCCGCCGGGGCCGACATCGCCTGGCTGCCCGGGCCGCAGGATGCGGGCTGGGTGGACTTCATCGACCGTGGCTTTCGCGACGCGATCGCGGACAGCGCGGTGCGCATCGTCGCGGTGCGCGGCGGCGATACCGGGCGCTCGATCCAGCGCCAGCTGGTCGAGGAGGTCCTCGACGCCCATTCCCGGCTCGATTACCTGGTGGGCAACGCACCGATGGCGGAGGCGGCGATTGCCGAGTTGCGGCGGCGCGCTCGCGAGGGCGAGGTCGGCATCGTGTCGTCCTACGTGACGCCCGGCGTGTATAGCGGGTTGCTGCGCGGGCGCATCCTGGTGTCGGTCAGCGATTTTCCGGTGCTGCAGGGGCGCATGGCGGTACGGCAGGCGCTGCGCGCGCTGGAAGGCATGGAGATCGAACCTCACGTCGGCCCCGGCGTGGAACTGGTCGATGCCGCCACGCTGAAGCGTTTCCCGGCGCACTGGATGCTGCCGCCGGCGGGCTTCGTGCCGGTCTACGAAGTGGCGCCGACCCGGCCTTGAGGACCGGGCCGGCGCCATGCCGGCTTGCGCCGCTTAGGGGTTGGGGTTGGAAGGGCTTACTTCTTCGCGTTCTTCTCGAGGAATTCCAGCACCAGCTTGCGCTCGTCGTCGGTCAGGCCTGCGCGCGGGAACATGCTCTCGGTGATGCCGTGCCACTGCTTCACGGTGTAGTCGCCCGGTTCGCGCGGCACGTGGCACAGCGTGCAGCGCTCGTAGAAGAGCTTTTCACCCGGCGTCAGGCCGGCGGTGGAGGCGGCCTTGGCCTTCTGCGCGCGCTCGGTGAGGCTCAGTGCGGCGGCTTCGATGCGGGCTGTGCTGTTCTCGACCACCGGCGGCTCGTAAGCGCGGTTCGGGCCTTCGGCGTCGGTGCATTTGCGGAACGAGGCGAGGCAGGTGTTGGCGCTGGTGGCCTGGCTGAGGTCGCTCGCCGCCACGCTCGTGGTCAGCACGTTGATCGCGCCGCTGTTGCAGCGGCCCTTGCTGTCCTTCGACAGCCAGGCGCCTTCGTAGATGCTGATCACGCCCTTCATGATGTTGGGCGACACCCGGGCGCCGACGATGACCGCGCCGCGATCGTTGTAGACCTCGATCAGGTCGCCGTCCTTGACGCCGCGCTCGCGCGCGTCCTCCTCGCTCACCAGCGCGAATTCGCGGCCCTGGATGTTGAGGTGCTTCGAGCATTCGGCGTTGGCCATCTGCGAATGCACGCGCATGAAGGGGTGCGGGCTGACCACATGCACCTGGCCCGGCTTGGCGTTGCCGAGGAACTCGGCCGGCTCGAGGTACTTCGGGATCGGCGGGCATTCCTTGGTGCCGAAGCGCTCGAAGGCTTCAACATACAGGCCGATCTTGCCGGTGGCGGTGTGCAGCGGGTTCTTGACCGGGTCGGCGTAGAAATCGCCATGGCGCACCCAGCGCCGGGCGGCCTCGGGCACTTCCATCTCGGCCACGCCGGTTTCCCAGAATTCCTCGAACGGGATCGTGGCGTCGGTGCTGGCGTAGCTGTTCTTGACGATGTCCATCACCGTCAGGCCTTCGGTGAAGCCGTATTCGACGCCGAACAGTTCGGCCAGGCGGCGGAAGATCTCGAAGTCGTCCAGGCTCTCGCCGTAGGGCTGGATCACCTGGCGCATCGCCCAGATCTTGTCGTTGCTGTAGGTGCCGCCGGTGCTGATGTCGTTGCGCTCGAGGTGGCTGGTGGCCGGCAGCACGATGTCGGCGTAGCGCGAAGAGGCGCACCACCACGGGTCCTGGTTCACCACGGTGTGCACCTTCTTCGCCATCGCCTCGATCAGCTCGTTGGTGTTCTGCTGGTGATGGACGAAGTTGTTGCCGGCGTTGTAGATCATGTGCACGTCGGGGAAGGTGAAGTTCGCACCATCGCGGGTGTAGGGCCTGCCGGGGTTGAGCAGCATCTCCGAGATGCGCGAGGCCGGGCAGCGGCCCTTGGCCGGGTTGCGCCCCTGCGGAATGCCCACCGCGCCACGCTTGCCGGAGACCGGCATGCCGCCACCACCGTAGTGCCAGGAGAAGCCCACGCCTTCGCCCGGCTTGCCGATCTTGCCGGTCATGGCGGCGAAGGCGATGATCGCCCAGTGCGTCATCTCGCCGTGGTGGGCGCGCTGCAGCGACCACGCGCCGGCGAACTCCGTGCGCTTGCTGGCGAAGAGGTCGGCCATCTCGACGATCTTCGCCGCCGGGATGCCGGTTATCTTCGCGGCCCATTCCGGCGTCTTGGGCGGGGTCCCGTCGGCGTCCTTGCCGAGCAGGTAAGGCAGGAACCTGTCGAAGCCCACCGTGTACTTGTCGAGGTAGGTCTTGTCGTACTTGCCTGTGGTATAGACGTGCCAGCACATCGCCAGGAACAGCGCGGTGTCGGTGTTGGGGATGATCTTCACCCACTCGGCGCGCATGGCCTCGTCGGTGGTGGTGCGCTGCGGGTTGATGGACACGAACTTCACGCCGGCATCGCGGATTGCCTCCCAGCGCGAGTACATCTGGTGGTCGGCCACCGTGTATTCGATGCGGTTGTTCTTCCACGGGTCGCAACCGACCAGCACGAAGACCTCGGTGTGGTCGCGGATCACTTCTCAGGACGTCTGCGGTGAGTACACCTCCATGTCGCCGATGATGTGCGGGAGGCTGACCTGCGAGGCGCCGCCGGAATAGTCGCCGGTGGTGACGCTGTGGCCGCCGATGAGGCCGAACAGCCGCCCCTGCAGCACCTGCGGGCGCAGTACGCCGGCGTGCGACCAGCCGCCGTAGGACGAGCTGAACACCGCGTCATTGCCGTGCTGCTCGATCGTGCGCAGGCTGGCGTCGGCGACCAGCGCGAGCGCGTCTTCCCACGACACGCGCACGAAGGGTTCCTTGCCGCGCAGATGCCCCTTGATGTCGCCGCGCGGGTTGGCGAGGTAGGAACGGCGCACCATCGGATACTGCACCCGGGTCGGGTGGTAGGTGCGGCTCAGCACCCCTTCGAGCAGCATCTGCGTGGGCATCGGGTCGAAGTGCTTCAGCGGTTGCACGCCGACCAGGACCCCGTTCTTCACCACCGCCTTGAACGGGCCGTAGTGCGAGGCGTGGGGGATCAGCACGGTGTCCGCGCCGAACACCTCGTGGACCCCGAACAGCTTGAGCCCGCCGCTGGCGACGGCGAAGGCGGCGGTGGACTTCAGAAAGGCGCGGCGGCTGAACGACATGATGCTTCTCCTTGATCACGCTCCCGTCCGACGAAGGTCGGCGGTCCTGTTGAGCGTGATCTTCCGCCGCACGGGTTAACGGCGGCCGGAGAATTGCTAATGCAGGCTGCGGGTGTGTGAATGGGATTAACGAAACCGCCGGGCGCCGGGTGCAGCGCGGCCCGATGCCCGCGTCTGCTACCCGGCAGCGACTCACTCCCAGCTCAGTGCGCCGCCGGTCTGGTACTCCGTGACCCGCGTCTCGAAGAAGTTCTTCTCCTTGCGTAGGTTGGCCTGCTCGTCCAGCCAGGGCAGCACGTTTTCCGCACCGGGGAAGGGCTCGGCCAGCCCGAGCTGGCGGGCGCGGCGGTTGGCGATGTAGCGGAACTGGCCCATGTGCTGCGCGGCCGAGTAGCCGAGGATGGGCTCGCGCAGCAGATAGCCGGCGTAGGCGGCTTCGGCGGCCTCGGCCTCTTCCCACAGGCGGGCGAGCGCCGCGGGATCGAGCTGCAGGTTTTCCTCGGCGATGAGCGTGCGCACGGTGCGGATGCCGAAGGCGCAGTGCAGCACCTCGTCGCGCATGATGTACTGCAGCTGCTCGGCCGTGCCCTTCATCAGCCCGCGCCGCTGCAGCGCGAAGATGGGCGTGAAGCCGTTGTAGAACCAGCAGCCCTCGAAGATGGCCGCGAAGAAGAGGTAGGAGAGCGCGAATTCGTGCAGGTTGTCGCGGTCGGTGAGGTCGAAGTCGGCCCGCATCACACGCTCGAGGCGGCGGTTGGCGAGCGCGATCTTGCCGTGGATCTCGGGCACGACGCGGTAGCGGTTGTAGATCTCCTGCTGGTCCAGGCCCAGGCTTTCGATGCAGTGCTGGTAGGTCCAGGTGTGCAGGGCTTCCTCATACACCTGGCGGGCCTGGTAGATCTGCAGTTCGGGCGCGGTCATCTTTTCCATCACCGCCAGGCCGATGTTGCGCATGGCGAGGATGTCCGAGGTGGTCAGATAGGACAACACGTTCTCGAACACATGGCGCTCGGCCGGCGTCAGGCGATGGTGGTAGTCGTGAACGTCCTGCGCCATGGAGATTTCCAGCGGCGTCCAGTGGTTCTTGTTGGCGTTGAGGAAGAACTCCCACGCCCAGGGGTACTTGAAGGGCGCGAGCTGGTTGATGTCACCCTTGCCATTGACGATGCGCTTGTCGGCAGCACGCACCGGCGCCAGCGCGCCCGGCCGTGCATCGGTGGCGGACAGGGCCGCGTCGGGGCGGGATGCCGGTGCCGTGGGCGTCACCGAGGGCGCCGGGGAGCCTGCCTGGCGGGAGGCTGGCGTAGTGGCTGGAGCAGTGGCTACCCGAGGGCGAACCGGCGTGTCCCAGTCGTCGAAGAAGGCGGTCATTGGCAGGCCTCGCAGTCGGGGTCGAGAATGGAGCAGGTCTTGGGCACCGGGCCGGCGCTGGCGGCGGACGGCGTGGTGGTGCCGGTCTTCTCCATGGCGGTGGCGCCCAGCGTGCGCAGGTAGTAGGTGGTCTTGAGCCCGCGCAGCCAGGCCAGGCGGTAGAGTTCGTCGAGCTTGCGACCCGACGCGGCGGCGACATAGAGATTCAGCGACTGCGCCTGGTCGATCCACTTCTGCCGGCGCGAGGCGGCTTCAACCAGCCAGTGCGGCTCGATCTCGAAGGCGGTGGCGTAGCGCGCCTTGAGTTCGGCGGGAATGCGCTCGATCGGGGCGAGCGAGCCGTCGAAATACTTGAGGTCGGCCACCATCACTTCGTCCCACAGGCCGAGCGCCTTCAGCTCGCGCACGAGATGCGCATTGACCACGGTGAACTCGCCCGACAGGTTGGATTTGACGTACAGGTTCTGGTAGTCCGGCTCGATCGAGGCGGACACGCCGACGATGTTGGAGATCGTCGCGGTCGGCGCGATGGCGACGCAGTTCGAGTTGCGCATGCCATGGCGGGCGATGCGTTCGCGCAGCGGGCCCCAGTCGAGCGCGGACGAGCGGTCGACTTCGAGCAGGGCGCCGCCGCCGGCGCTGCTGCGGCCACGGCCCTCGGCCAGCAGCGCGAGGCTGTCCTGCGGCAGGATGCCCCGGTCCCACAGGCTGCCGCGGAAGCTGGAATACGGCCCGCGCGCCTCGGCCAGCTCGGTCGAGGCCCAGTAGGCGGCGTGGCACACGGCTTCCATCGAACGGTCGGCGAACTCGATAGCGGCATCCGATGCGTAGGCCAGGCCCATCATGTGCAAGGCGTCGGCAAAGCCCATGATGCCCAGGCCCACCGGGCGGTGGCGCAGGTTGGCGGCGCGCGCCTTGGGCGTGGCGTAGTAGTTGAGGTCGATGACGTTGTCGAGCAGGCGCATCGCGACGCGCACGGTGCGCTGCAGCTTGTCGTGGTCGAGCGTCCAGCGCCCGTCGCCGTCGCGCACCAGATGGGCGGGCAGGTTCACCGAGCCGAGGTTGCACACCGCGGTCTCGTCGGCCGAGGTGTTGAGCGTGATCTCGGTGCACAGGTTGGAGCCATGCACCACGCCCACGTGCTGCTGCGGCGAGCGCAGGTTGCAGGCGTCCTTGAAGGTGAGCCACGGATGCCCGGTCTCGAACAGCATGGTCAGCATCTTGCGCCACAGCTGGAGGGCGGGCAGGCGCTTGAAGAGGCGGATCTCGCCGCGCTCGGCCTTTTCCTCATACGCGCGGTAGGCCGCCTCGAAGTCCTGGCCGTAGCGCTCGTGCAGGTCGGGCACGTCGACCGGCGAGAACAGGGTCCACTCGGCGTTCTCCAGCACGCGTTTCATGAACAGGTCGGGGATCCAGTTCGCGGTGTTCATGTCGTGCGTGCGGCGGCGCTCGTCGCCGGTGTTCTTGCGCAGCTCGAGGAATTCCTCGATATCGAGGTGCCAGGTTTCGAGATAGGCGCACACCGCGCCCTTGCGCTTGCCGCCCTGGTTCACCGCCACCGCGGTGTCGTTGACCACCTTGAGGAAGGGGATCACGCCCTGGCTCTGGCCGTTGGTGCCCTTGATGCGGCTGCCGAGCGCACGCACGGGCGTCCAGTCATTGCCCAGACCGCCGGCAAACTTCTGCAGCAGGGCGTTTTCCTTGATCGACTGGTAGATGTCCTCGAGGCTGTCGGCCACCGTCGTCAGGTAGCAGGACGACAGCTGCGAATGGCGGGTGCCGCTGTTGAACAGCGTCGGCGTGCTGCTCATGAAGTCGAAGCTCGACAGCAGCTCGTAGAACGCGATGGCCTGTGCCTCGCGGTCGATCTCGTTGATCGCCAGGCCCATCGCCACCCGCATGAAGAAGGTCTGCGGAAGCTCGATGCGGCGGTCGTCGACATGCAGGAAGTAGCGGTCGTACAGCGTCTGCAGGCCGAGGTAGTCGAACTGCAGGTCGCGCTCGGGCCGGATCGCCGCCGCCAGGCGGGCGAGGTCGAAGTCGGCCAGCCGGGGATCGAGCAGCTCCGCCTCGATGCCTTGGCGGATGAAGGCGGGCAGGCAGGCGGCGTAGCCTCGATCGGGGTCGGCCATGTCGGCCTGCGAGATCTCGTGCCCGATCACCTCGACGCGGATGGCCGACAACAGCAGGCGCGCGGCGACGTGGCCGTAGTCCGGCTCGCGCTCGATCAGCGTGCGTGCTGCCAGCACCAATGCCTGGCGCACAGCGGCAATCGGCACGCCGTCGTAGAGGTTGTGCAGGGCGTGTTCGAGCACGGTGTCGGCGGACACGCCGTCCAGCCCTTCGCAGGCCTCGCGGCACACGGCGAGCAGGGCGGCGCGGTCGAGCGGGCGGCGCGCTTCGCCATCGACGACGTGCAGCACGGGGCCGGTGCCGCCCGCCTGCGCTTCGGTGTCCTGCTGCGCGGCGCGTTCGGCGGCGCGGCGTTCGCGGTAGAGCACGTAGGCGCGCGCGACGTCGTGCTCGCCCGAGCGCATCAGCGCCAGCTCGACCTGGTCCTGGATGTCCTCGATGTGCAGTATGCCGCCGTCGGGCAGGCGACGGGTGAGGGCGCCGACCACGGTATCGGTGAGTCGGGCCACGATGTCGCGTACGCGTGAGGACGCCGCGCCCTGGCGGCCCTCGACGGCGAGAAAGGCCTTGGTCATGGCGACGGCGATCTTGTTCGGATCGAAGGCAACGACGGCGCCATTGCGGCGGATGATCTGGAAAGCGGCGAGTTGCATGGCGCTATCAAGTGCTTCGGCGGGAAGTCGGTCCACGGGTGGTCCTCGTCTGGGTGAGTGCGGATGAAACGGGTTTCTGAGGGAAGGCGAGCTTCAGGCGGCCGCGAGGCTGACTGCGCTGGGGGCCGGGCAAGGATGGGCGTCGTCGCCGGCGTGGGACTCGGCCCGCAGATCCAGCGTCAGGGGGGCGGTGTGGCTGCCGCCAGGCCGACGGAAGCCGCTGGCGGCAGCCATGTGGAGTACCGCCGGGCTGACGCTGTGACACACGATCCGGCCTGCGCCGTGCAGGCGGGCCAGTGCAATGACGTGGTTGAACAGTGCTCGGCCCAGTCCGCGCTGGCGATGAGTTGCGGTGACGCTGAGCCCGAAGTCGACCTCCCCATCGCGCACCGCGACATGGGCGAGGGCGACGATGTCGCCTTGTGCGGTGCCCAGACCATGCACATGGTCGCGTGCGAAATCGAGCGTGGCGACGTAGGCGGCGATGCCTTCGTCGCGGATGCCGTGGCTGAAGCGCAGCAGGCGGTCATCGGCATCCAGCGCAAGAAGGTGTTCGAGGATGCGGGGGGCGTCGGCGGGGCCGAAGCGGAACATCGGCCTCAGAACGGCGCCCGTGGAATCGGTCGGCGGTGTCAGCGTTGCAGCGGGGCGGTCGGCGGTGGACATGGCGGAGATCCGGTGCGGGCAGGGCGGATCTCCGACGCACGGGCGTGATGCGTCACGCGCATGGCAATGCCATGCGGTGCTGCCGTGCCATCAGGAAAACGAGCAAGTGAAATGGTGTGAGCCATGCCTCTTGTCAGGGACACCCCGCCCCAAACTGTTGAAGGTGATGTGCATGGCAGGTCTCCTGGCTCACGGGTCATCGCCTTGCGCCAGCCTTCCCGGAAGATTTCCAGTGGCAGAGAGGGCGCAGGACTCGCCGATTACAGTTGCGGGGGCAGCTCCGGGTTTCGCGCTGGGCGCGGCACCGGATTCCCTTTTCATGTCCGCCGATGACAGCGGACAACCATGAACAGGGGCGGAGGTTAGCCCTGGCCCCCGGCGCTGTCAAACGTGCCGCGTTCGATCGTGCGCACCAGGGTATGCACCGCGCGATGCGTCGGCACTTCGAGTCCGGCCGCCTCGGCCATTGGGAGCAGCGCGCCGGTGATGGCGTCGATCTCGGTGCGGCGGCCGGCAAGCACGTCTTGCAGCATGCTGGCGCGGTTGGCGGCGGTGGCGCGGGCGACGCCATGCACTCGCGCGAGTGCTGCCGCTTCGTCGAGCTCGAGGCCGTTGGCGCGCAGTACCGGCAGCGCCTCGCGCACCAGGGCGTCGAGCAGTGCGCGGTGCGGCGGTTCGAGCAGGGCGCCGTTGGGCACGCGGAACAGCGCCGCGAGCGGGTTGATGGCGAGGTTGATCAGCAGCTTGGCGAGCCGGGCACGGACGATGTCGGGATCGACGCGGGCGACGAAGCCGGCGCGCACGAACAGCGCCGCGAGGTCCTCGAAGCCGGGCGGCAAGAGGGTTTCGCCGGCGCCCGACGGGTGGATGCCGGCCGCGTCGCGGTAGGCGCCTTCGGTCGTCACGCCCTGGCCGACTGTCACCGCCGGGCAGGCCGCGCGCAACTGCGCCTCGATCAGTCCGTTCTGCAGCGACAGCAGGCCGCGCGGCTGCAGCGCGCCGGCGAGCCGGGCGGCGTCGGCGGTGTCGCCGGTCTTCACCAGCAGCACCGCCCAGTCGGCGGTGGGCAGGGTGTCGGGGGCGAAGACGTCGAGCCGGCGTGACTGGCCGCCGATCTGCACACCGCGCGCCAGCTCGGCTGCGCGCGCCGCATTGCGCGCGATCACCGCCACCCGGCCGGTGGCGACAAGCCGCGCGGCGAAGGCGAGGCCAAGCGCTCCCGCGCCGACGATCGCAATGGGGTAGTGCGGGCGGGGCGTATCGGGTGCGACGGTCATTGTGGCGGCTCTCCTGTCTCGTGGCGGTGAGGACTGATGGCGACGGGCGCTATTGTGCCGCTTCATGCAGCAGCCAGCGTTCCAGGGCCTGCGGCGCGGGGCGGTTCGCCACGCGCTCGTGCATCACCAGGTAGTAGGCGCTGGGCGAGGGCAGGCCGAGATCGAAGGGAATGACGAGGTGGCCGGCGCGGATGCGCTCTGCCACCAGCGGCCGTGGGGCGAGCACGACGCCCTGGCCGTCGAGGGTGGCGGCCAGCGCGAGCGCAGCGTTGGAAAAATGGCGTCCGCGGCGTGCGAGTTGCGGGTCCAGCCCGGCCTTGTGCAGCCAGGCGGTCCAGCCGACGTCGCTGAGGGTGTCGTCGTGGATCAGCGCGAAGCGCGGGAGGTCTGGCGGTGCGTGCAAGCCGGCCTCGACCAGCGAAGGGGCGCACACCGGCACGTAGTCTGGGGCGAACAGGGGTACGACACGAAAACCGGGATAACGCCCCTTGCCGTAGAGGATTGCCACGTCGCTGCGTGCCTCGCGCGGGTCGGTGCGCAGGCTGTCGAGCACGCTGGCCTCGCGCGGGCCATCCACCGTGTCGGAGGTGCTGGCGAGCCGCAGGTCAACATCGGGATGTGCGGCGGCAAAGCGGGGCAGACGGGGCACGAGCCAGTGGCTGGCGAAGGAGGGCGGCGCGGTGACGACCAGCGGGCCGGCCGACGCTTGCCGCGTGCTTTCCACCGCGGCGGCGAGGCAGTCGAAGCCCTTGCGGATGCCCGGCAGCATCGCCGCGCCGTGCTCGGTGAGGGCCAGCGCGCGCACCTTGCGATGGAACAGCGGCACGCCCAGATAGGCCTCCAGCGCGCGGATCTGCTGGCTGACGGCGGCCGGCGTCACGCACACCTCGGCGGCCGCCTTCTTGAAGCTCAGGTGGCGTGCCGCAGCCTCGAAGGTGCGCAGCAGGGGCAGGCTGGGGAGACGGTAGGTCATGGCGCGATGGTTAAGTGGAGCTTAATCATCGAATAATAAATCGTCGTTTGTGGCGCAGCCAGCCGCCGACTAGACTGCGCGCTCATGTATCGGTAATGCCCCCCGGCACCCCGTCCCTCCCTCCTCTCCTTGGGCGGGGCGCCGGACCCCCTTCGGGCGACCGGGTTTGCGCGCCATTTTCCGCAAGGACTGGCGCGTTTCTTTTGAGAGCCATCCGATGAGCGAATCCCGCATCCACTGCGCCGCCCTGGGCGCCAAGATCATGTCGGCCGACGAGGCCGCGGCCCTGATCCCCTCCGGCGTCAATGTCGGCATGAGCGGCTTCACCGGCTCCGGCTACCCGAAGGCGGTGCCGGCGGCGCTCGCGCGGCGTATCGAGGCCGAGAATGCGCGCGGCCAGCGCTTCCGCATCGGGGTGTGGACCGGGGCGTCGACCGCGCCCGAACTCGACGGCGCGCTGGCTAAGGTCGACGGCATCGAGATGCGCCTGCCCTACCAGTCCGACCCGGTGTGCCGCGAGCGCATCAACGCCGGCGAGATGGAATACATCGACATCCACCTGTCGCACGTGGCGCAGTTCGTGTGGTTCGGCTTCCTCGGCAAGCTCGACGTGGCGGTGGTCGAGGTGGCGGGTATCCTGCCCGACGGCCGGCTGATCCCGTCCTCGTCGGTGGGCAACAACAAGACCTGGCTGGAGCAGGCGGACAAGGTCATCCTCGAGGTCAATTCGTGGCAGAACTCCAGGCTCGAGGGCATGCACGACATCTACTACGGCACCCAGCTGCCGCCGCACCGCAAGCCGATTCCGCTGGTGGGCGCGGCCGACCGCATCGGCGAGCCTTACCTGCGCTGTGACCCGGGCAAGGTCATCGCGGTGGTCGAAACCCATAGCCCGGACCGCAACTCGGCCTTCTCTGCGCCGGACGAGAACTCGCGCCGCATCGCCGGCCACATCCTCGAGTTCCTGCAGCACGAGGTGAAGAAGGGCCGCCTGCCCGCCGATCTGCTGCCGCTGCAGTCGGGCGTGGGCAACATCGCCAACGCGGTGATGGCCGGGCTCAACGAGGGGCCGTTCGAGAACCTCACCGCCTACACCGAGGTGCTGCAGGACGGCATGCTGGAGATGATCAAGTCGGGCAAGCTCGCGCACGCCTCGGCCACCGCCTTCTCGCTCAGCAACGAGGCGCTGGCCGAGCTCAACGCCGACCTCGACCGTTACCGCGAGCGCATCGTGCTGCGCCCGCAGGAGATCAGCAACCACCCCGAGGTGATCCGGCGCCTGGGCGTGATCGCAATGAACGGCTTGATCGAGGCCGACATCTACGGCAACGTCAATTCGACCCATGTGATGGGCTCGAAGATCATGAACGGCATCGGCGGCTCGGGCGACTTCGCGCGCAACGCCTACCTGTCGATCTTCATGACGCCGTCGCAGGCCAAGGGCGGCGCGATCTCGTGCATCGTGCCGATGGTGTCGCACGTCGATCACACCGAGCACGACGTGCAGGTGCTGGTGACCGAGCAAGGCCTCGCCGACCTGCGCGGGCTGTCGCCGCGCCAGCGCGCCAAGGTGGTCATCGACAACTGCGCGCATCCCGACTTTCGTCCCGCGCTGCGCGACTATCACGAGCGCGCGCTTGCCCATGGGCCGGGTCGCCACACGCCGCACCTGCTGGGCGAGGTCTTCGACTGGCACCTGCGTGCGCTGCGCGGCGAGCGGATGTAAGTTCCTGTTAACGCGGCGACAGGCGCCGCGCAGGCGGGGGCCGGATGCTCTAACATTCGGGCTCCGACTTTCCCGATCTGCCCGGAAGCCTGCTTCATGTCCTGCGCCCGCCGTCGTCTCGTCCCGTTTCTTGCTTCTGCCGTCACCTTGGTGGGTGCAGGTTGCGCGTCGGCACCCCCGGCGGTGTATCAGTCCGAATCCTTCCAGCGCGAGTCGCCCTTCGTGACCTGGAGCACGCGCGAGCCGGCCGGTGCCTGCGAACTGGGCAAGCGCGCACTGCTGAGCCAGGGCTACCAGATCGACGGCACCGACCCGGTGCGGGTGAAGGGGCAGAAGCTGTTCCAGCCCAAGCCGGATCAGGGCGTGAGCCTCGACATCACCCTGGTCTGCCTGCCGAGCAACGTCGGCGCGGTGGTCTACGCCAACGCGCTGCAAACGCGCTTTGCGCTGAAGGCCGCCTCGACCAGCACCGGCGTCAGCGTGGCCGGCCTCGGCTCGATCTCGCTGCCGTGGTCGGCGGACAAGGAGGCGATGGTGAAGGTCGGCGAGGAAACCGTGACCGATCCCGATTTCTACCGCCGCTTGTTCGCGCTGATCGAGGCGCTCGATGGCACCAGTGTCGGCAGTGCCGACCTGGGCAGTGCCGAAGTGCCGCGCTGACCGATGAGTTGCTGCACCTGCCGCACGAAAGTGGCGGCGTGCAGCATCTGGTTGCGGTGGCGATGGCTGTAGGCGGGCAGCACGCGCTCGGTCGGCGCGTGGCGCAACTGGATCAGCCCGATCACCTTCCACTGCCCGTTGGCCTGGCGCTCGAGCACCGGGCCGCCCGACATCCCAGCACCGAAGGCGCAATCGACGCCGATGAGGCCGAATACCGGCCCGCTCTCCCGCGCGCGACAGCCTTCCTCGACGGCTACGCCGGGCCGGCGCTTGTCGCGCGGGAAGCTGACCGTCATCAGCGGCCCGGCCGGCGGACGGTCGGCCTCGCCGTCGTCGGCCACCGGCAGGTAGCCATAGCGGCGCCCGGCACAGTCGTCCAGTTCCAGCACCGCCCAGTCGCCGCGCATGCCGACCGCGGAGCCGGGGAAGTAGCGGCCGGCGAGCACCGGCCGGGCGGGGATGTGCTCGGAGAAGCGGCCGGCGTTGAGCGGGTCGGGGCCGATGTGCAGCGTCAGCCCGCGACCTTCGTCGTCGCCGAGAAAGGCGGAGTGATGGGCGGTGACGGCGTGGCACTCCCCCACCAGGAAGGCGCTGCCGACCTGTCGTTCGCCCTTGCTCAGCATGCCGACCGCGCGCAGCACCGGCTCGGTTGCCGGCTTGTAGGCGCGGCCGTCCTCGCCGAAGACGTTGCCCAGCGCAGGCAGGGCGAGCAGCGACAGGCCGGCGAGCAAGACAATGGCGAACCGGCGGCCGGCAGACGACGGCTTGCGTGGATTTTGAGCGAGCGGGGACGGGGACATGGCTGATTCCCTGAAGGATTCCGCATGATCTCGGCACGGCTGCATGCTGCACGCCACGGGCGCGTCTTGCAAGGCGCGCCCGGATGACGCCACGACCGGTTCAGCGGCTGCCGAGTGCGGCGCGCTCCGCCGCCGGGAAGAGATGCACGACCGAACGTCGGTACTCGTGTTCGACGAGCGCGAGCGTGCGGAATTCCGCCGCGACCGGCAGCGTCATCGCTTCGGCCATGTCCAGCCCGCTTTCCGCCGCGGCCTGCAGTGTGCGGGACAGCCAGTCGAGATAGGCGCGTGTCTGGCGGAGCGGCTCGGTGTCCTCGTGGACCGCGCCGTGGCCGGGCACCCAGCGACGGGCCGGTAGCCGCTCAAGCTGCGCGATTGCCTCCATCCAGCGCGGAATGTCGGCGTGTGGCGTGGTCGGGGCACGGCCGTTGAAGACGAGATCGGCCGCGAACACCGTGCCGCTGACGTGGTCGATCACCACCAGGTCGGCCGCGGTGTGGCCACCGAGCGCCAGCAGCTCGATGTCACGCCCGGCGACAAGCTGCCGGCCGGCGGCAAGACGGCGGCGTGGCACCACCACCTCGGTGTCGCGCATCCAGTCGCCGACCAGGCGGTAGAGGTTGTCGTTGAAGGCGCCGCCTTCGGCCTCGATGCCGGCGATGGTGGCAGGCAGGGCGGCGAGCGTGTCGGGCGGGAAGGCCTGGTTGCCGAGAAAGTGGTCGGGGTGGTGGTGGGTGTTGATCGTCAGCACCACCGGCAGCGGGGTGATGCGGGCAATGGCGACGCGCATCTGCTCGCCGTAGCGGCGCGAGGAACCCGTGTCGATGACGATCACCCCGGCCGTGCCGACGATGAAGCCGGTGTTGGCGATGTCGCCGCCATTGGCGGTGGAGAAGTCCTCCTTGCGGCCCTCCAGCACATACACGCCGTCGGCGATCTGGCGCGGCACGAGGCCGTAGTCGAAGGCGGCCGAGTCCCGGGCGTGA
The DNA here is from genome assembly GCF_002245655.1 of Thauera propionica. Classification (GTDB taxonomy): domain Bacteria; phylum Pseudomonadota; class Gammaproteobacteria; order Burkholderiales; family Rhodocyclaceae; genus Thauera; species Thauera propionica. Next base: position 102,598 of record NZ_NOIH01000010.1, on the reverse strand, counting down.
GCGCGATCGAGGGCAAGCGCGAGCAGCAACGGGGCGAGCATGAAAGCCAGCAAGACATACCGCCAGCTGCGGGCGGTGGAGCCGAGCCGCTTCACGGTCTCACCTCGGCGTCGATGAGGTTGCCGTTGTTGTCGCGTCCGCGGATGCGCAGCGGGCCGGCCGCGCCGATCCCTGCCGGCAGGTCGAAGCTGAACACGGGGTTCTCCGACACCGGTTCAAAGGCTTCGGCGCGCACCAGCACGCGGCCGGCGCCGTCGGCGATCTCGAGCGTCTCGATGTGGAAGGCGGGGATGCCCGGTGCGAGTCCGGTGTCCATCGGATGCACGATGCGCAGCCGCAGACGGTCACCATGGCCCACGCCCGGCCACAGGCGGGCGCCGACCTCGTTGAGGCGCTGCTGCCATTCGGCCGAGCCCGAGCCGAGCGAAGGCAGGGTGCAGCCGCCGCCGCTGGTGCGCACCCAGGCGCCGCCGAGGTGCCAGGTGCCATCGGCGGTGCGCGCGGCGGCACGTACCGGGCTCGACTGCTGCAGCTTCAGGCGCAGGCCGAAGGCGGCCGGCGCGGCCAGCGGTTCCACCCGCAGCGCCTTGACGATGGGATTGAAGTCGGCGAACACCAGCACCTCGCGCACCGCACCCAGCGCGGTGGCGTCGATGGCCACCGGCACGTTGAGCGGGTCTTCGGCGCTGAACGGCGCGGTGACCGCGATGCGGTCGTCGAACACCACCGGCGCGTCGGCGAAGAAGGCGCGCCGCATGTCGTCCCAGCGCGAGGAGTCGAGCGGGTCCGCGCCGGGCTGCAACGCCGGCGCGGCGGCGAGCACCCGCCCCGCGGCAACGAACGGCAGGGCGGCCGCGCAGGCGAGGCCGAGCGCGGCGCACACGGTCCGTCGCGCGGGGTGGGCGGGCTTCATTCGAGGTAGTGCCCCACACCGAGCACGTAGTCGCCGATCTTGCGCACGTAGCTCGCCTTGGGCTCGACCTTGTTGGTGGTCCGGTTCAGCCATACGTAGCGCACCGTGGCTTCGGGCGCCTTGCGCGTGGCGTCGATCATCTCGCGGAACAGTGGCGTGCCGGCGGCGTCGGTGGTGTCGAGCACCTTCAGACCGACCAGCGCCTCGGGCGCGGCGCCGCTGGCGTGGTAGACGCCCTGGTCGTCGATCACGAACACGTACAGGTCCTTGCGGACGAACTGGCCTTTCTGGTTGTTGAAGGCGGCGAAGGCGCGTTCGGCGCCGTTTGTCTCCATGTACTGCACGGCCTGGTCGAACATGGCGCGGGCTTCGGCCGGCGTGCCGCGGTCGGCGGCCAGGGCGCTGCCGGCGACCGTTACAGCGAGCGCGGCGGCGAGTGCGCCGTTGAGGATGCGGGTCTTCATTGCGGGGACTCCTTCGTGGAAGAAATGGCGCCGGGCCGCGCGGCGGGCGCGGCCCGGCCGGCAGGCTCAGGACTTGTGCAGCTTGAACACCCAGACGGAGCCCCCCTGCTCGAGCATGTTCACCCGCTTGGCCACGTCGCCGCCCCACAGCGGCACGGCGCCGCCCCAGCCCGAGACGACGGCGACGTACTGCTCGCCGTCCTGCTCCCAGGTCACCGGCGGCGCGATCACGCCCGAACCGGTCTGGAACTGCCACAGCTCCTTGCCGTTGCGGGCGTCGATCGCCTTCAGGTAGCCCTCGGGCGTGCCATAGAACACCAGGTCGCCACCGGTGGTCATCACGCCACCCCACAGCGGCGCGTTGTTCTTCACCTCCCACACGATCTTGCCGCTCACCGGGTCCACCGCACGCATCGCGCCGATGAAGTCCTCGTGCAGCGGCTTGATGGTGAAGCCCGCGCCGAGGTAGGCCGCGCCGCGCTTGTACGAGATGGGCTCGTTCCAGATGTCCATGCCCCATTCGTTGGCGGGCACGTAGAAGTAGCCGGTCTTCGGGCTGAAGGCCATCGGCATCTGGTTCTTGCCGCCGAGGAAGGAGGGCGCGTTGAACACCACCTTGCCCTTCTTGTCCTCGCCCACGCCTTCGGCGAAGGGGTTGCCGGGACGCTTCTCCTCGTCGTAGATCGGACGCCCGGTCTTGAGGTCGATGCCCTTGGCCCAGTCGATGCGGTTCACGAAGGGGAAGGCGTTGAGCAGTTTGCCGTCGGTGCGGTCATTGACGAAGAAGAAGCCGTTGCGGTCGGCCTTGCCGCCGGCCTTCACCAGCTTGCCGGTGGCGGGGTCGTTGTACTCGAAGGAGATGAATTCGTTGACGCCGTCGAAGTCCCAGCCGTCGTGCGGCGTGCTCTGGTAGTGCCACACGATCTTGCCGGTGTCGGGGTCGATCGCGATCGTGGACGACGAGTACAGGTTGTCGCCCGGGCGCAGCCAGCTGTTCCACGGCGCGGGGTTGCCGGTGCCGATGTAGATCAGGTCGACGTCGGGGTCGTAGTAGGCGGCCTGCCAGGGTGCCGCGCCGCCGGTCTTCCACAGGTCGCCCGGCCAGGTGGCATTGGTGGTGCCGGAGATGCCGTTGTCCACCGGCTTGCCTTCGGCGTCGTAGGTGTAGCCCATGTGACCTTCGACGGTCGGGCGGGTCCAGATCAGCTTGCCGGTCTTCGCGTCGCGCGCATCGACGCGACCGACGATGCCGAATTCGCCGCCCGAGTTGCCGGTGATGACCATGCCCTTGACGATCTGCGGTGCGGCGGTGAAGGAGTAGCCCGCCTTGTAGTCCTCGATCTTCTGCCGCCACACGACCTTGCCGGTGTCCTTGTTCAGCGCGACGAGCTGGGCGTCGAGCGTGCCGAAGATGACCAGGTCGTCGTACAGCGCGGCGCCGCGGTTGATCACATCACAGCAGGGCATGATGCCGTCTGGCAGGCGATGCTCGTACTTCCAAAGCTTCTGGCCGGTCGTGGCGTCGAGGGCGAAGATGCGGCTGTAGGAGGCGGTGACGTACATCTTGCCGTCGTGGATCAGCGGCTGCGACTGCTGGCCGCGCTGCTTCTCGCCGCCGAAGGAAAAGGACCAGACGGGCACGAGGTTCTTCACCGTCTCGATGTTGACCTGGTCGAGCGGGCTGTAACGCTGCCCCTTGGTGCCAAGGCCGTGGGTGACGACCTGGGTGGTGATGGTGGCGTCGTTGACGATGTCGTCGTCGCTCACGCCCTTGGCCTGGGCGTTGAGCGCGGCGAGGGCGAAGGCCGTGGCGGCGAAGCTGGCGAGCAGCCGCGGACGGCGTGCGCTGCGCAGTGGGGTGTGCATGGTGGTCTCCTCTTGTGGTTTGGCGCGTTTGCCATTCGGGAGCCCGGTTGCGACGTGCGCGTCCGGGCCTGGGAGCACCAAGCGCAAGCACCATGCCATCGGCCCGCAGGCCCGCAATCGCGTGCCGACGCTGCTACATGGGCTGCTCCACATGCTCCAGCGCGCCATGCGGACGCTGGAGCGGAGCGCTCCGTAGAGCAGGCGGGTGGCGACGCGGAGCGGCGGCCGAGGAGGGGAGCGGGCGGGAGCCCGTCGTGGGGACGGGCGGGGCGGTCAGCCGTAGCGGCGCGCGGCTTCCACCGCGAGGCCGGCGCCGATGCTGCCGTAGAGGTCGCCCTCCACGCTGCGCGCAGCGGGCAGTTCGGCGGCGATGCGGGCACGCAGCTGCGCGACGCCGCTGGCGCCGCCGGTGAAGTACACGGTGTCGACCTGGTCGCGCCGCAGGCCGGCGTCCTGCAGCAACTGCCCCACGCATTCGCCGACGCGCTCGACCAGCGTGGCGGTGGCGGCGACGAAGTCCGCCGTGGTGATCGTGTGCTGCAGGCCGTCTTCCAGCCGGTTGAGATCGAGGTGGGCGGCGGCGGCGGTCGACAGGTCGATCTTGGCCTGCTCCACCTGCAGCGCCAGCCAGTGGCCCTCGCGCTGGCTGACGAGGCGTGCCAGGCGGTCGAGTTCGGTGCGGGCCGCGGCGTCGCGGTAGATGTTCTGCAGGTCGGCCCAGGCCTGGCGACTGTAGGCGAAGTTGATGGTGTGCCAGGTGGCGAGCTGGAAGTAGAGGCTGGCGGGGATATGGGCGCCGTTCTTCATCAGGCCGCGGTAGCCGAGCAAGGGCATCACGCAGTCCAGGCTCAGCGCGCGGTCGAAATCGGTGCCGCCGATGTGCACGCCGGCGTTGCCGAGCAGGTCGTCGGCACGCTCGTCGCGCCGCGCGCGCTCGGGCGAAAGGCGAACCAGCGAGAAGTCGGCGGTGCCGCCGCCGATGTCGGCGATCAGCACGACCTCCTCGGCAGTCAGCGAGCGCTCGTAGTGCAGCGCGGCGCCGATCGGCTCGAACTGGAAGCTCACCTCGCTGAAGCCGACCTGGCGGGCAATGGCTTCCAGCGTGTCCTGCGCCTTGCGGTCGGCGGCCTCGTCGTCATCGACGAAGTGCACCGGGCGCCCGAAAACGGCCTGGTCGAACGCGCGGCCCGCCTGCATCTCGGCGCGGCACTTGAGTTCGCCGATGAAGCTCGCCAGCAGATCGCGGAAGCGCAGCGCCCGCCCGCCGACCTCGGTCTGGCCGTCGATCAGGCTGGAGCCGAGCAGGCTCTTCAGCGCGCGCATCAGCCGGCCTTCGTAGCCCTCGAGGTACTGTTCCAGCGCGTCACGGCCGAAATGGGTGCTGTCCTCGTCGGCATTGAAGAACACCGCGGACGGCAGGGTCGGTTTGTCGTCCTCCAGCACGAGCAGGGTGCTCGCATCGGGGCGCAGCCAGCCGACAGTGGAGTTGGAGGTGCCGAAGTCGATGCCGCAGGCGCGGGCGGGAGCGTGCATGGGGGCGGGCGGCGTCGGGCCGCAGGGCGGGTGGGGCCGCGCATGCTAACCGAGTGGCGCGTGCGCGGCCAGCCTTGCCGTGCCGGTCTCAGTCGCCCTGACCCTGGATGCGCATGTCGAGGCGTTCGAGCAGGCTGCGGTCGCGTCCGGTGCGCGGGTTGGAGGTCGTCAGCAGGTGGTCGCCGTAGAAGATCGAATTGGCGCCCGCCATCAGGCACAGCGCCTGCAGCGCATCGTCCATCTTCTCCCGCCCGGCCGACAGGCGCACGTAGGTGCGCGGCATGGTGATGCGCGCGACGGCGATGGTACGTACGAACTCGAAGGGGTCGATGGGCTCGACGTCGGCCAGCGGCGTGCCCGGGATGGGGACGAGGTTGTTGATGGGCACGGACTCGGGATAGGGCTCGAGGTTGGCGAGCTGAGCGATGAGGCCAGCGCGGTGCGCACGCGTCTCGCCCATGCCGACGATGCCGCCGCTGCAGACGTTGATGCCGGCCGAGCGCACGTTGTCCAGCGTGTCGAGGCGGTCCTGGTAGGTCCGCGTGCCGATGACCTTGCCGTAGTACTCCGGTGCGGTGTCGAGGTTGTGGTTGTAGTAGTCGAGGCCGGCGTCCTTCAGGGAGTTGGCCTGTTCGGCGTCGAGCATGCCGAGCGTCATGCAGGTCTCGAGGCCGAGCGCCTTTACCTCGCGCACCATCGTCGTCACGCGCTCCATGTCACGCGCCTTGGGCGAGCGCCAGGCCGCGCCCATGCAGAAGCGGCTGGCGCCCTGCGCCTTGGCGGCACGGGCGGCTTCCAGCACCTCGTCGACCGGCATCAGCTTCTCGGCCTTCAGTCCGGTGTCGAAATGCGCGGATTGCGAGCAGTAGCCGCAGTCCTCGGCGCAGCCGCCGGTCTTGATCGACAGCAGGGTCGAAAGCTGGATCTCGCTCGGGTCGAAGTGCTCGCGATGCACTTGCTGGGCGCGGAACACCAGGTCCATGAAGGGCAGGGCGAACAGCGCCTCGACGTCTTCGACGCGCCAGGGGCCGGTGGCGACCGGGGCGGGCTGGGGTGCGGTACGGCGCAGGGCGTCGGGTGACACGGTGGCGACAGTGGTCATGGGCTCTCCTTGAGGGTGGAATCGGAATCGAAAAGGTGATGCAGCGCGGGCACGTTCAGGTACGGGGCGATGGCTTCGGGTGACGGTGCCGGCAGGCGGGGCACCAGGCCCAGGCAGGGCGCATTGCCCAGCCCGACGGTCAGGGCATCAATCGTGGCGGAGGCCTGGGCCATGGCCGGGTCGACTGTGTTGGCGACCCAGCCGCACAGCCGTAGTCCGCGCGCACGCACGGCTTCGGCGGTGAGCAGGGCATGGTTGATCGCGCCCAGGCGCAGGCCGACGACCAGCAGCACCGGCAGGCCCAGGTCGCGTGCCAGGTCGGCGCTGTCCCAGTCGCCGGCGGCGTCGAAAGGTACGCGGAAACCGCCGACGCCTTCGACCACCACCCGGTCGCAGCGCGCCGCCGCAGCCTGGATGGTCGCGAGTATGCGGTCGCGGTCGATGCTGCGACCTTCGAGCGCCGCGGCGACGTGCGGCGCGCAGGCGGCCTCGAACTGGAAAGGCGCGATCTCATCGACGCCGAGTGGCACACTGCTCGCCGCACGCAGCGCATGGACGTCTTCGTTGATGCGCTCGCCATCGATCGCACTCATGCCGGCGGCGACCGGCTTCAGTCCGGCGACGCGCAGCCCGGTCTTGCCCAGCAGGCTGACGATGGCGGCGGCGATGGTGGTCTTGCCGATCTCGGTGTCGGTGCCGGTGATGAAACAGCCACGGACCATTACGGCGTCTCCCGAAATTCGATGAAAGCGTTGAAACCTGGACGATGGCGCGGGGCTCGGCTCATGTTCCTTCATCCTCTATTGCGGGCCCTTACAGGCGCTTGTTCAGAACGGCGTACACCACCTGATAGGTGGCCGGCAAACCCTCGGGAGTGCGCAAGCGCTCGTACGCAGCGGCCAGCGCGCGGATCCGCGCCGGACTGGTGAGCCCGTCCGGACGACCGGGGTTGAGGTTGTGCGCACCGAGATCCTTGAGCGAACGGGTCAGCGCACGCAGGTCGGTAAAGTGCAGCGTCTGCGCCCGGCGTTCAAGCGTGCTCACCTCGAGCCCGCTTTCCGCGCACAAGGTCTCGTAGTCGCGGAATGCGCGGAAGCGGTTGACGTGGGTGAAGCCGTCCACCGCCCGCCAGCTGTCGCGCAGTTCGCCCAGGGTGCCCGCGCACAGGCTGCTGAAGGCCAGTACGCCGCCGGGCCGCAGCACCCGCTGCGCCTCGCCCAGCACGGCGGCGAAGTCGCCACACCACTGCACCGCGAGGCTGGAGTAGATCAGGTCCAGGCTGGCGTCGCGCAGCGGCAGGGCCTCGGCATCGCCGACGATGAAATGACGCGCACCGCCCCGGGGTCGGGCATGGTGCAGCATGCCTTCGGCCAGATCCAGGGCCGCGCCCGAATCGGCGCCGAAGCGCTCGGCCAGCAGCCGGGTGAAGTGTCCGGTGCCACAGCCCAGGTCGAGCCAGCGGGGGGAGGTCAGATGCGGAAGGCGCGCCAGCAACTGTGCACCAACCTGGCGCTGCAGCGAGGCGACCGCGTCGTAGCTGCCCGCCGAACGGGAGAAGGAGGCGGCCACCCGACGCTTGTCCGGTACGACAGGCAGTTGCTCAAGCATCGCCGTCCCCGCCGATGAAGGCCTGGATCGCCGCCGCGACCTCGCCTGGCTGTTCCAGCGGGAAGGCGTGGCTGACGTCCTCGATCAGCCCGATCCCGGTGTTCTGCCGTAAGGCCAGCAGGTCGCCGGCCACCTCGGCTGGCACCAGGGCGTCGGCACCGGCAAACAGGTGCAACTGCGGCCCGGCGAAGCCTTGCAGCGCACTGCGCCCATCCAGGCTGCCGAGTACCTGCAGTCCGGCCAGCAGCACCTGTGGCGCGGCCTCGGACACCGCGGCCTGCAGTTGGCGCGCCAAGCCGCGGGCTTCCACCGAACCCTGCGCGCAGAGCAGGCAGAAGCGTCTGAGGGTGGCGGCGGGATCGGCGCGGCAGCCCTCGACGAAGGCGTTGAAGGTCACCTCGCCCATCCCGTGCGACCAGTCGGCGCCCGCCACGAAACGTGGGTTGCTGGCCAGGGTCAGCAGGCCGCGGCAGCGTTCGCCGCGCAGCGCCGCCAGTTCACTGGCGAGCATGCCGCCGAGCGACCAGCCGCCCAGCCAGGTCTGCGGCGGAAGGCGCTCGTCCAGTTCCTGCAGCCAATCCCGCGGGTCGCCACTGGCCCGTTCGGGCAGGGGTTCGATGTCCACCCGCAGCATCGGATCGAGCACGCGCAGGGTTTCGGCCAGCGGTGCCAGCGGCGCGCTACCCAGACCCCAGCCCTGCAGCAGGATCAGGTGCTTATGCATGGCCGTTCCCCCCGGGCCGGCATGCGGCCAGTGTTGTGGATAAGCGTTCGACGTCGTCCAGCGTGTGCGCCGCGCTGAGCGTGATGCGCAGCCGCGCCGTATTGGCCGGCACGGTGGGCGGGCGGATCGCAGGCACCCACAGGCCTGCCGCGTCGAGCGTCGAAGCCAGCGCCAGCGCGGCGGCATTGTCGCCGACGATCAGCGGCTGGATGGGCGTGGCGGAATCCGCCAGTTGCCAGCCTCTGCCCGGGTCGCGGGCGATCAAGCCGGACAGGCGGTCACGCAGCGCAGCCGTCAGCGTGGCGAGCTGTCGCCGCCGTGACGCGCCTTCCTCGCCGGTAATCAGCTTCAGGCTGGCGCTCAACGCATGCGCCAGCGCCGGCGGCATCGCGGTGGTGTAGATGTAGCTGCGCCCACTCTGCACCAGCGCATCGACGATGGCCGGATGGGCGGCGACGAAAGCGCCCGCGACGCCGGCGGCCTTGCCCAGCGTGCCCATGTAGATCAGGCGCGTGCTGCTCAGGTCGTAATGCGCCAGCGCGCCTTCTCCGTTCGGACCGAGCACGCCGAAGCCGTGAGCGTCGTCGATGATCAGCCAGGCGTCGTGGCGTTCGGCCAGTTCCAGCAGTGCGGGCAGGGGCGCGATGTCGCCGTCCATGCTGAACACCGCGTCGGTGACGATCAGCCGGATCGGTTGCTCGCAGTCGCGCAGCATGGCGTCGAGCAGGTCGAGCCGGCCATGCGGATAGCGCCGCATGCGGGCGGCGGCGAGCAGACCGCCATCGACCAGCGAGGCGTGGTTGAGCTTGTCGGCGAAGATTGCGGCCTCGCCGTCGCCGAGCGTGGTGAGCAGCGCCAGGTTGGCCATGAACCCGCTGCAGAACAGCAACGCCGCCGCGTCCGGCACCCAAGGTGAGAGCAGCCGCGCCAGTTCGCCTTCAAGCCGGGCATGGGCCAGACTGTGGCCGGTGACCAGATGCGACGCCCCGCTGCCTGCGCCCCAGCGCTGCGCGCCTTCGGCCAGTGCCGCGGCGATGACGGGGTGGCTGGCGAGGCCGAGATAGTCGTTGCTGCCGAAATTCAGCAGTTGGCGCGAGCGGCCCCGTCCGTCCTCGACGGTCTGCAGGGGCGCGCAGGGCGAGGCGGCCACACGCCGGCGGCGCAGCAGTGCCGCCGCCTCGCGCTCAAGCCGTCGCCGGGTCAGATGCGCAAGCAGCATTGTCGCTCCGGGTGGAGGTGTGCCCGCCGAGCGTCTCGTCGAGCGTCGCCCGCACGCGCGCCGCCAGCCAGGCGGCCAGGTCGTCGTCGAGCACGTAGGGCGGCATCAGGTAGACCGTGCGGCCGATCGGCCGGATCAGCAGGCCGTTGGCGCGGCCGGCGAGATGGAAGCGCTCGGCGAAACGCTCGCCCGCCACGTCTGGGGGCACGTCGAAGGCCCAGATCATGCCTTTGTGGCGCAGGTGTTCGATGCGCGTGTCGTCGGCAAGCGGCGCAAGCGCGGCGCTGAGCAGGGGGGCGGTGGCGCGGTTGCGCGCCAGCACATCGTCTTCCGCAAAGCGGTCGAGCACGGCCAGCGCGGCGCGGCAGGCGAGCGCGTTGCCGGTGTAGGAGTGCGAATGCAGGAAGCCGCGCGCCACGTCGTCATCGAGAAAGACCTCGTAGATCGCATCGCGCGTCAGCACCAGCGACAAGGGCAGGTAGCCGCCGCTGATGCCTTTCGACAGGCAGACGAAGTCGGGCCACAGCGGCGCCTCGCCGGGGCGTGCCGCCTGCTCGAAGGCGAAGAAGCTGCCGGTGCGGCCGCAGCCCACGGCGATCTCGTCGGCGATCAGGTGGACTTCGAATTCGTCGCACAGGGCGCGCACGCCGCGCAGGTAAGCGGGGTCGTGCATCGCCATGCCGGCTGCGCACTGCACCAGCGGCTCGACGATGAAGGCGGCGATGTGTTCGTGCCGCGCCTCGAACAGTACCCGTACGTCGCCGAGCGCACGGGCGGCCACGTCCGCTGCCGTCTCGCCATCCAAGGCCTGGCGCGCATCGGGCGACATCACGAGATGGGCCCGCATCAGCAGCGGATCGTAGGTGTTGCGGAACACGGCGACGTCGGTGACGGCCAGGGCCCCGAGTGTTTCACCGTGATAACCTTGCCGCACACAGACGAACTCGTTCTTGTCGCTTCGCCCCTGGTTGCGCCAGGCGTGGAAGCTCATCTTGAGCGCGATCTCGACCGCCGAGGCGCCATCGCTGGCATAGAAGGCATGGCCGAGCACGCCGCCGGTCATGGTCCGCAGGCGCTCGGCCAGCTCGACCGCGGGCGCATGCGTGCAGCCTGCGAGCATCACGTGCGGCAGGGTTTCCAGTTGGTCGCGCAGCGCCGCATTGATGCGGGCGTCCGCGTGACCGAAAAGGTTCACCCACCACGAACTGTTGGCGTCGAAGTAGCGGGCTCCCGCGTAGTCATGCAGCCACGCGCCTTCGCCGCGGGCGATCGGCAGGGGCGGCACGGTGCCCAGGCGTTGCATCTGGGTACAGGGGTGCCACACGTTGTCGATGCTGCGGCGCTGCCACGCAGCCTGCGTTTCCGCGCGACCGTCGGACTGTCGCAAGGCGGGGTCGATCAGCATTTCGTGATTTTGAATACATAATTACGAAGGCGCGATTGTGTCAGCAGTGACACAAAATGGGAATACGCGACCAAGTCAGCGCGATGTCCCCGCCGGGGCGCGATACACGGTGCGCGATATCAAGCTCCCGCCGCGCCCGCTACCTGCCCAGGGAAGGCTTTGTGCTGTACCACGGGTCGTTCAATAGTTGATATTGATGTTTATAAAAACAATCTAATAGCTTCACTCAATACTCCTCATTGCTGTGGCGACCATGGCGCTTTGCTACATTGAGGTCGTGGGCAGCAGATGACGAAGACGAAGGAATGCGTGCGAACGGGAACGATCGCGCCTGGCCCGGAGCCCAATCGGGGCGATCGTGTTATTCGCGGACTTCAGCCAACGACGTGACGACAGGAGAACGAAATGAGTGAGAACAGCATGAACGCGACGGGCAAGTGCCCGGTGATCCACGGCGGCAATACCGCTGCGGCCAATTCGGTCATGGCATGGTGGCCGAAGGCGCTTAACCTCGACATCCTCCACCAGCACGATACCAAGACCAACCCGCTGGGGCCGGACTTCAATTACCGCGAGGAACTGAAGAAGCTCGACGTCGATGCGCTGAAGAACGACCTCAAGGCCCTGATGACGGACAGCCAGGCGTGGTGGCCGGCCGACTGGGGCCACTACGGCGGTCTGATGATCCGCATGGCGTGGCATGCCGCGGGGACCTATCGCGTCGCGGACGGTCGTGGTGGTGGCGGCACAGGTAACCAGCGTTTCGCACCGCTCAACTCCTGGCCGGACAACGGCAACCTCGACAAGGCCCGCCGCCTGCTGTGGCCGATCAAGAGGAAGTACGGCAACAAGGTCAGCTGGGCCGACCTCATCATCCTCGCCGGCAACATCGCCTACGAGTCGATGGGCTTCAAGACCTTCGGCTTCGCGTTCGGTCGCGAGGACATCTGGCATCCCGAGAAGGACATCTACTGGGGCTCGGAGAAGGAATGGCTCGCCCCCAGCGGTAGCGAGGGCTCGCGCTACTCCGGTCAGCGCGACCTCGAGAACCCGCTCGCCGCGGTGATGATGGGCCTGATCTACGTGAACCCCGAAGGCGTCGATGGCAAGCCCGACCCGTTCAAGACCGCCCAGGACATGCGCGTGACCTTCGCCCGCATGGCGATGAACGACGAGGAAACCGTGGCGCTCACCGCTGGCGGCCATACCGTCGGCAAGGCGCACGGCAATGGCAGCGCGGCCAATCTCGGCCCGGCACCGGAAGGCGCCGACCTCGAAGAGCAGGGCTTCGGCTGGATGAACCACACGACCCGCGGCATCGGCCGCAACACGGTGACCAGCGGCATCGAGGGCGCGTGGACCACGCATCCGACCAAGTGGGACAACGGCTACTTCGACATGCTGTTCAAGCACGACTGGTGGCTGCAGAAGTCGCCGGCGGGCGCCTGGCAGTGGGAGCCGGTCAACATCGCCGAAGAGGACATGCCGGTGGATGTCGAGGACCCCTCGATCCGCTGCAAGCCGATGATGACCGATGCCGACATGGCGCTGAAATTCGACCCCGAGTACCGCAAGATCGCCGAGCGTTTCCGCAACGACCAGGCCTACTTCGAGGAAGTCTTCGCCCGTGCATGGTTCAAGCTGACCCACCGCGACATGGGCCCGAAGGCGCGCTACATCGGCCCCGACGTGCCTTCCGAGGATCTGATCTGGCAGGATCCGGTGCCGGCCGGCCGCCACGACTACGACGTCGCCGCAGTCAAGGCGAGGATCGCCGCCGCGGGGTTCTCGGTGAGCGAGATGGTCGCCACCGCCTGGGACAGCGCCCGCACCTTCCGCGGCTCGGACTATCGCGGCGGCGCCAACGGTGCGCGCATCCGCCTTGCGCCGCAGAAAGACTGGGAAGGCAACGAGCCGGCGCGCCTGGCCAAGGTGCTGGCGGCGTACGAGAAGATCGCCGCCGAGACCGGTGCCAGCGTGGCGGACGTGATCGTGCTGGGCGGCAACGTCGGCCTGGAGCAGGCGATCAGGGGCGCGGGCTTCAGCGTCGAGGTGCCGTTCGCCCCGGGTCGTGGTGATGCGACGCAGGCGCAGACCGACGTCGAGTCCTTCGAAGTGCTCGAGCCGCTGCATGACGGCTTCCGCAACTGGCAGAAGAAGGACTATGTGGTCCAACCCGAGGAGATGCTGCTCGACCGCGCCCAGTTGCTCGGCCTGACGGCCCCGGAGATGACGGTGCTGATCGGTGGCATGCGCGTGCTGGGCACCAATCACGGCGGCAGCCAGCATGGCGTCTTCACCGATCGCGTCGGCGCGCTGACGAACGACTTCTTCGTCAATCTCACCGACATGAGCTACAGCTGGAAGCCCACCGGGCGCAACAGCTACGCCATCGTCGATCGTAAGAGCGGCGCCACCCGATGGACCGCGACCCGCGTCGATCTGGTGTTCGGCTCCAACTCGATCCTGCGCGCCTACGCCGAGCTGTACGCCCAGGACGACAACAAGGAGAAGTTCGTGAAGGACTTCGTCGCCGCCTGGACGAAGGTCATGAACGCCGACCGTTTCGACCTGAAGTGATCGCGGCGAGCCTGCGCCGGTCGCTGCGGCCATCCGGGCCGCGCTGACCGGCGCACGGCGGGCGAAAGCCGACATGGGGCACCCTCGGGTGCCCCTTTTCATTCCGGGGCGCGCATCCGCTTCGGCCGCTGCGGGCGGACCGGGCGCGGACTATGGCGTATACTTTGGGCTGTTTGTCACTGCATTACTTTCCATTCGCCATGCCGCTTTTCGCTGCGAACCCGTTCTCGCACGCGCTCGACGCCGCGGGACCGCGCGTGGGCAGCCGGCTGAGCGCCGAATCGGCGCGCGACGCCCTCAGGCTGGCGCAGGCATTCAAGGTTACGGGGTCTCCGGCCGTGCTTTTCTCGGCCGTGCGGGGCCGGAACCGGGACTGATCCCAGGCCACCCCGCACGGCACCTTGCCAGGGCACATGTCGTTCGTGCCCTGATCAACGTGCAGCCAGTGCGGGAACCTGAAGCCTCCCCCGACAATTCAAGGCCTTGACCGGCCACTTCCCTGACTCATTCGGGGACGAGAACATTTTCAGGCGGAACGCTTTCCCAGCCCGGGCTGCAACCGAATCGCCGCGCACCGCGCGGTGGAGATCTGCACTTGGGTGATGTCTCATGGTTCTCACACGTAGTTTTGTCAGGGCAAAGCGTCCCTGCACCGACGGGTTCCGCTGGTTCGTGCGCCAGTTCGACGAAGGCGGGAATTATCAGGAACTGCTCGACACGATGGTGGCCGCTGGCCGCGTCGGCGATGCATGCTGGCTGCTCGAGCAGTTCGGGCCGACCGGCGAGGTCCGCGTGGTCGATGCGATCGAGGCCGATGCCCTCGTGTTCGCCGGCACGCTGCAGGTGCGCGGCAATGTCGACGTCGAGGGCAAGCTGCATGTCGGCGGCGGGCTGCAGGTTGACGGGGGCGTGCGCGTCGGCGGCGACCTGATCGTCGGCGGCGATCTCCGCGTCGAGGGCAATGTGCGCGGTGAAGGCCGTGTCGTCATCGACGGCGACCTGCGTGCCGGCTGGGGCGTGGAGTCGGCTGGCGACCTGCGCTGCGGTGGCGAGGCGCGCATCGGCTGGGATCTGCGTTGCGGCGGCCGCCTGCGGCTGGACGGCAACGCCTTCATCGGACTCGACCTGCACAGCGAAGGTGTGTTGCGTTGCGCCAAGGGGCTGCAGGTGGGGGGCGACATCCGCGCCGAGGCGAATGTCCGCGTCGCTCAGGGCATTGCTGCCGGCGGTTCGATCCACGGCGCCATGCATCTGGAGGCGGGCTGGGGCATCAAGGCAGGCGGGCTGATCAGCGCCGACGCTGCGATCCGCGCCGGCGAGAGCCTGCAGGCGGGCGAGGGCATCCGTGCGGGAAGCGGCTATGGCGTATTCGCCGGCCTCGACGTGCAGATCGAGTCGTGGGAAAGCAGTGCCCGTGTCAGCGCGCCGGAGAAGCCCGAAGGGCTGATGAGCGGCTGGTGGGCCGGCCCGGCGCCGTGCTGAGGGAGGGCATGCACATGAACGCACTGGTTCTTTCCCCGCGCGCATCGGGTGCCTTCCCGCAGCCGCCACCGCTGCGCAGGCTGCGCGATCTGCTGTTTCGCCGGCTTCCGGCGCCCGCCCGGGCTGCTCGCATGGAACTGCGCATCGACGTCCAGCACCCGGAGGAGAGCATCGAAACCGAGCTCGACACCCTCTACCGGCGCCTCCATACCGCCGCAGACCCCGTGAGCGCCTGCGCCACGCTGCCCATCCTCTTGCCCGGCCTGATCTTTCGCCACCGCGAGGCTGACGGCGAGCATTACATCTACGTCGAGGACCCCGCCGCAGGCCGCCTCGCCGGCTACACCGTCTTCAATCGGCTGATTGAAGTCGACCGCCGCACCGATCGCCACGTGCGGGCCCCCCACTCGAAGTACGCTCCTGCTTACCAGGGGCGCGGCATTGCCACCGCGGTCTATGAATGGGCGCTGGCACAAGGCATCTGCCTCGTCAGTGGCGCGCGCCAGTCGGTCGGCGCCCACGCCCTGTGGCGCGCATTGGGGCGCCGGCATCCGCTGCGCTACGTCGCCATCGTCGACAAACGCCTGCATGACCTTGGGACCGAGGTCGAGCCTCGCCTGCGGGAGGATCTGAACACGCGCATGATCCTGTTCGGCGCGCGCTGGAGCCTCGGTCGCGCGAAGGCAAGCAGCCTGCTGCGCGGATCGGAAAACTCCGCGAGTCTTGTCCTGTCTGAGGACGCATGAACGCGCTCGTCCTCACCTTCCTCTTCCTTGTCGGTCTCGTCGCATCCGCCCCCGCGCTGGCGGACGATACGCTGTGGGCCGCGCTGCGCGGGGGCGGGCATGTCGCGCTGATGCGTCATGCCACGGCCCCGGGGGTGGGCGATCCGGCCGGGTTCAAGGTGGAGGACTGCGCCACCCAGCGCAATCTTTCGGCCGCGGGGCGCGAGCAGGCGCGGCGCATCGGCGAGCGGTTTCGGGCGCGGGGCATCGCCGCCGCGCGTGTGTACTCCAGCCAGTGGTGCCGCTGCCTCGATACGGCGCGCATGCTGGGCCTGGGTGAGATCACGCCCTTCGCCGGGTTGAACTCTTTCTTCCGTGACGGGGGGCGCGAAGCCGCGCAGACAGCGGAAGTGCGCGCGCTGATCGCGCGCGAGCTGGCATCTGGCGTGCCCGCGCAGGGGCCGCTGGTGCTCGTCACGCATCAGGTCAACGTCACCGCGCTCAGCGGCATCTACCCGGCTTCGGGCGAGATCGTGGTGTTGCGCGCAAACGGCGATGTGCTGACGGTGGTTGGGCGGATGCGCGCGGACGACTGAAGGTCGGCCAGGCAGAAGGCCCTGCACGGGCTGTAGGCTTGCGGCCCGTGCAGAGTGGGGCGGACCGATGCATGATCCGCCGACGGGCGCTCAGAACACCTTCAGCAAGCGCAGATTGAGCCGGCTGTCTTCCTTGGCGCCGTTGTCCACCGAGATGTCGCGGCCGACGTTGGCGATCAGCTGCAGGCTGGGTTCGACGAACCATGCCGCGCCAATCGTGAACTTCGAGCGGTTCGTTTCATCGTCCTGCGACACGCCGCCCAGCTTCGTCTCGCCGCCCCAGTAGCGCGACACGCTGGCACGCAGGTCGAGCGCGTCGGATACGTGGTAGCGCAGCCAGGCCTGGGCTTGCCAGGTCGTGTCCTGCTCCAGCGTGTCGCCGGCGGCGTTGGCCCTCTTGTTGTCGCCGTGAATCGTGGCGTCCAGCACCAGGTCCATCGTCCATTTCGGGCTCAGGCGCTTGATGTAGCCGGCCTGCAGGATGTGGCTGTAGCGGTCGGCGCCGATGTTGAGGGCGTCGTTGCGGTCGTAGTCGCCGGTGGGTACCGACAGGAAATAGGTGAGGCCGAAGTAGTCGCCCGCCTTCGGATCGTTGTGCAGCCACAGCGTGGCGCCGAGCAGGGTGTCGCCGAAGCCGCTCGGGCTGTTGACGCCGGCATCGGCCAGCGCGCCCTTGGCGTCGATGCCGACGTAGGGGACGATGATCTGCGGGTCGATGACGTAGTCGCCGATGCGGGTGAAATAGACGTAGCGGAACAATGCCGCATCGGTGCTGAGCTTGCCCGGCCCCTTGCGGCCGTCGGCGTACAGGTGGTCGATGTCGGCGTGCTGGTAGTACACCAGCGCGAGTTGGGTGCCTTCGGGCAGCGCGGTGTAGTCGCCGGCATCGACGTCGAGGGCCGAGGCGGCGCCGGACGCGGCCAGCGCACAGCCGGCGAGGGCGGTGCGGGCGAGAGCGGTGCGCAGGTGCCTGGGTGGGTTCATCGTGTTGTCTCCTCTTGATGTTGTGGTTTTGCTGCGGGTGGAAAGTGCGTTGTGTCAGGGCGTGTTGAGGTTCAGGCCATGTTCGGCATACAGCCGGGCGAGCGCACCCGAGCGCTGCAACTCGGCGAGTGCGCGGGCCAGCGCATCGGCCAGCGGTCCGGCGTCGGCCTTCACCGCCATGCCGATCGGCCATTGGCTGGCGCGCATCTCGGGCAAGGTCAGGCGGTCGAGCGCGAAGGCGCCGTCGCCCCCCAGCGCGCCCTGCAGTTCGGTGTGCGTGCCCATCACGGCAGCGATCTCGCCGCGCCGCATCGCCTCGACGGCTTCGGCTGCGCTGCGGTAGTGCCGCACCTGCTCACGCAGGCGGCCGTTCAGCACGTGGAGCAGGAAGTCGCTGGCATGGGTATCCACTTCGGCGCCGATCGCTTCGCGGGTGAAGACCTCCAGCCCCACCGCGGCCGATCCCGCGACCGGTGGCACGCGTGCCGGGTTGCGGGCGATGGCCATGGTCTCGAGGTGGTAGGGGCCGAAGATCCGCACCTTGTCGTGCTGTGCGGCAAAGCGAGCATCGACGGGCACGTGCAGCATCACGTCGCCCGGGCGCGTGCCGAGGTAGTGGCCGCGCCACACCATGTTGCGCAGGTCGTCGCCCATATCCTCGCCGGGGGGAAACTCGACGAATTCGGCGCGCAGTCCGAGCTTTTCGGCCAGCGCCTTGCCGAGCGCGACATCCACGCCCTTGCCGCGCGCCGAGTAGGGCGGGAAGTCGGCATACAGGGCGATTCGAAGCGCCCCCGGTTGCTGCGTTTCGAAAGCGGTGTCGGCGGCCAGCGCACGGGCCGCGCCGGGCAGGGCGGCCTGGGCGAGTACGGCGCCGGCGGCCAGCAGGAGGCGGCGGCGCTCATTCTTCATGGACGGTCTCCAGCCAGGCGCGGATCGCCCACATCGCCTCCTGCGTCAGCGTGCCCTCGAACGGCGGCATGTAGACCGCGCCGTTGCGGGTCACGCCGTTGCGGATGCGCTGGATGAAGTACTCGTCGCCTTCGTCGCCGAGCGGCAGCATGCGCAGGTCGGGCGCGATGCCGCCGGAAACCCCGCCGAGGCCGTGGCAGCGGGCACAGTTCTGGTTGTAGGCCGAGTCGCCGATGCGGATGGCGTCGGCGTTCTGGCGGTAGGGGTTCTGTTCCAGCCAGTCACCGCCGATCTGCTTGAGCGCCGAGGTGTCGACCGCCTGCGGCGTGACGTCGCCGTGGGCATGGACGAGGGCGGCGCTGACCGACAGTGCGGCTGCGAGGGTTGCCGTTCGCAGGCTGTGGAGTCGCTTGTGGGATTGGGTCATGTCTTCCTCCGTTGTTGTACTGGATGATCTGGAGCAGCCGCGGGAGCGAAGTCTCGACCCCGCGACGGCCGGCCTGCCGCAGGGGTGCAATGGCTGTGCCACTCGGATGCCAACCTTGAGCGCAGGAACCGGGCGCCCGTGCCGCAAGGCCTGTGCTGGAGCGCTTTGCGGTGCGTCGGGAGATCGCCGATGGGTGATGTACGAGCGGCGGCAGAGACAGGCGCGCTGTGCTCCATGCGTTCCGTACGCCTCCGGAGCACCTGCTACCTCGGGGCGGGATGGAGCACCGTGGAGCAGCCGTATGACTGCTCCATCGACATCGGTCTTCTGGAGCAGGTGTTCAGGACTGACGTGCTCCAAATGCGGGCGAAACAGCAGAATAACCGTGAGAAAATTCTAAGTAATTGATATTTAAAGGTGAGTTTTTCCTGGCACGGCCCGTGCTGAATGTTGATTGTGGCGTTCGACGCCCGCTTACACATCACACGAGGAGACTGAGAATGCTGTACGCAATGCCCGGCCAGGCTGGTGCCAAGGTTCAATACAAGACCCGCTACGACAACTTCATCGGCGGCAAGTGGGTGGCCCCGGTCAAGGGCCAATATTTCGATGTCGTCACGCCGATCTCCGGCTGCAAGTACACCCAGGCGGCGCGCTCCACCGCCGAGGACATCGAGCTGGCGCTGGATGCCGCGCACGCCGCCTTCCCGACGTGGGGCAAGACCGACGCCACGACCCGCTCCAACATCCTGCTGAAGATCGCCGACCGCCTCGAAGCCAACCTCGAGCTGCTCGCCTACGCCGAGACCGTCGACAACGGCAAGCCGATCCGCGAGACGCTCAACGCCGACATTCCGCTCGCCGTCGACCACTTCCGCTATTTCGCCGGCTGCCTGCGTTCGCAGGAAGGCGGCATCTCGGAGATCGACGAGAACACCATGGCCTATCACATCCACGAGCCGCTGGGCGTGGTCGGCCAGATCATCCCGTGGAACTTCCCGATCCTGATGGCGGCGTGGAAACTGGCGCCGGCGCTGGGCGCGGGCAACTGCGTGGTGCTCAAGCCCGCCGAATCGACCCCGATCTCTATCCTGGTGCTGATGGAACTGATCGCGGACCTGCTGCCGCCGGGCGTGCTCAACATCGTCAACGGCTATGGCCGTGAGGCCGGCATGCCGCTCGCCACCAGCAAGCGCATCGCCAAGATTGCCTTCACCGGCTCGACCTCCACCGGCCGCGTCATCGCCCAGGCCGCTGCAAACAACCTGATCCCGGCCACGCTGGAGCTGGGTGGCAAGTCGCCCAACATCTTCTTCGCGGACGTGATGGACAAGGACGACGCCTTCCTCGACAAGGCGATCGAGGGCCTGGTGCTGTTCGCCTTCAACCAGGGCGAAGTGTGCACCTGCCCGAGCCGCGCGCTGATCCAGGAATCGATCTACGACCGCTTCATCGAGCGCGCAGTGACGCGCGTCGCCGCCATCAAGCAGGGCAGCCCGCTCGACACCGACACCATGATGGGCGCCCAGGCTTCCGCCGAGCAGATGAGCAAAATTCAGTCGTACCTGCAGCTGGGTAAGGAAGAGGGCGCGCAGGTGCTGATCGGCGGTGCCCGTGCACAGCTCGGCGGTGACCTTGCCGACGGTTATTACATCCAGCCGACGCTGTTCAAGGGCCACAACAAGATGCGCATCTTCCAGGAGGAGATCTTCGGGCCGGTGCTCGCAGTGACCACCTTCAAGGACGAGGCCGAGGCGCTCGAGATTGCCAACGACACCCTGTACGGGCTGGGCGCCGGCGTGTGGAGCCGCAACGGCAACGTCGCCTACCGCATGGGCCGTGCCATCCAGGCCGGTCGCGTGTGGACCAACTGCTACCACGCCTATCCGGCGCATGCGGCCTTCGGCGGCTACAAGGAGTCGGGTATCGGCCGCGAGACGCACAAGGTCATGCTCGACCACTACCAGCAGACCAAGAACCTGCTCGTGAGCTACAGCGAGAACAAGCTCGGCTTCTTCTGAGCGACCGTCCTCTCTCCCCATGCCCTGTCCGGGGCATCTCCTCGGGGGCGGGCAACCGCCCCCTTTTTTGCATTGCGGAGGACGAAGCCATGGTCGAACGCGTCATTGCCACGCCGGCGGCGCTGGAGCTGATCGCGCAGCTCAAGGCCGAGTATGGCCCCGAGCTGATGTTCCACCAGTCCGGCGGCTGTTGCGACAACAGCGCGGCGAACTGCTACCTGCCCACCGACCTCACGATCGGCCCCCACGACGTGCATCTGGGCGACATCGGCGGCGTGCCGTTCTACATCAGCGCATCGCAGTACGAATACTGGAAGCACACGCAACTGATCATCGACGTCGTCGACGGGCACGGTGGCACCTTCTCGCTGGAAGGCAACACCGGCAAGGCCTTTCACACCCGGTCTCGGCTGTTCGACGATGCGGAGATGGCGGACATCCTCAGCGAGGACCGCTTGCGGGGCCGCTGATCGTCTCTGTGTTGCCAGCTTGGAGCATATGGAGCACATGGAGCAATTCATGATTTGCTCCATGTGCTCCATGGCGCACGCAGGACGCAACCGTGCACTGCTGGCAAGGGTCTTGCATTACTCTCCTACAAAGAATCGGAAGCATCCACGTGACGCGATCCGGTCCGAACAATGTCCAAAGGACAGGTGGCAGTGCCGGCGATCACGCACGGTGCAGCGGCCGATGGTGGAGACAAGAGCATGGGTCAGACCCTCACGCGGGCTGCGCAGGCTGCCGCGCTGGAGTCCTTGCGGCGGCAATTCTTCGAACTCGGGCGGGTGCCGGAAGCGGGCCTGCCCGCCCCGGTGATGCGTTCGTGGCAGCGTTGCCGCAAGAGCGGACTCGACGAGTGCGACATGAGGCGGGTCGACAACGCGACGCGTAGCGAATTTGCGATGGCACGGGAACGCAACGGCCGCCTGCTGAGCCACGCGAGCGGCGTCATGGAGCATCTCTACGAGCAGATCCGTGCCTCCGGCAGCATGGTGGTGCTGGCCGACGCCCAAGGGATGATCCTGCACGCCATTGGCGATCCCGGCTTCGTTGACAGCGCCAGCCGTGTCGCCTTGCAGCCGGGGGCGGACTGGAGCGAGAAGCACCGTGGCACCAACGCCGTCGGCTCCGCCCTGATCGAACGCAGTCCGGTGGAGATCTTTGGCGGCGAGCACTATCTGCAGCGCAACAGCATCCTCACCTGCAGTGCGGCGCCGATCTTCGATCCCTGCGGGCAGATGCTGGGCGTGCTGGATATCTCCGGCGACCAGCGCGCCTACCAGCCGCATACGCTCGGGCTCGCTCGGGTCGGCGCGGGGCTGCTGGAGCGCAGGCTGTTCGAGGCCGACCACGCCCGTCACATCCTGATTGCGTTCCACGACCGGCCCGAAGGCGTGGGCGGCCTGCAGGAAGGCCTGCTTGCTGTGTCGGGCGAGGGCGAGATCATGGGCGCGGATCGTCTTGCGCGCGCCCTGCTGGGCATCGACGAACGCCCTTGCACCAGCCTCGGCGGCTTCGCCAATCTGTTCCGCACGGCACTGGGGACGATGCTCGATCGCGCGGCGCGTTCGCCCGAAGCCTTGCTCGAGCTCGAGTTGCGCAATGGTGCGGTGGTCTTCGCGCGCGCACGGGCAAGCATGGCGTTTCACCTGTCGCGTTCGGCGGTGTCGTCTCCGGCGCGTTCGACCGCGTCGCGGGCCACTGCGCGTGCCCGGACCACTGCCGTTGCGGCGGAGGGACGCATCACGCTCGAACACCTCGCTACCGGCGATGCCGCGCTGCAACTGGCGCTCGACCGCGCCGGCAAGGTCATCGGGCGCAACATCCCGCTGCTGATCCAGGGAGAATCGGGCGTGGGCAAGGAACTGCTGGCCCAGGCCTGCCACAACAGCGGGCCGCGCGCGAGCGGCCCTTTCGTCGCGCTGAACTGCGCGGCCATCCCGGAGAACCTGATCGAGTCCGAACTGTTCGGCTACGTCGGCGGCGCCTTCACCGGCGCGCGGCGCGAGGGGGCGGTCGGCCGTATCCAGCAGGCGCACGGCGGCACGCTGTTTCTCGACGAGATCGGCGACATGCCGTTGTCGATGCAGGCCCGGCTGCTGCGCGTGCTGCAGGAGCGGCGCGTGCTGCCGATAGGCGCCAGCGAGGCGGTGCCGGTGGATATCGCGCTGGTGTGCGCCACGCACCGGGTGCTGAGCGAGTCGGTCAAGGCGGGCAGCTTCCGCGAGGACCTGTATTACCGCGTCAATGGCCTGACGGTCTATCTGCCGCCACTGCGCGAGCGCAGTGACATCCGAATCATCGTCGAGCGCCTCATCGACGAAGACCTGGATGGCCGCGCGCCGGGCAGCGTCACGGTGAGCGATGAAGTCATGCGTTTCTTCGAGCGCTACGCCTGGCCCGGCAACATCCGCCAGTTGCAGAACGTGCTGCGGGTAGCGCTGGCCTTGCTCGACGACGACGAGGACGTGATCCAGCCGCGCCATCTGCCGGAGGAGATCTTCAGCGCCGAGGCGACCACGGCGGAGGGCTTGCCCGCGCCCGCGCGTCTGACGCCGCCGGTCGGATGCACCCCGCCGAAGACACGTGGCCAGCGGCTGAAGGACGTGCAGGAGGACACGATCCTGCGGGTGCTGGCCGAGTACGACGGCAACGTGTCCGCGGCCGCCCGGGCGCTGGGCATTGCGCGCAACACGCTGTACCGCAAGCTCGGCCGCGACTTCTGATTCCTTTGACTCGTAAAGGGGTATTCCCGTGTTGACCTTTGAAAGATGGAACATATGCTCTGAGTTTCATAGGTGGGCCGGATGCTCGACCCGCCTGTGTGCGGCGGATTCCGCCGCATGCATAGAGCGGCTGCAAGACCAATAATCAGTGAGGAGACGATCGATGTGGAAAGCACTGCACATTGATCCCGCGAAGTGCACCGGCTGTCTGCAATGCGAGATGGCCTGTTCCTACGAGCACACCGGGGTCATCAATCCGAGCAAGTCGCGCATCAAGGTGTTCAACTTCGAACACGAGGGCCGCAAGGTGCCCTACACCTGTACGCAATGCACCGAAGCCTGGTGCCTGAATTCCTGTCCTGTCGACGCGATCCGCATCGACCTGAGCACCGGCGCCAAGATGGTGTTCGAGGACACCTGTGTCGGCTGCAAGGTGTGCACGATCGCCTGTCCGTTCGGCACCATCAATTACAACCAGGACTCCGGCAAGGTGCAGAAGTGCGACCTGTGCGAGGGCAACCCCGCCTGCGCCAGCGCCTGTCCGACCGGCGCCATCACCTATGTGGATGCCGACTGGACCGGCATCGACAAGATGCGCGCCTGGGCCGCCAAGGCCAACACCCCGGCTTCGGCCGCAGCCTGAGGAGGACGGATCATGGGTTGGAATCGAAAACTCCTGCGGGTGAACCTCACGGCCGGCACCTGCTCGGTGGAGCCGCTCAACATGCAGTGGGCCGACGAGTACCTCGGCTCGCGCGGCCTGGCCACCAAGTATCTGGTGTCCGAGATCGACCCCAAGGTCGATCCGCTGTCGCCCGACAACAAGATGATCATGGCCACCGGGCCGCTCACCGGCACCATGGCCTCGACCGGAGGCCGCTACACCGTCGTCACCAAGGGGCCACTGACGGGCGCCATCGCCTGTTCGAACTCGGGCGGTTTCTTCGGCGCCGAGATGAAGTTCGCCGGCTGGGACATGGTGATCTTCGAGGGCAAATCGGCGAAACCGGTGTGGCTCTACATCGAGAACGACAAGGCCGAACTGCGCGACGCCGCCGGGTTGTGGGGCAAGAGTTGCTGGGAGACCGAGGAGCAGATCAAGGACGAACTGCAGGACCCGCTCGTGCGCATCTCGTCGATCGGCAAGGCGGGCGAGAACCAGGTGCTGTATGCCTGCGTGGTCAATGACCTGCATCGCGCGGCCGGCCGTTCCGGCGTTGGCGCGGTGATGGGCTCGAAGAACCTCAAGGCGGTGGCCATCCGTGGCACCAAGGGCGTGTCGGGCATCAAGGATTTCGGCGCCTTCCTGAAGGCGACCAACGACGCCAAGAAGGTGCTCGCCGACAACGCGGTCACCGGCCAGGGTCTGCCCAAGTACGGCACCCAGGTGCTGATGAACGTGATCAACGAGATTGGCGCGCTGCCGACCCGCAACCACCGCGACGTGCAGTTCGAGGATGCGTCCAAGATCTCCGCCGAGGCAATGCACGAGAAGCGCGAGTCCGATGGCAAGACCCACCTGGTCACAAACGCCGCCTGCTTCGGCTGCACCATCGCCTGCGGGCGCATCTCGGAAATCGACAAGGGGCACTTCACCGTCAAGAACAGCCCGAAGTACTGGGGCGCCTCCGGCGGCCTGGAGTATGAGGCCGCTTGGGCGCTGGGTGCGGCCAACGGTGTCGGCGACCTCGAGGCGCTGCAGTACGCCAACCTGATCTGCAACGAGCAGGGCATGGACCCGATCTCCTTCGGCGCCACGGTCGGCGCGGCGATGGAGTTGTACGAGCTGGGCATCCTCAACGACGACATCATCGGGATGGCGGCGCCCTTCGGTTCGGCCGAGGCGCTGGCGAAGATGGTCGAGATGACCGCGGTGGGCGAGGGTTTCGGCAAGGAGCTCGGCATGGGCAGCAAGCGCCTGTGCGAGAAGTACGGCCGTCCCGAGCTGTCGATGAGCGTGAAGGGCCAGGAGTTCCCTGCCTACGATTCGCGCGGCATTCAGGGCATGGGCCTGGCCTACGCCACCTCCAACCGTGGCGCCTGCCACCTGCGCGGCTATACGGTGGCGTCCGAAGTGCTCGGCATTCCGGTCAAGACCGACCCGCTGGCCACCGACGGCAAGCCCGAGCTGGTCAAGGCCTTCCAGGACGCCACCGCGGTGTTCGACTCGGCCGGCATCTGCGTCTTCACCAGCTTCGCATGGACCCTGGCCGACGTGCAGCCGCAGGTGGCCGCCGCCTGCGAGGGCGACTGGAGCATGGAGAAGTTGAACGAGGTGGGTGAGCGCATCTGGAACATGGAGCGCATGTTCAACAACGCCGCCGGCTTCACCGCCAAGGACGACAACCTGCCGCCGCGTCTGACGCAGGAACCGGCCAAGACCGGTCCGGCCAAGGGCATGGTCAACGGCCTGGCGAAGATGCTGCCCGAGTATTACCAGGTGCGCGGCTGGACGCCCGAAGGCCAGCCGACGGCCGAGACGCGGGCCCGTCTGGGACTGTAACGGTGCAAGCCTGAGCGGGCGCCCTTCGGGGCGCCCGCCTTTCGTTCGAGGATGCTCCAATGAAACACCTTATTCTCGGCAACGGCCCGGCAGGCGTCGTTGCTGCCGAAACGCTGCGCAAGGCCGCGCCGCACGACGAGATCGTCATGGTTGGCCATGAGGACGCGCCACCGTATTCGCGCATGGCGATCCCCTACCTGCTCGAAGGCAACATCGACGAATCGGGCACGTATCTGCGCAAGGGCGCCGACCATTTCGAACGCCTGCGCGTCCGCCAGATGCGTGGCCGCGCGGTGGCGCTCAACACCGAAAAGTGCACCGTGCTGTTCGACGACGGCCATTTCGAAAGCTATGACCGCCTGCTGATCGCCACTGGCTCGCATCCGGTGCGCCCGCCGATCCCCGGCGTGGACCTGCCCGAGGTGCAGACCTGCTGGACGCTGGCCGACGCACGCGCGATCGCCGCCCATGCCAGGCCGGGCGCGCGCGTGTTGCAGCTCGGTGCGGGTTTCATCGGCTGCATCATCATGGAGGCGCTGGCCAAACGCGGCGTGCAGCTCACCGTGGTGGAAATGGGCGACCGCATGGTGCCGCGCATGATGACGCCCAAGGCCGGCGGCATGATCAAGCGCTGGGTCGAGGAGAAGGGCATCCGGGTCGTCACCTCCGCGGGCGTGCAGCGTATCGACCGCGGCAGCGAAGTGGGTGCCGACGCACCGCTGGCGGTGACCCTGTCCACCGGCGATCGTCTGGACTGCGACCTGGTCATCGTCGCCGCGGGTGTCGCGCCCAATGTCGGCTTCCTGGAGGAAACCCCGGTGCATGTCGCCAAGGGCGTGCTTGTCGACGACCGCATGGAGACGAGCGTGTCCGGCATCTTCGCCGCCGGTGATGTGGCCGAGGCGCCGGATCTCTTCACCGGCGCGCACCTCGTCGCCGCGATCCAGCCCAACGCCGCCGACCAGGCGCGCATCGCGGCGATGAACATGGCGCGCGGCGCCATCGCCAGGGACACGAAGCTCAATGGTGTGCTGGCGATCAACGTGCTCGACACGCTGGGCCTGATCTCCTCGTCCTTCGGCCAGTGGTGGGGCGAGAAGCCGGACGCCGGTGGCAGCGGTGTCGAGCTGGTCGACGAGGCGCGCTACCGCTACCTCAGCCTGCAGTTCAAGGACGACGTGCTGATCGGCGCCACCTCCATCGGCCTGACCCAGCACGTCGGCGCGCTGCGCGGCCTGATCCACGGCCAGGTCAGGCTTGGCGACTGGAAGGACCGTTTGCTCGCCAACCCGCTGTCCTTCGTCGATGCCTACGTTGCCCGCAGCCAGCAACCGATGGCGCTGGCGCGCTGAGGGCGGCGCATGGAGACCCGTGTGACGATCCGCATCGCCTTCAAGCTCTTTGCCTCGCTGTCGGACTACCTGCCCGACGGCCACCGCGGCAACCGGCTGGAACTGGACGTGGACGAGGGCACGACCGTGGCGGAAATGATTCACCGCTACCGCGTGCCCGAGCGCAGCGCCCACCTGGTGCTGGTCAACGGCCATTTCGTGCCGCCGGCCGAGCGCGCCAGGCGCCGCTTGCAGGACGGCGACGAGCTCGCCATCTGGCCGCCGATCGCCGGCGGCTGAGGCGTGGCCTTCATCAATGGCCCGGTGCCCGAGTCCTTCGAGCGCCGGGTCACCGCCACCGCGCGTGAATTCGAGCGCGACCTGCGCCAGGCCTGGCCCGCGGTGCAGGGCAGCGCGGAAGCTCGGCGCCTGAGCCTGCAGGAGGGGGCGCAAATGCTCGTCATCGAACTGGAGCCGGCCGGCGTGCGTCGCCTGGGGCTGTTCGAGTTGCCGCAGTTGATCGTACGCTACCGCTTCGGGCCCGGTGAAGAAGCCGTGCGCCGCGTGCTGCTGGCGCGTCTCGACCGGGCGATGCAGAAGGGTGGGGGGTGAGCGGCGAGGTCGCGATCGCCACTCGATCGTTCGGTTCGGATGCGGCAATGGAGGCGCACGGGTGAGCAAGGGATACGTAGTCGGTCATATCACGGTGAAGGATGCGGACAAGTGGGCCGAGTACCGTAGCCGGGTACCCGAAACCCTCGCCCCGTGGGGGGCGGAACTCGTCTTTCGTGGCCATCAGGTGGCGGCGTTCGCGGGCGAGAGCCCGCATGCGGACGTGGTTGTCATCGGCTTCCCGAGTGTCGCGGCAGCGCACGGATGGTTCGCTTCGCCCGCCTATCAGGCGCTGATTCCGCTGCGCGAGCAGGCGGCCGAGGTGGTGCTGCTGAATTACGAGTCCGTGTAGCAGCAGCGGGGGCGGGCCCAGGGGCCGGCCCCCGCCGGACAGGGCATCCGCCGTTCCGGTGCTGCCGGCCTTTCGGGTATGCTCCCCGCCGATGTCCGCCTTCGCCGCCACCTTCTCCGACGCCTTTTCGCTGCTCGCCACCTTCGACCACACCGTGGCCGAGATCGTGGTGCTGTCGCTGCAGGTCAGTGGTGGCGCGGTGTTGCTGGGTACGCTGATCGGGCTGCCACTCGGCGCCTGCATCGCGGTGGGGCGCTTCCCGGGCAAGAGCACGATGTCGGTGCTGGTCAACGGACTGATGGGCCTGCCTTCGGTGGTGGTGGGGGTGGTGGTGTACCTGCTGCTGTCGCGCTCGGGGCCGTTCGGTGGCTTCGGCCTACTGTACACGCCGCTGGCGATGGTCATCGCGCAGACCCTGCTGGTGATTCCGCTGATGACGGCGATCACGCGCCAGGTGGTGGAGGACGTGTGGCAGCGCTACGCAGAAGAACTGCAGTTGATGCGCTTTTCGTGGTGGGACAGCGTCACCACGCTGCTCTACGACTGTCGCCACTCCTTGCTGGTGGCGGTGCTGGCGGGCCTGGGGCGCGCGATGAGCGAGGTGGGGGCGGTGATGATCGTCGGCGGCAACATCGACCGGGCGACGCGCGTGATGACCACCGCGATCGCGCTCGAGACCAGCAAGGGCGACCTTGCGCTGGCGATCGCGCTCGGCGCGGTGCTCATCGTCATCATCCTCGCGCTCAACGCGCTGGCCTTCATGCTGCGCCACTGGGCGATGCGGCGCTACGGCTGAGACGGACGATGGCGATCTTTCCCCTTCGTGTCCGCGACCTGCGCTACCAGCCCAACGGCCGCGAGGTGCTGGCCGGCATCGACCTGGAACTGGGCGACGAAGGCATCACCCTGGTGCTGGGCCCCAACGGGGCGGGCAAGAGCGTGCTGCTGCGGGTGATCTGCGGCCTGATCGAACCAGGCGCCGGCAGCATGGCCTGGGGCGACGAGGGCGCGCGCCGGCCGGAGCAGGGCGTGATGATGGTGTTCCAGCGGCCGATGATGCTGCGTGCCTCTGTACTGCAGAACGTGGCGCTGGGGCTGAAACCCCTTGGGCTGTCCGCCGCCGAACGCCGCCGGCAGGGGCTGGCGATGCTCGAGCGTGTCGGCCTGGCCGACCGTGCCGAGGACAGCGCCCGCCAACTCTCCGGCGGCGAGCAGCAACGCCTCGCGCTGGCGCGCGCGTGGCTGACGAAGCCGCGCCTGCTGCTGCTCGACGAGCCCACCGCCAGCCTCGACCCCTCGGCCAGCGGCGAGGTCGAACGCATCATCCGCGAGATCCGTACCGACGGCACCCGCATCCTCATGGTCACCCACAACCTCGGCCAGGCCACCCGCCTGGGCGACGACATCGTGTTCATGTCCGGCGGACGCGTGCGCGAGCATACGCCGGTACAGCGCTTTTTCGCCCGGCCGCAGTCCGACGAGGCGCGGTTGTTCATCCAGGGCGAGTTGCCATGGCGGATGAGACTGTGAACCGCCGTCCTGTGCCGCTGACTGCGCGCGTGCTCTTCATGCTGGCCGGGCTGTGCCTGCTGCCTGCGGTGGCGTGCTTCGCTGGAGAAGGGGCACGCCTGCATCCGGCGCTCGCCGACCCCATGGCGGGGCTCGCCTTTCTGGTGTCGGCGATCGCCCTGGCGGGGTCGGGTGCGTTTCCGCTCGTGATGTCGCGCCTGGCGCAGCGCGACGAGGATGCAGCCTGAGCCTGCGCCGGGTGCTTCAGGCCCGCCAGTGCCCCGACTTGCCGCCGAGCTTTTCCAGCAACTGGATGCCGTCCATGCGCATGCCGCGATCGACCGCCTTGCACATGTCGTAGATCGTGAGCAGGCCGACATTCACCGCGGTCAGCGCCTCCATCTCGACCCCGGTGCGGCCGACGGTTTCGGCGGTGACGGTGCAGCGTACCGCGTGCTCGGCGTCGTCGAGTTCGAACTCGACCGCCACGCGGGTGAGCGGGATGGGGTGGCACAGCGGGATCAGCTCGCTGGTTCGCTTGGATGCCTGGATGGCGGCGATGCGGGCGATGCCGAGCACGTCGCCCTTCTTCGCCGTGCCCGAGCGGACCATGGCGAAGGTGTCGGGCAGCATCAGGATGCGGCCGGTGGCGACGGCGACGCGGCGCGTTTCGGACTTGCCGCCGACATCGACCATGTGGGCCTGGCCATCGGCATCGAAATGGGTCAGCGGATTGGGGGAGGGTGCGGTCATGGTGCTTCGGAATTCGCTCGCAGGCGCTGGGGGAGGGCGCTTCCCGGCGCCCGCTACAGGCGGATACATGCGCGCGGGAACGCTTTGGAAACGGCGGGTATCATAGCACCCGATGATGCGCCGACCTCTTGCCCTGCTGCTCAGCCTCGCGCTGGCCTTTCCCGTCAACGCCTACGATCTGCCCGACCTGGGCGACGTGGCGGCATCCGAGCTTTCGCCGGCGGCCGAGCGCCGCATCGGCGAGCAGATCATCAGCCAGATCCGCTGGCGCGATGCCGCCTACCTGGATGATCCGGAGGTGGAGGAGTACATCAACCGCATCGGCCACAAGCTCGCGGCGGTGAGCAGCAATCCGGGCCTGGATTTCGATTTCTTCGTCGTCAATGATCCGACGCTCAACGCCTTCGCGCTGCCCGGCGGTTTCATCGGCGTGCACACCGGCCTGCTGCTGGCGGCGGAGACCGAATCCGAGTTCGCTTCGGTGCTGGGGCATGAGATCGCGCACGTCACGCAGCGCCATATCGCGCAGATCGTCGGCAAGCAGAGCCAGTCGGCGATGCTGATGATGGCCTCGCTGCTGGTGGCGGTGCTGGCGGCGCGCAGCAATTCGGACGTGAGCCAGGCGGCGATCGCGGCGGGCCAGGCGGGGGCGATCCAGTCGCAACTGGGCTACACACGCGCCTTCGAGCGCGAGGCCGACCGCGCCGGGCTGGAGACGCTGGAGAACGCTGGCTTCGACGTGCGCGGCATGCCCGGCTTCTTCG
Organism: Thauera propionica; assembly: GCF_002245655.1. Taxonomy (GTDB): domain Bacteria; phylum Pseudomonadota; class Gammaproteobacteria; order Burkholderiales; family Rhodocyclaceae; genus Thauera; species Thauera propionica. The sequence goes on along the minus strand of NZ_NOIH01000010.1, from coordinate 71,484 downwards.
AGCGCTTGCAGCGTGCGACACGCATGTACGAGAACAATGCGCCGGCCTATCTGCGCACCCACCCGTTGACCACGGAACGCATCGCCGACATGGAGAACCGTGCGGCGTCGATGCGTTACCGTCAGGTCGTTGATTCACCGGACTTCGGTTATGCGCGTGCCAAGTTGCGTGCCAACGCCGGCCAGGCGGCGGACGCGGTGAGGGACATGGAGAACCTTGTCGCGCAGGCGCCGGACGATCCGGCGGCCGGTTACGGGCTGGCGCGTGCGCTGTTCCGAGCCGGGCGGCTGGATGAGGCGGCAAAGCGCCTCGAGGCCGTGCGGGCGAAGGCGCCGCCCTCGCCCTGGTTGGACACGCTGGAGGCGGGCATCCGACTGGCGCGCAAGGACGGCGTCGGCGCCATCCGTACGCTCGAGGCTGCGGTACGCGATTTCCCGTCGAACCGCAGCCTGGTGTATTCCCTCGCCGACGCGCGCATCCTGGGCGGCCAGCCCGGTGCGGCAGTCGAGGGCGTGCGTCGTGCGCTCGACAACCGCCAGGGCGATCCGCGCCTGTGGGCCTTGCTGTCGCGGGGCTATGCGGCGCTGGGCAAGCGTACTGCGCAGCATCGTGCGCAGGCCGAAGTCTATCTGCTGCGCGGCAGCCTGCCGGCGGCGATCGAGCAGCTGGAGATCGCGCGCAAGGCGGGAGACGGGGATTTCTATGAATTGTCGGCGGTCGATGCGCGCATGCGCGAACTGAAGCAGCGCCTGCTGGAGGAACGCAGGGAGCGCGAGGGTTGATGCCCGGCGCGGGGCGTTTGCGGCGGGTGCGTCTTTCGGCTGTGGGGGGCATCCATTAGAATGCCGTCTTTTCCCAGATACCGATAACGGAGAGAGCAAGGGATGAATTTCGAGAAGGAAGTGGACGCGCGTGGCCTGAATTGCCCGCTGCCGATCCTGCGTGCGAAGAAGGCGCTGGCCGAGATGCAGGCGGGTCAGGTGCTGCGCGTCGTGGCGACCGATCCGGGTTCGGTGAAGGATTTCCAGGCGTTCGCCAAGCAGACCGGCAATGAATTGCTGAAGCAGGGCGAGACGGCGGACAAGGCGTTCGAGTTCTTCCTGAAGCGGAAATAAGAATTTCGCGCTTTCTGCGTTGGATGTGAAACGGGCTGCCACGTTAAGTCGGGCAGCCCGTTTCTTGTTTACGGCGATCTCGGGTTAATCGCAGGCGGCGGCCGGGGTATTCGTTCTGCAGTCTGCGGAACTCGCCCTGCGGGCTCAGACAGTCCTCGCCTGCGCCACGAATACCCCGGCCGCCGCCTGCTTGCCTCGGCGCACGCCGGAAGCAAGCAGGCGTTGCCTTATCCGCCCAGCTTCGCCAGCTGCGGCTTCAGCTTTTCGACCGTGGCCCTGAAGCCGGCCAGGCGGTCGCGTTCCTGCTGGACCACCGCGGCCGGTGCGCGGTCGACGAAGCTGGCATTGCCGAGCTTGCCTTCGGCCTTGGCGATTTCGCCTTCGAGGCGGGTGATCTCCTTGCCCAGGCGCTCGCGCTCGGCGGCGACGTCGATCTCCACCTTCAGCATCAGGCGGGTGTCGCCGGCGACCGCGACCGGGGCGAGTTCGTCGGCACCGATCTCGGCGACGACCTGCACGTCCGACAGCTTGGCCAGGCCGGCGAGGTAGGGTGCATACACGGCCAGCGCGGCCTTGTCGCCGGCGGCCACCAGCGGCAGGCGCTGCGCCGGGGAGATGTTCATCTCGCCGCGCAGGTTGCGGCAGGCGTAGATCATCGCCTTCAACTCGGCGACCTTGGCCTCGGCGGTCTCGTCGATGCGGCTCATGTCGGCTTGCGGGTAGCGCACGCACATGATGCTGTCGCCGTCCTTGCGGCCCGCGAGCGGGGCCACGGTCTGCCACAGCTCCTCGGTGATGAAGGGGAGCAGCGGGTGGGCGAGGCGCAGCACGGTCTCGAGCACGCGCAGCAGGGTGCGGCGGGTGGCGCGCTGCTGGGCGGGCGTGCCGGTCTGGATCTGTACCTTGGCGAGCTCCAGGTACCAGTCGCAGTATTCGTCCCACACGAACTCATACACGGTGCGCGCGACGAGGTCGAAGCGGTAGGCTTCGAACTGCTCGGCGACCTCGGCTTCGGTGCGCTGCAGGCGCGACACGATCCAGCGGTCGGCGAAGGAGAAATCGAGCACCTCGGTGGAGCAGGCGACGTTGTCGCCGATGCCGCAGTCCTGGCCTTCGCAGTTCATCAGCACGAAGCGGGTGGCGTTCCACAGCTTGTTGCAGAAGTTGCGGTAGCCCTCGCAGCGCGCGAGGTCGAACTTGATGTCGCGGCCCGGGCTGGCGAGGCTGGCGAAGGTGAAGCGCAGCGCGTCGGTGCCGAAGGCGGGGATGCCTTCGGGGAATTCCTTGCGCGTCTTCTTCTCGATGCTCTGCGCCTGCTTCGGGTTCATCAGGCCGAAGGTGCGCTTCTTGACCAGTTCGTCCAGCGAGATGCCGTCGATCAGGTCGATCGGGTCGAGCACGTTGCCCTTGGACTTGCTCATCTTCTGGCCTTCCGCGTCGCGGATCAGGCCGTGCACGTAGACGTGCTTGAACGGGATCTTGCCGGTGATGTGCTTGGTCATCATGACCATGCGCGCCACCCAGAAGAAGATGATGTCGAAGCCGGTGACGAGCACGGTCGAGGGCAGGTAGAGGTCGAGCGCGTCGTTGCTCTTCTCCGGCCACTCGGCGGTCCAGTCCAGCGTCGAGAACGGCCACAGCGCGGAGGAGTACCACGTGTCGAGCACGTCCTCTTCCTGCCGCAGCCTACCTTCTTCGTAGCGCGCGTGCAGCGTCGACAGGCGCTCTGCCAGTTCGGGATACTGCTCGGCGGTCTGGCCCTGGCTCTGGCGCGCGGCGACCTCGGCCTGCAGCGTACCGATTTCGGCTTCGAGCTCGGCCTTCCAGGCGGCGATGGCGGCTTCCTCGCAGGTGGCGACGTAGATGCGGCCTTCCTCGTCATACCAGGCCGGGATGCGGTGGCCCCACCACAGCTGGCGCGAGATGCACCAATCCTGGATGTTGTTGAGCCACTGGTTGTAGGTGTTGACCCAGTTCTCGGGGTAGAACTTGATTTCGCCCGAGGCGACGACGTCGAGCGCCTTCTGTGTGATGCTCTTGCCATCCGCGCCTGCCTTGGACATGGCGACGAACCACTGGTCGGTCAGCATCGGCTCGATGACGACACCGGTGCGGTCGCCACGCGGCACCTGCATCTTGTGTGCCTTGATCTCCAGCATCAGGCCGAGCGTCTCGAGTTCGGCGACGACCTGGTCGCGCGCCGGGAAGCGGTCGAGGCCGGCGACGCTGCCGGGCATCGGCACGCCTTCGAGGGCCTGGCCGTCTGTGGTGTAGCGCTCGGCCACGGTCGGCACGCTGCCGTCGAGCTTGAGCACCACGATCATGTCGAGCCTGTGGCGCTGGCCGACGGCGTAGTCGTTGAAGTCGTGCGCGGGCGTGACCTTGACGCAGCCGGTGCCGAACTCGCGGTCGACGTAGTCGTCGGCGATGATCGGGATGTGACGGCCGGTGAGCGGCAGGGCGACGGTCTTGCCGATCAGGTGGGCGTAGCGTTCGTCCTCGGGATGCACCATCACCGCGACGTCGCCGAGCAGGGTCTCGGGACGGGTGGTGGCGACGGTCAGGCCCTTCAGCTCACCGATGGGGCCTTCCGAGAAGGGGTAGAGGATGTGATAGAGCTTGCCGTCCTCTTCCTCGGACACCACTTCCAGGTCGGACACCGCAGTGCCGAGTTTGGGGTCCCAGTTCACCAGGCGCTTGCCGCGGTAGATCAGGCCCTCGTTGTAGAGGCGCACGAAGGTCTCGGTGACCGTCTTCGACAGGCCTTCGTCCATCGTGAAGCGTTCGCGCTTCCAGTCCGGGCTGGTGCCCAGGCGGCGCATCTGGCGGGTGATGGTGCCGCCGGAGTATTCCTTCCACTCCCATACCTTCTCGAGGAACTTCTCGCGGCCGAGGTCATGGCGCGAGATGCCCTGGGCATCGAGCTGGCGTTCGACGACGATCTGCGTGGCGATGCCGGCGTGGTCCGTGCCCGGCTGCCACAGCGTGTTGTCGCCGCGCATGCGGTGGTAGCGCGTGAGCGCATCCATGATCGTCTGGTTGAAGCCGTGCCCCATGTGCAGCGTGCCGGTGACGTTGGGCGGCGGCAGCAGGATGCAGAAGGCGTTGGGGTTCGACTTGTCGAGTCCGGCGTCGAAATAGCCGCGGGATTCCCATTCCGGGTACCAGCGACGTTCGATGTCGGTGGGCTCGAAGCTCTTGGCCAGTTCCATGGTGTTCTACGCGCTTGAAGGCAAAGCGCGGATTATAGCGGATGCGCCTGCCGGCCCCGGTGTGTGCGTGGCGCAGCTTCGCCCGCACGCGGCCGGGCAGGGGCGGGTGCCCTGGTTTGCGGCGGGGGAAGGGAGTTGCTCAGTGGCGCTTCAGGGGCGACTGGATGTCCTCGAGCACTTCGCTGATACGTCCCGAGAGATCCGGGAGCAGGGTGGCGCGCAGGTGCGCCTGCAACTCGATATGCAGGCGCTCGACGAGGCGGTCGAGCTCACGCCCGACGACCTGGGGGAACTCGGTGGCCATCCAGTTGCTGACCTCGCGCGCGATGCGGGTGTCGAGGTCGACGAGCTGTTCGGCGAACTGGTGCGATAGCTGCTCGTGGATCTGTTCCCGCAGCAGGGCGGCCGACACATCCGGCGAAGCGACAGCCGGCGCAGCTTGCGGCTCGGGCGAGTGCGGCGCGGCGGACTCGGTCGCGGCAGCAGGCGGCGGGTGCGATCCCGGGGCGACTGGCGTGAGCGCCGGCGGGGCGATGGGGCCGAAATCCAGCGGCCTGGCGTTGATTGGCGGGTGCCAGTCGTCTGCGATCTCGAGGTCTTCCACGACCTCGGTGAGGATCGGCAGGTCTTCGTCCTCGAGGTCCAGGCTTTCCAGGTCGCTCTCGGACGGCTGGTCTCGACCTGCATCGTGGAATGGAGCGCCGGGGGTGAAGTCGATCGTGCTGCGATGCCGCCTGAGCAGCGCGTCAGCCTGATCGAGCAGGTCGTCGGCGCGTTCGAGGTCCTCGTCGTGCGGCAAGGGCTTCCATTCGTTCATAGGGCCACCCGGCGTTCGGCGTCGAAGGCCTTGGTCTCGAGTCCGCGCTGGCGATAGGCACTCCAGCGGGCGCGCGCCGGGACCTTCTCGGCCTCGGATTGCCCCACGATCTCGATCACGAGACGGAAGCGGTCGTAGGCAGGCGGCAGATCCGGCGCGAGGTTGAAGAGGGTGTCGCCATGCGGCCAGTCCGCGTCGGCGCCCGCTGTGCCGAGCACCACCGGCGTTTCGGCCGCGAGCGGGGAGTCGAGCATCACGTGCGGGACGAAGGCGAGCGGTTCACTCGTCCACAGCAGGCGGTCGAGTTGCTGGGCACTGGCGGCGTCGGGCATGCGTACGGCCACCTTGCGTCCCTTTCCGTGAGCACGCGCGACCAGTTCCGAGACCAGCGCGAGCCGGTCCGGTGCGTTGTGGTAGAACTGGACGCGGGTGTCCATCGTCGTGCCGGGGCTCAGTCCGCGCTGGCGCGGCCGATGAGGAACTCGGACAGCAGCGGCACCGGCCGGCCGGTCGCGCCCTTGGCGTCGCCCGATACCCAGGCGGTGCCGGCGATGTCGAGGTGCGCCCACTTGTAGGCCTTGGTGAAGCGCGACAGGAAGCAGGCTGCGGTGATGGTGCCGGCGTAACGGCCGCCGATGTTGCCCATGTCGGCGAAGTTGCTCTTGAGCAGTTCCTGGTACTCGTCCCACAGCGGCAGTTGCCAGGCGCGATCGCCCGAGTCGCTGCCGCGTCGCAGGATCTCGGCAGCGAGTTCGTCGTCGTTGGCGAGCAGGCCGCTGGGGATCTTGCCCAGTGCGATCACGCAGGCGCCAGTCAGCGTGGCGATGTCGATCACGCACTCCGGCTTGAAGCGTTCGGCGTAGGTGAGCGCGTCGCACAGGATCAGCCGGCCTTCGGCGTCGGTGTTGAGGACCTCGATGGTCTGGCCCGACATCGAGGTCACGACGTCGCCCGGCTTGGTCGCACCGCCGCCCGGCATGTTCTCGGTGGTCGGAATCAGGCCGACGACGTTGAGCGGCAGGCCCATCTGCGCAATGGCCTTGAAGGTGCCGAGCACGCTGGCGGCGCCGCACATGTCGTACTTCATCTCGTCCATCTCGGCGGCGGGCTTCAGCGAGATGCCGCCGGTGTCGAAGGTGATGCCCTTGCCGACCAGCACGATGGGCTTTGCCTTGGCCTTGCCGCCCTTGTAATTCATGACGATGAATTTGGGCGGCTGGTGCGAGCCACGCGCCACCGACAGGAAGGAGCCCATGCCGAGCTTTTCCATGTCGGCACGTTCGAGTACCTCGACGTCGAACTTGTACTGCTTGCCGAGCGCCTCGGCGGTCTCGGCCAGGTGTGTGGGCGTGCAGATGTTGCCCGGCAGGTTGCCGAGATCCTTCGCCAGCGCCATGCCGGTGGCGATGGCCTGGCCCTGGCGTACGGCGGTGTCGAGCTCGGCTGTCAGCTCTGCCTCGACCTGCAGGGTCAGCTTCCTGACGCCACGGTCCTTCTTGTCTTTCTTGTCCTTGCCCGACTTCAGTGTGTCGAAGCGATAGGCGCCGTCGGCGAGGATGCGGGCGGCCTGCTGCAGACGCCATGCGAGCGGGCGTTTCTCCATCTCGACATCGGCGAGGGTGACCACCGCGTCCTTCGCGGGCGTGGCGGCGAGCGCCTTGGCAGCTGCGCCGAGCGCGTCGCGGTAGGCCTTGTCACCGAACTCGTCCTGCTTGCCGAGGCTGACCAGCAACACGCGTTCGGCCTGGGTGCCGGCGAGTTCGGGCAGCAGCATCGTCGCGCCAGCTTTTTCCTCCAGGTCGCCGCGCTTGAGCAGGTGAGCGATGCGGCCCTGGGCGGCGGCATCGACGTTGGCGGTGGCGGCGGGGAGAACGCCGTCGGCAAAGGCGCCGAGCACGAGGATCCCGGCCTTCGACTTCGCCGGCGAACCGGTCTTTATGGTAAATTCCATCAGCTTTTTCCTTGGAATGACGCGTCTTGCGGACTGCCGCCGATTATGGCGCCTTCGTGACGAGCCCGTCAAAAACCGTTCCCAACGCCATCAGGCTCACTTTTATCGCGCGATGATCTTCCGCCGCGCCCTTCAGCGGGAATTCACCCAAACCGCCGCTGCCGTCTTCGTTGCACTGTTCGCGATCCTGATCTCGACCGTGCTGATCCGTCTGCTCGGCCAGGCCGCTGGCGGGCGAGTGCCGCCGGAGGCCGTGCTGGCGCTGATTGGGTTCGGCGCGCTTGCCCAGCTTCCGACCGTCCTGACGCTGACGCTCTTCATCGCAGTGCTGGTGTCACTTTCGCGCAGCTATCGCGACTCCGAGATGGTGGTGTGGTTCGCCGCGGGCGTGCCCCTGACCGCCTGGATACGACCCGTGCTGATGTTCGCCTTGCCGCTGGTCGTGGTCGTGGGCGCGGGCGCCCTTTATCTCACGCCCTGGTCGCAGGCGAAGAGCGCCGAATATCGCGAGCGCCTCGATAGCCGCGACGACACCCATCGCGTGGCGCCCGGCGTTTTCCGTGAATCCTCCGGCGCGCGCCGGGTGTTCTTCGTCGAAGTGGGGGCGGGTGAGGATGGTCGCGTGCGCAACGTCTTCGTCAGCGAGGAAACCGAGGCGGGTAAGCTCGTCGTGATCGCCTCGGCCGAAGGCTTCATGCGGACGGACGAGGAGGGGCGTCGCTTCGTCGTGCTCGAGAAGGGGCGGCGCTACGACGGGCAGCCGGGTACGCCCGAGTACCGGGTCATGGAGTTCGAGCGCTACGAGGTGCAGGTGGAACAGAAGCCGGCGGCGACCCAGCCCTCGCGCATGCGGGCCCTGCCGACGGTCGTCCTGCTCGCGCAGGGCGATTCGCGCAGCCTGGGCGAACTGCTCGGCCGCATCGGTCTGCCGGTCTCGGCGCTGCTGCTTGCGCTGCTCGCGATCCCCCTGTCCTTTGTCAATCCGCGCGCCGGCCGCGGGAACAACCTGCTGATCGCGCTGCTGACCTATCTTCTTTACAGCAACGCGGTGTCGGTGTTCCAGAGCTGGGTCGCGCAGGGCAAGTTCGGGTTTGCCGTGGGGCTGTTGCTGCCCCACGTGATCGTGTTGTGTCTGCTGGCCGTGCTCTTCTACAAGCGCCTGGCGGTGTCGCCGTTCTGGCGGGCGAGGGCGTGATGGGTATCCTGTTCCGCTATCTTGCCCGCGAAATCTATGCCGCCTCCGCGCTGGTGCTGTTGGCCTTCCTCGGGCTGTTCGCCTTTTTCGACTTCATTGCCGAGCTCGAGGACGTCGGCAAGAGCGGCTATCAGTTGCTCGATGCGGCGGTATATGTCGCGCTGACCTTGCCGGGCCGGATGTACGAGCTGTTCCCGATAGCCGTGCTGATCGGCACGCTGTATGCCCTCGCGACACTTGCGCGGCATTCCGAAATCACGGTGATGCGTGCATCGGGCATGTCGAATGTGATGCTGATGCGTACGCTGGGCATGATCGGCAGTGTGCTGGTTGTGCTGACTTTCCTGATTGGCGAGTACGTCGCGCCGCCGGCCGAGAGCGCGGCCCAGCAGTGGAAGCTGACCGCGACCCAATCCACAGTGTCGCAGCAGCTGCGCTCGGGCTTGTGGGTCAAGGACGGGGCGTTGGTCATCAATGTTCGCACGATGCTTCCGGATCGCACGATGCGTAACGCCCGGGTGTATGAATTCGATGCCGACTATGCACTGGTGTCGATCAGCGAGGCCAAGCGCGGCGTGCATGACGGGGGCAATCACTGGCGCCTGATGGACGTTTCGCGCACCCGCTTCCTCGGCGAGCGGACCGAGGTCGAGCAGTTGCCCGAGATCAGCTGGCGCTCCGAACTGTCGCCCGAGGTGCTCAGCGTGCTGATGGTCGGGCCTGAACACATGCCGCTTGCGAAGCTGTGGACCTACATCCAGCACCTGCGCGACAACCAGCAGAGTGCCGACCGCTTCGAGATCGCGCTGTGGAAGAAGCTCATCTATCCCTTCGCGGTGCTGGTGATGATGGCGCTGGCCTTGCCGTTTGGCTTCATCCATGACCGCATGGGTGGCGCGAGCGCACGGATCTTCCTCGGCGTGATGCTGGGTGTGGGCTTCCACCTGCTCAATGGACTGTTCTCCAACCTTGGCATGATCAACGCGTGGCCGCCCATCCTTGCCGCGCTGACGCCGAGCCTGATCTTCCTTGCTGCGGCGGCGGGCATGCTGCACTACGTCGAGCGGCGCTGAGTCGGGGCGCCAGATCGCCGGGAGCCCTGTGCGGCTTCGGTGCGCCGCAGGATGGGCGGCAGGACCAATGAAAAACGGGCCCGAAGGCCCGTTTTTCATTTGCGTTACCGCGGCGGCGATCAAGCCTGCTGCTGGGCTGCCTTCTTGGCGGCGGCGGCCTTGTAGTCCAGCTTTTCCTTGATACGTGCGGACTTGCCCGAACGCTGGCGCAGGTAGTACAGCTTGGCGCGACGGACGTCACCGCGGCGCTTCACCTCGATGCCGGCCACCAGCGGCGAGTAGGTCTGGAACGTACGTTCCACGCCTTCGCCCGACGAAATCTTGCGGACGATGAAGGACGAGTTCAGACCGCGGTTGCGCTTCGCGATCACCACGCCTTCATACGCCTGCAGACGCTCGCGGTTGCCTTCCTTGACCTTGACCTGGACGATCACGGTGTCGCCGGGGGCGAATTCCGGGATGGCCTTGCCCTGGGTCAGGCGGGCGATTTCTTCCTGTTCGAGTTGCTGAATCAGGTTCATTGCGGATACTCCATCAATGTTGTCGGCCTTTGTCATTGCATCGGCCTGGCCGCAGAGCAGGTCGCCACCTGATGCGCGCCGTTTATGAAAGGACTGTCAGGCGATGCTGCCGCCCTCGGTCCCGGCTTGCTCCTGCCTGAATTCCTCAAGCAGTTTCAATTCAGTCTTGCTCAGTTGCCGCGCGGCCAGCAGGTCGGGCCGGCGCAGCCAGGTGCGGCCGAGGGACTGCTTCAGCCGCCAGCGGCGGATTGCCGCATGGTTGCCCGACAACAGCACGTCAGGCACCCGTTCGTCTTCATACACCTCTGGCCGCGTGTAATGCGGACAGTCCAGCAGGCCGTCGGCAAAGGAGTCTTCCAGCGCCGAATCCGCCGTGTTCAATGCCCCCGGCAGTTGCCGCACGATCGCGTCGAGCAGCACCATCGCAGGCAGTTCGCCACCCGACAACACGAAGTCGCCGAGCGACACTTCCTCATCCACCGCGCGGTCGATGAGGCGCTGGTCGACGCCTTCGTAGCGACCACACAGCAGGACCAGTCCCGGCTGTGCGGCCAGTTCCAGCACCGCCGCCTGGTCCAGCCGGCGACCTTGCGGCGACAGGTAGATGACTCTTCCTGTCGTTCCCGTTGAGGCCTGCTGTGCCAACCGCGCGGCCGCAATAGACTGCATCAGCGGCTCTGCCAGCATCACCATGCCGGGTCCGCCGCCGTAGGGGCGGTCGTCCACCGTGCGGTGCGGATCGTGGGTAAAGTCGCGCGGGTTGTGAAAACCCAGCGCATACAGCCCGCGATCCATCGCCCTGCGCGTGATGCCGCTGCCGGTCAGGGCGGCGAACATCTCCGGAAAGAGCGTGATCACATCGTAGCGGCGGGGGCCGCCGGGTACTGCGATCGTCGTGTCTTTCCGTTCGGCGCCGGTTTCAGCCTGGGCCTTCACCGTCGCCCTTACCAGTCCTTGCCCCAGGCGACGCGGATGCGCCGTGCGGCAAGATCGACGTCGAGCACAAAGGCTGCGACGAAGGGGATCAGGCGTTCGGTTTCGCCCTCGCCGACCTGCAGCACGTCGTGTGCACCGGTCGAGAGGAGACCCTTCACTGACCCCAGGGATTCCCCGCTCTCGTTGACGACGTCGAGGCCGACGAGGTCACCCCAGTAAAACTCGTTCTCGGCGGTTGTCGGCAAGGCCTCGCGCGGGGCGCCGATGTACCAGCCATCGACCGCCTCGGCCGCGTTGCGGTCCGGTACTTCGCCGAAGGCGGCGACCAGACCCTTGCCGTGAGTCCTGCACGCCTTGAGCGTGTAGGGCTTCCACTGCTCGGGCGGCGCGTTGTCGTCTGCGCTGAGCCACCATTGGGGCATCTTGCGCCACGACTCCGGGTCATCGCCGAAGGGATGGATCTTGAGCCAGCCCTGAACGCCAAAAGGGGCGACAATGCGCCCCAGTACGATCATGCGTGGATCCGCCGCAGCAGACCGGCGCTGATCAGGCAGCCGCCTTGGCGGCCTGCTTGGCCAGACGGGCAACGGTCGGCGACAGCTGGGCGCCGTTCTGCTGCCAGTAGGCCAGACGCTCGGCGTTCACGACCAGGCCCTTCTCGGCGCCGGAAGCGACCGGGTTGTAGTAGCCAACGCGCTCGATGAAGCGGCCGTCGCGACGGTTACGCGAGTCGGCGGCAACGATGTTGAAGAACGGGCGCTTTTTGGCGCCACCACGGGCAAGGCGAATGACGACCATCTGATTTTCCTGATCGGTAGATGCGAAAAGCGGTGGAGTTTAAGGTAAGTCGTCCGGAAGGGCAAGATCAATCGTCGATGTCGAGGCAGATGGCGTACGGGCCGCCCTCACGGGCCTCCTCGCGCTCGGGGACACAGGCAGAGGACATGCCGGCGCGCCGGAGTTTGACTAGAATGTGGCTCTTCCCCAAATGATGTGCCTGTCCATGATCGAGTCCGCGCCTACCGATACTGCCGAGGGAGTCGACCGGATCCTGGAGTGGCTCGCCTCCGAACCGGCCGACGATCCGGTTGTGGACATCCGTGCGCTGGAGGTGCTTGTCGCGCGCCTGCCTGGGTCTGGCGCCGAGGCCGGGTATGAGGACATGGTCCTTGCCTTTGTCGAGCGTGCGCTCGACATCAGTGGCAGGATTCGCGCGCAGTTGCTGGGCGCGGGCCTGCCGTTGCCGCGGCCCTTGCATGCGGCGTCGTCGCAGCTTGGCGGCGTGTTGCTGCGACTCGCTGGTCGCATTGGCGAGCGGGCGGCTGCAGGTGCGACAACTGCGGGTGAGGCAGCCCTGCTGGCTGCGCTTGGGTTGACCACGCTGCGCGAGGCGTATCTGGTCTCGGTGATGTCTGCGGCAGAGCCCCCTTCGGGTTTATGGAGTCTTGCGCATCGCCTGGCTGCGCTCCGGCCCGGGCATGAGGCGTATCGCAGCATGATTGCGATTGCGGCGGCGCAGCCTGAGCGCCTTACCGCGCGGGAGCTTGCCTGGGCCGCCGACTATCTCGAGGTTGAGCTGGCGGGCGTCGGCATGACCCCGGACGCGCCGCCCCAAGGCAGTTCGACCTGGTGGATCGATCCGGATGCCGACGAGGGGCCATTGCCCTCGGCGCGCAAGCCGCCGCCGCACGACCGGAGCGGGTTGCGTTTTCTGAGTCCGCGCCCGCTCGCCCGCGCGGTGGATGAACGTATCGAGCATCTCGAGGAGTGGATGTCGACGGCAGAGGTCGAGGGGCATCTGGCAGAGGTCGATACGCTGGAGGCCGCGGACGAGGCGCTGCCGCCGGGGCTGACGCCGTCGGAGATTCTGGCCTTGTTGCGGGGCATGCGCGAACACTGGGTCGCGCCCCAGCTTCGCCTCGGGGTGCGACGTGAGCAGCACTACGAGGTGCAGGTGTGCGCTGGGCTGCGCGCGATGTGGGAGCTCGGGCGCGGCCGGCGCGAGCCGGGGCGGGTGGTTGGTTGGCAGGTGCGCAACGAGAGCCCGGGCGGTTACGCGATCATGAACGTGTCGGGGGTGGAGGGCGAGGTCGCGCCCGGCATCGTGCTGGGGCTGCGGAAGAGCGCAGCGGAGCCGTGGACGGTGTGCATCGTGCGCTGGGTCCGGAGCGACAGCCCGGAGCAGATCGAAATCGGCCTGCAGACCGTCGCGCAGTCCTACTACTCGGTGCAACTGGCGTTTCGCAGCGGATCGGTCGACGGCGTGGCGCCTGCGCTGGCCTTGCCGCCGATGGAGCCCGATCGCCACCATCCGGCCTTTCTGGCGCCTGCGGGCACCTATGTTTCGCGGCGCTTCGTCTTCGTGCGCGAGGGGCCACCGTTGTATGTCGCCCAAGGGCGCGCACTGGGACTGGACGTTCAGACCGCCAGCGTCGAGCTGTTCCAGTACGAGATCGACCCCTATCCGATCTGAGCGTCGGCCGTTCGATCGGCCAGGCGCAGCAACTCGGCGAGGCTCAGATCGCCTGTGTCAAGCGTCCGATCGAGGTGTAGCGCCAGCACATGGATGTCCGCTGGCGCTTCAGTCCGGCGCCAGGCGCTCAGATCCAGTGCGAAGCGGGTCACGACGTCCCGCATGCGGATCGAGTCCGGGGCTGTACGCAGCACCCAGCTTCCCTCTTCGGTGCGCGCGACCCAGCCTTCCTCCTGCAGGCGTTCCAGGATGCCGTCCGTACGATGGGGGGCCAGCGCGCTGCACTCGACAAGCGTTTCAGCATCCAGGCATTGCCCGAGCCGTTGTGCGCGCGCGAGCCGCGACAGCAGCGCGGTGGCGGCACAGGCTTCGTCGCCGGCGAAGCGGGGGGCGAGCTGACGACGCTCGAGGTAGGCAGGCAGGGTGGCGGTGATCAGGGCTCCGAGCAGGATCACGGACCACGACAGATAAAGCCACACGAGAAAGATCGGCAAGGCGGCGAAGGTGCCGAAGATCAGCGTGTAGGTGGGGAAGCGCGCGATGAAGAGGCCGAAGGCGCGCTGCATCAGGAAGAACACCAGTGCGGCGACCAATGCGCCGACGATGGCATGCGGGATCCGCACCGGATGGTTCGGCACCGCGTAGTAAAGGAAGCCGAACAGCACGCACAGCAGCAGCGGTGGCAGCAGGCGTGCGGTGAACTCTCCGATCCACGGCAGGTGGTTCGACCAGGCCATCGAGGTGCTGATGACGTAGCCGGTGCCGATGACCGAAGCGCCGAACAGGATGGGACCCAGCGTCAGCACGAACCAGCCCACCGTGATGCGCGTCAGCATGCGCCGTGGGCGACGGACGCCCCAGATGTGATTGAAGGCTTTCTCGATGGTGCCGAGCAGCATCAGCGAGGTCAGCACCAGCAGGCCGATGCCCATCAGGGTCAGGCGACCGGCCTGCTCGGAGAACTGCAGCGCGTAGGTCGCGATGATGTGGCCAGCGCGGTCGGGCAGCAGGTTCTGCAGCAGGAAGTTGCGCACCGAGTCGCCGAGCTGGTCCATCCCGGGCAGGTTGCCGAACACGGCGAGGGTGACGGTGATCAGCGGCACCAGCGCCAGAAGGGTAGTGAACGCGAGGCTGCCGGCGACCTGGGGGCCGCGGGTGGCGGCGAAGCGTTCAGCCAGCAGCAGGAAGAAATCGCGCAGGGCGTGCAGGTTCATGGGGCGACGCCGGGCAGGGGCGGTGCGGACGGTATAATTCCCGCATTCTAGCCACTACGGTCCGTCATGCAGGAAATCCTCGTCCTTTACTACAGCCATCGCGGTTCGGTGCGCGCGCTGGCCGAGCAGGTTGCCGTCGGCATACACCAGGTTCCCGGTGCGGCAGCACGCGTTCGAACGGTGCCGAGGGTATCGACGGTGTGCGAGGCGGTCGAGGACGACATTCCGGCCGATGGCCCGCCCTACGTCGAGGTGCGAGATCTCGAGGAGTGCGCCGGCCTCGCGCTGGGCAGTCCGACCCGCTTTGGCAACATGGCGGCGCCGATGAAGTACTTCCTTGATGGCTTGGCCGGTGCCTGGGTCAATGGCACGCTGGCAGGCAAGCCGGCCTGCGTGTTCTCGTCCTCCGCCAGCCTGCACGGCGGCCAGGAGAGCACGCTGCTGACGATGATGGTCCCGCTGCTGCACCATGGCATGCTGCTGCTCGGCATTCCGTTCTCGGAGCCGGCGCTCAATGGTACGCGCAGCGGCGGCACGCCCTACGGTGCCACTCACGTCGCGGGCGCCGATGGGTCGCCGGTGCTGAGCGCCGAGGAGGTCGAGTTGGCGCGCGCGCAGGGACGTCGCCTGGCCGAAGTGACCTTGCGTCTGGCGGGGGTGCGATGATGAGTCCGCGCCTTTTGTATTTCGTCGCCTGCGCCAGCTTGCTGGCGCTCATCGGCCTTTGCGTGCTGTGGGAAGCCTGGCTGGCGCCGCTGCGCCCCGGCGGCTCGTGGATGATGCTGAAGGCGGTGCCGCTGCTGCCGGCCGTGTTCGGCGTGCTGCGTGGCAAGCGCTACACCTATCAGTGGCTGTCGATGCTGTCGCTGCTGTACTTCACCGAGGGTGTGCTGCGTGTCAGCGACCCCGGCCTGACCGCCACCCTGGCGGGCGCCGAGATCGTGCTTTCGGTGCTGCTGTTCCTGAGCACGATGCTCTATGCGCGCAACACGGCGCCGTCGCGTCAGCAGAAGGCGGTGGAATAGGACAGGTGTAGCCCGGGGCTCGCGAACGCCCAAGAAAAACGCCCCGCGGCCGGTCCGGCACACGGGGCGTTGTTGCATGTGGCGCCCGTTCAGACCTGCGGGTTCAGGCGCTGGGCACTGCTCTGCAGCTTGTTCAGGGCGTTGAGGTAGGCCTTGGCCGAGGCGACGATGATGTCGGTGTCGGCGCCCTGACCATCCATCACGCGGCCGTTCTTCGACAGGCGCACGGTGACTTCGCCCTGGGCGTCGGTGCCGGTGGTGATCGCGTTGACCGAATACAGCAGCAACTCGCTGCCACTCGTGGCGACGGCCTCGATCGCCTTGAAGGCTGCATCGACCGGGCCCGAGCCTTCGGCCTGCGCGCGATGCTCGGCGCCGCCGATGACCAGCGTCAGCTCGGCACGCGGGGTCTCGCCCGTCTCGGAGTGGAAACGGCTGGATACCAGGCGGAAGTGCTCGGTCTCGGGCGTGACAGTCTCGTCGCGCATCAGCGCGTGCAGGTCCTCGTCGAAGATCTCGTGCTTCTTGTCGGCGAGTTCCTTGAAACGCGCGAAGGCGTGGTTCAGGTGCTCCTCGCTCTCGATCTCGATGCCAAGGTCCTGCAGGCGCGCACGGAAGGCATTGCGGCCGGAGTGCTTGCCCAGCACCAGCTTGTTGGCGCCCCAGCCGACGTCCTCGGCACGCATGATCTCGTAGGTTTCGCGGTGCTTGAGTACGCCGTCCTGGTGGATGCCCGACTCGTGGGCAAAGGCGTTGGCGCCGACGATGGCCTTGTTCGGCTGTACCGGGTAGCCGGTAATCTGCGACACCAGCTTGGACGCCGGGACGATCTGGGTGGTATCGATGCGGGTCTCGACCGGGAAGACGTCGGCGCGCGTGCGCACGGCCATGACGATTTCCTCGAGCGAGGCGTTGCCCGCGCGTTCGCCCAGGCCGTTGATCGTGCATTCGACCTGGCGGGCGCCCGCACGCACGGCGGCGAGCGAGTTCGCGACGGCCAGGCCGAGGTCGTTGTGGCAATGCACCGACCAGATCACCTTGTCCGAATTCGGTACGCGCTCGATCAGCGTGCGCAGCGTCGCGGCGTACTGCTCCGGTACGTTGTAGCCGACGGTGTCGGGGACGTTGATCGTCTTCGCGCCGGCCTGGATCACGGCGTCGAAGATGCGCACCAGGAAGTCGATCTCCGAGCGCCCGGCGTCCTCGGCCGAGAACTCGACGTCATCGGTGTATTCGCGCGCCCAGCCGATGGCCTTCACGGCCTGCTCAACGACCTGGTCGGGCGTCATGCGCAGCTTCTTCTCCATGTGGATCGGGCTGGTGGCGATGAAGGTGTGGATGCGTCCGCGCGCAGCAGGGCGGATTGCTTCGCCCGAGCGGCGAATGTCGTTCTCGTTGGCACGGGCCAGCGAACAGACGGTGGATTCCTTGATGGTTTCGGCGATCGAGCGCACCGCCTCGAAGTCGCCGTTGGAGGCCGCGGCGAAGCCCGCCTCGATGACGTCGACGCGCATGCGTTCGAGCTGGCGGGCGATGCGCAGCTTCTCCTCGCGCGTCATCGAGGCGCCGGGGCTCTGCTCGCCGTCGCGCAGGGTGGTGTCGAAGATGATCAGGGCGTCTTTCATGCTCAGCTCCTCGGAGGGGGGGCGGTATCGTCGCCGGCTGCGGGCGGTACCGTGCTGTCGGGTTGGGGGGCGGGGGTCGCCTCGCCCCGGTCGTGCTTGCGCTTCCAGCGCAGCAGCCACATCACGTAGCCGGATGCGGCATAGACGAGGAACAGGCCGAACAGGATGCCCGGCGGATAGCTGGAGACGAGCGCGAATACCAGTACCAGCGCAATGACGACGATGAAGGGCACGCTCTTGCGCAGGTTGATGCTCTTGCCGCTCCAGAAAAGCACGTTGCTGACCATGGACACGCCAGCGAAGATCGTCAGTGCGCAGGCGTAACCGCGCAGTTCGTCGCCGGTGAAGCCGTTGTCGATGCCGACCCACACCATGCCTGCGATCAGCGCGGCGGCGGCGGGGCTGGGCAGGCCCTGGAAATAACGCTTGTCGACGACGTCGATGTTGGTGTTGAAGCGCGCCAGCCGCAAGGCCGCGCCGGCGCAGTAGATGAAGGCAGCGATCCAGCCGAGCTTGCCGAGATCCTGCAGTGCCCATTCGTACATGACGAGCGCAGGCGCGGCACCAAAGGAGACCATGTCGGACAGGGAGTCATACTCGGCGCCGAACTCGCTCTGGGTGTGGGTGAGGCGCGCAATGCGCCCGTCCAGGCCGTCGAGCACCATGGCGACGAAGATCGCCACCGCCGCGACCTCGAAGCGCTGGTTCATGGCCTGCACGATGGCATAGAAGCCGGCGAACAGCGCCGCCGTGGTGAACAGGTTGGGCAGGATGTAGATGCCGCGGCGCCGCTTTTCCAGCGGCAGCAGGGGCGTGCGGTCGGGATGGGCCACTGTGTCTCGTTCTTCCACTCAGGAGCTTCGATTCTAGCGCATGCGGCGTGGCATCCGGATTTCCGGATGTTGCCCGCGGGCAAAGGAAAGGGGCCGGAGCCGCGTTGCGCGACTCCGGCCCCTGCTCGTCACGGGGACGGGGCGAAGATCAGTTCTTCGACTTGTCGACCAGGGCCTTGGCCTTGATCCAGGGCATCATCTCGCGCAGCTGGGCGCCGACCTGCTCGATCGGGTGGGCGGCGTTCAGACGGCGGCGGGCGGTCATGCTCGGGTAGTTGGTCTTGCCCTCGAGGATGAACATCTTGGCGTATTCGCCAGTCTGGATGCGCTTGAGCGCGTTGCGCATGGCTTCGCGCGACTGCTCGTTGATGACTTCCGGGCCGGTCACGTACTCGCCGTATTCGGCGTTGTTCGAGATCGAGTAGTTCATCGTCGCGATGCCGCCTTCGTACATCAGGTCGACGATCAGCTTGAGCTCGTGCAGGCACTCGAAGTAGGCCATCTCCGGCGCGTAGCCGGCTTCGGTCAGGGTCTCGAAGCCCATCTTCACCAGCTCGACGGCGCCGCCGCACAGCACGGCCTGTTCGCCGAAGAGGTCGGTCTCGGTCTCTTCGCGGAAGTTGGTCTCGATCACGCCGCCCTTGGTGCCGCCGTTGGCTGCAGCGTAGGACAGGGCGATGTCACGCGCCTTGCCGGACTTGTCCTGGTAGACCGCGATCAGCGACGGCACGCCGCCCCCGCGCAGGTACTCGGAACGCACGGTGTGGCCGGGGCCCTTCGGGGCGACCATGATCACGTCCAGGTCTTCACGCGGCACGACCTGGTTGTAATGCACGTTGAAGCCGTGCGCGAAGGCCAGCACGCCGCCCTTCTTGATGTTCGGCTCGACTTCTTCCTTGTAGACCTGCGGGATGTTCTCGTCCGGCAGCAGGATCATGACGACGTCGGCGCCCTTGACGGCCTTGGCGATCTCTTCGACCTTCAGGCCGGCAGCCTTGGCCTTGTCCCAGGACGAGCCGTCCTTGCGCAGGCCGACGGTGACCTTGACGCCCGAGTCGGACAGGTTCTGGGCGTGGGCATGGCCCTGCGAGCCATAGCCGACGATGGTGACCTTCTTGCCCTTGATGAGGGAGAGGTCGGCGTCCTTGTCGTAATAAACCTTCATGTCTTTCCTTTTCGCTAGCTGGGTCGGAATGTGAAACGGGTGTTGCTGCCGGCGAGCGTGAGGATGCCCACGCCTGCCGGACGGAAAACGCGCTTACAGCTTCAGTACGCGGTCGCCGCGGCCGATGCCGCACACGCCCGAACGCACGGTCTCTAGGATCAGCGCAGGATCGATGGCACCGATGAAGGCGTCGAGCTTGCTCTGGTTGCCGGTCAGCTCGACGACGTATGAGGCGTCGGTGACGTCGATAATGCGGGCGCGGAAGATGTCGGCGGTGCGCTTGATCTCCTCACGGTCCTTGCCGGTGGCGCGGATCTTCACCAGCATCAGCTCGCGCTCGATGTGCGCCGCTTCGGAAATGTCGACGACCTTGACAACCTCGATCAGCTTGTTCAGCTGCTTGGTGATCTGTTCGATGATGTCGTCCGAGCCGGAGGTGACGATGGTCATGCGCGACATCGACGCGTCTTCGGTCGGGGCTACGGTGAGCGACTCGATGTTGTAGCCGCGCGCCGAGAACAGCCCCGAGACGCGCGACAGCGCGCCGGATTCGTTTTCGATCAGGAGGGAAATGACGTGACGCATGATGGATTCGGTCCGGAGTTCGGGAGGAGGGCGATTACAGGTCTTCGGCAGACAGGATCATCTCGGTGAGACCCTTGCCACCCTGCACCATCGGATAGACGTTTTCCGTCTGGTCGATCTGGAAGTCCAGGAACACGAGATCGTTCTTGTGCGTGGTGAAGGCCTCGCGGATCGCGCCCTCGACGTCGCACGGCTTGTCCACCCGGATGCCGACGTGGCCATAGGCCTCGGCCAACTTGGCGAAGTCGGGCAGCGAGTCCATGTAGGACTCGGAGTAGCGCTGGCCGTGGAACAGCTGCTGCCACTGGCGCACCATGCCCAGGTAGCGGTTGTTCAGGTTGCAGATCTTGATCGGCAGGCGGAACTGCTTGCAGGTCGACAGTTCCTGGATGTTCATCTGGATCGAGGCTTCGCCGGTGATGCAGGCGACCGGCATGTCCGGATTGGCGAGTTTGGCGCCCATGGCGTAGGGCATGCCCACGCCCATCGTGCCCAGGCCGCCGGAGTTGAGCCAGCGGCGCGGCTTGTCGAAGCGGTAGTACTGCGCGGCCCACATCTGGTGCTGGCCGACGTCCGAGGTGACGATGGCCTCGCCGCCGGTCACTTCCCACAGCTTCTGCACCACGAACTGCGGCTTGATGATCTCGTCCGAGTTCTTGTAAGCCATGCAGTTGCGGCCGCGCCATTCCTCGACCTGTTTCCACCACGCAGCCACGGCCTCGGGGTTGGGGCGGGCCTCGCCGGACTCGAGCTGGCGGATCATCTCCTCCAGCACTTCCTTGACGTCGCCGACGATGGGAACGTCTACCTTGACGCGCTTCGAGATCGACGACGGGTCGATGTCGATGTGGATGATCTTGCGCGGTTCCTCGGCGAAATGCGAGGGCAGACCGATGACGCGGTCGTCGAAGCGGGCGCCGACGGCGAGCAGCACGTCGGAGTAGTGCATCGACATGTTGGCTTCGTAGGTGCCGTGCATGCCGGGCATGCCCAGGTACTGGCGGTCGCTCGCTGGGTAGCCGCCCAGGCCCATCAGGGTGTTCGTGATCGGGAAACCGAGCAGGCGGGTGAGCTTGGTGAGCTGTTCGGCCGCGTTGGCCAGCACGACGCCGCCGCCGGTGTAGATCATCGGGCGCTTGGCTTCGAGCAGCAGCTGAACGGCCTTCTTGATCTGGCCCGAGTGGCCCTTGACCACCGGGTTGTACGAGCGCATCGAGATTTCCTTCGGATACTCGAACTCGCACTTGTGCATCGACACGTCCTTGGGAATGTCGACCAGCACCGGACCCGGACGGCCCGTCTTCGCAAGGTAGAAAGCCTTCTTGATCGTCGCGGCGATGTCGCGCACGTCCTTGACCAGGAAGTTGTGCTTCACACAGGGGCGGGTGATGCCAACGGTGTCGACTTCCTGGAACGCGTCCTGGCCGATGGCGGCGGTGGGCACCTGGCCGGAAATGATCACCATCGGGATCGAGTCGCAGAACGCGGTGGCGATGCCGGTGACGGCGTTGGTGGCGCCGGGTCCGGAGGTCACCAGTGCGACGCCGACCTTCTCGGTGCTGCGCGCGTAGCCGTCGGCCGCGTGCACGGCCGCCTGTTCGTGGCGGACCAGGACATGACGAACAGCTTCTTGCTGAAACAGAGCGTCATAAATGTACAGCACGGCACCGCCGGGATAGCCGAAGACATACTCGACCTTTTCTTCCTGCAGGCACCTGATTACAATTTCGGCTCCGGTAAGCACCATCGCAAGCTCGCTCGACAAGTCGTTTGAAGAAACACGAAACGTTACCGGCCGCATCGGGTTTGGTCAAGGTTGATGCGGCTTGTGGCGGGGTGTGGTTTGTCCTTGAGAATGGCCGGTTTCACCGCGATCGGCATTCCTTTTGCATCGCCCGGATTGCCGGATCGCGCTGCTACGTGGTTTCACGTACTCCCGGCTGTGGTGGGGCGGGAGGCCGAACCCGGCCGTCCCCGATCGGGTGCTGCGCCGACCGACCTGTTTCCCCATCCTCTTTCGCGTCTCGAAGCCCTTCCAGCATGTGCGGGTGCCTGGCTTCGCGTGTGCAACACATTCGGATTCCGTCATGAAGCGCAATTCCCCCAAAGCGGCTGCGGCCTCGCCCGAACCTGCCGCACCGCGCGGCGAACGCACGCCCGTCGAGCTTGCCGGGCTCAGGCGGCGCCTGGCGAGCATGCTGTACGAATCGATGCTGCTGCTGGGCGTGCTGGCGCTGACCTTCCTCGTGCCCTACCTGATGCTGGGTGTCGGCTTCGGGGTCGCGCCGCCGGGCTGGTTCGCCTGGCTTCATATCTTCGTGGTCCTGGGTGCCTATTTCGTCTGGTACTGGCGCCGCCACGGCCAGACGCTCGCGATGCAGACCTGGCGGCTGAAGCTGGTCGACGCTCGGGATGGCCACCATCCCGCGACCGCGCGCTGCTGGCTGCGCTATGCACTGTGCTGGCCCTCCGTGCTGCTGTTCGGGATCGGTCTGCTGTGGGCGCTGATCGATCGCGACCGCCAGTTCCTGCACGACCGCCTGAGCGGCACCTGCATCGTGCTGCTTCCGCCCGCCGTCAAGACCTGATCCGCGCGCGCGCCGGCGGCCACCCGAAAGCGGCCGTGCAGGGGAACTTTTGTCATGGCGGGGCGGTAGCATTAGGGAGTGCAACCACCCATGCGGCGCGGTGGCGGTCGTCGCGACCGTCGTGCGCGCCCTCAAGGCCATGACGAACCCTCCTTCCCGCGCCCCCGCCGATATCCGTTTGCCCCATCACGCCCTCAGTGCGAATGACTGCCTGGCGGACCTCGACGTCCGCCGACATGAGGGCCTGAGCGCGGACGAAGTTGCTGCACGTCTCGCGCGCCACGGGCCCAACACCCTGCCTGCGCCGCCGCGCACCGGCCCGCTTAAGCGCTTCCTGCTGCAGTTCCACAATGTCCTGATCTACGTGCTGCTCGCGGCTGGCGTGATCACCTTGGTCCTCGGTCATCATGTCGATTCGGGCGTGATCTTCGGCGTGGTGGTGATCAACGCCATCATCGGCTTCCTGCAGGAGGGCAAGGCCGAGCGCGCGCTGGATGCCATCCGCGACATGCTGTCTCCGCGGGCGCAGGTGCTGCGCGACGGGCGCCGGCAGGAGATTGAGGCCAGCGGACTGGTACCGGGCGACATCGTCTTCCTCGCATCCGGCGACAAGGTGCCGGCCGACCTGCGCCTGTTCGAGGTGCGCAGCCTGCGGATCGAGGAGGCTGTGCTCACCGGCGAATCGCTGGCGGTGGAGAAGTCGCCCGACGCCGTGGCCGACGATGCGAGCCTCGGGGACCGACGCTCGATGGCCTACTCCGGCACCCTCGTCACCTATGGCCAGGGCAGCGGCGTCGTGGTGGCGAGCGGGGCCGAGACCGAGATCGGCCGCATCAGCGCGATGCTGACGGCCGTCGAATCGATGACCACGCCGCTGCTGCGCCAGATGGCCGGCTTCAGCGCGCTGCTGACCTGGGTCATCCTCGCGGTGGCGGTCGTGGCTTTCGCGTTCGGTACCTTGGTGCGCGGCTATGCGCCGGACGACATGTTCCTCGCTGCGGTGGGGCTGGCTGTGGCGGCGATTCCCGAAGGGCTGCCGGCGATCATGACCATCACGCTCGCCATCGGCGTGCAGCGCATGGCACGGCGGCGCGCCATCATCCGCCGGCTGCCGGCGGTGGAGGCGCTCGGCTCGGTCACCGTCATCTGTTCGGATAAGACCGGCACGCTCACCCGCAACGAGATGACGGTGCAGCGCGTGATCACCGCCGACGGCCGGCTGGACGTGACCGGCGCGGGCTACGCCCCGCGGGGCGGCTTCGAGCGTGACGGGCACGATCTGTCGCCCGACCAGGCGCCGCTGCTGACCGAGATCGGGCGGGTGGCCCTGTTGTGCAACGACGCGGAGCTGACGCTCGAGCACGAGGAATGGCGCATGGTGGGCGACCCCACCGAGGGGGCGCTGGTGACGCTCGCGCTCAAGGCGGGCATCGACCCACGCCGGCAGCGGGAAGAGCTGCCGCGGGACGACGTGATCCCGTTCGAGTCCGAGCACCGCTTCATGGCGACCTTGCACCATGACCATGAGGGCGACGCGCACATCCTGCTCAAGGGCGCGCCGGAGCGTGTGCTGGAACTGTGCTCGACCTGCCTCAGCCTGGACGGCGTGCCGCAGCCCTTTGATGCCGAGGCCTGGCAGAGGGCGATGGATGAAGCCGCGGGCGAGGGCATGCGGCTGCTGGCGGTGGCCGAGCGGCACGAATCCGGCCGCAACGAGAGCCTGGACTTCGACGACGTCGAGCGTGGCAACTTCGTGCTGCTGGCGGTGCTCGGCATCACCGACCCGCCGCGCGACGAGGCCGTCAAGGCGGTGGCCAACTGCCTCGCCGCCGGCATCCACGTCAAGATGATCACCGGCGACCATGCTGCGACGGCGAAGGCGATCGGCCAGCAGCTCGGTCTGGCGCGCGAGGTACGTGCCGTCACCGGCGCCGAGATCGAGCAACTCGATGACGAGGCGCTGGAGAAGGTCGTGATTGAAACCGAAATCTTTGCCCGCGCCAGCCCGGAGCACAAGCTGCGCCTGGTGCAGGCCCTGCAGGCGCGTGGCGAGGTGGTGGCGATGACCGGCGACGGCGTCAATGACGCGCCGGCCCTGAAGCGTGCCGACGTCGGCGTGGCAATGGGCCACAAGGGCACCGAGGCGGCCAAGGAAGCCGCCGAGATGGTGCTCGCCGATGACAACTTCGCCTCCGTCGCTGCGGCGGTCGAGGAGGGGCGTACGGTCTACGACAACCTGAAGAAGGCGGTGGCCTACATCCTGCCGACCAACATCGGCCAGGCCGGCATCGTGTTCTTCGCCGTGTTGCTTGGGCTGACGATGCCGATCACGCCGGCGCAGATCCTGTGGGTCAACATGATTACGGCCGTCACGCTGGCGCTTGCGCTGGCATTCGAGGACGCCGAGCCCGACATCATGCAGCGCCGGCCACGCGACCCGCGTGAGCCGCTGCTCACCGGCTTCCTCGTCTGGCGCATCATCTTCGTCGGCCTGCTGCTGGTGGCGGGCGGCATGGGCATGTTCCTGTGGGAGCTGGATCAGGGCGCCAGCATCGAGGCGGCGCGCACCGCCGCCGTCAATGCGGTGCTGATCGGCGAGGTGTTCTATCTCTTCAACATGCGCAGCCTGACGGGGCCGGTGCTGAATCCGGACGGTTTCCTCGGCAATCGCTACGTGCTGTGGGCCATCGGTCTGCTGCTCGTGTGCCAGGCGCTGTTCACCTATCTGCCGGCGATGCAGGCCTTGTTCGGCACGGAGGGGCTGCCGCTGGCGGCCTGGCTGCGCATCCTCGGCTTCGGCGTGGCAGTGCTGCTGCTGGTCGAGGCGGAAAAGTGGCTCGTTCGTCGTAGAATCCGCCGGAGACCGAACGGGGACGCCTGATGCAGGAAATGATGGCCCATGGGCCCTATGCCGAATTTGCGCTGTTGTTGCTCATTTCGGCGGTGGCCGGGGCCATTGCGGTCCGTCTGCGCCAGCCAGTGCTGATCGCCTACATCGTGGTCGGTATTCTGGTCGGGCCCGCGGTGTTCGGTATCGTCAAGGCGCACGACCAGATCGCGCTGCTGTCCGAGATCGGCGTTACGGTGTTGCTGTTCGTCGTCGGCCTGAAGCTCGACCTGCACCACATCCGCCACATCGGCCCGGTTGCGCTTGCGACCGGGCTGGGCCAGCTCGCGTTCACCATCGTTTTCGGCTTCGTCCTCATCCTGCTGATGGGCAAGGACGTGATGGAGGCGATCTACGTCGCCGTGGCGCTGACCTTTTCCAGCACCATCATCGTGGTCAAGCTGCTGTCCGACAAGCGCGAACTCGACTCGCTGCATGGCCGTATCGCGGTCGGCTTCCTGATCGTGCAGGACGTGGCGGTGGTGCTGGCGATGATGGCCATGAGCGCGCTGCGCGGTGCGGGCGACGCCGCGATGGTCGAAGTGGCGGGCTCGCTGCTGCTGCGGCTCGCGGGCGCGGCCGTGCTGATGTTCGTGCTGATGCGCTTCGTGCTGCCGCGCCTGGTCGAGGCGATGGCGCGTTCGCAGGAACTGCTGCTGATCTTCGCCATTGCCTGGGGAACGGGTCTGGCGGCGCTGGGCGAATGGGCCGGTTTCAGCAAGGAGGCGGGCGCCTTCATGGCCGGTTTCTCGCTCGCGTCGACCGCCTACCGCGAGGCGATGAATGCGCGCCTGACCGGCATCCGCGACTTCATGCTGCTGTTCTTCTTCGTCGACCTCGGTGCCGAGCTCAATTTCTCCACGCTGGGCGCGGAGGTGTGGCCCGCCGTCGTGCTGTCCCTGTTCGTGCTGATCGGCAATCCGCTGATCGTGATGGCGATCATGGGCTACATGGGCTATCGGAAGCGGACCGGCTTCCTGGCCGGGCTGACGGTCGCGCAGATCAGCGAGTTTTCCATCGTGTTCGTCGCCATGGGCATCACGCTCGGCCACGTCGGCGTCGAGGCGCTGGGCCTGACCACCTTGGTCGGCCTGGTGACGATCATGATCTCGACCTACATGATCCTGTTCTCGCACACACTCTACGAGAAGCTCGCGCCCTGGCTCGGGCTCTTCGAGCGCAAGCGGCCGTTTCGCGAACTGGCGGTGGAGCGCCAGGGGCGGCCTGCGGGCGATCCCGACATCATCGTGTTCGGCATGGGGCGCTACGGTTCGCGCCTGATGCGGCAGTTGCGACAGGCCGGCATCGAGGTACTCGGTGTCGATTTCGACCCGGAGACGGTGCGCGAGCTGCGCAAGCTGCGGCAGCCGGTGCGCTACGGCGATGGCGAGGACCCCAGTTTCCTCGAGTCGCTGCCGCTGCAGCATGCGCGTTGGGTGATCACGACCTTTCCGCAGTGGGAGTCGAACCGCGCCTTCCTCAGTGCGCTGAAGGAGGCTGGCTTCCGCGGGCGTATCGCCGGCGTCGTGCGTGACGAGATCCACGGCAAGGCGCTCGACGAGGCGGGCGTCGCGCGCGTGCTGAATCCCTTCAATGACGCGGCGGACTATGCAGCGCGCACCTTTGCCGCCGAGATTGCCTTCGAGGAGGCTCACCGGACCGATGCTTCGCCTGAGTCCGCAACGCCCGGCGGCCTGGCACGCGACGCTGCGCCCGATGCCGCGACCAAGCCCCTTCAACCCTAGGAGCCGGACACATGCATGATCTGCGCACCATCCTTGCCGCCACCGACCTGTCCGCGCTGGCCCGCCATGCCGTGGCACGCGCCTCGCTGATTGCCGCGGAGTCGGGCGCGCGCCTGTCCCTGCAGCACGTCGTCAATGTCGGTGCCTTCGACGCATTGCGCCACCTGCTCGACGCCGACTCGAAGAACCTCGAGCAGAAGCTGCTCGACGAGGTGCGCGGCGAGGTCCAGACCCTGGCGGGCGAAATCGGACAGCGTCATGGCGTGTCGCCCGACGTCCATCTGGTGGTGGGCTCGGTGCAGCGCGAGATCGGCAGCCACGCCGACGCGATCGATGCCGACCTTCTCGTGCTCGGTGCGCGCGGTGCGGGCTTCGTGCGTGAACTGCTGGTCGGATCGACCACCGAGCGCGTGCTGCGTACGAGCCGCCGCCCACTGCTCGTGGTCAAGCAGATGGCGCACGAAACCTACCGTCGCGTGCTGCTGCCGGTTGATTTTTCGGCACGCTCGGTCGAGGCCCTGACGCTTGCCCAGGCCGTCGCGCCGCAGGCCGAGTACGTGCTGCTGCACGCATTCGAGGTGCCGTTCGAGGGCAAGCTGCGCTATGCGGGCGTCGAGGAGAGCGAACTGGCGAGCCTGCGCGTCCATGCCAAGCGCGATGCCACCGCGAAGATGAACGAACTCGTCGCGGCGTCGGGCGTCGACGAACACCGCGTGCGGCGGCTGGTGATCCACGGCGAAGCCACGATGCAGATCCTGGCGCAGGAACAGGAACAGGACTGCGACCTGATCGTGATCGGCAAGCGCGGGGTGGGGCTGGTCGAGGAACTCCTGCTCGGCAGTGTCACCAAACATGTCCTCGCGCAGTCCGCGACCGACGTGCTGGTCATCGACGGCAGCGCGGCCTAGCGTCTCACGCACCACGCCTTGTGGCTTTCACGCTGTGCGCCGTCGGGCGCGCGGCGTACACTCACGTCTTTCCGCGCCCGAGCGCGGACCCGGAGAAACAATGAGAACAGAACACGCCCCAAGCATCCAGCGCGCTGACTACCGGCCCCTGGCCTGGACGGTCGAGACCGTCGACCTGCACTTCTGCCTCGAACCCGAGGCCACCGTCGTCACCAACCGCATGCTCTGCGTGCGCAACCGCGAAGCCGAGGCCGGCCAGATCCGCCTGTGGGGCGAGGATCTCGAACGGCTGTCGCTGACCGTTGACGGGCAGGCGCCACAGGCCGTGCGCGAACAGGGCGCGCTGCTCGAGATCGATGCCGACGGTGAGCGCGTCGTCGTCGAGGTCCAGACCCGCATCAATCCGAAGGCCAACACCACGCTGTCGGGGCTCTACCTGTCGAACGGCGGTTTCTTCACCCAGTGCGAGGCCGAGGGCTTCCGCCGCATCACCTGCTTCCCCGATCGTCCGGACGTGATGGCGCGCTTCACCGTCACGCTTGAGGCAGACCGTGCGGCCTGCCCGGTCCTGCTGTCCAACGGCAACCTCGTCGAGCAGGGCGAGCTGCCCGGCGGCCGCCACTACGCGAAGTGGGAAGACCCGTTCCCGAAACCGTCCTACCTGTTCGCCCTGGTCGCTGCCGACCTCGTCGCGCTCGAGCGAAAGGTCGAGACCATGTCCGGCCGTGAGGTTCTGCTGCAGGTGTGGGTGGAAGCGGGCAACCTCGACCGCGTCGAGCATGCGATGGACTCGCTCGTCCATTCGATGCGGTGGGACGAGGAAACCTTCGGCCTGGAGCTCGACCTCGACCGCTTCATGATCGTCGCCGTGGCCGACTTCAACATGGGCGCGATGGAGAACAAGGGGCTGAACATCTTCAACACCAAGTTCATCCTCGCCAAGCCCGACACCGCCACCGACATCGATTACGAGAACGTCGAGAGCGTAGTGGCGCACGAGTACTTCCATAACTGGACCGGCAACCGCGTCACCTGCCGCGACTGGTTCCAGCTGACGCTGAAGGAAGGACTCACCGTCTTCCGCGACCAGCAGTTCTCGGCCGACATGCTGGGGAGGATGGCAAATGAGGCCGCCGGTCCCGAGGGCGCCGCTTCCGCGCGCGCGGTCAAGCGCATCGACGACGTGCGTGTGCTGCGCGCCGCGCAGTTTCCGGAGGACGCCGGGCCGATGGCGCATCCGATTCGCCCGGACAGTTACCAGGAGATCAACAACTTCTACACCGCCACGGTGTATGAGAAAGGCGCGGAAGTCATCCGCATGCTGCACACCCTGCTGGGTCCCGAGGGTTTCCGCAACGGCATGGATCTCTACTTCAGCTACTTCGACGGCCAGGCCGTGACCTGCGACGATTTCGTCGAGGTGATGTCCGAGGCCAACAACGGCTTCGATCTCGACCAGTTCATGCGCTGGTACAGCCAGGCCGGCACGCCGCGGGTGAAGGCCAGCGGGCAGTGGAATGCCGCCGACGGCAGCTACACGCTGACGCTGGCCCAGAGCACGCCGGCCACGCCGGGCCAGCACGCCAAGCTGCCGCTGGTGATCCCGGTGGCGGCCGGCCTCATCGGACCGGACGGGCGCGACTACCCGCTGCGGCTCGAGGGCGAGTCCCAGCCGGGCGCCACGACGCGGGTGCTCAAGCTCACCGAGGAGGCGCAGAGCTTCCGCTTCGTCGGCCTGGCGGCCGAGCCCGTGCCCTCGCTGCTGCGCGGCTTCTCGGCGCCGGTGATTCTCGAACTGGACGAGGACGATGCGCGTCTCGCCTTCCGCATGGCGCACGATGCCGACCCCTGCAACCGCTGGGACGCCGCGCAGCGCTACGCCGAGCGCGTTGCGCTTGCGATGGCGGCCGACCCGTCGGCCGGCGTGCCTGCCGCGTTCCTCGAGGCCTTCCGCGCGCTGCTTGGCAACGCCGCGCTGGACCCGGCCTTCCGCGCGCAGGCGCTGGCGCTGCCCGGCGAGGCCTATCTGCTCGAGCGCATGACGCCGGCCGATCCGCTGGCGCTGCGGGCGGCGCTCGTGCGCCTGATGCGCACGCTGGGGGCGTCGTTCGCGGCCGAATGGCTCGCGACCTGCGAGGCGATGCAGGTGCCTGGCCCGTATCGTTACCATCCTGCCGACGCCGGCCGCCGCGCGCTCGCGAACCTGGCGCTGCGCTACCTGGCGGCGGCGGGGAACGCCCAAGGGCTGGCGCTCGCGCAGGCCCGCTTCGATGCCGCGACCAACATGACCGAGCGTTTCGGTGCGCTCGCGGCGCTGGTGCAGAGCACGCACCCTGCGCGCGAGGCGGCACTGGCCGCCTTCCATGCGCGCTACCGCGACGATGCGCTGGTGCTCGACAAGTGGTTTGCGCTGCAGGCCGGTGCCTGGCGCTGGGATGCCGCCGCCGTGCCCACGCTGGAACGGGTGAAGGCGTTGATGGCTGACCCGGCGTTCAGTCTGTCGAACCCCAACAAGGTCTATGCGCTGCTGGGGACGTACTTCCGCGCCAACGCGGGCGAGTTCCATGCCGCCGACGGCAGCGGGCATGCCTTCTGGGCTGACCAGGTGATCGCCCTCAATGCGAGGAACCCGCAGGTTGCGGCGCGCATGGCGCGCGCGCTGGAGAACT
The DNA here is from genome assembly GCF_002245655.1 of Thauera propionica. GTDB lineage: Bacteria > Pseudomonadota > Gammaproteobacteria > Burkholderiales > Rhodocyclaceae > Thauera > Thauera propionica. The sequence continues at coordinate 40,947 of NZ_NOIH01000010.1, read as the reverse complement.
GGCGCCATTTCGTGCCGGCGCTGCAGTCGAGCATTCGTGCGCAGCTCGAGCGCGTGCTGGCCAGCCCGAACCTGTCGCCCGACGTGGCCGAGATCGTCGGCAAGGCGCTGGACTGAGCGCGTATCGCAAACGAGAGCGCTACAAAGCAAGACGCCGGGCTGTGACCCGGCGTCTTGCTTTCAGTGGTGGGAGGGCACCTTACTCGGCCGCCAGGTCTCCGGCGATGTAGCTTTCGAGCTGCTTGATGGTGGCCTGCTGCTGGCTGACGATGGATTTCACCATGTCGCCGATCGTCACGATGCCCGTGATCCTGCCGTGCTCGACGACCGGCACGTGGCGGAAGCGGTTCTCGGTCATGATGTGCATGACCTCATCCACGGTATGGGCGGGCGTGACGGTGCAGGGATTGGGCGTCATCAGGTCGCCGACGCGCACGTCGCGCGACAGCAGGCCCTTCAGCACGACCTTTCGCGCGTAGTCGCGCTCGGTGAAGATGCCCAGCAGGCGGTCGCCGTCGGTGACGAGCACGCAGCCAATGTCGAACTGGGCCATCAGCGACAGTGCGTCGAACACCGAGTCGGTCGGACGCACGGCATGAAACGCGCTGCCTTTCTGGTCGAGGATCTGCTTAACGCTCGTCGTCATCGTTCTTCTCCCTCCTTTGGTTGTGCGCGACAGGGCGGCCGGCCGGAATGCGGCTGGCCGCCGGGTCTGCATAGAGTGGAACGAAGCGCAGCGGAGTGCAAGCAGGGACGAACCCTGATGGCGCTGCGGCTCAGATTTCGAGGTTGTCGATCAGCCGGGTGCGGCCAAGGCGCGCGGCGGCGAGCACGACGAGCGGGTCGTCCATATGCACCGGCGGCTGCAGGTCGGCGCGACGGCGTACCGCGATGTAGTCGGGCGCCCAGCCGGCCGCGACCAGTTCGTCCATGGCGTCGGTCTCGAGCTTGAGCAGGTCGTGGTCGCCGGCCCGCACCGCATCACGGATGCGGCACAGCAGGCGATAGAGCAGCGGCGCCCGTGCGCGCTCGTCGGCGCTCAGGTAGCCGTTGCGCGAAGACAGCGCCAGGCCGTCGTCGGCGCGTACCGTCTCACCGGGCAGCACTTCAACCGGCAGCGCCATCTCGCGCACCATGTTCGACAGCACCATCAGCTGCTGGTAGTCCTTCTTGCCGAACAGCGCGATGTCGGGCTGCACGATGTTCAGCAGCTTCAGCACCACGGTGGCGACGCCGCGGAAGTGGCCGGGACGGAACTCGCCCTCGAGGATGGAGACCTGGGCCGGCGCAGGATCGACGTGATAGCGCTGCGGCTGAGGGTACATCTCCGCCTCGTCCGGCGCGAACAGGTGGGCAACACCGGCGGCCTGGAGCTTCTCGCAGTCGGCCGCGAACGTGCGCGGGTAGCGGTCGAAGTCCTCGCCGGCGCCGAACTGCAGCCGATTGACGAAGATGCTGGCGATCACGCAGTCGGCCTTCTCGCCGGCCTGGCGCATCAACGTGATGTGGCCCTCGTGCAGGTTACCCATGGTGGGGACGAGGGCGACCTTGCCGGCGCGGGCGCGGGCGGCGCGCAGGCTTTCGATGGTGTGATGGATCTGCATGCGGAAACCGTGGTTCGGGTCGTGACCGTCGCGCGCGATGGTCAGTAACAGTGTTCGGGGGCGGGGAAGCTGCCGTCGCGCACGGCGGCGGCGTAGCGCGCGACGGCATCTTCGATGCTGCTCGCGCCATCCATAAAATTACGCACGAAGCGCGCGGTCTTGCCGGGGAAGATGCCGAGCATGTCGTGCAGCACCAGCACCTGGCCGTCGCAGCCGGCGCCGGCACCGATGCCGATGGTGGCCATCGTGCTGAGGCTCGCGGTGATTTCGCTGGCGAGGGCGGCGGGCACCATCTCCATGACCATCAGCGCGGCACCGGCCTGTTCCAGCGCCAGGGCGTCGGCCTTCAGGCGGGCCGCGCCTTCGTCGCTGCGGCCTTGCACACGGTAGCCGCCGAGCTGATGCACCGACTGCGGCGTCAGGCCGATGTGGGCGCACACCGGCACGCCACGCTCGACGAGGAAGCGAACGGTCTCGGCCATGAACTCGCCGCCTTCAATCTTGACCATCTGCGCGCCGGCGGCCATCAGGCGCGCGGCGTTGCGCATGGCCTGCTCCGGGCTCTCGTGGTAGGAGCCGAAGGGCATGTCGGTGAGCACCAGCGGACGCGCGCCGGCGCGCGCCACGCATTCGGTGTGGTAGGCCATGTGCTCCAGCGTGACCGGCAGCGTAGATTTCTGCCCCTGCAGCACGTTGCCGAGCGAATCGCCGATCAGCACGACGTCGACCCCCGCGCGGCCGAGCAGGGCGGCGAAACTGGCATCGTAGCCGGTGAGCATCACGATCTTGCGGCCTTCGGCGCGCATCTTGCCCAACTCGAACAGCGTGACGGGCTTCTGATCCTGGAGGTAACTCATAGATCGCTCCTGATGGGAGGCCGGAGTTTTCACCAATTTGGTGCAACGCACAAGCCGGTTGCGCCCGAATTTGGCAAGGGTTTACCCGGCGTAGCCGAAGAACTCGCGGTAGCTGCGCATGTCGCGCAGGCGGGTGAGCAGCATCTCGAAGTCGTCGTCGTTGTCGACGGGATTGAGCTGGCCGGCATCGACGATGAAGAGCGGCGCCGCGTCGTACTGGTAGAAGTAGCGCGTGTAGCGGTCGGCGACCTGCTGCAGATAGGCTTCAGTGATGCGGCGCTCGGCATCGAGGCCGCGCTTGCGGATGCGCTCCATCAGCGTGTCGGGACGCGCCTGCAGGTAGATGACGAGGTCCGGCTTGGGGCCCTCGGCGGGACGCACGCTGTCGTATATGCGCTGGTACAGCGCCAGTTCGTCCTCGCTGAGGTTCTGCGCGGCGAACAGGCGGTCCTTGTCGAGTATGAAGTCGGACACGACACGCCGTTCCTCGTCGATCGGTCCCAGGGCGGCGAGCTGGTCGATGCGCTGGAACAGGAAGGACAGCTGCGTCGCCATCGCCCAGCGTTCGGGGTGCTGGTAGAAACGCGACAGGAAGGGGTTGAACTCAGCCTGCTCGAACAGGGTTTCGGCCTGCAGTCGCTCTGCCAGTCGCTTGGCCAGCGAGGTCTTGCCGGCGCCGATCGGGCCTTCGACGACGATGTAGTGTGCTTTGTCGAGCATGTGCGTGGCCGATCCTCGATCCGTCCTAGCTGCGGAAGATGAAATAGACCGCGCCAAGCATACACAAGGCGGCCCAGAGATAGTCAAGCTTGATCGGCTGCTTCATGTACAGCACGACGAAGGGGATGAACACCAGCAGGGTGATCACTTCCTGCATGATCTTGAGCTGCGCCAGGCTCAGCGTGGTGGCGCCGATGCGGTTTGCGGGCACCTGCAGCAGGTATTCGAACAGGGCGATGCCCCAGCTCACCAGCGCCGCCACGTACCAGGCCTTGCTCTGCATGTTCTTCAGGTGGCCATACCACGCGAAGGTCATGAACACGTTGGAGGCGGTGAGCAGCAGCGCCGTCTGCAGCCAGACGGGGCTGGCGGTGACGGCCGTGGTGGCGGACTGGAGCCAGGCGGGCATGGTGATGAACGCAGGAGGGGAAGAAGGCGGGCGACGGATTCAGGCGCGCGCGATGGCCTGGTCGGCAACGCCGGGCAGCAGGTCCGCGGCCCGTCCACGGCCGGGGATGATCACCTCGGGCGCGATCTCGGCCAGCGGTACAAGCGTGAAGGCGCGCAGGTGCATGCGTGGATGCGGCACCTGCAGGCCGTGCTCGTCGATGACAGCATCGCCATACAGCAGCAGGTCGAGGTCCATCGTGCGCGGCGCCATGTGGAAGTCGCGCGTGCGGCCGCCCTCGTGCTCGATCGCCAGCAGCGCCTCGAGCAGGTGGCGGGCGGGCAGGGCCGTGGATAGCTCGATCACGGCGTTGATGTAGTCGGGCTGGCCTTCGACGCCGACCGGCGCGGTGCGGTACAGGGACGACCGGGCAAGGACCCGGGAGTCCGGGAGGTCGCCAAGTCGCTGCAGGGCGAGGGCAAATGCCGCGGCCGGATCACCGAGGTTGGCGCCGAAGGCGATGAAGGCGCATACGCGGGGCGTCATGTGCTGCAGCCGGCTCAGGCGCCTTCGCCGCCCGTTGCGGTTTCGCCAGCCGGCGCGGCGCTTGCGGCACCCGCCGGCTTGCGACGCTTGCGGCGGCGCTTCTTCGCCGCCGGGGCAGCGTCGGCCGGCGCCTGGCGGATGAGTGCCTCGCGCTCGTCGTGGCCGGCATGGGCGAAGCGGTCCCACCAGTCGACAATTTCCATCGGGATCTCGCCCGCCTGCGCGCGCAGGCGCAGGAAGTCCCAGCCGGCGCGGTAGCGCGGCTGTTCGATGAGGCGGTAGGGCGTCTTGCCCGCGCGCTTGTCGAAGCGCGGCTGCAGCGCCCAGATGTCCTTGATATCGCCGACGATACGGCGGGTGATGGCGAGCTTGCCGGCCTGGGCGTCGAGTACCTCGTCCATGGCTTCGAACAGGGCGGGCTGGGCGTGTTCGCCGGCCGCCTTGCGGCGCTCCCAGGCGGTCAGCACCTCGTGCCACAGCAGGGTGGCGAACAGAAAGCCGGGCGACACGGACTTGTCCTGGCGCACACGCTCGTCGGTGTTCTCCAGCGACAGCCAGACGAAGCGTTCGCCCATCGGCTGCTCGAGGATCACGTCGAGCAGCGGCAGCAGGCCGTGGTGAAGCCCTTCCTCGCGCAACTGCTTGAGGCACTTCACCGCATAGCCCGAGAACAGCAGCTTGAGCATCTCGTCGAACAGCCGCGCCGCGGGCACGTTTTCCAGCAGCACGCCCATCTCGCGAATCGGATTGCGCGCCGCGGGGTCGATCGTCAGCCCGAGCTTGGCCCCAAGGCGCACCGCGCGCAGCATGCGCACCGGGTCCTCGCGGTAGCGGGTGCGCGGGTCGCCGATCATGCGCAGCGTCTTCTGCTGGATATCCGCCACGCCGTGGTGGTAATCGACGATGGTCTCGGTCGAGGGGTCGTAGTACAGCGCGTTGACCGTGAAGTCGCGCCGAGTCGCGTCCTCTTCCTGATTGCCGTAGACGTTGTCACGCAGCACACGGCCGTGCTCGTCGGTCTCGGCCGACTCGGCGTCCTGGCTGGCACGGAAGGTGGAGACCTCGATCGTCTCCGGGCCGCTCATCACATGCACGATCTTGAAGCGGCGGCCGATGATGCGCGAGCGGCGGAAGGCGGCACGAACCTCTTCGGGCGTGGCGCTGGTGGCTACGTCGTAGTCCTTGGGCGGGTGGCCGATCAGCAGGTCGCGAACTGCGCCACCCACCACGAAGGCCTTGTAGCCCTTCTCCTGCAGTACCGAGCAGACCTTGCGCGCTGCAGGAGAGAGTTGTTCACGCCGGATGCCGTGGCGCTCGACGGGGATCAGGGCAGGTTCGTGGCGTTCGTTTTGCGGGCGCTTGAAAACCTTGCGCAGCAGCTTGCGGATCATCGGAAAAGGTGTCGTTCTTGCATAAGCGGGCAATGATAACCGATCGGCCATGACGGACGCCGGCCCGGATTCAGCGCAGCGAGATCACCGGCCAGGCATGCTGGCGAGCGTGTTCGCGCAGCGTGTCATCGGGGTCGACGGCGACCGGGTCGGTGACGCGGCCCATCAGCGGCAGGTCGTTGTGCGAGTCGCTGTAGAACCAGCTGCGTTCGAAGCTGCCCATGTGCAGGCCGAGCGACTCGAGCCAGGCGTCGACGCGCTCGATCTTGCCGGCCTTGAAGGCAGGCATGCCGCGCGGCTTGCCGGTGAAGGCGCCGCCTTCCTGGGCCGGGATGGTAGCGACCAGGTGGGGGATGCCGAATTCGCGCACGATGGGACCGGTCACGAAGGCGTTGGTCGCGGTCACTACGGCCACCATCGCGTCGTCGTCCAGGTGCTGGCGGACCAGCGCACGGGCCTTGTCGCTGATCATCGGACGCACCGACAGATCCATGAACTCGCGGTGCCAGGCGTCGAGCTGGGCGCGCGGGTGACGCGCCAGCGGCGCGAGCTGGAAGTCGAGGAAGGCGAAGATGTCGAGCGTGCCGGCCTTGTACTGCTCGTAGAACTCGATGTTCTTCGCTTCCTGCACCTCGCGGTCGAGCACGCCCTTGCCGATCAGGAACTGCGCCCAGGCGAAGTCCGAGTCGCCGGTGAGCAGGGTGTTGTCGAGGTCGAAGAGGACGAGGTTCACGTTGGAGCTCCGGTGTTCATAGTTTCAGATTTCTAGGCCCTGCTGAATCATCTCGCGCAGCAGGGGCAGGGTGATCGGGCGCTTGCGTTCGAGCGAGGCGGCGTCGAGCGCATCCAGCACCGCCAGCAGGCTGGACAACTCGCGCCGGCCGTGGCGCAACAGGAAATCGACGACCTCGTCGGCCAGGCGCAGGCCGCGGCGCTCGGCCAGCGTGGCGAGGATGGTGGCGCGCGAGTCGTCGTCGAGCGGCTGAACTTCGTAGATCAGGCACTGGCCGATGCGGGTGCGCAGGTCCTCGCGCAGACGCAGTCCCAACGGTGCGGCCGGTCCGGTGAGCAGCAGCGACTGGCCATTGCCGCGGCTCCGGTTGAAGGCGTTGAACAGGCCGATCTGGGCGTCGGCCGAAAGCTGGTCGACGTCGTCGATGGCCACCAGCGCATCGGCCGTCTCGGGCAGGCCGTCATCGATGTCTTCGGCTGCGAGCAGATGCGTGGGGCGGCCGTGTTCGCGCGCCATCGCCACCGTGGCGCGCAGCAGGTGGCTGCGACCGCTTCCCGGCGCGCCCCATACGTAGAGGTGGCGCGCCGGCAGCTGGCCCGCGGTGGTCAGCGAGGCCTGCAGCGACAGCATCGCCACCAGTTCTGCGTTGGCGCCGGCGACGAAGTTCTCGAGCGTGGGCGGGGCGTCGGGACGGATGTCGAGGACCAGCTGCTTCATCGTTCGTCCTGGTCCGGCACGATGGGCGCCGGCGCCTGCTTGCCCAGATAGACCGGGCTTGCGAACCAGGCGTCACGCACCTCGCGCAGGCCGACCAGCAGCGCCGCGCTGGCCGGCAGGGCGACCAGCACGCCGACGAAGCCGAACAGCTGGCCGAAGGCCATCAGCGCGAAGATGACGGTCAGCGGATGCAGACCGATGCGCTCGCCCACCAGGTAGGGCGTCAGCGCGAAGCTCTCGACCAGCTGGCCCAGGCCATACACCGCCGCCACGCCGATCAGCAGCGGCCAGCCTTCGGCCTGCAGCAGCGCGGCCAGCACGGCCAGGATCATCCCGCCACCGAAGCCGACGTAGGGGATGAACACCAGCAGGCCGGTCAGGACGCCCACCGGCAACCAGAAATTGAGCCCGGCGAACCAAAGCCCGACACTGTAGAACACCGCCAGCAGCAGCATCACCGACAGTTGTCCGCGCAGGAACTCGGACATCACCGAATCGATGTCGTTGATGATGCGCATCGTGCGTTCGAGCCAGGGGCGCGGCACGATGCGCTGCAGCTCGGCGAGGATGCGAGGCCACTCCTGCAGGAGGTAGAACATGACCAGCGGAATCAGGAACAGGTTGGCGACGAAGGCCAGCAGGGCCATGCCGCCGGTCTTGAGGTGGCCGAGAACGATCGGGACCAGATCCTGAGCGCTGGTCCAGTTGTCGGCGATCAGCTGGCGGAATTGCGCGGCGTCCAGCTGCAGCTCGATGCCCAGTCGTGCCTGCAGCAGGGGGGCGACCTGGGCGTTGAACATCTCGACCAGGTCGGGCAGGCGGCGCACCAGCAGCACGCCCTCGCGATAGACCATCGGGACGAGGATCAGGGCCAGTGCCACCAGCAGCAGGCCGAGGCAGAAGATCACCACCAGTACCGCCAGGGCGCGCGGTACACGGCGCGCCACCATCCAGTTGACCGCGGGGTCGCAGATGTAGGCGAACACCGCGCCGATCACGAAGGGCGCCAGGATGGGGCCCAGCAGCCAGAACAGCCCGATCAGCGCGATGCCTGCCGCGGTCCAGGCAAAGGTTTGCAGACGATGGGCGCGGGGAGGGTTCATTTCAAGTAAAATCGCGGACTTGGCGCGGGGGCATGCCACCCGCGAAACCCGTAAATGTAGCCACTTGGCGTTACGGTCTCAAGCCGAGTCTGCCGCCACGCGGCATCCGGCCAACTTGCAGGCCTGCTTTCTTACAGCCTTCTTCCTGTCTTACTCCGAGCCCAGAGGAACGATCTTGAGCGCACCCACCTCCTCCAACCAAGCCTCCCTTTCCTACCGCGACGCCGGTGTGGACATCGAAGCCGGCGACGCGCTGGTCGACCGCATCAAGCCCTTCGCCAAGCGCACCATGCGCCCCGAGGTGCTGGGCGGCATCGGTGGCTTCGGCGCGCTGTTCGAGCTGTCGAAGAAGTTCAAGGAGCCGGTGCTGGTGTCGGGCACCGATGGCGTAGGCACCAAGCTCAAGCTTGCCTTCCAGCTGAACAAGCATGACACCGTCGGCCAGGATCTGGTGGCGATGAGCGTCAACGACATCCTGGTGCAGGGTGCAGAGCCGCTGTTCTTCCTCGATTACTTCGCCTGCGGCAAGCTCGACGTCGACACCGCCGCCGACGTGGTCAAGGGCATCGCCCAGGGTTGCGAGCTGGCTGGCTGTGCGCTGATTGGCGGCGAGACTGCCGAGATGCCGGGCATGTACCCGGCCGGCGAGTACGACCTCGCCGGCTTTGCCGTCGGCGCGGTGGAGAAGGCCGACATCATCGATGGCAGCAAGATCGTTCCGGGCGACGTCGTGCTGGGCCTGGCCTCGAGCGGCGCGCACTCCAACGGCTACTCGCTGATCCGCAAGATCATCGAGGTCGCCAAGCCCGACCTCGACGCCGATTTCCACGGTCGCAAGCTGCGCGACGTGGTGATGGAGCCGACCCGCATCTACGTCAAGCCGCTGCTGGCGCTGATGCAGGCGCAGCCGGGAGTGGTGAAGGGCATGGCCCACATCACCGGCGGCGGCATCACCGAGAACGTGCCGCGCATCCTGCGCGACGAACTCACCGCCCGCATCGACGCCACGAGCTGGACGCTGCCGCCGCTGTTCCAGTGGCTGCAGAAGGAAGGTAACGTCGACGTGCAGGAGATGTACCGCGTGTTCAACTGCGGCATCGGCATGGCGGTGGTGGTGGCAGCGGCTGACGCCGACGCGGCCGAGGCTGCACTGAAGGCGGCCGGCGAGACCGTCCATCGCATCGGTCGCATCGATGCGCGGAAGGACGGCGAGGCGCAGACCATCGTTGGCTGAGGCCGGCGGTTCGCCGAGGCAGCGCGTCGCCGTGCGGCCGACCTTGTCCCGAAACCCGGCCGTGCGCCGGGTTTTGCGTTAACGGAACCCGCATCATGCTCTACCGCCTCGCTGCCGATGCCGTCCTGCTGCTGCACCTGGGCTTCATCGTCTTCGTCCTGCTCGGCGGCCTGCTCGCGCTGCGTTGGCGCCGGGCGCCGTTGCTGCATCTGCCTGCGGTGGTGTGGGGTGTGTACATCGAGCTCAGCGGCGGCCTCTGTCCCCTTACCCCGCTGGAGAACCGCCTGCGGGTGCTGGCCGGGCAGGCGGGCTTCGAAGGCGGCTTCATCGAACATTACCTGCTGCCCCTGATCTATCCGGCCGACCTCACGCGTGACACGCAGTTCGTGCTGGCCGGCGTGGTGGTGATCGTGAATCTGCTGGCCTACGGTTTCGTCCTCCGGCGCAGGTGCAGGCGGCGCTGAGGGCACAGCCGTACGCAGCCCCCGCCGCGCGTGAGGAGGGATAAACTGGCTCCGAGGCGCAGGGCGAATGACGATGGCCCCGCCGTTCGCACGCCGCGCCCGACTGCGGCAGGGGGGCTACGATGGCTGTCAATGCAATTCCCGTCGATCAGCGGGTCATCGACATCGATTCCCGGCGCTTTGCTTCCATCGAGAAGGCGCTGGTCGAACTGATCACCAACAGCGACGACAGCTACGCCCGGCTCGAAGGCGCCGGCGTGCCGGTGTCGGGGAAGATCCTGATCCATTACGAGCGCCACCGGCGCGGCGCACTGGTCATGGTGGGCGACGAGGCCGAAGGCATGCGTTTCGCCCAGGCCTGCGCCATCCTCAGCTACGGTGGCGCGCACAGTCCGCTGGCGCGGGGGCTGGGCGGCGGGCGCGGCTTCTTCGGCCGTGGCCTCAAGCAGGCCGTCTTCGGGCTGGGCTCGGGCTGGATCGAAACGATCCGCGACGGACGCCTGTCGCGCATCGAGCTCTTCCGCGGAGAGCAGGGCGAGTACCTGTACGACGACGGTGGTCAGGACCGGTTCGCCACCGAGCGCGACCGTGCGCGCCTGGCCATCGCCGACCATGGCACGCGCGTTGCCATCGTCATCGACGGCGCCCAGGTCAGCATTTCGCAGTTCGGCGCGCTGGTGCATGCGCTGGCGAACAACATCTATCTGCGCGACATCCTGCGGCGACGGCAGGTCGAGCTCCTGCATCTGCAGGACAGCGTCGAGATCGAGCGCAGCGGCCCGTTGCGCTTCGAGGAGCCGCCGGCGATCGTGCTGCTCGGGCCGGAGCTGGAAGGGCAGTTCCAGCACGAGCGGCAGACGTATTCGTTTGCGCTGACCCTGAAGCGCGCGCTGGATGCAGACCTGATTCCGCGTGGCGACGAGCGCACCAACGGCCTGCTGGTGCTGGCTGGCACCGCGGTGCTGGACTGCCAGTTGTTCGACTACGAGAACCAGGTGGGTACGGAGTACCTGTTCGGTACCGTCCGCTGTCCCGCGCTGGCTGACATGCTGGGGCAGGGTGTCGCCGTCATCAGCGACGAGCGCGCGGGACTGAACCTCAAGGCGCCTTTCGTGGCGGCCTTCGCCCGGGCGGTCAGCCGGATGATCGCGCCCTGCGTGCTGGCCGAGCAGGAGAAGCTCAGCCACATCGAACGGGCGACGACTTCCGGGCGCACCGCCCACATGATCGATCACCTGCTGCAGCGCATGAACCGCGCCGCGATCCACGATTTCGGCATCGTGCCGTCTCCGCCAGCTGCAGGCGGCGCGCACGTGCCGGCGCCGGAGGACGGGCACGCGCCGCTGCGCTTCAGTACCCCTTTCTACTACCGCCGGCCCGATCATGCTTTCCATGTCCGTCTGTTGCTCGACCCGGCGCAGTTCGGAGGGGATGCCAGGCTCGAGCTGGAACTCACCACCAGCTCGGGCTTGAAGCTCGATCCGGTACGAAGCGATATTCCGCTCGCCGATCTGCGCGAGGCGCACGTCGTGGAATGGACCGCGATCGGGGCTGCGCCCGGCGACCGCGGCGAGCTCCTCGCCCGCGTCGGCAGCTACCTGGCGTGGTGCGAGATCGTCATTGCCGAGCATGCGTCGACTCACAGCCATCATCCGCGGCCGCACGTGGGCCACGCCCGCCCGCCGCGCGACCATGGCGAGGCCCTGTTCGCCGGCTACGCCTTCCGCTACCTCGGGAAGGACGCCGACCGCGCGGTTTACAGCCCCGAGGAGCGCATCATCCTGATCAACACCGCCGCGCCCACCGTGCAGCTTTACGTCGACGGCCGCGGCAGCTTCCGCGATTCGGCCCGCCTGCTGCTGGCCGAGCTGTTCATGGATGTCATCTCGGATGAACTGGCGCGGCGCAGGCTGGCGAAGGCGGGGCAGGCGGCCGACGTCCAAGCCTTTCACGCTGCCAAGCGCGAGATCATCCGGCGTTATGGCAGCGATATTCACCTGTCGCTCATGGGGGGCTGAGTGTACGGCCTCCATCAGGCCCGCAGACGCGGCGCGCTGTGGTTAAGTGCGGCGCTTGTCGTGATCCTGGCCGCCATCGTGGCCTGGATGGTGATGCCGCTTTCCCCGGGCATCGTGGTGCTGCAGTTCGCGTGGTCGCCCCGTGCTTTCGGCGAGATCGTGCATGTGTGGCCGCCGGAGGATCTGGCGCGCTATCGCGCGCATCTGCCGGTCGATTTTGCGTTGCTGTTCGCCTACGGCGCCTTCGGCTACCTGCTTGCGACGCGCACCGGACTGTTCACGCCTTTGCCGCCCCGGTTGCGCCGTCTGGCGCCGTCAGTGCTGGCGCTGGCGGCCTTGTTCGATGCGGCGGAGAACGTGCTGCATGCGTGGCTTACCGAGATGCCCCGCTTCGACGTGCCGCAGGTGTATCTCGCCAGCACCGCATGTTCGGGGCTGAAATGGACTCTGCTCCTGGCGTTCGGCGTGCTGGTCGTATGGGCACTCGCAGTCGCCGACGATCAGGGCGAGGTTGAATAGCCCTGAGCATCGTCATGCATCGTTACCGAGGAGGCGGTCGACGATCTGGCGCATGCGTCGCCAGTGCGAGCCTTCCCAGAACACGCGGCGGCAGCGGTCGCAGGTCGAGAAGCGGCTCTGCCTGTCGCTCACGCCGGGCGGTACCCGTTCTGCGACCAGGGCCTTGTCGATCGGGCGGAGTGGCGCATTGCATTCCAGGCACAGCGAGAAGGGCCGTGCGCTGCGGGCGAGGTCCAGGCGGGTGAAGATCTCCGCGGCCTGCTGCTCGGGCTTCAGCGCATGGACGAAGCAGCCGTGCGTGAGCGTTCGGCGCTTGAGCAGCTCGCGGTCACGGGTGAGTGCGATACGACCCTCGCGTTCCGCGATGGCGACGATTTCGGGGTCGTCGTAGCCGTTGTCATAGAGGGTGTCGAAACCGGTGAGGCGCAGCAGATGGGCGAGGCCGCCGAGGTGGGCGTCGGCGATGAAGCGCGTCTGTCGCAGCGGCTGCGGCCGCACGCGCAGCAGGGGGGTGATGTCGAAGGTTTCGAAGCGGGGATAGATCGAGATGCGGTCGCCGTCGCGCAACAGGTGGTCGAAGCCGACGGACTCGCCATTGACCAGGATCAGCTCGACTTCGGTATGCGGCACCCCGAGCGCCTCGATCATGTGCTTGACGGTGGCGGCGCGGGCGCAGCGGGCCTCGAACTCGCGACGGCGATGCTGGGGCGCGAGGAAGTCGTTGAGCTCCTCGTAGAAGCGGAATGCGGCGGTGACCGGAGGTGTGGTGGCCGCGGGCGGCGTGTTCGGCATCGACCTGATCGGCCTGGCGGATGGCAACGAACAAAGCATAGCGCTTGCCGGGGCCTCCGTGGCGCCGGGCGGCCTTCTTGCTGCTACGCTACGCAATCTTCATTTTCGGGGTCCCATTCATGCGCTGGACATTCGCACAACGTGCGCAGATCCTCGGCCTCGCAGAGGCCGCTGCGCTGACCCCCGCGCAGTTCGGGCAGGCCGTCGCGCAGGCGCCGATGCAGCCCGAGCCGCGGGAGTGGCTGCGGACCTTCGACCGCCTGCTCGCCTTCGGCGGCGCGTTGCTGCTGGGTGCCGCGCTGGTGTTCTTCTTCGCCTACAACTGGGATGCCCTGCACCGCTTCGCCAAGTTCGGCCTCGCGGCGACCGCGCTGGTGGCTTGCGGACTGGTCGCACTGTGGGCCAGGCCGCGCGATGTCGCATTCCGCGCCGCGCTGCTCGGCGCCTGCATCGCGACCGGGGCGCTGCTGGCCCTCATCGGTCAGGCTTACCAGACCGGCGCGGACGTCTGGGAGCTGTTCGCGGCGTGGGCGGTCCTGATGCTGCCCTTCGCGCTCCTGTCGCGCTCGTCGGCCTGCTGGGCGCTGTGGCTGGTCGTCGTCAACGCGGCCATGCTGCGTGCGCTGCCGCAATCGGCCGTCTGGGGCTACATCGACAGCCTGTTCCATCTGCGTTCGCTGCTGGCGATTGCGGGGCTGAACCTGCTCGTGCTGCTGATGTTCGAGGCCTTCGGACGCGTGCTTGTTGGGGAGCCGCGGCGCTGGATACCACGCTTGGCCGCGATCGGGGTCGTGGCACCGCTGTGCGTGGCCGCGGTCGCCGGCTGGTTCGAGACGGCCTTCCGACCGGGCCTGGTAGTGTTCGCCGCGGCAGCGCTCGTGGGGGCGATCGTGTATCGGGCGTTGCGGCAGGACATCGCGATCCTCGCGCTGCTGAGCTACGCCACGATCGCGGTGCTGACGGCTGGACTGGCTGAGTTGCTCGACGGACGCAGTTTTCTGGCGCTGAACGGGCTGGGGCTCTTCGTCATCTTCACGTCCGCGGCGGCAGGATTGTGGCTGATGCGCCTTCATCGCGAGGGCCGGGGCGAGGAGGCCACGTCATGAGGGCGACCGAGGCGGAGCTTGTGGACGTGCTGCGCGAACGCGGCATCGTCGATGCGGCGGGCCACGCGGCATTGCTGGCCAGACGGCCCGGGCCGTGGTGGCTGATGCTGCTGCAGGGACTGGCGGCGTGGTTCGCTTCGTTGCTGATCATGTCGGCCGTCTCGCTGCCGCTGGCCGGATTCGGCACCACGGCGCTGGTGCGCGGCGTGGCGGGAGCCTTGCTGTGCGCGACGGCCATCTGGCTGTTCCGCCGCGACGGCCTGTTCACCAACCAGATGGCGCTGGCGTTCTCCCTTGCGGGGCAGGGCCTGCTGGTGTGGGCCCTGGGGGATCGCTGGGACCTGGTGTTCGATAACCAGCGACAGCTGGCGGGCTTCGGGGTGCTGGTGACGGGGGCGATGCTGTTGCCGCGTGCGAGTCGCTTGCACCGGGTGGTGTGCGGCCTGATCCTGATCTTTGACGTCGGCGTGCTGGTCGGTACCGGTCCGGGCGTCGAGGCTCTGGGCGTGGCACTGGCAGCGGGCGTGGCGTGGTCGTGCGTGACGCGCCCGCGCTGGACGGCGCATCCGCGCGGCGGACTGCTTGGCGCGCTGATGCTGGCGGCGGGCGTGGCTGCGCTGGCCCTGCCGGCCATTCTGAGGCTGGCGCGGGGCGATGCGTGGGCGGCTGCCTTTGTCGGCCATGCCGGCTTTGCCGGCGGCATGGGCTGGCTGGCGACGGGGTCTGCGCTGGTGCTGTTTGCCCTGGGCGCATATCTGTTGCGGGGCGTGTCGCAACGCTTGCGCCTGACGGTCGCGGTGGTGGCGCTGCTGTGGGTGCTGGCGTTCCAGGCCGCGCCGGGGCTGATCGTGGCTGCGATCGTGTTCCTTGCTGCATTCCAGGCCAGCCAGCGCACGCTCGCCGCGTTCGCGCTGCTGGCGGCCGTGCTCTACGTTGGCGAGTTCTACTATCTGATGGACGTCAGCCTGCTGCACAAGTCGGGCCTGCTGGCGCTGGGGGGCGTGGCCCTGCTGGCCGTGCGCAGCGGGTTGCGGCGCTTGAATCCGGGAGACGTGTCATGAAGCCTGCAGGCCACGTTCCTGCCGCCATCCTCGCGGCGCTTGCCCTGGTGCTGGGTGCGGCGTCGAAGGCCATCCACGACAGGGAGCAGACCCTGGCGCAGGGTCGCGTCGTGCTGGTGCAACTGGCTCCGGTGGATCCGCGCTCGCTGATGCAGGGCGACTACATGGCGCTGCGCTTCGCCATCGATAACGAGCTGGCGGCGCCGGACCCTGCGCGACGCGCGACACCTGCTCGCTATGCGGTGCTCACGCTGGACGTGCAGGATCGCGCGCGCCTGGCGGGCATGTCCGACAAGCGGCCCGCCGGCGAGGCCGTGGCGATGCGCATCCGGCAGCGGGACGGGCGCCCGACGATCGGCCCGAATGCCTTCTTCTTCCAGGAGGGCACGGCCGACCGCTACGAGGCGGCCCGCTGGGGCGAGTTCCGCGTCGCGCCCGATGGCAGCGCACTGCTGACGCATCTGCGCGATGCCGACTTGAACCGGCTGGGCGAGCAGCTGCGCTGAGGGCACTGGAACTGACATCGCTCGCACCGAAGCCGGTGCGAGTCTGCGTGGAGAACGGCGATGACGACGGACGGGCGTGCGGCAGGCGATGCCGATCCTTTCGATCTCGAGCGCTTCGTGACGGCGCAGGCGGCCGTGTTCGACGAGGCCCTCGCCGAGTTGCGTGCGGGGTCCAAGCGTTCGCACTGGATGTGGTTCGTTTTCCCGCAACTGGCCGGGCTCGGCAACAGCCCCACGGCGTGGTTCTACGGCATCCGTAGTTGCGCGGAGGCCCGAGCCTACCTCGCACATCCGACTCTGGGTGCCCGCCTGCGTGAGTGCGCGCAGCGCTTGCTCGACCTGCACGGGCGTTCGGCGGCGGAGATCTTCGGCTACCCCGACGTGCTCAAGCTGCGCTCTTGCATGAGCTTGTTCGACGCGGTTGCGGATGGCGACTCGTGCTTCAGTGCAGTGCTGGACAAGTATTACGGCGGCGAACGGGACGTACGCACCCTGCAGCTGCTGGAGTACGACTCGCCTGAGAGGACCGCCGAATCCCGTGACTAGGGGCGCTGGGCGCCGTCATGGCCGATCTGCGAATGCCCGGAGACCTCTGGACAGTTCGATTTTCGCCGGTCCATGAACTCGCGGCCCGCGTGCGCTGTCAGCCTTCAGCGCCGTCTCGCCACCCTGTGTGACAATCGCGGGGTTTCCCCTTTTCGTAGCCCAAGCGGATCGCCATGTCCTCTCGTCGTCCCCTCGTCATCGCCCTGTGCGTCATCGGTCTTGCCGGCCTGGTGGCTTACGCCTGGTACGCCAACCAGCCAGGTAGCCGCAGCGCGGTGCCACAGCAGGCAGGGGGCGGCGCGGGCCAGAATGCGCCGGTCCCGGTGGAGGTGGCGCTGGTGGCGGCGCGCGCGATGGCCGACGATGTGACGGCGGTGGGCTCGTTGGTGTCTAACGAATCGGTGGTGCTGCGACCGGAGGTGGCAGGGCGGATCTCGCGCATCGCCTTTCGCGATGGCGAGGCGGTGAAACGCGGCGAGGTGCTGGTCGAACTGGACGCCGCCGTGCAGCGCGCTGAGCTGCAACAGGCGCGCGCCAAGCTGACGCTGGCAGAGGCCAATTTCGGCCGCACCGAAGACCTGTTCGCGCGCAAGTTCGTCAGCCAGAGCAGCCGTGACAACGCCCGCGCCGAGCTGGAGCTGGCGCGGGCAGGCGTGGCGCTGGCGCAGGCCCGGCTCGAGCGCACGCAGATCCGCGCGCCCTTTGCCGGCGTGGTCGGCATCCGCAGCGTGAGTCCCGGCGATTTCGTGAAGGACGGCGACGCGCTGATCAACCTGGAGGACATCGCCACGCTGAAGGTGGATTTTCGCCTGCCAGAGCTGTACCTGGACCGCGTGAAGCCGGGTCAGTCGCTCGAACTGGCCAGCGACGTGCTGCCGGGCGAGACCTTTGCCGCGCGCGTGGATGCGATCGACCCGCTGGTCGATGCGCAGGGGCGCGCCGTACGCCTGCGCGCAAGTCTGCCCAATCCGGATGGGCGGCTGCGGCCGGGCGTGTTCGCCCGTGTGCGCCTCATCCTGGCCGAGCGGCCCGACGTGCTGGTGGTGCCCGAGGCGGCGCTGGTGCCGGCGCCGGGCAACGTGCAGTTCGTCTACCGTGTGGCGGATGACAAGGCACAACGAGTGAATGTGACGACAGGCGTGCGGCGCGAGGCGGTGGTCGAGATCGTCAGCGGGCTTGCCTCGGGCGAGCAGGTGGTGACCGCCGGGCAGCTCAAGCTGCGCGACGGTGCGCCCGTGAAGGTGCTGCAGGCGCCGCAGAACACCGCGGCTGCCGCGCGCTGAGCGCCGGGCCCGACGAGCTACAGGAAGCCGCGACGATGGTCATTTCCGAGATCTGCATCAAGCGCCCGGTGTTTGCCACCGTGCTGTCGCTGCTGGTGCTGCTGGTGGGGCTGATGTCCTACTCGCGGCTGACGGTGCGCGAGTATCCCAACATCGACGAGCCGGTGGTGACCGTCGATACCACCTATACCGGCGCCAGCGCCGAGATCATCGAGTCGCAGGTGACGAAGCCGCTGGAGGATTCGCTGGCCGGCATCGAGGGCGTGGACGTGCTGTCCTCGATCAGCCGCTCCGAGCGCAGCCAGATCACCATCCGCTTCCGGGTCGAGCGCGACGCCGACAGTGCCGCGGCCGACGTGCGCGACCGGGTGTCGCGCGTGCGGCGCCGGTTGCCGGATGACGTGGACGAACCGGTGATCGCCAAGGTCGAGGCCGACGCCAACCCGATCATCTGGGTCGCCTTCTCGTCCGACCGGCATTCGCCACTGGAGATGAGCGATTTCGCCAGCCGCATCATCAAGCCCAGGCTGCAGACCCTGCCAGGCGCGGCCGATGCGCGGGTGTTCGGCGAGCGCCGCTATTCGATGCGGATCTGGCTCGATCGCGACCGCTTGGCGGCTTTCGGCCTCACCGTGCAGGAGATCGAGAACGCGATCCGTGGCCAGAACGTCGAGCTGCCCGCTGGCCGCATCGAAAGCAGTCAGCGCGAATTCGCGGTGGTGGCGCGCACCGATCTGGCCCAGGTGGACGAATTCGAGGCCGTGGTGGTGCGCCAGCCGGCCAACGCCGCCGACTATCCGGTGCGCATCCGCGACATCGGCCGCGTCGAGGTGGCGCCCGAGAACGAGCGTACGTCGGTGCGCTTCATGGGCAGGCCCTCCATCTCGATCGGTCTCATCAAGCAGGCCACGGCCAATCCGCTCGATCTCAAGCAGGGGCTGGTCGAGATGCTGCCGCGGCTCGAGAGCGAGCTGCCCGAGGGCATGTCGATGACCATCGCCAACGACACCACGGTGTTCATCGAGCGCTCGATTGACGCGGTGTTTGCCACGATCTGGGAGGCGGTGCTGCTGGTGGCGGGCGTGTGCCTGTTCTTCCTGCGCAACTGGCGCGCGATGCTGGTGCCGCTGGTGACGATCCCGGTGTCGCTGGTGGGCGCGTTCACGCTGATGTTCGCGTTCGGCTTCTCGATAAACACGCTGACGCTGCTCGCGCTGGTGCTGGCGATCGGCCTTGTGGTGGACGACGCGATCGTGGTGTTGGAGAACATCTACCGCCACGTCGAGGAGGGCATGGAACCGGTGGCCGCGGCCTTCAGGGGCGCCAGGGAGATCGGCTTCGCGGTGGTGGCGATGACGATCACGCTGGCTGCCGTGTATGCGCCGGTCGCCTTCATGACCGGGCGCACCGGCAAGCTGTTCACCGAGTTCGCGTTGACGCTGGCCGGCGCAGTGATCGTGTCCGGCTTCGTGGCGCTGACGCTGTCGCCGATGATGTGCTCGAAGCTGCTGCGCCACGAGCCCAGGCACGGCCCGATCTACAACGGCATCGAGCGCTTCCTGAACTGGATGACCGAGGGCTACCGTGGCGTGCTGGCGGCGGCGCTGAAGGCGCGCTGGCTGGTGATGCTGGTGTTCGCGCTGGTCGCCGGCTCCTCGGTGCTGCTGATGGGCCAGTTGAAGACCGAACTCGCGCCGCAGGAGGACCGCGGCCGCGTGATCGGCATCTTCAGCGGCCCGGAAGGGGCGACGATCGATTACATGGGACGTTATGCGCGCGAACTCGAGGACATCTATGCCGGCCTGCCCGAGGTGGACCGCTATCTGGTCATCGCGGGCAATCCGACGGTCTCGCAGGGTATTTCCTTCGTCGGCTTCACCGACTGGGGCGAGCGCGAACGCGGTGCGGCGCAGATCGCGGAGGAACTGGGGCCGAAGCTGAGGGCGATTCCCGGCGTGAATGCCTTCCCGGTGATGCCGGCATCCTTCGGCCAGAGTCCGCGCTCGCGGCCGCTGAGCTTCGTGGTGTCGACCTCCGAGTCCTACGACGAACTGGCCCGCTATACCGAGCTGATCCTCGACGAGATGCGCAACAACCCGGGCTTCATCTCGCCCGACACCGACCTCAAGCTGACCCTGCCGGAACTCTCCGTCGAAGTCGATCGCGACCGCGCGGCCGATCTCGGCGTGCCGGTCGACGTCATCGGCCGTACGCTCGAGACCATGCTCGGCGGCCGCCAGGTCACCCGCTACAAGCAGGATGCCGAGCAGTACGACGTGATCGTGCAGGTCGCCGCCGCCAGCCGGGCCGATCCGCGTGACATCCGCGACATCTTCGTGCGTGCGCGCAATGGCGAGATGGTGCCGCTGGCCAACGTGGTGAAGGTGAGCGAGGCGGTGGCGCCGCGCGAGCTCAACCACTTCGGCCAGCGTCGCTCGGTGACGATCTCGGCCAACCTCGCGCCCGACTACGCGCTGGGCGAGGCCCTGCAGTGGATGGACCAGACCGCGGCGCGCATCCTGCCGGCGGGCTACGCCACCGACTATGACGGGCAGTCGCGCGAGTTCCGCACCAGCTCGGCGAGCCTGGCGCTGGTCTTCATGCTGGCGCTGGCCTTCATCTATCTGGTGCTCGCAGCGCAGTTCGAGAGTTTTCGCGACCCCTTCATCATCATGCTGACGGTGCCGCTGTCGATGACCGGTGCGCTCGGCGCGCTGTGGCTGACCGGCGGCACGCTCAACGTCTATAGCCAGATTGGCCTGGTGACGCTCGTGGGCCTGATCACCAAGCACGGCATCCTGATCGTCGAGTTCGCCAACCAGTTGCGCGAGCAGGGGCGCGAGCTGGTGGACGCGGTGATCGAGGCCTCGGTGCTGCGCCTGCGCCCGATCCTGATGACGACCGGGGCGATGGTGCTGGGCTCGGTGCCGCTCGCGCTGGCGACCGGTGCGGGGGCAGAGAGCCGCCAGCAGATCGGCTGGGTGATCGTCGGCGGCCTGCTGCTGGGGACCTTCTTCACGCTGTTCGTGGTGCCGACGGTGTATTCGCTGCTGGCGCGCAGGCAGCGCGAGGCGATGGAGCTGGACGTGAAGCCGGCCGGCGTTGAAACCTGAGCGCGCTGCGGAAACGAAAAGCCCCCGGGCAGCCATCTGGCTTCGGGGGGCGTCTCGGCAAACCTGCCGTCCTTCGCTTGCCGGATCCTCAGGCGGGGGATTCGGCTTTCTTCAGGATCGCGTACATCTGGTCCTTCAGCAGCAGTTTCTGCTTCTTCAGGACTTCGACCTCTTCATGCGTGGCGTGCTCGATATGCGTCTCGATATTCTTGATCTGCTGATCGAGCGCGTTGTGCTTGTCGAACAACTGCAGGAAGTGACGATCGGTGGTCTTGAGCTGGGTGATCAGGTCGCGGTACTCAGGGAACATAGGCGCACTCCGGTTGTTGAATGGTAGGTAAAACCGGATTCGTTGCAGCTACTCTACTCCTTCGTCCGCGACCGGCCAAGGTCCCAGAATGGGCAGGTTTCAGCCGAACAGGTAGGGGAAGAGCTTGCGCTTCTCGTCCTTGCTCAGTGCCTCCATGCGCTTGATGTTGCGCTCGGGGATGCCCTCGACGTCGGGGTAGTGGTCGACGGCCTGTTCCAGGCTTTCCTCGCGAATGATGTGCAGCATCGGCCAAGGCGAGCGGTTGGTCAGGTTGCCGGGCTCGTCGGCCTCGGTGTCGGCGAACTGGTACTGCGGATGGAAGCTGGCCACCTGCAGCTCGCCTTCCCAGCCGAACTGCTCCACCCACAGGTCGACCGCGTCGAGGAAGTCGTTGTAGTCCTCGAAGTTCTCGAGCATGTCGGGGATCGCCAGCAAGGTCGTTTCCAGTTCCTCGACCGGGGTGTCGGACAGGCGCTCGAGCTCGGCCTGCAGGTCGTTGAGCAGGGCTTCCTCGTCGGTGGCATGGCTGATGGCGATGCGCACGCGCTTTTCGCGCCGCGGCTTGGCAGCGAAGGGACAGAGGTTGAGGCCGATGACCACTTCGTCCAGCCATTGGTTGATGTCGTCGATGATCTGCTGGTCCATGTTCGTGATTCCTTGCGGGTGGTTTGTCGGGTGGCAGGCGCCTATCGGCCCAGCAGCCTGAGCGCGGCGTGGCCGACCGCGTCGGCGAGGTCGGGCCGCAGGCAGTCGACTTCGACGAAGCCTGGCCAGGTCTCGCGGAACTGACGTTGCCAGGTGAGCTGGCGCTTGGCCAGCTGGCGCGTGGCGGCGATGCCCTTGAAGCGCAGCTCGTCGTAGCCGATGTCGCCATCCAGGTACTCCCAGGCCTGGCGGTACCCGACGCAGCGCATCGAGGGCATGTCCGGCGTCAGGTGGTAGTTGCGGCGCAGTTGGCGCACTTCGTCGACGAAGCCGGCATGCAGCATGGCGTCGAAGCGCTCGGCAATGCGCACATGCAGCACGCTGCGGTCGGAGGGCGCAAGCGCGATCGGCAGCAGGCGACAGGGCAGGGCGTCATCTTCCTTGCGGGCGTAGCTTTCGGCCAGGGGCCGACCGGTGAGGCGCACGATCTCGAGCGCGCGCTGGATGCGCTGGGCGTCGCTCGGTTCGAGTCGGGCGGCGGCGTCGGGGTCGAGCCGCGCAAGCTCGGCGTGCAGCGCCGGCCAGCCGCGTGCGGCGGCGTCCTCGTCGATGGCGCGGCGCAGCTCGGCATCGGCCGGCGGCAGGTCGGAGAGCCCATCGCGCAGGGTCTTGAAGTACAGCATGGTGCCGCCGGCCAGCAGCGGGATGTTGCCGCGGGCGGTGATCTCGGCCATCAGATGCACGGCGTCGGCGCGGAAGCGCGCTGCCGAATAGGCCTCTTCCGGCGACACGATGTCGATCAGGTGGTGTGGGCAACTCGCCCGTTCCGCCGCGCTCGGCTTGGCCGTACCGATGTCCATGTCGCGATACACGAGCGCGGAGTCGACGCTGATGATCTCGATCGGCAGCGCCCGGGCAAGCGCCAGCGCGCAGGCGGTCTTGCCGCTGGCGGTGGGTCCCATCAGCAGCAGGGCGGGGGGCAGGGAGGACGTAGCGTCGGTCACGGTTCGGGTGTTCATGGCAGGCGCCGCGGATTATCCGCTTTCCGGCGGGGAAGGGGCAGGGGCGGGCGAGGCGATTTGCGCCCGAAGCTGATCTGGTTATGGAAATGACATTATTATGGCGCTGCCTGTTCCCGCCCCATAAGCGCCAGATGAAGCTCCTCCACCCCTCTCCAGCACGTCGTCGCACGCTGCGCACCATCATTTGCGCGGGCCTTGCGTTCATCCATCCCGGCATCGCCGGCGACGACGTTCCGCCCGCTGCCATGCTCGCCGGTCGTTGGCGCGAAGGACTCGATCCGGCCCGCTACTGGGTCAGCGAAAAGCTCGACGGCGTGCGTGCCTGCTGGGACGGGCGGCGCCTGCGCTTTCGCAGCGGCCGCTCGATTCCGGCGCCGGGCTGGTTCGTTGCTGCCCTGCCTGACGTGCCGCTCGATGGCGAGCTGTGGCTCGGGCGCGGACGTTTCGAGGCCTTGTCGGGTCTCGTGCGGCGGGAGGCGGTGGACGAGGCCGGCTGGCGTTCGGTGCGTTACATGGTGTTCGATACCCCGGGCGGCGCCGGGACCTTCGGCGAGCGGTTGGTGCGCCTGCAACGCATCGTCGAGGGGGCCGAGCTGCCGTGGCTACAGGTTGTTCCCCAGTTCCGCGTCGCCGATGCCGCGTCGCTCGCGGCAACGCTCGACACAGTCCTTGCGGCGGGTGGCGAAGGGCTGATGCTGCATCGGGCCGACGCGCATTGGGATAACGGCCGCAGCGAGGCCTTGCTCAAGCTGACGCCCTTCCTCGATGCGGAGGCCCGCGTCGTCGGGCATCTGCCGGGGCGCGGCAAATACGCCAAGGTGGTTGGCGCGCTCGAGGTGGAAAGGCCGGACGGCCGGCGCTTTCGCATCGGCACCGGTCTGAGCGACGCGGACCGGCGTAATCCGCCGGCGGTCGGCAGTGAGGTGACCTATCGCTACCGCGAACTCACGGGCGGCGGACTGCCGCGCTTCCCGGTGTTCGTGCGAGTTCGCGAGCTGCCTTGAGCGGCCCGGTCACTCCTTCGGAGCGCCGTCGAGGTGGGCCCTGTAGGCGCGTACTGCCTTGCCCAGCTTCTCGTCGTTGGTGGTAAAGGTGCGGCACCGACGGCACATGAGTCGGTGCTGTCCGGCCCAGAAGCGCTCGATGAGGCCGGCGTCGACGAGTTGTCCCGATGTCAGCTTGAAAATGTATTCCTTGCACGTCATCACGATGTGCGTCCTCCAAACCAGCGCTGGTTCAGGCACAACTGCAACTGCTTGCGTGCCCGGCTCATGCACTGCCAGTAGTCTGCCTGCGTCAGGCCGAGCACGTTGCAGATCTCCCCGGCCTCGCATTCGAGGAACTCCCTCATGCTGAACACGCGGGCCGGTTTCGGCGGGAGCCTGTTGACGCAGAGATCGACGACGGCGAAGAACTGCTCGGTTTCAAGCTGCCCGTCGGGGGAACTCCACAGGCCGGGGGCAACCCCGGTCGACCAGTGTCCGCGAGTCGTGAACAGCATGTCATCGAGATCATCCTCGAACACCTCGCCGCATGCGATCTCACCGCGGTACTTGTGACGCAGGCGGTCGGTGATCTTGTGACGCAGGATGCCGAACAGATAGGTCCTGATCCCACCCTCGCTCACCTTGCTCCAGTCGGTGGCGAGCATTGCCGTGAGCACGTCATGTACCGCGTCCTCCGCATCTTCGCGACGCGGAAGATGCAGTTGTGCAAAGCGCAGCATCGGCGGGCGAAAGTCGCGTGCGAGTTGTTCAAAATCCATCTTCTGCGCCAGCAAGAAATCTCCTCGGTCGTGCCGATCATGGTGCGCGCTTCGCCTTACTATCAGATCTCTCCCGCGGGGAAGGCAGGCAACGAAGCGCGCGTACCCTTCAAGTCGGACGGGGCTGAAAAACCTGACAGGAGAATTTGCCGCGTGGCTTCAGGTCGTTCCCGCTTCGCCATGCTTGTCTGCATACATGGCGCGGTCGGCGCTCTTCAGCAGACCCTCGGCCTCGTCGCCGTCCTCGGGGAACAGGGCTGCGCCGACGGCGCCGCCACTCGTTACCGGACTGTGCGGGCTGCCGATGGATTCCAGCGGTTCGCGCAGGCTCCGTTCGATATGGCTGCGCACGCTCAACAGGCTGCTGCGATCGTCCACCGGGTCGAGCAGGATCACGAACTCGTCCCCGGCGTAGCGCGCGACGAGGTCGTTCTCACGCACATGGTCCGACAGGCGCCGGCCGATTTCCTGCAATGCCCGGTCGCCAGCGTCGTGGCCGTAGGTGTCATTGATCGCCTTGAAGCCGTTGAGGTCGATGAACAGCACGCCCAGACCGTGTTTGCGGCGATCCTCGCGCGCGGTGTCGATGCGCCGGCGCAACTGGTCCATGAAGGCTTCGCGGTTGGCGAGCCCGGTGAGGCGGTCGGTGCGCAGGCGGTTCTGCATGGTCTCGAAGCTGCGGGCCAGTGCCCCGATCTCGTCGCGGCGCTCGATGCCGACCGGTGCGTCGAGTTCGCCATTGCCCACGCGCCGGGCCGCCTCGGTCAGGCGGCGCAGATCGTCCGAGACCCAGCCCAGGATGCTGAGGCCGATGAAGATCGCGAACAGCACGGCCAGCGTCGCGAGGATGATGGTCCGGCTGACGTTCTCGCGTACGCCGCCGAGGAAGTCGCTGGCGGGCATCGCGACGATCATCACCCAGTCGAGCCCGGCGTCATCGCGGATGCGGTCAAATGCCGCATGCACGAGGCTGCCGTCAGCGGTGTGGAAGTCGAATACGCGCGGCAGGTCCTTGTCGTCGCGCGCGGCGATGCGCCCCTGCACGGTGTCGTAAGCGGCCTTGAGCAGGCCATGATCGCTGCGGCCCGCGTTGAGGCGACCGCTGCTGCCATCGGGCAGGGTGACGACGTTGCGGCTGGCTGACGAGGCGATGAGATTGCCGTCCGGTTCGATGATGAAGGCGACGCCATTGGGCGACACCTTCAGGCGTCCGACGAAGTCGTTGAGGGCCTTCAGCGACACGTCCGTCGCGACGACGCCGTCGAAGCTGCCGCTCGCGGTATGAACCTGGCGCGCGCGCGTGGCGACGAGTTGGCGGGTGCCGAAGTCGATGTAGACCGAGGTCCAGGTATGGCCGTTGTTGCGCTTGCCGTCGGCGTACCAGGGGCGTGTGCGGGGGTCGAACAGGTTGGCTTCGCGGCGCTGGAACTGCAGCGGGCCGTCGATGCCGCTGAAGGTGTAGATGGCCCTGTGCTCGTCGGGGCGCAACTTCATGCGCAGCTCGACCTCGTCGGCGGTATGGCGGAACAACCCCAGGCCCTGGCCCGCCTCGTTGCCGAAATAGACATAGTTGTTCGGGTCGGTGTGCAGCGTGGTGGCGACCCAGAAGCGGCTGCGGATCTCGTGGAAGTCCGACTCGATGGACTGCGGCGCCGGCACGCCGGTCGGGAAGGCTGTCTCGAGTACGGCACTGGAGCCGACGATGTGGCGGTCGACCGCCTGGGCGATGCGCCCGACGGTCTCCAGCAGCAGATGTGACGACACCGTCGCGACGGCCTGGCTGCCCGCCGAATAGGAAAGCATGCCAATCGCGATCGCAAGGCCGATGACGAGCACCACATAGGGCACGATCAGGACCAGTCGCAGGGAGAAGGGCTTGAAGAAGCGGATCGGCATGGTGGCTGACACGTCAGTGCCCCAAAACGAGGCGATTGGGTCGAACGCAGGATTCTGGCCACTGCGCCGTCATTGCGCAACTCGTTTTGCATGGCAAGGTGGAATGCATCGCTGGCAGGGGCGTGCGGGTATCATTGCGCCCTCGCGCTCGACCGGGTGCGAGGTCGAGAATGTTTCAGGGAATACGTGACGTGAAGATTTTTTCGCCGCTGTACGAACGGGCGATGCGCTGGTCGCGCCACCCGCGCGCGCCCTGGTTGCTGGGCGGCCTGAGTTTTGCCGAGTCGTCGTTCTTTCCGATTCCGCCCGATGTGATGCTGGCGCCGATGAGCCTGGCGAACCCCCGGCGCGCCTGGTGGTTCGCTCTGCTTACGACGCTGACCTCGGTGGCAGGTGGCCTGTTCGGCTATCTGATCGGATATTTTGCCTTCGACGCGATCGAGCCCTGGCTGCGCGGCTCGAACTACTGGGGCGCCTACGAACAGGCGGTGGCGTGGTTCGACGCCTGGGGCTTCTGGGCGATCTTCATCGCCGGCTTCTCGCCGATCCCTTACAAGGTGTTCACCATCGCTGCCGGCGTGGCGTCGATGGCCTTGCTGCCATTCACGCTGGCGTCCTTCATCGGGCGGGGGGCGCGCTTCTTTCTCGTTGCCGGCCTGATGGCGTGGGGCGGCGCACGCATGGAAAGCGTGCTGCGTACCTATGTGGACCGGATCGGCTGGGCAACGGTGGCGGTGGTCGCGCTTGCGGCGCTGATCTACAAGCTTTGATCCAGACGGCGCGGCGCGATCACTGGCCGCGCATGAAGAAGCGGTCGAGGTCGGCCATCGTGAGCTGCGTCCAGGTCGGGCGGCCATGGTTGCACTGGTCGGCGCGCTCGGTGGCTTCCATGTCGCGCAGCAGCGCGTTCATCTCGGGAAGCGTCAGCTGACGATTCGCGCGCACCGCGCCATGGCAGGCCATGGTGGCGAGCAGTTCATTGCGGCGCGCGGTGACGACCTCGGACGCCGGGAACTCGCGCAGCTCCTCGAGCAGCTTGCGCATCAACTCGGCCACCGGGGCGTTGGCGAGCAGTGCCGGCACGCTGCGCACCGCCAGCTCCTGCGGGCCGGCCGCGCCCACGTCGAAGCCCATGCCGGCGAGCACGTCGGCACATTCCTCTGCTGCCGCCATGTCCTTGGGGCCGACGGAAAACACCGCGGGGATCAGCAGGCGCTGCACCGAAGGCCGGCCGTCGAGCACGGTCTTGAGCTTCTCGTAAAGGATGCGCTCGTGCGCAGCGTGCATGTCGACCAGCACGAGGCCGGTGCGATTCTGCGCCAGGATGTAGACGCCGTGCAGCTGGGCCAGCGCGAACCCAAGCGGCGGCGCGCCGTCGCCATCCGGCAGTGGCGGGGCGGCCACGTTCGCGGTGCCCGAAAGCGGGGTCTGTGCCCGGGCGGCGAAATCCAGATAGGCGCGGCTGGCGGAATCCATCGCGAGCTGGCCTTGTTGCGGGGGCGCGGCGCCCCAGGAGCGTCCGCCTGCCGGGGGCGGCGACGCTGTGTTCGTATGCCCGCCGGCAACGGGATAAGTGGCGGTGTTGGCAGCGATGCCGAAGCCCGCACCCGCCGCAGGTTGCGCGGCGGCCGGTTCGGCCTCGATGCGTCCGGCGCCCGATTCGGCCAGCACGCGCTTGAGGGCGTGATAGACGAACTGGTGCACCGCGCGCGACTCGCGGAAGCGGACCTCGATCTTGGCCGGATGGACATTGACATCCACGCCGGCGGGATCGAGCTCGAGGAACAGCACGTAAGCGGGATGGCGGCTGCCATGCAGGATGTCGGTGTAGGCCTCGCGCACCGCGTGGGTCAGCAGCTTGTCGCGCACGAAGCGGCCATTGACGAAGAAGAACTGCGCATCCCGGCTGGCGCGCGAGTAGGCCGGCAGCGAGGCGAAGCCCGTCAGGCGCAGCACCCCTCCCTCGGCCGAAACCTCGCGCGCATGCTGCAGGAAGTCGTCGCCCATCAGGGCCGCGACTCGCGTCGCCGGGCTACCCGGAGGCAGGCGGTGGATGACGCGGCCGTTGTGCGACAGCTGCAGGCCGATATCGGGCCGGGCCAGCGCCACGCGGCGGAACATGTCGTCGCAGTGAGCGTATTCCGTGCCTTCGGTCTTGAGGAACTTGCGCCGTGCCGGGGTGTTGTAATACAGGTCGGCGACGTCCACCACCGTGCCCTGGTTCAGCGCGGCCGGTGTCAGGCTGCGGTCGCTGCCGTCGATGCGCCAGGCGTGACTGGCGCCGGCTGCGCGGCTGGTGATCGAGGTGCGCGCCACGGCCGCGATGGCGGCCAGCGCCTCGCCGCGAAAACCCATCGTGCCGACGTGTTCGAGGTCGTCCAGCGTGGCGATCTTGCTCGTCGCGTGGCGTTCCAGTGCCAGTTCGAGGTCGTCGCGGTCGATGCCGCAGCCGTCGTCCGCGACGCGGATGCGGCGCACGCCACCTTGTTCCAGCTGCACCTCGATGGCGCGCGAACCGGCGTCGACCGCGTTCTCCAGCACTTCCTTAAGGACCGAGGCCGGGCGCTCGACGACCTCGCCGGCGGCGATCTGGTTGACCAGCAGGTCGGACAGGCGATGGATGACGGACATGGGTGGAAGGCCGCGGTCGGGAAGGGCGCGATTATACGTTGCGGGCTTGCTGCGGTTGCGGCGGGAGCTTCCGGTATGATGCGGTCAGAGCACCTGCCGGGATGATGCGCATGCGCAAGACTTCACTCGCGTTGAAGGTCGATCGCCGCCCCCTGGCGTGGCTGTGTGCAGGGCTGGTCGTGGCAGCCGTCGTTGCGCTGGCTGGCTGCTCCACGCCGGGCACGGCGCCGAATGCGAAGCGCGAGCGCGGCTTCGATCCGCGGCAGCTGATCAAGACCGACATCAACCGCGTGGCCGAAACGCACCAGCAGCACATCTTCGCGAGCCTGCGCCGCCTGGCCGACAAGCTCTACAAGCGCAACCCCCGCGAATGGCGCAAGACCGGCGCGCCGAGCGCCGAAGCGGCGATCTCGCGCATCTTCGACGAGCAGCACCGCTGGCGTTTCGAATCGCTCGGCAACCGGCGCGATCTCGATGCCTTGCATGTCGCCCTGCACCCGGAGTTCCGCGGCGACCGTGTGCAGGCGCTGATCGTCGGGCTGGGAAGCATGGTGCAGTCCGCCTTCGGCGATCGCGAAGTTTTTTACCTTCTGGATGATCTCGAGCCCCAGCACCTCTACAATGCGGCCCGCAACGTTGAGATCGCAGCCTGGAAGCTGGCGACCGCCCGTGACGGGCAGGGACAGCTGCTGTTGCTGTCTAACGAACTCGGCGAATCGTCCAACCTCAGCTTCGAGCGCGAATTCGGCCGCATCGTCGGTCTGCTCGATGTGCTGTCCGATGTGGTCGAGGAAGAGACCGAACGCACGGTGACGCGCGTTGTCCAGAACCTGACCACCGCGGTCTTTCTGCCTGTGTATTGAAGGTGCGCGGGCGTTTCATTCAAATTTTCCAGATGAAGTCCATCGTCATTCTCGTATCCGGCCGCGGCAGCAACATGCAGGCCATCGTTGACGCCGCCATTCCCGGTGCCCGCATCGCCGCGGTCATCAGCAACCGTCCCGACGCCAGCGGGCTGGCGTTTGCCGCCGAACACGGCATCGAGACCGCAGTGGTCGATCACAAGGCCTACGCCGATCGCGCCGCATTCGACCTGGCTCTGGCCGAATGCATCGACGGCTACCGGCCCGACCTCGTCGTGCTGGCCGGCTTCATGCGCGTGCTGACCGACGATTTCGTGCGCCGCTACGACGGCCGCCTGATCAACATCCACCCCTCGCTGCTGCCGTCCTTTCCTGGTCTGCACACCCACCGGCGCGCGCTCGAGGCGGGCGTGCGCGTGCATGGCGCGACCGTGCATTTCGTGACGGCGACGCTCGACTGCGGCCCGATCATCGTCCAGGCTGTGGTGCCGGTACTGCCCGGCGATGACGAGGCGAGCCTGGCGGCGCGCGTGCTGGCGCAGGAGCACTGCATCTATCCGCAGGCCGTGCGCTGGTTCGTCGATGGCCGCCTGAGTGTGGACGGGCAGGGGCGCGTCCACCTCGCGGGCGAGGATGACCATGCCGTGGGCTGCACCGTGCCTGCGCTGGATTGAGGAGTTGGACCGGTGATCGACCGTTACGGCCTGGCCGCGCTTGGCATCTCGCTTGTGGCGCATGTCGCGCTGCTGGGCGGGGCCGAGTTGAACCTGTCGCCGACGGTCGAACCGGAGTTGCCGGAGCCTTTCATGCAGGCGCGCCTGATCGTGCCGCCTCCGCCACCAGTCGTCCCTCCACCGGCGGCGCTTGCCGAGACGCCGGCGCCCAGTGCGCCGCCGGTCGCGCCGGCCCCGAAACCCAGATCCAGGCCAGTCGCCAAGCCCGTAGCCAAGCCGGCGCCAGCGGCCATTGCGCCGCCCGAACCCGTGCAGGTGGCGCTGGCCGTGCCCGCTGTCGAGACTACGCCCGTCATGGCCGACCTGCCGACGCCGGCAGCGCTCGTGCCGACAGTCCCGAACCTCGATCCGATGGCCGGTGCGGCCTTCGACGTAGCAGATGCGGACGGCTGGCCGCGCGAGGGGCGCATCGTCTATCGCGTGATGATGGGCGACAAGGGCTTCGAGGTCGGGCAGGCGACCCACCAGTGGTCGCACGACACCCGGCGCTACGACATGCGGGTCGAGCTGAAGACCACCGGCGTGGCGGCGCTGATGCGCAGCTTCCAGTACACGCAGCGCAGCGAAGGCGAGGTGGGCGACCGCGGCCTGCGCCCCCAGCGCTTCACCGTAGAACAACGCGGCCGCGCATCGGATGCGGTCGATTTCGACTGGGAGGCCGGCGAGGCGACGATCCGCCGCGGCAATCGTGCGCCGCGCACGGCGCGCATCCTGCCGGGCGATCAGGACGTGCTGAGCCTGTGGCATCAGGTCGGCATCGTCGGTGCCAACGGTCTGCCGGCGACGCTGACGGTGCTGACCAACAAGAGTGCCAAGCCGGCCTTGCTCGAGGTGGTGGGGCCGGAGGGGCTGCGCCTGCCTATCGGTCGCTTGGACACGCTGCGGCTACGGGCGCAGGCCGAAGATGGCAGCCTGACGATCGACATCTGGCTGGCGAGCCGCTACGGCATGCTGCCGGTGCGCATCCGTATCGCCGACGATGAGGGTGAGGTGCTCGATCAGCAGGCCATCCAGTTGCGCCTGACGCCGGCGGGCGAGCCAACCAAGAGCGCCGAAGACGACGAGGGGGGCGGTGTTGCGCTCACCGAACCGATCGAATTGAAGGAAGAGATCGACCCGCTGGCCGATCTCTACAGGAACTGATACCGATATGAAGAAGACTGACAAGACCCCCGAAGGCGCTGTTTCGCGCGCTCTGTTCATCCAGGCGACCCAGGCCCTCGGCACCGTGCTCGCATTCGAGTTTCCTGCCGACGCCGTGTTGTCGCGGCATTTCCGCGACAACCGCGAGCTTGGGCATCGTGACCGTGGCTTCATCGCCGAGACCGTGTATGCCGTGCTGCGCCGGCTGCGCTGGCTGCGCCGTCTCGCAGGCGACAAGGCGACGCCGCGCGAGCTGCTGCTGGCCTGGTTCGCCCGTGGCGAAGGCTGGCCGATGCGCAACTTCGAAGGGCTGGCATCGGCGACCGAGCGCGAGTGGATCGAGAAGCTCAAGGCCGTGAGCCTGGGCGAAGCGACGCTGGCGGAGCGGGCCGATCTGCCCGACTGGCTTGCCGAGCGCCTGCTGCGCAGTTTCGATGAGGAGGGCGTGCTGGCGCTGGCTCAGGGGCTGAATAGGCCGGCGCCGCTCGACCTGCGCGCCAACGTGCTCAAGATCGACCGCGACACGCTGCTCGCGCGCCTGCGCGAGGACCGCATTGTAGCCGAGCCGGGAACCCTGTCGCCGCAGGCGGTGCGCCTGGCGGGCAAACCTGCGCTGCAGAAGCATCCGCTCTTCCTCGACGGCAGCTTCGAAGTGCAGGACGAAGGCAGCCAGTTGCTTGGCCTGCTGGTCCAGCCCAAGCGCGGCGAGCTGGTGGTGGATTTCTGCGCTGGCGCTGGCGGCAAGACGCTGCAGCTGGGCGCGATGATGCGCTCGACGGGCCGCCTGTATGCCTTCGACGTGTCGGAGAAGCGCCTGGCGAAGCTCAAGCCGCGCATGGCGCGTGCCGGACTCTCGAACGTGCATCCGGTGCTGATCGCGCACGAGAACGACGCCAAGGTGAAGCGCCTCGCCGGCAAGGCCGACCGCGTGCTAGTCGATGCGCCGTGCACCGGCCTGGGCACGCTGCGCCGAAACCCCGACCTGAAATGGCGCCAGTCGCCCGCGGCCGTCGATGAAATGGTTGCCAAACAGGGCGCGATCCTCGCTGCCGCGGCCCGCCTCGTGCGTCCCGGTGGCCGTCTCGTGTATGCGACCTGCAGCCTGCTCGCGGAGGAGAACGATGCGGTGGTCGATGCCTTCCTCGCCGCCCATCCGGAGTTCCGCGCAGTGTCGGCACAGGAGGTGCTGGACAAGCAGGGCGTGACGCTGGAAACGGGCGAGCGCCTGCGCCTGCTGCCCCATGTCCATGATACGGACGGCTTCTTCGCCGCGGTGATGGAGCGGGTTGCGGGTGCCTGATCGCTGCAGTCGGCGCGGGCTGGGGCGGTTTGCATTGGCGGCCGCTCTGTGTGCGTCGCTGCCTGCGGCGCTGTCCGTCGAGGCTTCGCAACGCTTTGCCGGTCGCGGCGAGATCGAGGTCGCATTCACGCCACGTGACGATGCCGAGTCGCTGCTGGTCCGTGTGATCGGCCAGGCGCGGCGCAGCCTGCATGTGCAGGCCTATGCCTTCACCAATCGCCGCATCGCCGATGCGATGGTGAAGGCCCATCGGCGCGGCGTCGACGTGCAGGTGCTGGCCGACGAGCGCATGAACCGGCGCGAGAAGGGCAATGCCCTGCCACGCTTGCTCGCGGCGGGTGTGCCGGTGGCGCTGGAGACCAAGTACAACGCGGCCCACAACAAGGTGCTGATCGTCGACGCGGACGGGCCGGGCTGCGCCGTGGTCACGGGCTCGTTCAATTTCACCTGGTCGGCACAGAACCGGAACTCTGAGAACGTGCTGATCCTGCGCGGCCATTGCGAGGTCGCGCGGGCCTATCGCGACAACTGGCTGCAGCACCGCCGCGATGCAGTCGCCGTGACCGCGTTGCCGCTCAAGCGTTGAGCGGGCCGCCACGGAACGTGCCGACCCGGAGCGGGTCAGAGTTCGACTGCCGCATAGGACTCTCGGGACACGTCGCCGCGGCCCTGCGGCATCGTCAGGCCGCACGAGGGTAATCCCTAGGACGGGCGCTCCGCGCTTCACGTAGAATCATCAAGCTATCTGTTTTTCAAGGATATTCATCCGCATGTATACCGGGTTGTTCGATCTTCCCTGGTGGGGCTACGTCGTCGTGGCCCTGGTCCTGACCCACATCACCATCGCCTCGGTGACGATCTTCCTGCATCGTCACCAGGCGCATCGGGCGCTGGAGCTGCATCCCATCCCGAGCCACTTCTTCCGCTTCTGGCTGTGGCTGACCACCGGCATGGTCACCAAGGAGTGGGCGGCCATCCACCGCAAGCATCACGCCAAGTGCGAGACGCCCGAGGATCCGCACAGCCCGCAGACGCGGGGCATCCGCAAGGTGCTGTGGCAAGGCGCCGAACTCTATCGGGCCGAGGCGAACAACCAGGAGACGCTGCAGCGGTACGGCCACGGCACGCCGGACGACTGGCTCGAACGCAATGTCTATCGCCGTTCGGTGCTGGGCGTGTCGATCATGCTTGTGATCGACGTGATCGCATTCGGTGCCGTCGGCCTGACGATCTGGGCGGTGCAGATGGTGTGGATCCCGTTCTGGGCGGCCGGCGTCATCAATGGCATCGGCCACTACTGGGGCTATCGCAACTACGACTGCGTGGACGCCTCGCGCAACATCTCGCCTTGGGGCATCCTCATCGGCGGCGAGGAACTGCACAACAACCATCACAGCTTCGCCACCTCGGCCAAGCTGTCGTCGAAGTGGTACGAGTTCGACATCGGCTGGATGTACATCCGCATCCTGGAGATGTTCGGGCTGGCGAAGGCGAAGAAGGTGATTCCGACGCCGCGCTTCGGCGAAGCCAAGCACGTGCCCGACTTCGATACCCTGCAGGCGATCGTCACCCACCGCTACGACGTGATGACGCGCTACATGAGCTCGCTGAAGCGGGTGTGCGCGGACGAGATCGAGCGCCTGAAATCCACGCACGGCGTGCGCTTCGATGCCCGCGCGCTGAAGCGTTGGGTGTTGGCGGGCGAGGACCGTGGTCTGGCCGAGGAGCAGCGCCAGCAGTTGCAGGTGGTGGTCAAGGAGAGCGAGGCGCTCAGCACCGTGATGACGATGCGCGAGGAGTTGGCGGCGATCTGGGCGCGTTCGAACGCGACTCGCGAGCAGTTGCTGGCCCAGTTGCAGGACTGGATCGCGCGCGCCGAACAGAGCGGCATCAAGCAGTTGCAGGAGTTCTCGCAGCGCCTGCGTCGCTACGCGGTCTGAACCCGAAGCCCTCTCGGGAGATGCGGCACGCCTCGCGGTGCGACGCGTGCCTTTTCTTTGGCCAACCACCGGTCCGCCGCTTGAGGCGTGACCGTGTTTCCTGTGCTGAGTAGATGAAGTTCGAGACCATTCTGCTGGTGATCGAGGTCGGCGGTACGCTCGCGTTCGCGATGTCCGGCCTGCTCGAGGCGATCCGCAAGCGCATGGACATCGTCGGTGTGTTCTCGGTGGCCTTCGTCACGGCCTTCGGCGGCGGCACCTTGCGAGATATCCTGCTCGATCGCCGGCCGCTGTTCTGGATCCAGAACCAGGAATACCTGTGGCTCGTGATCGCGCTTGCACTGACGGCGCCACTGTGGGTGAAGACCGTCCGTCATCGACTGATGGAAAGAGCGATGGAGTTTGCCGATGCCTGCGGCCTGGGCCTGTTCGCCATTTCTGGCGCCTCCATCGCATCGGCGGCCGGGATGCCTCCTCTGGTGGCGGTCCTGATGGGCGTGATAACGGCGGTGTTCGGCGGGGTGTTGCGCGACGTGCTGTGCAACGAGATCCCGAAGGTCTACCACGACCACCGTCCTTATGCCCTGTGTGCTGTGGTCGGTTGCAGCGTATTCCTTGGGCTCGACGCCCTTGGCATGGCATCGCACCTGTCGATGATCGCCGGCATCTGCACAGCGACCGGCTCGCGGCTGCTGGCCGTGGTCTTTGGCTGGCGGCTGCCGGCCTGGCCGGCGCATATGGACCGAACCGGGTGACGCCGTCAGAGTGAGCGGCAGCGCTCGCGGACGATGCCGGCGGCCCTCAGGCGCGAACCGCGTCTGCCCAGCAGTTGGGGGTTTCGTACAGGCGCACGCGCTCGAGGCGCAGGTGATTGCCGTAGGTGTCGCGATAGGCGGGATCGAGGATGCGGAAGGCTTCCGCCGCCAGGTTCTCCGCCGTCGGCACCACGTCGAGCACGACGGTCTTGTGGCCAGGGACGGCGGCGAGGAAGTCTGCCACGAGCGTGTCGTCACGGTAGACGAGGAAGGCGTGGTCCCATTGGCTGACCACGAGTTCGTTGGCGATGCGCTTGACGTCGGCGAAGTCCATCACCATGCCATTGACCGCAAGCCCGTCGGCCTTGATGATTTCACCCGACAGCGTCACCTCGATGGCGTAGCGGTGGCCGTGCAGGTGGCGGCACTGGCTGGCGTGGTCGGGGATCCGGTGTCCGGCATCGAATTCTAGACGGCGGGTGATGCGCATGGCTGACCTCTGGCAAAGGGCGCGGATTATAGCATCGAGCCTGCGCGCCGGCCGTTCCGTATATTCCGCAAGTGATTGAGCAGACGATGATTTCCCCTTCCGCATCCCCGGTGCATCCACGTAGCCTGAGTGTCCGCAACCACGACCGTGACCTTGCGGGGCTGACCTACGTCTATCCCGTGCTGTCGCGGCGTGCGGGAGGCGTGTCGGTTGGCGTCAACCTCAATCCGAACAACGCCTGCAACTGGCACTGTGCCTACTGCCAGGTGCCCGGGCTGGTACGCGGCAAGGCGCCGGAAATCGACCTCGTTCGTCTGGAGGACGAATTGCGCGGCTTCCTTGCCGATCTGCTGCATGGCGACTGGATGCAGCGTTTCGTGCCCGAGGACGCGCGCGTGATCAA
The DNA here is from genome assembly GCF_002245655.1 of Thauera propionica. Taxonomy (GTDB): domain Bacteria; phylum Pseudomonadota; class Gammaproteobacteria; order Burkholderiales; family Rhodocyclaceae; genus Thauera; species Thauera propionica. The sequence goes on along the minus strand of NZ_NOIH01000010.1, from coordinate 4,350 downwards.
GGACATCGCCTTCTCGGGCAACGGCGAGCCGACCAGCGCCACGGTATTCCCGGAGGCGGTCGAGCTCGTATTGCGCCTGCGTGCGGAATTCGGGCTGGACGAGACCGTGCCCGTGCGGCTGATCACCAACGGCAGCCTGCTGGCGCAGGCGCGGGTGCAGGAAGGTGTAAGGCGGCTCGGCGAGGCGGGCGGCGAAGTATGGTTCAAGGTGGATGCGGGGACGTCGGAGGCCATGGCGCGCATCAACGGTGTGCAGCTTGAGCCCGATTCGGTCGCGCGCAATCTGGGACGCTGCACCGAACTGTGTGCTACCTGGGTGCAGACCTGCATGTTCCGCTGGGACGATGCGGTGCCGTCGGAGGCGGAGATTGACGCCTACCTTGCGTTGCTGGAGCAGGCCGGGGTGGCGAAGCTGCAGGGCGTGTTGCTCTACGGCATCGCGCGGCAATCGATGCAGCCCGAGGCCACGCACCTCTCGCCGTTGGCAGTGGATGAACTGCAGGCGATCGCCAGCCGGATCGAAAAAAAAGGGCTGACGGTTCGCGTCAGCCCTTGATTGCCGGACGGCATTCCGCTCAGCGGTCTTTCTTCTTGGCGCGCGCTTCTTTCTTGAGGGTCTTGTAGAGCTCGGGGTTGGTGGTCTTCAGGTACTCGGCGACGTCGACGTCGTCACGCTTGACCTTGTTGATGTCGATCTGCTCGATATGAACCAGGCGCAGCAGAGCCTGGACGGGGCGCGGAATGTTGCGGCCGCTTTCGTAGCGGGAGCCGCCGCTCTGGGTGACGCCGATCTTCGACCAGAACTGGGACTGGTTCAGGCCGAGCTTGCGGCGGATTTCGCGGACGTCAAGGCTGTCAGTGGCTTTCATCTGTGTTTCCTCGGTTGAGTATGGAGTGAGTGCATGAATTCTGCATGACTCCGAATCAGTTTGGTATGCGGGCTTCTACGACTAAAGTTATAGCCTAAGAAAAGTATAAATCACTATTCGCTCCACATACAATGACAAATTTCGCATTTTTGCGTTAGAAGTTGTATGAGGCGCATTTGTTGGGTTGGGCTCGTAGCTCCCACCAAAGTTCCGTCTTCGCGAGAATCCCGAGCTTTATCCACACGTCGTTGGATAGGACGATGGCACGGATAGTTCAGAAGCGAAGCGAAGCGGGTGTCCACGTCTCCCGCGTTTTCCGGCATGGCGATGAAATGCCCTGTGCGAAGACCGGGGCGAACGCGAGGCTGCCGTCGGCGGCAGCGGGCGGTGCCGGGATGAGAGCGCGGTCAACACCGTCAAGATAATGCTGGAAATGGCCGCTGCAGGCGGAGTCGGTGCGGCTGGATAAAGCCAGTGAATAGAGTTTGACCGGGCGACGCGAACTCGCTATGATCGCGCCTTCCTGATGGAGACGTGGCCGAGAGGTCGAAGGCACTCCCCTGCTAAGGGAGCATACCGTCAAAAACGGTATCGAGGGTTCGAATCCCTCCGTCTCCGCCAGCCTTATAAATCAATGGGTTAGCGGATAGTTGCTTAAGTTAGTTTAACCCATCTGACCCCCCAGAAGCCCACCGCACTCCACCAGTTGGTGGGTTTTTGGTGGGTTTTTTTACGTCTCCTAGCGGACGCCGCCGTGACACCCGAGCAAGTCCTCAGTCATCTTCAGGCTCAATACCCTGGGCAGGTTGTCCTCTACGCTGCCGAGCTCGCCAAGGTTCTCGGTAAGACTGAGAAGGCCTTGGCGCATCTCATCTCGCGAGACCGTCTTCCGTTTGAACTGAAGTCTTTGGGGGGGCGCAAGTGCGTTGACATCTTCCAGTTGGCAGATTGGCTGGCCACGGGAGGACAGGAGGGGGTGTCACCAGAGCAAACTGGGGCTGTACGCCCGAAGGGTGCCGGGCGCGGCGCACAGTCGGCAGGTGAGCGTAAGCCTCGCGGAGCTAAGAGCAGCATCGGGGCTCGGCTGATGGAGATGCGCCATCAGGCAGCCACCGTGGCTCGGCGTCTTGCAGCATCGTGCGTAGATCCTCAAGAGGCTGCTTTCTTAGTCGAGTTGGCCGAAGGGTTCTTGACTCAGCCGGGGTTGCCCGTCAGCGCGTGGTCATTCAGTTTTGTCAGATGGACGGAGTCCAGTGGTGTCCAGCTGCGCCAAGAGACGAAAGGGTTTGCTGAGAGCCGTGAGGACTTGGACTACGTCCTCTCGTGCTTGCAGGATGATGCCGCCGGTGCAGCAAGAGCTACCCTTGTTGTGAGGTACGAGAGCCGTCACGTCCGCCGTGCGTACTACCTTGATGGTGTCGGCTGGACCGTTGTCCTAAACAGGGCCTGATCGTAGCTTCAGGGCGTTACGGCCTAGGGCATCTTGGTTCTTTCAGCCTGCTTGAGGAATGAAATCGTTGCTGGCGGGACCTTCACCTTCGATCGGACGGAGCACGATCGAGCAAGGGTTTAGTGTCCCGCTACCGGCGCGGGTACTCTTTGAGGTTATCCATGCTGTCGCGCTTGAGCTTCAGCAAAAGCGCAAGGGGCTTGAGGAGGCTGGGCCCCATAGGCGGTAATCGGCGTAGACATCGGCATGGCGGGTCTCTATTTGGCCCTTCATCGTCAAGACGCGCTCAGGTATCCACCCCGTCACGTCATCAGCGACTCTCTTTGCTGCCTTCAGCGTTTCTGTCATCACCTTGGGACCGCTCGGCTCAAACCCGCCGCGACCCAGCAGCCGTTGTTATCAAGCGTGAGTGATGGGACCGCCATGTCGCATAGCTTCTGACCTAACAGTGGCTCCTGTACTGGAAGCGGTGATTCAACCTTGCTCGGTCTTGGTGGGCCAAACTCCGAAGAAACCAGAAGCTTTGTTTGGCCGCAGCTTCATAGTCGGGGACTGGCGGCTTTGCGCCTTCCACGCCGGAACGTCGGCGGGAAGAGAGCAACAATTGTTCCAACCTCCGATTCCGCGCCCTCAGATGCCTCGGTGAGTCTCTCGCATGGCGCTCTAGGACCCGAAGTCGCCTCGCCATAATCCTTGTCACCAGCAGCAAAACTGGTGACAAGGAGCCGACATGGGCGACCAAGTGCGCCTTAATTCGGACAGTTGCTTGCAAGTAAGAGTGGGAGTTGCACGGTTGCAACGCCCAGTTCGCAGCGCGGGACCCTTAGATACGCAGATCGTCCAAATTCTTGCCTTCGGTCCAGCGCGGCGGGCGACCCATGCCAGACCATTCCGCTCCAGTTTCAGGGCAGCGGTACTTCGCTGTTGGCTTCTTACGAGCCACCTTCTCGGCTGATTTCGCCTTGCCGAAGAGCTCTTCGGCAGTTAGTTCGAAGTCGGCGATAAGTGAGCGCGCTTGCTGGACGGCTTCCTTGCGCTTGTCGGCTTTGAGTTGAGCAATCTTTGCGTCGAGTTCGTTGCGCTGCTCGATCAGCGCTTGGAGTTCAGCGGAGGTCATCTTTTTTCCTTTTTAAAATCGCGGTTTGATTCGAAACTTGTCGCCATCGGAGAGCTACTTTCGATACCGAACGATGGCGAGCGCACAAAGTCTATCCCGGCCGCCTCTGTTAATCTAGTTCGGAATGATAAAAAAGCCCATCTTTCGATGGGCTGAAGGACGCTTGATCATGACCTCTTCTACTTGAATGTCACTTTTGCTACCGGTGTGAGAGCCGGGGAAAGCTCTTTTGAAGCCAGTGATTGCCTGCTTCCAGCTCCTCGCGCTCCTTCATGATCTGAGACACCAACTCACTTTCAACGTACGCTTGAAAATCATCCTTGCGGTTGCAGTCGTGAGGATGGTGTTTGATCTGATAGAGCGAGATGAAGTTTGAGCGGCATATAAGCACCTTCTGGCGGTCCCGTTCTTGAATCAACTTCAGCTTCTCGTCATCCACACCAAAGTGCTTGACCGTCCTGTAATGCTGAGTGCCTTGGTATTCGAACGCAACATTTCGCTCGGACGAGTACCCGTCCAGCTCCAGTCCCTGTGTCCAAGCCGTCCGGATCTTGGGGAATCTAGCGTTGAAGAACTCCTCAAAAACCTCTCTGCACAGGGACTCCGATTTGTGCCGGCAGTATGGGCAGCCGCTCTTGCGATGCCAGACATTGGCGATGGTCGCTTCCCATTCGTGGCCGTAAGAACACCGCCATCTCAGGCGGGATTGATTCGTCACCGCCGCGCGACGATCTGAGATGCATTGTATGTCGCGCCCCTGCATCTCCATGTCTACCCGCTCCATCGTCCACCTCGTTCTTTGCGCGCACTCGATACACCAGGTTCCGGACTTGACGTTGTCCACACGAACGGCAAAAACGTGGCCCTTGGTGTCACTGACCGCCACAATAGAGCCACCGATGATCGGCATATAG
>NZ_NOIH01000001.1 GCF_002245655.1 Thauera propionica | reverse complement strand
CGAAACCGACCACCGAACGTCGCTTGCCGAACGCGGCCGCGAGGGGGAGGCCGTGGGCGCCTATAGAACCGGCTGAGCCAGCACGTCGGTCTTGCGCCGGCCGCTCGTCACGCGCCGATCCTGCGAAAGTTCGGTGATCGGCGCCCGCCGTGCATGAATGTAGGGATCGCGGCGATTGTGGTGGCGGCGATCCTCGTAGTGCAGGTAGATGCATTCGCAGCGGCTCTGGTTGCAACCCGACAGAGGCAGCGCAGGTGCATGGGCGGCAAGGAAGCGCTGGCCGGCCATGCGGCGCACGGCCTCGCAGCCGCCACCGCGCGCCTCGACCGCAACGCAGTGGTAGGGGTGAGTCGGCATGTCGGCCTGCGCGGGCATCGGTTGCGGCCGGCGGCGCAATGTCGTCCATCCAGCGGCGAACAACGCCACGATCACAATACTGAGAACAACGGTCAGATCCATGGGCCTACCCCTCTCGTTTATCCGTCAGTCTAGTACAGGCGCATGAATTTTCCATTTCATCGCATGTAATCGCGCGATACGCGGTCGAACACGGCGCGATCCACATCAAGACGGCGGAGCGGATGCCCGGTTTAGAATGCGGGGCGGGACTGCGCGAAGCCTTTCGCGCTCCGGCCTCGCACAAGAACACGCTTTCGGGAGACCTCATGTCGCGCCACACCAAGATCGTCGCCACCCTCGGCCCCGCCTCCTCCGACCCGCAAGTGCTCGAACGCATGGTCCATGCGGGCGTGGATGTGGTACGCATGAACTTCTCCCACGGCAAGGCCGAGGATCACATCGCCCGCGCCAACGCCATTCGCGAAGCCTCGGCCCTGGTGGGCCGCCCGGTCGGTATCCTCGCCGACCTGCAGGGTCCGAAGATCCGCATCGGCAAGTTCGCCGACGGCCGCATCACGCTCGAGCGCGACGCCGCCTTCATCCTCGACGCCCGCTGCGAGATGGGTAACGCGCAGCGCGTCGGTCTGGACTACAAGGATCTGCCCAAGGACGTGAAGCCAGGCGATGTGCTGCTGCTCGACGACGGCCGCCTCAAGCTGACGGTCCAGAAGGTGATCGGCCACGAGATCCACACCGCGGTGAAGGTCGGCGGCGAGCTGTCCAACAACAAGGGCATCAACCGCCAGGGCGGCGGCCTCACCGCGCCGGCGCTGACCGCCAAGGATATGGACGACATCCGTACCGCCGCGCAGATCGGCGTCGATTTCGTCGCCGTGTCCTTCCCCAAGAGCGCAGCCGACATGTACATGGCGCGCCAGCTGATGCGCGCCGCCGGTGGCGGTGACGCACTGCTGATCGCCAAGATCGAGCGTACCGAAGCCGTCGCCAACCTCGAGGAAATCCTCGACGCCTCCGACGGCATCATGGTGGCGCGCGGCGACCTTGCCGTCGAAGTCGGCGACGCCGCCGTGCCTGCGCTGCAGAAGAAGATGCTGCGCGCCGCCCGCGACCGCAACAAGCTCACCATCACCGCGACGCAGATGATGGAATCGATGATCACCAGCCCGGTGCCGACCCGCGCTGAGGTATCCGACGTGGCGAACGCCGTGCTCGACGGCACCGACGCGGTGATGCTGTCGGCCGAGACGGCCTCGGGCAAGTTCCCGGTCGAGGTCGTCGAGGCCATGAGCCGCGTCTGCCTCGAGGCGGAGAAGTCGAACGAGGTCACGCTCGACCGCGAGGTGCTGAACCGCGTCTTCACCCGCATCGACCAGTCGATCGCGATGGCGGCGATGTGGACCGCCTACCACCTCAACGTCAAGGCGATCGCCTCGCTCACCCAGACCGGCTCGACCGCGTTGTGGATGAGCCGCCTGAACTGCGGCGTGCCGATCTACGCACTGACCCCCGAGGTCCGCGCCCGCAACCAGATGACGCTGTACCGCGAGGTCTATCCGCTGCTGATGAGCCAGACCCACCAGGACCGCGACGTGCTGCTGTGGGAAGCCGAGCAGATCCTGCTCGATCAGGGCGTGGTCGAATACGGCGACCTCATCGTGCTCACCATCGGCGAGCCGATCGGTGCCTCGGGCGGCACCAACACACTCAAGATCGTGCGCGTCGGCGACCATCAGGCGCCCAATGCCTACGCCTGAACACGACCACGCCGCAGGGGCTGCACCTCCATGACATAGCGCCGTTTCATTTTGTTAAGATCCCATCTCCTTTTCTCCGAATACACCGGCACGGGGTTCTTGAATGAAAAACAACAAGCTGAAATTCCTGGCGCTCGCGGCGCTCACCACCACGCTTGCGGGTTGCGTTGGCTCCATGCCTGTCCGCAGCGGCGATGCCGATGCCAAGACCGTCGCCACCGGTAGCGCCGGCGGTGCGAACGCGGCGAACGCGAACTCTGAACTCGAACGCTGCGACCGCCCGTTCGGCACCATCGCCGTTGTCGAAGACCAGAACGCCGACTGGTACCGCATCCTGTCCGGCCAATACCGCCTGACCTCGACGGTGCCGGTTCTGCGCCTGCTGATGCAGCAGTCGAACTGCTTCATCGTCGTCGATCGCGGACGCGCGATGGCCAACATGGCGCAGGAGCGCGCGCTGCAGCAGAGCGGCGAACTGCGCGCCGGCAGCAACTTCGGCAAGGGCCAGATGGTCAGCGCGGACTACTCGCTGACGCCTGAAGTGCTTTTCAGCGAACGCGGCACGGGCGGCCTGGGTGCCGCGGCTGGCGCCGTGGGCGGCGGGCTGCTCGGCGCCATCGTCGGCAGCATGAAGACCAACGAGGCTGCCACGCTGCTGACGCTGGTCGACAACCGTTCGGGCGTCCAGGTCGGTGTGGCGGAAGGCAGCGCCAAGAACACCGACTTCGGCCTGGGCGGTCTGATCGGCGGCGGCGGTGGCGGCGTCGGACTCGGCGGCTACACCAATACCCCGCAGGGCAAGGTCATCGCCGGCGCGTTCATGGACTCGTACAACCAGCTCGTGCGCGCGCTGCGTAACTACACTGCCCAGGGCATGGGTGATCGGGGCCTCGGCACCGGCGGTCGTCTCGGCGTCGACGGCGCCTCCCAGGCCGGCGGCTACAGCGGTGGCAAGATCAGTCTGCGCGACGCGCAGGCCCGGCTGAACCAGATGGGCTTCGACGTCGGCAACCCCGACGGCAAGATGGGCGCGAAAACCCAGGCCGCCCTGCGCGACTTCCAGGCCGACCGCGGCATCCCGGTCACCGGCCGGCTCGATGCCACCACACAGGCCGAACTGCAGCGCTGATCGACGCGCTCCAACGACGTCAAACGGCCCGGGTCCGCCCGGGCCGTTTTCGTTTACCCGGCCGCCGGTTCGGAGACGCATGCACGCCCCCTGTAACGCGCAACGCATCGACCCGGCTCGTATTAGAATGCAGAGTTAACCGACCACCCAGCGCGGCCCTGAAGCGGCCCGCACTTCTCGCCCAGTCATCAGGAGAACCTACATGCCCCTCGTTTCCATGCGCCAGCTGCTCGACCACGCCGCCGAACACAGCTATGGCCTGCCCGCGTTCAACGTGAACAACCTCGAACAGGTCCAGGCCATCATGGAAGCGGCTGCCGAATGCGACAGCCCGGTGATCATGCAGGCCTCGGCCGGCGCGCGTAAGTACGCGGGCGAAGCCTTCCTGCGCCACCTGATCGACGCCGCCGTCGAAGCGTATCCGAACATCCCCATCGTCATGCACCAGGACCACGGCCAGAGCCCGGCGATCTGCATGGGCGCGATCCGCTCGGGTTTCTCCAGCGTGATGATGGACGGCTCGCTGATGGAAGACGGCAAGACGCCCTCCTCCTACGAGTACAACGTCGCCGTCACCCGTGAGGTGGTGAAGTTCTCGCACGCCATCGGCGTCAGCGTCGAAGGCGAACTCGGCTGCCTCGGCTCGCTCGAGACCGGCCAGGCCGGCGAGGAAGACGGCGTTGGCGCCGAAGGCACGCTCGACCACAGCCAGATGCTGACCGACCCCGACCAGGCCGCCGACTTCGTCAAGCAGACCGACTGCGACGCGCTGGCGATCGCCATCGGCACCAGCCACGGTGCCTACAAGTTCAGCCGCAAGCCCACCGGCGACATCCTCGCCATCGAGCGCATCAAGCAGATCCACGCCCGCATCCCCAATACCCATCTGGTGATGCATGGCTCCAGCTCGGTTCCGCAGGAGCTGCTCGAGATCATCCGCCAGTACGGCGGCGACATGAAGGAAACCTACGGCGTGCCGGTCGAGGAGATCGTGCAGGGCATCAAGTACGGCGTGCGCAAGATCAACATCGACACCGACATCCGCCTGGCGATGACCGGCGCGGTGCGCAAGTTCCTGGTCGAAAACCCCTCCAAGTTCGACCCGCGCGAGTTCAACAAGCCCGCGCGCGAAGCCGCCAAGCTGGTTTGCAGGGCCCGCTTCGAAGCCTTCGGCTGCGCCGGCATGGCCAGCAAGATCAAAGCGGTCTCGCTCGAGAAGATGGCCGCACGCTACAAGGCCGGCGAGCTGACGCAGATCGTGCGCTGAGCCGTCGCGGTTTCCCAGGCAGTTCGAAACGCGCCCACGTGGCGCGTTTTCTTTTGCGCGGACCTCAGCTCAGCGCTCCATCGCCCGCATCCGCGCCGCCCCTTCGGTCTGCAGGAACTCCAGCAGCGCGTCGAGCGCCGGCGTCATCGGCCGGTCGGTGCGCGAGACCACGTTCCACTCCCGGATCACCGGCGTATCGACCACGTCCAGCCGAACCAGGCGGCCGCTCTCCACCTCCATCGCGAAAGTGTGATGCGACAGGAAGGCGATGCCCATGCCGGCCATCACCGCCTGCTTGAGCGTCTCGTTGCTGCCGAGTTCGTCGGCGGCCAGCGGCTTGACGCCGTGCGCGCGCAGGAAACGCTCGAGGTTGTCGCGCGTGCCCGAGCCCTGCTCGCGCAGCAGCAGGCGCTCCTCGGTCAGCGCCGCGATCGGGATGCGCTTGCGCCCGGCCAGGCGATGATCCGGCCGCGCGACGAAGGACAGCCGGTGCGGGGCGAAGGGGATGCGGCGCAGGTCCAGGCCGCGCGGAGGCTGGCCCATGATCGCCACATCGCAGCGCTGCTCCTGCAGCAGCGTGCGCACGCGCTCGCGGTTCTCCACCGTCAGCCGGAAGGTGATATCCGGATGGCGCCGGCCGAACTCGGCCAGCAGATGCGGCACGAAGTACTCGGCGGTGGTGATCGCCACCACGTCCAGCGTGCCGGCCGCCACGCCCATGCGCGCCTTCAGCTCGACTTCGGCCAGTTCCAGCGCCTGCAGGGCCTGGCGCGCCGCGCGCGCCACGATCTCCCCCGCCGCCGTCAGGCGGATCTCGCGCCGGCCATCGACCAGCACCTGGCCCACGATCGCCTCCGCGTCGCGGATCTGCATCGAGATGGCCGGCTGCGTCAGGTGCAGCAGGCGCGCCGCCTGCGTGAAGCTGCCACTGTCGGCCACCGCGACCAGGGCGCGGAGCTGCTTGAGCGTGAGGCGTTGCGCGAGCTTCATCAGAAAACCTTATCTCATATCTGAACAAAACGTCATTGGAGCTTATTTTCGATTCGCCCTATTGTCCAGTCACCACCGCTTGACAGTGACCACTCGCAACGCGAAGGACAAGGAGACCGACATGGGCGCAGCCGAAAACCCGCAACAGATCCTCGACCCGAAGAAGCGCTACCAGGCCGGCGTGCTCAAGTACGCGCAAATGGGCTACTGGAACGCCGACTACGAGCCCAAGGACACCGACGTGCTCGCGGTCTTCCGCATCACCCCGCAGGAAGGCGTGGATCCGATCGAGGCCGCCGCTGCGGTGGCCGGCGAATCCTCCACCGCCACATGGACCGTGGTGTGGACCGACCGCCTGACCGCCTGCGACAAGTACCGCGCCAAGGCCTACCGCATCGAGCCGGTGCCCGGCCAGGAAGGCCAGTACTTCTGCTGGGTCGCCTACGATCTCGACCTGTTCGAGGAAGGCTCGATCGCCAACCTCACCGCCTCGATCATCGGCAACGTCTTCAGCTTCAAGCCGCTCAAGGCCGCGCGCCTTGAGGACATGCGCCTGCCCGTGGCCTATGTGAAGACCTTCCGCGGCCCCCCGACCGGCATCGTGGTCGAGCGCGAGCGCCTGGAGAAATACGGCCGCCCGCTGCTTGGCGCGACGATGAAGCCCAAGCTCGGTCTCTCCGGCAAGAACTACGGTCGTGTGGTGTATGAAGCCCTGCGCGGCGGGCTGGACTTCACCAAGGACGACGAGAACATCAACTCGCAGCCCTTCATGCACTGGCGCGACCGCTTCCTGTACTGCATGGAGGGCGTCAATCAGGCCGCGGCGCAGACCGGCGAATCCAAGGGCCACTACCTCAACATCACCGCCGGCACCATGGAGGAGATGTACAAGCGGGCCGAATTCGCCCGCGACCTCGGCTCCTGCATCGTCATGGTCGATCTCATCATCGGCTGGACCGCGATCCAGTCGATCAGCAACTGGTGCCGCGAGAACGACATGATCCTGCACATGCACCGCGCAGGCCACGGCACCTACACCCGACAGAAGAACCACGGCGTCTCCTTCCGCGTCATCGCCAAGTGGCTGCGCCTGGCCGGGGTCGACCACCTGCATGCCGGCACCGCGGTCGGCAAGCTCGAAGGCGACCCGATGACCGTGCAGGGCTTCTACAACGTCTGCCGCGAGATGGTGACCAGGCAGGACCTGCCGCGCGGCCTGTTCTTCGACCAGGACTGGGCCAGCATCAAGCGCGTGATGCCGGTCGCCTCCGGCGGCATCCATGCCGGCCAGATGCACCAGCTGCTCGACCTGTTCGGCGACGAAGTCGTGCTGCAGTTCGGCGGCGGCACCATCGGTCACCCGATGGGGATCCAGGCTGGCGCCACCGCCAACCGCGTCGCGCTCGAATCCATGGTGCTCGCCCGCAACGAAGGCCGCGACATCCTCAACGAAGGTCCGCAGATCCTCGCCGACGCCGCCAAGTGGTGCCAGCCGCTGCGCGCCGCCCTCGATACCTGGGGCGACATCACCTTCAACTACACCAGCACTGACACGTCCGACTTCGTGCCGACCGCCAGCGTGGCCTGAAGCCCAGCCCCATCCCGGAACCGAGGAGACCCATCATGCGCATCACCCAAGGCTGCTTTTCCTTCCTGCCCGACCTAACCGACACCCAGATCGCCGCGCAGATCAACTACTGCCTCGACCAGAACTGGGCTGTCGCCCTCGAGTTCACCGACGACCCCCACCCGCGTAACACCTACTGGAACATGTGGGGGCTGCCGATGTTCGACCTGCGCGACCCGGCTGGCGTCATGGGCGAACTCAAGGCCTGCCGCGAGGCCAACCCCGAGACCTACATCCGCATCAACGCCTTCGACTCCACCAAGGGCTGGGAGACGGTGCGCATGTCCTTCATCGTCCAGCGCCCCACTGCCGAGCCCGGCTTCCGACTCACCCGCCAGGAGACGAAGGGCCGCAGCCTGCGCTACACGATGGAGAGCTACGCCGTCGGTCGCAACCCGGAAGGCGCGCGCTATGCGAGCTGACGGCACAGCGACTCAGTAAGCCCACGGGAACAGGCCGATCGGGTCGTTCGCGAAGCGCGGCGAGGACTGTCTGAGCGCGCGCAGCGCGCGAGTTCCGCAGCCAAGCGGCGCGAATGACCCGATCGGCCGACCAGTCCGCGCAAACGCCAAATCGAACCGACACCCGCAGGAGACGCGACCATGAACGCCCCCGAGAAGGCCCCCGCCCCCGCCAGCATCGACCTCGGCGCCGAGTTCCGCGACGCCGGCATCGGTGAAGTGCTCGAGTCCCTCGACCGCGACCTCGTCGGCCTCGCCCCGGTCAAGCGCCGCGTGCGCGAGATCGCCGCCCTGCTCCTCGTCGACCGCGTACGCCAGCGCCTCGGGCTGGCCACCGAACACCCCTCGCTGCACATGAGCTTCACCGGCAACCCCGGCACAGGCAAGACCACCGTCGCCATGCGCATGGCCGAGATCCTGCACCGCCTCGGCTACTGCCGCCGCGGCCACGTCGTCGCCGTCACCCGCGACGACCTCGTCGGCCAGTACATCGGCCACACCGCGCCCAAGACCAAGGACGTGCTCAAGCGCGCCATGGGCGGCGTGCTCTTCATCGACGAGGCCTACTACCTCTACCGCCCCGAGAACGAAAAGGACTACGGCCAGGAAGCCATCGAGATCCTGCTGCAGGTGATGGAGAACCAGCGCGACGACCTCGTGGTCATCCTCGCCGGCTACGCCGAGCGCATGGAACGCTTTTTCGAATCCAACCCCGGCATGAAGTCGCGCATCGCCCACCACGTCGACTTCCCCGACTACAGCAACGACGAACTCGGCGAGATCGCCCAGCGCATGCTCGCCGGCTGGAACTACCGCTTCGACGACGCCGCGCGCCGCGCCTTCGACGAATACATCGTGCTGCGCCGCCGCCATCCGCACTTCGCCAACGCGCGCAGCGTGCGCAACGCGCTCGACCGCATGCGCCTGCGCCAGGCCCTGCGCCTGTTCGAAGCAGGCGGACTGGTCGATGCGGATTCGCTCACCACCATCACCGAAGCCGACGTGCGCGCCAGCCGGCACTTCCTGCCAACCGACACCGCCTGATCCGTGCCGCCGCGCGCGGACAAACAAACATAACGACAAGCACCGATCCGGCACTACGCCGGGGGAGACAGACCATGTTCAGCCTCGACCGCAGCACGCTCACCGAATACCTGATCGAACACCGCCGCAACAACCCCTGCGCCACCGGCGAGTTCAACGCCCTGATCCTGCAAGTCGCGCAGGCGTGCAAAGCCATCTCGCGCGCCGTCGCCCACGGCGCGCTCGCCGACGTGCTCGGCAGCCACGGCAGCGCCAACGTGCAGGGCGAAGAGCAGAAGAAGCTCGACGTGCTCGCCGACGAGATCTTCCTGCGCGCCACGCACTGGGGCGGCGACCTCGCGGGCATGGTGTCCGAGGAGAACGATGCCCCCATCCCGCTGCCCGCCAGCGACCAGCGCGGCAAGTACCTGCTCGCCTTCGATCCGCTCGACGGTTCGTCCAACATCGACGTCAACGTCGCCGTCGGCTCCATCTTCTCCATCCTGCGCGCGCCCACGCCGGGCGAGGACGCCGCAGCCGAAGACTTTCTGCAGGACGGCAACCGCCAGGTCGCCGCCGGCTACGCCATCTACGGTCCCTCCACCATGCTGGTGCTGTCGGTCGGCAGCGGCGTCGCCGGTTTCACCCTCGACCCGATCATCGGCGAGTTCTACCTCACCCACCCCGACATCCGCGTACCCGAAACCACGCGCGAGTTCGCCATCAACGCCTCCAACGCCCGTTTCTGGGAAACGCCGGTGCGGCGCTACGTGGATGAGTGCCTCGCCGGACGCACCGGCCCGCGCGGCGCCGACTTCAACATGCGCTGGATTGCCTCGCTGGTGGCCGAAACCCACCGCATCCTGATGCGCGGCGGCGTGTTCCTCTACCCGCGCGACCGCAAGGACCCGGCCAAGCCCGGCCGGCTGCGCCTGCTCTACGAGTGCAACCCGATCGGCTTCCTCATCGAGCAGGCCGGCGGCCGCGCCAGCACCGGCGTGCGGCCGGTGCTCGAGGTGCAGCCCGAATCGCTGCATCAGCGCATCGGCTTCGTGTTCGGCTCGAAGGAGGAAGTCGAGCGCATCGAGCGCTACCACCACGAGCCACTCGTCGGCGGCCCCCAGGACGAGCCGCCGCTGTTCCACGTGCGCTCGCTGTTCCGCGACACCGAATTCGCTCAATAAGAACCCAGGGGAGACACCATGTCCGAACGCCACCCGATCGTCGCCATCACCGGCTCGTCCGGTGCCGGCACCAGCACCGTGCAGCGCACCTTCGAGGAAATCTTCCGCCGCGAGAACGTCACCGCGGCCGTCATCGAGGGCGACAGCTTTCACGCCTACGACCGCAAGACCATGCGCGAGAAGCTGGCCGCCTGCGAGGTCGGCAGCGGCTGCCAGCTCAGCCACTTCGGCCCCGAAGCCAACCTGTTCGCCGAGCTGGAGCAGCTCTTCCGCAGCTACGGCGAATCCGGCGGCGGCAAGCGGCGCAAGTACCTGCACAGCCACGAGGAAGCCGAACCCTGGAAGCAGGAGCCCGGCACCTTCACGCCTTGGGAAGAACTGCCCGCCGGTACCGACCTGCTGTTCTACGAGGGCCTGCATGGCGCCGTGCAGCATGAGAACGTGGACGTGGCGCGCTACGTCGACCTGCTGATCGGCGTGGTGCCGGTGGTGAACCTGGAGTGGATCCAGAAGCTGCACCGCGACAAGAGCACCCGTGGCTACTCCACCGAGGCGGTCACCGACACCATCCTGCGCCGGATGCACGACTACGTGCATTACATCTGCCCGCAGTTCGCGCGCACGCATGTGAACTTCCAGCGCGTGCCGATGGTGGACACCTCCAACCCCTTCATCGCGCGCTCGATCCCGACCGCCGACGAGTCGATGGTGGTGATCCGCTTCGCCAACCCGAAGGGCATCGACTTTCCCTACCTGCTCAACATGATCAACGACAGTTTCATGAGCCGCGCCAACACCATCGTGGTGCCCGGCGGAAAGATGGAGCTGGCCATGCAGTTGATCTTCACCCCCTTCATCTGGCGCCTGATGGACCGCCGCCGGAAAGCGCTGTCGCAATGACAACGAGACGCCACCGGGTCCGCCCCAACAGCGTCCCGCAGCACGAGTGTCTTTCACGGCCCCTGTGCACCACCCACATCCAGCGGAAAGCAGGCGGTATTCCTGAAGCTGGCGAGGACTGTCTGAGCGACCGCAGGGAGCGAGTTCCGCAGCCAGCGGAAGGAATACCGTCTGCTAGGCCGCGGGTTTCTAGAACGGACGGTGGCCAGGCAAAACGGTTCTTGAAACCGTCTCAGCCCCACCGATCGCTCCCGGAAAGCGCGGCGCACGGGGCATTTCTTCCGCAGCCTGCGGAACTCGCCCTGCGAGCTCGGACAGTCCTCGGCTGCTCCAGAAACGCCCCATACGCCACGCCGGCCGCAGTGGCTTTCAGACACTGAAGAAACTATTTCATCTGTGATTGGAGACGTTCCGATGAACATGCGACTCACCCAGGCCCCCATCGACACCCTGTGCGCCAACGCCCTGCGCTTCCTCGCCATCGACGCCGTCGAAGCCGCCAAGTCCGGCCACCCCGGCATGCCCATGGGCATGGCCGAGATCGCCGTCGCACTCTGGACCCGGCACCTGCGCCACAACCCCGCCGACCCCGCCTGGCCCGACCGCGACCGCTTCGTACTCTCCAACGGCCACGGCTCCATGCTGCTCTACGCCCTGCTCCACCTCAGCGGCTACGACCTGCCGATCGAGGAACTCAAGCGCTTCCGCCAGCTCGACAGCCGCACGCCCGGCCACCCCGAGGTCGGCCACACCCCGGGCGTCGAGACCACCACCGGCCCGCTCGGCCAGGGCATCACCAACGCCGTCGGCATGGCACTGGCCGAGAAACTGCTCGCCGCCGAATTCAACCGCCCCGGCCACGCCATCGTCGACCACCGCACCTGGGTCTTCCTCGGCGACGGCTGCCTGATGGAAGGCATCAGCCATGAAGCCGCCAGCTTCGCCGGCGTGCAGCGCCTGTCCAAGCTCATCTGCCTGTGGGACGACAACCGCATCTCGATCGACGGCAGCGTCGAAGGCTGGTTTGCCGACGACACCCCGGCCCGCTTCCGCGCCTACGGCTGGAACGTCATCGAGGCAGTCGACGGCCACGACGTCGAGGCGGTCGATCGCGCCCTGCGCGAAGCGATCGCCAATGCCGACAACGACATCGGCCCGACGCTGATCTGCTGCCGCACCACCATCGGTCACGGCAGCCCGGCGCGCGCCGGCACGGCCGACGTGCACGGTGCCCCGCTCGGCGCCGACGAGATCGCCGCCACCCGCGCCGCGCTGGGCTGGACGCATCCGCCCTTCGACATCCCCGCCGAGATCCGCAACGCCTTCGACGCCCGCACCATCGGTGCCACACGGCAGGCCGAATGGCAGCAGCGCTTCGACGCCTATGCCGAAGCCTTCCCCGAGCCGTCCGCCGAGTTCCGCCGCCGCATGGCGGGCGAACTGCCCAGCGCCTTCGGCGTGCTCTCCAACGCCATCCTGCGCGGCGTGCATAACGAGGCGGCGACCGTCGCCACGCGCAAGGCCAGCCAGCAGGCCATCGGCCGCCTGGCGCGCGCGCTGCCCGAACTGCTGGGCGGCTCGGCCGACCTCACCCACTCCAACCTCACCGACTGGCCCGGCTGCGGCGCGGTGCGGGCCGACGCAGCCGGACGCCACATCAACTGGGGCGTGCGCGAGTTCGGCATGGCGGCTGCGCTCAACGGTATCGCGCTGCACGGCGGCTTCATCCCCTTCGGCGCCACCTTCCTCGTCTTCTCCGACTACGCCCGCAACGCCATCCGCATGAGCGCGCTGATGAAGCAGCGCGTGATGTACGTGATGACCCACGACTCGATCGGCCTCGGCGAGGACGGCCCCACCCACCAGCCGGTCGAACACATCCCCAGCCTGCGCCTGATTCCCGGCCTGGACGTATGGCGCCCGTGCGACGCGGTCGAAACCCAGGCCGCCTGGAACGCCGCGGTCACCCGCCACGACGGTCCCACGCTGCTTGCCCTGTCGCGCCAGAACCTGCCGCACCAGACGCGCGACGAGGCCCAGTTGCAGACGATCGCGCGCGGCGGCTACGTGCTCGCCGACGCCCCCCGGCCAGCGCTGGTCGTCATCGCCACCGGCTCGGAGGTCGCGCTGGCCATGAGCCTGCGCATGCAGTTGCACGAACGCGGCATCGCCGCGCGCGTGGTGTCGATGCCCTGCACCGCGGCGTTCGACCGCCAGCCCGCCGACTACCGCGCCGCCGTGCTGCCGCCGGACGTGCCGCGACTGGTGATCGAGGCCGCACAGCCCAACGGCTGGTGGCGCTACCTGGCCGGCGTCCGCGGCGACGTGGTCGGCATCGCCCGCTTCGGCGAATCCGCCCCCGCCGCAGAACTGCTGGAGCGCTTCGGCTTCACGCCGCAGGCCGTGCTCGACCGCGCCCTCGCCCTGCTCGCGCAAGCCTGAACACTGGCCACCTGCCCAAACCCATCCAGACCGAGGAGACCCCGATGGACTTCCTGCGCCTGTCCGACATTCCCGCCGCCGACCTTGCCGGCAAGCGGATCTTCATCCGTGCCGATTTCAACGTGCCCTTCACTGCCGACGGCGCGCTGTCCGACGACACCCGCATCCGCGCCACGCTGCCGGGCATCCGCGCCTGCCTCGAGGCGGGTGCGGCGGTCATGGTCACCTCGCACCTCGGGCGCCCGCAGGAAGGCGCGCTGACCGCCGCCGAGTCGCTCGCACCGGTTGCCACCCGTCTCGCGGAGCTGCTCGGCCAGCCGGTGCCCCTGGTGCACAACTGGACGGATGGGAGCTTCGACGTCGTGCCGGGCGGCATCGTCATACTCGAGAACTGCCGCGGCAACCCGGGCGAGAAGGCCGACGATCCGGCCCTTGCCGCCCGCATCGCCCGCATCGTCGACCTCTACGTGAATGACGCCTTCGGCACCGCCCACCGTCGCGAATGCACGCTTCACGCACTGGCGCTGGCCGCCCCCGTCGCCTGCGCCGGGCCGCTGATGACGGCCGAGCTCGACGCCCTGGGCCGTGCGCTCGCCCGGCCTGCACGGCCGCTGGCCGCCATCGTTGCCGGCTCCAAGGTGTCGACCAAGCTCACCATCCTCGAGAGCCTGGCCGACAAGGTCGACGTGCTGGTTCTCGGCGGCGGCATCGCCAACACCTTCCTCGCCGCGCGCGGCTGCCCGGTCGGCGCCTCGCTGCACGAGCCCGACCTGCTCGACGCGGCCCGCGCCGTCGAGCGCCGGCTGGCCGAGCATGCCGGTGTGGTCTGGCTGCCCGAGGACGTCGTCGTCGCCGACCGCTTCGCGCCCGACGCGCTCACGCGCACCGTGCACGTCGATGACGTGCCCGAGGGCTGGATGATCCTCGACATCGGCCCGGACAGCCGCGACTCGCTTGCCGACGTGTTGCATCGCGCCGGCACCATCGTGTGGAACGGCCCGGTGGGCGTGTTCGAGATGGACGCGTTCGCCGCCGGCACGCGCGCGCTCGCCACCGCGGTCGCCGCCAGCCCGGCCTACAGCATCGCTGGCGGCGGAGACACGCTGGCCGCCATCGCGCGCTTCGGCATCACCGAACGCATCGACTACATCTCCACCGGCGGCGGCGCCTTCCTCGAGTTCCTGGAGGGCCGCGAACTGCCGGCGCTGGCCGCGTTGCGCGCCCGCGCACGCCCGGCCAGCCGCCGCCTGCCGCCCAAGCCGGTGTTCGAGAACGAGCCCGAACCGGCCTGAACCATCCCCGATTCCATCCCAACGCCACCCCCACCGGGAGAACCCCATGGCCATGATCGCCCTGCGCCAACTGCTCGACCACGCCGCCGAACACGGCTACGGCGTGCCCGCCTTCAACATCAATAACATGGAGCAGATCCACGCCATCATGCTCGCCGCCGAGGCCACCGACAGCCCGGTCATCCTGCAGGCCTCGGCCGGCGCGCGCGGCTATGCCGGCGAGGCCTTCCTGAAGAAGATGGTCGAGGCCGCCGTCGAGCAGTGGTCCGACATTCCGATCTGCCTGCACCAGGACCACGGCGCCAGCCCGGCGGTGTGCCAGCAATCGATCCGCAGCGGCTTCACCAGCGTGATGATGGACGGCTCGCTGCGCGAGGACATGAAGACCCCGGCGAGCTACGCGTACAACGTGGACGTCACCCGCCGCGTGGTCGAGATGGCCCATGCGGTGGGCGTGTCGGTGGAAGGCGAGCTCGGCTGCCTCGGCTCGCTCGAGACCGGCCAGGCCGGCGAGGAGGATGGCGTCGGCGCCGAGGGCACGCTGGACCACAGCCAGATGCTCACCGACCCCGCCGAGGCCGCCGACTTCGTCGCCGCCACCGGCGTCGACGCACTCGCGGTGGCCATCGGCACCAGCCACGGCGCCTACAAGTTCACCCGTCCGCCCACCGGCGACATCCTCGCAATCGACCGCATCGCCGCCATCCACGCCCGCATCCCCGACACCCACCTGGTGATGCACGGCTCCTCCAGCGTGCCGCAGGAATGGCTCGCCATCATCCGCGAGCATGGCGGCGAAATCGGCGAGACCTACGGCGTGCCGGTCGAGGCCATCGTGCAGGGCATCCGAAGCGGCGTGCGCAAGATCAACATCGACACCGACCTGCGTCTGGCCATGACCGGCGCAATGCGCCGGCTGATGAGCACCGACCGCAAGGAGTTTGACCCGCGCAAGTTCTTCAAGGCCGCCCGCGATGCCGCCCGCGACATCTGCCGCGCCCGCTTCGAAGCCTTCGGCTGCGCCGGCCACGCCAGCCGCATCAAGCCGCTGCCACTGGACGCGCTCGCGCGGCATTACGCCGCCACGCGCTGAAGACCCCTCGTTTCCGGACGCGTCGCTCGCGCAACTCGCGCGCGGCCCCTGCTGGCGCCCCCTCCTCCGCGCCGGCGCGGCACCCGGCGACGCGTCCCCTTCTTTCCCTGCCTTCGGGCCTTGCGCCCGCTTCCCGTCCCGGAAGCGGGCTCCTTTTTGTCTACCGCATTCGCGGCACGCCTGCGCCACCCGGTCGCAGCCCGCGTCCGCGCTTGTCACGGCGCAAGGCGCTGGGCAAGAATGCCGGCTGGCTTGCCCCGGCGGCCGCGCTGCAACCCCGACCTTCCGTCCATTACGCCGCCCATCCCATCGCCGCCGATCCCCATGTCCCTGTTCGAACAGCACCCCCTGCGCCAGACGCTCAACGACGAGGTGCATGCACGTCCGCCCGTCCCGCTCGACACGCCGGAATACGTCAGCTACCTCGCCTTCCTGCACCACGAAGGCAGCGCGGGGCGCGAAGCCGCGCATCTCGCCTCGCTGGCCGAGCAGTTCGGACTGCCCGAACCCGACACCGACAGCGGCCACCTGTTCCTCGACACCGGCAGCTTCCGTCTCAAGTGGGAACGCCACAACGAGTTCTCCAGCTACACCTTCTTCCGCCGCATCCAGGCCGGCGACAGCAACGACGAACACGCCCTGCTCGCCGTGCCCGCCGCATGGCGCAAGGACATCCCCGGCCAGCTCATCGCCGCCACCCACATCGAGCTGCGCAACAGCGACGACATGTCGCCCGACAGCGTCCTCAATCAGGCCTCGCCGCGCGGCGAAACCCTGGTGGCCGCGCGCGTGGCCGAATGCGCGGGCTGGGTGTTCACCGACTTCCACATCCACGACGGTTTCTCGCGCTTTCTGCTGCTGGACGACGGCCTCACGCCACGCCAGGCCGGCCGCATGGTGCAGCGCCTAGTGGAAATCGAGACCTACCGCGTGATGGCGCTGCTCGCCTTCCCCGTCGCCAAGGAAGTCGGCCGCCTGCTGTCGCGCGCCGAGGACGAGCTCGCCGACCTGATGGACGGCCTCGGCCAGGCCCGCAACACCGAGGACGACCGCGCCATGCTCGGCCGCCTCACGCGGCTTGCCGCCGAGGTGGAGCGCTCGGTGGCACGCACCACCTTCCGTTTCGGCGCGGCCGCGGCCTATTACCGCCTGGTGCAGCAACGCGTCGATGAACTGCGCGAGACCCGGCTCGGCGGCTTCCCCACCATCCGCGAGTTCATGGAGCGTCGCCTCGCTCCCGCCATCGCCACCTGCGCCACCATCGCCCGCCGCCAGGAAGACCTCTCGGGCCGTATCGCGCGCAACTCGCAGCTACTGCGCACCCGGGTCGACATCGAGCTCGAACGCCAGAACCAGGAGCTGCTGGCGCAGATGAACCGCCGCGCCAAGATCCAGCTCCACCTGCAGGAAACGGTGGAAGGCCTGTCGGTGGTCGCCATCACCTACTACGCCTCGCAACTGGTCAATTACGTCGCCAAGGGCGCCAAGGACTACATCGCCCCCGCCACGCCGGAGGTGATCACCGCGGTGTCGATCCCGGTCATCGCCGGACTGGTGTTCATGGGGCTAAGGCGGATGCGCAAGCTGCTGAGCAAGGAAGAAGGCAGTGGCGTGAATCCGTGACGCAGAGACCCGCTGCGTACCAAGGCTGATCGTCGAACACGGCGGAACCGCAGCCGACGGCGAAGGTCCTCTGTGCATCTGCACCACGGGAGCCGCCATCATGTCGTCCCATTCCAGACTGCGCCGCCAGGTCGTCCTCGGCGGCAGTGCGGCGCTGATTTCCGCGCCGCTCGTCGCGGCACAGCGCGCGCTGACGCCCAGCCAGACCGCAGGGCCCTTCTATCCGGTCACGCCGCCGCTGCACAAGGACAACGATCTGACCCTGGTCGAGGGCAGCAGTGTTCGTGCCGCCGGACAGATCGCCGATCTCTCGGGCCGCGTGCTGGACATGGACGGTCGGCCGCTGGCGGGCCTGCGCGTGGAGATCTGGCAATGCGACGCCAACGGGCGCTATCGGCACCCGCGCGACCGCAGCGACGTCGACGAGGACCCCAACTTCCAGGGCTTCGGCCACACGATCACCGACGCCGACGGGCGCTACCGCTTCCGCACCATCCGCCCCGTGCCCTACCCCGGGCGTACGCCGCACATCCACGCCGCGGTGTTCCAGGAAGGCGCCCGCCCCTTCGTCACCCAGATCTACGTGGCCGGCGAGCCGCTCAACCTGCGCGACGGAATCTTCATGCGCGTGCCCGAGGCCCTTCGCCCGCTGCTGCTCGCGGACTTCGTCCCGGTGGACGATCCGGTCGCGACGCGCTCGGCCTCGTTCGACTTCGTGCTGTCACCGGTGCTGGCGGGGCTGTTCGAGACGCACTCGGCCTGAAGCGAGCGCTGGGAAGGCAGCTGGCTCGCGAGACGGATGATCAGCAGGCGCTCCATGAGGAGAGCACGGTGCTTCGACGCAAGTCAGCCCCGGCGAAGGCTCAGGCGACGCGGGGGTCAAGGGAGAGACAGTAGAACTTCGTGTCCACAGACATTACGGGAAAGGACTCGGGCAACGCCGTCCTGGCGATCTCGGCGAAGGCGGCCGGACTGCTCGGGCTAGAAGGTGATGCGAACCGACGCAGCGCTGCGAACCGCCTCGCCATGGTGAACCGCTTCAATGTTGTTGCCGTCGGGATCGAGCACGAACGCGGCGTAGTAACCCGGGTGGTAAGGGCGCTCTCCCGGGGCGCCATTGTCCTTGCCACCGTGTTCCAGTGCAGCGCGGTAAAAGGCGTCCACCATGGCCCGGTCCTGCGCCTGAAAGGCCAGGTGATGGCGCCCGGTCAGGCGGCCTTGCGCAGCCTCGCTCTCGGCCGTCGAAACAAACAGCTCGTCCGCCCAGAAATACTCCTCACTGCTGCCCCCCATGGGAATCCCCAGGACATCGAGGATGGCCGCATAGAAGGTCCTGCTGGCCGAAAGATCACGCACGACCAACTGGATGTGATCGATCAGACGACCGCGATGTAGCTCCTGCGTTTCCATGGTCCCTCCCGGCGATGACACTCAACTAGCGGTAATAGTAGGTCGGAGGGCTTGGGAATGACAGGCTAGGCCGGGGCCATTTTCATCGGACTCACCAACTCTCTCTGCCCGGCACATGAAAGCGTCTTCGGCTGTCATCGACCGCGCTTCGCACGATACAGTCCTCGACGTGATCGTTGATGAGCCCCATCGCCTGCATGAAGGCATACACGGTTGTCGGGCCCACGAACTTCCACCCCTGCTTCTTCAACGCCTTCGAGAGTGCGATAGACCCGGCCGATGTCGAGGCCGTTTGCGGCGCGGTGAGTTCGCCCGGCTTCGGCTCAAATTGCCAGAAATAGGCGGCAAGCGACCCCTCCCTGCTCGCCAGCTCAATCGCACATCGTGCGTTGTTGATGACCGCCTCGATCTTTCCCCGATGTCGCACGATGCCTGCATCCTGCAAGAGGCGGGCGACGTCCTCCTGTGAAAAACGCGCGATCCTGTTGTAGTCGAAACCATGAAAGACCGCCCGGAAGTTTTCCCGCTTCGCCAGGATGGTGCGCCAGCTCAATCCGGACTGGAATCCCTCCAGGCACAATTTCTCGAACAACCGAAAATCGTCATCGACCGGGAACCCCCACTCTTGATCGTGATAGGCAAGAAACTCCGGCGCCGCGGCACACCAGCGGCAACGCGGTTGTCCGTCGGGCCCTGAAAACGTGACACTCATCGCAGATCCTCCACTCGCTGCCGCCACGGGAACGCCAGGTTCCCGACGAGGAGCGGGCGGCGCGAACACTTAGCCGTTTGGATGTGGCGCCGCCGGGCACCTCCACCTCCCCTATAATCCCACTTTTGCCAGCAACCCGAGGCCCCACCGTGGCGACGCCCCTTTTTGAAACTTCCATCAAGAGCCTGCCGCTGCTCGGCCGCGGCAAGGTGCGTGACATCTATGCCGTCGACGACGAGAAGCTGCTGATCGTGACCAGCGATCGCCTGTCGGCCTTCGACGTGGTCCTGCCCGACCCGATTCCCGACAAGGGCCGCGTGCTGGTGGCGCTGGCGAACTTCTGGTTCGACAAGCTCGCCCACATCCTGCCGAACCAGCTCACCGGCATCGACCCCGAGACCGTTGTCGCCGCCGACGAGCGTGACCAGGTGCGTGGCCGCGCGCTGGTGGTGAAGCGCCTGAAGCCGCTGCCGATCGAGGCGGTGGTGCGCGGCTACGTGATCGGCTCGGGCTGGAAGGACTACCAGGCCACCGGCGCCATCTGCGGCATTGCGCTGCCCGCCGGCCTGCAGCAGGCGGCCAAGCTGCCGGCGCCGATCTTCACGCCCTCGTCGAAGGCCGACATGGGCGAGCACGACGAGAACATCTCCTTCGAGCAGGCGCAGGCACGCTGCGAGGCGCTGATGAAGGACGCGCTGGCCGGCACCGGCAAGACCGGCGCCCAGCTGGCTGAGGAAGCGCGCAAGGCGGCGATCGCGCTGTATTCCGAGGCAGCCGACTACGCCGCCAGCCGCGGCATCATCATTGCCGACACCAAGTTCGAGTTCGGCATCGACGCCGCCGGCACGCTGCACCTGATCGACGAAGCGCTGACCCCCGACTCCTCGCGCTTCTGGCCGGCCGACAGCTACCGCGAGGGCATCAGCCCGCCGTCCTTCGACAAGCAGTACGTGCGTGACTACCTGGAAACGCTGGACTGGAACAAGACCGCGCCCGGCCCCAAGCTGCCGGCCGACGTGATCGAGCACACCGCGGGCAAGTACCGCGAGGCCTACGAGCGCCTGACCGGCCAGAAGCTGGCCTGAGCCTCGACGTTCCGCGCGCCGCCCGGGCGCGCGGAACACGAACAACTCCTATTCGCGAACTCGCGAAGGCTGTCCTACTCTAAAGAGCAACCCGACACCGCCACGCGCGGCGGGGCGGTGCGGTGTTTTCCGACTCACGCCAGATCACCGGAGGTTGCCATGGACAAGCCGTTCAACTCGCTGGAACAGCATTTCCACCTGCCCCACATCCGCGAGGTCGATCCCTCACGCCCGCTCGAATGGTTGCGCATGGGCTGGAGCGACATGCGCGAGAACCTCGGCGCCAGCCTGTCCTACGGCATCGTGATGGCGGCGATCGGCTACGCGATCCTGTCCTACGCGGCGGACATGCCCTACCTCTTTACCGCGGCCATCTCGGGCTTCTTCCTGATCGGCCCGATCGCCGCCGCCGGGTTGTACGAGATCTCGCGCCGGCACGAGCGCGGCGAGCAGGTTTCGCTGATGAGTTCGCTGCGCGGCCTGCGCCGCCACGCCGACAGCATGGCCTACTTCGGCGCCTTCCTCGCAATCGCCCTGATCGGCTGGGAACGCATCTCGGCGATCCTGTTCGCGCTGTTCTATGGCGGCGAGATCACCGACGTCTCCAACTTCTTCCGCGACGTGTTCCTGTCCGGAGACTACCTGCACTTCGTCGTCGCCTACCTGGTTGTCGGCGGCATGCTGGCCGCGGTGGTGTTCTCGCTGTCGGCCATCGCAATCCCGATGATCATGGACCGCGAGACCGACACGGTCACCGCGGCGATGACCAGCCTGCGCGCAGTCGGGCTCAACCTGGGGGCGATGGCCTTGTGGGCGGCAATCATCGTCGGCCTCGTCATGGTCGGTTTCGCCACGATGATGATCGGCATGGTCATCCTGCTGCCGCTGCTGGGCCATGCGACGTGGCATGCCTACCGCGAGATGGTGCACTGAGGGGCCACTGAGGAAACCCTGCGACTGGCGCTCGCGCACTGCGGGCGCCATTGAAAACCCAGCGGGCGCCGATAGCGGCGCCCGCGCCATTTTTTACGGCACAATAGCCTGCAACTCAAAACCCCATGCAGAGACCCGATTCCATGAACGATGCCGTCGCCAATCCCCTGCTCGACTTCTCGGGCATGCCGCGCTTTGCCGACATCAAGCCGGCGCACGTCGAACCCGCGATCCGTGGCCTGATCGACGAAAACCGCGCGCTGATCGAGCGCCTCACCGCCGACCCGGCCACCCCGACCTGGGACGGCTTCGTCAGCCCGATGGACGAGGCCGGCGAGCGCCTCGGCCGCGCCTGGGGTGTGGTCGGCCACCTGCACAGCGTGTTCGACGTGCCCGAGTGGCGCGAGGCCTACAACGCCATGCTGCCCGAGATCTCGCGCTTCTACGCCGAGGTGGGACAGAACCTGGCGCTGTTCGAGAAGTACAAGGCGCTGCACGACAGCGCCGAGTTCGCCACTCTGTCGCCGGTGCGCCAGCGCATCCTCGAGCATGCGCTGCGCGACTTCCGCCTGTCCGGCGCCGAGTTGCCCGACGACCAGAAACCGCGCTTCCAGGAAATTCAGGAAGAGCAATCCCAGCTCGCCGCCAAGTTCTCCGAGAACCTGCTCGACGCCACCAACGCCCACGCCGAGTGGATCGCCGACGAGGCTGGCCTTGCGGGGATTCCCGACGACGCCCGCCAGGCCGCCCGCGCCGCCGCCGAGGCGGAAGGCAAGGAAGGCTGGAAGTTCACGCTGCAGATGCCCTCCTACCTGCCGGTGCTGCAGTACGCCGACGACCGCGAGCTGCGCGCACGCCTGTACCGCGCCTACGCCACCCGCGCCTCCGAGCTCGGCAACCCGGAACTCGACAACGGCCCGCTCATCGGCCGCATCCTGGCGCTGCGCAACGAGGAAGCGCGCATGCTCGGCTACCGGAACTTCGCCGAGGTCTCGCTGGTGCCCAAGATGGCCGACACGCCGGAACAGGTGCTCGGCTTCCTGCACGACCTCGCGGCCAAGGCCAAGCCCTTCGCCGAGAAGGACCTGGAAGAGCTCAAGGCCTTCGCCAGGGCCGAGCTGGGCCTCGACACCCTCGAGCCCTGGGACGTCGCCTACGCCTCCGAGAAGCTCCGCCAGGCGCGCTACGCCTATTCCGACCAGGAGGTGAAGCAATACTTCCCCGAGCCCAAGGTGCTCGACGGTCTGTTTGGTGTGATCCGCGCGCTGTACCGCGTCGACATCCTGCCCGACGAGGCGCCGAGCTGGGACCCGGACGTGCGCTTCTTCCGCATCGAGAAGGAGGGTGCGAACGGCCCGGAACTCGTGGGCCACTTCTACCTCGACCTGCACGCGCGCAGTACCAAGCGCGGCGGCGCGTGGATGGATTCGGCACGCAGCCGCCACCGCAACACCTGGGGCAGCGACACGCCGGTGGCCTACCTGGTGTGCAACTTCCCCGGCCCGGTCGGCGGCAAACCCGCCACCTTCACCCACGACGACGTACTCACCCTGTTCCACGAGTGCGGCCACGGCCTGCACCACCTGCTCACCCAGGTGGACGAACTCGCGGTGTCCGGCATCCACGGCGTGGAGTGGGACGCCGTCGAGCTGCCCAGCCAGTTCATGGAGAACTTCTGCTGGGAATGGGACGTGCTGCAGGGCATGACCGCGCATATCGACACCGGCGAGCCGCTGCCGCGCGCGCTCTACGACAAGATGATCGCCGCCAAGAACTTCCAGAGCGGCATGCAGACCGTGCGCCAGCTCGAGTTCTCGATGTTCGACCTGCGCCTGCACAGTGAGCTGGATGCCTCCGCCGGCCCGGTGCCGATCGAGCGCGTGATGGCCCTGCTCGACGAGGTACGCCGCGAGGTGGCGGTGATGATCCCGCCCGCCTGGCACCGTTTCCCGCACAGCTTCTCGCACATCTTCGCCGGCGGCTATGCGGCGGGCTACTACAGCTACAAGTGGGCCGAGGTGCTGTCGGCCGACGCCTTCGAAGCCTTCGAGGAAGCTGGCGCGGGCAGGGGCAGCCTGCTCGACCCCGAGACCGGTGAGCGCTTCTGGCGCGAGATCCTCGCCGTCGGCGGCAGCCGCCCCGCGCTGGACTCCTTCAAGGCCTTCCGTGGCCGCGAGCCCAGGGTCGATGCCCTTCTGCGCCACAGTGGCATGGTGGCGCAGGCATGAAGGTCGCCACCTGGAACGTCAACTCGCTGAAGGTCCGCCTGCCGCACGTCCTCGACTGGCTAGCGGCCAACAAGCCCGATGCCCTGTGCCTGCAGGAGCTGAAGCTTGAGGACAAGGCCTTCCCGGTCGCCGAACTGGAAGCGGCCGGCTACCACGCCGTCTTCATCGGCCAGAAGACCTACAACGGCGTCGCCATCCTCAGCCCGCAGCCGATCGAAGAAGCCACGGTGGTGCGCAACATCCCCGGCTTCGAGGACGAGCAGAAGCGCATCATCGCCGCCACGATCGATGGCGTGCGCGTGGTGTGCGGCTACTTCCCCAACGGCCAGGCGGTGGGTTCGGACAAGTTCGAGTACAAGCTGCGCTGGCTCGCCGCACTCACCGAGTGGTTGCGCGAGGAACTGAAGACGCACGAGCGACTGGTGCTGGCGGGCGACTTCAACATCGCGCCGGAAGACCGCGACGCCCACCCCGACTGGAAGGACGAGATCCACGTCTCCGAGCCCGAGCGCGCCGCCTTCCGCGCGCTGCAGGGCCTCGGACTGATCGACGCCTTCCGCCTGTTCGAGCAGCCCGAGCGCGCGTTCTCGTGGTGGGACTACCGGATGATGGCCTTCCGCCGCAACTTCGGCCTGCGCATCGACCATTTGCTGGTGTCGCCCGCGCTGCGCGAGGCCTGCCGCAGCTGCGCGGTGGACAAGGAACCGCGCCGGCTTGAGCGCCCCTCGGACCACGCCCCGGTGGTGCTGGACCTGGCGCTGGGCGCGTGACGGCGTCCCGTCCGGTTGCAATCCGTACGACAATGCAACGATGAGTTCGAACGCCGCCCCCGACTCCGCGCCGATGACCGAAACCGAGCGCCTGCAAAGCCGCTATCCGGTTCTGGCAGCCCTGTCTGCGCCGGCGCATTCCCGCCTGCTGCAGAGCGCACACTGGATGCGCGTGCCCGCCGGCGCGATGCTGTTCGACGACCGCCAGGCCTGCGAGGGCTTCCCCTTCGTGGTCGAGGGCACGGTACGGGTCAGCAAATGCGCGCCGAGCGGGCGCGAGCTGCCGCTGTACCGCGTGGGGCCCGGCGAGACCTGCATCATCTCCTCGTCCTGCCTGCTCGGCCATGAGGACTACAACGCGCGCGGCGTCACCGAGTCCGACACGCTGCTGATGCTGCTGCCCAAGGCCGTGTTCGACGAGATGATGGCCGAGCGCCCGTTCCGCGATTTCGTGTTCCACCTGTTTGCGGAGCGCATCGCCGACCTGATGCAGCTGATCGAGGAAGTGGCCTTCCGCAAGCTCGACCAGCGCCTGGCCGCACTGCTGCTGGGCAAGGGCCGGCTGCTGCACGTCACCCACCAGCAGCTCGCCGACGAGCTCGGCAGCGTGCGCGAGATCGTCAGCCGCCTGCTGAAGAGCTTTGCCGACCAGGGGCTGGTGCGGCTGGGACGCGAGCAGGTCGAGATCCTCGACCCGGTCGGCCTGCGCCGGCTGTCGGCCGAAGGCTCGGTCAAGGCCTGAGCGTCGTGCAGGGCGCACCGGCCGCTCATGACATCGACGTCCATCGCAAAACGCCAGCGGGCCATCTATGCTGCAAGGGCTATGTAACCATGGTTACAGACGGCGGTCATGCCAGCGTGCTCCAATCGCGCCACTGTCCCATACCTGCACGGAGAAACTCATGAAGACGAATGTTGGCGGCATCGACAAGATCCTGCGTATCCTGGTCGGCATCGCGCTGATCGCCTGGGCCCTGATGGGCGGCCCGGTGTGGGCGTGGATCGGCATCCTGCCACTGGTCACCGGCGCAATGGGCTGGTGCCCGGCCTACACCCTGCTCGGCATGAACACCTGCCCGCTGAACAAGAAGTAAGCGGCACTCACCGCAGAAAGAAGAAAGCCGGCTTGATGCCGGCTTTCTTCTTTTGGGACGCTGCACTCGCCTTCCGGCGTGGATCAACCGCGCGCGCTGCAGTGGTTGGCGATAGCGACGAACTGCTCGACCGACAACTTCTCGCCGCGCAGGCTCGGATCGATACCAAGCGCCGCGAAGTCGGCATCCCCCATGTAGTCGCGCAGCGTGTTCTTCAAGGTCTTGCGGCGCTGGCCGAAGGCGGCGGTGACGATCTTGCCCAACAGCGTCTCGTCCTGCGCTCCCAGCTGATCCTTGGGCAGCGGCGCCATGCGCACGATGCTGGACATGACCTTGGGGGCGGGACGGAAGGCCCCCGGCGGCACGTCGAACATCCGGCCCATGCGGAAGCGGTACTGCAGCATCACTGACAGGCGGCCGTACTCCTCGGTGCCCGGCTCGGCCACCATACGCATTACCACTTCCTTCTGCAGCATGAAGGTCATGTCCTTCACACGGTCGGCGTACTCGGCCAGATGGAAGAGGATGGGCGTGGAGATGTTGTAGGGCAGGTTGCCGACGATGCGCAGCGGCTGGTCGCCGCCCGCGCACAGGCTGCCGAAGTCAAACTTCAGCGCATCGCCCTCGTGCACCGTGATCTGTGTGGGCGTGTAGGTCTCGTGCAGGCGGGCGATCAGGTCGCGGTCGATCTCGACCACGTGCAGGTGGCCGAGGCGCTCGATCAGCGGCGCGGTCATCGCGCCCAGGCCTGGGCCGATCTCGACCATGAGCTCTCCCGGCTGCGGCCGGATGGCGTCGATGATCTTGCGGATGATGTTGGGGTCGGACAGGAAGTTCTGGCCGAAGCGCTTGCGGGCGCGATGGCCGTCGGTCTCGAAGTCTTGCATGGGCGTCCTTGTCGTGTCGCTCAGCGCACGGCGCGCGCGGCGACCATCGTCGCGGCCAGGTCCAGGGCTGCGAACAGGCTGCCGGGGTCGGCCTTGCCGCTGCCGGCCAGGTCGAGCGCCGTACCGTGGTCTACCGAGGTGCGAATGATCGGCAGCCCGAGCGTGACATTGACGCCGCCGCCGAAGCTCGCGTGCTTGAGCACCGGCAGGCCCTGGTCGTGATACATCGCCAGCACCGCGTCGCCCTGCGCCAGCGTGTGCGGCACGAACAGCGTGTCCGCCGGCAGCGGGCCGATGAGTTGCAAGCCTTCGGCGCGCAGGCGCTCGAGCACCGGGATGATGACGTCGATTTCCTCGCGCCCCATGTGCCCGCCCTCGCCCGCATGCGGGTTGAGTCCGGCGACGAGGATGCGCGGCGCGGCAATGCCGAAGTGGCGCACGAGATCGGTGTGCAGGATGCGGATCGTTTCTTCCAGCGCCTGCGGCGTGACGGCCGCCGGCACCTGGGCGAGCGGCAGGTGCGTGGTGACGAGCGCCACGCGCATTCCGCCGCCGACCAGCATCATCACGACCCGCGGTGTGCCGGTGTGCTCGGCGAGGTATTCGGTATGGCCGCTGAAGGGCATCGCATCGGGCGCGCCCAGGCTCTCGCAGATCACGCCCTTGTGCACCGGGGCCGTGACCATGGCGGCGAATTCGCCTTCCACGCAGCCCTTGATGGCGCGATCCAGAAGCTCGAGCACGTAGCGCCCGTTGGCGGCATCCAGCACCCCGGGCCGGGACGGCCGGGCGAGCGGAACATGCAGGACCGGCAGCGCGCTGTCCGGCGACGCCTCCCTGGTCCACTGCACGAACCGCACCGGACTGCCGGTGAGCGCGGCGCGCGCGCGCAGCAGGTCGATGTCGCCAATGATGACCGGCGTTACCGGCCACTCACGACTGGCAAGGTGGCAACAAAGCTCCGGGCCGACGCCGGCCGGCTCGCCACTGGTGATGGCGACGACCGGCTTCGCGCCATGGCCTGCGGTCATTCGCGCTCCAGGCGCAGATCGACGTAGGTGCTGTCGCGCAGCTGGCGCAGCCAGTCTTCGTAGGCCTCGTCCGCCTTGCGGTCGCGCAGCGCGGCGCGCGCGGCATTGCGCTTGCGCTCGTCGGTGACGTCCTGCACGCGGCGCTCGAGCACCTGGATCAGGTGCCAGCCGAAGGGTGATTTGACCGGAGCGCTGACTTCGCCCGGCTGCAGCGCGTTCATCGCGCGCTCGAACTCGGGCACGGTGTCGCCCGGGTTGAGCCAGCCGAGATCGCCGCCCTTGGCTGCGGACAGGTCCGCCGAGCTGGCCTTGGCCAATTCACCGAAGTCGACGCCATTGACCACGCGCTCGCGGATGCCCAGCAGCCGCGCTTCGGCGTCCGCATCCGACAGCACCTCGGAAGTCCGGATCAGGATGTGGCGCGCACGCGTCTGCTCGAGCTTCGCCACCGCAGCATCGCCGCCGCCACGGCGGTCGACGAGACGGACGATGTGCAGGCCGGACGCGCTGCGCAGGATCTGCGAGGTCTCGCCCGGCCTCATGTTGCGGACGACCTCGGCGAACAGCGCCGGCAGGCGGTCGAGCGGACGCCAGCCCAGACTGCCACCCGACAGGCCGTCGGGCGCATCGGACACCTCAGCGGCGACGCGGGCGAAGTCCTCACCCGAGCGCAGCCGGGCCATGACGCCTTCCGCGCGCGCGCGCAGTGCCTCGATCTGCTGCGGCGAAGCCTGCTCCGGCGCGCGCAGCAGGATGTGGGCAACCTCGAATTCCTGGCCGGAGAAGGCATCGGGGTTGCTGGCGAGGAAGTTGTCGATCTCGGCGTCGGTCACGACGACCTTGCTGTCCACCTCGCGCTCGCGCAGTCGGGTGAGCAGGATCTCGGTGCGGATCTCGTCGCGGAACCGCGACCAGGCCACGCCATCCTTCTCGAGCGCCTCGCGCAACTGCTCGACGCTCAGACGGTTGTTGGCGGCGATGCGGTCGATCGCACGCTCGAGCGTGGCGTCATCGACGCGCAATGAAGTTTCGCGCGCAAGCTGCAGCTGTGCGCGCTCGACGATCAGGCGCTCGAGCAACTGGCGCTCGAGCACTGCAGCGGGCGGCAACTCGACCCCCTGGCGCTGGAGCTGGCGCACGGCCTGGTCGACACGCGCCCGCAGTTGCAGGGCAGTGACCACTTCGTTGTTGACGACTGCGACGATGCGATCGACTTCGACCGGCCGCTGTGCGGCATGCAGCGGAAGACTCAAGGCCAGGCTGCAAAGGCCGGCAGCGACCAGCAGACGGGAACGGGACAGGTTACGGTTCATGGTGTGATTTTGAGGGGTGACTCGCACGGATTCAGTCGACACCGAACACGCGGTCGGCCGAAGAGGCGTTGATCTTGCCATAGCCCGGCACGCTGCGCGTGAGCAGGCTGAGCGGGTTGGAGCCGATACCAGCCAGGTCGTTGAGTTCGAGCTGGACGTAAATGGCTTGGGAAACGTCGTCGCGTTCAATCGCAAAGCGGTGCACCGCCACCCGGAACGCCCAGCAGCCACCATCGTACTCGAGACCGCCGATGGCCTCGGTGACGCGGTTTTCCTTGAGCGAACGGGTCACGCGGCCTACGCCGTACCAGCCACGACCAATCGGCCACTGCCCGGAGACGTCGAGATCCTCGAGACCGAGTTCGCCGCCGTAGCCGATGACGTTACGCCCGTAGCGATAGCTGACGTTGAGCGCCTTCGCATAGGCCGGCTGGTAGCGCATCGTCGCGTTGAAGCGTTCGGTCTGCCCTTCGCCGGTGTCGTACTGCAGGTAGGAGTCGACGGACACATGCTGCGTCAGCTTTCCCCCGAGGCCGGCAAGAACGTCTGTCCGCCCGCCAGCCTGGATCAACTCCTGGCCCTCGAAGAGCCCGACCTCCTGGTCGGAGAAGTAGTAGCGTTGCCCAACGAGGGCACGCAAGCGCTCGGCGCCTGTCTCGGGATCGATCAGCCGTGTGGTAACCGCAGCGGTCAGGTCATTGGCGTCGCCGATGCGGTCGCCTCCCGAGTATCGGTTCTCGGAAAAGATCTCCGCGAAACTCTGCGTGTAGAGCGTCGTGTCGAACAGCGGGATGTCGCGCTGATCGCGCTCGGGCACGCGCAGATAGAACAGCCGAGGTTCGAGCGTCTGGACGAAGTTGGTCCCGAACCAGCTGGTGTCGCGCTCGAAGAACAGCCCGCTATCGATGGACAGGATCGGGACATTGCGCGAGATCGAATCTGGCTTGCCAGCATCGGCTGCGGGACGGTCGATTTCGTAGGATGAGGCATGAAAGCCCGCCTTGGGCGTGAGGAACCAAGCCGCCCCTTGCAGCGGCAGAGACATCTGCGGATAGGCGGTCAGGCGATCGGCTTCCGCGTAGATCTTGTCTGGGTGGGCGAAGCGGACATACTCCGCGTCGAGATCGAACACGAGCCCGCCCGGCAGATCCGGCCGATAGGCGTTGAACAGCAGCTGGGGGACGCGGCGATATGGCGTCGCCGTGATCGAATCGGGATCGGGGTTCAGGGTCTGGTAGCTCTGCACCAGCGCCGATGCACTCCACCACGATCCGCTGGAATAGGAGAGGCTCCCCTGTCGCAGCAGATGAACCTGCGACGCGAGGGAAATCCGCGATGAAAGATCCTCGAAATAGCTGTCATCCGACACCGAATTGAAGTCGAGCGAGCCGTAGAGATTCGGCGTGATCCGCTGCTGGTGCTGAATCGATGCCAGCGTACGCTCCTCGCCCGTGACGTTATCCTTCGCCATCCACTCGACCCGCGACTCACCGCGGTAGGTTTCACCCAGGTAGCGGAACTCTCCGCCGAGTTGCATGCCACGCCGACTCATCAGGCGTGGCGTGATTGTCGCGTCGTAGTTGGGCGCGATGTTCCAGTAGTACGGCACCGCAAGGTCGGCACCGGTCTTGTTCGAAGAACCGAAGGTGGGCGGCAGCAGGCCGGACTGCCGCTGGCCCGACAGAGGGAACTCGGCCCACGGCATCCAGAAGATCGGAACGTCCTGGAACACGATGGAGCCACCATGGGCGGTGCCGACTTCACGGTCATAGTCGAGTTCGAGTTCACGCGCCTTGATGTACCAGTCGGGATCGGTCGCCTGGCAGGTGGACCAGGTCGCGTTCTCGAGCCTGTACTGGTTCTCGCCTTCGAGCCGCAGCACGTCGGCATTGCCGCTACCGGAGACCTTGCGGTTGGTCTCCCCAGCGACGGTCGGGGTGCGATCTCGGGTCAGCGTGTAGGAAGGGGTCTCGAACTCGCCGGTACTTTCGCCGATGACCAGCGTCGCCTTCGGCCCGGTGATCGTATCCTGGCCTGCACGCAACACGACGTTGCCCTCGGCCACGGCCTCGTCGACCGGTTCGCGGTAGGTGACGCGATCGGCGGTCAGTACGGTGTCGTCGCGCTGCAACTCCGCATCGCCATCCGCCACGAGTTCGACACTGCGCGTACCCAGAATGCGCTGGGCCTTGATAAGCGTGTCACCCGCGGCCAGCGACGGATCAGGGGTGGCAACAGGCTGTGGCACCGGTGCGCGATCCGCGACAGGCCCAGGGCTTGGTGCCGGCGTGACGGCCGCGCCCGAACCACCCGTCGCTCCGGATGCCGACGGCGCACGGACGGCGGGGACAGGCTGTGTCGCGGGGACAGGCTTCGCGGGTGCAGGCTGTAGCGCGGCGGCAGGCCGGGACGTGGAGGCGCCTCTGCCGTCGCGGACCAGGTCGGGCGAAACCAGCAGCGGCGGCAATCCGGCGGCAAGGGCCGAGCCGGACATCCAGCACAGCAACAGGGGGATGAGGCGCATGCGCGTATTCAGGGGCATGACAGGCTTCGCGGCTCGCGTCGCGCGCAGGCTCGTCCCCTGGCGCACGACCGTGTTGATAAACTCGCGGATTGTACACGAACCCCCGTGGAGAACCCGTTTGCAACGCCTAGAACAACTGCGTGCCTGGCTCGCTTCCACCCTGCCCGGCCAGGCCTTCGATCTCGCGCCGGCCTCGGCCGACGCCAGCTTCCGCCGCTACTTCCGCGCCACCTTCGCCGACGGCAGCCCGTCGCGCATCGTCATGGACGCCCCACCGGAGAAGGAGGACGTGCGCCCCTGGCTGCACGTGGCCGAGCTGTTCCGCGCCGCCGGCGCCCACGTGCCCGAAGTGCTGGCCCAGGATCTCGAGCAGGGTTTCCTGCTGCTCTCCGACCTCGGCTCGACCACCTACCTGCAGGCGCTCAAGACGCAGGACGACCCGCAGCGCGCCGCGCACCTCTACGCCGACGCCCTCGGTTCACTGGCGGCGATCCAATGCGCCAGCCGCCCCGGCGTGCTGCCGGAGTACGACCGCGCCCTGCTGCTGCGCGAACTGCAGCTCTTCCCGGAGTGGTACGTCGCCCGCCACAAGGGCGTCACCCTGACCGAGGCCGAGACCGCCACACTGAATGCGACCTTCGACAAGATCCTCGCGTCCAACCTCGCCGAACCGCAGGTCTTCGTGCACCGCGACTACCATTCGCGCAACCTGATGCTGCTCGAGCCAGCCGACGGCCTCGGCGCGAACCCCGGCATCATCGACTTCCAGGACGCGGTCTACGGCCCGATCAGCTACGACCTGGTGTCGCTGTTCAAGGACGCCTACATCCGCTGGGACGAGGAGTTCATCCTCGACCTGCTGATCCGCTACTGGGAAACCGCGAAGAAGCTCGGCCTGCCGGTGCGCGAGGAGTTCGCCGACTTCCACCGCGACTTCGAGTGGATGGGCGTGCAGCGCCACATCAAGGTACTCGGCATCTTCGCCCGCCTCTACCACCGCGACGGCAAGGACGGCTACCTCGCCGACATGCCGCTGGTGATGGACTACCTGCGCCGCGCCTGCAAGCGCTACCGCGACCTCGGCCCGCTGCTGAAGCTGCTCGACCGCCTCGAGCCCGAGGACGTGCAAGTCGGCTACACCTTCTGATGGCTCAGACCCGCGCAATGATCCTCGCCGCCGGTCGCGGCGAGCGCATGCGTCCGCTCACCGACCACACCCCCAAGCCGCTACTGCCCGTGGGCGGCAAGGCGCTGATCGTGTGGCACATCGAACGCCTGCGCGCCGCCGGCTTCACCGAGCTCGTCATCAACCACGCCCACCTCGGCCACCGTCTCGAAGAGGCGCTGGGAGACGGCTCGGCGTTCGGCGTCCGCATCGCCTGGTCCCCCGAAGCCACCGCGTTCGAAACAGCGGGCGGCATCCGACATGCGCTGCCGCTACTGGGTGACGAGCCATTCGTCGTCATCAACGGCGACGTGTTCTGCGATGCCGACTTCGCCGCCCTGCGCGCCGCCGCCGAAAGCCTGCGCGCCGAAGCGGCCCTCGCCCACCTGCTGCTGGTCGACAACCCGGAGCATCACCCGGAGGGCGACTTCCGCCTCGCCACCGGCGGCCGGGTGAGCGCGAACGGCGCCCCGCGACTCACCTTCTCCGGCCTTGGCGCCTATCATCCGGCGCTGTTCGCCAGCCTGCCCGACAACACCCCGGCCAAGCTGGCGCCCTTGCTGCGCGACGCCATGGCCGCTGGCAAGGTTTTCGGGCAGCACCACACGGGCCGGTGGATCGACGTCGGCACCCCCGAGCGCTTGGCAGAACTCGATTGCCAACTCGCCAGCGCAGGCTGAACCTCGCACCGGATAGGCCGTCGAACAGCAGGGTGCACGGCGCCGGCGCCCCCACGCCCGCCCGCTCCCCTGCCAGTGCCATAATGCCGCCCATGAACGCTCCCACGATTCCGAACCTGAACACCCCCGTGGACATCGCCCCCTTCCGCGCCCGCCGCGACCGCCTTCTCGCCCGCATGCAGGCTGCCGGCGGCGGCGTCGCGATCCTGCCGACCGCGCCCGAGCGCATTCGCAACCGCGACGCCCACTACCCCTACCGCCACGACAGCTATTTCTATTACCTCACCGGCTTCCGCGAGCCCGAGGCGGTCGTCGTACTCGTCGCCGGCAAGGAAACGAAGCAGATCCTGTTCTGCCGCGAGAAGAACGAGGAGCGCGAGATCTGGGACGGCTACCGCTACGGCCCCGAGGCCGCGCGCGAGGCCTTCGGCTTCGACGAGGCCTGGACCATCGGCGACCTCGACCGGCGCCTACCGGACTATCTGGCCGATCAGCCCCTGCTGTGGTCGGGCCTGGGCTACGACAACGACTGGGACGCCAGGGTGCTGGGCGCGCTCAACGCCGTGCGCGACAAGGCGCGCACCGGCCTCACCCCCCCGCATTCGGTACGCGACCTGCGCGCCGAACTCGACGAGATGCGCCTCGTCAAGGACGCCTCCGAACTCGCCACCATGCGCCGTGCCGCGCAGATCTCGGCCGACGCCCACTGCCGTGCGATGCGCACCACCCGTCCGGGGCGCTTCGAGTACGAGATCGAGGCCGAACTGCTGCATGCCTTCCGCGCCGCCGGCAGCCAGGCGCCCGCCTACACCTCGATCGTCGCCGGCGGCGCCAACGCCTGCGTGCTGCACTATGTCGAGAACGACCAGCGCCTCAAGGACGGCGACCTGCTGCTGATCGACGCAGGCTGCGAGCTCGACGGCTACGCCTCGGACATCACCCGGACCTTCCCGGTCAACGGCCGCTTCTCCGCCGCTCAGCGCGACGTCTACGCGATCGTGCTCGCCGCGCAGGCTGCCGCGCGCGACGCGACCCGCCCCGGCGCGCACTGGAATCAGCCGCACGAGGCCGCCGTCAAGGTGCTCGCCCAGGGCATGCTCGACCTCGGCCTGCTCAAGGGTAGCCTCGACACTGTGCTGGAGAACGGCGACTACCGCCGCTTCTACATGCATCGCACCGGCCACTGGCTGGGTATGGACGTGCATGACGCCGGCGAATACAAGCTCGGCGGCGACTGGCGGCCGCTCGTCGAAGGCATGGTGCTGACCATCGAGCCGGGTTGCTACATCCGCCCGGCCGAGGACATCCCCGAGGCCTTCTGGAACATCGGCATCCGCATCGAGGACGACGCGGTCGTCACCGCCGACGGCTGCGAGCTGATCACCGAAGGCGTCCCCAAGGCGATCGACGACGTGGAGGCGCTGATGCGCGAGGCGCGCCATGACTGAGACGGCGCCGGAGCACGTGCATGACCTGCTGATCGTCGGCGCTGGCCCGGTCGGTCTGGCGCTGGCGCTGGCACTGAAGGACGCCGGGCTCGATATCGTGCTCGCCGACACCCGCCCGCGCGAGGCGGTGACGAAGGACCCGCGCGACCTCGCGCTCGCGCACGGCACCCGGCTGACGCTGCAGCGCCTCGGCGTGCGCGACACCCTGCCGACGACGGCGATCCGGCACATCCACATCTCGCACCAGGGCGGGCTCGGCCGCACGCTGATCGACGCCGCCGAACACGAGCTGCCGGCGCTCGGCTACGTCGCCTCCGCCGGCGCGCTCGCCGCCGCGCTGCGCGAAGCGGTCGACGCCGCCGGCATCCCGGTCCTGGACGAAACCGAGGTCACCAATCTGGCCGCGGGCGACGACGACGTGATTGCCAGCCTCGCCGGCCCGGGCAGGCCGGCAGGCACCTTGCGCGCCCGCCTCGCCGCCTGCGCCGAGGGCGGACTGCACGCCGGTGACGCCAACGTCGTCGAACATGACTACGGCCAGCATGCGCTGATCGCCGACGTGCAGGTTGCCGGCGGCCATCGCCATACGGCGTTCGAGCGCTTCACCCCGCAAGGCCCGGTCGCCCTGCTTCCCAAGGGACAGGGCTACGCCCTGGTGCACGTGGCCCGCCCGGAAACGGCGGACGAGCTGCTCGCCCTCGACGACACCGCCTACCTCGCCCGCCTGCAGGCGCACATCGGTGGCCGGGCACGGCTTGCCGGCGTCGGCCCGCGCTTGCGCTATCCGCTGGTGCTGCGCTACCGGCGTTCGACCATTGCCCCCCGCACCGTGTGGCTCGGCAATGCCGCGCAGACCCTGCACCCGGTGGCCGGCCAGGGCTTCAACCTTGCGCTGCGCGACGTGTGGGCGCTCGCCGAGACGCTGCTGAGCGCGCGTGACGAGGCAGCACGCCAGGTGCCAGGCGCAACCGGCGCGGCCTTCGATGCCGGTGCGGCACGCATCCTCGCGGCCTACGCCGACGCCCGCGGCCTCGACCGCCTCGGCACGATCCGCTTCACCGACACGCTGGTGCGGGTGTTCAGCACGGACTTCGCCCCGCTGCGCCACGCGCGCGGCGCAGCGCTGCTCGCGCTCGACCTGCTGCCGCCGCTGCGCGGCTTCATCGCGCGGCGGATGAT
The DNA here is from genome assembly GCF_002245655.1 of Thauera propionica. Taxonomy (GTDB): domain Bacteria; phylum Pseudomonadota; class Gammaproteobacteria; order Burkholderiales; family Rhodocyclaceae; genus Thauera; species Thauera propionica. The sequence continues at coordinate 58,475 of NZ_NOIH01000001.1, read as the reverse complement.
GTTCGGCGCACGCGCCTGGCCCTGAGCCCAGCCGACGGTCGCCCATACAAAAAGGCCTGTCCCCTGATAGGGAGCAGGCCTTTCGTTTCATGTGCGCCACAATCCCGCGGCGCGCCAGGGTCCGATCAGAACGCCGGCACCACCGCGCCCTTGTACTTGTCGGCGATGAACTGCTTCACTTCCGGCGAGTTCAGTGCGGCCACCAGCTTCTTCATCGCCGGGCTGTCGGCATTGTCCTCGCGCGCAACCAGCAGGTTGGCGTAGGGCGAGCTGGCATCCTCGATGAAGAGCGAATCCGTCAGCGGGTTCAGCTTCGCCTCGATCGCGTAGTTGGTGTTGATCACCGCCAGGTCGACCTGGTTGAGGATGCGCGGCAGGGTCGCGGCCTCGAGTTCGCGGATCTTCAGCTTCTTCGGATTGTCGGCGATGTCCTTCTGGGTGGCCGAAACGCTGTTCAGGTCCTTCAGGGTGATCAGACCGTTCTTCGCCATCAGCAGCAGCGCGCGACCGGAGTTGGACGGATCGTTCGGGATCGCCACGGTTGCGCCGCTGGGAATGTCGGCCACGGCCTTGTGCTTGGCCGAGTAGGCGCCCAGCGGCTCGACGTGCACCTTGGCGACCACGGTCTGGATGTCGTTCTTCTGCTTCTTCTTGAATTCGTCGAGGTAGGGCTGATGCAGGAAAAAGTTGCCGTCGACGCGCTTTTCGTTGGTCTGCATCGAGGGCTGGACGTAGTCGGTGAACACCTTCACCTCGAGCTCCACGCCCTCCTTCGCAAGCATCGGTTTGACGAACTCGAGGATCTCGGCGTGCGGCACCGGGGTGGCGGCGATGACCAGGCGGTCGGCGGCGACTGCCGCGGAACCGGCGGCGAGGGCGAGCGTGCCGAAAGCGGCAGCGAAGAGTTTGCGCAGGGTATGCGACATGGACAGCTCCTTTGTGAGGATCACTTGCGGGTGAAATACAGCACCAGGCGGTCGCCCGAGTACTGGATGATCTGCACCAGCACCACCAGCAGGGCGACGGTAATCACCATCACCTCGGTCTGGAAGCGCTGATAGCCGAAACGGATCGCGAGATCTCCGAGGCCGCCGCCGCCGATCACGCCCGACATCGCAGCGTAGGACATCAGCGTGATCGCCGTCACCGTCACCGCGGCGATCAGGCCCGGCAGGGCCTCGGGCAGCAGCGCGCCGAAGATGATGCGGTGAGTGCGGATACCCATCGCCTGGCAGGCCTCGATGACGCCCCGGTCGACCTCGCGGAGCACGTTTTCGACCAGGCGCGCGAAGAAAGGTGCGGTGCCCACCACCAGCGGCGGGATCGCGCCCTCGACGCCGAGCGAGGTGCCGATGAGGATCACCGTGACCGGGATCATCACGATCAGCAGGATCAGGAAGGGCACCGAGCGCAGCACGTTGACCACGAACGAGAGCACCGTATAGACGAAGCCCTGCTCCAGCAGCTGGCGCTTGGCGGTGACGAACAGCAGGATGCCCAGCGGCAGCCCGAGCAGGATGGTGAAGAACAGGGACACGCCGGTCATGACCAGGGTTTCCCAGGTCGCGATCCAGATGTCGCTCCAGTCGATGACGGACAGGTCCATTACTGCAGCACCTCGTGGTGGATCTGGTGGCGGTCGAGCTCGGCGAACACCGCGCGGATGTCATCCTCGCCACCCTCGAGTTCGAGCAGCAGCTGGCCGAAGGGCACGTCCTTGATGCTGGAGACCTCACCCTGAAGGATCGTCACCTGCACCTTGGCGCCGGCCATGATGCGGCTGAGGATGGGCTGGTAGGTCACGTCGCCGATGTAGGTCAGGCGCACCAGCGTGCCGCGCAGCTTGTCGCTCATGTAGGCGTGGGCAGGAGCGAAGCTCGCCGCAGCGAGCGCGTCGCTCTGCGCCACCATACTGCGCGTGACCGGATGCTGCGGATGCAGGAAGACGTCGACGACCTTGCCGGACTCGACGATGCGCCCACCGTCGATCACCGCGACGCGGTCGCAGATCGTGCGGATGACCTGCATCTCGTGGGTGATGAGCACGATGGTCAGCCCCAGCTGGCGGTTGATGTCGAGCAGCAGGCGCAGGATGGACTGCGTTGTCTCGGGATCGAGCGCCGAGGTCGCCTCGTCGCACAGCAGCAACTGCGGGCGGTTGGCCAGCGCACGCGCGATGCCCACGCGCTGCTTCTGCCCGCCGGACAGCTGCGAGGGGTACTTGTGACCCTGCTCGGACAGGCCGACCAGCGCCAGCAGCTCCTTCACGCGCGCGGCACGCTCGGCGGCATTGCCCTGCCCGGTCGCCTTCAGCGGCCAGTCGATGTTGTCGGCGACGGTCTTGGCGTTGAGCAGGTTGAAGTGCTGGAAGATCATGCCGACCCGGCGGCGCAGCGCGTAGAGGCCTTCGCTGTCGAGCGTGGTGATGTCCTCGCCATCGACCAGCACGCGCCCGGCCGAGGGACGCTCGAGCAGGTTCAGGGTGCGGATCAGGGTGCTCTTGCCCGCGCCCGAGCGGCCGATGATGCCGAACACCTCGCCGGTACCGATCTCGAGGTTGATGTCGGTGAGCGCCTCGACCTCGCGGCCGTCAGCCGCGCGATAGGTCTTGCGCAGGTTTTCGATACGGATCACGGCAACCACGTCCCGAACGGGAAAAAGGCGCGGATTTTACCTGCGCGCGGAATTCGGCACCATGTTTGCGCGCAAGGCGGCGACACAGCCGTTCGTGCTTTCCGGCCCTGCGGCGGGCCGGTTAACGAACTCGGGGTTGTACCGGCGCAACGGCAAGCGCGCCCAAGCACTTGAGCTATGAGGTAAAATGCCGCCTTTTCCCTCGCCTGACCCGCCCATGCAGTTCGCCGGCTTCACCTTGCGCAATAACCTTTTCGTCGCTCCCATGGCGGGCGTGACGGATCGCCCTTTCCGACAGTTGTGCAAGAAGCTGGGGGCAGGCGTGGCCGTGTCCGAGATGGTCACGTCCAACTCGCTGCTCTACGGCAGCGAGAAGACCCGTCGCCGTGCCGACCACACCGGCGAGGTCGATCCGATCTCGGTGCAGATCGCCGGCGCCGACCCGGCGATGATGGCCGAGGCCGCCAGGTACAACGCCGACAACGGCGCGCAGATCATCGACATCAACATGGGCTGCCCGGCCAAGAAGGTGTGCAACGTGATGGCCGGATCGGCGCTGATGCAGGACGAACCGCTGGTCGCCCGCATCCTCGAGGCGGTGGTCAAGGCCGTGCCCGATACCCCGGTTACGCTCAAGTTCCGCACCGGCTGGAACCGCGCCAACAAGAACGCACCGACGATCGCCCGCATCGCCGAAGAGTCCGGCATCCGCGCCATCGCCATCCATGGCCGCACCCGCGCCGACCAGTACATGGGCGAAGCCGAGTACGACACCATCGCCCACGTCAAGACGCTGGTGAAGATCCCGGTGATCGCCAACGGCGACATCACGAGCCCGCAGAAGGCCAAGCACGTGCTCGACTACACCGGCGCCGACGGCGTCATGATCGGCCGCGCCGCACAGGGCCGGCCGTGGATCTTCCGCGAGATCGAGCACTACCTCGCCACCGGCGAGCTGATGCCCCCGCCGCTGGTCAGCGAGATCCATCAGGTCTGCCGCGAGCACCTCGCCGACCTGTATGGTTTCTACGGCGACGAGCGCGGCGTCAAGATCGCACGCAAGCACATCTCCTGGTACACCAAGGGCCTGGTGGGCTCGGCGGCCTTCCGCCGCGCGATGAACCAGATTCCCGACATTCCCGCCCAGCTCGCCGCAGTGGACGAATTCTTCGGCCTGCTCGCCGAGGCCGACGCCCGCCTGAGCTACGAGACGGACCCGCAAGCCGAATACCCGCAGGAACTCGCAGCATGACCAGCCGCAGCAACGAGATCGCGGACGCCGTCGTCCGCACGCTGGACCAGTACTTCCGCGACCTCGACGGCGAAAAGCCGGCCGCCATCCACGACATGGTGATCCGCAACGTCGAGCGCCCGATGCTGCAGTTCGTGCTTGAGCAGGCCAAGGGCAACCAGACGGTCGCCGCCGAAATGCTGGGCATCAACCGCAACACGCTGCGCCGCAAGCTGACCGACTACGAACTGCTGTAAGCACGGGCGTCGCGGCGCTCGCTCGCGCCGCGCCCCCGCAAGCGCGGGCAAACTCGTGCAACTCGCAGCCAAAGACTTTTTCGCTTCTCCTTCAATCTCGCTTCCGGTCCCACGATGAACGTCACCCAAGCCCTGATCAGTGTTTCCGACAAACGCGGCGTGCTCGACTTCGCGCGCGAACTCTCCGCCCTCGGCATCAAGCTGCTGTCTACTGGCGGCACTGCCAGCCTGCTGCGCGAAGCCGGCCTGCCGGTGACGGACGTGTCGGAGCACACCGGCTTCCCCGAGATGCTCGACGGCCGCGTCAAGACCCTGCACCCGAAGGTGCACGGCGGCATCCTCGCCCGTCGTGACCTCGCCGAGCACATGGACACGATCGCCGCGCATGACATCGGCCGCATCGACCTGGTGGTGGTGAACCTCTACCCCTTCCAGCAGACCGTGGCCAAGCCCGATTGCACGCTGGAAGACGCCATCGAGAACATCGACATCGGCGGCCCGACCATGGTGCGTGCCGCGGCCAAGAACCACGGTAATGAGGACGGCGGCGTCGGCATCGTCACCGACCCGGACGACTACGCTGGCATCGTCGCCGAGCTCAAGGCCAACGCCGGCAAGCTCAGCAACAAGACCCGCTTCGCCTTGGCGGTGAAGGCCTTCACCCACACCGCGCGCTACGACTCGGCGATCTCCAACTACCTCACCGCGCTGGTCACCAACGAGGCCGGCGACGTCTCGCTGCAGACCTACCCCGAGCGCCTGCAGCTGGCTTTCGACAAGGTGCAGGACCTGCGCTACGGCGAGAACCCGCACCAGACCGCGGCCTTCTACCGCCAGCCCGGTGCAGCCGAGGGCGGCATCGCTGGCTACGCCCAGCTGCAGGGCAAGGAGCTGTCGTACAACAACATCGCCGACGCCGATGCGGCATGGGAATGCGTCAAGGCCTTCGACGCCACGGCCGCGGCCTGTGTCATCGTCAAGCACGCCAACCCCTGTGGCGTGGCCCTCGGCGCAACCCCGCTGGAAGCCTACAAGAAGGCCTTCTCCACCGACCCGACTTCGGCCTTCGGCGGCATCATCGCCTTCAACGGCGAAGTCGACCGCGCTGCCGCCGAGGCCGTCTCCGCCCAGTTCCTCGAAGTGCTGATCGCGCCGGCCTACACCGCCGACGCGCTCGAACTGCTGCGCGCCAAGCAGAACGTGCGCGTGCTCACCTGTGCGCTCGGCCAGCCCGCCGGCGCCTTCGACTACAAGCGCGTAGGCGGCGGCCTGCTTGTGCAGAGCGCCGACGAAGCCCGCATCCAGATCGCCGACCTCAAGGTCGTCACCAAGCGCGCACCGACGGAAGCCGAGATGCGCGACATGCTGTTCGCCTGGCGCGTGGCCAAGTACGTCAAGTCGAACGCCATCGTGTATTGCAAGGACGGCATGACCGTCGGCGTCGGCGCCGGCCAGATGAGCCGCGTCGACTCCGCCCGCATCGCCAAGATCAAGGCAGAGAACGCCGGCCTGCAGATCGCCGGCTGCGTGGTCGCCTCGGACGCCTTCTTCCCGTTCCGCGACGGCCTCGATGTGCTCGCCCAAGCCGGTGCCACCGCAGTGATCCAGCCCGGCGGCTCGATGCGCGACGCCGAAGTGATCGCCGCCGCCGACGAGCAGAACATCGCCATGGTGTTCACCGGCTTCCGCCATTTCCGCCACTGAGCATCGACCCCGCAGCAACACGGAGCGCCCCATGAAAGTCCTCGTCATCGGTTCCGGCGGCCGCGAACACGCGCTGGCCTGGAAACTCGCCCAGTCGCCCAAGGTCACCCGCGTGCTGGTCGCGCCGGGCAACCCAGGCACGGCGCGCGAGCCCAAGCTGCACAATGTCGCCGTCACCGCGGTGCCTGACCTGGTCGAACTCGCCCGCAACGAGCAGGTTGCGTTCACCGTGGTCGGCCCCGAGGCGCCGCTCGCGGCCGGTGTGGTCGATGCCTTCCGCACCGCTGGCCTGCCGATCTTCGGCCCGACCAAGGCCGCAGCCCAGCTCGAAAGCTCGAAGGACTTCGCCAAGCAGTTCCTGGTCCGCCACCACATCCCGACCGCCAAGTACCGCACCTTCTCCGACGCAGCAGCTGCGCACGCCTACATCGACGCCGAGGGCGCGCCGATCGTCATCAAGGCCGACGGCCTTGCCGCCGGCAAGGGCGTGGTCGTGGCAATGAACGCCGAAGAGGCGCACGCCGCGATCGACATGATGCTGCTCGACAACAAGATGGGCGATGCCGGCGCACGCGTCGTCATCGAAGAGTTCATGGAAGGCGAGGAGGCCAGCTTCATCGTCATGGCCGACGGCCGCCACGCGATGGCCCTGGCCACCAGCCAGGACCACAAGCGCCTGAAGGACGGTGACGAAGGCCCCAACACCGGCGGCATGGGCGCCTACTCGCCTGCCCCCGTGGTGACGCCCGACGTGCATGCGCGCGTGATGCGCGAGATCATCAATCCGACGCTCGCCGGCATGGCGGCTGACGGCCTGCCCTACACCGGTTTCCTTTACGCCGGCCTGATGATCGACGCCGCAGGTCATCCGCGCGTTGTCGAGTTCAACTGCCGCATGGGCGACCCCGAAACGCAGCCGATCATGATGCGCCTCAAGACCGACCTCGCCGACCTCGTCGAAGCCGCGATCGCCGGCAAGCTCGACCAGACCGAAGCCGAATGGGACCGCCGTTTCGCCCTCGGCGTGGTACTGGCTGCCGCAGGCTACCCCGACAGCCCGCGCAAGGGCGATGTCATCACCGGCCTGCCCGGTGGCGAGCTCGAGGACGCGCACGTGTTCCACGCGGGTACCGCCGAACAGGACGGCCAGATCGTCACCGCGGGCGGTCGCGTGCTGTGCGTTACCGCGCTGGGCGACAACGTGCGCACCGCGCAGAAGCGCGCCTACGAGGTGGCCGACGGCATCAGCTTCGACGGTCGCCAGTATCGGCGCGACATCGGCCATCGGGCGCTATCTCGCAAGAACTGAGCACTCCGGACCACCGGCAACGATCGGCGCAGGCATCCGCCAGCGCTGACATCCTCCGCTGTCACGACTATCCTATGGCCGTGCGCATATCCCGTGCGCACATTCACAGTCATGGAGGCGCGGATGTCCGTCAAATTCGAGATCACGAAGAACGACAAGGGCGAGTTCTATTTCAAGCTGCTCAATGGCGACGGTAAGACCCTGCTGCGCAGCGAGGGCTACAACGCCAAGACGAGTTGCACGAACGGTGTCGAATCGGTGCGCAAGAATGCCGGCGACGACAAGCGCTACGACATGAAGACGGCCTCCGACGGTCGTCCTTACTTCAACCTCAAGGCGAGCAATGGCCAGATCATCGGCACCAGTCCGATGTTCGCCGATGCCGCCGCCTGCGAAGCGGCGGTCGCCGCCACCAAGGCCGGCGCAGCCGATGCGCCGGTCGATGACAAGAGCTGATCCACGATGAACCCTGCCACCGTCAAACCCTGGTTTACCGACCTTCAGCAACGCATTGTCAGCCGTCTCGAAGCCTTCGACGGCATGGCCTTCAAGGCCGATGGCTGGGAACGTCCGGGAGGCGGTGGCGGGCTCACCCGCGTGATCGAGGACGGCAACTTCTTCGAACGCGGCGGCGTCAATTTCTCGCATGTGATGGGCGACGGCATGCCGGCGTCCGCCACGGCCCACCGACCGGAACTCGCCGGCCGGCGTTTCGAGGCAATGGGTGTGTCCCTGGTGCTGCACCCGAGAAACCCCTATTGCCCCACGGTGCACATGAACGTGCGCTGCTTCGTCGCAATTGCCGAAGGCAAGCCGCCCGTCTGGTGGTTCGGCGGCGGCATGGACCTGACGCCCTATTACCCGTTCGAAGAGGACGTGCGCCACTTCCACGCGACCTGCAAGGCGGCGGTGCTGCCGTTCGGCGGGGAAGCGGAATATGCGCGCCTGAAGGACTGGTGCGACCGCTATTTCTTCCTCAAGCACCGCAACGAACCGCGCGGCGTTGGCGGGCTGTTCTTCGACGACCTCGGCGCCGACGGCAACACGGACTACGACACTGCCTTCGGCCTGACGCAGTCGGTGGGCAATGCCTTCCTCGATGCCTATCTGCCGATCATCGAACGCCGCAAGGATGTTCCCTACGGCGAACGCGAGCGCGACTTCCAGGCCTATCGGCGCGGACGCTACGTGGAGTTCAACCTGGTATTCGACCGCGGCACGCTGTTCGGCCTGCAGTCGGGCGGGCGCACCGAGTCGATCCTGATGTCGATGCCGCCGATCGTGAAGTGGCGCTACGACTGGCACCCCGAGCCGGGTTCACCCGAAGCCCGGCTCTACGACGAGTTCCTGAAACCGCGCGACTGGGCCTGAAACTTCGGCTCGATTCCCGGCGCTGAATCCGGGCTCTGCCGCACCGGGGGCGCTCGCGCCACGCTAGGCGCGCGCCCCGTCCGGGCAAAGCTCGGCAGGCTTACGCCGGCAACAGCGCCACAGCGGACCTTTGCTTGCCGGCCACGATCTCGGCGGCTGCACGGTAGTGCTCTTGAGCATCGCCGGTTCGCTCCAGTTTCTCAAGCAGGTGCGCAAGCGCCAGATGCGCATCGACCGTTGCCCCGTGCTGGACCGACGCTTCCAGATAGCTCTGCGCCTTGCCCCACAACTGCGCGTTCAGGCAGAGCTGACCCAGCGCAAACAGCAGGCCGGCATCGCGCGGCTGCTTCGGCAACCAGCCTTCGGCTTTCTGCAGGCAGGCGCGCACATCGCCTTCACCCACCGCGCAGCAGGCGTACTGGCGCGCAAGCCCCGAATCCCAGCGTTCGTCGAGCAAGCGCTCGACCTGCTTGCGGGCCAGCTCGCCCCGGCCGACTGCGGCCAGCAGCGGCAACACGCGCTCGATCAGCCCTCGATCCTGCAACTCGATCGAGGGAATGCCCTTCCAGTAAGCGACCAGCGCATTGCCGTCGCCCGCCAGCTCGCGCATGCGCTCGACGTGACCTCGGCGCAACATGGGCGCGGCCTGCTCGTCGGTCAGCGCCTTGTGCTTGCGCAGTTGGCGCACCGTCTGCACCAGTTCTTCCCAGCGCCCCAATGCCGAAGCCACTTGTGCCTCCAGCCGCAGCATGGCGATGTGGCGGTTCCCGCTCGCGCGCAACGCGGCCAGCTTGGCCGCCGCCTCATCAAACTGACGCGCCTCGATCGCGAGCTCGGCCTCGGTCATCAACCGCGCGACCTCGCCCTGCGCACCATGCTCAGCCGCATGCCCCAGCCATTCGCGGTAGCGCGGTTCGTCCTGCAGCGCATGCGCGGCGCGGGCCGCGATCAACGCGGCCATCGACGAGCCCTCGCCCGTCTCATAGGCGCGTGAGGCCGACTTCAGCGACTGCGAGAAGCGCCCCTCGAACAGCGCATTGATCGAATCGTTCAGCGCACGGCCGGCCCGGGCGCGGCGACGGCGTTCGCGCCACTGCGCCACACGGCCGGGCAACTGGAGGGTGCGACTGAAGATGCGGACAAGGGCATACACCAGCGCAAAGCCCACGACCACGATGACCACGAGCAGATTGAGCGACAACTGCACGCGCCACGGCGGCGCCACAAGCAGCACATAACCGTCGTTAAGCCCGGCAACCATGGCCACGCCGACGGCAACGGCGAAGATGCCGATCAGCCAGATCAGGGTACGCATCTTCGCCCCCTCAACGCGCCGGCGCGTCAGACGCGCCTGTCGACGCCTCGTCCGCCGCAGGCCCGCTCGGCTCGGCAAGCGGCGCGGCCGGCTGAAGCGGACGGTCCGCACGCACCTGCATGGTCCGCAGCGCGGCAAAACTGTCGGTCAGCGTCGGCAGTTCGGTGCGGATCGCGACCGCCTCGAGTTCCTTCAACTCCTGCAGCGCCATCTGCACACGTTCGTCACGCAGGTCGAAGAAGCGCTCGATCCACCCCCTGGCCTGGGCGAGGTCAGCCGAGTAGGTCCGGCCGTCCCGCGCGAGCAACGCGAGGCGCGCCGTGAGCAGGCGGATCTTCAGGTTCTCGCGCAGGAAGGTGTTCTGCGCCGGCGCGAGCAGGACCGGGTCGCTCTGATCCAGCCGCTCCATGCGCACCAGCCCGCGCACCTCGCGCCACACATCGTCGAACAGCTCACGCGCGTACCCGAGCGTCCTGGCCGTCCAGTCTCCGGCCGTCGCATCAACCTGAGCCGTCGGTGCCGGCGTCTCAACCTCCGTCGCGGGGAGCTGCCCCTCAAATGCAAGCGGCATCGCGTCGGCACGCTCGAGCAAGCGCTCGAGCCGCAGACCCAGGCCGGGCACGTCGAGCACCGGCTGCAGCTTGAGGGCCTCGATGTCGCGCGCAAGCGCACGCCGCAAGGTCGCGTACTGTCCACGGTCGTACGCGGCAAGGCGCGCCTCCGCCTGCTGCAGGGCAATCAATGCGGCCTCGAGATTCCCCGCCAACTGCAACTGCTGGGCCGCGAGCGCAACCGCCTGTTCGACTTCGGCAACCACACTGTCCTCGCGCGAACGCGAGAACTCCTGGTACATCGCTTCCAGTGCCGAAGCCTGACCTTCGGTCGCCTCCACCTTCGACTCCAGCGCACCAAGCTTGCCCTGCAGCAAGGCGATCGTTTCCTGCTGCTGGCGCACGATGCCGCGCGCCTCGGTGGCTACGCTCTCTCCTTCGGCAAGGCGGCTGGCGAGCGTCTCGCGCAACTGCGCCGCCTGTGCGTGGGTATCGCGCGCCTGCCAGGCAGACCATGCCGCGGCGCCACCGGCCGCGAGCGCAACCAGCAGGGCCCACCAGGCCACCGTCTGGCGTGCCGACGCGGGTGCGGAAGGCGCGGCGGCCTTCGCGGTCGATTGGTCGGACATTGCTTCGTCCTTGCGGGAAGTTTGGGCAGCGCCCGGCGGCTGGGTCAGTGCGGGGATTTCGTCGTTCATGGCCAGAGTTTAACCAAAGTGCCTCGTCAGTGCCTGCAGCAGCCCGTCATCACCGGCAGGCGTCTCGATGACCACGGCAAAGCCCGCCTCCCGCGCTTCGGCGGCGATGCGGGCATGGGATGCAAACACCGGCACCCCATGCAGGGCACGTAAACCTTCGGCGCCAAGCATGCCGCCAAGATTGCGTACTCCCTCGCTGCTGGTCAGCAGCAGGGCGTCAAGCTCGCCGCGCGCTGCCGGTTGCAGCAGGAGTCCAGGATCGAGCGGCGGGCAGTAGCGCCGGTAGCAGGTGACATATTCGACGTGAGCGCCCCGTTCGCGCAAGGTGTCGCGAATCAGGTCGCGTCCGCCGTCACCACGAAAGATGACTACCCTACGACCACGGACCGCCTCGGCGGAAAACTCGGGCAGGGCGAGCACCGACTCGCTGTCGAAGCCGTCCTGCGGCACCACCGGATCGCGAAAGCCGCGCTGCAGCAGGACCCGCTCGCTGCCCTTGCCCACCGTCGCCACGCGCAGACCGGCAGGCCATGCCCGGCGAGCCAGCACGAACTCGAGCGCATGGTGTATCGCGTTCGGACTGACGAAGAAGGCCAGATCGAATTCGTCGAGGCGCGGAACGATTGCCTCGAGCTGAGCAGGATCGGGCGCGGGCGCAATCGCCAGCACCGGGAAGCGAATTGCCTTTCCGCCCGCTGCCTCGATGCGCCGGCACAGGCTGTCGGCCTGCTCCAGCGGTCGCGTCACGACCAGAGTGCGCCCCACAAGCGGGGCGGACTTCTCATGGGAAGCCGACGGTTTGTCGATGCGCATGCCGGAGGCTGGCACCAACGCTCAGCCGAGGTCGGCGAGGATCGCCTCGGCGCCCTGCGCGCGCAGGTCTTCTGCCAGCGCCCGGCCCAGGGCTTCGGCCTCGGCCGGCGAGCCCTCGCGCTCGGCGCGCACGATCTCGCTGCCATCGGGACGGGCGACGAAGCCGCGCAGCCAGACCTTGCCCTCGCGCATCAGCGCATAGGCGCCGAGCGGCACCTCGCAGCTGCCCGCAAGCGCGCGCGCCACGGCGCGTTCGGCCAGCACGCAGGCGGTGGTGTCGGCGTCGACCAGCGGCTGCAGCCAGCCGATCACGTCCTTGCGCGCGGCCAGGCACTCGATACCGAGCGCGCCCTGCCCGGCCGCCGGTAGCGACACTTCGGCCGGCATCACCGAGCGGATACGTTCGCCCAGCCCCAAACGGGTCAGGCCCGCTGCGGCCAGGATGATGGCGTCGTACTGGCCCTCATCGAGCTTGCGCAGGCGGGTATCGAGGTTTCCGCGCAGGCTGGTGACGCCAAGGAAGGGGTACTGAGCATGGATCTGCGATTCGCGGCGCAGCGACGAAGTGCCCACCACCGCCCCCGGCGGCATGTCGGCAAGACTCTCGTAGCGGCTCGAGACGAAGGCGTCGAGCGGTACTTCGCGCTCGGTGATGCAGGGCAGCGCGAACTCCTCGCCCATCACCATCGGCACGTCCTTCATCGAATGCACGGCGATGTCGGCACGGCCGTCGAGCAGCGCGGTCTCGAGCTCCTTGACGAACAGTCCCTTGCCGCCCACCTTGGCCAGCGGCCGGTCGAGGATCTGGTCTCCACGGGTGGTCATGCCGAGCAGTTCGACACGGCAGCCGGGATACAATCCCTCGAGGCGGGCCTTGATGTGCTCGGCCTGCCACAGGGCGAGGCGGCTTTCACGGGTAGCAATGACGATGCGCTCGGGATTCGCTTGGCTCACGATTGGGATCACTCAGGAACAGGATTCGATCATGCCGGGGAGGCTCGACTTTCGCCGCACCGCAGCATCAGGGTTCGCACCAATGGTGCGCAGGATGGCCGCGATTCTAGCATGCGTGCCGATCGCACTTTCGGCTGCACCACCGGCCTTGCCCAAGGCCAGCGACCTTGCAAGCGACGCGGCAACGATGCGCAGCGAGCGAGTGCCGATGGTGGTGCTCTACAGTCAGGCCGGCTGCAGCTACTGCGACACGGCGCGAAGCTATCTGGTGCCCATGTCGGCACCCGAGGCGCAAGGCCGGCGCGCCCTGTTCCGCCAGATCGACATCGACTCCGATGCCGCACTGGTCGATTTTTCGGGCGCCCGGTCGACGCACCGCGCCGTGGCGAGGACGCAGAAGGCACGCTTCACGCCGACCGTGCGCGTGTTCGACGCCTACGGTCGCGCCGTAGGTGACGACATCGTCGGCATGCGGCTCGAGGATTTCTACGGCCAGTATGTCGAGAACGCGATCGACGAGGCGCGCCGCCGCATGGGCGCCACCGACTGAACACTCCGTCAGGTCCCCGATGGGCGCCTGCGGCCAACCAACCTCACAGCCCCATTCGAGATGACCCAGGACAAAGACGCACCGCTGCGTGAAGATATCCGCCTGCTCGGCCGCCTGCTCGGCGACACCGTACGCGACCAGCAAGGCGCAGCCGCATTCGAGCTGATCGAGCGCATCCGACAGAACTCCGTGCGTTTCCGCCGCGACGACGACATCGTCGCGCGGCGCGAACTCGAGGACATGCTCGACGCCCTGTCGCGCGACCAGACCATCCAGGTCGTGCGCGCCTTCAGCTACTTCTCGCACCTGGCCAACATCGCCGAGGACCAGCACCACATCCGCCGCTCGCGCGCGCACCTGATCGCCGGCTCCGCCCCGCGCGAGGGCAGCCTCGCGCACGCGCTCGAGGCGGCGCTCGCCAGCGGCACGACCGACGCCGCGGGGCTGGTCGACTTTTTCGACACCGCCCGCGTTTCGCCCGTGCTCACCGCCCACCCCACCGAGGTGCAGAGGAAGAGCATCCTCAACTGCGAGACGGTGATCGCCCGCCTGCTCGACGAGCGCGACCGCATGCAGCTCACCCCCGAGGAGTCCGAGGCCAACCTCGAGGCGCTGCGCCGCGCGGTGCTCACGCTGTGGCAGACGCGCATCCTGCGCACGGCCAAGCTGTCGGTGATCGACGAGGTCAACAACGGCCTGTCGTACTTCGACACCACCTTCCTGCGCGAGCTGCCGCGGCTTTACGCCAGCCTGGAGGACCGCCTCACCGCTGCCGCGCCGGGTCTGGCCGGCGCCGAGCTGGCCAATTTCCTGCAGGTCGGCAGTTGGATCGGCGGCGACCGCGACGGCAACCCCTTCGTCACCGCCGAGGTACTCGACAAGGCGCTGGCGATGCACGCTGCCGTGGCGCTCGAGTACTACCTCAACGAGCTGCACACGCTGGGCTCGCAGCTGTCGATGAGCCAGGGCTTCGTCAGTGCCTCGGACGCGCTGCTGGCGCTGGCCGAGCGCTCGGGCGACCACTCCCCGCACCGCAGCGACGAGCCCTACCGCCGCGCGGTGTCCGGCCTCTACGCCCGGCTGGCCGCCACCTACCGCGCACTGCTCGGTCACGAGCCCGCGCGCCACGCGGTCGCCCGCGCCGAACCCTATGCCGATGCGGCTGCGCTGTCCGAGGATCTCGACACCCTGCACCGCTCGCTGGTAGCCAACGGTTCGGCCGCGCTCAGCCGCGGGCGGCTCCGCCAGCTGCGCCGCGCGGTGAAGGTGTTCGGCTTTCATCTGGCGCCGATCGACCTGCGCCAGAACTCGGACGTGCATGAGCGCGTGGTGGCCGAGCTGCTCGAGATCGCCCGCCCCGGCACCGATTACCGTGCTCAGGACGAGGCCGGCCGCTGCGCGCTGCTGCTCGAGGAACTGGCCACCGCGCGCCCGCTCGCCTCGCCCCACGTGCGCTACTCGGACGAGACCGAAGGCGAACTGGCGATCTTCCGCACGGCGCGCCGCGCGCACCAGCGCTATGGCAAGGCGGCGATTCGCCACTGCATCATCTCCAAGACCGACGACGTCTCCGACCTGCTCGAGCTGGCGGTGCTGCTGAAGGAAGCGGGCCTGTTGCGCCCGCTGGAGAACGCGCTCGACGTCGACATCGTGCCGCTGTTCGAGACCATCGGCGACCTGGAGAACGCCGCCGGGGTCATGGAGCGCCTGTTCTCGCTGCCCATCTACCGGAACCTGCTGGCCGCCCGCGACCAGACCCAGGAGGTGATGCTGGGCTACTCGGACAGCAACAAGGACGGCGGCTTCCTCACCTCGGGCTGGGCGCTGTACAAGGCCGAGGGCGAGCTGGTGGCGACCTTCGCGCGTCATGGCGTGCGCCTGCGTCTCTTTCACGGCCGCGGCGGCTCGGTGGGCCGCGGCGGCGGGCCGAGCTACCAGGCCATCCTCGCCCAGCCCGACGGCGCGGTGCAGGGCCAGATCCGCCTCACCGAGCAGGGCGAAGTCATCGGCGCCAAGTACGGCAACCCGGAAGTCGGCCGGCGCAACCTGGAGGTGCTGGTCGCGGCCACGCTCGAGACCAGCCTGCGCCCGGCCGGCGCCGAGCCCACGCCGCCCGCGTTCATGGACGCGATGCAGGCGCTGTCGGACGCCGCCTTCACCACTTACCGCGGCCTAGTGTACGACACCGAGGGCTTCGAGCGCTACTTCTGGGAATCGACGGTGATCAGCGAGATCGCCGCGCTCAACATCGGCAGCCGCCCGGCCTCGCGCAAGAAGAGCACCGCGATCGAGGACCTGCGCGCCATCCCCTGGGTCTTCAGCTGGTCGCAGTGCCGGGTGATGCTGCCGGGCTGGTACGGCTTCGGCAGCGCGGTCAGTACCTTCCTCGCCCAACACCCGAAGGACGGCCTGGCGCTGCTGCAGCGCATGTACCGCGAGTGGTCCTTCTTCGCCACGCTGCTCTCGAACATGGACATGGTGCTCGCGAAGAGCGACCTGGCGATTGCCAGCCGCTACGCCGACCTGGTCAAGGACGTGGCCCTGCGCGAGGCGATCTTCGGGCGCATCCGCGCCGAGCACCAGGCCACGGTCGAAGCGCTGCTGCAGATCACCGGCCAGCGCGAGCTGCTCGAGGCCAACCCGCTGCTCAAGCGCTCGATCCGCAACCGCTTCCCCTACCTCGACCCGCTCAACCACGTGCAGGTCGAGCTGCTGCGCCGCCACCGCGAGCACGGCGACGATCCGCGCATCCGCAACGGCATCCACATCTCGATCAACGGGATTGCCGCGGGACTGCGCAACAGCGGCTGATCAGAGACCGAGCGCCTGCCTCACCACCGGCCACTGCCGGCGGCTGACCGGCAGGCGCTCGTCGAGGCCCTTCAGCAGCACCTCCCAGTGACCCTCGCCGTCGCCTTCGCCGACACGCTCCACGCCCTGCACCGCATCGCGCGCCACCAGACAGTTGCGATGTACGCGCAGAAGGCGCTGCGGGAATTCCTGCTCCAGTTGCACCAGTGATTCGTCGAGCAGGTAGTCGCGCTCGGCCGTGCGCGCAGTCACGTACTTCAGTTCGGCCTTCAGGTAGATGACGTCGGCCACCGGTAGCAGCAGGATTCGTCCGCGCTCGCTGACACTGAAGTGCCTGCGCTCGCCCGGCGCCAGTGCTGCGAGATCGGCCACCGGCGCAGGTCGGCGCTGGCGCAACTTGGTCAGCGCCATTGCCAGCCGTTCGGCACGGACCGGCTTGAGCAGGTAATCCACGGCCGCCAGCTCGAAGGCTTCAACCGCGTACTGATCGTAGGCCGTCACGAAGATCACGGCAGGCGGTGACGGCAGGCGCGGCAGATGACGCGCGAGCTCGACGCCATCCATGCCCGGCATGCGTATGTCGGCCAGCACCACGTCCGCAGGCTGCAGTTCGAGCAGGCGCAGCGCCTCGACGCCATTGGCAGCCATACCGACCACCGTCGTAGGCTGCATGTCGGCGATGTCGCCCAGCAGGTCGCGCAACCGGCTGCGCGCCGGGCCCTCGTCATCGACGATCAGCACGCGCAGGGCGTCACTCGGGGGCGAGATCGTCATCCCTTGGCACTCCGGAAAGGCAGGCGGATACGGACGCGATAACGCCCATCGGCGCAGTCGATCTCCACCCCCGCCTCGAGGTCGAAGAAGAGCATCAGTCGTTCGCGAATGTTGTCGAGCGCCATGCGGTTGCCGCTGTGATGCCGCCCCGCGTCGCAGACCGGATTGTCCACTTCGATGCGCAGGCTGTCGCCATGCCGGCCAAGGCCGACCACGACTTCGCCTGGACCAGTCGAAGGTTCTATGCCGTGATATACCGCGTTCTCCAGCAGGGGTTGCAGCAGCAACGCCGGCACCCGCGCCTGCAGCAGTGCAGCGTGGTCGGCCGAGCCGGGCGCCGGCATCTCCCAACGCACGCTCAGACGATCGCCCAGCCTCAGGCGCTCTAGGTCGATGTAACGCTCGCACAATGCTAGCTCGTCACCCAACGGCACCAGGTCACGATTCTCCTGCATCAGTGCGCGGAACAGGTCCGCCAATTCTTCCAGCGCGCGCTCGGCGCGGCGCGGATCGGACCGGATCACACCGAGCACGCCATTGAGGCTGTTGAACAGGAAATGCGGCCGGATCCTCGCCGTCAGCGCCTGCAGCCGCGCCTCGGCCAGCGCCGGCGAAAAGCGCCGACTCCGATACTCGAAATACATCAGGCACAAGGCCGTCGCCGCGAGCGCCCAGACGAGGTGACGGAACAGGCTGTCGCCACCGCCCAGCAGCGGGTAGCTCAGCGCCACGGACAGCACCACGACGCCCAGCAGCACCGCGGTCGCCGCGCGCGGCGGCAGGGACGCCAGCCGGGGCGATACGAGATACAGCATCAGCACCGCGAGCAGCAACGGGAACTCGACGCGACCGGCCATCAGCGTCAATTCGGCTGCGAGCCGTGGGCCTTCGTCCACCCGGATCAACACGGTGACGAGCGCGAACAGATTCACCGCCAGCAGCAGCCGCAGGATCACGCCCAGGTTGCGAAAGTCAGGCATGGCGCCGGCGCCGAGCGGCATGGTCTTTTGCTTTATACTTTTCATCGTTCTTTCCTGCCGCGACAGCGGCGGAGTCCCCTCATGCCAGGCCAGCCGGACCCGGCCAGCCGACATCTTCTTGCGACACGCATTATGACAGACACCACGACGCCGGCCGCTGGCGGCAACGAACCCGCCAAGGCCTGGTCCGGCCGCTTCACCGAACCCGTTTCCGATCTCGTCAAGCGCTACACGGCCTCGGTCTTCTTCGACCAGCGCATGGCGCGCCAGGACATCCGCGGCTCGCTCGCGCACGCGAAGATGCTCGCCCGCCAGGGCATCATCGGCGCGGCCGACCTCGCCGACATCGAGCGGGGCATGGCCCAGATCAAGGGCGAGATCGAGCGCGGCGAGTTCAGCTGGAACCTCGACGACGAGGACGTCCACCTCAACATCGAGAAGCGCCTCACCGCGCTGGTCGGTGACGCCGGCAAGCGCCTGCACACCGGCCGCAGCCGCAACGATCAGGTGGCCACCGACATCCGCCTGTGGCTGCGCGACGCGATCGACCAGATCCTCGAACTGATCCGCGAGTTCCAGAAGAACCTGCTGGATGTTGCCGAGGCAAACGCCGACACCCCGATGCCCGGCTTCACCCACCTGCAGGTCGCCCAGCCGGTCACCTTCGGCCACCACCTGATGGCCTACTACGAGATGAGCCGGCGCGACGCCGAGCGCTTCGCCGACTGCCGCAAGCGCGTCAACCGCCTGCCGCTCGGTTCGGCCGCGCTGGCCGGCACCAGCTATCCGATCGACCGCGAGTTCGTCGCCGCCGAGCTCGACTTCGACGAGGTCTGCTTCAACTCGCTCGATGCCGTCAGCGACCGCGACTTCGCCATCGAATTCTGCGCTGCCAGCGCGCTGCTGATGACGCACCTGTCGCGCTTCTCCGAGGAGCTGATCCTGTGGATGAGCCCGCGCGTCGGCTTCATCGACCTCGCCGACCGCTTCTGCACCGGCTCTTCGATCATGCCGCAGAAGAAGAACCCGGACGTGCCCGAGCTGGTCCGCGGCAAGACCGGGCGCGTCAACGGCAGCCTGATCGCCCTGCTGACGCTGATGAAGGGGCAGCCCCTGGCCTACAACAAGGACAACCAGGAAGACAAGGAGCCGCTGTTCGACACCGCCGACACGGTGATCGACACCTTGCGCATCTATGCCGACATGATCACCGGCATCAAGGTCAAGACCGAAGCCATGCGCGGCGCGCTGACGCAGGGCTACGCGACTGCCACCGACCTGGCCGACTACCTGGTCAAGAAGGGCCTGCCCTTCCGCGACGCGCACGAGGCCGTGGCGCTGGCGGTGCGGGCAGCAGACGTCAAGGGCTGCGACCTGCCCCAGTTCTCGCTCGACGAGCTGCGCATCGCCATGGCGCATGTGCCGGGCGCAGCCGAACGACTCGGCGACGACATCTTCGCCGTGCTGACGGTCGAGGGCTCGCTCGCCTCTCGCCGCCACATCGGCGGCACGGCGCCCGAGCAGGTGCGCGCGGCGATCACGCGCGCGCGCCAGCACATCGTCTGACGAGCACCGCCATGGCGGCGGAACGGATCGGCAAGTACGAGGTTCGCCGCCAGCTGGGCGAAGGGGCCACCAGCGTCGTCTATCTGGCCTGGGACCCCTTCAACCTGCGCGAAGTCGCCATCAAGCAACTGCGCCCCGAGATCCTGCGCGACCGGGAGCGCGGTCGGCTGCATCGCCAGCTGTTCCTGAACGAAGCCGCTTTTTCGGGACGACTGCACCACCCGCACATCGTGCAGATCCACGACGCGGTGGTGGACGACCACAACGCCTACGTCGTGATGGACTATGTCCCGGGCGGCACGCTCGAACGCCTGACGCGAGCGAGTTCGCTCGCCGCCTTCGAACGCGTGATCGAGATCATCTTCAAGGCCAGCCGGGCGCTGGACTACGCCTTTCACCAGGGCATCACGCATCGAGACATCAAGCCGGCCAACATCCTGCTGATGACTCCCGAAGGCAGTGACATCCGCGTCTCCGACTTCGGTGCCGCCCTGCACACCGCCCAGGAAACCACGCAGATCGCAGGCGTCGGCTCACCTGCCTACATGTCGCCGCAGCAGGTGCGCGAGGTGCCGCTCGACCATCGCACCGACATCTACTCGCTCGGCGTCGTGATGTTCGAATTGCTGACCGGACGCCTGCCGTTCGAGAGCGACAACAACTACACCCTGCTCTACCGCATCGCCAACGACACTCTGCCGAAGCCCTCCGAGCTGCGTCCGGATGTGCCGGAGGCGCTCGACGCGATCGTACGGCGGGCCACCGAACGCGACGTCGAACATCGCTACCAGAGCTGGGCGGAGTTTTCGCACGACCTCGCCCTCGCCTTCCGCAACCACAGTGTCGAGATCACGCGCGGCTCGATCCCGGACACCGAGAAGTTCGAAGCCCTGCGCGCGATGCATTTCTTCCGCGAGTTCGCCGATGCCGAACTGTGGGAAGTCATCGGACTGAGCCAGTTCAGCCGCGTCCAGCCCGGCACCCTGATCATGCGCGAGGACGAAGGCGGCGACTCGTTCAGCTTCATCCTGGAGGGCGAGGCCCACGTCAAGCGGCGCGGCCACCTGCTAAACATCCTGACGGCCGGCGAATGCTTCGGCGAAGTCGCCGTCTTCTCGGCGGCAGGGGGCGTGCGCTCCGCATCCGTAGAGGCCGTCACCGAAGTCAGCCTCATCACGATTCGGGCCCAAGCGCTGCGCCGCGCCAGTGACACCTGTCGCATGCGCTTCTACAAGGCCTTCCTCGAAGTCCTGGCGACCCGCCTGTCGCTTGCTACCGCCCGCATCACCAACGTATGAGCCACCCTGCACTTCCCCTCATCGAGCACGCCATCCGCCAGCGCGTCGGCAGCGCGTTCAGTATCCGCGACGTCGCCCCGGTCGGTGGCGGATGCATTCACGAAGCCGTCGTCGTCGCGGGCGACCGCGAGCGCTTCTTCGTCAAGCTCGGTAATGCGGCACGACTGCCGATGTTCGAAGCCGAAGTCGACGGCCTGCTTGCGCTCGCCGCCGCAAACTGCTTCCGCACGCCGGCACCAATCGCCTGTGGCGCGGACGAAGCGCACGCCTTCCTCGTGCTCGAACACCTCGCGCTCCGGCCTCTGCACTCGACCGATGAGGGCACCCGCTTCGCCGACACTCTCGTCCAGCTGCACCGCACGACCGGCACGCGTTTCGGCTGGCGGCGAGACAACTTCATCGGCAGCACGCCGCAGCGCAACACGCCGGCCGACAACTGGGCGCTGTTCTTCGTCGAACACCGCCTTCGCCCCCAGTTCGCGCTCGCCCGGCAGCATGGCTTCAGCGGCGAACTCCAGAAACAGGGCGAGCGCCTGTTCGAGCGCGTACCCGCACTCTTCCTCGACTACCGCCCTGCAGAAAGCCTGCTGCATGGCGACCTGTGGCACGGGAACGCGGCAGTCCTCGAGGATGGGACTCCCGCGATCTTCGACCCCGCCGTTCATTACGGCGACCGCGAGTCCGATCTGGCGATGAGCGAACTGTTCGGCGGATTCCCGGGCAGCTTCTACGCCGAGTACCGCAAGGCGTGGCCGATCCACGAAGACTACCCGCGACGCAAGGACGTCTACAGCCTGTATCACATGCTGAACCACCTGAACCTGTTCGGCCGCGGATACCTGGGGGAGGCGCTGCGGCTGACCACCCGCCTGAACGAGGCACTATCGGTGTGGCGGCACTGACGGCAGATCGCACTGGGAGGGGCCGGCCCGCTTGTCGGGATTTCTTACACTGCCTGACCGCCGTTGGCACCCGACGGACGCGACAACACTGTCTATCAATAACTTATGGCCGTTTTCGGAGTCCAGGCGTGAGATTTGCTACGTTCACGGTACAGTCGCCCTGACAGCAAGACATATGCGGCTATAATTTGCTTGAAGCCGACGAGAATTCCATGAGGTTGATTATGACAAACGCCCCCCAAGACAAATCCATTGAGCAACGACGACGTGTGCTCAAGGGTGCATTGGGCGCGTCCACGGTCGTCACCCTCGGGTATGGCGCTCCGGTCGCAGCCGCGTCGCTGAACTGCATCGCGAAAGTCGACGGCGGCTACCCTGCCGGCTCGAACCAGTTCTTCCTCGGCGATCAGCCGCCCGACCTCACCCCGGGTAACTGGGCGTGGCGACAGGTTCCCGTCAATATGTACGCTCCGCCGGTGGTGGCTGCTCCGCCGGCCACGGGGGGGCAGCCCGGCAAGGGCAAGGGTAGGAAGAAGGATTCCGACGAGCAGTCGGCGCCGGAGGCAGCGAGTGACGCGGTGGAAGGTTTCGAGGTCAGCAATCTCGTCTATTCGACCACGCCACCCCATGACCCCCTCGTCGGTGTAGAGGCGCAGACCGCAGCCGGTTACCCGAAAGTGGGCTGGGTGCTCGTCTATTTCGACGAGAACGGCGAAGAGATCGGCACCTATCCCGCCTACACGATGGACGGAGACGGTTTCGCGCCGGCATCCGAGTCCTGCCTCAACTCGATCAACCCGGGCGCTGCGGGCAACTACACCTACGGCGGCTGACGGGACGCATTGATGCGAGCAGGAAATGGGGCGCTCGCCTGGCTTCAGGAACACTGCCCGTCCTTGGACGGGCAGTTTCTTTTTCTGGACCCGCTCTGGCTGGACACGCATCTGCTCAGCGAAGGCGCGGTGCTGATCCTGCGCGAGGCGGCAGCCGCAATCGACGACGATCGCCTGTCTGCGTTCGAGCACGAGATTGCCGACATGGGCGGCTGGCCGCCCGGTCTGGAGCGGCTTGTGCGCAGCCTCGCGACGCTGCCGGTGTGCGCCCCCGTCGGGACGCGAGGGACGGCGTGAGACGCTCGCATCGCATGTTCGATCTCGGCGCGGCACGCATCGCGGTTCGTTCGCCCATCGAGAGCTTCCACCAGCAACTCGACCTCGTGTATCGGGATTACGGCGAGGAGGACCCCGCCGGCTTCGCCGACGTGCGCGTCGCACTGCTTCCGGGCCATCCCTTGCGGCTATGGAAACGGCAGATCGCACTGTGGTCCGAAGGCAGCCGCCCGTTCGAGCCCTACCCGGTTGGCAGCGGCCTCCCGCTGTTCGAATGGGGCGGCAACTGGCTGCTCGCACAAAGGCTGAACGCCTATCTGCTGTTGCACGCAGGGGTGCTCGCGCGCAACGACCGCGCACTGATCCTGCCCGCCGCACCCGGCTCGGGAAAAAGCACGCTGACCTGCGCGCTGCATCTCGCCGGCTGGCGCTTTCTGTCGGATGAGTTCGGCGTGCTCGATCCGGACAGTGGCGATCTGCTGCCACTGCTCAAGCCCGCCGCACTGAAGAACCGCTCGATCGGCATCATCGGCCAGCACCCGCGCGCCAGGCTCGGCCCCGTCTTCCACGGAACGCGAAAGGGCGACGTGGCACATTTCGTTCCACTGCGCGACAGCATCGCCGACCGCCACCGCCCGGCGCGCCCCCGCCTGATCATCTTCCCTCGCTTCCGGGACGGTGCGGCACTGTGCTGTACCCCCATTCACACGGCGGATGCTGCCATGCGGCTGGGGTTGAACAGCTTCAACTACCGCACCCTCGGCACGGTCGGTTTCGACGCTGTGGTACGCCTTGCCCGCGCGACACGCGCCTTCGAGCTGGAGTACGGCGACTTGTCCGCTGCCATCGCACACATCGACGCCCTGTTCGCGGAGCATGCATGAAGCCGCCCCTCTCCCGCGAGCTTCAGTTGCTCCTGCGCGCGCTGAGCGCCCCCCTGGACACCGACATCACCACCTGGGAGCGCCTGCTGCGGTTGGCGCGCATGACTGCGCTGCACGGAAGACTGGCGGCGGCCAACCGCGACAACCCCACGCTGCCGGCGCCGGTGCGGCGTCACCTGCTCTCCGCCGAACGGGTCTGCGCCTTCAACAACCAGATGCTGCGGGCGGAACTCACTGAGCTCGCGGCACTGTGCGATGGATCGTTCCCGGTGCTGGTCGTGAAGGGCGGCGCCTACGCCCTCCAGGGCCAGCGGTTCGCACGCGGACGCTTCGTCTCCGATGTCGACCTGCTCGTTCCGCGCGACCACCTGCGGGCCATGGAGCAAGGCTTGCGGGCGGCAGGGTGGGTACCGGCCCAACTCGACCCGTATGACGAGCGCTATTACCGTGACTGGAGCCACGAAACCCCGCCCATGCGCTTCCCGGGGCGGTTCCTTGAGGTCGATCTGCATCACGCGATCACGCCCGTCACCGGAAGCCTGTGCTTCGACCCGGCACAGCTATTCGACGCGAGCGTGCTGCTGGCGGACTCCCCATTCCGTGTCCTGTCTGCAGAGGACCAGGTACTGCATGCCTGCGTGCACTGTTTTCAGGATGGTGACCTCGCGCTGCGGGTCCGCGAAGTGGTCGATATCGACGGACTCGTGCGCGCGGCGGCCACACAGGACGGCTTCTGGAAGCGACTGCTCGAACGTGCCGGACAACTCGGTCTGCAGCTTCCGCTGTGGTATGGCCTGCACTTCGCCCATGCGTGGATGGAGACGCCGCTGGCACCGGGCGCGCTGGACGCCCTGCCTGGCCCCTCCACGCTCTCACGCAGCCTGATGGACAGGCTGGTCCCGCTTGCCATGCTGCCCCACGACCCCGACCATCCGCCACCGGCGCCGGTACGCGTCGCACGACTTGCCATGCTGGCTCGCTACCACCTGCAGCGCATGCCGCCATCCATGCTGGTGCCTCACCTCGCGCGGAAGGCGGCATTGCGCCTGCGCGGTCGCTTTACGCGCACCCCGGCGCAGAAAACAGAAAGCCAGCCCTGAAGGCTGGCTTTCCACGGACAACATACGCTGCGCTAGACCTCCCACGCACTGCGCAAGGCAGGCGGGGCAGCCTCAGGCAGCGTCGACTACGCCCGCATCCTTCAGCATCTGCTGCAGTTCACCGCTGTCGTACATCTCGCGCATGATGTCGCTGCCGCCGATGAACTCGCCCTTGATGTAAAGCTGGGGGATGGTCGGCCAGCTGGAATAGTCCTTGATGCCCTGACGGATGTCGTTGTCGGCCAGCACGTTGACGGCCAGCACTTCCTTCACACCACAGGCTTTCAGGATCTGAACGGCGGCGGACGAAAAGCCGCACTGCGGGAACTGGGGCGAACCCTTCATGTAGAGAACCACGTCGTTGCTGGTGACCTGGTCGCGGATGACGTCTTGGATGCTCATGATGGTTGGGGCCTGAAAAGTTGAGTTTAATAGTCGGGTAATTCTAGTAACGCAACAGGAGTGCGTCAATATCGGCAACTCGGCAGCGACTCAGTCGCGCCCGAGCCAACGCCCTCCCGAGACGCGCTCGATGCCGGCGATGTCCTTCCACGAGGCGATCGCCGCGAAACCGGCGTCGGCCAGCAGACCGCGCACCGCCGCCGCCTGGTCGTAGCCATGCTCGAGGAACAGCCAGCCGTCGTTCTCCAGCCGCGACGGCGCCCGCATGACGATTTCCTCCAGATCATCGAGGCCGCTCGGTCCCGCCGCCAGCGCACCTGGCGGCTCGAAGCGCACGTCACCCTGCTCAAGATGCGGATCAGCCGCAGCGATGTACGGCGGGTTGGCAACGATCAGGTCGAAGCGCTCATCGCCCAGTGCGGAGAACCAGTCGCTCTGCACGAAGGACACGCTCGCACCGAGCCGTGCGGCGTTGGCCATCGCCACCCACAATGCCTCGCGAGAACGGTCCAGCGCGGTGACATCCGCCTCATCCAGTTCGAGCGCCAGCGTGATCGCCAGCGCGCCGCTGCCGGTACCCATGTCCAGCACCCGCATGCCCTTGCGGCCGGCAGCATGCGCCAGCGCCAACTCGACCAGCAGCTCGGTATCGGGACGCGGAATCAGCACTGCCGGGGTGACCAGAAATTCGCGGCCGAAGAATTCGCGCTCGCCGGTGAGATAGGCAACGGGTTCGCCCGCCACGCGGCGCTCCACCAGGTCGCGATACGACGCCCAGTCCTCGCTCCCCAGGCGCTGCTCGGGCCAGGCAACCAGCCGCGCCGCCGGGCACTGCAGCACATGGCGCAGCAGCACCCGTGCGTCCATCAGGTCGATCCGCGCCCGCGCCCAAGCCAACGCACCGGCGATGTCGACGCTGTCGGGCGTCGCGTTACGCGCGTGCTCGGTCATCACTCGTCCGCCAGCGCCGCAAGCAGCTCTGCCTGGTGCTCCAGCGTCAGTGCCGCGACGAGCTCATCCAGTTCGCCCTGCATGACGGCCTCGAGCTTGTAAAGGGTCAGGTTGATGCGGTGGTCCGTCACCCGGCCTTGCGGGAAATTGTAGGTGCGGATACGCTCCGAGCGGTCGCCGCTGCCGATCAGGCTCTTGCGCTGCGCGGCTTCGGCACTCTGCTGCGCTCGCACCTTCGCGTCGTACAGGCGCGCCGCCAGCACCGACATGGCCTGCGCCTTGTTGCGGTGCTGCGAGCGGTCGTCCTGGCACTCGACGACGATGCCAGTCGGGATGTGGGTGATGCGCACAGCAGAGTCCGTCTTGTTGATGTGCTGGCCACCGGCACCTGAAGCGCGGAAAGTGTCGATGCGCAGGTCGGCCGGGTTGATATCGACCGCAGCCACCTCGTCGGCCTCGGGCAGCACCGCGACCGTGCACGCCGAGGTGTGGATGCGGCCCTGCGTCTCGGTCACCGGCACGCGCTGCACCCGATGGCCGCCGGATTCGAACTTCAGCCTCGAGAACGCACCACTGCCGACGATGCGGGCAATCACTTCCTTGTAGCCGCCCAGGTCGGACTCACTCGCTGACACGATCTCGACCTTCCAGCGCTGGCGCTCGGCATAGCGGGAGTACATGCGCAGCAGGTCGCCGGCGAACAGTGCAGCCTCGTCGCCGCCTGTTCCGGCGCGGATCTCGAGGAACAGGTTGCGTTCATCGTTGGGGTCGCGCGGCAGCAAGGCGCGCTGCAGTTCCTCCTCCAACTCGGCGATGCGCGCCTCGCCCGCCGCCAGCTCGACTTCGCCCAGTTCGCGCATCTCGGGGTCAGCAAGCAGCTCGCGCGCAGTCGCGCAGTCGGCCTCGGCCTGGGTGTAGGCCGCATAGAGCAGAACGACCGGTTCGATCTCGGCGCGCTCGCGCGACAGATCACGGAAGGCGTTCATGTCGCGTGCGGACTCCTCGGCCGCCAGGGTGCGGTCCAGCTCCTGGAGGCGCGCAGCGAGATGCTCGAGTTTGTCGCGAATGCTCTGTTTCATGAATGAATGGTGCGCAACCGTCACCCCGCAGGCGGGCGCGGCGGACAGTCGTCCTGGGCTAGCCCTGGCGAGGGAGGTTGAAGAGCTGTTGCACGAGCTGGCCGACTTCGGCCTTGTGCTCGCCCTCGGCCTGGTTGAGGTAGCGGGTCGGCCCGTGCATCAGCTTGTTGGTGAGGCCGTGCGACAGCGCCTCGAGCACCTTGTGCGGGTCCTCGCCCTTGGCGAGCAGGCGCATCGCGCGCTCCAGCTCGGCCTGACGCAGCGTTTCGGCGTGGTCGCGCAACGCGCGGATGGCGGGCACCGTGACGCGGCCGGCCATCCAGTGCAGGAAGCCTTCGACGCGCGTGTCGATGATCTGCTCGGCCTCGATCACCGCTTGCTGGCGGGACTCCATGCCGGCCTCGACGACCTGAGCCAGGTCATCGACCGTGTACAGGAAGACGTCGTCGAGCTCAGCGATCTCGGGTTCGATATCGCGCGGCACGGCGAGGTCGACCATGACCATCGGCCGGTGGCGACGGGCCTTGACCGCGCGTTCGGCCATGCCGAGCCCGACGATGGGCAGGGGCGCGGCCGTACAGGAGACGACCACGTCAAAGCGCGGCAGCATGTCGCCGATCTGGTCGATACGCATGGTCTGCGCGCCGAAGCGCGCCGCCAGGGCTTCGGCGCGCTCGGCCGTGCGGTTGGCCACGGTCATGGACTTCGGCTGCGCGCCGGCGAAATGCGCGGCGCACAGTTCAATCATCTCGCCGGCACCGATGAACAGCACGTGCTGGTCGGCGACCCGCTCGAAGATGCGCTCGGTGAGATGCACGGCGGCGGCGGCCATCGACACGGTGTTGGCGCCGATCGCGGTGGTGGAGCGGACTTCCTTGGCCACCGCAAAGGTGTTCTGGAACAGCTTGTGCAGCAGCGTACCCATCGTGCCTGCCTCTTCGGCGTGGCGCACGGCATCCTTGACCTGGCCGAGGATCTGCGGCTCGCCGATCACCATCGAATCGAGTCCGCTGGCGACCCGGAACACGTGGCGCACGGCATCGCGTTGCGGATAGGCGTACAGGTAGGGCGAGACGTCGTTGAGCGAGACCTGATGGAAGCGCGCCAGCCAGTCCGCCGCATGCTGCGGCTGCTCGGCAGCGAAGTACAGTTCGGTGCGATTGCAGGTCGACAGGATTGCGGCTTCGCGCACCGAATCGGCATGCGTCAGATCGTGCAGGGCCTGCCCCAGCCGCTCAGGCTGGAACGCAACGCGTTCGCGGATGGCGAGCGGTGCCGTGTGGTGATTCAGGCCGAGGGCGTAAAGCTGCATTCGAGATCTGGCTAAGTCGGCGCACTGCGACGCGATGCCGCGGATTATAGCATCGCGGTTTCCGCCCAAAACTTGAGCGGAATCAGCCACTTTCCACTTGCGATTGGACCGCTGAAAGCAAAACGGGCCGACACATGGTCGACCCGTTCGCGAAGTTCTTGGTGGCCAGGGACGGAATCGAACCGCCGACACGCGGATTTTCAATCCGCTGCTCTACCAACTGAGCTACCTGGCCGAAGAGGTCCGCATTATAGCCCTAACTAGGACTCCGTCAAGATAAATTTTTCATTTTCTTCCATGCCCCGCCGGCCCCAACTCAAACTGTGCGGCACGCCACACAGCCCCGCCCGCTGCGCGCTACGATGTCGCTCGCACGACCCAAGGGCCCGGTCGATAGAGGACACGATGCGCGTACTGCTGGTTGAAGACGACCCGACCTTGGCGGGCGGAATCACTGAATTCCTGCGCGGCCAGGGGGACGAAGCCTGCCACGAAGCGGATGGCCTGGCCGCCGACCGGCGCCTGCAGGACGAGGACTTCGACTTCGTGCTGGTCGACGTGGGACTGCCCGGACTCGGTGGCTACGAAGTCGTGCGCCGGATTCGCAGTCGCGGCCAGCGGCTTCCGGTGATACTGATCACCGCGCGCGACGCGCTCGACGACCGGATCTACGGACTCGATCTCGGCGCCGACGACTATCTCGTCAAGCCCTTCCAGCTCGCGGAACTGACCGCACGCATGCGCGCCGTGCAGCGGCGAGGAGGCGCCACGGGCGCACCGCCGCTGAGCTTTGGTCCGCTGCAGCTGGACGCCGAAGGACGACTGGCTGAGCTCGACGGCGAGGCCCTGGCGCTGACCGGGCGCGAATGGGACATCCTCGAAGCCCTCGTGCGAGCCGACGGGCGCACGGTGGCACGGGAACGCCTGCAGGGCGACGGTAGCGCCAACGCGCTGGAAGTGCACGTGTCGCGTCTCCGTCCCCGGCTCGAAGCGGCGGGACTCCTGATCCGCACGGTGCGCGGCTTCGGCTATCGGCTCGAACGACTGAAGGATCGAGGCGACGGTGCAGCCTAGCCTTCGCCGCAACCTACTGCAGGCGCTTGCCGGCCCGACCACGCTGTTGATCCTCGCCGCAGGTGCCGTGGCCTACGGCACGGCCAAGGGTGTCGTCAACAGCGCGTACGACCAGAACCTGCTCAACCTCGCGCACGGCGTCGCAAGTCACGTCCATCCGATCGGCAATTGGTCCGAGCTGCACCTTCCGGCCGAAGCTGAACGCATACTGCGCACCGACACCAGGGACGAAATCTTCTTCCGAGTGCGCGACAAGCAGAATCGCGTGCTGGGCGGGGATGCCGATTTCCCCATACTGGACGACCTCGATCCAGCCTCGACCTTGCCGATCCCTTACCAGTCCGAGTTCGCGACCGGCGCGAACAGTCAGCCGCCGAAGCTCCTGCAGACGACGGTGTTTCGTGAGTTGGAATATCGGGGCGAGCCGGTGCGCGCCGTGCGCCTGTACCGAAGCGTGGGCGACGGCGGCATCTACGTCACGGTGGGGGAGACCCTGCACAAGCGCCGGGACGCGATGGATAGGTTGCTGCTGGGCTTCGTCTCTGCCAGCGTGCTGCTGGCGCTCGCCGCGGCCGTCGCCGCGCGCTTCGGCATCCCTTCCGGCCTTGCCCCGCTGCAACACCTGGCCGACTCGTTGCGCAGACGCGCCGGTACTGACCTGTCCGCGATCGACCTCGCCGCCGTGCCCGACGAGATCCGCGAGGTCGTTGGTGCGCTCAATGCCTTGTTCGAACGCCTGCGCAAGGCCAGTGCCCGGCAGCGCGAATTCCTGCAGGACGCAGCACACCAGTTGCGCACGCCGCTCGCCGGATTGCAGATGCAGCTCGAGTTGCTCGAAGCCCGGCCGCTGGACGAGACCGCACGGGCCCACCTGCGGAGTTCGGTCGATCGCGTCACCCGGCTGGCAAACCAGCTGCTGGCACTGGCGCGCGCCGAGTCTGGTGGCCGCATGCTCGCGGACGCCACGCCGGTCGAACTGGCGCCGCTGATCGACGACCTGGTCGAGGGCTGGCTGGAGATCGCCGACCGCCGCGGCATCGATCTCGGCATCCAGCGCGAGGCGGTGAGCCTCGTCGGCGACCCCACCCTGCTGCAGGAGCTGATCTCCAACCTGATGGACAACGCACTGAAGTACACGCCCGCCGGCGGCAGCGTCACCCTCCATTGCAGTCCGGCGCCCGACGGCCGCAACATCGAGATCGAGGTCGCGGACACCGGTCCGGGCATCCCCGAATCCGTCCGCGAACAAGTGTTCGAGCGCTTCTATCGCCACACCGGCACGACCGTGGGCGGCAGCGGGCTCGGGCTGCCGATCGCGCGCGAGATCGTGCGCTGCCACGGCGGCCACATCACCCTCGCCGACGGCGCTCACGGGCATGGCACGGTCGTTCGCGTCAGCCTGCCCGCCTCGAACGACAGGGGGCGGTGAGCCCTCGCTCACCGCCCCCTGTCCTGCCGCACGCCCTTGGCCCTTCCCGCTTGAGGAAGGGGCCAGGGATACGAATCAGTGGCTCGATGCCGCCGCAGCGCCGATGCCAGTTTCCGCACGCACCCGCTGCGCGAGATAACCGGCGCGGTCTTCACGGGCACGCGCGCTGCTGTCGAGGATCGAGAACAGCCAGATGCCGATGAAGCCGGCCGCCATCGAGAACAGCGCGGGCGACGTGTAGGGGAAGAGCGCCGACCCCTTCGGATTGCCCAGCGTGACCTCCCACACCGACGGCGACACGATCGTGAGCGCCACCGCGGTGATGAGGCCGATGAAGCCACCGATGGTCGCGCCGCGCGTCGTGCAGTCCTTCCACAGCACCGACATGAACAGCACCGGGAAGTTGGCCGAAGCGGCGATCGCGAAGGCCAGCGACACCATGAAGGCGATGTTCTGCTTCTCGAACGCAATGCCCAGGATGACGGCAACGAAACCCAGCACCAGCGTCGTGATGCGCGACACCTTCAGCTCGGCAGCCGAGTCGGCCTTGCCCTGCTTGAACACCGTGGCGTAAAGGTCATGCGACACCGCCGAGGCGCCGGAGAGCGTCAGGCCGGCAACCACCGCCAGGATGGTGGCGAAGGCGACCGCCGAGATGAAGCCGAGGAAGACGTTGCCGCCGACCGCGTTCGCCAGGTGGATCGCCGCCATGTTGCCGCCGCCCATCAGGCCGCCCTTAGCATCGAGGAAGCTGGGGTTGGTGGACACCAGCACGATCGCACCGAAGCCGATGATGAAGGTCAGGATGTAGAAGTAGCCGATCCAGGTCGTCGCCCAGAACACCGACTTGCGCGCCTCCTTGGCGTCCGGCACGGTGAAGAAACGCATCAGCACGTGCGGCAGGCCTGCGGTGCCGAACATCAGCGCCATGCCGAAGGAGATGGCCGAGATCGGGTCCTTGATGAAGGAACCCGGTCCCATGATGGCCTGGCCGAGCAATCCGGCCTCCTCTGCCGTCTTGCCCCCGGCGATCGCACCCTCGGTCTTGATGCGCACCGCGTCGGCGAACAGCGCCTCGGGCGAGAAGCCGTAGGCAAGCAGGACCATGAAGGCCATGAAGGAGGCGCCGCCCAGCAGCAGGCAGGCCTTGATGATCTGCACCCAGGTCGTCGCCGTCATGCCGCCGAACAGCACATACACCATCATCAGCGCACCGACGATCACGACCGCCATCCAGTACTCGAGCCCGAACAGCAGCTTGATGAGCTGGCCCGCGCCGACCATCTGCGCGATCAGGTAGAAGGCCACCACGACCAGCGTGCCCGAGGCCGCGAAGGCGCGGATCGGCGTCTGCTTGAAGCGGTAAGCGGCGACGTCGGCGAAGGTGAACTTGCCGAGGTTGCGCAGCTTCTCCGCCATCAGGAAGGTGATCACCGGCCAGCCGACAAGGAAACCGATGGAGTAGATCAGGCCGTCGTAGCCGCTGATCATCACTGCCGCCGAGATGCCGAGGAAGGACGCGGCCGACATGTAGTCGCCGGCGATCGCGAGCCCGTTCTGGAAGCCGGTGATGCCGCCGCCGGCGGTGTAAAAGTCCGCCGCCGACTTGGTCTTCGCCGCGGCCCACTTGGTGATGTACAAGGTGCCCAGCACGAACACGCCGAACATGATGATCGCGGTCCAGTTGGTCGCCTGCTTCTCGGCCTGGCCAAGGTCACCCCCGGCGGCGAGCGCAACGGCAGACAGTGCGGCCAGCGCCACCCCTGTGGAGATACGTGCGAGATGAGCGTTCATTTGCCGCTCTCCCTGACGATATCGGCGGTCAGCGCATCGAACTCGGAGTTCGCGCGGCGCACGTAGATGCCTGTGATGATGATGGTGAACGCGATGACGCCCAGGCCGACGGGAATGCCGACGGTCATCACCCCCTCGCCGAGCCGGACGGCCAGCGACTCCCTGCTGAACGCGATCACTGCGATGTAGCCGTAGTACACGACCAGCATGATGATCGTCAGCAGCCAGCCGTAGGACGTACGCGTCCCCACGAGCTTCTGGTATTTCGGATTGGCGGTGATTTTCTTCACCAGATCGTCTTCCATGTTTCCCCTCCTCGCCTTTTAAGTGAACCCGCCGGGCAAGCGCCCAGTCCGGCAAAAGGTAGGGGCGAAGACTTACATTCCGCTTACGCGATCATAAAAATATCTTTTAATAACAGATGCTTAACGCAATCTTAACGCTAGCTGAACACATCAGCCCAGCGGATAGACGTCGCCCTGCACGGCCGGCGGCGCCTGCAGGTGGGTGCGCGGAAAGACGACGCGCGCGAGCGTGCCCTGCCCTGCAGGGTTTGCGTCCAGCGTGACTGTGGCGCGGTGCAGCTCGGCGATCTCGCGCACGATCGGCAACCCCAGGCCGGAGCCATCGACGCCGCTGCCCAGTACGCGATAGAAGCGCTCGAACACCCGCTCCCGGTCGGCGTCGGGGATGCCCGGGCCGGTATCCTCGATCTCCAGGATCGGGGACCCGGCGAAGCGCGTGCGCAAGGTGACATGGCCGCCGCGCGGCGTGTACTTGACCGCGTTGTCCACCAGGTTCTTCACCAGCTCGCGCAACAGCACGGCATTGCCTTCGACGAGCAGTGCGGCTTCGCTGCCCTCGGCACCCAGATCGATGTTCTTGGCCTGCGCGCGCGGAAACAGCTCCAGCGCCACCTCGCGCACCACGGCACCCAGGTCCACCGGCTCGACCGCATACAGCTTCTCGAAGCTCGCCTCGGCCCGTGCCAGCGACAACAACTGGTTGATGAGGTGAGCGGCACGGTCCGTACTCTCGGCAATGTGGGCGAGCGACTGCCGCAGTTGCTCGGGATCGGTCTCGTGCAAAGCGAGGTCGGTCTGCATCTTCAGGCCGGTCAGGGGTGTGCGCATCTGGTGCGCAGCGTCGGCGATGAAGCGCTGCTGTGCCTGGAGGTTCTCTTCCAGCCGCGCCATCATGTCGTTGAAAGCGATGATCAGCGGGCGCACCTCCTCGGGCACGCTGGCCGGCGCCACCGGTGACAGGTCGGTCGGACGCCGGCGACGGATCAGGCTCTGCAAGCGGTTCAGCGGCGCGATGCCGCGCGACAGGCCCACCCATACCAGCACCACGGCCAAGGGGATGATCGCGAACTGCGGCAGCAACACCCCGGTCACGACTCGCGACGCGAGGTCGCTGCGTTTGTTGCGCGTCTCGGCCACCTGCACCAGCACCAGGGGCGACTCATCGCCCTCTCCCGGACGCAGCAGCCGATAGGCCACCCGCGTCTCCTCACCGTGGATGATCTCGTCGCGGAACAGCACTTCCTCGCCCACCGGGCCGACAACACCCTGCGGCCGCGGGATCTCGGGGTCCCCGGTGATCGTGACGCCCTGCTCGTCCGCCACCTGAAAGTACAGCACGTCGTCCTGGTCGGCGCGGAACAGCGCTCGCGGCGGCGCCGGGAAATGCACGACGATCTGGCCATCGGCGAGCGTCACCAGGCGCGACAGCGCGCGCACGCTGTCGGCCAGCGCGAGGTCGTAGGGCTGGTTGGCGATGTTGTCGGCAACGTTGTGGGTGACGATGATCGAGATCGGCCACAAGAACAGCAGCGGCGCGAGCATCCAGTCGAGGATCTCGCCGAACAGCGAATTCGGCGGCCCGGATCGCCTCGGGGCGGCGGCCGCCTTCTCAGGCTTTCGTCGCCGGGACCGCATCCGAGTTTTCCAGGCAGTACCCCAAGCCGCGAACGGTCACGATGCGTACCCCACTGTCCTCCAGCTTCTTGCGCAGGCGGTGGACATAGACCTCGATGGCGTTGCTCGAGACCTCCTCGCCCCACCCGCACAGGTGATCCACCAACTGGTCCTTGCTGACCAGGCGGCCCACCCGCAGCAGGAAGACTTCCAGCAAACCGATCTCGCGCGCGGACAGGTCAAGCACCTGGCCGTCCACCTTCACCACGCGGTCGGCCTGGTCGTAGGACAGCCGCCCCAGTTCCAGGCACCGCGCCTGCCCGGTGCCGCGACGCGTCAGCGCACGGACCCGCGCTTCTAGTTCCGGTAGCGCGAAGGGCTTGGTCATGTAGTCGTCCGCCCCCGCATCCAGGCCACGTACGCGGTCATCGACACCGTCCTGCGCAGTCAGGATCAGCACCGGCAGCGCCGATTTGCGCGCGCGCAGGCGCTTGAGCACCTCGATGCCGCCCAGGCGCGGCATCCCGAGGTCGAGAATGAGCAGGTCGTAGGGCTGGGAGGCCAGGGCAGCGTCGGCTTCGATGCCGTTATCGACATGGTCCACCGCGTAACCGCTGCGCTTGAGGGCACGACCGATGCCGTCGGCAATCACGGGATCATCTTCGGCAAGAAGAATGCGCATGAAATTCCGGATGTAAGTTACGTGTAAGCGGTTACGCCTAGCATCGGCTCCGCTGTTCTCCTTTTGCTCGGTCATCGGGAGCATGCCAGGCCCGGCCTCGGCATGCTTCAGGGAGCGGCCAGGTCAACCGGTCGCCGCTCCCTACCGACTTTTCTTCGACGCATCCCCTCGCCTTTCATCCTGCGGGCCTCCGCCCCGGGGTCGCGTCGTCAATCCTTCCGAGTTCTCAAGATTATCCCACGGTTTGCGCAAGCGTCCGTGATCCCTGCACGCTGTCCGCCATTCGTGCAATCGGCCTCGCGTAAACGACGAAAGCCCCGCTTGCGCGGGGCTTTCGCCTTGAAGCTGATGCAGCCCCGGCGAACCGGGACCGCAGACCGGACATTACATGCCCATGTCCATGCCGCCCATGCCACCCATGCCGCCCATCGGGGGCATGGCCGGCTTGTCTTCGGCCAGCTCGCCGACCATGCAGTCGGTGGTGAGCATCAGGCCGGCGACGGACGCGGCGTTCTGCAGCGCGGTGCGGGTCACCTTGGTCGGATCCAGCACGCCCATTTCGACCATGTCGCCGTACTCGCCGGTCGCGGCGTTGTAGCCGAAGTTGCCCGAACCTTCGACGACCTTGTTCACCACCACCGAGGCTTCGTCACCGGCGTTGGCGACGATCTCGCGCAGCGGCTGCTCCATGGCGCGCAGCACGATCTTGATGCCGGCGTCCTGGTCGTGGTTGTCGCCCTTCAGGCCGGCCAGGTTGGCGCGGGCACGCAGCAGCGCAACACCGCCGCCGGGGACGATGCCCTCTTCCACCGCAGCGCGGGTGGCGTGCAGGGCGTCTTCGACGCGAGCCTTCTTCTCCTTCATTTCGACTTCGGTCGCGGCACCGACCTTGATCACGGCAACACCGCCGGCCAGCTTGGCCACGCGTTCCTGCAGCTTTTCACGGTCGTAGTCGGAGGTCGCCTCCTCGATCTGCACGCGGATCTGCTTGACGCGGGCTTCGATGCGCTCGGCCTGGCCAGCACCGTCGATGATGATGGTGTTTTCCTTGCCGACTTCGATGCGCTTGGCCTGGCCCAGGTCGTCCAGGGTGGCCTTTTCCAGCGTCAGGCCGACTTCCTCGGCGATGACCTGGCCACCGGTCAGGATGGCGATGTCTTCCAGCATGGCCTTGCGACGGTCGCCGAAGCCCGGGGCCTTGACGGCGCAGGTCTTCAGGATGCCGCGGATGTTGTTCACCACCAGGGTGGCCAGGGCTTCGCCCTCGACGTCTTCGGCGATGATCAGCAGCGGACGGCCGGCCTTGGCGACTTGCTCCAGCACCGGCAGCAGGTCACGGATGTTCGAGATCTTCTTGTCGAACAGCAGGACGAAGGGGTTGTCGAGGATGGCAACCTGCTTGTCCGGATTGTTGATGAAGTAGGGCGACAGGTAGCCGCGGTCGAACTGCATGCCTTCGACGACGTCCAGCTCGTTGTTCAGCGACTTGCCGTCTTCGACGGTGATGACGCCTTCCTTGCCGACCTTGTCCATCGCGTTGGCGATGATGTCGCCGATGTCGCTGTCGGAGTTGGCCGAGATCGAGCCGACCTGGGCAATTTCCTTGTTGGTCGAGCAGGGCTTCGACAACTTCTTCAGCTCTTCGATGGTGGCGACGACGG
Source organism: Thauera propionica (assembly GCF_002245655.1). GTDB lineage: Bacteria > Pseudomonadota > Gammaproteobacteria > Burkholderiales > Rhodocyclaceae > Thauera > Thauera propionica. The sequence continues at coordinate 21,361 of NZ_NOIH01000001.1, read as the reverse complement.
CCTTGTCGATGCCGCGCTTCAGATCCATCGGGTTCATGCCGGCGGCAACGAACTTCATGCCTTCGCGCACGATCGCCTGGGCCAGCACGGTGGCGGTGGTGGTGCCGTCACCAGCGATGTCCGAGGTCTTGGAAGCGACTTCCTTGACCATCTGCGCGCCCATGTTCTCGAACTTGTCCTTCAGTTCGATTTCCTTGGCGACGGAGACACCGTCCTTGGTCACGGTCGGGGCGCCGAACGAGCGCTCCAGCACCACGTTGCGGCCCTTCGGGCCCAGGGTCACCTTGACCGCGTTGGCCAGGATGTTGATGCCGGCGACCATGCGTTCGCGGGCGGAATCACCAAACTTGACTTCTTTAGCTGCCATTCTTCAGAACTCCGGAAATGTTTCGGTTAGCGTTTCTGGGATTCGGGGGAGGCTCAGGCCTCGACCACGCCCATGATGTCTTCCTCGCGCATCACGAGGAGCTCTTCGCCTTCGACCTTCACGGCCTGGCCGGCATACTTGCCGAACAGGACCTTGTCGCCCACCTTGACGGCCATCGGACGCACCTTGCCGTCGTCCAGGATCTTGCCGTTGCCGACAGCCAGCACTTCACCCTGATCGGGCTTCTCGCCGGCGCTGTCCGGGATCACGATACCGCTGGCGGTCTTGCGTTCGGCTTCCAGACGCTTGACGATCACGCGATCGTGCAGGGGACGAATCTTCATCGAGTTCTCTCCTATCTACGGTTCAACTGTTTGGGTTGATTGATTCGCGGGCAGACCCGCAGGCAAATTCGCAGTGAGCTCCGGCGCAGCGCGATCGCTATCGCCCGAAGCTTGTTAGCACTCACCGCCAACGAGTGCTAATAATAGGGACGGGGTTTGGGGATTTCAAGGGCGGGTCGGGCGAAAATTTTTCTCGCCCGCACTTTGCCGCAGGAACGGGAACGCTTCGCAAGACAGCCCCCTTCCGGCGGCTGCCCCGCGCGGCCGCGCGCAGCGCAGCCACAGCCAGTCAGGATTCGGGCGCCCCGGCTTGCGTCTGCGTTTCGACCGGCTTGAGCGCTTCCAGTCGCGCGCTGAGGAAATCATCGAAGCCCTGGCTCACCAGGCTGTAGGTCTTGCGCACCCCGGCCTCGATGTCGCCCTCGAATACGTTCAGGCCACTGAGGATATCCGTCGCCTCCTTGTAGCCCTGCTCGAAGCCGCCGCGGACGAGACCGACAAAATCGCGCAATACGGTCTCGGCGTCCTTGTCAGGATATTGCTCGGCATAGCGGTCGAACAGCCCCGTGGCGAACGAGAGGATCCGTTCGGCCGTCGCTTCGGGCGAGTTGTCCCCCTGCACCGCGTTCTGCAGTGCCAACTCGCCCAGTTCCGGCTTCAGGATCTCGTTGATCTTCTCCAACGCGGCACGGAACAGCAACGCCTGGCTCTCGTTGCCCGCATTGATGGCCACACTGAGCGAGGCCTGCAGGATCTGGACATTGCTCTCTGCCCGCACGTCCTCGTAGCGAGCACTAACGGGCCTCACCTCGTCGCGACGATTCGTGCTGCTGGCTGCCCCCCGTGCGGGATCGAGGGCCGCAGCGGATGAGCCGGCGGATACGTTGAATATGGCCATGACACTCTCCTTGTCGATAGCAGGCTTCACTTTCATTCTAGACGCCGCCTGCGCGACGGAAAGTTCGGGTGCCTTGCCCGTTCCTGCTGACGCGCGCACGCGGTGCGGAAATCGAACTCGGAGACCAGGCAGCGATCACACCGCGCGGCAACCTGCGTCACGCAGGCTCTGCCGCACGCCGGCCGCCACGCTGTCCAGCCCCGCTTGTCGCCCCCACAACCCCGAGCCCGTCACCCCATGCGCCTGACCACCCCTCCCGTCCGCCAGCTACTGGCCCTGCTGCTCGTCTGTGCGAGCTGGCTGCTGTCCGCACCTTCTGCCATTCACGCAGCCGGCCCGCAATGGCACGGAGCGGCCTTCGAGGGCGATCGCGCCAGTCTTGCCCGCTTGGCCGCCGCGGGAGCGCGGGTGGTGCGTGTCTATCGACAAGAAGACGCCTGGGTACTCGACGAAGCCCATCGGCTCGGCATGAAGGTGGTGATGGGGCTGTGGCTGGAGCACCCGCGCCACGGCTTTCGCTACGACGACCCGGCAGCGGTGAAGCGGCAGGAACAGGCACTGCTCGATTTCGTCGCGCGCCATCGCCACCATCCTGCCCTGCTCGCGTGGGGCGTCGGCAATGAGGTGGAGACCGACGCGGCCGACCCGATGCCACTCTGGCGCGAGGTCGATCGCCTCGCCGGCCTCATCCGGCAGGCAGACCCGGCCCATCCGACGATGATGGTCGTGGCCGACACCGGCATGGAGGCTTTTCGCGCCCTCGCCGGCTGCTGCCCGAACGCGGACCTGCTGGGCATCAACGTCTATGCCGGTGCGGCGTTCGACCTGCCGCAGCGTCTGCGCGCCGCCGGCATAACGAAACCCGTGGTGGTCGCCGAGCTGGGCCCCCTCGGCCAATGGCAGGCCGGACGCAAGCCCTGGGGCGCACCGGTCGAGCTGACAAGCACCGAGAAGGCACGCTTCTTTGACGACGCCCTCGCATTCCTCAAGACGCAGGCACAAATCCGCGGGGTGTTCCCTTTCCTGTGGGGCGCGAAGCAGGAGCAGACGGGCACCTGGCACGGGCTGCTGCTGGCCGACGGCAGCGCGACGGCAATGAGCGACGCGGTGACGTCGGCCTGGGGCGGGCGACCGGGCACGCCAGCGCCGGTCGTACGCGGCATCGGCATCGCCGCCGACGTCTTCACGCCGGGGGCGGAAGTCTCGGCCGGCATCGACGCAGCAGCCATCGACGACACGCCATTGCGCACCGAATGGCAGGTGCTTGCCGAGGCCACCGACCTGCGCAAAGGTGGCGATGCCGAAACGCAGCCCGAACGGGTCGATGTCCGCGTGCTGCATGCGGATTCCGCCAGCGTGCGCTTCGTCGCACCCTCGCGGCCCGGCCCCTACCGCCTCTTCATCACCGTGCGCAACGCTCAGGGAAAAGCGGCCACCGCCAACCTGCCCTTTCTGGTGCGCTGAACGCGCGCTGCATTCCATTGCCCCGCGCGGTTTATGATGGCGCAAGAAGAACAGCAAGGTCCCGCAATGCACGTCGCCCCGCTGCCTCCGGAACGTCTCCGAACCGTCTGCGACCCTTCTTCCCTCGGGTTCACGTCCACTGCCGAGATCGACGACGCCGACGTCGGCTTCATCCACGACCGCGCGATCGGCGCCATCCGGCTCGGGCTGGACATCGAAGGCCCCGGCTACAACCTCTTCGTACTCGGCGATGCCGGCAGCGGACGACACGACATCGTCGCCCGCCTGCTCGCGGAAGAACGCCACCACGGCACGCCGCCTGCTGACTGGTGCTATGTCTGGAACTTCGCCCACGCCTCGCAGCCGCGGCTGCTGCGCCTGCCCTGCGGGCGCGGCGCGGGTTTTCGCAGCGACATGGAGCGCTTCGTCGAGGAGCTGATGCCTGCGATCGGCGCGGTGTTCGAGAGCGACGACTACCGTAACCACATCGAGGCCCTGCAGGAAGAAGCCAAGCAGCGCGAGGAAACCGCCCTGCGTACGCTCGGCGACGAGGCGCAGAAGCTCGGCATTGCCCTGCTGCGCACGCCGCACGGCTTCGCCTTCCTGCCGATGAAGGATGCGGAGAGCACGCTGTCGCAGGACGAGTTCGAGGCGCTGCCCGAAGCGCGCCAGAAGGAACTGGGCGACAACATCAAGCTGCTGCACGAACGCATGCACCGCCTGATGGGCGGTGACTTCCCGCGCTGGCGGCGCGAACTGCAGAACAGCATCCGCGATGCGGGACGCGACGCGCTCGGTGTCACCGTGCAACACATGATCGAGGAACTCAAGCCCACGTATGCCGACCTGCCCGAGGTCGGCGCCCACCTCGACGCTGTGCTGCAGGACATCATCGCCAGCGGCGAATCGCTTCATGCCTCGCCGCACGCCGACGAGGACGCGGACACCATCACCTACTCCGGCACGATCACCGTACAGCGCTACCTGGTGAACCTGCTCGTCGAAAACCCGGTCGACGGCACACGTCCGGTCGTGTACGAGGACCATCCGACATTGCAGAACCTCGTGGGCCGCATCGATCATCTGGTGCACATGGGCACGCTGGTCAGCAACTTCACGCTGATCAGGGCCGGCGCCCTGCACCGCGCCAACGGCGGCTTCCTGGTGCTCGACGCCGTCAAGCTGCCGTCCCAGCCCTTCGCCTGGGAAGGCTTGAAGCGCGCGCTGAAGTCGGAGCGGCTGCGCATCGAGTCGCTGTCCGAGCTGATCGGCGTCACCGGCTCGGTGCAGCTCGAGCCCGAACCGATGCCGCTCGATCTGAAGGTCATCCTGATCGGCGAGCGCCTGATCTACTACCTGCTGGGCCAGTACGACCCCGAGTTCGCCGCGCTCTTCCGCATCAATGCCGACATGGAAAGCGAGATCGCGCGCACACAGGACAGCACGGCCGCCTATGCGCGCCTGATCGCCGCCCTCGCGCGGCGCGAGTCCCTGCCCCCGCTGTCAGCCGCCGCCGTGGCAAGGCTGATCGACGATGCCGCGCGCCTCGCGGGCGACGCCGAGCGCCTGAGTGCACGCACCCAACCCATCGACGACCGCCTGCGCGAGGCGGCGCATTTCGCCACCGCGGCCGGCAGTGCGCAGATCGAACGCGAGCACGTGGATGCCGCGCTGGCCGCACATCGCCAACGCCACGAGCGCGTCCGCCTGCACTACCAGCAGGAAATCCAGCGCGGCCAGTTGCTGGTTGACACCGACGGCGAGCACATCGGCCAGGTCAATGGCCTGGCGGTCGTGCCGCTCGGCTCGGACAGCTTCGCCCATCCGGTGCGGATCACCGCCACGGTGCGCGTGGGCGAAGGCGAGGTGATCGACATCGAGCGCGAGGTCAAGCTCGGCGGCCCGATCCACTCGAAGGGCGTGCTGATCCTGTCGTCCTTCGTCGCGTCACGTTTCGGCATGATCCTGCCCCTGTCGCTGAAGGCGAGCCTGGTGTTCGAGCAGTCCTACGGCGGTATCGAGGGCGACAGCGCCTCGCTGGCCGAACTCGCCGCGCTGCTGTCGGCGCTGGCCGGCGTACCGATCCGGCAGTCGATCGCCGTCACCGGCTCGGTCAACCAGTTCGGCATCGTGCAACCGGTGGGCGGCATCAACGAGAAGATCGAGGGCTTCTTCGACCTGTGCGCGGCCCGCGGACTGACCGGCGAGCAGGGCGTGCTGATCCCGCAGGCCAACGTATGCAACCTGATGCTGCGCGAGGACGTCGTTGCTGCCGTGCGCGACGGTCACTTCCGCGTCTGGGCGGTAGCCGAGGTAGACGAAGCGCTGGAGCGCCTGACCGGGCTGCCCGCCGGCGCCCCCGACTCGCACGGCCAGATGGCGCCCGAGGATTCGGTCAATGCCCGCGTGGTCGCGGGGCTGAAGAAGCTGGTGCAGTTGCGGCGCGAGTTCAATGCATCGGTTGCGGGTCGCCGCAGTGACAAACGCAACATTTCCTGACATGCGGCGATCGACAGCCGGTCCGCGCGCCCCGTAACATCCGCACATCATCACAACCTGATCGGATCTGACATGCGCAACTGCCTCAAGCCCCTGCTTCCCGCCCTTCTATCGCTCCTGGTCGCAGGCACGGCCCAGGCCGGTGGCTCGACCGCGCTCGGTGGCGCCATCGGCGGCGGTGCTGGCGCCGTGATCGGCGAGGCGATCGGCGGACGCGAAGGCGCCATCATCGGCGGCGCAGTGGGCGGCGGCGTAGGTGCCGCGGTCGGCTATGACAACGAAGACCGCCGTGTGCGGGAACCGGTGCGCGTCGAAGAGCGCCGCTACTACGAGGATCGCCGCCACGCGCCGAACCGCGGCACGTTCTGCCCGCCGGGACAGGCCAAGAAGGGAAACTGCTGACACCCGGCCCTGCTTGCTGACCGCGCGCCCGGCTTCCCTGAAGGAGCGGGCGCGCGAGTCATTGCACTCGAATGAATAAGTAATCCACTTTTTGATCTAAAACAGTCATAAGGCTGGCGGTAAGCTTCGACGCTCTGTAGCGCCTGACCGCCACCATGCTTCTGCCGGAAACCCTCGCCGCGCCTTTCGTCGGCCTCGTCCTCGTCGTGCTGTTCGTCGCCTTCGTGCGCGAATGGCTCAAGCCCGACGTCGCGGCGATGGCGGCTGTCGCCGTCCTGCTGGCCAGCGGCGTGCTAAGCGCACGCGACGTGGTCGGCGTGTTCGGCAACAGCGCGCCGATCACCATCGCCTGCCTGTTCATCATCAGCGGAGCCCTGTCGCGCACCGGTTGCGTCGACACGCTGGGCGAATGGCTGTCCGCGGCCGCTGGCGGCAGCGAACGCAAGCTGTTGTTCGCACTGATCGCCGCCAGCCTGCTCGTCTCGCCTTTCATCAACAACACCCCGGTGGTGATGGTGATGATCCCGGCGGTGATCGCGGTCGCCAGTCGCAGCGGCCTTGCGCCCTCGCGCCTGCTGATCCCGCTTTCCTACGCCACCATCATGGGCGGCCTGGTGACCCTGGTCGGCACCTCGACCAACATCCTGGTCGACGGCGTCGCCCGCACCCAGGGACTGGCGCCCTTCACGATGTTCGAGATCAGCCTGCCCGCCATGCTGATGGCCCTGGTCGGCAGCACCTTCATGCTGATCTTCGCGCCACGCCTGCTGCCGGTGCGCGAGACCCTGACCCAGCAGTTCACCGGCAGCGGCGACCGCTGGTTCATGACCGAGCTGTTCGTGCCCGAAGGCTCGCACCTGGCCGGCAAGTCGCTGCGCGAGGCGCGCCTGAGCAATGGCACCATTCAGGTGCTGAACCTGGTGCGCGGCGAAACCGAGCGTCACTCTCCCGACCCGGCAACCCGGATCGAGGTCGGCGACCGCATCGTCGTGCGCAGCCGCAGCAACGCCATGATGGAGCTGCGCAGCACCGACCTCGTCGGCCTGCAGGCCCAACCCGGTGCCGATCCGCACGAACTCGAGACCCTGCGCCGGCGCGACGTCGTCATGGTGGAGGCGATCGTCGGCCAGACCTCGCGCTACATCCAGCGCCCGATCTGCGACCTCGACCTGCTCGCACGCTACGGCATCCACCTGATCGCAGTGCATCGCCGCGACGCCTCCTTCTCGCAGATCGGCGACGATTTCCAGCTGTCGGGTGGCGACGTGCTGCTGGTCGAAGGCACGCCGGCGCAGATCAAGCGCTTTTGCGACAACGGCGACCTGTTCGCCATCACCGAGGGGCGACAACTCGCCAGCCGACGCCACAAGGCACCGCTTGCGCTCGGCACCATCGCCGGCGTGATGCTGCTCGCCACCCTGAATGTGATGCCGATCGAAGGACTGGCGCTGATCGGCGCCGTCGCCGTCATCGTCACCGGTTGCATCACCAGCGATGAAGCTTACAAGTCCATCGAATGGCCGATCCTGACGCTGATCTTCGCGATGCTCGCGATCAGCGTCGGCATGCGCAATTCGGGGCTGGACACCCTGCTCGCCGGCCAGCTCGCCAGCCTGGGCGACGGCCTGTCGCCGTGGATGATGCTGTCGCTGGTGATCCTGATCACCTCGCTCGCCACCGAGGCCCTCAGCAACAACGCAATCGCCGTGCTATTCACGCCGGTCGTGATCGGCCTCGCCCAGCACATGGGGGTCGATCCGCGCCCCTTCGTCGTCGGCGTCATGTTCGCAGCCAGCTGCAGCTTCGCCACGCCGATCGGCTACCAGACCAATACGCTGGTCTACAGCGCAGGCAACTATCGATTCAGCGACTTCGCCCGCCTGGGCGTCCCGATGAACCTCATCACCTGGCTGCTGTGCAGCGTGCTGATTCCGCTGTTCTGGCCCTTCCACCCCTGAGGCCGGCAGGCGACAACGCGGCGTCGGAAAAACAAGACGGGGGCACGCATGCCCCCGCCTTCATCTGACAAGCGTCGTGCAAGGCGCCAGCCAGAGCCGGCGCCCGCCTGCGATCAGCCCTTCAGCACCGACTTGATCTGCTCCAGCGTGCTCGGATCGTCGATCGTGGTCAGGTCGCCGGCATCGCGGCCTTCGGCCAGCGCCTGGATGGAACGGCGCAGCATCTTGCCCGAACGCGTCTTGGGCAGGCCGTTGATGAAATGGACGCGGGCCGGGCGGGCGATCGCCCCCAGGCTTTCGTCGACCTTCTTCATCACTTCCTTCTCGAGCGCGGCACGCTTCTCGGGCGTGTCGACGTCGGTGGCGTTCTTCACCACCGCGAAGGCCATCGGCATCTGACCCTTCAGCTCGTCGTGCACGCCGACCACCGCCACTTCGGCGATCGCCGGATGGGTCTGCACCGCTTCCTCGATCTCGCGCGTGCCGAGACGGTGACCGGCGACGTTGATGACGTCATCCATGCGGCCGAGGATGGTGTGGTAACCCTTCTCGTCCTTGATACCCCAGTCGGACGAGGAATACACCACCGGGTCGGTGAACAGGCTGAAGTAGGTACTGACGAAGCGCTCGTCCTGCCCCCACACGGTCGACAGGCAACCCGGCGGCAGCGGCGGCACGATGCCGACGATGCCCTTCTCGTTGGCGCCGCACTCGGTGCCATCCTCGCGGAAGATGCGCAGGTCGTAACCGTAGACCGGGAAAGCAGGCGAGCCGAGCTTGATCGGGCTGTCCTCGACGCCACGGCAGATGGCAAGCATCGGCCAGCCGGTCTCGGTCTGCCAGTAGTTGTCGATGACCGGGATACCGAGCTCGCTCATGATCCACTGGTGCGAAGTCTCGTCGAGCGGCTCGCCAGCCAGGAACAGGTGCTTGAGCGAGGACAGGTCGTACTTCTTGAGGAAGGCGGGGTCCTGCTTCTTCAGCACGCGCACCGCGGTCGGCGCCGAGAACATCACGCTGACCTTGTACTTCTCGACGATCTGCCACCAGATGCCGGCATCCGGGCGCAGTGGCGTGCCTTCGTACATGATCGTGGCCATGCCGGCGATCAGCGGGCCGTAGATGATGTAGCTGTGACCGACGACCCAGCCGATATCCGAGGTCGAGAACATGGTCTCGCCTTCGCCACCGGTGAAGATGTGTTTCATCGACGCAGCCAGAGCCACGGTGTAGCCGCCGGTGTCGCGCTGCACGCCCTTGGGCTTGCCGGTGGTGCCGGACGTGTAGAGGATGTAGCTCGGCTCGGACGACTCCAGCCACTCGACCGGCACCTTCGCGTCCATGTGCTTGGCGCGCAGCTCGGCGTAATCGACATCGCGGCCTTCGACGCGCGGGAAGCCCTTGTCCAGACCGCGGTCGACGATCAGCACCTTGGCGGGCGGAAACTCGGCCAGCTTGCAGGCTTCGTCCACGAGGTGCTTGTACGGCACCGGCTTGCCGTTGCGCATGCCCGCGTCGGAGCTGACCATCAGCACGGGCTTGGCGTCATCGATGCGCGTGGCGAGCGAGCCGGCGGCAAAACCGCCGAACACCACCGAGTGGATGGCGCCGATGCGCGCGCAGGCCAGCATCGCGAATGCGGCCTCGGCAATCATCGGCATGTAGATCAGCACGCGGTCGCCGCGCTTGACCCCGAGATCCTTGTAGATTGCCGCCATGCGCTCGACTTCGCGCTGCAGTTCGGCAAAGGAATAGACCTTCTCCTCGTTGGTCTCGGTGGAGATGTACACCAGCGCGCGGTCGTTGGGGCGCGTGGCGGCGTGGCGGTCAACTGCATTGAAGCAGAGGTTGGTCTCACCGCCCTTGAACCACTTCACGAAAGGCGGCTTCGAGAAGTCGCAGATCTGGTCGGCGGGCTTGTTCCAGTGCACGAGCTGCGCCTGCTCGGCCCAGAATCCGTCACGATCCTCGATCGAGCGGCGGTGAAACTGCTGGTAATCGGTCATTGCTTCCTCTCCCTATTCGATTCCCTGTCTTGCAAATGACGTGCCGCCCGCAACGCCGCGCCGGGAAAGCGCCTGCGCCACGTGCAGCCACTTCGACTCAGATGGTGGTCTGTGTGCCGTCCATCTCGTCACTGCCGGTTTCCGGCTTATATTGGTATTGTTCGAGTTGCTCCAGCGGCAACCCGCAGTGAAGGCGTGATTCTATCAACTCGAGCAGCGGCATCAGCGTACCGACGATATCGGGCAACCGCGCCTCCACCTCCTTCGAGGTACCGGCGCGCAGGTGGCGCAGGGCGGCATCGATGCTGCACAGCCGCGTCGTGCTGCCCGACAGCGTTGCCTGATCGACCAAGCCGCGGTCAGACACGACGCAGTTGCCGCCTTGACGCTGCCCCTGCTGCACCCGTGCGCGCGCAGCGGCGAGCATTTCGCTGACCTTGCCCTTGCCGTCGACTGCGGAGTTGGCCACCCCGATGGTGACCGTGACGCGGATACGCTCCTCGCGGTAGGCCATGACCAGCTTTTCCAGGCTGGCGCGCAGGCGCAACGCGAACGCGCAACTCGACGTCATGTCGATGCCTGGCGACAGCAGCGCGAACTGCGACGGCGAATGCTTGGACAGGCTGTCTTCGGCGCGGATGCGCCCGGTAACGATCTTCGAGATCTTGCGACCGATCAGCTCGACCACATGCAGGCCATAACGCTCGACCAGCTTGTCGAACTGATCCAGTTCGATGACGAGCGCGGCGATCTCGGTCTCGCGGCGGCGCGATTCGGCCATCGCCTGTTCGCCGTGATGCTCGAGGTAGCCGCCTGTCACGAGCCCCGTCTCGGGGTCCTGCGGACTCTGCCGCGCAAGCGCCGCACGGCTCTCCTCGAGCTCGTTCTGCGTCTTGGCCAGACGAACCAGGGAATCCAGCGTCGCCAGAAGCTCGACGGTGCCTACCCCCTTGGGGATGAAGCCGTTGGCCCCCAGCTTCAGGGCCCGCTCCCGCGCGTTCTCGTCCTCGTCGCCCGAGATGATGACGACAGGCAGGTTGCGCACCCGTGCCACCTTGGAGCCGCGGATGCGCTCCAGCAGTCCGAAACCGTCCAGCCGCGGCATGCCGATGTCCGTAACCACGAGATCGATCGCCGGATCGACCAGCAGCGCCTCCCAACCGGCCTCGCCGTCCGGCTCCTCGCGGGCGTCGAAGCGCCCCCGGATATGCTTGATGATCGATGCGCGCACCATGCGCGAGTCGTCCACGACGAGCACGCGGGCCATCTTGTCGTCTGCAGTCGTCACCGGCCACATCTCCCGAGCACCTCAGGCACCAATCCGCACGACCGTACGGCCCTTGATGCGTCCCTGGATGAAATCATCGAAAGCGCCCGGCAGTGCATCGAAATCGATCGTGCGCGTGACCTTCGCGAGGTGGCGCGGCTTGAGGTCGGTGGCCAGACGGTCCCACACGCGCTGACGGGTGGGGAAACCCATGTAGCCCGAGTCGATGCCGAGCAGGCTGACCCCCCGCAGAATGAAGGGGAACACCGTGGTGTTGATGTTGAAGCTCGCAGCGTTGCCAATGCTCGCGACCGTGCCGGCCTGCTGCATCGTCGCCAGTACCCAGTGCAGGATCTGGCCGCCGACGTTGTCGACCGCCCCCGCCCACTGCGCGGCCTCGAGCGGGCGCACCTTGTCGAAGTCGATCTCCGAGCGCAGCTTGACCTCGGCTGCGCCCAGCTCGCGCAGATAGTCGCCTTCGGACGCCTTCCCGGTCAGGGCGACCACGTGGTAGCCAAGCTGCGCCAGCATGTCGATGGCCAAGCCGCCCACGCCGCCCGTCGCGCCGGTGACGATTACCGGCCCGTTGGCGGGCGCGAGGCCGTTGTCCTCCATCCGCACCACGCCCAGCGCGGCGGTAAAGCCCGCCGTGCCCAACGCCATCGCCTCGAACAGATCCAGCCCCGCGGGCAGCGGCACCACCCAGCCAGCGGGCACGCGCGCGTACTCGGCATAACCGCCATGATGCGCAACGCCAATGTCGAAGCTGGTCGCGATGACCTTGTCGCCCACCCTGAAGCGCGCATCCGTGCTGTCGACCACCTCGCCCGACAGGTCGATGCCACCCACGCACGGGAAGCGCCGGATGATCTTGCCCGCCCCTGTCGCAGCCAGCGCATCCTTGTAGTTGATGCTCGAGTAGTGCACGCGGATCGTGACCTCGCCGTCGTCCAGTTGCTCAGGGGCAAGGGTCGCCATGCGGCTGACGACCTTCCTGTTCTCGTCCTGGTCGATCAGGTAGGCCTTGAACGGACTCATGCAGGCAATCTCCTCGTGGCGTGACGTATTCATTCGCTTGTACTGCGATTCAGCGTGATTATAGCCATATACCCGACGCGCCCCGTCGTGTCGCTTCGGGGTCGCTTCAGTTCGCGCGCATTTGGACGATAATCGTCGCAGCCCTCCCACTCAGGTCGCTGAACATGAGCCAGCTGGTATCGCCCCTGCCGACCGTCGGCGACTATGTCGCCTACTTCTCGCATCAGCCGCTGCCGGTGCTGCGACGGACCGTCCGCGAACTCGACGCACTGCGCGCCGACATGGACCGGGTGGGGGGTCGCCAGATCGCGGCCGTCGTGCTCAGCGACCCTCTGATGACGATGCGGCTGCTGACCTACCTCGAAACCCATCGCCGCCAGTCGCAGAACCACGACATCACGACGATCGAGCGCGCCGTGATGATGCTGGGCGTGGAGCCGTTCTTCCGCCTGTTCGATCAGCTCCCCACCGTGGAGGAGGCGCTGAAGGCTTCGCCGCAAGCGCTGGTGAAGGTGCTGCGTGTCATCGCGCGCGCCCGGCGCGCCGCCGACCTTGCGCGTGAGTTCGCGATCGCCCGTCACGATCTCGATGTCCAGGAGATCACCGTCGCCGCCGCCCTGCACGAGGCGACCGAGATCGTGTGCTGGGTCTTCGCGCCTGCGCTCACCGAGCGGGTCTATGCGCTGCAGCTCGCGGACCGCACGCTGCGTTCGGCGGATGCGCAGCGCCGCGTGTTCGGCGTCACCGCCGCCGAGATCCAGCTCGAACTCATTCGCGCCTGGCGCCTGCCCGCGCTGCTGGTGCAGCTGCTCGACCCCTCGCTCAAGGACGACCCGCGCGTGCGCACCGTCATGCTCGCCACGCGCACGGCCCGGCATCTCGCCCGCGGCTGGGACGATGCCGGCCTGCCCGACGACCTTGCCGACCTTGAAGCATTGGTGCGCCTGCCGCGCGAGAGCCTGCTCGCGCGGCTCGGCGCCCCCGAGGAAGCGCGCGCGCGGCTGCTGGCGCCCCCCGAGCCCGACTGAAGCGATCCCGCATGCGCGCCAGCGTGCGCCATGCAACAGTCGCCGAGCGTGAGCCCGTGTAACATGCCACGGTCAAATCCGGAGCGCATTCGATGAGCATCACCGCTGCAATCATCCTGGGCCTGATCGTCGTGGCCCTGGCCTATGGCGTGCTGGTCTACAACGGCCTCGTGAGCCTGAAGCACAATGTCGCCAAGGCCTGGGCCAACATCGACGTGCTGCTCAAGCAACGCCACGACGAGTTGCCCAAGCTGGTCGAGGTCTGCCGCCAGTACAAGCAGTTCGAAGAAGCGACGCTGACCCGGGTCACCGAGGCGCGCGCCCGCGTCGCCCAGGCACGCGAGGCACACGACGTGCCCGCGCTGGGTGCGGCCGAGGGGCTGCTGCGCGCCGGGCTGGGGCAGATCTTCGCGGTTGCCGAAGCCTATCCGGAGCTGAAGGCGAACGAGCACTTCATGCAACTGCAGACGCGGATCACCGCACTCGAAAACGGCATCGCCGACCGGCGCGAGTGGTACAACGAGGCGGTCAATGTGCACAACGTGCGCATCGACCAGTTCCCCGACCTCATCGTCGCGCGCATGTTCGGGTTCGATGAGCAGGCCCTGCTGCAGTTCGCAATGGCCGAGAAGGCCGACGTGGACCTGAAGGCCCTCTTCAACGCCTGATCGACGCCATCGTCAGGGCCCCACACGCATGCTGGTTCGCCTCAGGCAGCGGCGGCTTGAAACCGCCCTGCCCTTGGTCCAGTTCGCTGCAATTGCGGTCGCAATCCATGCCGACACCGGATGGGGCAGCGTCGCGGCGCTGGCCGTTCTGCTGGCAACGGGCTTCTTCGGCTGGATGCGCTCCATCCGCCACGCCCGCCTGATCCACGATACACCCTCCTCGCGCATTGCCTCTGCCGCGCAGGGCTACGTTGAGTTGCGCGGCCGTGCGCGCGCGCTGGGCGGCACGCCACTGCTGTCGCCGGTGAACGGCCTGCCGGTACTGTGGTATCGCGTCGTGACCGAGCGCAAGCGCAGCGACGGCAAGTGGTATCGCGTCTCCACCGCCGAGAGCGACACCTCCTTCCTGCTGGAGGATGGCAGCGGCAGTTGCGCCGTCGACCCCGAAGGCGCGGAGATGATGGTGGGGCGTTGCGACGTTACCACCCGCGGTAACACCCGCTACACCCAGCACGCCCTGATCGGCAACGACACGGTCTACGTGCTCGGCGACTTCGCCACCCTCGGCAGCATCGACCCGGACTTCAACGTTCGCGAGCAGGTGCGCGAACTGCTGGCAAGCTGGAAGAAGGACCACCCCCGCCTGCTCGAACGCTTCGATCTCGACGGCAATGGCGAACTTGACCTGCAGGAGTGGGAACTCGCCCGCCAGCAGGCGAGGCGCGAAGTCGAGCGTCGGCGCGACGAGGCGATGGCTGCGCCCGAAGCCCATATCGTTCGCCAGCCGACCGACGGCCGCCTCTACCTGATCTCGGATTTCGACCCCGAGCGCATCGCCCGCCGCTATCGCTGGCTCGCACTCTTCCACGTCGTGCTGTTTCTCGCGGCCATCGCTGGCCTGGCGTGGTTCAGCCAGGTGGGGATCATCTGATCCGGCTCAGGACGCTGCGGCGCGCGCTTCCAGTTCTTCCCAGCGCAGCATGGCCGCCTCGATCTCGGCCTCCACCGCCTCCAGACGCGCCTTGACCTGAGCAACCTCTTGCGGCGCCTGCTGGTAGAGGGCGGGATCAGCCATGCGTGCATGCAACGCGCCCTGCTCTTCCTCCAGCGCGGCAATGCGGTCCGGCAGGGCCTCGAGCTCGCGCTTGTCGTTGAAGGACATCTTCGCAGGGCGAACCGCCTTCGCCTCGACGGAGCGCGGCTTGTCGGCCGGTGCCGGGCTGCGCCGGGCGCTCTCCCGCGCCGCGGCCTCCTCGGCCCGCGCAGCCTGCACACGCTGCCAGTCGCCATAGCCGCCGGCATATTCGCCCCAGACGCCGTCACCCTCCGCGGCGATCACCTGGGTAACGACGTTGTCGAGGAAGGCGCGGTCATGGCTGACGAGGAACAGCGTGCCGTCGTAGCCCGCCAGCAGTTCCTCGAGCAGATCCAGGGTCTCGATGTCGAGGTCGTTGGTGGGCTCGTCCAGCACCATCACGTTGGCCGGCCGCGCGAACAGCCGCGCCAAGAGGAGGCGGTTGCGCTCGCCGCCGGAGAGCGACTTGACGGGCGAGCGCGCACGCTGCGGCGCGAACAGGAAGTCGCCGAGGTAACCGATGACGTGCTTCTTCTCGCCGCCGATCTCGACGAAGTCCGAGCCCGGGCTGATGACTTCGGTCAGCGGCAACTCCGGATCGAGCTGGGCGCGAAGCTGGTCGAAATAGGCCACGCTCTGGCGCGTGCCGCGCCGCACCGAGCCTTCGTCGGGCTCGATCTCGCCCAGGATGAGCTTGAGCAGCGTGGTCTTGCCCGCGCCATTGGGGCCGATGAAGCCGATGCGGTCGCCACGCAGGATGCGGGTGGAGAAGTCCCGCACGACCGTGCGATCACCATAGCGCTTGGTGACGTGAGTCAGCTCGGCCACCATCTGGCCGCTCTTCTCGCCGCGGTCGACCGCGAGGCTGACATTGCCAAGCCGGTCGCGGCGCGCTGCCCGCTCGCGGCGCAGGGCCTCGAGCCGGCGCACCCGCCCCTCGTTACGGGTGCGGCGAGCCTCCACGCCCTTGCGGATCCACACCTCCTCCTGCGCGAGAAACTTGTCGAAGCGTGCCGACGCCTTCTCCTCGGCCTCGAGTTCCTCCGCCTTGCGCCGCTGGTAGTCCGAGAAACGCCCCGGATAGCTGGCGAGATGGCCGCGATCGAGCTCGATGATGCGGGTGGCGACGTTGTCGAGAAACACGCGGTCGTGGGTGATGACGATGACTGCCCCGCGAAACTCGCGGATCAGGCTCTCGAGCCACAGGATGCCGTCCAGGTCGAGGTGGTTGGTGGGTTCGTCGAGCAGCAGCAGGTCGGGTTCGGCCACCAGCGCACGCGCAAGGGCCACGCGTTTGATGCCCCCGCCCGACAGGCTCGAAACCTTTGCGGCAGGATCGAGTCCGAGCCGGGCCAGCATCTGCTCGACGCGCTGATTCAGGCGCCAGCCTTCGGCCGCCTCGACCGCGTGCTGCAGCGCATCGAGCCGGGCCATGGCCTCGGGGCTGGCCTGTTCCGCCACCGCCAGCATCGCGGCATGGTAGTCGACCAGCAACTGCGCGGCAGCACCCAGGCCGTCAGCCACCGTGCCGAAGACATCGCGCTCGAGATCGAAGTCCGGCTCTTGCGGTACGTACGCGGTCACCATGCCCGACTGGCGCCAGATCGTGCCATCATCGAGCGCCGCCTGCCCCGCAAGCGCGCGCAGCAGGCTGGACTTGCCCGAGCCGTTGCGCCCGATCAGGGCGACACGCTCGCCCGGTTCGAGCTGAAACCCCACGTGGTCCAGCAGATCGACGTGCCCGAAGGCGAGACAGGCGTTATCAACGGACAGCAGGGGCATGGGAAGAATGTGGCCAGGTCGGCCGGTGATGATTGAAACCGAATTTTAGCCGCCCACTGCCAATCGGGGCGGATTACCCGATAATGCACCGCACAATTGTCGTCATGTCGGCGATCAGCAACCTGTAGGAGCCGATGATCGATGGAAAGCACGCTTCAGCGCTTTGCGCATGCCGATGAAGACCCGGTCGCCCTGTGGGCAGCCCTCGTCAATCGCCTGCGTCCACGCCGCGCCAGCCAGATCGACAAGGCCACCGAGAACCTGCGCACCCTCACGCACATCCTCGCGCGCCGCACCGATCTGCTCGCCGACGTGCGCGCATCCTTCCTGCGCCTGTTCGCCGAACGCAAGCAGGTGTCGCTCTACGTATCGTCGGGGCTTCTGCCTTCGACCGGATTCTTCTCCGAAACCTCCAGCCGCATCTCGCGCCGCCTGCTGCCCGACGTGCTCGACACCAGCTACCTGCGCGATGTGGTGTCGGCCGTGTTTCACCGCGCCGACGACGAGGTCTGGGTCAATGGCATCGCCGACGAGGTGTGGCTGGACTTCCTCGCCACGCTGGTCGGCGAGGAAATGCCCATGGCCGAAATCGACGCCGGCCCCCTGCCGCCTGCCCTGGCGGAGATCCTCGAAGCCTTGCGCGTGCTCTCCTACCACGTGTCGGCGATCGGGCTGGATCCCGAACTGGTGCGGATCGACCCCAACCTCGAGGAATACGAGTCGCCCTTCCTTGCGCAGAACGCCGAGCTCCTGACCTATATCGAGCACTACAGCGCCTGGTGGACCACCCCCGGTGCGCTGGTGACGGACGACGCCCATCTGACCGTGATGCTCGGCCAGTGCGACGAAGTGCTGCAGCGGGTGCGAAAGCGCGCGACCAAGATCGGCACCAGTCTCACCCTCACCTTCAAGCTCGAGCGCCTGCGCCAGCACCTGGACCGCATCGACGAACTGGTGTCGATGCTGAAGGAGTTGCGGGAACGCCGTGTCGTGCAGGACCTCGCACCGCGCATCGTTCGCCTGTTCAAGACCCTGGTACGCGCGGAATGCCGCAAGAACCATCTGACCGACTACTGGGGCAAGAACGTCGAGATCCTGTCCTTGCGCATGACGGAAAGCGCGAGCAAGACCGGTGAGAAGTACATCACCAGCACGCGCAGCGAATACTTCGGCATCCTCGGCTCAGCCATGCTGGGCGGACTCATCATCGCCTTCATGGCGGGCATTAAGGTCGTGCTGGGCAACCAGGGCCTGGCACCGCTGAACGAGATGCTGGCTTTCTGCCTCAACTATGGCCTCGGCTTCGTACTGATCCACATGCTGGGCGGCACGGTCGCTACCAAACAGCCTGCGATGACGGCGAACGCGATCGCCGCCTCGATCGGCGAGGCGCGCGGCCACTCCCGCGACCTTGAAGCGCTGGCCGATCTCATCGCCCGCACGGTGCGCAGCCAGCTTGCAGCCATCCTCGGCAACATCGGCGTCGCGATCCCCATGGCCATCCTGATCGGTCTGGCGATCCAGAGCACCACCGGAGCCCATTTCGTCACGCCGGAAAAGGCGCATCACCTGCTCGGCGAGGTCGACCCGCGCAGTGGGGCGCTGTTCTTCGCCGCAGTGGCGGGCGTGTGCCTGTTCCTGTCCGGGCTGATCGCCGGCTACTACGACAATCTGTCGGCCTACAACCGCATCCCCGAGCGCCTGCTGCAGTTGCGCTGGCCGCGCCGCTTGCTGGGCGAAGCGCGCATGCGGCGCATCGCGACCTATGTCGAGAACAATCTCGGTGCGCTCGCCGGTAACTTCTTCTTCGGCTTCCTGCTCGGCGGTGCCACCGCGCTGGGCGTGCTGTTCGGCCTGCCGCTGGACATCCGCCACATCGCCTTCTCGTCCGCCTATGTGGGTTACGCGGCGACCGCGCTCGATTTCTCGCTGCCGTGGCAGGCGGCGACGCTTGCGCTTGGCGGCGTGCTGCTGATCGGCCTGGTCAACCTCGCGGTCAGCTTTTCGCTGACGCTGTCGGTGGCGATGCGCGCGCGTCGCATCAGCTTTGCCCAAGGTCAGAATCTGGGCCGCCTGCTGCTGCAGCGCCTGCTGCGCCGACCGCAGGACTTCCTGCTGCCTCCGCTGCGCAACCCGGCGCCTGCTGCACCACACACCGAGACCGGCAGGGAGGCGCCGCTCACCGAAACCCGCGCCGCACTCAACGCCAGCCCCAAGCCGGCCCCCAGCACAGCACCGGGCACCACCCCGCCTATTGGTGAGCCGCCGCCGAACAGCTAGAATGCGCGGCCTGCAGTCTCGTCATAGTTCAATGGATAGAACGGGCGCCTCCTAAGCGCCAGATCCAGGTTCGATTCCTGGTGACGGGACCACCACAAAGCATCAAGCAGCATCGCCTCACACCAGAAACCCGCATCGTTACTGGCCTTTCGGGTTTTTTGTTGTCTCAATCAGCCCCAAGTGGCACCATGTCAATACCGTCACAGCGACGGTATTTTCGACGGTACACACAGCAGCAGTTCGATACCGTCACAAAAAATACCGTCAGCCGGAGATCGACATGCCGCTGACCGACACTGCAATCCGCCAAGCCAAGCCCGCCGACAAGCCCATCAAGATGACCGATGGCGACGGGCTCTTCCTGCTGCTGCAGCCCACAGGCTCCAAGCTCTGGCGGTACGACTACCGCTTCGCTGGCAAGCGGAAGACACTAGCGATCGGCGCTTATCCAGCCGTCAGCCTTGCTGCAGCACGGAAGGCGCTGGCGGCCGCGCGCGAGCAACTTGCCTCGGGCGTAGATCCGGCAGCTACCAAGAAGGACGCAAAGCGCGCCGCCCGGCTCGCCGCCGAGAACTCATTCGAGGCCGTTGCCCGATCCTGGTGGGCCTCGTGGAAGACGAGCCGCACCGAGGGCACAGCGCACGCCGCCATCCGGGCGCTTGAGAACCACGTTTTCCCGCACATCGGAAGCACGCCGATCACCTCCGTGCAGCCGGTCGACGTGCTTGAGCTGCTGCGCAAGATCGAGGCGAAGGGCGCAACCGACATGCTCAAACGAGTCCGCGCGCGGATCGGCGAGATCTACATCCACGCGATTGCGAACGGGCTCGCAAAGAGCAATCCGGCCGAGGGCCTTCACAAGGCAGTGAAGCCGCATCAAGGCGAACACAGGCCAGCACTGCGCGCAAGTGAGCTGCGCGAGTTCTTCATCCGCCTGGACGCGGTACGCATCTCGAAGCCGATCAAGCTCGCGATTCAGCTCCTGACGCTGACCTTCGTTCGCCCTGGTGAACTGCGGTGTGCGCAGTGGCATGAATTCGACCTCGAAGCCGGAACCTGGACGGTCCCCGCCGAGCGTGATCGTAGCCGCGGGCTGACCGGCATGAAGATGCGCGAGGAACACGTCGTGCCGCTTTCCTGCCAAGCGGTGGCAGCACTAAGGGAGCTGCAAGACCACACAGCCGGAAGCGACCTGCTCTTTCCGAACCGCAACGGCCAAGGCCGGCCGATCAGCGAGAACACGATCAACAGCGCCTTGCGTGCGATGGGCTATCAGGCCGGTCAGGTGACCGGGCACGGCTTCCGAGCCACAGCAACCGGCGCGCTCCTAGAGTTGGGCTATCGACCTGACGTGATCGACCGCCAGCTCGCCCACCGCGAGCGGAAACAAGTATTCGCGGCCTACAGCCACCATGCGCAGTTCATGGCCGAGCGCCGCGCGATGATGCAGGCGTGGGCGGACCACCTAGACGCGCTGCAGACAGGCGCGAAGATCATCCCGTTCCGCAACGGTGCGAACGGTTAGGACGGTTGAGATTTGCCGCGCCTACTCCGACGTTAGGAAAACCGGGGTCCCTTGCCCGGCAGGTGCGGCACCAGCTTTCAAGGGCAAGCGCAAAGGGAAGCATGATGTTCTCACCAGAGCATGCAATTTGGAGGTTTGCCTATGTGGCTGACAGGCTTGACGACTGGCTTCTGTATGCCGAAGAGTTGGTACAAAAGTGGTCAATTCAGGACAAGAATGAAATAGAGCTTCAAAAGGACTTTGATCTGGTAATTGCCTCGCTCTTACTGAAAGATGGCTTGTTGCCCGCGTCGGCAAACGCGGCTTTTGCTGACGCCGTGCTTTCGGAAATTGCGAAGGCGGCTGCCAATGAAGCCATAGTCAAACGCCTGTGCAATCCAGAAAAGCCCGGCCGAAAGAAGATCAGCAAGCAGGAAGCCTTCCACAGATCATGGGCGGTAACTCAGCGCATTCGGGAAGGCATGACCGCCAGCGCGGCTTACAAGGAGGTGGCTGAAAAGTACTGCAAGGCTCCCGATACCATCCGGCGAGAGTACGAGCGAGCACAAAAGGAAAGAAATAAACGAAAGGTGGCCGGGGAAAACACCGGGTAATTTCCCCGTAGGCACCCCGATAGCCGTTCTTCAAAGTTCGTCCCAAGCCGCACCAAATAGGGACGAACCATGAACACCAGCACATCCGCAGCCGCGCTGAAAACACACGGCGCCAGTATCAAGGGCTCTATGCCGTTTCCAGTGGAAATTGACTTCTCAACAAACAT